>NZ_JAQSDZ010000001.1 GCF_029946165.1 Methylotenera sp.
TTCCTTTGAAGGTCATTGGTAAAATATCATTTACACAGATTTTTTTACAGGCTCTAAGTAAGGTTAGTCAGTACTATATTTTTATATCTGTCTATTATATATATATCTATGTATCTCTCTATAGGTTAGCAGTGGTTAGCGGTGGCTAAATTTGGATATTATTCTTTAAAAGTTATCTTCGTCATCAATCGTATCAACATTAGAACTAGATGGTTTATCGTTAGGATATCGAGGTTTACTTGCTCTCACAGACTGTGCTTGACTAAAGGCTTTAATCTCACTTAATTGCCTATCCAGCTCTTGATGAGAATAGATTCCATTCGAGTCAACCTTAAAGAATTCTTCTAGTATTTCTTTGAGAACTTCCTCACCTCTTGTATCTTTGATATCAATTCTTCTATTAAAGGCACTACCAAGTGGAGGAAGCTTATTACCATTAGTCCAGTAAGCTACCAATAGTTTGATATAAACAGCTACATGGGCATCACTTAAGTTATTAATTTCATGTAAGAACAAACCTACATTCAACTTGAGCCAAGCCATTGGGTCTTTATTAGTTTTAGTTGCCATTATTCTTCATTTCCTTCTTTTTGATTTTTATGCTCTTTAAGCAAAATCGCTAGAGCTTGATTGTTGTTAATTTTTACTTCGTATTTACTTAAATAATTTCTTTGGAATAACTTTAGGTATTCAAAAGTAACGAGCGGTAACGCAAAGCTCCTAAAGATTTTCTTATCATCCATGGGGTACATATTTCCTTATACAGTTAGAATATTTACAATTGGTCTTCCTAAAGTATGTACATCAGGCTGTAAGCCATTGAATTTATGCATCAACCTTGTATATTTGGTGTTACGGGAGTTAAGTGTCTCTTAGCGATATCTGAGCCTTCACCACCAGTCTTAACCCTATTGATAACCTTAGCTACCTTCTCAGCTTCGCGAGTGTCTAAGGTAACTGTAGTAACTGGTGATAAGTCTTGAAGGTCTGAAGGTAACTCTAGAGTCGCTAGGTTCTCGTTGTACTGAGAACGGATATGTGTTGGATGAGTTAAGCTAGTGTCTACTGCGTGGACACCGTAGCGAACCACATAGCATCTGCTCGTACTGCTCTAGCTAAATCACCAAAGCCAACTTCAGCACACCACTGAGAAAACTTTTGGTCTGCCTTATGTAACTTACGTCCAACTAGCAGAGCTTCTCCGACTGACTTCCAAAGTTGCCTCTGTTCTTGCGCTGTGGTCTTAATGGTAGACCATGCAGATATACCTCTGCTGACTATTGCTTGTTGAATATCAATAATGACATATTCAAGAGTAACTTAAGGGTGATAAAATACTGGGGAATTTGGAGCAATTAGAATTAAAGCTTGTGGTACTATTGTGGTACTTTTAAAAACACACCACTCTAAGAACTAGATTGTATGCGGGTTGCAGAGGTTACTTTGAATCCTCAACGCCTCTTTTGGGCACCAAATCAAACCTTATTCTACTCCATTCAACGAGACTCATTATGTCACAAACTACACAATTTGATTTAACTACAGAATACGTAGAATTATGCAATCTACTAAAATTATTAGGATTAGCTGACAGTGGCGGTCGCGGTAAAGCAATGGTGGCGGAAGGGTTAGTGAAGGTTGATGGTTTAATTGAAACTAGAAAAACAGCTAAAATCCGCACTGGTCAAACGGTAGTGGTTGGCAATCAAACGATTAACATTAATTAAATAAGCTGGTGATTGTCACTAGGTCGGATATTTTTCTAAATCAATGAATTATTTCTAATTCACACAACACCTTAACTTACAACAGCTATATTTAGATGAGTAATCAGTAATATGCAATTATCACGTGATAAGAAATCAGCTTTAGAGCGCACTTAAACTCTAAAGCTTGAATCTGACTAAACCTTACCGATACTTATAAACTTTCTTATTGAAAGATGAATATATTTTAGAGGTTTATTCTAGCTACTTTGACAAATAGGCTTTTGAATAAATTAAGCTTGTTGTGGAAAGTCTAACGCAAGCTATTAATAAGTACGTTTTCTTGGTGTAAATGTGGCACCACCAGATTCAATATGCCTGAAAGTAATGCGGCCATTATTGATATCATATGGAGAAAGTTCCAAAGTTACTTTGTCGCCAGCTAGAATTCGAATGTGATTTTTTTTCATTTTACCGCCAGTATAGGCAATTAACTTGTGCCCATTGTCCAACGTTACGCGATAGCGCGAGTCTGGTAATATTTCCATCACCACACCATTCATTTCAATCAATTCTTCTTTAGCCAAATCTAGTTCTCCAGTAATATTTTGAAGCAATTTACAATAAGCAACAATCTCTATAGAGCTTGTTGCTTAAAATGAAAGTTCTAGTAAAAAATACTACTCACATTTAAACTACTTGCAACTGATCCATATACTGCTCGCGCGCATTATAACGCTTGAGTTCTGATTAATCAATTGATTAATCCTCTAAATTATGTGCCAAATACCAACAAATTTATAAATTTACATATTTTTCATTGCTAATCATGATTTATAGAAAATATTGCTTGACACGGCAATTGTTTACAAGTAAAAAGTAATTTCGGCGTTTGGATGTTTAAAGTGGTTAAGTTCTCAAGACTGATTATTTGTTAAAAACCCAATCATTTAGGGTGCCTCCCTTTTTTAAAAGTATGGAATAAGATATGGCTACAGGTTTAGTTAAATGGTTTAATGATTCAAAAGGTTTTGGTTTCATTACTCCTGATGCAGGCGGCGACGATTTATTCGCTCATTTCTCAGCTATCGTAGATAGCGGCTACAAAAGCTTAAAAGAAAATGATCGCGTAAGTTTTGACGTTACAGACGGTC
Source organism: Methylotenera sp. (assembly GCF_029946165.1). GTDB lineage: Bacteria > Pseudomonadota > Gammaproteobacteria > Burkholderiales > Methylophilaceae > Methylotenera. The sequence continues at coordinate 2,861 of NZ_JAQSDZ010000001.1, forward strand.
CAAAAGGTAAACAAGCTTCAAACATCCAAAAAGCTTAGTTAACTAGAATCCAGTTAATGGAATTCAAAAAAAAATAGCCCTTCATTGGGCTATTTTTTTATCTTAAAATTGATGGTTTTAATTCAAACCTAAAAGTATTCTAGCCTATTAAAATTTAACACCCACATGACTCCTACCGATTTGATTGGCTATTCCTCAGCCTTTTTAACTACATTTGCTTTCGTGCCACAAGCATTGCACTCATGGAAAACACGTGATTTATCAGGTGTTTCACTACCCATGTATAGCTTGTTTAGCTTGGGCGTATTGGGTTGGTTCATGTATGGCCTAATGATTACGAGTTGGCCCATAATTCTGGCCAACGGCATCACCTTAGTTTTAGCGTGCGCAGTGCTTATTTTAAAACTAAAGCACCGCTAACACGTTTTAGCACTACTTCCCAAGTGCGTAAACCACAATATTATCGCCAGCAGTATAGCCAAATATAGAATTACCCCCTGCAGCGACTGCTACATACTGCACACCATCAATTTCATAGCTGATAGGTGGCGCATTAACACCTGCATCGACTTTAGTTTGCCACAATAAGTCACCTGTATTGCTGTTGTATGCATTAAAGTTGCCGCTGCCCTCACCCATAAATAACAAGCCGCTTTGAGTCGCAAGCAAGCCGCCCATCAAAGGCTGCTCAGTTTTAACTTGCCATCGCATTTTTCCTGTTGCAAGATTGATTGCTGAAATCACGCCCCAACGCGGGTCTTTAGTTGGTTCAGACGATGCATATCGAGTAGAGGGCTTGCCATCCAGAGCATCCTCTTCCACTAAGGTATATTTAATGGGCGCATGTATACCAGCTACAAAACTGGTTTGATTATGCTCATCTAGCGCACTAGGGCTCCAGTTTGATCCACCTAAAATCCCAGGGTAAAGTACAGTGCCTTCTTTACTTGCTTTAGCAAAAAGATTTTTTTGTGGTACGAATGCATCAGACTTCATCAGCAGCTTACCAGTTGCTCTGTCGTTAACGTAATACCAACCAGTTTTACTGGCCTGCCCTACGGCAGCAATAGGCTTGCCGTCCTTCTTATAATCAAACAACACGGGCGGACTCGCTAAATCATAACCCCATACATCGTGTGGTACCTGCTGATAGTGCCATTTAAGCTTGCCTGTTTCAGTATCTAAAGCAATTAGAGAAACTGTATACAGATTATCCCCAGGACGAGAAATGTCGTTCATTTGCGGCGAAGGATTACCCGTACCAAAAAAAAGCGTATTGGTTTTAGTGTCAATAGCAGGCGTGCTCCAAGCAGAACCTCCGCCAAAGCGCCAAGCGTCTTTATTATTCACCATATTAGCTTTTTCAGCAGCAATATCTCGATTGAGCGAGATACCGTCTGAAGTTGTTTCAGCAAATACGCCCTCCCAACCTTGCGTTGGAATGGTATCAAATGTCCAAATACGCTTGCCACTAGCAACATCATAAGCAGCCAAGAAGCCTGGGCGACCATAACGGCCATCAACACCAACCACAGCACCTAGAGGTGCATTGACTGTTGGTTGGTCAATGTGCAGGCCATAACCCACTCCTGTTATGCCAACAATGACCTTGCCATGATAAACGACTGGCGCCATCGCGATACCGACGCCCGTACCGCCATAGGCTTCTTTATGGCTTTTAGCGTCTGCCTGACTTAATGAGCTGGTTTTTTCTGTTAATGCCGTGTCATCGGCAACATCAATATCCCAAATCTTTGCGCCACTTTTAGCATCAAGTGCAATCAAGCGCGCGTCAACCGTACCAATAAATACTTTACCACCACTTACTGCCACGCCTCTATTTGCAGGGCCACAGCACATTTTCCAATTCGCCCTACGCTCATGTTGATAGCGCCAAAGCTCTTTACCCGTTTTGGCATCTAATGCAACGACATGATTGAAAGGTAAAGCTACATACATGAAGCCACCAGTGACGATAGGTGTGGCCTGAAAACTTGCAACAACGCCACTTTTGAATTGCCAAGCCAGCTTTAAGTTTTTAACGTTTTGTGGATTAATTTGCGTGAGTGGAGAAAGCCGCTGATTTGTAAAATCACGGCCAAAACTTGGCCACTCTTTATCTGTACTACTTGATTGAACATTTATTTGCTTAGTAGGAGAGCTACTGCATGAAAGCATTGCGACACTACTTAACAAAACTAAACCAAATAAACCAAATAAACCAGCATTACTCAACTGCTTGCATTGTAAAAGACTGCGCATACAACCTTCCTTTGGACTCATCAATAGCATTTAAAATTTAAGTATACAGATGTGTATACAGTTTGCAAATTTTTATGCCAGATGACGTGAAAGTTAAACTCTAAGATATGCAGCAAATGATTAAGTAGATTGAGAGTCAACTTATGCACAGAAGTAAAATTATGGTGCGAGATTGATAAAATAGCCCGTATTTAACCCAGATAATCCATTAGAACATTTATTTTTTAGCATTTTCCACCAAAACTGTTGCGGATGGCTGTAGGAGGGGCTTGTAGCCCCGAACAAAATATCACTTCGAATCGCCATCGCGATTAGGTGCCGCAAGCCCCTCCTACATTGGATTTACATTATTTCAATTATTTCTAATGGACAATCAGGGTTTAAGATAATGCGTATATAGCTGGCAAATTTCGCCACCAGCCATAAGAATCCATACCACAGCCAAACACATAGAGATTAGGTACGTCTAAACCAACAAAGTCAGCTTTAATTGGTTTTGGATGTGATAATTTCTTTTCTACCAATACAGCGGAATAAACCTCTTTTGCACCTAGTGCAAGGCATTTTTCTTTAATTGCCAGCAAAGTAATTCCCTCGTCCAAAATATCATCTACCAACAATACAGTTCGATTGCTTAGATCTAACTTTGGTAGAGATTGCCAGATAAGCGCATTGCCTACCGTGTTGTTTTGATAGCGGCTAGCATGTACGTAGTCTAGTTCAAGTGGAAATGTCAGTTGTGTGAGTAATTGCCCAGCGAAAACAATACCACCGCCCATCACGCAAATCACAATTGGTCGAGTTTCTTCAAGTTGTAAAGTGACTTCTTTGCCAATTCTGCTTATTGCAAGCTGAACGGCCTCGGATGTATGAATAAGTTGCGCTTGATCGAGCAAATCTTGAGGGTTTAGTATTTTCAATTTGGCCATTTGCGAATTAGTTAAGAAGTTACTTATACAAAAATTAATGAAGTTGAAAATTTAATAATTAAGAAGTTAATGCAGAGTAACTTGCTCAACATCTAAAATGAAATGCTTTTCTAACCCCACTTTATGTTGCTGGCTATATTCTTCAACCCAAAGCTTCAATTCATTTTTGATGATTGCTTCATTCACATTTTCAGTGCCCTCTATCCACTTCAAGAGCTTACTTACCCAAGCAATATCAACCTCACGGGCTTGGGCTATACGCAATTTCTCATGTGGAGTTGGCATAGTATGCTCATCATCTGCAAGTAGCTCTTCGTAAAGTTTCTCGCCTGGTCGGAGCCCTACATATTCGATTTTTATTTCATCGGCTTGAAGACCAGAAAGGCGAATCATGTCAGCGGCTAATGCTGCGATTTTAACGGGTTCACCCATATCAAGCACCATAATTTCTCCACCTTTACCCATTAAGCCAGCTTGTAATACTAACTGCGCCGCTTCTGGTATCGACATGAAATACCGAGTAATTTCAGGGTGAGTAATCGTGACTGGGCCACCTTTGGCAATTTGCTCTCTAAACTTAGGTATAACGCTACCACTACTACCTAGCACGTTACCAAAACGTACGATGACAAAACGTGTACCCATCTCTTCTCGTGCAAGCTTGACTTGTAAACCTTGGCAGACCATTTCAGCAAGACGTTTACTTGCCCCCATCACGTTGGTAGGATTGACCGCTTTATCCGTAGAAATAAGGACAAACTTCTCAACTCCAGCTTCTTTACATGCATTGGCAATGGTGTGCGTACCAATCACATTATTTGAAAGTGCCTCCCAAACATTACCATTTTCCATCATTGGTACGTGCTTATAGGCTGCTGCATGAAACACCACTGCTGGTTGAAACTGTTCAAGCAAACTTTTAACGCGTTGTTTATTTTTAACGTCACCCGTCATAAAATGTAACTTAGTCGTAATCTTTAATGCATTAAGCTCTTGCTCCAACTGGTAAAGAGAAAACTCTGAAATGTCCAAACAAATCAATATGCTAGGATTAAACTTCAATACTTGCCGACAAAGCTCAGATCCAATTGATCCCCCTGCTCCGCTTACCAATACGGCATGTTCCGCAATCAAATGCTGCAAGCCTGAGTTATCGAGCAATACTGTATCACGGCCTAACAAATCTTCCACATCCACTTTGCGAACTTGAGAAACACTCACTTTACCGCTCATCAAATCATCAATAGCCGGCACAGTTAACACTTCTAAGCCTAGATTATTGGCTAAATCTATCGCGGAACGACGTTTTTGATGATGTTCAGAAGGCATCGCAACAATCACATGCTCAACACCTAATCGTCGTCGAATATCGCCTAATGTTGCAATTGAGCCTAATACCTTAACGCCAAATATCTCGCGCCCCAGCATGGTTTTATCATCGTCAAGCAGACCAACAACACGCCATTGAGTGCTCCGAGACAAATCTTTAAGCAAGGCCACCGCAGCATCGCCCGCACCTAATATTAACGTTGGCTTGCCTTGCGACAGCGCGATGCCATAAAGTGAGTGTTCTTTCCATGCTCGATAAGCAAAGCGGCTACCGCCCATCATCAACATTAGTAATAGTGGATCTAAAATCAATACAGAACGGGGAATAACTATTGAACCACTCAACATGAATAGCAAGGCAGCAACTAAGATGGCAGCTGAAGCAACCGCAAATAAAATTCGTTTTAAATCTGACACGCTAGCAAAGCGCCACATGCCCCGATACAAACCATAAGCGACAAAAACGGCACCTTGTAATGTTGCAACCCATACGATGGATTGCAACATGTACTGAAGATGTAAAGGGGGGATGGCGAAGTTAAAGCGTAACAAGTACGCTGCAAACCAAACAAAAGCCGCTACTGCAATATCATGCAATAGCGCCAAAAAAGTAAGTGGATTAATCAGTGATTTGGTCATTTAGTTAGGTTGTTAGAGTATTTAACTTTGTATTCTTAGATTTTTTACATTGTATCAACATAACATCACTAAAATATAATATTGCCCTCACAAAGCATATCTGAGTCTGATACTAATGCTGAATACCATCCCTACGCAGTACTTTCAAAAACGTTAAAAATATAATTTTTAAATCTAGTAAAAAAGACTGCTTGTGCAAGTACTCTACATCAAGTTTTACTTTAATTGGAATAGGTAACTCGTCTCGACCATTAATCTGCGCCCAACCAGTTAAACCAGGTAACAATTTATCAACACCATACTCTGTTCTTAATGCTACCAAGTCATCTTGATTAAACAATGCAGGGCGTGGCCCCACAAAACTCATATCACCCTTAATAATACTCCAAAGTTGTGGCAATTCATCTAAGCTAGATTTGCGCAGAAATGATCCTATAGGTGTCAAAAATCGTTCAGGATTATTAAGTAAATGTGTTGCAAGGGCAGGTGTATTGACGCGCATCGAGCGAAACTTTGGCATTTTAAATATTTTATTATCACGGCCTACACGATCTGACCAATACAAAATTGGCCCTGCAGAAGTGATGCGTACCAATACCATGACTGTTAAAATAGGCAAAACCATTATTAAAAAGGCAATGCAGGCTAAACATAAATCAACAAACCGCTTAATCATACGATTTTCCTTGCACAATAACCTTCAAGCCTTCATCTACAGAAAATGGCGGCACCCAACCTAATTCACGGCGAATTTTACTGCTATCCACTTGAAGAGATCCAACGATGCGAGCAATTTGATCTGACTTACCCACCAAACGCCCAGCAAGCTTCAACAATGCAACAGGGAAAGGAAACAATCGGGGGCTTTTATCCATAGCCAGCGATAATTTCTTTAGTAAATCTGAAGTGGAGATATCTTCACCATCGCTCACTAAATACGTTTGCCCCGCAGCCGCTGGGTGTGTTGCACATAAGATCAAAGCGTCAACTAAGTTTTCAATGTAAATTAAACTACGTCTATTTGTAACAGATGCAAATGGAAGTGGTAAACCACGAGCGAGCACTGACAGCATTTGCGCAAAATTACCTTTTACGCCAGCTCCATAGACCAAAGGTGGACGCACAACTACAACTTCAAGCCCAGTCTCTTTTGCTATTTTATGTAATGCTTGTTCAGCCTCCCACTTAGAAACCCCATAAGGATCTTGCGGTGCAGGTACATCTTGCTCACAATAAATATGATTACCAGAAGTTTCTTCGCCATGCACTTTAATAGAGCTAACGTACACAAAACGTTTAACACCTGCTTTAGCTGCACAACGCGCCAAACGCTCAGTTCCCACTACATTCAATCGGCGAAACTCCGCTAAAGGGTTATTAGAGGTCTCTTGCATCACATGTACTCGGGCGGCAAGGTGAACCACGACATCGCAACCTTCTAAAGCTAATGTCCAATCAGTCGTACCTCCAATATCACCAACCAAAATATTGTTAATGCTATGCAATAAAGCAGAGTTAGTCCGTGTGACTCCAAGAACATTTAAACCACGTGTAATAGCCTCAGCATAGAATGCCTGTCCGACAAATCCATTAGCACCAGTCAAAAGAATTTTCATCCTAGCATCCGCGTGTGCTCTAGATATATCTCTTTTAGTGCATTGAATAAAATATCTGCAGTGAAATACTTATGCACTCTTAATCTTGCACGCTCACCCAATTGCACTGCTTGGGCTGGGCTTTCTATCAAGGTGCACATTAACTGGGTTAACTGCTCAATATCACCAACTGGAAAAAGTATGCCCGTTTTACCATTTTCAATAGCATCAACCAAGCCAGCAATGTTTGATCCAATAGTAGGAACACCAATTGCTGCAGCATCAATCACAATGCTACCGAAACCCTCTCGATAGCTAGGTAAACAGAGAACATCACTAATTGCTAAATATAATTCATGATTAACTACTCTTCCGATATTCAGAACGTGATCTTGAAAAATAGAGTTTGAATTAAGCACTTTTTCAACTTCACCATTAGACTCATCGGGTCCGACAAACAACAGTTTTGCTTGTGAGTATTTTTGAGCAACGATAGCGAACGCACGTAAAACATCGACAGCGCCTTTATCAAGACTCTTACGAGCTATAAAAGCAAAAATGAAATCTGTATCCAGAATACCAAACTGTGCCTGTAAGGCTTTTACTTGACTAGGAACCAATTGACTATCGAATCTTTGAATATCAACTCCAGAAAGAGACCCCCTGGACAAAACAGGTAAAGGTTTACCATTCAGAGAAATATTATTTTTATATAAAAATTCAGATTGCGATGGACTGTCCGACAAACATACAGTGTTAAGTAAAACAATGAGTTTATCTAAAACTCTAAGAAATAAACGCACCAACCCTCTTTTGTTAGCCCAAACCTGGCCAGTAAATGTATGTATACGAACTGGAGTGCTACATATGAACCCAGCCAATGCGCAAATCAATCCAGCTTTAGGCATTATAGAATGTAGAATATCAGGCTTGTATTGATGAATCAGCTTACAAAGACTAAGTAATGCAGAAAAATCAGAAAAGATATTTACCTTTCTTGTAAGCTCAATATCGACCCACTTTATTTCTGGATAATCCAGCCTGTAAATCGACACCCCTTGGCCTGCAACACACACATCAAAGTCTTTAGTAAGTCTCTTAAGGGTATTAGCTAAATGCCAAGGTATACATTCTGAGGTTGTCACCACTCTCAAAACTTTTATACGTTTCTGATTAGTCATGTCGCTTAATCCAAGCATCAACCATTTCTTTAAAACCATCCTTAATAGAAATACGGTTGCAATAGCCAATATCAGTAGCAATTGACTTTGATGAATATATTACCCTACCAGTAACTGCATCAATTCTAGACTGCTTGAGCGGCGAACCTGGAATTTTCTCAGCGATACTAGCTATTAACTGCAGCACTGTCTCAGGAAACCTTAATTTTGGATAAGGCTTATCCAAAGACTCAGCGATAATCTCAACTAACTCTTCTATAGTGCAATAATCAGAAACAATATACGTTAACGGGTTTCGATATAAGGGCACAGATGCACACAACATAAGTGCATCTATTACATTGTCTACATGCACATAATTTACTATTGAGCCTTTTTTTCCAACATAAAAAAATAGCCCACGATTAATAATTGATATAAGCTGAAATAATGATTGATTAGGCATATCTGCACCATATACATTTGATGGCCTCAGAATAACAGCGGGCATGCTATTACTTACAGAATATTCTGTTACCAACCTATCTGCCTCAGTTTTGGACTTCTCATAAAGATTGTTAGGTCTTAATATACTTTGCTCATTAATCAGCGACTCTAGCTTTGCACCATAAACGCCAGTGCTACTTAACTGTACCCACCGACCAACTTTACCTTGTGCTATGTCAAGCAGGTTTTGTGTTCCTTTTACATTAACCTTCCACATTAGAGCCTCGTCTTGCAGCTCTGCTGCCAGATGGTAAATCACATCAGCACCTTCAACGAAGCTATATAAAGCCTTATTAGGCTCGGCCAAATCGGAGAGATGCCCTTCAGCTCCATCGAAGAGATCAAGTGACTGTGGATTTCTGGTTAAAAATCTAACTTTATGCTTAAGCGCTAAATGCTTCTGCACGAGTCTCTTACCTATAAAACCAGTAGCCCCTGTAATAGCGACAATCATAATTGCGTGTATATTCCGAAGGTAATTAAAATTACGCGATATTAATATCTATTCATCAAAATAAGTAATTTCAAAATTAGGTTATCCAAAATACTTTGGCGCCAGATTTTTCTATTAAATACTAATCTAAATCGCCCTAGAAATAGTTTTTTTGCTCCCAAAAACTCTAGAAGCAAAGCTTTTGCTTCATCTGAAAGAACTTCACTATATCTCTCTAAAAAAGTCTCTGCCTGATCGCTAAATCTAAAAACACCATGCTTAAACAAACTAAAGCGCTTCACTCGCCGTATATAGCTATCCCATACCGAAGTTGCAGCACCTATGGCATTGTTTGAATGCTGCCTATAACGCATAGTAGATTGGTCATCAAAGAGCACTTCACCAAAACATGAGATCACAAGATAACACCATGAGTCATGCATCAAACATCGATCAGGTAGTGACTTTATTATCAAATCTCTTGCACTCTTATTAAGAACTACAGTACATCCCGTAGCAATATTTTCAACTAATGCGTTACCAAACCCAATTTTTTCAGGCTGAGGAGATAATTTGATAAATTGATTATTCGCATCAACATAATCAAGCCTAGAAAAGTACATAGCTGGAATATCTTCAGGTAGCGATCCAAGTGCTAAAACGGCCCTCTCCAGCTTATCTCTATTCCAAATATCATCTTGATCGCAAAATGCATAAAACCCAGCATCGCCAGAAATATCTAGCAAGCTAAAAAAGCTCGCTGCAGGCCCTATATTTGCATCAGGCCTTTGCAAAAAAATCCTATTTTCAGAAGCCACTTGTTGCAGAATACCGTACGTTGAATCTGATGAACCGTCGTCCCTCACAAAAATTCTAATATTTTCGTATGTTTGTTGGTATAAACTTTGTAACTGCTCATGTAAATATGCTTCACCGTTATAAGTAGATAGAAGCACATTGACTTGATTAGATGAGTCGGCATTTAACATAAAGAGGTTAATTTAAGTTGATGCGTAAAGTAACACTCTCGGCCCATTTCGTTCCGAGCGTTTTTCAACGATTTCCACATTATCAAATCCGCATTGTTTTAAACAAGCAACAATATCATCTAGCAACAACCATTTAGAGTGGTCATACATTCCAGAAAAAGACTCTTTCTTGCCATATTCCATATAGCGCTTATACGAATACTCTCGACCATCAACAATATATGAACTGTCAGCTTCTTCAGATAAAGAATAGTGAGTATCAAGCATGACACCCTTTTTTACGTAATGCTTCAATGCCAGCAAATGGCTTATTGGATCTCTCAAATGATATAAAACACCTACATGGTGGATAAAATCACAAGCCAGTAAAGAATAATCTTGAGATTTTAATTCAACATCACATTTAAAAACAGCAGGGCTCTTTTCATGCATTCCACAACGCACTATGGTTTTTACGACATGGTCCATTCTAGAATCCACAGCCGTTACTTTGCCAGCGTACTGCAGTAAACCTAGTGTATGAACGCCTTCAAAACATCCAACCTCAAGTACGTGTTGACCGTTTAAATTAAACCGCTGATGCATCGCTACAATTCGCTTATCGGGTATTTCTTGTGGCTCAATACGTTTAGAACCCCAAGCAACCATACCAAACCTTCGACCATTTGCATCTGAAATAAAGCTATTCCAATCCAGCAGGCCATTCAATTCACTTAAGTCTTCATCAGACAAATTATCCACATAACTTTTGAGCCCAGGCTTATAACCATTGAGTGGTAATTTCTTTGCCAGGGATATTTTCTGAAACTTCCGTATTTTTCCTAAGATAAAACCTTTTACTCTTGAGAAACTCATAACATTACAATCCTTAATTAAAATCAAACTACTGTTCAACAAGAGTGTAGTGAAAAAACCACTAACAAACATCAATCATGTTTTTGCAACTAAAAGCTTAGCAAAACTTGTCTTACCTACTAAATCTAGAAATGAAGTTAAATTCTTCTTATTATCTTCATTTATAGCTATTAATAATTTAAAGTTGGGTGATTTTAACTGCAACGCATAAACCGCAGTCATACTCTCCCCTACTATTAATGTACCTTGATATGTTTTAATCGAATCTTCAAGTGCAAAATCAGATCCTATAATAGACGGACAGCTTTCAAAGGCTTTGACATTTTTATTTGGATTAGAATGCTTCACTAAAAGGACTCTTGAAGCACTTAAATCAGGCAATATTACTGACCCAATACCTGGCGACTCTACTAAAACCACATCAAAATCACTTAGATCTATTTTTTGTTTACTACTTCTAGCAATCTCTTCAAGTTCACACACATTAATCAAGTTAAACCCGCTAAGCCATGTGGCAAGCTTAGCATCATAATTGAAGGTGTAATAATTGCTGTCTGACTTAAAATCTGAAACGACAATATTTCTTGGAAACTCTCTGAAAGTATCAAGACCATCATCTATCACAGACAATTTTTTTGCGTACTTTGAATAAGTCCTTATCAGTCGACCACCTCTAAAATGAGGAACGCATATTTCAAATGGTGGAACGAAACAGCTTTTAAATAGATAGGTAATAAAAGTACATCTAGAATATGGAATCAAGTTGAAATTGTTAAATCTAGTCACATCACACCTAATTGGGTCGTAGAAAATTATTGTTTTAGTTGTTCGTTTATCTTTATCTGCCAAATTAACTGCGATAATAAGTGATATATGATTTGCACAAAAAATTACTCTCCTCTTCAGTAACATAATACTAATTCTTAGAAATAGCTAACAAGCACTCTTGCCAACTATCAACAACTTTAGAAAGAGAAAAGTTTTGCTCCAGAATTAGCTTGCACTCTTTTATTCCTTGATCTCTATTTTCTTGATTTAACATAAAAGACTCCATACCATCTAACCAATCATCAAGAACAACATCATCTCTGAATGCCTCATAGCTCGGGATGCTAGTTGCTACAACTTGCAAATTATGAACAATAGCAGTAGCTAATCGATTATTAGTCTTACATATAGTAAAAGGATTAACACTGATTGGAATTATTGCAATGTCATTATTAAACATAACTCTACTAAACGTATAGTAATTCCAATCGACGTAAATAGAGGGTACAGAAAGTTGTTTTGCAATATCCTTATACTTACTCTTACTATTACTCACAATGGTTAAAGAAATTGGTGAAAAGTTATGATGCGCTAATAATTGATCTTTAATTAATAAAATGTCTTCCATACCTCCAGCAGCATTATTACCTCCATGATTGCCAAACCATATCAACTTTCTTCCCTTTTGAATATGTAATGACCTAAGTTTTTTCTTGTAAAAATACAGTTCCAATTCACAATATGGATGGGAAATTTTAGTAAAAAAATCCGGCTCAAATGGCAGTTCTGTTGAATCCCCTATCACTTTAACTTCAATAGCTTTAATTGAGATCTCTTGCAATACTATATTTGCCAGAGCTTCTGAAGAACATATAACAACATCAACTGCTAGTATTGCATCTCTTAACAACCCTGCTCGGTCAGACCAAATATTAGAATTATTGTCATAGTAAAAATGGTTATCACATATATCTAAAACCAATTTAGCTCCATATTTACTTCGTAAGCTTATCGCCGTTTTGAGAGTACGTGCATCATAACGCTTAGAAAGCACCAATACTTTTGGCTGAACGCGTGTATGATAGAAACCAGCACTAAGCCCTCTTTTCTGAAGAGTCTCAACAATTTGCAAACAACGTAATCGATAACTTGCAACCTTTTTATTTCTAATGTGTGGCCAAAAAACAATATCCATTTATATTCTCTTACTTAGGTTTTGCCCATATTTCAATACGCCCACTAAGCCGTGTAACTCCTAGCAACCAACCCAACATCATCCTTAGATATGCAGCAGAAGATGCAGTTTTCATCCATCTAATAACCTGAAGAGTTTTGGCATGATTGAAATCATTGGCCCAATATTCGGCACTCGAAAGCAACGTCATGCAGTTTTTTTGCCAAACAACTCTTTCTAATTTCCAACCTGAATTATTTAAAACAAATTCCAAAGTCTTAGGCGTGTAATGAAATAAATGTGTAGGTAATTGCCAATCATAGCATCGCTTATTAAAAATAGTTTTAGCTAAAGAATTTGCATCAGGCACTGAAGCAATTAAATAGCCATTAGGTTTAACCCAATTACGTAATTTACTAAGCACTTGTATTGGAGCATGCAAATGCTCCAATACCATCCAAGCTACAATTACATCAAATAGTTGTTCTGGTTGTTTTGCATTTTCTAAAGTAGCCGTCTGAACAATAAAACCTTTCTCTCTCGCCACTTCAGCTGCAGTATCAGAAAACTCAATACCCTCTATACTCCATCCTTGGCTAAGCATTTCCTCCATAAAAGACCCAGAAGCACAACCCAACTCCAACATCTTTCCAGGGGCTAAAGACGGTATCTTTCGCGCATCAAGTCCTAATAGCGATCTTAAATACTTTTTGATCACACCACCCCTTTTAGATGGCAATTTATCAACCACAAGGTAAGGTGCATAGTCATCAGGATAATAAGCCCCTATAGTTTCAGCCGTGGGTCTAGGATTAGTTCTTTTTAATCCACAAGTTACACACTGAACCACATTAAAATATCCAGGAATTCCATGCAATCTATCATGTCCAGAGAAGACTAAAATATCATTCACATGACAGCCGTTTGGACATGAAACTGATTCTAGAGTTATATTTTCAGGGTAACTTGATAACAATCTTCTTCTCCAAAATAAAATACATAAAGAGTGCATTCACCAAATAATACACAGAAGTCCCAGCAACTAAACCATAAAGTCCGAAAAATATAAATCCCAATGACTTTAATGCAACCCCTAACAAAAATCCAATAACGCCTATATGCATAGGCGTTTTCATATCACCTAAAGCATAAAAAACTGCTACCAGAATTGAACCTGAAATAGCGCCATAGAGATAACCCAACAGCAAAACAAGCATTAGCCAAATAGACATAGCTGTTTCTGGAGACGATATAATAACCAATCTCATTAAGTCAGCAAAAATTGGATATACAACTATGAGCGCGGAAAATACTAATAACACTCCAATACTTACGTGCTTTAAGCCACCTAAATATATTTTTTTAAGTCCAGCGTAATCATTTTCTGCAACATACCTTGCCATGGTAGGTGTTAACGGCATACTTATCACCTTCTCCATGATTGTGGAAATCGCACTCATTGCGGTTTGAGCTAAACCAAAAATAGTCATGGATCCTATAGGCGCTTGTGAAATCCAAAAGCGATCTATCAATGGGGAGGTTTTGTAAATTGTTGCGCCAAATAAAATAGGACACATTTGCTTCCAAGTATCTCTTTGGGCTATTCCCACTTTAAGCTTAACTCTTGGCCACCCAGCAATACCATAAAGCATTAAGAACACCAAAACAGCGCGTAAAGTTGCAATCCATGCTGCACTCTCGATACCGTAATGTGGAATAAACATTATCATCAACAATAAAGATACTACCGTTCCTAACATGGAAATTAGCTCACCAACAACAAAAAGACTTCTAGCTCGAAGTGCAATAATCAACAATGAAGTTTGAGTGTTAAATCCAGCAGCTACAAGCAATGGGCCAACAAGAAGAGTTGTTAGCTCTAATTGATGTGAAAGAAAACCCGGGAATAGTAATTTTGCCCAAAATCCTCTGGTTAGCCAAACAAATAGGTACATAACACCACCTAAAAGCAAAGCCTGACTTTGAGCAATAGATTGCTGATTACGCCATTCAGTAAAATTTTTATTCAGAATAGCTAACTTTGGCAACCATACACTTTGTAATGCTGTGCTAATAATGGCAAATAAAACAGCCGGTAGAGATTGAGCAGCAATATAAGCATCAGTTTCATGTCCAACACCAACCATTCGAATGACAAGCAATTGTGCTGTAAATGTAGCAATGAGTTGTATAGTAACAACAATGCCTATATTTAAACTCTGCTTCAAATATTTTACCTACTTTACTCAGTTTGATTTTTACTAATAATTCTGGATATCAACACGAATATTAGAAACAATAATTACTGCTATCATTTCTGACGTTGCAGGCAATAAGCCATTTCTTTATTTTCCGCAAACCACTCTTCTGAAAAATCCACATTCTTATATTCTTCAAAATATGGCCCCCCAACAGTCCAGTGAACGTTCTTTACATCAGCAGGTGGCTGATCGTACTCGCCTACCAACCAGTTCCAACGTACATTCAAACCACCGATTTCATCATCTTTAAGCCAAGTAAATCGATGAAGGTCCATTGGGGTAGCGGTATTAACAAAATCTGGAGTTACTACTCTATTTGCAGGATGTGAACAATCCCATAACACTACTGAAGACCAATTCTTTTTAGGGTATTTGTATTGAACATTATTAAGATATTTAATGTCATCTCTTGGCTCATAGTCATGCTTGACGACATAAACTGCTTTACCAGGATCTTGCTTAGCGACATTAAACATTTCATTTATATCGGTACGTAACATCATGTCACAATCAAAAAAAGCTGCATATCCTTCATAATCACTCAAGTATGGAACTAAAAAGCGACTGAAAGAAAATTCATTTGACTGTTTAGGGTCACGTTCACGAGTATATATATCCTTTAAATTAGTTAAATTTACTGGAATTATTGATACTGGCTGAGAACTTCTGGTAAGAATAGAATGTGCCATAGTATGCCAAGCAACACTTTCAACTTGGTCATATCCTATAAAAACCTTTAAAAGCTTGGAACTCATAACATTTATCCTTATTAACTTTAACGCCCACTTACTGGCAGAAATTCAGTAATGCTAACCTGCCAACTCTTTACGAATTACTTCAATTTCTATTTCCAGCTTTTCATATTCTAATATTTTATTTTTCAAAAATCTTAAAGTGACTTTTGTTTTTTCCTCGATGCCACTGGGGGTAAGTAAATAAATGTAAGCTAATTTATTTTTACTATTACGAAAATTAGTAGCCTTTATTAATCCAACATCAATCAAAGCTCTTAAACAAAAATTTGTTTTACCCAAACTAACTCCTAATGCTTTTGCAAGCTCACGTTGGCTAATTTCAGAATCATCCTCAATCAGTTTTAATATTTTGTACTTGAATTCATCAGTTAACATATGTGAATTAAATAATTAGTGTTCATGGACTGAACGCAATTCTAACAAAAACGAAACGCAACATACAACGTTATTGCAATATGTAGTTACAAAAACAAGCTTCACTTGATTTCAGTAGATACTTAATGCTAATTTTTCTGATAATAATTTTTCAGTATTCGTACTGTTGAAAAGTACTGAAATATATGTGATTTAGATTAGTTAACACCACCCGTAAACTTTTTAATATCCCGCTGCTGCCGCTTTGTCGGCCGCCCTGCGCCTCTGTCACGTATAGCATGCTCGCCTTCACCTGTTACTTTTGCATTTTCACGTTTAGTTATACTTACTTGAGTTTCAGTATACAAAAGTGCAGCTTCGGGCGCGCCTCTGCGGATGTTTGATAAGCCAATCACGCTGACTTCAATCTCAAAATCTCGGGTACGAATATGAATGATTTGGGCTATGTGTACTTCTTTGGCAGGTTTAACTCTGTCACCGTCAACATGAACCTTGCCAGTTTCAATCGCGGCCGTGGCTAAGCTGCGGGTTTTGAAAAAACGAGCGGCCCATAGCCATTTATCTAGTCGGCATTTCGCGTCATCATTTTCTATTAATTTAGACATTCTTTATGCAGGCGTTTTACTTGGTCAATATTTTAGGTGAGTTATCTTCTAGTATTTGTTTAAAGGCTATTAACTTGGCTTCGGCAAGTTGATTAATTTCTTGCAAAGTATGGCCTGTGATGTGTGATATTCCATCAGCTACATTGTTCATTGTGGCGATATGAAATTGTCCATTGCTAACAGCGTCAATCACTTCATCACTAAGCATTAAGTGTCGCAAATTACGTTGTGGTATTAATACGCCTTGCTGACCATCTAAGCCAATATCCTTACAGACTCTAAAGTAGCCTTCTATTTTTTCGTTTAAACCACCTACGGGCAATACTTCACCGTGTTGGTTCATTGCCCCAGTCACGGCAATGCCTTGTTTGATAGGCGCTTGCGCGAGTGATGACAGTAACGCAAACAACTCTGCACATGAGGCAGAATCGCCATCTACACCGTTGTATTCTTGCTCAAACACCAATGAAGCCGTAAGATTTAATGGGTTAAATTGTGCAAAATTAGTATGTAACCAGCTTTGCAATATCATCACGCCTTTATCATGCGTTGGACCGCTCATAGAAACTTCACGATCTATGGTCAGCACATCTAAACGACCAGCATAACAGTTTGCCGAGATTCGGACTGGTGATCCAAAGCTTGCATCCGCAAGGTCTATGTGCGTTAGTCCGTTAATCTGCCCTACTGATTCGCCATACACGTTAATCATCAATTCATTATCGACAATTGAATCGCGCGCATGTGCTTCAATATAGCAATGGCGCGCATATTTACGGTTAATTGCAGCTTTTACGTCTTCTTTCGCAACTAATTTTGCGCCACGCAACTCCGCTGCGGCGGCGCTTTCTAGCATGAGTTTTTCTAACACAGCAAACTTAGTACTGATACGCGTTTGATCTTCTTCTAGTCTATGCATGGCATGCAATAGGGCCACAACAGCATCCGCAGTAAAATGGCTACAGTTAAATTGCTGGCATTTCTGTGCGATAAATGCGGCATAGGCGGCGTAATTTTCTGCGTTGGCTTTCACTTTTTCAGCGAATTCAATTTTGATAGGAAAGTAGCTGAAAAAATCATATTTTTCATCAATGAGCTCATAGTAGTCCTCACGTGTTGCGATTAACACCAGCTTCACTGAAACTGGAATCGCATCTTGTGCGCTGACAAAACTAGAGCCTTGACTGCTACTGCTGGTTAAATCTTCAATTTGCAAAGTGCCATTGCGTAAAAAACGGTGCAACTTTTCAAGTAGCTGAGTGCCATTTTGTTCATCCGCCAAAATATCGCGCAGATGCAATAACAATGCACCGCCATCTGCACGCAATAAGTTACCAGCTCTTAAGCGCATAAAATCTGGCGTATTGCTTGAATCTCCTGCACTCTCGATGCCGCCAAATAATGACTGTAAACTTGGGTCATTGTCGTAAATGACAGGGGCGTGTTGGTTTACCGCATGCTCAACCAGCACGTTAACGCGATAACGCCCAAAGAAACCTTCACTCAACAGCGCATCTAAATTGTTATCATCAGCACTGGCACTTGGTTGCCAAGCCTCCAAAGTATCTAGAATGTCTTTTTGTAATAAGACAAAATATTGAGTGAGTTGCTTGTTAGCTTGAATTTTTGGAATATTTGTTTTGATCGTACTTATCTGAACATTCAGAAACTCTTGAATTAATGTCGACGCGTTATCTTTAATTTTAGCTTCTAACAGGTTGGCTAATTCTTTAGCTAATTGACGTACAAACTGATCCAACCCTTGTTTCAATTGCGTGCCAATACCAGCAGGCAGCTTTAAAAACAGCGGCTTAGTATTGCTATCAAACTGATGAAGTACAATTAAGTCAGAAGGCGCGGACTGCTTAGACGCAGCTTCATGCATAGCGCTTAACATGAGCGTTGTGCGACCAGTGCCAGGCTCGCCAAGTGCGAGTAAATTAAAGCCTGCTTGCTGCAAATTTAAACCAAATTCAGCCGCCTTTTTAGCCTCTGATTGCGCCACCCAGGCCTGATGCTGCGCGCTTTTGCTATCAACGGCGATAAGTTCTGAAGTATCAGCAAAGTTAAATTTCTCAGCAGAAATATTAAGCGTTAATTGCTGTGGTGATAACAAAGTCGAGCTTGTTGATGTTGAATTGGTAGTGATTGACATGGTGCCTTGCTAATTATTTAAGTGTTAATTTCGTATAAATTTGTATTAATTTTTCGGTATTTTTATTAATTTTCATGCCAACGCTCACGTGCGTTATCGTCTGTAAGCTTAGCTTCTATCCAGCGCTCACCTTGGTTGGTCACTTCTTTTTTCCAAAATGGCGCTTCTGTTTTTAAGTAATCCATAATGAACTCGCAAGCTTTAAAAGCTTCACCACGATGCGCGCTACTCACTGCCACCAATACTATTTGGTCAGTGGGTTGTAATGTCCCCACACGGTGAATCACAACTGCATCGAATATATCCCAACGGCTTTGTGCTTGATTCACAATCGCCTCAAGGGCCTTTTCCGTCATTCCTTGGTAATGCTCTAAGGTCAATTGTGACACGGTATCGCCATCATTTAAATCACGTACCTGACCAATAAAACTCACCACGGCACCAGTATCTTTACGCGCATTGCGTAGCTGGTTAATTTCAAAACCTGTATCAAAATCTTCTGTCTGTACGCGTACTGTCATCACAATTTACCGTTAATTTCGCTCGCCCCCTTGTGGGAAAGGGAACTTGTTAAATTCATTACCCGCCAGTGACCGGTGGGAAAAAAGCCACTTCATCACCGTCGGCAATTGTCGCATTGTCATCGACCAACTCATGGTTAATCGCACCTCTGACCTTTAACTTACCCATTAACATTTGTTGCCAAGTATCATTGCGTTTTGCAAGGTATGCTTTAAGTTTTAGTATGGTGAGCGTGCGTGCAAATTCATCATCTTGCAACTCTAAATCTTCAGTAGAAAACTTAAGTGTTTCTTTTAGCCTTGCGAAATATAATATTTTAATTTTCATATACTTATAAACTTAATTTAATCTTCTTTATCATCAATAATATCTAGTACATCAAGCGGTTTATTGGCTAATTCTACACGCTCAATTTGGGCAAATCTGCTAGATATTTTTTGACTGCTAATATGCACTTCCTGTGCATTTTCATGCGCTTGGCGGATGTTATCAGCAAGCTTTTTCATACGCTGATCAAATCGCCCAAAGTCTTTACTGAGCTTGCCTAACTCTTCTTTAATCACATGAACTTGCTTGCGTGTTTCCACGTCTTTTAACACAGCACGTGCGGTATTAAGTACAGCCATTAAGGTCGTGGGTGAAACCACCCAAACCCGTTTATTCATGGCGTATTCAATCACATCATTATGATAGGCGTGTAACTCCGCAAACACCGCTTCGGCGGGGATAAACATGACCGCACCATCTGATGTCACATTTGAAATAATGTATTTATTAGCAATATCATCTACATGTCTTTTAACATCAAGTTTGAACTGTTTTTCTGCGGCTAATTGTTCAATATCACTCAATTTACTATCAAACATACGGTGATAGTTTTCAAGCGGGAACTTACTATCTACCGCCACCGTACCTGTTGGCTCAGGTAAAAACAAGGCGCAATCTGCACGCGTGCCATTTTCAAAAGTATGTTGCATGGCAAATGAATTCACGGGCAACACATTGCGTACCAAGGCTTCCAGCTGCACCTCACCAAACGCACCGCGGCTTCGTTTATCGCCCAGTAATTCTTGCAAGCTCACCACATTAGTTGTTAAGCCATCGATTTTCTTTTGCGCTTCATCTATCGTTGCAAGACGCGCCATCACATCTACAAACGTTTGATTCGTCTTTTTAAAACCTTCATCCAAACGCTCAGAAACTTTGCCGCCGATTTGTTCCAAGCGACCATCCACAGCTTTTGTTAAGCTCTCAATGCTTTGCGTTAACGTGGTAGTCGCCTTCAACATCGTGTCGTTAATAAGCGCTTGCTGTGACTTGCCTTGCTCACTCAAGGTAATGTGCAATTTCTCCAATACGGTTTCACGCGTTAACGACAAGCTATTGTTCTGCGCCAATTGCAGTGCTTGCATAGCGTCGCGAGTGGCCTGCAATTCAGCCGCTACGCTAGAGCGCAACCGTTCGCTAGTTTCATTGGAAGACGTACTTAAGCGATCGCCCAATTTATTCAAGCCATCATTAAAGTCTAACAACATCGCACGATGCTTTTCTTCTAACTGCTGCAAAATTACCGTATTTTTACTCAACTCATTGACGCGCAGAATCTGCAAAATCATCAGCAATAAGATAGCAACAGCTACTACTAAAATTAAAATTTGTATCATAAGGCGTGATTATACCTGATGCGGATTGCTCCGTTTTTTAGAATTTAGTTTGTACAATCAATTAAACAGAAAATTGATTAGTGCTCTATTTTTTAATGTAAATTCTCCGTATGAATTTCGCGTGTAAATTTAGACTTTCAAGCAGTGCAACTAACAAGTAAACTCTTTAAAAAATATTTAGACCCATTATCCATGATTAAACTCAAATTAATTTTCACTCAATGGCTAGTTAGCATTACCCGCAAGCTACAAAATAACTTTTATTTGTACTTATGCGCACTGCTTTCTGTACTAATTTTACTGGATGCCAGCCTATTTCACATTGGTGAAAATATGCGTAACCGCGCCTTTGATTTAATGGTGAAAAACCGCATCGTTAAAGCTAAAATTGATCCAGACATTGTGATTGTTGATATTAACGAAGCCTCTCTCAATGCCATGGCAAAGGAATATGGCCGCTGGCCATGGCCGCGTCAAGTCTTTGGCGAATTTGTAGAGAATATTGAAAGCCAAAAGCCAAAAGCGATTGTGTTTGATATTTTATTTAGCGATGCAGATGTTTATAACCCTGATAGCGACACCTATTTTAATGACGTAATTGCTGGGACTAACAATACGTTTTTCCCTATGCTGCGCCTATCGCCAGCCAGTGATTATTTAAGCAAAATCACGCCAGATATGATTCCTGGCATTAAACGTCAATTAAAAGAAGTTAATGGCGAGCCTGTCTCAATCGTTAAAAAACCTATCGCCATTGTATTGCCGCACTTTGAAGCAGCACTTAACTCCAAGCGACTCGGCACACATAACATTTACGCAGATGCTGACGGCATCGCACGTGAGTACCGACTTTGGCACAACGAAAATGGCTGGCTATTACCATCATTGCCGCTAGCAGTAGGTAACTTTGCGCAAATGAATTCCTTTCCACCACCACAAAATATGCTCATTAACTGGCGTGGAAAGGCATTCACTTATCCTTACGTAAGCTTCAGTGATGTGTATGCGGATATGGCAAGTAAAGTCAAAAAACGCGCACCTAATGAATTTACTAATAAAATCGTCATTATTGGCTCTACCGCGCCTTCGCTATTTGATATTAAAGCTACGGCGATGGCCAAAGAGTTTCCAGGGGTTGAAATTTTAGCTACCGCAATTGATAACGTTAAACATGTAGACTACTTGCATGTGTGGCGCGGTAAAACGCCTTATGTGTTGATGAGTTTGTTGCTGATATGGCTCACCGCTTTGGCGTTTTATCGGAACGTAGACCGCGACAAAGTCACCAAGATATTTAGTAGCAGTCAGATTACCTTACTAGGTCTTTCTTACATTGCACTTAATTTGACCAATACTTATCTAGACATTACTGGGCCTATTACTTGGGCGATTATGTATTTCAGTGTGGCAAAAATATATGCATTAGCTAACGACCGCGCCATGCAAAGATTGCTAGCTAATGATATTGAGTCTGGTAAAAAAGGAGCTGCAATATTGTTGATGCCGATTGTAATTGATAGCGAAGTACCATTTAGCGATAGCATGTTAAAAACGCTGCAAAACAACATTTCGCAGCACTGTACCCTACCCGCCACAGTTGAAATATTAAAGGGCACACAAAGTGGCATCTGGGGGCTGTTTACCGATATGATTACGGTAAGTTGGGCTTATCCGCATGACAATGCCATAGAGGCTGAGAAAGTGAATGCTGACGCCACTCAACTAGGCTTGCAATTAAAATCCATAGTGCAAAAAACAGGTATGCCAAATGATACTACTGTGCGTTACACCCAGCATACAGGCGTGCTGAATGCAGAAAAAGCATTGGATAGTCAATGGCGCGGCTTATTCGCGCAAGCTATTATTAAACTAGATGTTTTAGAAAATAGTCTTTAGAAAATTAGCAAAAAAGAGAGAACAACATAAAATGAGAAAATTAACTCAATGGCTAATCGCAGCAAGCTTTCCAGCACTGCTTTTAGCGAATAACAGCATGGCTGCAGAAAAAGGCAGCGCGCTTAAAAACGACAGCATTCGCTTCGAGCCATATGCAGATGCCAAGGTCACAGGTTCATTAAGTCGTGGAGACAGCCTTGAAATCATTAGCAAAAAAGGCGCTTGGCTACAAGTAAAATCAAAGAAAAGCGCAGGTTGGGTGCGTTTACTTTCAGTCAAACGTGGAAGCTCAAGCTCAAGCAGTCAAGTAGGTGGCGTATTAGCGGCAGCCAGTGGTCGCGCTGGAACTGGTCAAGTAGTTTCTACTACAGGCATACGTGGCCTGAGTGCAGAAGAACTTAAAGCCGCAAAATTTAATGAAGTGGAAGTGAAAACATTAGAAAGCTATACCCAAAGCGCAGAACAAGGCCGTCAATTTGCTAAATCTGGTAAATTAAAGACTGTCTCTTTTCCTAATTTAAAAGCAGTGCCTAATCAAACAGCGGTAAATGGAGGCTCAAAATGAATCTAACAAGCCCAACAAAATTCAGAAAAAATATACTTATATCAACTGTGCTTGCAAGTTTACTGGCTGTTAGCATGACCAGCGCCGCTTTCAATATAGGTGACGCATTAAAAGATGCCGCCAAAAAACAAATTGAACAACAAACTGGACAAACTGAGACGCCTCAAACGCCAGCCACAGACAGTCAAAACACAACAACTACAACAAATAATGCCGCAAATGCTTCAACGACAGACTCTCAACCAACCATTAACTGGAAAAGTCCAAGTAAAGAGGAAGAAATTGCGCTAGGCCGAGAAATTACAGGTAATTTACTAGGCGCTGCGCCACTGGTAAAGGATGAGGCTTTACAGAAGTACGTTAACTCCGTAGGTCGCTGGGTAGCATCACAGTCAGAAAGACCTAACTTACCTTGGCATTTTGGCGTCATTGAAAGTGATGATTTAAATGCATTTTCTGCGCCGGGTGGTTATGTGATGATAACTAAAGGTTTGTACCGAAAAATGAGTAATGAGGCGCAACTAGCTGGTGTGTTAGGCCACGAAATTGGTCATGTAGTCGCAAAACATCAACTTAAAGTTTTGCAAAAACAACAGCTTCTGAATTTAGGTGCCAGCTTCCTCAGCAGTAAAATGGGTAAAGACAACAAAATCATTAGCAAAGCCATAGGCAGCGGTGCTGAAATTAGTGCAAGAAGTTTAGATAAAAACGCGGAATTTGAAGCCGACAGATTAGGCCTAAGCTACGCGGCACGCTCTGGTTATGAGCCATTTGGCTTAACCGATATACTGCAAATATTAGGGCAAACAAATCCAAACGACAATAGCGTGGCCTTGCTATTTAAAACCCACCCTCTGCCTGATGAAAGATTGGCGTCATTAGGAGACTCTGTTGGCAACAAGCTGGATAACATGACCAATGGGAAAACGCTGGAAAATAGATTCTACAAACTTAAGAACTAGCTATCTGAAATCTGCTTCATTGTTTGCAATCCTCAATTTCTTTCCGATACTCAATCATCAATATTTACATTGATGATTGAGTAAGCATTAACACCCTTCTAAAATGGCAAAATAATTCAGCCGTTGCGACTCATTACCAATTAAGCGATAATCATTCCCAATTATTCGAACTAAACATAAATTTAACGTTTATGGAATAAGCCATTAATTAGGGGAAAAAACATTTTTCAGCGTTTATTTTTCAGCGTTATAGATACGTCTAAAAATCTATCTTAGGAGCACTCTATGCAATATCAAATTGATACATTTATCTTTTCACTCACTCAATTCTGGCAGCAAGTCGCCATGTTCTTTCCTAAGCTATTAGCTGTCATTGTTATTTTATTTTGTGGCTGGTTAGTGGCTAAAGTAGCGCGTTTAGCTGTAAATCGAATTTTGAAATTGGTAAAATTTGATCAATATGCGGGCAAGTCAGGTTTAGAAACCTTTTTAAAAAATGATGATTTTGATGTCACATTGAGTGGCATTATTAGTCAAGTAGTCTATTGGCTAGTAATTTTGCTATTTGTGATTACTGGTGCCAATGCACTAGGCATGACAGAAATAGCGCTAATGCTTAATCAATTAGCTAATTACTTACCAAAAATAATCGTAGCGATTGTGGTGTTGATATTTGGTACTTTATTGAGTCGGTTTATTAATCGCCTTGTTTTTGCTTGGCTGCATAGCATTAAGTTTGATGGTGCACTGGCAATTAGCACCTCGGCAGAATATTTAGTACAAATATTTGCGATTTTTGTGGCGTTAGAGCAATTAGATATCGGTACTCAATTGATTACCGCGTTATTCGTAATTATGTTCGGGGCTGTCTTTTTAGCTTTGGCGATTGCTTTTGGGTTGGGTGGTAAAGAATTAGCAACCAAAATTATCAATGAAAGACAAAAACGTTAGGTTTAGATGCTTCAAGACTTGAATTTAAGGCTAGAAACTTGCTTAGACCAAGTTTCTAGCACGCAGCTCAGACTTAATATAAGCATAGTAAATTGGCGCTGAAACAATGCCTGCTAGTCCAAATGCGGCTTCCATACATAACATTGCAATCAATAACTCCCATGCATTGGCGCGGATTTGACTACCGACAATGCGTGCATTTAGAAAATATTCGAACTTATGAATGATCACTAAATAAGTTAATGAAGCAATCGCCACACCTAATGAATGGCTTAAACTCACCACTACGATCATGGTGTTAGAGACTAAGTTGCCAATCACCGGAATCAAACCAACCACAAATGTGATGGCAATCATTGTTTTCACTAAGGGTAGTTGCACCCCCATCAGTGGTAAGACTATCGCTAAATAAATCCCAGTAAATGTGGTGTTAATGGCCGCGATGCGCACTTGAGCAAACACTACGCGTTTAAATGCGTCGCTAAACAACTCTCCACGCCCTGCCAGTGCACGAGCGAAGGGTTTGAAGTTATCTAAGGCTACGGCGTCGCGCACGGCTAATATACCGCCAATGATCATACCAATAAGCACATGTGCCGTGATGCGCCCAGCTTCTTTACCAACAACTTGCAGCTCACCCGCATGCATGCGTAACCACATCGCAGCTTGCTCTTTAAAAGCTATGGCATCCGCTGGCAAATGCTCTACTATCCAACTGGGAAGTATTTTTCGCGAATCTTCAATAATCTGAGCCATTTTAGCCAGCAATACAGTCAAGCTCCCTGCATCTGATCTAAAAAATGCCATTAGGCCTGCCCCAGCTAGCGCTAGTAGGCTGACAATGATTACGACTAAAATTCCAACAGCCCAGAGTTTTGAGCGGTTACTGGGTTTTTTAGTAGGAAATCTGCGTGCGATAAGAGGTGTGATGATATGCACCAACTCAAATACCAATAAACCTGAAAGTAAAGCTGGCAGTAAACTAAATTTAAGTACAAAAATTAAAGTGCATCCAGCAATAAGCCAAGCCGCTTTTTCGGAAATTGACGCTGACAATAGTTGTGGAGTTTTAGTCATGCAGCCCTATATCCTTATAGATTTCCAAAAACGATTAGATTAAACAATAGCACACAAGTATTGGTGCTAAATTTGTAATAGTAAATTTACCCGCCATAGGGCTTAAAGCGATTTAAAAAGTTTACCGATTCATCCACGGGCAATAGAACTACTAGCTCGATTTGGTCGTTGAACGCCTTGCTCACTATACTGCCATTGCATTTAAGTAAGGCATTCGTCATCATATCCATTTGCTTGTAAGTAATAGTTAATGGATAAGGCTTCATTTCTACAAAGTGACCAGTTTTAGCGGCATCTAATGCTAACTTAGCAGTGCCCCCGTAAGCTCGCGCGAGCCCGCCTGTGCCTAGGTTAATGCCGCCATAATAACGTATCACTGCTACGCATACGTTAATTAAATCTCGACCTTCAATCAACTTTAAAACAGGCATACCAGCCGTACCTGAAGGTTCGCCTGCATCTGAAAAGCGTGGCACGAGACCCTGCTCTGTTTTAAGCCTAAAACCGTAGGCTAAATGATGTGCAGTTGGATGTTTGGAGGCAAATGCACGTAGTGCCTGACCAACCTCACGCTCATCAGCACAGGCTAGCGCCATTGCGATAAAACGGGATTTATTAATGGTTTGCTCTGCGAAACCTGCTTGTGTAATAACTAACAATGTACCTTCTAACTAATTTAAGCCAACAATATTACCCGCTTGATTCACACTAATGTGTTCACTCGCTGGTTGCTTTGGTAAACCTGGCATGGTCATGATATCGCCGCATATGACCACAATAAACCCAGCACCGCGAGAGAGTCTTAATTGACGGACTTTTAATATATGCCCTGTTGGAGCGCCCCTTAGCTTAGGGTCGGATGAAAAAGAGTATTGCGTTTTTGCAATACAAACGGGGAAGTGGCTATAGTTTTTCTCTAACTCTACAAGAGTAGCTTGCGCATCCGAAGACAGTTCTATATGGCTTGCACCATATATTTTCCGAGCAATTGTCTCAATTTTCTCTAGCAATGGCACCTCATTTGGATAGAGCAATTTAAAGTTATTAGTTGGCTGTTCAGTCATGTTAATGACTTCTTGCGCCAAATCTATAGCGCCCGCACCGCCATTCGCCCAATGCTTACAGACAATGGCTTTAACACCGAAATTGGCAGTTTCAGTCTGTAGCAATGCAATTTCAGCATCGCTATCACTTAAAAAATGATTAATAGCCACAACCACATTTAAACCAAAGTGTTGTTTAAGGTTATCTATATGCTTTTTTAAATTAGACATTCCACTTTTTAAAGCAGTCAGATTCTCTTGATTCAACAAGGCTACTTCAACACCGCCATGATATTTAAGTGCGCGTACAGTAGCCACCAATACAACAGCTACTGGTTGCAAGCCAGTCATTCTGCATTTAATATCAATGAATTTTTCAGCGCCTAAGTCTGCGCCAAAGCCCGCTTCAGTCACCACAAAATCTGCTAGCTTTAACGCTACCTTAGTTGCCACAACTGAATTACAGCCATGCGCAATATTAGCGAACGGTCCACCGTGAACTAACGCTGTAGAATGTTCTAAAGTTTGCACTAAGTTTGGCTGAAATGCATTTTTCAACAGTGCCGTCATGGCACCTTCGGCATTTAAATCACTGGCTAACACTGGCTTATTTTCGTTAGTTAAACCTATTTGAATGCGCCCTAAACGTGCTTGCAAATCCTCTAACGTAGTTGCTAAGCAGAATATCGCCATTACTTCACTGGCAACGGTAATATCAAACCCCGTTTGCCGTTCAAACGATTGTCCGTCTTTATTATTACCATCTAATGTTATGGTGCGCAAAGCTCGGTCATTCATGTCTACACAGCGACGCCAAGTAATACTTTTGGCGTCAATACCCAGCGCATTGCCATGGTAAATATGGTTGTCAATCAACGCAGCTAGTAAGTTATTGGCACTGCTAATGGCATGAAAGTCACCAGTAAAATGTAGATTGATGTCTTCCATCGGCACGACTTGCGAATAACCACCGCCTGTGGCGCCACCCTTTAAGCCAAACACTGGGCCTAGTGAGGGCTCGCGCATACACACCATGGCATGTTGATTTTTATTGGCTAACACTTGATTCAGCGCATCCGTCAGCCCGATTGTGGTCGTCGTTTTACCTTCACCAGCTGGCGTGGGACTAATCGCCGTTACGAGAATCAATTGTCCGTCAGTTTGAGTTTGTAGTTTTTGAATACATGCCGCGCTAAGTTTGGCAATAAGATGACCGTAGGGAATTAAGTCTTCACTCGCAAGATTGAGTTCTGATGAAACTTGTAAAATCGGCTGGAGTGTTGCAGCTTGTGCGATTTCAATATCAGACTTCATTAAGGCTGTCCTTTTAGGCTGTCGGTCGGATTTATTATTTACGTCCGCCAAGAATACTGCCTAACACACCGCGAACAATTTGACGGCCGAGCTGTGAACCTATCGCACGAGCGGCGCTTTTTGCTGCAGCCTCTAGTACACCGTCTGAACGGCTACCAGATTTTTTACTGCCGCCGAACATACCACCCCAATCGAATCCTTCATCGGTTTTAGCCTCAGTGGCAGCTTGCTCTGTTTTTGCCTTAAGTAATTCATAAGCTGATTCACGGTCTACTGATTTTTCATAAAACCCTGCTATGTTTGAAGTATTGACTACATTCGTGCGCTCAACGTCTGAAATTGGCCCAATTCGGCTACCGGGTGGGCAAACAAAAGTGCGCTCCACTGGGGTAGGAATACCTTTTTCATCTAAAAATGAAACCAATGCCTCGCCTACGCCTAACTCAGTAATGGCATTAGCAACATTTACTTTTGGGTTACTTCTGAAAGTTTCTGCCGCTGATTTAACGGCTTTTTGATCACGTGGCGTAAAGGCACGCAGGGCATGCTGTACGCGATTACCCAGTTGACCTAATACCATATCAGGAATATCTAATGGATTTTGACTAACAAAGTAAACACCAACACCTTTAGAGCGAATCAAGCGCACCACTTGCTCAATCTTTTTCAGTAAAGCATCTGGTGCATCATTAAATAGTAAGTGTGCTTCATCAAAGAAAAATACTAATTTTGGTTTATCTAAATCTCCAGCTTCTGGCATTTTTTCGAATAACTCAGATAACAACCACAACAATAATGTTGCGTAGATGCGTGGGGAGTGGAATAACTTATCGCTCGCTAGAATGTTGACGATACCGCGCCCTTGCGAATCAGTCTGCATCAAATCATCTAAATTAAGCGCTGGCTCGCCAAAGAATTGATCTGCTCCTTGAGTTTCAAGCTCTAGTAAAGCACGTTGTATAGCGCCTACACTTGCCGCTGAAATATTGCCGTAATTCGTTTGATATTCAGCAGCAATTTCTGCCGCATGCTGCATCATTGCGCGTAAATCTTTTAAATCAAGTAACAACCAACCTTTATCATCGGCAATTTTGAATACTGAGTTCAACACTCCACTTTGCACTTCATTTAAATTTAGTAAACGCGCCAATAATAACGGTCCCATTTCGGCAATTGACGTGCGAATTGGGTGACCTTTTTCGCCAAATAAATCCCAAAATGTCACTGGGCATTTTTTATAATTAAACTCATTTAATGCCAACTCTTGAACGCGCGCTTCTACCTTAGGATTACCGCCGCCTATCTGGCTCATGCCAGCTAGGTCGCCCTTTACGTCTGCCATGAACACGGGCACGCCAATGTTTGAAAATTGTTCAGCTAGACTTTGCAATGTAACAGTTTTACCTGTGCCAGTTGCCCCAGCAATCAAGCCATGTCGATTAGCCATTTTAGGCAATAGAAAACTAGAAGTTTCACTATTTTTTGCAATTAGTAAAGGTTCTGACATTTTTATATTCCTATGGCTTGTGCACTAGAAGAAGCAACATTGTAACAAAACTACACAAGGTAATATGAAAGTAAAAGAGCTGGGGAGCGCAAAAAGGCTCACGAAACTCAAATATCTTAAGCCTTAATTCTAAGTGTTAACTTAATACTTAAGAATAAATCTAATGCTAGGATAAATCTAATGCAAGTATGCATTTAATGAAGCCTCAAATTCCTCTATGGGGATAGGCTTACCAAATAAATATCCCTGAAATTGCTTACAACGTATTTTTAAAAGGTGTTCTTGTTGGTCTTTCGTTTCTACACCTTCCGCAATCACTTCAAGCTCCATGCTTTTCGCCATGGCAATAATGGTCCGCACAATGGCTTTATCACTACTATCAATGGCAATATCACGTACAAATGACTGGTCTATTTTTAATTGTGTGAGTGGCAGCCGTTTTAGGTACTGTAAGGATGAGTACCCTGTTCCAAAATCATCCAATGAGAATCTGATGCCAATTTCCTTCAGTGCTGTCATGGTGACAATCGTATCTTCAATATTTTCCAGTAGCATGCTCTCTGTCAGTTCAAGCTTAAGTAAACTAGGGTTAATACCATGCCGATCTGCCGCAGCCTGAACCTGATTTACAAAATCATTCTGATAAAACTGTTTAGCACTTACATTGATTGAAATGGTAAGTTCTCGTGTTAACTCTCCAATCTGCCACGATTTAATTTGAGCACAAGCAGTATCAAGCACCCACTCACCAATGGGTAAAATTAATCCAGTTTCTTCAGCCAAACAAATAAAACTACCCGGTGGTATCATGCCCCGCTCTGGGTGAATCCAGCGTATTAAGGCTTCGGCACCTATGGGTGTATTTGACTGATCGACTTGAATTTGGTAATAAAGCTGAAACTGTTGCTTATCAATGGCTTTGCGCAACTCCCGTTCTAAATCTGCTCGCGTGTTTATTGCATCCTGCATCAACGGGTCAAAAAACCGCATCGTATTTCGACCAGCTCTTTTAGCCTGATACATCGCAATGTCAGCATGTTTCACTAAGTCATCTTGGGCATCTACATGATCGCCAAATAAGGCTACGCCAATACTGACTGTGCAGTGATACTCATGTGAAGCAAGCTGGTACGGATGATTTAGCGTTGCTAGAATTTTTTGACCGACAATTTCCGCCTGTGCTGCGGCCTCTAATGGATGAATGCTTAAGTCTTCAAGCATGACAACAAACTCATCCCCACCTAAGCGAGCAACCCTTGCAATAGTGTCCCCTTCACGCAGACACTCTGTTAATCGTGCAGCTACTTGTTGCAATAATAAGTCACCCATATCATGACCTAATGAGTCATTAAGCATTTTAAAATGGTCAAGATCAAGAAATAATAGTGCGCCATCTCTGCCAGTAGATTTACTAGCAAAAAATGCACGCTTTAATCTGTCTATCAACATACGTCTATTAGCCAAATGCGTCAGCGAATCATAAAAAGCTAAATGCTCAATCTCGTCTGCGGCCTTTTTACTCTCTGTAATGTCCGAAAACAAACAGACAAAGTTAGTAGTCGTTCGAGTGTCATCACGCACAGGAAAAATGTCTATCCAAGCGTCATAGCTTTCGCCTCTATCATTCAAGTTTTTTGCCTCACCCCTCCACTCACCCGCATACTCAGACTCTTGTTGTATTTTCTCAAAAAATTTGGGGTCATTAACAACAAATCCAATATTCTTAGGATGAGTTGCCAGCACGGCTTGAAGGCTATATCCAGTAATTCGAGAAAAAGCCGGATTGATTCTTATAATGTTCATGTCGACATCTGTAATCATAATGCCATCATGGGCATGCTCAAACACACTAGCTGAGAGCAACATACTCTCTGAACTTTCCCTCAAGGCAGTGATACTTTCGCGTAACTTATCGCGCATACTTAATACATTTGACATGAGTGTATTGGGTTTAGCTTCTAAACCATCATTATCAAAGTCACCATCTGCAATACGTTTCACAACATCAATAGCCAAAGCAGGATCGCCTCCAATAGGATTAACGATCAAACGTCTCAATTGCCATAAAATAATAATAAGCAGAGTTGTACCCAAGAACACACCTGTGATAATCACTAACCAAGAGTGTGACAATCCAAGTGCGCGCGCCTCGCTTACTGGATAAGTAACAATTACCTTAAACCCCCAATTAGGGATTTCTTCTGTCGCAAATATCCAATCTTCTGGTTGCGTATGGAATAAGCGCTCGGCCTCTGCAAGCGGGACATGTGCTGAATGAAAGCGAACTTTATTATTACCATCAAGTATCATCGCAAAACCGCTTTTCAGCTGTCTCTTGCTTTGTATGGCGTCGCGAATCACTTTCATATCGACTTTGTAGCCAACGTAATAAGCGCCTATCACAGCGCCACGTGTGTCATACATTGGGTCATAACGCGTGATATAAGGCTCATCTAAAATGTCCACAACCCCATGAAATATTTGGCCTTGGCTAAGCGCCGTAAAAGCTTTGCTGTTAGGGTTTAATATAGTCCCCGTTGCTCTTGTCATATCAGTTTTTAAAACATTGGTGGAAACTCGAACAAAATTATGATCATTTTTTACAAAAATAGTAGAAGTACCGCCCGCTAAGCTCGATAACTCATCGACTAGTTTAAAAAAATGGGTAATTGGAATGCTGCCAAAGATTAGGTTAGGAATAATCTTATCCTCCAAATTGACATCTCCGTCTATGGAAGGCGCACCAAGAGCATAGCTTTGCTCAGTTAACAAACGCATAGACAAATCAACTTTATCTGTGACAAATTCATCCGTTACGTTAATGAGCCTAACCAAAGTTTTGGCTTGCTCATGCGCATCAGCCTCAATATTATCTAGCTGTTGGGAGGTTTGTTGCGTAATTAAAACAACTGGCGTTGCCGCTAAAAGAATAAGCACTGGCAAAATGAAACGCCAAATTGTGGATATTTTATTAATCATATAAATTTACAATTCATTTACAACTGATTGCGCAATAATAAGCTAAGTATAGTTTTTTTCAACAATTAAGATCGTAAAAAATCCATTTAATCTCATAAAGCTAAATTGAATCTGGAGAATACTAGGGAAGTTAGTTATACAGTCAGACTAAAGCATGATTATATAACTTAAGCACTTGGAGATTGGCTTACAGTGGTTCAATAACACTTATAGCCACTGGAGCAGGATTAAAATTTAAGTACTAAGCGAGGATAGGTGGGCGCTAGAACGGTAAAAAGAGGAGCGTGAATAATACAGAGAATATTAAGGACATAAAGGAACCGCGAATCATGAGTTAAAACAAACTCACTAATATGTCATGATGTTTATTTAATCAGTCATCGGAAAGCGTGACCACGAATAAATAAATTAAGTGATCAATCCGATTGATTTCAGCTTTCGATACAACGTGTTACGGCTGATACCCAACTGACGCGCCACTGCAGAGACATTGCCAGTATGTTGCTGCATAGCAGAACGTATGGCATCTTCGGCTAAATCATCTAAAGCCAACACTTGCGGCGCGGTTATTTTGGAGCGTTGAATATTGCCTAAATTTAAGCTTTGCATTTCATCAATAAAATCTCTTGTGAGATGCATTTCAGAAACTTCTTCGCCATCAGCAAGTGCTAGAGCCGTTCTTAACACATTGTGTAATTGACGAATATTACCTGGCCAAGGGTGAGTTTTAAAAACAGCCATCACTTCTGAGGAAATATTAACCCCACTCGTTTGCTCAACTTGAAGAATGACATCGATAAGTGCTTGCAAATCTGTGCGCTCACGCAATGCGGGCAAAGCTACACTCAAGCCATTTAAGCGATAATACAAGTCACTTCTAAACTCGCCTGATGCTACTTTTTCTTTCAACTTCTGGTTAGTGGCGCTCACTAAGGCAAAATTCACTGGAATAGACTTTGTACTGCCTAAAGGCGTAACTTTGCGCTCTTGAAGCACACGCAATAAACGTGCTTGCAATGCTAGCGGCATGTCACCAATTTCGTCTAAAAATAAAGTGCCGCCATTAGCTTGCTCAATTTTACCTGCACTACCTTTACGTTTAGCGCCCGTGAACGCGCCCTCTTCATAACCAAATAACTCGGCTTCAATTAAGCCCTCGGGCAAAGCTGCACAATTGACCGCTATCCACGGACCTTTGTGTTGCGGGCTGGCCTCGTGTATCGCGCGGGCGAATAGCTCTTTACCTGCACCAGTTTCACCTTGAATCAGAATTGGAATTTCACGATTCAGCACTTTTTTAATTTGCAGGATTGCATGCTCAACTTTAGCGTCACCGCTATTCAATAAATCTAAATTAGCCGCACTAGCCCTTTTCACATCACGAGTCGTAACAGTAGCTGGCTGCTGTTTTTGCAACGCCTCCACTTTTACATAAAGTCGCGCGCCGTTATTTAATCTTAATGGCACGATTAACTTATCGACACCATTCATTTGCTTGAG
Organism: Methylotenera sp.; assembly: GCF_029946165.1. Classification (GTDB taxonomy): domain Bacteria; phylum Pseudomonadota; class Gammaproteobacteria; order Burkholderiales; family Methylophilaceae; genus Methylotenera. The sequence continues at coordinate 37,632 of NZ_JAQSDZ010000001.1, forward strand.
TAAATTGGCAAGAGAAATTTCGAAAATATTTTCAAAATCAACTGTCTGGTTATTTTGTGAATTTAAGCTAAGTTGAAATTGCCCGCTACGATTAGTTGCTACCAGTTGCCCAGATTCAGTAAACATAGCAACACCTTCCCACAAGGTGCCAATAAACTCAGGTCGCGCATGAAAATGTAAAACAATGTCACTTTGGTGGCTGGCTAAAAAAAGTCTGTTCTCAATCATTTGGGCAGACATTTTTACCAAAGCAAGTGTGTGTTGCTGCGAGGTGTTCGAGTCATTTGAAACATCAAGCGTGGCAATAAGCTGATTCTTGGCACCAAAAATAGGCACCGCGGAACAGCTAAGCGAATGATGGTAAGCCATAAAGTGCTCGGCGCCCTGCACTGTCATAGCAGATTGCTCTATCAATACTGTGCCGATAGCATTAGTGCCACGATGATCTTCACGCCATGACGCGCCTGGCGATAAAGAAATACGCTGCTCTTCTCTAAGTAAATGATGGCTACCTAAGCTATTTAAAATCACCCCTTGGTCATCAGTCAAAATCACAATATTTTGCGTATGTGCAATTTGCTCGTTCAGGGTTTCCATTTCAGGCAAAGCTAGTGAAAGCAATTGGCGATTTTGTTCACGCTTAAGCGCGAGCTCTTGCGCAGTGATGACCTCTAGGTTCGATGGGGAATTTACATTAACGCCGTTAGCAAGGCAACGACGCCAAGAGCGTTCTATGGCCTCCGCAATGCTGCCTTGTTCTACATTCCCTTTGGTTAAGAAATCGTTTCTGGCTTGTAAAACGCTATGCGGTATATCTATCGAAATTTGATTCATTGATGGAGCAACTTCCAATTCGGGTTAACAATTGTATTGAACATGTGTCACGCAACACCTTGTTCAACATTGACACAAGTATAAAAAAATTAATGAATATCTAAACTACGCAAATAATCACTCAGTAAAAATAGTTGATTGATTTTAAACCATTTTATTCAACTTAAACCACTTTATATCGCTCATTTCTTATGTTGGCACATCAATTGCAATAACTACATTGCAACAGTCGTTAAAAATACTTTTGAGTGCGCGACATGAGCAACACATAACTTAAAAAATATTATATTTGAGGAAATTATGAACCATCAATTTAAACGTAAATTTGGTGCTGGCCTAGCGTTAAGTGCAGGACTTTTTGGCTTAATGAGTACACCTGCTTTTGCTCAAGACGAGCAATTAAAACTAATGAACGATGATAATCAGTGGACGCAACAACGTAAAGATTACAGCAACACTGGTTATAGCCGTTTGTCACAAATCAATAAAACTAATGTTAAGAAATTAAAACTTGCTTGGTCATTCGCAACGGGTGTTAACCGTGGTCATGAAGGCGCGCCGTTAGTGATTGGCGACATGATGTACATCCACACGGCATTTCCCAATAATGTATATGCTTTAGACTTAAATAATGATCAAAAAATCGTTTGGTCATATTTTCCAAAACAAGATGCAAGTGTTCAAGCAGTATTATGTTGCGACAACGTCAACAAAGGCTTAGGTTATGGCGATGGCAAGATTTTCTTGCAACAAAATGACGGTGTACTTGTTGCGCTAGATGCAAAATCAGGTAAGGTTATTTGGGATACAAAAGTAACTGACCCTAAATCAGGCTCATCAAACACTAATGCCCCGCATATATTCAAAGACAAAGTCATTACAGGCTGTTCAGGTGGTGAATTTGGTGTGCGTTGTTATATCACTGCATACAACATTAAAGATGGTGCATTGATTTGGCGCGCTTATAGCACGGGGCCAGACGAAGAAATGTTGATTGGGAAAGACTTCAATACAGCAAATCCGCACTATAGTGCATTATCAGTTTATCAAGATGTGAACGGCGGCAATAAACTAGGTGGCTCATTCAAGGCTATTCCTAAAGAAAAGCTGAAATATCCAGAAGCTAATTTAGGCGTAAGAACTTGGTTAAAACCACAAGCTAGACAAGAGGGATGGCAAACAGGTGGCGGCCCTACATGGGGTTGGTACTCATATGACCCAGCGCTTAACTTGATGTACTACGGTACTGGTAACCCAGGCACTTGGAATCCAGATGTACGCCCTGGTGATAACAAATGGTCTATGACTATTTTTGCACGTGACTTAGACACAGGCATGGCAAAATGGGGCTACCAAATGACACCTCACGATGAGTGGGATTATGATGGTATGAATGAAATTGTTTTATGGGATGCGAATGGCAAAAAATTAGCATCTCACTTCGACCGTAACGGCTTTGGTTATACATTTGACCGTACTGATGGTACTTTGTTAGTCGCTAAAAAAATGAATCCTTTCGTTAACTGGGCAACTTCTATCGACATGAAATCAGGTGTGCCGATTAAAGACCCAAAATACTCAACTCACCAAGACTACAACGCGCAAGGCATTTGCCCATCTGCATTAGGCGTTAAAGATGAACAACCTTCAGCTTTCTCACCACGCACAAAAATGTTCTACGTACCGCTTAACCATGTATGTATGACTTATGAGCCAGTTGAATCTAAATACGTAGCTGGTCAACCATGGGTTGGTTCAACATTAACCATGTTTGCTGGCCCTGATGGTGTAATGGGCGGCTTTATGGCTTGGAATGGTTTAACAGGTAAATCTGCTTGGTATAACAAAGAAAAATTCTCAGCTTGGGGCGGCGCATTAGTAACAGCTTCAGACTTAGTGTTTTACGGCACTTTAGATCGTTGGGTTAAAGCACTTGATGCCAAAACAGGTAAAGAGCTTTGGAAATTCCAAGTAGGCTCTGGCGTTGTTGGTAATGCCATTACCTATGGTCACAAAGGTAAACAATACGTTGGAGTGCTATCAGGTATTGGTGGCTGGGCTGGTGTTGCAATGAACCTAGGCTTAACCAATGAAACCGATGGCCTAGGTGCCGCTGGTGGTTACAAAGAGTTAACTAAGTACAATGCAGCGCCAGGTGGCGGTGCAATGAATGTGTTTAGCCTATAGTTTTTAAGTAAATAGCAGTTGTTAATTAAATAGTTAAGTAAAAGCGAAAAAAGAGCCAACTTTACGTTGGCTCTTTTTTTATCAAATCAGTAAAAATTAGGCTTTCAGTGTCGCCATATCAATAACAAAACGATATTTCACATCACTTTTAAGCATCCGCTCATAAGCTTCATTAATATCCTGCATCTTAATCATCTCCACATCTGAGGTGATGTTGTGTTCACCGCAAAAATCTAGCATCTCCTGCGTTTCAGCAATGCCACCAATCAAAGATCCGGCCACTGCTTTTCTGCCTAAAATTAAAGGCATAGTGTTTAAAGCTGGTTCTAAACCACCCAAGTAACCAACCAGCACCAATGTGCCATTTAATGAAAGTGTAGGAATGTATGGATTCAAATCATGGATATACGGCACTGTATCTATAATTAGATCGAACTTTCCTTTTACAGATTCCATTTCAGCTTCATTCGTCGAAAGTACGATTTCATCGGCGCCTAAACGACGAGCATCCGCTTCTTTTCCTTCTGAACGTGTAAAGAGTGTGACATGAGCCCCAAGTGCTTTTGCAAGTTTCAAGGCCATGTGCCCAAGGCCGCCAAGTCCAATCACAGCCACTTTACTGTCTTTACCCACTTTCCAATGTCGCAATGGCGACCAAGTTGTGATTCCTGCACATAATAGAGGAGCTACAGCTTCTAGGTTTAAACTTTCTGGGATATTGAGCACGAATTTATCCGAAACAACGATTGTTTCGGAGTAGCCACCGAAGGTAGGTTGCTTGTCATGTCGATCAATATCGTTATAAGTGAGTGTGGTTTGGCTTTCACAATATTGCTCCAAACCTTTCTCGCAAGCTGAACAGACTTGGCAGGAATCAACCATGCAGCCTACGCCCACTGTATCGCCTGTTGTGAATTTACTCACAGCAGAACCAACGCTTATGACTTTTCCAACGATTTCATGACCTGGCACCATTGGATAGAGACTATTACCCCAATCATTACGTGCTTGATGCAAATCTGAATGACATACGCCACAGTAAAGAATTTTTATCTCTACATCGTTTGCTCGTGAGTCACGACGCTGAAACTGGAAGAGTTCTATTGCACTAGTTGCTGAGCGAGCTGCATAGCCGATTATATTTTTAGCCATATCTTTCTCCTAAGGTAATGTTATTAATTGAATACCTTTAGTCAACATTCAACCAAATAAGTATAAAAATTCCACTTTAGATTACAGTAATTACAAATCTATATCCGCGACTTAGCGCACATAACGGTATGAGAAAATGAAACTATTAAATATCTCCCCTACTTGCCTTATCTATAATTTCCAGCAAAGTATTTTCTAACTCTTGAGCGGCTTTTTGGGCACGCAGTGTTGGATTTTTGATGCTTCTCAAATCATAAGTTGGCCTTGCTAAACCAATAAACAGTCTTAGTTTTTTGTTTGCATCAGGTTTTTCATAGAGAGCGATGCGACAAGGCGCAAATACCAAAAATTCAGGATGATCTAAAAAAATATCGGTACCTAAACTCAGATTGCAAAAGCTGTGCACTTCCTTGATGCCTTGCGGGTCAATACCACGTTTTTTGATGTGTTCGCCAATAGGGAAATTAGCTGGATTAACAAAGTTCTTTCCCTCTGAGAGGCTTTTCAGGCTATCCACTACATCTTGATAACTCACACCTTCATGCACCGCTAGTTCGTAGATTGCGGTCGTGTTATCTATGTGGGGCATACCGGCTCCAACTTGGCCAGACAACTCTACTTTCTCATATTTAGCTGGCTTTACTACGGCACAGCCGCTCCCTACTAAAAATAAAGTCGATACTAATAAAAATTTAAGCATCTAACACTCCAAATATTTTAAAGTGGATTAATTGCCACTAATTTTCATTGCCTCATTCACTGCTTTGCGATTAAATTTTGGTGCCATAAGCTCAATAAAACCATACATAAAACCACGCAAGAACGCATCTTTACGAACACCTAAATAAGTCGTGCTATTAAGAAACAGATGACTAACATCTACCATCGCCAAATTCGAATCGCGCTCAGGGTCATACGCCATATTAGCCAGCAAACCTACACCCAACCCTAATGTCACATAGGTTTTAATCACGTCGGCATCAATTGCCGTTAACACAACGTTTGGCGAAACACCCGCTTCGCTAAATGTTTTTGATACCAAGCTACCGCCTGTGTAGCCGAAATCGTAAGTAATTAAAGGATACTCCGCTAGCTTCTCAAGTGTTAGCTTACCTTCTAGTAGCAATGGATGACCATGCGGCACCACCACGCAACGGTTCCATTCATAACAAGGCAGGCATAATAGGTTTTCAAAATCACTAATATACTCAGTCGCAATGCCAACATCTGCATCACCTTTTGCAACTTGTTCAGCCACTTGGCTAGGGTTGCCTTGATGAATGTTTAACTTAACGTGTGGGTAAGCCGTCATAAATGCTTTTACAACCGCCGGCAATTTATAACGAGCTTGAGTATGCGTAGTCGCAATGGTCAAGGTGCCTGTTTCAATATTACTAAACTCATCACCGACACGTTTGATATTATCAATTTGATGCATCACTTTTGCTGCCAAAGATAATATCTGTACACCTGGCTCAGTAATGCCTGTAAGGCGCTTACCATTTCGTAAAAACACCTGTAAGCCAATCTCCTCTTCAAACAGTTGAATCTGCTTACTCACACCCGGCTGAGAGGTATATAAAGCATCTGCAGCATTCGTGATATTAAGGTCTTGGCGAGCCACCTCATTGAGATAGCGTAATTGTTGTAGTTTCATAGTTTTATCATTTCATTGTCTTTTTATTTCATGTCTTTATTTCAAAGTTAAGCAATTCAATATAACTAAAAATTATACATATAGAATGACATATTCTAAAAAATATATTTTATACCTGATATAGTGCGCAGTCTTAAGAATAAATTGCTTTAATTAACGGGTACTCCACATGGAATTTGGTTATATTGTTGCTGGCTTTGTAGTCGGCTTGCTAGTAGGTTTAACTGGAGTTGGCGGTGGTTCACTTATGACACCCATTCTCGTGTTATTTTTTCACGTAAAACCAGCTTTAGCAGTCGGTACAGACTTACTTTACGCATCAGTAACGAAAAGTGTAGGTATTTTTGCGCACGGCAAACTCGGCAATATAGATTGGAAAATAGTACGACTCTTAGCATTTGGTAGTGTTCCCGCTTCTATTTTAACAACGCTATATTTACGCAACCAAGACATTGCCTCAGATGCAGCTGTGAACACCATTAAGTTTTGGCTGGGCATCGCATTATTAATCACATCACTTTCAGTTTTATTCCGCAATCAGTTAGTTAAATTCTCCAGCAAAGAGCATTTAGTGAATGAAAAATTGACACCTTATTTAACAGTCATATTAGGAATAGTTTTAGGGGCTTTAGTTACGCTAACATCTGTTGGCGCTGGCGCTTTAGGGGTAACTGCGTTACTGATTATCTACCCGAAAAGATCTATTCTCACCATCATTGGTTCAGATATCGCTCATGCGGTGCCGTTAACTTTAGTTGCTGGACTAGGACACGCCAGCATTGGTACAGTTGATTACAGCTTACTTGGCACTTTATTAATCGGCTCTATTCCGGGTATTTGGATTGGTAGCCACTTGAGTTCAAAAGTGGCTGAACACTGGGTACGCATTGCACTTGCATTAATATTGATATTTGTGGGCTTAAAACTCGTTTTCCATTAAAATATCAAGTTACCTAGCGCGGCACTGCCATATAGATAATAGTTAAGTTTTTAGGATTAAGAAAAGCACAACATGTATAAGTATGATGAAATAGACCAGACACTCGTCGATGAGCGCGTTGCGCAATATCGTGATCAAACACGTCGTTATTTAGCAGGCGAACTTAGCGAGGATGAGTTCCGTCCGCTACGCTTACAAAACGGCCTGTATATTCAACGTCAAGCGCCTATGTTGCGTATTGCCGTGCCTTACGGCATGCTATCGAGCAAGCAGCTACATAAATTGGGCGACATCGCTAGCAAATACGACAAAGGTTACGGACATTTCAGCACCCGCCAAAACTTGCAATTAAATTGGCCTAAATTGGAAGATGTGCCTGAAATATTGGCTGAATTAGCCACGGTTGAAATGCATGCTATTCAAACTTCAGGCAACTGTATTCGTAACATTACTACCGATCAATTCGCTGGCGTTGCGCCAGATGAAATGGTTGACCCTCGCGCAATGGCTGAAATTATGCGCCAATGGAGCACATTCCACCCTGAGTTCGCGTTATTACCACGTAAGTTCAAAATCGCCGTTTCTGGCACTCGCGATGACCGTGCTGTGGTGCAAATGCACGATATTGGTATGGAGTTTTACAAAGACAGCGCTAACAAACTTGCAATTAAAGTATGGGTTGGCGGTGGTTTAGGCCGTACGCCGATTCTAGGTACTGTGATTGAAGAGCATTTAGAGTGGCAACATGCCCTCACCTACTGCGAAGCGATTATTCGTGTTTACAACCTACATGGTCGCCGTGATAACTCTTATAAAGCTCGTATCAAAATCTTAGTAAAAGCGTTAGGAATTGAAGAGTTTAAACGCCAAGTTGAGGCGGAATGGTCACACTTAAAAGATGCGCCTAACACGATTCCTGAAGGTGAGTTAGAGCGCGTTAGTAAGTATTTTGAAGCGATGCCTTATGAAACGCTACCAACGCATGATGCTGGCTTTGATGCGGCGATTGCAAGCAACCCTGCCTTTGCCGCATGGGTTAAACGTAGCGTACATGCACATAAAATTGCAGGCTACCGAGCTGTTACGCTTTCATTAAAACCACATGGCACAGCGCCTGGCGATGCAAGTTCTGAACAAATGCATGTTGTTGCAGATCTTGCCGACCAATACAGCTTTGGCGAATTACGCGTTTCACACGAGCAAAATTTAATTTTAGCCGACATCAAACTTAGCGACTTGTTTGCTGTTTGGGAAAAAGCCCGCGCAAATGGTTTAGCAACGCCAAACATTGGTTTGTTAACAGATATTATTTGCTGTCCAGGTGGCGATTTCTGTTCATTGGCTAATGCAAAAAGCATTCCGATTGCCACTGCGATTCAAATGCAGTTTGATAATCTAGACTACTTGCATGACATTGGTGATATTGAACTCAATATCTCAGGTTGCATGAACGCCTGCGGCCATCATCATGTCGGTCATATCGGCATTTTAGGTGTCGATAAGGATGGTTCTGAGTGGTATCAAGTCAGCATTGGTGGTAGCCAAGGTAACGACGCAAGCTTGGGCTCTGTCATTGGCCCATCATTCTCTGCTGAAGAAATGCCTTCCGTAGTCCAAAAACTGATTGACGTTTACATTCAAGAGCGCACACCTGAAGAGCGCTTTATAGATACGGTACGCCGTCTGGGTGTTGCGCCATTCAAGGCACATGTTTATGCAGACAAAAGCACAGCAAAAGCAGGAGTAGCAGCATGAGTAATCTAATCACGCTAAATAATGGCGTTGCCAGCATTTCAGAAAATGAATGGACAGTTGTCAAACTACCTGCAAGTCAAGTTGAAGAGCGTAAACAAGCGGGTAAAGTAGTTTTATTCAGGCTCACAGGTGAGAAAACTGTTTCAGCCGAACAAATTGCGAATACTGAGATTCCAAGCACTGGCAAAGTAATTGTGCCTTTAAGCGTATTTATCGCGCGCAAAGCCGAACTACAAGACCGTATGACCAGCAATGAAATCGGCGTGTGGGTTGATACCCATGAAATTTTAGAAGATTTAGTGGCTAGCGTAAGCGATTTAAATAGCTTGCCAATTATCGCCGTACACGTAGAACGTTTTGCTGATGGCCGCATATTTTCTCTAGGCACCCTATTACGCTCACGCTATGGCTTTAAAAACGAATTACGCGCTATCGGTGACGTGCTACGCGACCAATTATACTTTTTTAAACGTAGCGGCTTTACCAGCTATCTCATTCGTGCAGATCGCTCAGCAACAGAAGCATTAGCCAGCTTGAATGACTTTACCAACCCATACCAAGGTGCGGTGGATGAACCTCGCCCTGTGTTTAAACGCTACAACCGGATTGCGTAATGACTAGCACCGTTTCTATGCTCAAACCAGCGGCTAGCAATCCTGCTACTAAGCCTGAATTAACTGATGTACTTGTTGCCAGCGTGAATGCAAAAGCTGCTGCAGTAATAGCGTTATTGCGCGATGCTAGCGCTGAGCTAAAAGCAATTACCTTCGCCAATAGCTTTGGTGCAGAAGACATGGTGTTAACTGACATCATCTTAAAAAATCAGCTAGCGATTGAGATTTTCTCACTCGATACAGGTCGTTTACCAGTTGAAACGTATGATTTGATTGCAGAAACTGAAAAGCATTACAGTACAAAGCTTAATGTGTATTTCCCACAAGCCGCCACGGTCGAGTTTTACGTTAAGTCTAACGGCATTAATGCTTTTTATGAAAGTATTGATTTGCGTAAAAGCTGTTGCCATATGCGTAAAGTAGAACCTTTGCAACGCGCACTTAAAGGCAAAGCTGCATGGGTGACTGGTATGCGCGCGGCACAAGCCACAACGCGAACGAGCTTACCAGTGCGCGAATTTGATGAAGGCAACAAACTTGAAAAGTTTAATCCATTAAGTGATTGGACAGAGCAAGAAGTTTGGGCATACATACGCATGCACGAAGTACCTTATAACCAACTGCACGATCAGTTTTACCCAAGTATCGGTTGCGCACCATGTACGCGCGCAATTGCGATGGGGGAAGATATTCGTGCTGGCAGATGGTGGTGGGAAGACCCACTAAACAAAGAATGTGGACTTCACGTAAAGAATTAATTATATAAAGTAAGCTATTGAATATGTTAAATAAAGAAAAAACAAATCACCAACCTCTGTCGCATTTAGATTGGCTAGAATCCGAAGCTATTTATATTCTTCGTGAGGTTGCAGGACAGTGTTCTAATCCAGTATTACTGTTCTCAGGTGGTAAAGATTCACTATGTATTTTACGTTTGGCTGAAAAAGCCTTTCGTCCAGGTCGCTTTCCGTTTCCATTAATGCATATTGATACAGGTCACAATTATCAAGAAGTGATTGATTTCCGCGATCAACGCGCTGCCGAATTAGGCGAACGCTTAATTGTGCGCTCTGTTGAAGATTCAATGAAACGCGGCACTGTCGTGTTGAAATCAGCCGATGAATCTCGTAACAAACATCAATCTGTCACCTTACTTGAGGCGATTGAAGAGTTTGGTTTTGATTGCTGTATTGGCGGCGCACGACGTGATGAAGAAAAAGCCCGCGCTAAAGAACGCATCATGAGTTTCCGCGATGAGTTCGGTCAATGGGATCCGAAAAATCAGCGCCCAGAGTTGTGGAGCTTATACAACGCTCGTTCACATAAAGGCGAAAACATTCGTGCCTTCCCTATTTCCAACTGGACAGAAATGGACGTTTGGCAATATATCGAACGTGAAAAGCTACAATTACCAAGTATCTATTTCGCACATCAACGTGATGTCGTCATGCGTAGCGGCTCAATCGTGCCAGTGAATGTGCCCCTTGTGAATGGCGAAGTGACCAATCCTGTGAAAGCTGGTGAAGAAATCATCAATATGCAAGTACGCTTTAGAACTGTAGGTGATATCAGCTGTACAGCGCCTGTGATTTCTGACGCAGACACAGTATCAAAAATTGTACTTGAAACCGCAACATCCACTATTACAGAACGTGGCGCAACGCGCTTGGATGACCAAACCTCTGATGCATCAATGGAACAACGTAAAAAAGAAGGCTATTTCTAAATGAGCAATGTAACAAAACAACATAACGATAGTCTTTTGCGCTTTATGACCTGCGGCTCTGTCGATGACGGCAAAAGTACGCTTATCGGCCGTTTGCTATTTGATACCAAAACCATTTTGGCGGATACATTAACGCAAATTTCCAACACCTCGAAAAAGCGCGGTATGGAAGCAGTGGATTTATCATTACTCACAGATGGCTTGCAAGCTGAGCGTGAGCAAGGCATTACCATTGATGTAGCCTATCGCTATTTCAGTACAGGCACTCGTAAATACATTATTGCCGATGCGCCAGGCCACGAACAATACACTCGCAACATGGTGACTGCAGCTTCAACAGCCAACTTAGCGATTATCTTAATTGATGCACGTCGTGGCGTATTAACGCAAACACGTCGCCATAGCTATTTAGCGCATTTGGTTGGTATTCAGCACATTGTGGTGGCTGTTAATAAAATGGACTTGGTGAATTACGACCAAGCCACTTACGACAAAATTTGTGCAGATTATTTAACATTTGCCAATGAAATTGGCTTTGCACAAGCCAGAGACATCAAATTCCTTCCTATGTCAGCCTTAGCTGGCGATATGTTGGTCGACCGTTTAGATAACATGCCTTGGTACACAGGCGAAACCTTGCTGGAAATTCTAGAGTCAGCGCCAGCTGCCCATACAGAAGGCGATGAAGAATTCCGCTTCCCAGTGCAATTTGTATGTCGCCCACATGCCAGTGCAGATGCAGATTTGCACGACTTTAGAGGATTTATGGGCAGAATCGAAAGCGGCAACATTGCTGTAGGCGATGCTGTGACTGTGTTACCAAATGGCTACCAATCTAAAGTTAAAGCGATTCAAATTGGTGATGAGCAATTACGAAGCGCACAAACTGAGCAAAGCGTCACACTATTACTAGAGGACGAAATCGATACATCTCGCGGCGACATGATTGTAAAAACTGGCAGCTCAATTGAACCTGTGAAACAAATCGAAGCGTTTGTTTGCTGGCTGTCAGAAACACCACTGTCCCCTGCTCGCACTTATGTAATTCGTCACACGACGCGCGAGTCTAAAGCTAAAGTCGGCACTATTGCGTATAAGGTTGATGTTAATACGCTTGAAGAGCAAGCGACTTCTGACCTAAAAATGAATGATATTGCGCGCATTACCTTCAAGTTAGCACAACCTCTCATGGTTGATAGTTACAGTGCTAACCGCGCAACTGGTGCGTTTATTGTTATCGACGAAAGTACCAACAATACGGTTGGTGCTGGAATGATTGTTTAAGCCTTGATTGATGTAGCGCAACAATTAAGCCATGCAAATTAATTAAATTTCAAATAAAATAGCGTTTTACGCTTTATAGCTGTTAAGGATCTAAAAATGACTTATGTCGTCACTGAAAACTGTATTCAATGTAAATTTACTGATTGCGTTGATGTTTGCCCTGTAGATTGCTTTGTAGAAGGCCCTAACTTCTTAGCAATCAACCCTGATGAGTGTATTGATTGCACACTATGCGTTGCAGAGTGCCCTGCTGAAGCAATTTTTGCCGAGGATGATGTACCAGCAGACCAACAAGAGTTTATCGCCTTAAATGCGCGTTTAGCAGAGTTATGGCCAGTCATTACTTCACGTAAAGCGGCCTTGGATGATGCAGAAGCAATGAATGGCGTACCCGGTAAACGTGATTTATTGATTGAATAAATGACAGACTTTTAACTAAAGAATTTTAGTTAAAAACTGCACCAGATAAAAAGGAGACATAAGTCTCCTTTTTACATTAATACTTTATGATGCCAACCCCACTCAAATATTTGCAGCATTACTCTGCATCACTGCAGGATAAAATTCGCCAATTGCAATCTCAAAATATGCTGGGCGAATATATCGCGCAACGCTACCCAGAGTCGCACCAAATTCAAACTGACAAAGCCCTGTATATCTACAGCAATGAGTTGAAACAAGCCTATTTGCGTAATGCACCATTGCTAGACAAAGTGCATTATGACAATCGCTTAACCATCGACCATCATGCGCTAGGCCTGAATACAGCAATCTCACGCGTGCAGGGTGGCAAGCTTAAGGCTAAAAAAGAAATACGAATTTCTTCTTTCTTTAAAGAAACACCTGCCGATTTTTTAAAAATGATTGTGGTACATGAACTTGCCCATCTAAAAGTACGTGATCACGACAAGGCATTTTATCAACTCTGCCAACATATGGAGCCAAACTATCACCAACTAGAGTTTGATTGTCGTGTGTATTTACTTTGGAAAACAGAGAGTTGAAATTAGGACAAGAGTTGAAGCAAATCAATGCTCCGCTGTAATGCTAAAAACTCTTCCTATTGATGGTTATAAAATTTACTCTTACGAATCATCAGCCAGCCAAATATCAAATAGCCCGCCATCGCCAATGCTAAACCAGATGGCGCATACCAAACAAAGGGCACAACCAAACCAGCGGAGACAGTCGATAGTAGCATTTGTATAAATGCTTGACCTGAAGCAGCAGTACCTCGAATTCTGGGGTGGCGGTCTAAAGCAACAAGTGAAAGTATTGGCATTGCTAATGCCATGCCGATGTTAAATAAGGCAATCGGCAAAATATTATATAAAGGTTGTGTGGGTAATAAATAGCAAATCAGTACGTTTAATATGACCATTGTAGCCATCCAAAGGTAGGCAACTTTAACCACTTTTTGCCTTGCATAACGCCCTGCAGCTCGTTTTGCTAAGTATGAACCCAAGATCATTCCGCAAACGGTAGGCAAGAACATGTAGCCAAATTGATGTTCAGTAAAACCTAACTGCTTAACTAAAAATACTGGGCTAGCTAACACGTATAGAAAAAAACCTGCAAAATTTGCACTAAGTGCTAATACAACATAATTAAATTCTTTATCGCCAAATATCACTTTGTAGTCTTTAATGACTTGTTTAGCAGAGACTGGCATGCGTTTCTCAACTGGCATCGTTTCAGGTAAATAACGAATAGCTGCCCATAAGCTAAGAGCCGCGTATAACGCTAAAAAGATAAAAATGGCCTGCCAATGAATTCCCAATAATAAACCGCCAATGATTGGCGCAACCGCAGGTGCAATACCGAATAACATTTGCACCGTCGCCATTACGCGCTGTGCTTGTGCCCCTTCAAACAAGTCACGCACCATTGCACGCGCCACCACATTTCCCGCACCGCCCGAAATACCTTGTAAAACCCGAAAGAACCACAGCGTCTCGATATTAGGTGCAAAGGCGCAACCTATAGATGCCAACACAAATACACCTAAGCCCCATTTGATAGTGGTGATGCGACCTATTGAATCAGAAATTGCGCCATGCCATAGGGTCATGAGCGCGTATGGTAACAGATAAAATGTAAGGCTTTGCTGAACTTGCACATCACTTGCACCGAGTTGCGCACCCATCACATGGAATGCAGGCAAATAGGTATCAATTGCAAACGGAGCAAGCGCCGCAAGGCTTGCCAGCACATAAACTAAAAGATTGGAATGAGAATGGTTAGATTGAGTTTTCATATATCAGGAAAATAAAAAAGCTCGCTAGCTAATATTGCTGCACGCTTTCTATTATAACTGTTAAAACCTAGCTATATCTGCTAAAGCTTACGGTAAGGCATGAAACTCTTCTATCCGCTCCTTATCGCCCGCTGCGTATTTTTTAGAGTTCTTATCAGTTCTAAAAATAATGGGTTGATTGGCTATGACTGGATTTTTGCTGTCTTCAATGGCTTTTTCAATTAAATGATGATGAGGTGAAAGCGAGCACACTGGGTCTGCGCTTTCTGCATCGCCTGTCAATAAAAATGCTTGGCAACGGCAACCGCCTAAATCATTCATTTTCTCTGGGCACGTCACGCATGGGCCTTTCATCCAAGCAGTGCCACGGTATTTGTTAAAAGCTGGCGATTCCTTCCAAGCGTACTCCAAACCTTTTTCACGCACATTTGGAAACGCCATATTCGGCAATACACGCGCGGAGTGACAGGGCAATACATCGCCATTGGCAGTGACTATCATAAATACCTCACCCCAGCCATTCATACACTTCTTAGGGCGGTCGCCAAAGTAATCTGGCACCACAAAAAATATTTTCATTTTACTGCCGACTTTTTCACGAAACTCATTGGTGATGCGCTCTGCTTCATCAATTTGTTCTTTGAGTGGCATCAATTGGCTGCGATTCACCAATGACCATCCGTAATATTGCGTATTAGCAAGCTCAATATAATCAGCACCTAGCGCTTCAGCCATTTCCAAAATTTCTTTCATATGACCGATGTTGTAGCGGTGTATTACCACGTTTAATACCATTGGATAGCCATGATTTTTAATCATGGCAGCAACTTTTTTCTTTAGCTCAAACGTTTTAGTGTTGGTGATGAAATTATTAATTTCTTCAGTAATATCGTGCATAGAAAGCTGAATGTGGTCTAAGCCGCCCTCTTTAAATGCTTGAATTCGCTTTTCAGTTAAGCCAACGCCAGAGGTAATAAGGTTGCTGTAATAACCCAACTTTCTAGCCTCAATTACAATATCTTCAATATCATCGCGCAGTAAAGGCTCACCACCAGAAATGCCTAGCTGAATCGCACCCATTTTGCGCGCATCACGTAAAGCTTGTATCCACTGCTCTGTAGTCAACTCATTTTGTGTATGCTTGTCGTAATCAGTCGGGTTATAACAAAAGGCGCAATGTAGCGGGCAGCGATAAGTCACTTCAGCCAATAACCAAAGTGGCTGAGTTTGGGTAAGATTAGCTGCAACACCGTTATTCTGTGCCTGTGCATGCAACTCTTTTTGTACCACTGATTCACCAAGTGAAGTTTGTGTCATTTACTGCTCCTAAATATTCAACTCGCGACAGGCAATTGAATTCTGAACCTAAACTTTACGAATCCAAGCTTTTCCGTAAGCCATTTCAAACATACCAATAATGTCAGCTTCTATGCCCACCGCATCAGGAAAATTAGTCTTCAAGTCAGCAACAATATCGCCTACGCTGGCCTTGCCATCCACGCGCTTAATTACCTCACCCGCGCCACCATGCAGTTTGACCATGCCTTCTGGGAAAAGTATCACATAACTTTGTTGCGCCTCCTCCCACTGAAAACGATGGTGAAACGCAAGCGCGTAAATATCTGAATGTTGAATGCTTATTTCCATGATTTTGGTCGAATACTATTCTATAAATTAGAGTCTAAAAGTTGATAACTGGCTGATGGAAATAATCTTTACCATCAATTTTAATATCAAGCGTTGAAGCCAGCATGATGGAATCAGCCATCACCCAAAGTATATTCAATTTAAACTGCAAAATATCGAGCGCTTTCATTTGCATTTCACGTGAAGTGCTAAAGTAGTTAAGCGTTACATCCAAGCCTTGTTCTACATCACGACGTGCTTCAGTGAGACGTTTTTTAAAGTAAGTCAAACCCTCTTCTTTAATCCACGGATACATAGTAGGCCATGAGCTTATACGCTGTTGGTGTATGTGCGGCGCAAATAGTTCGGTTAAGCTTGAGCATACTGATTCTTGCCAAGGGCGTTGTTTAGCAAAGTTAATATAAGCATCCACCGCAAAACGTACACCTGGGCTCACCATTTTCAAGCTCACAACATCTTCACGGCTCAGACCTACAGCTGCACCGAGTTGAATCCATGCCTCTATTCCACCTACAATATCACCCACGCCATCATGGTCAGTAATACGCACTATCCATTGTTTACGCACATCAACATCTGGGCAGTTTGAAAGAATTGCTCCATCTTTCATTGGAATAGCAATTTGGTAGTAAAAACGATTCGCAACCCAGCATTGCAATTGCTCTGTGGTCAATTTACCTTCATACATCATCACATGAAACGGATGATAAATGTGGTACCCCTTACCTTTTTCACGCAGCTTTTCTTCAAATTCTTCACGTGTCCAAGGTAACTCTTGAGATAATTTATCGTTTGCGATTGCGTTCATTTTGTTCTCCTAAAGAATGATGTCCATACCATCATAGGCGACTTCTATGCCATGCTGGGTAAGCGTTGCACGCTCGGCAGAATCTTCTCTTAAAATTGGATTTGTGTTATTGATATGTATCAAAACTTTTCTAACGGCTTGGCCATTTTTAAGGCCAAACTCATCTAGCTTTTCAATCATACCGCCTTCACCTGATTGTGGATTATGGCCAATACTGCGAGCGGTTTTGGTCATTAAACCCATGTCAATCATTTCAGTATTTGTCCAGAATGTACCATCCACCATAATGCAATCGGCCTGATCCATCAGCTCAGGTAAATGAGGTTCAATTTCAGCCAAGCCAGGTGAATACCAGCATTTTTTACCTGTGCTAACCTCTTCAATCAATACACCAATGGTATCCCCCGCTTGAGGATCATTACGATGTGGCGAATAAGGTGGTGCAGCGCTTTTGAGCGAGACTGATGTAAACTTAAGATTAGGCACATTCGGGATGGTAAAACTAGTTTTACCATCAATAGGCACTTGGTGATGATTGATACCGCAGTAATAGCCCAAAATATTGAGCGCTTGATTACCAGAGGTTAAGTCACCATAGACCATATCAGTACAGTAAATTTCACGCTTAACGGTACCTTCACGCAACATGTATAAACCTGTGGTGTGGTCAATTTGCGCGTCAATCAGAACAATCGCTTGAATTCCTGTATCACGTATCGCACGTGCTGGTTGTAAGGCTGGAAAATCTTGAATTTGTTGTAAAACATCTGGGGAAGCGTTAAACAACACCCAGTTAACCCCATCACTGCTCACGCAAATAGATGATTGCGTGCGTTTAGTCGCCTTAATCGTACCTTTGCGCAATCCATCACAATTAAAACAATTACAGTTCCATTGTGGGAAACCACCACCTGCGCCTGCGCCTAAAACATGTATATGCATTTATCTCTACAATTCTACGTAAGTAATTAATTTTAATAAAAAAACCTTATTATAAAAGGCTTACTTTATTTTTTGAAGACAGCTTTTTCTATAAAAAAAGGCTGTCTTACGGCAGCCTTTTTTATTTAACATTAATGCTAATTACTTGTTCATTACGTACATTGTAACTTCAAAGCCAAAACGCATTTCTGTAGCTGCTGGTGTTGTCCACATGATAAATTCCTTTTTTTAGTAGTTAATTAAATTCGTTGCTGCTCATTTATTTATCGCTACAACGTGGAATGAATAATGCGCTCTATTCAGACATAGCAACACTGCAAAGTTACTGATTAACGACTAAGTAAATTCATGATGCCATAGATATAGGGAAGTTAACTACTTTTGCTGACGACGCGCTCGCACTGCTGAGGCCAGTACATTGAGCATATCTACTGTATCTTCCCAGCCTAAACAGGCATCAGTAATAGATTTTCCGTAATCTAACTCACAGCCTGGTATGTGATTCTGACGACCTTCACTGAGATGTGACTCCAACATTACGCCAATAATACGATGGTCACCGTCAGTTAGTTGCTGCGCAATATTTTGTGCTACATCCTTCTGACGCAAATAGTTTTTGCTGCTATTTCCATGGCTGCAATCAATCATTAATATTGGCTTAAGACCAGCTTCCGACAAGCTTTCACAAGCTTCATTGACATTTTTAGCATCGTAATTTGGTGTTTTTCCACCACGTAAAATAACATGGCAATCCTCATTACCTGAGGTTGAGAAAATAGCTGATTGACCTTCTTTAGTCACCGATAAAAAGTGATGTGGGCTAGAAGCGGTTTTAATTGCGTCTATCGCAACACGTACACCACTATCGGTGCCATTTTTGAAGCCTACTGGACAAGACAATCCAGATGTAAGCTCGCGATGCACTTGAGATTCTGTAGTACGCGCGCCAATAGCACCCCAACTGACTAAATCAGCCACATATTGCGGTGTAATCATGTCTAGGAATTCAGCACCAGCAGGCATCCCTAACTCATTCACATCCAGTAAGAATTTACGTGCAATTTCTAAACCTTCATTAATTTTATAACTGCCATCAAGATGTGGGTCATTAATCAATCCTTTCCAGCCTACGGTGGTACGTGGTTTTTCAAAATAAACGCGCATCACAATCAATAAATCTTTTTGCAGATTTTCACGCACTTCCATCAAACGGTGTGCATACTCCAAGCCAGCTTTGGTATCGTGTATGGAACAAGGACCTACAACGACTAATAAACGGTCATCCCCTTGATGTAATATGCGATGAATTTCCTGACGTGTGGCTAAGATATTTTGCGTTGAATCAGGGCTTTCTTTCAGACGATCCAATAGCTCTAAAGGCGTGATTAGCTTTTTAATTTCACGAATGCGTACATCGTCTGTGGCTAGCTTTTTATATTCGCTCATTTATTCATTACTTTTTAAAATTTGTTCTAAAACTTCTAGAAAACGTGCATTTTCACTGAATAGTCCAATACTCACTCTTAGATAGTCTGGCATTCCGTAATTGGCAATGGGTCTAACTATGACACCATTTTGTAACAATTTTTGATTCACTTGTGCTGCGTTTTTAACAGCAAAACTCACAAAGTTAGCAAATGTTGGGATATATTCTAGCCCCAATTTGTTAAAGCCTTGTGTCAGTTGCATCATTCCTGCCTGATTTAGCGCATAAGAGCGTTCAACAAAGTCGTCATCCTCAAGTGAAGCAACAGCCGCAGCTTGTGCAACACTGTTAACATTAAATGGCTGACGCACACGATTCATTAAATCTGCAATATCTGCGTGGCACAAACCAAAACCAACTCGTAATCCTGCAAGACCATAAGCTTTTGATAAAGTGCGTGAAATAATTAAATTATCAAACTCACTCAACCAGGCAATCGCTTCAGATTTGTTGGTGGCAGATAGATATTCGTCATAAGCTTCATCGAGCACCACTAATACCGTTTTTGGTACTTGCTTTAAAAACGCCAATAATTCAGCTTTGCCCAATAATGTACCGGTGGGATTATTAGGGTTGGCAATAAAGATGATGCGTGTTTTGGCAGTAATTGCTGCAAGCATTGCAGGCAAATTATGTCCATAATTTTTTGCTGGCACCACTACGCCCGTTGCACCTGTCGCTTGCGTGACTAATGGATAGACCGCAAAAGCATGCTCAGAGTAAATAGCTTCGCAACCTGCGGTTAAAAAAGCTCTCGCAGCTAACTCTAAAATATCGTTAGAACCGTTACCGAAAACTATTTGATCGTGTGCAACATTAAACTTTTTGCTAACAACGTCACGTAAGGCAAAACTATTGCCATCAGGATAACGTGCAATATCAAGCAAGGCTTCTTGTATGGCAAACTCAGCCTTAGGGCTGATTCCTAATGGATTTTCATTAGAAGCAAGTTTTACAATATCTTCGACTTGCAAACCCATTTCACGCGCCAACTCCGAAATTGGTTTTCCGCCTTGATAGGCTGCAATCGCCTTAATATATTCTGGCGCTAATGTTGCCACAATGCTTTTAGTGGAGTGATTACTAGACGTACTCATACGAGAAACCTTAAAAACCTAAATAAAGCTTAAATAACAGCCACTGGGTAAGATCCCAGCACTTTGAGGAAAGATGCACGTTGTTGGCATTCGGCTAATGCCGCTTGTACTTTTGCATCATTTTGATGACCTTCAATATCAACAAAAAATACGTAATCCCAAAGCCCTTGTTTAGAAGGACGAGATTCGAATTTAGTCATACTCACGCCATGCCTAGAAAGTGGCTCTAATAACTGAACCATCGCACCAGGAATGTTTTTAGATGTCATGACTAACGAGGTTTTATCACGACCAGATGGCGCTACATCATGCGAGCCTAATACTAGGAAACGCGTCGTGTTCTTTGCATCATCTTCAATATTTTCTGCGAGTATATTCAACTCAAACAGCTCGGCAGCACGTTTGCTAGCAATCGCCGCGGCAAAGGTACCATCAGTAGAAACCAAATCATGAATCATTTGCGCAGCACGTGCATTACTCGTTACAGCCTCCCGATCAGCCTTTGGTAATGTTCTGCTTAACCATTCATGGCATTGCGCTAACGATTGCGTATGCGAAAACACATGGGAAATTTGACTAATGTCAGTTTGTTTAGAGAGTAAACAATGATGAATAGGTAGTGTGATTTCACCGCACACTTTCAGCCCACTAGACAAAAGTAAATCTAAAGTTAAGCCAATTGCACCTTCAGTAGAATTTTCAACTGGCACAACCCCATAGTCAGCCTGTCCCGCCTCAACCGTACGAAATACCTCATCAATTGAGCCGCAAACCACGGCACTTCTACCTAAGCCAAATTGCTTTAAAGCGGCTTCTTCACTATATGTGCCGAGCGGGCCTAAGAAAGCTATTGCAAGTTCTTTCTCTAGCGCACGGCAATTCGACATCACAGCACGAAAAATATTGCTTACAGCCTCATTAGCTAACGGGCCTTGGTTGTTTGCCTGCAAACGACGCAACACTTGCGCCTCACGTTCTGGACGATAAATAACACCATCATCTTTTAGGCTGCCAATGGCGCGGGCTAGCTTTGCACGCTCGTTAACAAGCTTGAGCACTTGCTCATCTATGGCATCGATTTGATCGCGATGTTGTTTAAGCTGTTCGCTCATACCCAATATTCCATCATTTACTGTTTTTGCTTTCAAATGCTTTCATATAGGAAACTAGTGCCTGTAAACCTTCAATCGGCATTGCATTGTAGATACTAGCGCGCATACCGCCGACAGCGCGATGACCTTTAAGTTGCAATAAGCCATTTTCTTGTGCGCCTTGCAAAAATGCATCATTGAGTGATTCATCTTCCAAGTAGAAAGGAATATTCATGCGCGAACGATTTTTAACCGCCACATGATTCACATAAAAATCTGTTGAATCGATATAGTCATAAAGTAACTTGGCTTTTTCAATATTGACTTTCTCAATGGCAGCTACGCCACCCTGCTCTAGTAACCACTCGAACACCAAGCCTGCAATATAGATACTATAAGTTGCTGGTGTATTAATCATTGAGTGATTCTCAGCCTGTGTTTTCCAATTAAAAACAGCTGGGGTAAGTGGTGAAGCTTTGTCGAGCAAGTCTTCACGCACAATCACTATACATAAACCAGCAGGGCCAATATTTTTTTGTGCGCCACCGTAAATCACGCCGTATTGACTCACATCAATCTCACGTGAAAGAATATGTGAAGACATATCCGCGACAACAGGTACGCCATGGGTGTTTGGTAAGTCTAAAAACTCTACGCCACTCATGGTTTCATTAGTACAAATATGCAAATATGCCGCATCTTTGTTCAATTTCCAGCTAGAGAATTCAGGCACGTAGGTATATTTATCAGCTTCCGTGCTGGCTACTACGTTAATTCTTCCATATGCGCTGGCGTCTTCAACACTGCGTTTACTCCAACCACCAGTCACCGCATAATCTGCGGCTTTGCCGCCAAGTAAATTTAGAGGAATCATCGCATTTTCAGCAATCGCACCTCCTTGCAAAAACAATACTTTGTAATTACTTGGTATATTCAACAGCGTACGTAAATCAGCCTCCGTTTTGACCAAAATACTCATAAACTCTTTACCACGATGTGACATTTCCATCACACTCATGCCAGAGCCATGCCAATCCAACATTTCTGCTTGAGCACGCTTTAAGACCGGTTTCGGCAATACTGCAGGTCCTGCAGAAAAATTAAAAATCTGAGTCATTCTGAATATTTCTTTTAAAATTTTTATCTGGAAGTTACTTTATAAAGTTAAGCGTTATCATCTGCTTCCGCACTGTCATTTGTATCAGATTCAACTTCTGAACTAGATTCAGCGGACGCAGCTAACTCTACCGTTGCATCTGCATCAATTTCTGACTCAGGGTCGTCAGACTCAACAATTTTCTCAAGTCCAGAAAGCTTCTCACCTTCACCCAGATTAATCAACGTGACACCTTGTGTTGCGCGCCCTAATTCACGAATCTCTTTTACACGAGTACGAATCAACACGCCGCCAGTGGTAATCAACATAATTTCGTCATCTTCGTTGACCAATTTAGCCGCTACCACCAAGCCATTACGCTCACTGATTGCAATCGCTTTAACGCCCTGCGTGCCTCGACCAGAATGACGGAAATCCGATAATACAGTACGTTTACCGTAACCATTTTCCGTAGCCACTAACACTGACTGCTGATCATTATCCGCAATGAGCAAGGATAATACTTGCTGATTGTCCGCAAGCTTCATACCGCGAACACCGCGAGTAGCGCGACCCATTGAACGTACGTCATCTTCGCTAAACCAAACTGCTTTACCGCCGTTTGAAACCAAAATAACGTCGTTTGCGCCGTTAGTGATTTCAGCACCAATTAAGAAGTCGCCTTCATCTAAGTTGATGGCGATAATGCCTGATTTACGTGGGTTGGCAAAATCAGATAGTGGCGTTTTCTTAACTGTACCTTGTGAAGTTGCCATGAAAATAAAGTGGTTTTCGTCAAATTCTTTTACAGAAAGAATCGCGTTAATTTTCTCACCTTCTTCAAGCGGGAATAGGTTCACAATTGGCTTACCACGGCCAGTGCGGCTACCTTGTGGCACTTCGTAAACTTTTAACCAATACACTTGACCTAGGCTACTAAAGCACAAGATGTAATCATGCGTATTTGCGACAAACATCTTGTCGATAAAATCGTCTTCTTTAGTTTGTGCCGCTTGCTTACCTCGGCCACCACGGCGCTGTGCACGGTACTCATCAAGCGGTTGAGATTTTACGTAGCCTGTATGAGAAAGCGTTACAACCACATCTTGCGGGGTGATAAAGTCTTCTAATGATAAATCTTGTGCATTTACTACAATTTCACTACGGCGTTTATCGCCAAACTGTTTACGAATTTCAGTTAACTCATCGTTAATGATAGCCGTCACACGCGCAGGTGTTGCCAAAATATCCAGTAAGTCAGCAATAATATCCATGACTTCTTTATACTCACTGACAACTTTATCTTGCTCAAGACCAGTTAAGCGTTGCAAGCGCATTTGCAAGATTTCTTGCGCTTGTACATCACTTAAATGATAGCCATTTGGCATCAAACCAAACTCAACGCTTAAACCTTCAGGGCGTGAAGCTTCCATCGCGGCACGTTTAAGCATTTCTTCAACCACTGGTGATTTCCAAGCTTTCGCCATCAAAGCTACTTTAGCTTCAGGCGGCGTTGGCGCAGCTTTGATGATAGCAATCATCTCATCCACGTTAGCAAGAGCAACGGCTAAACCTTCCAAAATATGGCCGCGTGCACGTGCTTTCTTCAATTCAAACACTGTACGACGTGTAATTACTTCACGTCTGTGACGCAAGAACGCCTCTAGCATTTGTTTCAGGTTGAGCAAGCGTGGTTGACCATCTAGCAAGGCCACCATATTCATACCAAACGTATCTTGCAATTGCGTTTGTTTGTATAAGTTATTTAATACAACTTCTGCAATCTCGCCGCGTTTAAGCTCAATTACCACGCGCATACCCGATTTATCTGATTCATCGCGCAAATCAGAAATACCTTCGATTTTCTTCTCGTTAACTAATTCAGCGATTTTTTCGACAAAGGTCTTTTTATTCACTTGATACGGCAGTTCGTCGACAATCAAAGCCTGACGACCACCGCGCTCTAAATCTTCAACGTGTGTGCGACCACGCATCACCACACGACCACGGCCTGTGCGATAACCCTCTTTAACACCCACTGTGCCGTAAATAATACCTGCTGTTGGAAAATCTGGTGCTGGCACTAACTCAATCAGTTCCTCTATGCCCATTTCAGGATATTTAAGCAGCGCGAAACAAGCATCTAGTACTTCATTGATATTATGTGGCGGAATATTAGTTGCCATACCTACAGCGATACCAGAACTACCGTTAATCAGTAGATTTGGAATACGTGCAGGCATGATGAGCGGCTCATGCTCGCTGCCATCATAGTTAGGGCCAAAATCAACGGTTTCTTTGTCAATATCAGCTAACAATTCATGTGCGATTTTCGACATACGGATTTCGGTATATCGCATCGCCGCAGCGTTATCACCATCGACAGAACCGAAGTTACCTTGACCATCCACCAGCATATAGCGCAACGAGAAGTCCTGCGCCATACGAACGATAGTGTCGTAAACAGCCGTGTCGCCATGCGGATGGTATTTACCGATAACATCACCCACGATACGCGCAGATTTTTTGTAGGGTTTATTGTAGTCGTTTGAAAGCTCATGCATCGCGAATAAAACCCGACGGTGCACTGGCTTTAAACCATCACGTACATCCGGTAAAGCGCGCCCTACGATAACACTCATTGCGTAATCGAGATACGATCTGCGCATCTCATCTTCTAGGCTGATGGGTAGGGTTTCTTTAGCGAATTGATCCATGTGCGAACTAACTTTTAATGGTTTTTATGTGCCATTATTTTAGCACAAAAAGAGTGCAAATTAGTAGCGCTAACAGTGATTAACGATTAGCTACTTACAATACGTGCTCTAGAGTTGAGCACGTATTGTAAGCACTATTGTGTGAGTAAAAACAAGTCTGCTTTTAAGTCTTCCACATGCTCTAAGCCGACGGCAATTCTTACCAATCCATCTTGGATTCCTGCTGCTGCTCGCGCTTCTGCACTTACGCGGCTATGCGTAGTAGTGGCTGGATGCGTAATGGTGCTTTTTGCATCACCAAGATTTGCTGTTATCGAAATCAGTTTGGTTGCATCAATCAACGCCCATGCGGCTTCTTGAGCTGTTTGACCAGCTTTTGGCTTAACTTCAAAACTCACTATACCGCCACCATTGCTCTGTTGTTGCATAGCGAGTGCATGTTGCGGATGAGATTTCAATCCTGGGTAAAAGACACGCGCTACCTGTGGCTGGGCTTCTAACCATGTCGCCAATACTAGTGCATTTTTAGCATGCGCTTCCATGCGAATGAATAAAGTTTCTAAACCCTTTAAAAACACCCAAGCATTAAATGCACTCATGGTCACACCTGCCGTGCGCAAGAAACCATAAACAGGCTCCATCAACTTCTTGCTGCCAAGCACTGCGCCACCCAAACATCTGCCCTGACCATCAATATACTTGGTCGCTGAGTGAATAATAACATCAGCACCCAACTCAAGTGGCCTTTGAACCGCGGGTGTACAGAAGCAATTATCCACCACGAGATAGGCACCAGCTTGATGTGCAATATCAGCCAAGACACGAATATCGCCAACTTCAGTCATCGGGTTTGATGGCGTTTCAGCAAAAAATAGTTTAGTTTTTGGCGTAACAGCCGCTTGCCATTCAGCAGGATTCGTCAATGCAACATAAGTGACCTGCAAACCCCATCGCGCCATGATATTGCTAAACAGCTGAACGCTAGTACCAAAAATACTACGTGAAGCCACTATATGGTCGCCAGCACTACATAAACCCATGACACAAGCTAGAATCGCCGACATACCGCTAGAGGTTGCCACGCACTGCTCCGCACCTTCTAAGGCGGCTAATTTATTTTGAAACATGGTGACAGTCGGATTGGTAAATCTTGAGTAAATATTACCTGGCTCAGTGCCACCAAAACGTGCTGCTGCTTGAGCTGCACTGTTAAATCTAAAACTAGAATTTAAAAACAAGGCTTCAGAGTTTTCACCGAAATCTGTCATCTCGTTACCCGCGCGTACGCTTAATGTTTCAGGGTGGTATTGGTTTGTTGTCATCGTTATTCTCATTTCACTTCAAGACCATTGAAAAAATGTTAATTTAGCAAGGATCTTGACATTAAAAAACCCGTTTAAGCATTAGCCAAAACGGGTTCTTTTTTTAAACTCGCTTTAGCTGTATTTATTATGCGCCCGCAAGCTGAGTAAGACCTTGATTAAGTTAAGTCACTCAAATCAGCGCAATTTCAT
The DNA here is from genome assembly GCF_029946165.1 of Methylotenera sp. Classification (GTDB taxonomy): domain Bacteria; phylum Pseudomonadota; class Gammaproteobacteria; order Burkholderiales; family Methylophilaceae; genus Methylotenera. Next base: position 64,436 of record NZ_JAQSDZ010000001.1, read on the forward strand.
CTTAGACCTGTGAAGCTTTCTGGTCAAGACCCATTTGCATTTAAATCTAACTTACTTCTGTAGCCTCTTCAACAGACTCATTATCGAAACTATCAATCAGATTCAAATCCATTTGTGTGCTTGAATTTGCTGGCTTCTGCTTCTTATTCATGTCGCCACGGGCGGATTCAATATTATTCAAATAAGCTTCGTTGATGTCGCCTGTAACATACTTACCGTCAAAACATGAGCAATCAAAGTTTTTAATATGCGGGTTATTTAACTTAACCCCCTCTACCAGCGCATCTAAATCTTGATAAATCAAGGCATCTGCACCAATTTCTTGACAGATTTGCTCATCAGTTCGACCTGTAGCCAACAACTCATCTCGGCTAGGCATATCAATACCATACACATTTGGAAACCTGACTGGTGGCGCAGCTGATGCAAAATATACTTTATTTGCACCTGCATCACGCGCCATTTGCACGATTTGTTGTGAGGTAGTACCACGGACGATTGAGTCATCAACTAATAAGACGTTTTTGCCTTTAAACTCAATGCCTATTGGATTCAATTTTTGACGCACAGATTTTTTACGTAAAGCTTGACCTGGCATAATAAAAGTACGGCCAATGTAACGGTTTTTAATGAAACCTTCGCGATAGTCTAAGCCTAATGCAATCCCTACCTGCAATGCACTTGGGCGACTGGTATCTGGAATTGGAATCACTACATCAATTTTCTTATCAGACCATTCACGTTTGATTTTTTCAGCAAGACTTTTGCCCATATCTAAACGTGTTTGGTAAACCGATACGCCGTCAATCACTGAATCAGGACGCGCAAGATAGACATACTCAAAAATACAAGGATTGAGTTTGGCATTTTCGGCACATTGACGTGAGAAGAAATTACCATCCATATCAATAAAAACTGCTTCGCCAGGTTCTACATCGCGCACCAATTTGAAGCCGAGCACATCTAGTGCAACGCTTTCTGAAGCCACAATATATTCAGCACCTTGAGCAGTTTCAAGCTTACCAATGACCAAAGGACGAATACCGTTTGGATCACGGAATGCTAATAAACCAAAATTAGCAATCATCGCCACTACTGCATAAGCGCCTTTACAACGTTTATGTACGCCAGATACCGCGTCAAAAGCCATATCAGTATTGAGCACCGCATTACGCGAGGTTTTTTCAATTTCATGCGCCAACACATTCAATAACACTTCAGAATCTGAATTAGTATTGATATGGCGTAAATCTTGACGGAACATTTCCGATTTTAGTTGTTGTGAATTGGTTAAATTACCATTATGCCCAAGCACAATACCGAACGGAGAATTCACATAAAACGGTTGAGCCTCTGCTGCGCTAGAAGAGCCTGCAGTTGGATAACGAACATGGGCGATACCCACATTACCAATCAAGCTGCGCATATGACGTGTTTGAAACACATCTTTTACTAAGCCATTGTTTTTATGCATGAAGAACGTATTGCCATCCGTCGTTACAATGCCTGCTGCATCCTGACCGCGATGTTGCAACACCAACAAACCATCATACAATAATTGATTAACTGGATTTTTACCTACAATGCCTATGATTCCGCACATGAAGAAAGCCTTAAGTGATTAATTCTAATTAAAAAATTCATATTTGTAAGATGCAGACCTTGATACAATTATTCAAGTCTAAGTCTTTAATTTCTAAGTCGTTAACTTCTAAGCCATTGACTAGCTTTTGCTAATTTAATCGTATTTAACATGCTTAGCAATGCTAATCGGCACCCATGGCAACATACTAATAACCAATGCTTCTAGTGGCGCACTAAACATAGCATTTCGCCAGCGTTCATCATTGGGTAACTCAGTAAGCCCCGCTAAAAATACAATAATACATACAATGACTACACCGCGTGCCAATCCAAAAAATACTCCTAATAGGCGGTTAAGCCAACCAAGCCCCATTTTTTTAAAAAGCGATGAAAGTGCAATGGCTAACAAACTAGCAACTAGCAAGGTCGCGAAAAATAATATTAAAAATGCAGCGAATATACGTATCGATTCAGTTGGTATACTTTCTGGCATCATCGGCAAAATCTGATTAGTATAGGTCTTGGCTGTCACAAACGCCGCTATCCAGCCTAAGAATGCTAATGCTTCTCTTATAAAACCTCGCATCACACTTAATATGATGGAAAACCCAATGATGGCAAGCGCTAAATAATCAAAGCTTGTCATGTATTTTTCAAATCAATCAATCGCAATAAAAAAATATGTCTCATTAATTATTAGTAATGACCATTCCTGTTAAATCTGCAGCTTGTAACTTCGTAAGCGCTTGAGCAGCCTCTTGACGTGAGTTAAAGCGCCCTGCTCTTAAGCGTATTTTTTCACCTTTTGGTGTCGTAATGTTCTCGGTGTGAGAATCAAGCCCAACCTGCTTTAATCTTGCTTGCAACTGTTTTACGTTGGCTAAATCTGAGTAAACACCCACTTGGATGGTAAAGCTTTCCCCATTTGTTGCGGCTGTTTTTAATTCCTGGGTCTTAACCTCAGGCTTTTTAACTTCTGTTACTTTTGGTTCGCTTGATTTAACGTCAGGTTTTTTAGTATCTGAAATAATAATTTCAGCTTTTTTCACTGGCATTTTTTCTTCAGTTTTTTTCTCATCAACGATAGTTATTTTTGCATCACTAATTTCTTTAGCATCCATCTCATTAGCTGCCAATGTCTCTGATTTTACTGACTCAGAAGGGGCAGATTCGTTTTCAGTTGTAATTTCAGATTGCGCATCTACAAGTGCTGTATTCGTCTCACTCTTTGCCTCTTGCTGACTAACATCGTCGGGCATTGTAATTTTAATAGTCTCTTGTGGCGTTAAAACTGCACGATCTTGCAACACCATAGGTAATACAATCACCATAAAAAGCACAAGAGCGATAGCGCCTACTAAGCGGCGGCGAGCGCGTTTCTTTAAGGCTAGTTCTAGATCAATAGGTGACTCAGTTGCCATTACCGCTTCCTTAAAGATTAATTCTAAAAGATTAGTTTTCCGAGGGATTAAATTTTACAGCTTCGTTTAAAGCTTGAGTTATAACTTTTGCATCACACTCGCAACTGTATAAAAAGAACCGAATACGACTATTTTATCATTTTCGCTGACATCAATACAGGCTTGTTCGTAAGCAATATTAGCGTTTTGAAATGTTTTAATCCTTGCATTAGGGTCAACTTCAGAAACTATTGCAAGCAACTCTTCAACTGATGCCCCTCTAACATTGTCAATTCCTGCGATATACCATAGGTCAATTTCATCTTTCACGGCGTGCACCACGCCTTGCATGTCTTTATCTGCCAGCATTGCAAATACTGCGACTGTTTGACCTTGAGACGCTCTGCTTACATTAAGATTTTCGGCCAAGGCGCGCGCCGCATGTGGATTGTGTGCCACATCTAAAATAACTTCTGGTGAGGTTGATACAGTTTGGAAACGTCCAGCTAAACTCACCTGCAGCATTGCGCTTGCTATTTGGTCGGAGCTCACAGGTAAGCTCGATTGTAGTGATTCAACAGCAGAAACAGCGCATGCCGCATTATTTAACTGATAAGCGCCTTTCAAAGCAGGTCTAGGTAATTGAAAGTCTACCTCTCCAGCGGAGTAACGCCAACTATCGACTCCGTCGACAGTAAAATTAAAATCATGTTGTACAAGCTTTAAATTGGCTTTAACTTCATGTGCAAAGGTAACTAAGCTCAATGGTGGGTTAGTGTCACCACATATTGCTGTTACAGAAGTACGATAAATACCAGCTTTCTCAAAACCAATGCTCTCACGTGTATCGCCTAAATACTCTTGATGGTCTAAGTCAACACTAGTCACGATAGAACAGTCAGGCTCGAAGGCATTCACGGCATCTAATCTGCCACCTAAACCTATTTCTAGAATCGCTACATCTACACCAGTCTGCATAAAATGCCACACGGCCGCTAGCGTGCCAACTTCAAAATAGGTGAGTGCAATGGCGTCACCATTTGCATCCAAACTGGCAGTATCCGCCCTAGCAGCATCTACCGCAGCAAAAGCTGCACAAATCGCTTCATCATTTGCCTCTTGTTTGTTAATACGCACGCGTTCGTTATAACGTAGCAAATGCGGGGAGGTATAACAGCCTACTTGATAGCCCGCATTGGTATAAATTTGCTCTAACATTGCGCATGTAGAGCCCTTGCCATTGGTACCAGCCACCGTAATAATGGTAAATTTAGGATGTAACTTCAGACGATCAATCATCTGCTTAACCCTATCCAAACCCATTGCAATAGATTTAGGGTGCAAACTTTCAATATAACTTAGCCACTCGGCTAAGTTTCTTGTCGACTTAGAATGATGCATGTGATGAGCCATTAGCCAAAATTAGCCATGGGCATTGAATCAATTGAGGAAAAGCTATGCGCAAATAATTATGCCGCAACAGGTAAGCGCATCAAGTTAGCCAAAATACTTGCCAATCGATTACGCATTTCACGTCTATCTATAATTAAATCAATAGCGCCATGTTCTAACAAGAACTCTGCACGCTGAAAGCCATGCGGTAAGGTTTCACGCACGGTTTGTTCAATCACGCGCGGGCCAGCAAAGCCGATCAAAGCTTGTGGTTCTGCCACAATAATATCGCCTAACATGGCAAAACTTGCTGATACACCGCCCATGGTTGGGTCAGTTAACACAGAGATAAATGGCAAACCAGCTTTACTTAACTGCGTAAGTGCCGCGCTAGTTTTAGCCATCTGCATCAATGAGAGTAAACCCTCTTGCATACGTGCGCCGCCACTTGCAGAAATGCAAATGAATGCCATTTTATTATCAATCGCCGTCTGCACACCGCGTGCAAAACGCTCACCTACAACTGAACCCATAGAGCCGCCCATGAATTTGAATTCAAATGCAGCAACGACCACTGGCACTGTTTTGATGCTGCCTTGCATCACAATCAAGGCATCTTTTTCACCCACAGATTTTTGTGACTCTCTGATGCGCTCAGCATAACTTTTGCTGTCTTTAAATTTTAGCGTATCAACAGCGACAACATTCGCACCGATTTCAAATTGACCATCCGCGTCGAGCAATTGCGCCAATCTTGCGCGAGCGCCAATACGATTATGATAAGAACATTTAGGGCAAACTTCAGCGTTATCAGCCAGATCTTTCATGTACAAAACTGTTTGGCAGGCAGGACACTTACTCCACAAACCTTCTGGAACAGTTTTTTTATCGCCGCCAACAACACGTTTAATTTTTTGTGGTAATTGATTTAACCAACCCATAACACTATCCCCTTGGTAACTCTTTTTACGATTTTATCGTTTAGTATTTTATTGCTAATTATTAAAAACCAGTTACTTTGCCGCGTCTACTGCGGCTTTAAGTTCGTCCATCAACGTAGCCACGTTGCTTAACAAATTCTCATCATTTGAAGCTTCAATGGTTTGCACCATACGGCTACCAACCACAACAGCATCGGCGATTGCAGCCGTAGCTTTTGCTGTTGCCGCATCACGAATACCAAAACCCACGCCTACTGGTAAATTAGTTTGCGTACGAATTGAAGCCACTCGTTGTGAAACTTCATTAATATCCAAATTCGCAGCGCCTGTTACGCCTTTTAATGACACGTAGTATACAAAACCACTGGCTTGATTAACAATTAAATCCACACGCTTCTGATCAGTGGTTGGTGACAACAAGAACACTGGGTCAATATCCCTAGAACGTAATTGCTGAACAAAATCACCACATTCTTCTGGCGGATAATCTACAGTAATCACACCATCTACATCAGCTGCTTTGGCGCGGTCTGCAAAGGCTGCAGCGCCAATGGCTTCAATAGGATTTGCGTAACCCATGAGTATAATTGGCGTTGTTTGATTGGTTTCACGAAAGGTTTTGACCATAGCAAGCACAGCAGTTAAACCCACTTTATGCAGTAAAGCACGCTCGCTGGCACGTTGAATCACAGGGCCATCTGCCATTGGGTCAGAAAACGGTACGCCTAACTCAATCATATCGGCACCATGTTTAACCAAAGTGTGCATCAAATTCACAGTATGCTTAGGATGTGGATCACCCGCTGTGATGTATGGGATTAAAGCTGTTTTGCCCTGTTGTTTAAGCGCTGTAAAAACTGTTTGAATACGTGACATGAGTTATATTTTTTATAAATTAAAGAGTGATGTTAGCTAGCTTGGCAACGGTATTAATATCTTTATCGCCACGACCTGATAAATTGACCAAAATAATTTGATCTTTACTCATAGTTTTAGCCAGCTTTTCCGCATAAGCCAACGCATGGCTAGATTCTAATGCCGGAATTATGCCTTCGGTACGGCAAAGATTATGAAATGCAGCCATGGCTTCATCATCTGTAATCGCAACATATTCCGCACGTTTAATGTCTTTCAACCAAGCATGCTCTGGACCCACACCTGGATAATCTAAACCAGCAGATACCGAGTGCGTTTCAATGATGTTGCCATCAGCGTCTTGCATTAAATAAGTACGGTTACCATGTAGTACGCCAACTGGGCTGTTTGCAGTTAATGGCGCCGCATGTTTGCCCGTTTCCATGCCCAAACCTGCGGCTTCTACACCGATTAAACGCACATTTGGCACATCAATATACGGGTAGAAAATACCCATCGCATTAGAACCGCCACCTACACACGCCACCACGGCATCAGGCTGACGACCAACCATTTCAATCATTTGCTCTTTAGCTTCAATACCAATCACTGCTTGAAAATCGCGCACCATCATTGGATATGGATGTGGACCAGCCACTGTGCCGATAATATAAAAAGTATTATGCACGTTAGTCACCCAGTCGCGCATCGCTTCATTAAGCGCATCTTTAAGTGTTTTAGAACCACTTTCCACTGGCACAACCGTTGCACCTAACAATTTCATTCTAAATACGTTTGGTGCTTGACGCTTAACGTCCTCAGAACCCATGTAAACAACGCACTCAAGCCCTAAACGTGCTGCAATAGTTGCTGTCGCCACGCCATGTTGACCAGCGCCTGTCTCTGCAATCACGCGTGGCTTACCCATACGTTTAGCCAATAAAGCTTGGCCGATAGTATTGTTGATTTTGTGAGCGCCAGTATGGTTAAGATCTTCACGTTTAAGATAAATCTGCGCACCACCGACTTTATCAGACAAACGTTTTGCGTGATAAATAGGGCTTGGGCGACCAACAAAGTGTTTTAAATCATAGGCATACTCAGCTAAAAATACTGGATCGTGCCTGTATTTTTCATACATCACACGTAATTCTTCTAGCGCTTCAACTAAAGTTTCAGCAACAAAGGTACCGCCAAATTGTCCAAAGTGCCCACGTGCATCTGGCATATCATAAAGCTGCATTTCTAGTTCTCCACATTCAATTTTTGGGCAATATTTCTAAGTCAATTAAAATTGCCAATATATGTTTTTATTTGCTATAAACTTGCTGCATAAATGCTACGATTTTCGCTGCATCCTTCACGCCTTTTGAGACCTCAACTCCACCACTCACATCCACAGCATAAGGCATTACTTGCTGTATTGCTTGAGCCACATTATCTGCTTTTAAACCGCCAGCAAGTATCACTGGCTTTGCCAATTGCTTTGGAATTAAATTCCAGTCAAATACATTGCCTGTTCCGCCAGCTACACCCTCAGCATAGGCATCTAGCAATAAGGCTTTTGCGGCTGAATATTCTTTTGCATATTGTACCAAATTTGTGTCCGACTTAACGCGAATTGCTTTGATAAAAGGTAAGGAATAGCTGGCGCATTCTGCTGGACTTTCGTCACCATGAAACTGCAAAAGGTCTATCTTAGCCTTGGCTATGACTTCATTAATGAAGCTAGGTTCAGCATTCACAAATAAACCAACCACACTCACAAATGCGGGAATATGCTTAATAATTTCCGCCGCTTGATTGATGCTAACATTTCTCGGGCTCTTATCATAAAAGACCAAGCCAATCGCATCCGCACCCTGTTCGACGGCACTTAAGGCATCTTCAACTCGCGTGATACCACATATTTTGACTCTAACTCTCAAGAAGATCTTTCACAGATTTAGCAAAAAGCCGAAAGCGTTATTGTAACGCTTAAATGAGGACTTGAATGTGACTTTGACTATCGCTTTGTATGTCTTGCTGACTGTCAGTTAGATTAATAGGTAGCCCCCACTTTGCGTCGTATCCTACTCCAGTTAAGTATAAACCATTGGGAGAGAAAGTAGGCGGAGAGAGGGTTCTATCACGTTTTTGCAACAACTCTTTCATATAGATTGGTGGATAAGCGCCTTTGCCTATATAAACCAACGCACCTATCATATTGCGCACTTGGTGCTGTAAAAACGCATTAGCAGTAAATTCAAATATAAAGTACTTACCTGCTATTTTCACGTCAGACTTAATCATATGCCTAGTTGCTGTTTTTGCTTGGCACTCCGAAGCTCTAAATCCGCTAAAATCATGTTCACCGATTAAATAGTTTGCGGCCTCTGCTATCGCCGCACCATTAAGTGGTAAATGAAACCAACCGGCCTTAGTTGCCATTAAGGCGGGTGCCACTGGCGCGTTATAAAGCAAATATTGATAACTGCGGGAAAACGCTGAAAAGCGCGCATGAAAACCATCGTCAACTTCATGCGCCCACTCTACTCGAACAGTGTCAGGCAAAAATGCATTGACGCCACGCACCCAAGCAGTGATTGGGCGCATACTCGTCGTATCAAAATGAACAACCTGACAACGCGCATGTACCCCTGTATCTGTGCGTCCAGCTGCATGAACTCTAATTTGATGCTGTGCGATATTTGATATAGCCAACTCAAGCGCATCTTGAACGCCACCGCCATTAGGCTGACTTTGCCAACCACAGAAATTAGCGCCATCATAGGCTAAACCGAGCGCAACTCTCAAATCCACGCCTCAATCAAAATGGCACCTTAAAATAAAATAGAGCTGCTGTACTAGTAAACAGTAAGATTAGAACCCCTATATCTGTCCATTTAAAGGCTAAGTTATGTAACGTGACTACTCTACTATGATTGATTAGCTCTGTTGTTGAAAGCATATTATCTAATTGATCAAATCTAAATTTGAACTTCAAATTTGCAGCTAACTCCTCAACATAACCCAATGTGAGCAATAACCTAGCAGTAAATTTATTGGTATTCAAACCTAACAAGTTGAGTGGCAATAGCATTAGATGTAAACCAATCATTAACTGCTCTTTTGAACTAGTAGCAAACAAAATACTAAGAGTAGCCAGTGCAATAATTAGTTTAACGATTTGAATAATCCCCAAGATGCATCCTTCGATAGTGGGCGCCACACTGGATGGTATATGCGATATATATTCACCTGGCGTTCCATATGCATAGATGATAAATATAGAAATAAATAACCATTTCATACGCTTAACCACACGTAAAAAACCATTTCCCGCTATATAGGTCGCATACACGAACAGAATCAGGCACATGAGTGAAATATAGACATTGCTCAGATAGCTCATGAGCATTAAAGTAAAAACGAATAATGAGATTTTAACGAATGGATGCATTGTTTTCAGTATCAATCGAGTGTTTAAATTAAAAAGCCGAGCAATGCGCTCGGCTTTTTAATCACATTCTTCTTATCCCAAGCTATTCAACAACTCTTGTGCACGTAATTGCTGCTGAGTACCACCTTCTTTTAGCACTTCTTCTAAAAGCTCGCGCGCACCCTCTTTATCATCCATATCAATATATGCCGCCACCAGATCTAGTTTAATATTAATATCTGGTGATTCAGGCATTTCTTCAGCCGCAAATGGAGCATTGTTAGATATTGGATTTTCAAACACTTCGGATTCAGCATCCGCTAAACTCAAATCAATTTCAGATAAATCAAACATGTTCGCTTCAAATTCATCGGACTTTGCTTCCACTTCTTCTGTAGTTGGAACCGGATCATTGATGCTGGAAAAATCAAAGGTTATTTCTGAAGCTTGTAACTCTTCTGAATCAGCATCAGCATCTGCAGAGGCAATAGAGTCAAAGTCAAAAGAAATCTCTTCGATCGAGTCTGATACCGCTGAATTCTCCTGAGGTAACTCATCTGCTTCAGAGGGAAGATTAAAGTTCATAGCAAAATCTGTTGATGAATCTTCATGGCTATCAATCAAATCGCTACTTTCAGCTAAGTTAACGCTCTCATTTAAATTTGATATTTTAGGGACATTAAACTCTAAACTATTATCAGTCATTTCAGGTACTAGAGTTTCACTCACCGACTCTTCTTCTATTGTAGGCGCTGATTCTTTGACAAAGTCTCCTAAATCAAAATCCATCAAATTTGATTCAGCGTCTTTATTAGAAGCTTCAGGGATATCTTCTTCTACAACAGAACTCATCGAACGTGTGACTTCTTCAGCACCATCTTCTGGCGTATTATCTTGTAATGAGTCATCTAAAGTACCAAGATCGAATGAAATATCGGAATCTATGTTTTGTGCTTCAGTAAAACTTTGCATTACTGCCGAGCTTGCTTCGTCTGCGTCAACTAGATCGTTAGCAACCACATCATCGTTGAATGAGAAATCTAAGTCTGCGTCTTCTTTAATTTCAATATTTGAAAAATCAGTGGCCGCAAGATTCTCTACAACTAAAGTATTTACAGCAACGGGCTTACTAACATTATAGAGTGGATTATTTGGTTCCATCTCGATCCCAATCGCAGCTACTTTAGCCCAAGTTGGATCATCTGCACCTAGGGTTGTATAGAGCTCGCCGGCTATTGTCTCAAATGCTGAGGTATCCTTACGTGCACCGTACATTTCTAATAATTTAAGATGTAACTCATAGCGTTTAGGCTCTTTAGATATCGCATCCTTCAATATTTCTTCGGCCTGTGCATCACGACCATAAGCCATGTAAACTTCCGCCTCGGCAATAGGGTCAACATCATGAGTATCTATCATGCTGCCATCAGCACTTTGAGCAAAATCGGTTAAGAAAGAAGTGTCTGACATACTTGCATTACCAGTAGTATTGCCAAATACAGTATTAGCCCGTAATCCACCAGAAGTTAAAATCCCACGTTCAAAGCTATCTAAATCTTTTCTACGCTTGTTGCGGAGAAATACCCAGCCCCCACCCAGAAGAACAGCCAACCCTCCAGCCACACCTAATAACGCCAAATCTACTGAATTAATCAGGCCAGCAAAGAAGCTTAGCTCTTCTGTTACAGGTGCGATAGCTGGTAAACTCACCACTGGTTTTTTAACCTCTGGTTTTGCATCTTCTACAATAGCAACCTCAGGTTTAGCATTTTCCGTTGACGCATCAACTGATTCTGGAGCTTTAGTTGTTGCCTCCAGACTATTTTGAATGTCTGCCATTGACTGGTTTTTCATTGCAATCAGTTTTTGTAAGTCCGCAATTTGTTTTTCCAACGCGACAGTTTTATCATTAGCTTCTTTTAAAGCGTTCTCACGGGCAGTAGTTTCCTCTTGCAACGCAATAATTTTTGCCTGAGCAGATTTAGCATCATTTTTAAAACTTTCTGCATTATTTTTATCAACAGCTGAGAGTTTAACAACATCTTTAGGCTCAGAGGATACTGGCGCAGCTTTATCTTCCGCCGTTGCAATTTTTCCAGAGACAGACTGTTTTTGTTCAGCTTCAGCAATAGCTGAAGACGCTTCTACATTACCTGCTAAGGCATTGCGATAAGTATTCCAATTAACTGAGTGTAACTTGATTATTTTTTTTGCTTGCTGACTATCTATACTGGTAAGCGCCTCTTTGGATGGCACTTTGATAATTTGACCAACCTTAAGGCGGTTCATGTTGCCTTTAACAAACGCCTCTTTATTGTTCTCATACAAACCAACAAGCATCTGATCAAGGCTAACGCCTTCGACCTGAACTTCTTTTGCAACTGAACTAAGCGTATCACCACGTTTGATAGTTAATTCTTGCTCATTCTTAACAACTGAATCTGAAGCTGACTCTTGCTGAACAGCAGGTGGTGCTGGTCTTTTTTGTTTTTTTGATTTTTGTGTGGTAGGCTGAGTAGCTTCAGCTGAACTTGTAGATTGCGAACTTGCACCACCAGCCGATGGCAGCGTTACTGGAGCTGACGCAGAACTTTCAGGCTTGTACCCTGGAGGATCTAATAAAACAGTATATTCACGCTGCAAACGCCCTGTAGCCCAGTCAACTTGAATCAACATATCGAGATATGGATCACTGACTGGCTGACTTGAACGTATTTTTAGAATTGGGGAACCATCAGCACTCTTTGCAATATCCACTTTAATATTGTTATGGATACCTAGGCGAGGTAAACCTTGTTGCGCATATGCATCTTCTGAAGCAATTGAAGCCGCAAGAGTAGAAAGCTCTTCTGGTGTTACTGACAAAAGCTCAATTTCAGCTTTAAGGGGTTCACCTATCCCAGAACTCACGTTTAGCTTACCCAGCCCTGCAGCGTAGCTAGATAACGGCAATAGTGCTAAACACACAGCCAGAGAAATTTGCTTTATTTTAGATTTACGCACATTGAGCCCTTGATCAATCTTTATACCTAAATATTAAAATAACATCAAATAGTTAGCTATGCAAGCTGATAATGCACATTATATTCAGAGGCTATATATGCTTATAGTTAGAGCTCCCTAAGTTTCAGAACAACATTCAATTCATTCAAATTATTTCTCTATTAAAATCCGCAACATACGACGCAACGGCTCAGCTGCACCCCAAAGCAATTGGTCACCTACGGTAAAAGCAGATAAATACTCATCACCCATACTTAATTTGCGTAAACGACCCACTGGCGTGTTCAATGTGCCTGTTACTGCGGCGGGCGTAAGTTCACGCATACTCACTTCACGCTCATTCGGAATCACTTTTGCCCATTGATTAGCCTCTGCTAACATTTGGTTGATTTCATCTAAAGGCACGTTTTTTGTAAGCTTGATTGTCAGCGCTTGGCTATGGCAACGCATCGCGCCAATGCGCACACACAGTCCATCAATAACAATAGGATTAGCTTCGCGACCTAAAATCTTATTTGTTTCAACGCCGCCTTTCCATTCCTCTTTACTTTGACCATTACCTAAGTCTTTATCGATCCAAGGTATCAAGCTACCAGCGAGTGGCACACCAAAATTTGCAGTTGGAAATTTATCATCACGCAAAGTACCAGCTACAGTGCGATCAATATCTAGAATTGCTGAGGCTGGATCAGCAAGCAACTCACTCGCCGCAAAATGCGCTTCACCCATTTGTTTGAGCAACTCACGCATATTTTGCGCGCCGGCGCCAGAAGCCGCTTGGTAAGTCATTGAAGTCGCCCATTGCACTAAATCTGCTTTAAACAATCCATTCAATGCCATCAACATCAATGACACGGTGCAATTACCGCCTACCCAGTTTTTGTTGCCTTGCGAATAAGCATCTTGAATCACATGCATATTCACTGGATCAAGGATAATTACCGCATCTTTTTCCATACGTAAAGTAGAAGCCGCATCGACCCAGTGGCCTGTCCAGCCTTCTGCACGAAGTTTAGGAAATATCTCACTGGTGTAATCACCACCTTGGCATGACACAATCGCATCCATCGCTTTTAAATCAGCAATACTCATCGCATCTTTTAATGGTGCAGAATCTTTACCGACATTCGGCGCATTTCCACCAACTTGTGACGTGGTGAAAAACTGCGGTTCGATTAACGCGAAATCATTTTCTTCCATCATGCGCTGCATGAGGACTGAACCAACCATACCGCGCCAACCTATAAATCCAACTTTAAGCATTTTCATAACCTTATTAATTTAATGCGGCAACTATTTAACGTGTTAATTTACAGTGCAGCAACTTTTGTAGCTCAGAAAATTACAGCGCAGCAACAACAGCATCGCCCATCGCATTGCAGCCCACCAATTGACAACCCTCAGTTGCGATATCAGCAGTTCTATAACCTTGCGCTAAAGCTTTTTTACATGCATTTTCAATTTTAACTGCGTTAGCTTCATCGTTAAATGTGTAACGCAACATCATGGCAGCGGAAAGAATAGTCGCCAATGGATTCGCAATATCTTTACCTGCAAGATCAGGTGCAGAACCATGGCTAGGCTCATACATACCTTTGTTATTTTCGTCCAAAGAAGCTGATGGCAACATACCAATTGAGCCTGTGAGCATTGAAGCTTCATCAGAAAGTATGTCGCCAAAAATATTACCAGTCACCATCACATCAAATTGTTTAGGTGCGCGAATCAATTGCATTGCCGCGTTATCCACATACATATGGTTTAACTCAACTTCAGGATATTCTGCTGATAACTCAATCATGACTTGGCGCCATAATTCTGTCGACTCCAATACGTTGGCCTTATCTACAGAGCAGACCTTCTTGTTACGCTTCATTGCAATATCAAACGCCACTCGACCAATGCGTTTAATCTCAGACTCGTTATAACGCATGGTGTTGACGCCTTCGCGCTCACCATTTTCTAGCGTACTGATACCGCGCGGCTGACCGAAGTAGATATCGCCAGTAAGCTCTCTAATTATCATTAAGTCTAAACCAGAAACCACTTCAGGTTTTAATGTAGACGCACCCGCTAATTCAGGATAAAGCAAAGCTGGACGTAAATTTGCAAACAAATTAAGCTCTTTACGAATGCGCAATAAACCACGCTCTGGGCGTAAATGACGCTCCAACTTGTCGTACTTCCAGTCACCCACTGCACCTAATAAAACCGCATCAGAATCTTTAGCTAATTGCAAAGTGGCATCTGGCAGCGGATCGCCCGCAGCCTCATAACCAGCACCGCCAATTGGCGCTTCTGTCATAGTGAGATTCAAATTGAGTGCTTTTAGCACTTTAACAGCTTGAGCTACGATTTCTGGTCCGATGCCATCACCTGGCAATACTGCGATTTTCATGAAATTACTTTCTTAACTTAAACTTATTAGATTTACCTACTAGATTAAATAGTTGAGCAACTGTTTAATTAAAAGCCAATTAATTAAACAGCCATGGTTGCGCTTGTTGATGTTTTGCTTCAAACGTTTTGATTTTGTCCTGATGTTGCATAGTTAAACCAATGTCATCTAAACCGTTTAACAGACAATGCTTACGAAAAGCATCAACTTCAAACTTAAATACTTCACCACTTGGCGTAGTCACAGTTTGAGCACTTAAATCCACATCTAGCTTGTAGCCCTCAGCTGCAAATACTTGGTTAAACAAGTTATCTACAATTTCAGCTGACAAAACAATCGGCAACATGCCATTTTTGAAACAGTTATTAAAGAAGATATCAGCATAACTTGAAGCAATAATCACTTTAAAACCAAAATCTTCAAGCGCCCACGGTGCATGTTCTCTTGATGAGCCGCAACCGAAGTTCTCGCGAGTTAGCAAAACGCGAGCACCAAGATAACGCGCTTGATTTAGCACAAAATCTGGGTTGATTTTGCGCTTGGAGTTATCCATTCCAGGTTCACCATGGTCTAGATAGCGCCACTCATCAAATGCGTTCGGGCCAAAACCTGAACGCTTAATTGACTTCAAAAACTGCTTAGGAATAATCGCGTCGGTATCGACATTCGCACGGTCTAACGGGGCTACTAAACCTTTTAATTGAATAAATTTATCCATTACTTACTTATGCTCATCTGCTTTATTTTCAATTTTGTCACCAAGTTTAGATACGTCTTTACCTAAGCCTGACATGGTATTGCATGCTGTTAAATTCAATGCAGCAAAAACAGCCAATATGCCTAAAACCTTCTTCATTGTTATTTTCTCCATTTTACAAACCTCTAACATCGACAAAATGCCCTGTAATCGCGGCTGCCGCAGCCATTTCAGGACTAACTAAATGTGTACGGCCGCCTTGACCTTGACGACCTTCAAAATTACGATTTGAGGTTGATGCACAACGCTCACCAGACTCTAGCCTGTCAGCATTCATTGCCAAACACATTGAGCAACCTGGTTCGCGCCACTCAAAGCCAGCCGCGATGAAAATCTTGTCCAAGCCCTCTTGTTCTGCTTGGGCTTTTACCAAGCCAGAGCCTGGCACCACTAGCGCCAATTTGACATTAGGCGCGATATGTTTGCCTTTAGCCACGGCAGCGGCAGCACGTAAATCCTCAATGCGCGAGTTAGTACAAGAACCAATAAAAACTTTATCAATATTGATTTCATTAATCGGCGTATTTGGCGTTAAGCCCATGTAAGCGTATGCACGCTCCCAGTCGGCACGTTGTACCTCATTCTTAGCTAAATCCAAACTAGGCACGCGCCCATCAACACTCACAACCATTTCTGGTGAAGTTCCCCAAGTAACTTGCGGCTGAATATCTTCAGCATTTAAGGTCACAACGGTATCGAAGTCAGCACCTGAGTCTGTATGTAATGTTTGCCAATAAGCAACCGCTGCGTCCCATTGATCTGCTGTAGGTGAGAATGGACGGCCTTTAACATACTCAATGGTTTTCTCATCCACTGCAACCAAGCCAGCGCGTGCACCCGCTTCAATCGCCATATTGCATAAAGTCATGCGACCTTCCATGCTCAAGCCACGAATCGCAGAACCCGCAAACTCAATCGCATAACCATTACCACCAGCAGTACCTGTTTTACCGATAATAGCTAATGCCACATCTTTAGCAGTCACGCCTTTGCCTAACACGCCATTGACTAAGACCTGCATAGTTTTAGACTTCTTTTGCACCAAGCATTGTGTCGCCATCACGTGCTCAACTTCTGAGGTGCCGATACCATGCGCCAATGCACCGAAAGCACCGTGTGTGCTGGTGTGAGAATCGCCGCAAACCACAGTCATACCCGGCAAAGTCGCACCTTGCTCAGGCCCAACCACATGCACGATACCTTGATTCTTATTCATGAACGGGAAGTAAGCTTTTGCACCAAACTCATTAATATTGCTCGTCAACGTTTCAATCTGCAAGCGCGCCACAGGGTCAGCAATCCCTGCCAAGCCTTTATCCCAGCCATTGGTCGGCGTATTGTGATCGGCAGTTGCCACAATAGATGAAATGCGCCACGGTTTACGACCAGCCAAACGCAAACCTTCAAATGCTTGAGGGCTGGTGACTTCATGCACCAAGTGACGGTCAATGTAAATCAGCGCAGTGCCGTTTTCTTCATGCACTACGTGGGAATCAAACAATTTATCGTATAGCGTTTTTGCCATGTTTTAACCTAAGGTATTAACCTAAAAACTAATCTCTAAAATTACCAAACTGCAATGGAAAATCTGTCACGGACTTTTTCACAAAAGCAATTGCATCTTGCAATAAGTCACGCTTTGCACCATTCACGCGAACAGTGTCGCCTTGAATACTTGCCTGTACTTTTAAGCCAGAATCTTTAATCAATTTACTGATACGTTTTGCTAAATCGCTATCAATACCATCTTTGATTTTAAGCTCCTGTTTAACTTTATTGCCGCCAACTTTTTGGACATCCTTATGCTCAAGACGTTTCGTTGAGTCAGGCTCTTTCTTCTCCATGCCCGGCAGCAAAATGTCTTTAATCTGATCGAGTTGAAAATCATTATCACCAAACAAAGTAATAATGCTGTCTTTTTCGTTTAACTCAACCTTGGCTGAAGTGCCTTTAAAATCATAACGGTTGGTGATTTGCTTACCCGCAGTATCAATCGCGTTTTTCAACGCGACCATATCTACTTCAGATGAAATATCAAAACTTGGCATAATTTAATTCCCAATAGATCTATAAGCGAAGACTATGCAAGGCATGAGTGCGAAGGCAGTACGTTTAGTACGACGAGCGCGAAATAACGCCGCAGAGTCGAGCCTTCTTTACTCGAAGTGGCAAACGTAGTCTAGGGTTTCGACTACCTCAATATCAAAACTTGAATTACCAGGCACAGTAAATTTCTCACCCTCACCATAAGTTTTCCATGTCTCTTCACCACTTAGGCGAACTTTGCATGAACCAGAATTGATTTCCATTAGCTCTGGCGCTGCTGTATTGAATGTAAGTGAACTTGGGAAAATAACGCCAATGGTGCTACGTGTGCCATTTGGTAGCATGACTGTATGGCTAACACATTTACCATCGAAGTAAATATTAGCTTTCTTTTTTACGCTGACATTGTCAAATTGTGCCATTTGTTGCTTTCATTAATAATCAAAATAGCATTATCGCAGA
The DNA here is from genome assembly GCF_029946165.1 of Methylotenera sp. Classification (GTDB taxonomy): domain Bacteria; phylum Pseudomonadota; class Gammaproteobacteria; order Burkholderiales; family Methylophilaceae; genus Methylotenera. The sequence continues at coordinate 82,695 of NZ_JAQSDZ010000001.1, forward strand.
AAAGGCACGCCTAACCAAGATGGTGCATAGAGATTAAAGCGCGTACAAGCTGATTTGAAGAGGGAAATTAACTCAAAACGAAGAGTTTTAATTAGAATTTCAGAAAAATAGACTAGAAATACTCCGCTTCAGCAAAAGATTTACCTAACTGGTCTTTTGCAGATAATAATGCTGCGCCATTAATCGGCCACTTAATATCGATTTCAGGATCATTCCAAGCGATACAACGCTCGAATTCCGGCGCGTAATAATCGGTGGTTTTGTATAGAAACTCTGCGGTTTTAGAAAGCACGACAAAACCGTGTGCAAAGCCTTCTGGCACCCATAACTGTTTTTTATTATCGGCAGACAGAATCACACCAACCCATTGACCAAAAGTCGGCGAATTCTTGCGAATATCCACAGCAACATCAAACACTATACCCTGCACAACTCGCACCAATTTACCTTGTGGCTGTTGAATTTGATAATGCAACCCACGCAGTACATTTTCTGCCGATTTAGAGTGATTGTCTTGCACAAACTTAACTGACTTACCTATTGCAGCTTCAAATTTTGCATGATTAAAACTTTCAAAAAAGAAGCCTCTGTCGTCACCGAACACATTTGGTTCAATCACCAGTACATCTGCAATTGCTGTTGGCGTGACTATCAAGGCTGCACTCCATCTTTTAACATGCGAACTAGGTATTGACCGTAGCCATTTTTAGCCAGCGGTTGAGCAAGCTTTTCTACTTGCGCTGCATTAATAAACCCTTTGCGATAAGCGATTTCTTCTGGGCACGCAACCTTAAGACCTTGTCGCTGCTCTATCGTTTGAATAAAGTTGCTCGCATCAATCATGCTCTCATGTGTGCCAGTATCTAACCACGCATAGCCTCGACCCATAATTTCAACACTTAATTGATTTCGCTCAAGATAAACACGATTCAAATCGGTTATTTCTAACTCACCCCTAGCTGAAGGTTTTAAATCTGCCGCTATGTCAGTGACTTGATTATCGTAGAAATACAAACCCGTCACTGCATAATTACTCTGAGGTTTCAATGGCTTCTCTTCTAAACTGGTTGCACGACCATCGACGTCAAAAGCCACCACACCATAACGCTCAGGATCTTGCACATGGTAAGCAAACACCGTTGCGCCACTTTCGCGCGCAGTTGCTTGCTCAAGTTGCATATGTAGGTCATGCCCATAAAAAATATTATCGCCAAGCACTAAGGCGCTTGGAGCATTGCCAACGAAGTCTTTGCCGATAATAAACGCTTGCGCCAAACCATCTGGTGTTGGTTGTACGGCATACTCTAAATTCAAACCCCAATCGCTGCCGTCTCCTAATAACTCCTGAAAACGCGGCGTATCTTGTGGTGTTGATATGATTAAAATATCACGTATTCCAGCCAACATTAACGTGCTGAGCGGATAATAAATCATCGGCTTATCATGAATCGGCAATAGTTGTTTTGAAACAACTTTGGTGACAGGATAAAGCCTTGTGCCAGAACCGCCTGCTAATATAATGCCTTTACGTGTTGCCATAAGCTACCTCTACTTTTCTTTTATTTTATGCTGGCTACTAATGATGTTTATTTGTCTAAAATTTCAGCCAACAATCGAGTGACGCCACTTTGCCAACTTGGCAAAACTAAGTCAAAACTATTTTGTAACTTTTTAGTATTTAAACGTGAATTTAACGGCCTTTGGGCTGGCGTAGGGAAAGCTGAGGTTGGTACAACCTGAATTGCATCAGCCGCAACCTTAATCTCAACCCCTGCTTGCCGCGCTTGCTCAATCACAAAACTTGCGTAACCGTGCCAAGAAGTTTCACCACTGGCAACAAGATGATATATACCGCTCACATCTGGATTTATTAACGCCTTGCGAATAGCATGCGCAGTCACGTCTGCAATTAAATCGGCTCCTGTTGGCGCACCAATTTGATCGTTGATCACCTTTAACACATCTCGCTCTTTTGCAAGTTTGAGCATGGTTTTAGCAAAATTTCCACCGCGCGCCGCATATACCCAGCTAGTGCGAAATATTAAATGTTTACAGCCTGATGCAACAATCGCATTTTCGCCTTCAAGCTTGGTCTGACCATAAACACTTAATGGCGCCGTGGCATCCGTTTCCAGCCTTGCCACCTCGCCACTACCATCAAATACATAATCCGTTGAATAGTGAACCAGCCATGCACCAATGCGCTTAGCCTCATTCGCCAAAACAGTCGGTGCAAGCGCATTAATGGTTCGCGCCAACTCAGGCTCACTTTCAGCTTTATCTACCGCAGTATGTGCGGCCGCATTCACAATCACATCTGGCGCAATCGCTCGAATAGTCTCGGCAAGACCATCAATATTTATAAAGTCGCCACAAAAGTCCAAGCTTCTAGCATCTAAAGCAATCACTTCACCCAAAGGCGCTAGGCTACGCTGCAACTCCCAACCAACTTGGCCGTTTTTACCAAGCAAAAGAATTTTTATTGAACTCATATTTCACCTAAATCAAGATTTTTATTTTAGTTAAATTTTTCAAATACAAATCAAGCAATAACACTAAGATAACCCGTCAATTATCACCATATAAATTTAAACAATCTTAAATATTTTATTTTATTAATTAAAAAATTTGAATCTAATAATGGAATATAAGCTGCTCCATTGTGGTAGTCACTAACGATTATTTTGCACGTTTCAAATTAGTGATTAATTAAGCTAAATAGAACTTAAAAATTACTTCGTTTAAATCAAGACAAGTATGATGACAACTAACCTATTTCGGCTATAAAAATTTAAATCAACTTCATTATTTCAGATTAATCATTAATTTTAAATCTAATAAAAACAATGAATTCAAGTACTTAATTTCAATAGCATATGAAAATTAATAATGTTAACTTGGTCGGCATATTTTTTGCTTTTAGTAATATAAAACTACCCGACTTCAAGTAAGCCATTATTTAATACACAGTGAAAGGTTATAAAATGAAATCGTTTTTTAATTTTATTTTTCCCAAAAAGACTACTTCAAATTTTAAGAATTCAAGGTTTCAAAATTCTACTAACATTAGCCAACCAAGCAAAATCAGTGAAATAGATCTGCAACCCTCCATTTTTGATACCCTCCCTGCTAATGATGACTACGAAGTAGCAGAAATTAGTTTAGAAGAATTTGAAAGCACAACAATGATAGAGCGCAGAAAATTATCTCGTAACGCTGATGAAGCTAGAACTGCATAAATAACAAACAATAATACGCTACATATCCAATGTAAATTAAGCCTAAGGTTAACTTAAAAAGATATTGATTAAGAGATTAAAAAATTAATAAAAACCTAACAGTGAATAAAACTAATTCATATATAGCTTCAATCTACTAACTTTCATAAATCTTTAACTTACATATACTTTCCTTAGTTCCATACTTATACCCTTCACTATCTTCCAGAGTAAGGGTGTATGTATGGAATTTTATTTTTTAAAATCTGATTTTTCCGCTTTTACTTTAACAAAATACTCCTAATAATACTGTAAAAAAATCCACAATATTGTTCAAAAATTGCCAATTACATTAATTGACAATCATGATTTATTTAAGAAAATCAACTTGGAGACAATTAAAAATAGAGATTAAATTCTATATATTCATATAGTTAATTAAATTTAGACTTTCTAGAAATTAAGTGGCATATCTTTTGCTGATAGCTGTTTATAGCTAAATAAAACTTAAACTAGGACAGTGAAAATGAAAGACATCTTCGATTCATATTTATATAAAATATCAAACTTACTTGGAAGAAACCAACCACTTCCTGTCGGCAAGCATGATGTAGAAACAGAAACTGATGATGACTTGGTTCACATGAGCTATAACGACTATATAAAATTCATAAATGAAGAAGAGCGAAAAAAAGCCAGCCCACTACAGCCTGATATTAATTAAAAATTAAACTCTTTCAAACCAAAAATTACTATTGAACTTTCCGTAATATTGAAGAGTAAAATTATTAAGCCCTTATTGTCGGGTTAGATTTACAATCAAACTTCGAAACTTTCAGATCAGGTCTGAGCTAGTACATATTAAGCGATAGCTAAGCTCTGGGCTCTCCAATCAACAGATTTCAATCCTTTTAATTTCGACTTGATTCTATCGTGATTATAGTAACGAATGTATTGATCTATATCTGTTTTTAGCAGATCAACATAAAAAAGACCTCCGACTTCAGTGTACCGAAGTTTCCCATCGCAGCCTTTCTCAAACAGTTACTTTCTGGACATGCAGAGCTAAGTTTTGTTTACTCAATTAACTTTGGTGAGCAGGCATCGGATATTGCTACCCTTGATAAGAGTCTAGCATTGTTGACCATTTTAGTTATGGTTTTGGCATAGAGAACTTTTGTTGCGGAATTAAGGATTCTAGCTTTTTAAGTAATCATTCTACTTCAATAATAACGTCATTCAGTCAGCGGCTCTTCTTTGCTTATTTCATCAAGGTGTTGTGGCGGTGGCTCTAGCTTGGGTGGTTTAAGTATGGAATTATGTTGTTTGCGTTTGTCTTGGGATGAGGAGTTGATTACACCTGCATTATAAATCTGCTCCACGTCCGGATAAATTGAAAAATGCAGATATGCTGAATATTTCCAATGCAATTGTGTTGCATTTATAATGGTTAATGCCATATTTTCATTGTTTTGAGCTATTGCTCTGTTACAATTGCAACTATGTTGCGACGCTTCTTATCTAATTTTGTACTTGTATTTTTGTTTGCCATAAGCCAACTAGGCGCAGTTTCGCATGAGATATCCCACTTACATGACATAGCACAGAGCTCTCAGTTACCGGACAAAGCACCTCATTCGTCGGTGTGCGATAAATGTATCGGGTATTCCCAACTTTCGGGCGGGATGGCTACATCGTTTTCAGTATTACCAATCATTGCATCTAGCTATGAAATCCTTTTATTTAAAAATACACCCCGCGACAATCCACATTTAACTCCCTACTCTGCCCGCGCTCCACCTTCTTTCTCTTAAATACTTATTCTAACCATCTTCTTACAGAGGATGGTTATTTGTTATGCATAATTTAAGAGGCAGAAAATGACTTATCCCCCAGCAGACGCACGCGCTATTTTTGTAACGCAACAAAAACGTACCTTCCTTGCCATCAGTATTTTGTTGAGTTCACCAGCTCTGATTAGTCAGAGCTGGGCTGAAGACAACCTAAATAAATCCACCATAAATATCGACCTGCCAACGCTACCTGTGACTGGCAATCCATTGGGTGTCGCATCCGATGAGTTAGTGGTTCCAGTAGCCGTGTTAAATGGACGTGAGTTGTCGTTACAGCGAGAGGCAACCTTGGGTGAAACCCTGAAGTCAATACCAGGCGTTAGCTCCACGTTTTATGGACCTGGGTCTTCTCGACCCATAATCCGTGGCCTTGATGGAGACCGTGTAAAAATCATGCAAAATGGAGTTGGCATTCTGGATGCATCTAGTTTAAGTTTTGATCATGCCGTAGCACTGGATCCTCTTGTAATTGAGCAAGTCGATGTGGTACGAGGCCCAGCTGCGCTTTTGTATGGTGGGAGTGCTGTGGGAGGTGTTGTTAACGCAATTGACCATAGAATTCCTAAAGAAAAACTAGATGGAATAACTGGACGAGGTGAAGTCAGATACGGTGGTGCTGACGATCAAAAAAGTGGCGCAGCCGTTGTGGATGGAGGTAATGGAGTATTTGCGATTCATGGCGATGCATACAAGCGAGAGAGTGATGATCTCGATATTCCTGGATACCAAGCCTCAAGGCGATTACGTCAACAGCAATCTGAAAACGGTGACCCAGTAGACTTACGCAGAGGCAAGCTTGGTAATAGCTCGATGAAAAGCGATGGTGGAGCATTAGGCGCTTCCTTAACTTTTGATAAAGGTTATGCCGGCCTTTCGTATTCAACCTTTAATAGCAATTACGGTTCGATTGCTGAGCCTAGCGTTAGAATCGACATGGAAAGCAACCGCTTGGATTTTTCGAGTGAATTTCATGATTTAGGCTCCGTTATCAGCGGATTCAAATTTCGTATGGCTCACACTGATTACCAACATCGTGAATTAGAAGGCGGGGAAGTTGGAACTACCTTCATTAACCAAGGTATAGAAGGTACATTAGAAGCAACCCATGCAAAAATTGGCGACTTGACCGGTGTAGTAGGAGTGCAGTTTCAAAATACAGACTTTGAGGCCTTAGGTGCAGAAGCATTTATACCCAAGACCAGTACTGATAACAAAGCTTTTTATATGTATGAAGAACTTCCAATTGATTTATTGCGAGATAAAGATTTAAAGCTGAGTTTAGGTGGACGAATCGAGCATGACAAAATTGGATCATCCGGAGGTGGTCCAAACGACCCTAATAACCCTGGAAGCCCACGATTCGGTGCAGCACAAACAAAGACTTTTAATCCGTTCAGTGCTGCGTTTGGAGTGTTATATTCTTTAGAGCATAATTGGTCATGGACAGGTAACCTCGCTCATACGGAACGCGCACCAACTTACAATGAACTGTTCGCAAACGGTCCACACTTCGCAACAGGTCAGTATGAAGTTGGCGACTCCAATTTAGCATTGGAAAAATCTAATGGTATTGATACACAAATTCGTTGGAAGACGGAAAAACGGTCATTTAGCATTGGTGCTTTTTATACCAAGTTCAGTAATTTCCTGAGCCTTGCAAATTCAGGCAATCAACGTGGCGCTGATGGTGAAATTAATCCAATTGAAGATCCCCTCAATCCAGGTTCAACGCTTGCAGGTGAAGAGATTATTCCAGAAGCCCGCATTACTGGTGTTAAAGCAAATTTTAAAGGATTTGAGTCAGAAGCGAAATTCAGAGTTTATGAAAATCATGGCAACCTTGATTTAAAGCTCAGAGGTGATTATGTTCGCGCTACCAATAGTGACACTGGACAACCATTACCACGTATAGCTCCTTTAAAGATCGGTGTTGGACTGGATTATCGTTTGGTTCGATTTGGAGCTAGACTTGATATTTTGCATGCTTTCGAACAAGATCGAAAAGGACCTGAGGAATTAAGCACAAGTGCATATACATCGGTAAACACGTCATTTACTTATCAATTGCCATCCAAGTTTCATTTGGAAGCTTTTGCAAAAATTAACAATTTACTGGATGAAGAAATCCGTGAGCACTCATCGTTCCTTAAGGATATAGCCCCAATGGGAAGACGCTCATTACTAATAGGATTGCGCGGGGAGTTCTAAATAATGACAGGGCCAGCTATTCAAGCTGGCCTGTCATGTCTTACGTGTATTAGTTCCGATTTACTCTAAAAATTACCCCCAAAGTTACCCCAATTAGTTTAAAACTGCCCCATATATCGCTACTAAATTTATTAAATTAAAGTCTTTCAACATTATTAATAAAAATCAAATTTTAATAATTAAGCCAAATTGTTACGATTTATCACACTGCTTGATTGCTAATGGATGACATATTACGAATTAACAAGGTTTGGCACCGCCCCATTATCTTTTTTGGTTAGGTTTAACCATGTCAATGATAGCGAGTGGGTTACTAAGTCATAACATATAAGGATTTTAAGCCCCCTATTCTTTTGAAAAGTCTCCATGTTTATCTAAATTTAACAGTTTGATAATTAATTTACAAATTGAAGATAATCCTACAAAAAAATAAGCCTTTTTCATATCCAATTTTTTTTAGTTCATCAGTATTGTCCTGTTATGAAAAAACGTACCAATAAAATATTTGAGATTGCTGCAAAGAAAGCAATTGAAATGTCAAAAAACTCACACTTTGACTCTGCTAAAAAGATTCTGGAAAAAACTGGATTACCTGTTCCTGTTATTGAGAGGGTTCTTTACGAACCTCATAACGTAAGAAAAACAGATTTTAATTAACATAGTCCAATTCTTAATGCTCTAAATTGAACTATGTTTTGATACTGCTTAGAGTTTGGTTTACTGTTTTAAAATAATAAAACTGATTTTAAAGCGTCAAAGCTTTGGTTTATTTATAACCCTCTTTTGATCACGCAAGATAGCGGCAATATTCTGCAATATGGTACGCAAGCCGCCTTTATAGGCATTGCGCGAAACCTTTGCTTTGCCGTCTGTCGTGCGTGCACCTGTACTATGTTTCCACGGCTGCCATTGCTTGATTAGTTCCGCTTGTCGTTGCCTTCTTTCCGTTGTCCAGCCATTCGCATGATGTTTAACCTCCAATAGTTCGTTTGGTTGATTTAGGTTTTTTCCTGCGTGAGCGGGTGCGCTAGTCGGCAAGCTGCCATTATTAATTTGCTGATTGCGGTGGTTAAATCACCCTTGTTAATAATTTCGCCATGTTTAGCTCTTAATTGTGCTGCAATGTCAAATAATAAGGCTTTAGCCGTTTGCGTTAAACTTGCATAGGCTCCCCCTTGCAACACATCTAAAGGCAACCAAATACGCGCACCAATCATACTAAATTTAGCAGGTTTACGTGCTTGTTCTATTCGGTCTATGCCCATGACTTAATCACCGCCTAGTCGTGAGAGGTAGCAATAAACACCGTATAGCTCAATTAAACTAAGCGAAGCTAAATCAGCATTAAGTCCAATGTTTGAATGTCGCGTTATAAGCGTTTGTAGGCATTCTAACCAGTCTATACGCATGATTAAGCCTCACAATCTAATGGATGCTTTTGCGTAAGCACATAGCGACCTATACGATGCTGAATGCCATGCTCGCTTGTCCAGCTATTCCAAATAGTTAAAATTTGATAGCCGTCACGCTTTAGTTCAAAAGCCCTTGCAGGCGGGTAGTATATGTCTAGTTTTTCGCGCGCTTCACTTGTTGAAATGCTGCCATGTTCTAGCAAGTAATCCAGCAACTTTAAACGTTGATTAAGTGCGCTGTTATCGGTAAATTTTGATTGAGTTGTTTTAGCTTTGGGGTTGGTCGTTAGCGTGGCTAACCCTTTTCTTTTAGCGCTATCATTGTTAGCCATGATTAAGCACCTGCCTTTGCAGCAAGGGCTATTTTTAATTCGCCCACATTCCAGCAAGTCGTTCTAGGGGACAGTTTGTACGGTTTTGGTATTGTGAGGTTCTTAACACCACGCCACACACTTGCAGGACTGCAAGCGTATAGGGCTTTTACTACTGGTAAACCAACGTGCGCGCTATCGGGTAATTGGTCGAAATCGCGCAATGCTGGGTTGATACTATTCAATTGATTCATAATTATTCACTCCATAAAACAACGCGTTATTACGTTGCTGGATATGAATTTTATGCATCAAAAAATTAATTAATAGGTAGATATGGTTACCAATGGGTGGGTAAATTGATTAAAAATGGGTAGGTATGTTTAGCCAAAAGCTAAGCCCTGTTTAGTTCTTATGGGTAGGTAAGTTATTTCTAATCCATTCTGGCTGCCCCGCCAGTTTTATCCCAATTAGCCACCACACTAATGCGCTCTTTAGCCACATTGGATAATTTATTATCCGTATATCTTTCATCTAACCACGCTCTAATTCTTGCTTTAGGCTTACCTTTACCTTGAACATTTGATACAGCCTGCCATGCCTTTATAGCGATTGCAAGCTCATTTGGATAGGGTGAAGTATCTTCAGTTTCACCTTTTGAATTTGTAGTTAAAATTGTCATAAGATAATCAATATGACTTAAATGTTCTTTTTCTGTTTTATCAAAAAATCTAAATCCCTTAATAATACAAATCACCAGTGACGATCCCATAACTAAGCCTACAATAAATAAATGTGATGTATTTACAGGCAAATGTTTTGATAAAAGTACGTCAAAAATCATTCCAACATAAATTCCAGATAAAATAAGATAACCAAATGTGAAGAATTTATAAAACTGTTTTTTTGAAATTGCCATAAAACGCCCCTTACGCCCCCTAAATAAGAAACCACACCAACTAAGCTAGGGTTGCTTAGCGTTCGCAATAGTTAATTAGGCTAGTGTTAGGTGTGGCTAAACTGTTATGCTGTTTTAAACGGTATTACTTTAGCCCCTGCTTTAAGTTCATCTAAATAATCTGCCCATTGTTGCATCATAACTTTTCGTTGCTCAAACTTAGTGCGGTTATATGCCCCACCTAAAGCATCGGGTACAGCATGGGCTAATTGAAGTTCAATAATGGCGGGGTCAATATTTAAACGCTCATGCAAAATGGTACGCGCCATTGCTCTAAAGCCGTGTGCTGTAATGTCTTTTTGTGTATCGTAACCCATACGCTGTAATGCTGCGTTTATAGCCGCTTCACTCATAGCTTTTTTAGGGTCGCGCCCACCTTGAAAAACATATTCACCATAACCACTGACTGGGTACAATTCTTTTAAAATTTTAATAGCCTGTGTTGATAAAGGTACGATATGTTGCGTTTTGGTTTTAGTAACTAAGTAAGCCCACTCACCCGCGTCTAGGTTTATATCTGCCCATTTAGCACGCCTTAACTCACTAGGGCGCGTAAACACTAATGGCGAAAGCCGTAATGCACACTCAACGGTAAAAGTGCCTTTAAAGGCGTCTATTGCTCTTAATAGTTCAGCTACTTGTTTAGGCTCGGTAAAGGACGCCATATGCTTAACCGAAGCTGAGGGTAAAGCGCCCCTTAAATCGACTGTAACATCACGCATGGCTTTACCAGTTTGCACGGCATATCTAAACACCTGTGAAACCGCTTGCAATGCTCTATGGGCAGTTTCTAATTTACTTTGAACCTGTGGGCGCTTAACCACTTCTAGCACTTCAGGCGCGGTTATTTGTGAAATAGGCTTGCTACCTATCCAAGGGAATATATAAAGCTCTAAACGCCTCACTGTGCGTTCTTTATGTGACTTTGATTTATTAGTAAAAAAAGACTCTGCCCATTCAAGTGCTATTAACTCAAAACTATCCGCTTTGTTGGAGTAAATACTTTGTTTAGTAGATTTCTTTAATTCACTAGGATCAACTGGCGGGGTCTGTGAAAGTAACTTTCTAGCCTCATCTCGTTTTATTCTCGCCTCTGCTAGTGAAACATCGGGATAAGTACCTAAGGCAAGTAATTTTTCTTTATTCAAATAGCGATACTTAAAACGCCACCACTTACCCCCACTTGGGGTAACTTGAATAAATAACCCAGCTTCATCATATAGCTTGAAAGCCTTATCTTTAGGCTTTGCGTTCTTTATTGCAGTGACTGAAAGTGCCATATTGGGGTAACTCTCTTTTTGGTAAGTGCTGTTACCCCCAAAGTTACCCCAAATAAGTGGGGTATGTCAAGCAACCTTATGCAACTACAATAGACGTAAAAAAAGCCTAGAAAGTTGAATTTACTAGGCTTTTAATACTTTTTGATACTTCTTAAAACACTTAATTGGTGGAGCTGGCGGGAATCGAACCCGCGTTCCACCCTTATAACATGCGGCTCTAAGAGAGATGTTGTCAAAATGTTGTCAATCACTTTTCGACGCATTAGAAATACCAATAAATTCCCCATCAATTTCAAACAAATATTGAGTTACCACACACCAAAAACAATGACAGAATTCATCAAATAATCCACTACTAAAGGAGCCAAAATCAGTCATTTTTAACTAACATTTGAACCCCGTTTTAAGCTACTTTTAGTGGCACCATTACGCCAAAAATCAGTGGCGCTTTAATGCCGAAAAGTGACAAAGCACTCTCTAGAAGGGAAAGTCAGAGCCGCGTACCTTTCCAACACTAGTTCTGACTTCATCAATCTGTTGACGATTCTCATGTCTAAGAGTAATGCCTTTTACTGACTGCGCATGATCAGCAAGCTTCTCCGCATAATTCTCATGCACTTTATGGTCTTTGCTGTTGTCACTAAGCACTTTGATAGCATCGACAATCGCAGTGCGCTTATACCCGATTTCATGCATCACATTGGCAATCATGAGATCTTTCCTGCTTTGATTGCCTGCATTGTCACCAATTTCATTACTGATATTGGCATACGCTTCGTGCGCTAGTTCCATCTTAGATTTAACATCGTCCACATCAAACACTGGCACTTCAACGTGTTTCAAATTGAGCCTAGGCTTCTCAATAGCTTTATTCCAAGACTTAGGTGAAGGCGCATCTATTTTGGCAGATGCAGAGGCTGTTACATGCCCCAGCATTGCGCCTTTGGATTTATCTTGCTGGTCGATGATATACGCCTGTAGATCTGGGTTCGTGATTTTATTTGCCACACCCAGCTTGATCGCGACATCAACTGCCCTGCGTTTAAATTCATCGCTGCCCGTCAATTGAAATGTCTTCCACTTTTGAGATGAAAGCTGGATCATTGCTTTTATTGATTGATCACGCTCTTTCAGCAATGATATTTTTCTACCGCTATCCACAAAATCGATATCACCTGAATCATTATTCTTGTAGTTAACGATGGTCTCTTTTACCGAACGCACATGTCCTGTCGTAGACCTCACATTGACATCATGAGTAGTCATTTCGGCTTCATATGCGCTAATACCATGCTTTACTGGAACAAAAAGTGCGCCTAGGTCCGATGTTTTAACGCCATTATCACCATCACCTTGTCGCAGGGCGATGTTGTTAGGCGCAACACGCCAAGTAGTATGCAGTTGGTGCAAATCTTCAGACCTATCACGTACGTAGTCCCCAAACTTACCTGGATGTGCAGTCTGGATGCTTAACTCCATCTTTAATAATTGACGCTCAATACTGTGCGCATGTTTCATCAATTCCTTTTGAGATGCATGCTCATGCGCCAAGACTGACCGCAAAGCATTTAATGCAGATCCATTACCTTTCCAATCGGGTCTTGAGGCATTAAGCTTTTCGCGCGCCTGCTTATGCGTCTCCATCAATAACGAAAAGTCAGCTTGATGCTTTGCGCGCAGCTCGTCAGTTTTATTCTTTTTATACCCCCTGTGACTTACTTTCTCAGCGTTATATTGATGCCACACTTCCTTGACGTCAGGTGCCATTCCTTTCATGGGTTCTATCTTCCGCGCTAAAATTTCATAGGTAGATTTCTCAAAGGCACCGAAGCGTGCTTCCATCTTGCCAAGTGCAGCAGATCTATTCGCGGTAGATGCCTTAACCTTGATAATTTCATTACCCTGTCTAACATCAACAGTCGCACCAGACCCTTTCTTTTCATAGGTGACACCCTGTGATGCAAGTACCGCATGTAGATCATCCCAACACTTAATATTCTTATCTTTCAGTACGTCGGTAATTGCATCGCGCGCAATATCTGAAGCACTTCTTTGCCCGCTAAAAACTTCAACTTCCCTACCTTTTAACGATGGGATATTTGCATCGCCAGAACGCACACATGCGCCATCACTGTCTATGATATACCGCTGGCCAGCATCCTTTTCCCAACCTTGAATATAGTTGATTTTTGCAACGGCACGCTGTGAGGATTCTTTTTGAAATTTGAGTGGAAAGGATTTTTCTGTGATTGGATTATTCATGATGATTGCGACATGAATATGCGTGTTATCCTGATCATAATGCATTGCACATTTAACCAGAGCACGCGCTAAACCTAACTCATCCAGCAACATTTTTACAGCTTGGTGGGCTTGCTCACGATTAGGTTCTTCACCTTCGCTGAATGAAATAACATAGTGGCGAAACGGTATGCGAGAAAGTGCATTTGATTCAGCCAACGCCATCATTTCTATATCAGCAGTTTCATTTGAAAAGGCATTTTCATGCCATGCATCGAAGGCTTTTTCTTTCCCCGCTTCATATCCGTGCTCTTGCTTTGCCTCGGGTTTTTCAAGGTAATCCAAAAGGTTTTTTAAACCTATCCTACCAGTGTTTTTGTTTGCAATTTCTTTAATGACAGCTGACATGATCGTTACTCCGCAGCAATATTTAATATCGTTTTTTGTATCTGCGGAATCAACGCCTCAAGTGATTTAACTATCTCTGGTGTTAATTTATTTATAGTCGCACCATCTTTATTTAACACTAATATGTGTTTTAGCAATCCACCTTGACGTCGTAATTCACTGATTGCTTTTTCATCCGATCTGCTGCGAATCGTATTTCCAGTGTAGGCGGCTCTCATGAGTTTGCTCACTGAAACGCCACCAGAGTCAGCCATTTTACTCACTCGATCAAACTCACTTTGCGTCACTCTAAAAGTAATCACTTTCGTTGCACGATCAACCTCATTTTTATTATTAGCCATACTGACAATCCTTTCAAATTAACCCACTGTATTGGGTAATCCGCTTCCGGCAGGACAGGTAAAATATGTGAGAAGACGAAGTCGCCGAACATATCTTATGAGATTGGAATATTTTTGACGAAGTCAAAATGTATGACAATCTCCATCCTGCCCTTTAGATACCATACTACATAATCGATAAAGTCATCGTAGCATGGATAGTTGATTGAACAAAGTCTTCTGAGTACAGCTACAACCCCAGTCCGTCAGATGAAATAATTAGTTAGAGATCGCCGTTCATAGGCCTAGTCTGAAAATTAGTTATAAAGCCCATTGAGGATTTTTAAGCTTGATATTAATTTGATTATAGGCAGAATCATACTATGCAAGACTCCTTACTTAACGCCATCGCTAACAAACGACGCATATAACATCCACGAGAACTAAGTATTAATTTTACGCAAGCAATGCCATAACCCATTGCTATATAAAAGTTACTGGCCTATAATTATCCCAAATTGGGAGAACTTATAAATTATGCGGGTTATCGCAAAAAGCACGTTAAAAAAGTTCTGGGAACAACCTGCTTATGGCGATGCGCAACGACCACTAGAAAGCTGGCACGAGGAAGCGGTCAATTCAACATGGGCGTCACCACAGGCGGTAAAAGATCAATACGCTAATGCGAGTGTCTGTGGTAGCAACCGCATTGTATTTAACATCGGAGGCAACAAGTACCGCTTGGTTGTTGAGTTCCAGTACAGAGCTGGTATTGCTTGGGTAAAGTTCATAGGCACCCATGCGCAGTACGATAAAATTAATGTGGAGACAGTAAATGAATATTAAACCCATTCGTAATGATGATGACTTACATGCGGCATTCCTTCATCTTGAGCACGTTTTTCAGGCGGAGGTAGGTAGTGCTGAAGCAGATGAAATGGAAGTTTTGGTGACGTTAATCGAAGCCTATGAGAATAAGCACTATCCTATCAGTCCGCCTGGTGCTATTAATGCCATTCGATTCAGAATGGATCAACAAGCACTCACACCAAGCGATCTAGAGCCTTACATAGGTTCTAGCGGACGTGTATCTGAGATACTTAATTACAAACGTCCTTTAAGTATCAGAATGGTGAAACGCCTGCACGATGGCCTGCATATTCCGTATGAAAGCCTGTTGGCTGATGTTGCATAGCTAGAAAAAAACAAGGCATGTGGAGGATTGCTATCGGTGTATTGTGAAATACTGCAGCCAAGTTTTCATC
This sequence comes from Methylotenera sp., assembly GCF_029946165.1. Classification (GTDB taxonomy): domain Bacteria; phylum Pseudomonadota; class Gammaproteobacteria; order Burkholderiales; family Methylophilaceae; genus Methylotenera. The sequence continues at coordinate 98,169 of NZ_JAQSDZ010000001.1, forward strand.
AATAAACATTCAATAAGCTCGTTGCCTCAAAAAAAATCTAACTAATTTACGCCACAAAGTTATAGGTTTATTTACGCATCCCCGCCATTCAAGCAGCTCATCCAAAGCTTGCTCTGGGGTTATGACGGTAGCGTTTTTTAAGCTGACATAAGTTGGGTAAAGTATAAGTGTAGCCGCTACTAAGGAATCTAGACTCAATCTTTTTACCCGACGGTCAATTGGAATTTTATCTTCAGTAAGTCCCCAACCCGCATAAAAAGGCTGACCATAACATACCACCTTCTTGCCACGCAATAGTGCTTCAAAACCTGTAAGTGACGTTAGGGCATGCACTTCGTCAACCTCTTTGAGTAAATCAGCCATTGCAAAATCAACCACTACTTGATCACACCATTTAACCGAGTCATCTTCACCAGCGCCCTGCTTACGTAACCCTGCCACTACGTCAGGATGAGGTTTGTATAGGATAAATGCCTGGGGGTTTTCTTCACGTACTGCTTGCAGTAAGCCTAGATTGGTTCGAATGCCAGGTGCCCCAAATCGAATAGAAGCATCTGATTCCACTTGCCCTGGCACTAAAATCACTCTTTTAGTTCCAGTAGGTCTTTGCCAATAGCCTCCGCCAACGTTATATTTAGTGAGGCCAGCCCCAACAATGCGCTCACGCAAGTACGCTGCACGCTCTAAAATAACTTCGTCAAACTCAGATGTCGCCAATAAGTGTTCTAAATCTGACGGATGAGTAGCATCATAATAAATTCCGCGACTATCCATTACCCAAGAGATTGGATGCACGAGATCGGCCCCTAGCCCTACAGAGCGCAAAAAACCATCTTCTAGTCGGATAATTTTCACACTGGGTGACATTGTTGTAGGTGGCTCTGCGCTACCCCAAAGCAACACTGTTGATCCTGCCGGGATTGATTTACCAAACCAAACAAAGCATACCTTCACATCCCCCATAAAACGGCGGACAATTGCTCGCTTTCTGATAGAGAAACCATAAGCAAATACTTGGGCTGGTAACTGGTGTATCAAAGAACTACTCACCAAGGTTGGTATGCACATCAGGAATAATGCCGCGCTCACGCAACAATGACAGCACCATATCCACACATTTATCTAGCGTTAACTTGCCTGTGTTAATTAATAGCTCTGGGTTCTCTGGCGCTTCATAAGGAGAAGAAATCCCAGTAAAATTTTTAATCAATCCTTGACGTGCTTTAGCATAAAGCCCTTTTACATCGCGTTGTTCACAGGTTTCTAACGGGCAATGGCAATATATCTCAATAAAGTCTTCTGGGGCAACCAGAGCACGCACCTTGTCTCGATCAGCACGATAAGGCGAGATAAAGGCCGTGAGCGCAATTACGCCAGCTTCGGTAAAAAGCTTGGCCATTTCTCCGATTCTCCGAATATTCTCGGTACGATCCTCGGCAGAAAACCCCAAATCTGCGCATAGACCATGTCTTACATTATCGCCATCAAACACATAGGTACGACAACCACTTTCGTAAAGTGCACGCTCCAGAGCATGTGCCAGCGTAGATTTTCCAGCTCCAGACAAACCAGTAAACCAAAGAATAGCGCCACGATGATCGTTCATTTGTTCGCGCTGAACCTTAGTCACTAAAGATTTGTGCCAACTAATATTTTTTTCATTCGTCATAATTTATAAAAATTAAGAAATCCCATTAATAAATTTATCGACTATCTCAAAATGCGTTGTCCAGCTCGGCGCCTCAAAAGCTTTAATACGATCAAGTTGGGCTAAACGCGGCGCACTGTCTAGCACAGAAAACTCCTGAATTTTTGCCAGCCAACCCAGTCCATCCAAAGGATCAAGATAATCAGGGATTTCTCCTGCAATCTCGTGAAACACTTCAAGATCACTTGCAATTACTGGAGTACCCAATGCCAGCGATTCTACCAACGGCATGCCATAACCTTCAGAAAAAGAAGGAAACAACAGTGCCTGAGCATGGCATAGGTAAGTGGCTAAATCCGCATCGGAACATGCTGGGCGTTCTAACACAAAATCACGTAAAATTTCACAACGGTCCAGCAAATCCACTACATTTTCACAATCCCAACCCCGCTGACCAATTATCACCAATTTTGGTGCGGCCGACCCAAGCTGTTCAATTAAGCGGCGCCAAACTTGTAATATCATCCAATGATTTTTACGTGGTTCAATAGTGCCAAGCATAACAAAGTATGGCGCATCAATCAGTGATATAACACTTGGCCCTGGAAGTACTGCTGCCGCTAATTTGGCAGCTACCATGGGCGGCATACTTTGCTTAGTATTCTTAGCATAAGTGCTAAGGTCACTTAAGGTTGCTTGGGAATTAACCACAACCCCATGCCCAAATTGGAGCGCCGTATCCATTCTAACGCGATGTCGCTCAGCCTCGCCTTCTCGACAATACTCTGGGTGTATTAGTGGAATTAAATCATGAATAAAAAAGATAGGGCGTAATTCAAGCTTACTTAATTGTTTCAAATAACCTGATTGCTCTAGGCCATGATGGCCAGTTTCAAGCAAGAGTTTCTGCTGGTGACGAGCAGGTAAAAAGTTCAACCACCAGGCTTTAGTAATCAAAATACGAATGCGCAATTTGAAAGGTGGTGTTGGGCTCAAAAGTACATCAAACACTCTACGCGAATCGGTTAAAGTGAGCTCAAGCCAACGCCCTCTGTAGCGAACAATTGCTTGGGATCTACCATAAAAGTGTCGAACATATTCTAAAGAAACCCGATCAACGCCAGTAGGTAAACGTCCATCTAGCAGGCGCCCCACAAGGCGAGTAACATCAATTAGCACAACACGTTGCACCTTTCAACTTCTATTTTGCTGCATTGAAAATACCGATTGCTGGGTAAACTACTGTAGTGACTAAATTAAGAAACTTCTGCAACTCTGCACCTGATGCGTTTGAAACATACATCACATCTTTGTTACGCATAGGAAAGCTTTGTGCCACAAAAAATGTTCCAGGGTCTTTCATATCCACCTGATAAACTACAGGAATCTTACCTTCAGGCGTCATTAATGTAGATCTCTCTTTATCTTTTTCACCAAGGTTTTGTGGATCTTCCAGCCTAAAAATAAATACGCCCTTTGCATCAGCTCGATTATCTTGCAGACCGCCAACGCGACCCAAAGCTTGCACTAAGGTAATCCCTGTCGCCTCAAAATTCACCTCTTCATTTTTACCAGCAGCGCCCAATGCAGTAAAACTCAAAGGCTGAAACAAAGCGGTAATCACATCACCAGGATGCAACACCACATTTTGTTTGGGATCTTTAATAATCGATTCCAAAGGCATTGTTTGCACCAAATCACCACGCGTAATCTGCAATGTCATTTTGTTAATAGGCTGCCGCACACCACCAGCTGCCGCTAAAGCATCTAACAGACGCTCACCCTTAGGTGTTAGCGCAACGCGTGTGCTTAAAGCAACCTCACCTACCACCGTTACATTTGAAGTCGCATTTTTAACCACACGTACCAACACCTGAGGCTTATTAGCTTTACCCGTCAGCCGATTAACAATTTCAGATTCAATTTGATGCAGAGTTTTGCCAGCACACGGAATACTCCCAGCAAATGGAATATTAATAATGCCATCACTATTCACCATTTGCTCTGGGAAATCTGTCGCGCGAGTGGTTGCAATACCTGCGCGAGCATCCGTCATTGCTGTACCAAAAAGTGCTGCTGGTGGAGCCTCCCATATCGACACAGTAATAACGTCACCAGGCCCGACCACATAACGCGGAATCACATCAGCCCCCAAAGCATCTGAAAACAAATCTTTATGCTGGCCAGCTAATATGCGTCGTGTTACAGCATCGGTTACATTCACCACTTGGATTGGAGACTCAACCTGAACATCACTTTTAGCCTCAATTACCTGAGCACGGCTTGCGCCTGATGAGGAGATCCAGTCGGGAAAAGTAGCGCAGCCGTTTAATGCTCCTGCAGCAAAAATAACTAGCCCAAGCTTGGTGCTATTAGCAACAAGTTGAATGGGTGAAAATTTCATATTATTGTTTCTTCCTAAATTAATGTACTTCTAATTGCGCATGTACCATTACACTCAAACTGTTGCAAGTGCTTGCAGTCGCGAAAGCGGCGTGACAAATTTCACCGTTGCTGTTCGGGGCTACAAGCCCCTCCTACATATAACTTTTCAAGTGCTTTCACTCAGAATAATGAGATTTCACATTCGACTTAGTGCTTTAGCACTTAGCGAGAATGGGGAAGCCAAATACTGGCTTAGCGCTTAGAAAATTGGAGTGCCATTTTGGTGCAGCCACTGACATCAATCGCAGTGGTAATTAGCACGGAATTGAACGCTCTAATGGAAAATCTCGGTTCAACCAACCCACGTAGGCACTATAGTCTTCTGGCGCACCGAAACAAGCATGCCTATTATTACCTCGCTGAATCAGATGAACCGGTACGCCAACTGGCGATATTCTTGGAAGACGCGCCATTAACTACCGCATTTTTGGAAGGAGCTGTTTTAGTGTGTAGTAGAGCATTTAATTTTTATCTGACCCCAATTATTTAGCGCCTGCCCAGCCTGAACCAAAATTCGTGAACGGAGGATTTCCAACACAATATAAACAATCACCGCCAGCACCATGCCAATACTCAGCATAGCAAGCGTAGATAAGCTTCTGGAAGTAAGCACCCTATCGTATATCTGCAACATATACAAAGGCGATAACAGTAGGCTAATGTTAATAAATAGACTAAAAAACCAAGCGTATCGAAAGAAAAATGCAGTGCGTTTTAAATATTGCTTCAAATGAAACCTCTAATTGTTAACTTTTTGTAGTCTTATCAAATAAATTATCTACCTTACCTGTCGATGGCTTCTTCATCGCATATGACGCTACTTAAGGTAGCGTTCTCTCGCATCATATCTTCATCCATTTTATTTACTGGCCTTGCTGATGAATAGTGTTTAAGGAATAAACGCATAACCTGATCGACACCTTCAGATTTAACCGAACGCAAATCTTCCTCAAAATACTCACCTTTTGTGTAGTTGCCAGTAATAATTTCGTATGATGGAAAGTATTCACACATTGAGTTAGCTTGACAAAGCTCTTCAGCCGCGGAACGCAATACTGATTTACTGTATGTTGTAGACACAAGTACATGCTTATTCTCGTATGTAGCAATAAGTGGCACAGGCGAAACTGTTAAAATTAGTCGTACTTTAGGGTTTACTTTGAGTAACTTTTCAATGAATAACTGCATGTCATTTACGACATCTGAAACTCTAAAATTAACAAACTCATGGATGTTGTGATTTAACTCGCCAGCAACCACCCCTGGCGCTAATGGATAAACAGCGCCGTCTGCCTTATTACGCCATGACTCAGTTAAGCCTAACGTAAACACAAACACATCCATACTTTCAAACATTTCTCTAACACAGACGAAATGCTCATCCCTAGATTTTTCTAATTCAACAATTGTATTAAAGCCATTAGGTTGTATTTGTGGTCGAAATGGATCAATAAATTTGCCTTCAGAGTTTTTCCAATACTGCTCACTAGGTTTAAATGTGCCGTATGCACGATCAAACAACTGCACCAACTGACGAGTGGTATATAGATTGCCATAACGCGCAGAAAAGACGCCATAATTTCTATTGTATAACTCCTCAGCGGAAAGTGAGCTGTCACCTTTTTCAGCAACATAATAATTAAACCCATTTTTCTGAAGCGTGCGAGCAATATGCTGCGCAAAACAACTACCCGCCGTTGCTAATTTTTCATGTTGCTGTAAAGGTCTAGAGACCCTCACAACAGGATCAACATCGCTCATTGCGGGACGTTCAATTGCTCGACGCCAAAACTGATAGTCTGGCAGCCCTTTATATGGATTATTGGTTTCTTTTTTTTCAGCGACTGCTAAGTTTGAAGTTGGCAATAAACTTGCAACGCCCTTAATTGCAGTATCTAAGTAACCTTGCAATTTTGTAATCATCACAGGTTTTTCTTCCATATTTTTTAATGGCTTTCTCCCCTTTAAAAAATCAGCTAACGCTAAATATCTAGCTGTATTAAGGCGGTCACAAGTAATATCTTTTTTATCATATTTTGCAAAAGCAACAAAAGACTCGTGAATAAACCCTTTGAGGTCTAACATAAATACAGGCTGCTCATCTGAAGGCTTGGGTCTTTTGAATAAATAACTGCCATAATTCACTCCCAAGCGAGTCGCAATCTCAGGATAAACTGGCCAACATGGTCCATTTGCAAAGTCATCATCAATAAATTGCTCTACATTTTGAATTGTCTCAATCCCCTCTCTATTAAGAAGCAATCGAGCCAAGTCAGCTAATACTAATAATTTTGGGTGATTGATAGAGTGCATCCAGCAACCTTGACGCTCCCATTTGGAGATTAGGTCATTTAAGGGGATATTTGTAACACCTTGTGTACCTAATAAAAATTCTTTAGCGGACTCAGAGTAGTCAAAGAAGCCGAGGAATTCATATACATCCTCAGTAAATAGTCCTTCGGTTTCAGCAGCACTTAGTCCATTTACCCATCCGTATATTGCTAGTGATGACTGATACTCACCCAATGAACCACTTACACGCCCTTGCTTTTCAGCATAAATATAAACCAAATCAGGGTGATACGCATTATAGGAAATAGCAGGAATAACACGTATCCTATCAGCTACATCAGGAATTTTTTGCTTAGCAATATCTACCATGGCAATCATGTCTGATGTGCCGTGTACAAAAACAAGGTCATGATCGGATATAAGCTCAACGATGTCCGCTTCACCAGATAGAAAACCAGTTATTCTTTTTTCATTCAACTCTAGAAAACTGGAACTTACCCCTCCCGTCATCACCTTAAATAAGGTTGCCAAAACTTTAGATTGACAATTACCAAGCACCAACACTTTGCACGAAGATGTCACTATTTTAGACAACTTAGCTGCGCTTACAAGCAAGGATGTTCTATCATTTATTTCTATAAGATGACTGAAACGCTTACGAGCCGAAAACTCACCAGAACTAATTAAAGCTATCGCTAAAGCTGTTTCATCTTTAAAATTTATATGAGAAACAATAGCACTCTCTGACTCAGGATCACGTCCCAGAAAAAACCTAAAACCCCATATCACTGCATCTCTTGACACTGCCATTTACAGCCCTTTCCACATGTTAAAGCGCATTAAATTTTCATTAAATTTCGTACTAATCCTTTTTAATTTACTCTCACAATCTGATTTTTTTTTCTTACCAAGTGCATAATAGGCACGGTTAATATCAATAACATTTTCTAAATAATCTCCATTTATCCCTATTTTTTCAAACAAATTCTTTATTTTCACTTGCGAAAAACCATATACGAGAGGATGGTTTTGTAATAATGAAAAAATCACTCCGTGATAACGCATCGAAAATACCTTATCAGATTGTTGAATCAATTGATTAAGACTCAATAAAGACTCTAAGTAGATAATTTCTTGATTTGGGAAGTATGCTTGCAATGCAACATCTAACTTTGGCTCAATAGCAACAATGTGGTGCACCTTATCTTTGTCTTCGATTACTTTTTCACGAATCCAATTAAGCATTTCAATATCATTGGCACTAGATGGATATTTTAATATCCACAACACATCGCATTTTTTGGATAGATTTTCATTAAACACATCAAATGCTATTAAGTCCTCAGTATTTTGAATACACAATATAGGGTCATGCATTAAAACAGTATCCTGCCTAATGGTTTGTAGAGCTTTTAAAGACTCATCATCTCTAGCAGAAACGTATAAAGCTCTATTTAAAAGGGCAGTATGGTGATTTATAGTTGAATTGCTTGCACCAACTCCCAATAGAATCATGGGAACACACACTTTATCTGCCCAAGCAGCATCGTTAAGGGGTTGATGTGGGTGCGCTAATAACCCACCACCACCAATAATGATGCCATCAAATGTATTCAATAACTCAATATCATAAATTGCATTTGCTGTTAATTTTTGCTTCACAGGAAAAGGGTAATCACCTACTTCAATTAAGCTACATGCAAAAATAGACTCATCTTTAAGATTCCATGTGTGTTTTAAGTGCGACCTTACAGCAAGCGCTTGGTAGGCATCACCCATATTGCCATTACCATAAGCGCCAAAAATGAGTACCCGTGGTGCTTTATTGCTATCTCTTGTGGTTGAATCGATGATATTTTTAAGTATTTGGTAAAACTTAGTATCACCCTCAAGATGTTTTGCTAACTCAAGATTAGAAACATCTCGACCAAAAAACTTAAGGTACAAATCATTAATACTTTCAACTCGTTGCACTAACTCTGGCTTGTTTTGTTTCCCTATTGTCGATTCCTGGCGACTCCGTATTTGAAACTCTTGCGACTGACCCACTTGAGTAATGACTGAAACAAAGTCACCTGTTTGCTTTATTTTTTCACAATAAGTTAACGAGCCAGCTTCATCTGCTTCCCGACCTAACAGACCTAAATAAATGCCATTTACAATTTTGGTTGCATTGACGCCCAGAATATACTCCCAATACTCTTGAGATTGCCCAACTTCCGATAACACTTCAGCTAAGTTTTGATGTTCAGTGAGCTTTTCGCTGTAGTTGGTTAGCGCTTCTGCTTCTGGCTCACGTGCCAGTAAGCCTTTAAATACTAGGCTAACCAAGGCTTCAGGGTACGCGTAAAAATGATTTTTCCACGCCTCTTCTGAACCCGAAATCTCATTAATTACTGACTCAATATCACCAGACTTTTTAAGACTTTCAAAATATGCTGCAAATCCGACCTCATCTGCCTGCCTGCCCAGGATGCCTTGATAGATTGCTTTAACTATATCACCTGCATACAGCTTAACAAAAAGCTTAAAAAGCTTTGAGTTTTTCATTTTTTCTTTTCGTTGATAGTACGTTTTAAAAATGCTTCCCACTGCGGTAATATTTTTTCAGGCAAATATCGCGATGCAACTTCCTCGCCTCGTTGGCGCATTTCTTCTTGCACCTGTGCTGCATCAGGTTCATAGAGCACTTTTTTAAGTGCTTTAACTAGACTCATTGTTGCATAAGGGTCAAAATATTCAGCGGCGTCTTCGTAGACTTCACGGTGAACTTGAATATCTGAAGCGATGGTGATTCCACCGCTCGCCATTGACTCAACACCTGAGAAATCAAAACCCTCACCTAAACTTGGGCACACTGTTACCGCTGCATGGCGATAAAGTACACGAAGGTCGGGAGCCGGCACCGCATTGAGCATAAACAACTCACCTCGGTCAATCCATGACTCAAACGCTTTGGTAATGGAGCTATGCTCCCAGCCTAATGTTCCAACTACAACTAATTTAATATCAGGATCTACATCAGCTTTTATAACTTCCCATGCCGCAAGTAAACGCGTATGGTTTTTTCTGGGTTCAATAGTGGAAACAATTAAAAGGTACTTAAAATATTTATCACCAAGTGATCGCTTGTAGAAATTTTCCTTTTCTTTCAAACTAAAAAATTTTGGCAGTAAATCAATACCTTTTGAAGGATCTCCTTCATACAGTCTCGATCTAATAATTCCTGGCACTCGCTCAAATGGTGAAATTTCCTTAAAATAATGATGAGAAACCATGTTATGAATTGTCACGGCCCTATCGGCAGCCTCTGGAAAAAGTCTGATCAAATCTTGCCGCGTTGCCTCAGAAACGCAAGCAAAGTAAGCACCAGATTTAACATTGCTCATCAATGCATAAAAGTGGGTCGCTTGATGCAGAGATTTATCTGAGATGGTGTGTGGCATAAATACTGGTATAGCATCATGGTATCGAACGACAAAAACCGTATTGGGGTCAGTTCGCCCAGGGTATGGCGTCTGGCCGATAAAGACATCAAAACCTTGTGTATCTAACCTTGGGTAGGACGGTGTTTCAAACAGATTCAAAGAATTTAAACCCACCATGTGCATGGTGTTCCACGGTGTGGAACAAATTCGATGATTAGCTTTAGCTACCAGGTCAAAATCTGAGGCTGGAAGCGTTTTAGCAAAAAGCGTTCTCCAAGTAAAATCTTCAAAAGAATCTGATTCGAAACGTGTTAACTTGACTTTGCCCGTGTTAAAGAGGGTTGACATCAACAGCTTTGATGATGAAAATCTTTTTTCAATGAAATCGAGCACCTCATCCAATATATTGCGGTACGGCTTTTCCGCTAATGAAATGATCACTCGTGAATAGCGATTAAGCTTTCTAGTTTGACTCATTTCTTTCCAAAAAAAGCCTCTATCTTTCGTTCCACGTGCCAACACACGATGGGATGTTTGTATCATGCCTTCAACATCTACAGTATCAATTTTGCGTAACCCACGAAATAACAAGCGAACCTCTTGCGGGATACCCGCAAATCCTTCAAGCGCTGGGCGCATTTCCAATAGCACTTTTATTTTCTTTTCACTCATTTTACAATCCTAAAAATCAACAGTTTTCATTATAAAAATTATATGCATCATCAACATCATCAAATGGCACGAGTTTGCCTTGATGCAGTACACAAGCGCGGTCGCAATGCTCACGAATATTGTGTGCTTCGTGGGATACCATAATCATGGCGCGATCTTTACGTTTTTCAAAAAGCTCGTGCTGGCATTTATCGTGAAATCGCGCATCTCCAACGGCAATCACCTCATCAATCAAAAAGCAATCAAACTCAATCGCCATTGAGATGGCAAATGCTAAACGTGCGCGCATACCAGCAGAGTAGTTTTTTATAGGCTCTCGGAAATAACGACCTAACTCAGAGAAGTCTTGCACAAAATCAATTTTCTCTTCAGTTGAAACCCCATATACCCGACAAATAAAGCGTAAATTATCGAGCCCTGTGAGTGCCCCTTGAAAAGCGCCGCCAAAAGCTAATGGCCATGAAACATTCATCTCGCGACGAATAACACCACTTGTGGGCATTTCTGCACCACTAATCAGCCTTATGAGGGTTGATTTACCAGCGCCGTTCCGACCTAAAATACCAACTTTTTCACCTTGTTTGATAGTTAAATCAACACCATTTAATATGGTTACACTACCGTCTCTAGTGGGGTAGGATTTTGTAATGCTTTCAATGCTAATCACCCAGGCATTACCTCACGGCTAATTTTACGTGTCATTGCCAAACCTAAAAGGGTAAGACATAAACACACTGTTGCCATATAAGCGATATCATAATGTGCTTTAAAGGTAGAGCCAAAATAACCTTCTCTTAGCAGTTCAACACCATGGACCATAGGAAGATAAAGAACAAACTCCTGAGCTTGTATTGGTAAACTATCCACCATAAAGGCAGCACCAGACAATGGAAAGAGTATATAAGATGTGGGATGCCAAATCTTATCAACAAGCTCGTATTTCTCTGAAAGAGAGGCTAGTAGTACAGCTAATGAAATACCAAACCATGCCAGCATAAACCATGCAAACAAAACTTTTGATATGTCCTCAGGTGGGTTAAGCCAGCCTATGTACATAAAAAATAAACCCAAAACCATAAAAGATATTGTGGCCCCACCTGCTTCCAGCAATAATCTAGCCGCATATATATCTATTACCTTGACGTTTCTATGGTACATCAGCGATGCATTTGGCTCGATTGAACCTATACAGCGACCAGCCATATTGCGCCAAAGCAATACACTTGAGTATCCAGTAATAGCAAAAGCAACAATAGGAAAATCTGACCCATGTGAAGCACCAGAAAGTGTCCATAGTGCAGTCACAGCCAATGTAAATATCATTGGCTCTACAAATAACCACATAAAACCAATATTATGGCGGCCAAACCTAGTAAGAATTTCACGCATAAGCAATGCGCCAATTACTCGTTTCTGAATTGCCATTGATCGCATTAGTGCTGAAAAAGACTTAATCATTTGCGATGGATTAGTCTTTATGTTCACGAATACCAGCTAACAACATTGCCAATACACCCCAAGCAGCCAACCCTAATAGCAATGTAGATAAAACACCATAGAATCTACGAGGTTCCATCGCCATATCAGGTTTACTTGGCAGTGATATGCGTTCTAAGTAAAGTTGTTTTCGCACAGCTTCGTTGCGCGCCTGCACCTGCGAGGCCATTGCACCCGCTAGTTGTCTATCCGCAAATTCTCGCTCTAGTTGTAAGCGTTGATATTCTGCAGCTTTGGTTGATAATGATTTTTCACCGCCTGTAACACTACTTGTAACAATTGCAATTTCATTTTGCAGTATTTCAACTTGTTTTTGTAGTGTGGGTATTTGCGGATTATCTTTAGTAAATGTTATAAGTTGGGCAAGCTGAGATTTTGTGGTGAGTAGCTGCTCTTGTAACCTAGAAATTTGCTGCAACTGAATGGCAGATTGCTTTTCAGGGTCTATTACCCCTTTTTGGTTGCGGAAATTAGATAACGCTAACGCTGCAGCTTTCGCTTTACTTTCAGCATCACCAACCTCAGCTACGGCAAATTTAATCATGTCACGTCGGCCATTTTCATTAAGCTGATTCACTAACACTTCACTCATTAATAGCAGCGCTTTATTAATACGGTAAGCATCCTCTTCCGTAAAAGCTCTGACGGTAAGTGTGGTAATAGATGAGCTTGAATCAAGTTGTGTAGCTATCTTTTTTTGATAGTAACGGTGCATTGCTTCAAAGCTGTTATCCCAATCCAACCCTGCAAAACGGCTAATAAAATCTACATTTTGATTAGAATAAGCTTGACGAAAACCCATATTTTCATCTAGTTTTACCAGTGCATCACGCGATAAAATAAATTCTTTTACTACATAACTATCATCTTGCGAGCGTGAAAAACCCACTCCTTTAAACAATGCGCCTAATGGTGATGAGGATGGTTTTTCTGGGCTACGCACTACAAATTGCGATTCTGAAATAAATACGTCTGAAGCAATAAAACCATAGTAAATAATAGCAATAGTTGTGGGGAAAACAACTGTAGATACAAATAGCCATTTGATGCGTGATATAGATGCTTTAATGAAGCTACCTAAGCCAGCAGATTTAGAGTCAGCAGATTTAGTATTTTGGGGTGTTATTATCATTTTTTATTCCAGACTTTCGTGCATTATAGCCCAATAATACTTTCAACTTCTTTTACGCGAGCGCCCACTAGCTTGACATCGCCACGAGACTCCACATTTAACCGCAATAGTGGCTCAGTGTTGGAGGTGCGTAAATTAAAACGCCACTGTGCAAACTCTAAGCTAATGCCATCCGTTTTATCAATAAGTGGTTGGTCTTTGGCAAAGTGCGCTAGTATGCTGTCGATCACTTTATTGGCATTTTCAACACGATAATTAATTTCACCACTACATGGGTAGGCTTGAATTTGTGCACTCACTAGCGTTGAGATTGGCTGCGCTTTTGTATTAATTAACTCAGCCACTAGTAGCCATGGAATCATGCCACTATCACAATAAGCAAAATCACGAAAATAATGATGGGCGCTCATTTCGCCGCCATAAATTGCATTTTCTAACCGCATACGTTCTTTTATAAATGCATGGCCAGTTTTACTGAGTACGGGTGTTCCACCTGATTTAGTGACTATATCTATGGTGTTCCAAGTAAGGCGAGGGTCATGAATTATTTTTTCGTGTGGGTGTTTGGCTAAAAAGGCCTGTGCCAACAAGCCGATAATATAATAGCCTTCTATAAATTCGCCTGTTTCATCAAATAAAAAACAACGGTCAAAATCTCCATCCCACGCAATACCCATATCGGCTTGATGCAACCTAACGGCATCAGCGGTTGCTGCTCTATTTTCTGGTAGCAATGGGTTTGGTATACCATTGGGAAATTGTGCATCAGGCTCGTGATGCACTTTAATAAACGTTATAGGGATATTTGCAGCTACAAATGCTTGCTCTATTGCATCAATCACATGCCCAGCAGCACCGTTACCTGAGTTGACTACCAGCTTGAGCGGTTTGAGTTTTGTAATATCAATATAAGTAAGGAGATGCTTTACATAAGCTTGCAGTATGGATTGCTGTGTAAGCACACCCACGTTTAAAGCTGGTTTAAAATCATTAGCTTCAGCTAATTGTTGAATAGCGCGTAAGCCAGAATCACCACTGATAGGCAACGCACCGCGGCCTACAAATTTCATGCCGTTATAGTCCATGGGGTTATGGCTTGCGGTCACTTCTATACCACCATCTACATCAAGATAAAAAGCGGCAAAATAGATTTCTTCAGTACCCGTCATGCCAATATCAATGACATCACACCCTGAGTCCATCAAGCCTTGCGCTAAGGCCAGCTTTAAATCTTCACTGGTTTCACGCACATCGCACCCTACAACCACACGCTTAGCATTGAGGTGCTGTGCGTAAGCGCGGCCAATTTTATAGGCAATTTCTTCATTCAACTCATCACCAAGCTGCCCGCGGACATCATAAGCTTTAAAACAGGTGAGTTGCGTCATACAATGCGTCCATAAGCATCGTCAAACCTAACGATGTCATCTTCACCTAAATAGTCGCCACTCTGAACTTCAATCATCACCAACACTTCTAAAGTTGCATTCTCTAATCGATGTTGCTGTCCAGCCTTAATGTAAGTTGATTCATTGGTATTGATGACCAGCTGATTTTTGCCATTGATCACCTTAGCTTCACCACTCACCACCACCCAATGCTCACATCGGTGATGATGCATTTGTAAGCTTAGGCTTGCGCCAGGGTTTACCTCAATACGTTTTATTTTAAATCCAACACCTTCTTCTAATACGGTATAAGTACCCCACGGGCGGTGTACCGTGGTGTGATGCCTGTAAGAGTCATGACCATTGTTTTTTAACTTAGCATAGATGTGTTTCACATCTTGCACGTTTGCCTTACTGGCCACCAAAACAGCATCTGGCGTATCAATAATAATTAAATCCGTTAGGCCAACTGCACCAATTAGCCTATCTTCACTATGAATAGTGCAACCGCTAGTGCCATGCAACAACACTTCACCCTGAATGCGATTACCATCTGCATCTGCCTCTGTTAAGTCACCCAGGGCAATCCAAGAACCAATATCGCTCCAACCAATATCACAAGGTACAACAACAACCCCACCAATTTTCTCGCTATTGGTAACTTTGGCAGCTGCTAGTTTTTCTATTACGGCATAATCAATAGAGTCTTCTGGAATTTGACCAAACAAATCAGGATCCAAATCAACTTGTAAAAACCCGGCGCCAGTTGCATTTTGTGATTGAGCAAGGCAGTTACGTGTTGCGGCTAAAATCTCTGGGCAACAAACTTCCATGGCTTTAAGAATATTACCTGCAGTAAAGCAGAACATGCCCGAATTCCAAAGAAAGTTGCCAGCTGAAAGATATTCTTGTGCTTTTTCAAGCGAAGGTTTTTCTACAAAACGTAATACAGTATGTCCGTCCGCCTCAATGTAACCAAAGCCAGTTTCAGGGGAGTTTGGTTTAATACCAAAAGTGACTATTTTGCCATCAAGTGCAAATTCAATAGCGATACTCACCGCATCTTCAAAGGCTTGTTGATTTGCAATAAGATGATCGGCAGCCAGTACCAGCATGACGGCGTTTTCGCCATGACGCCGAACAACATCAAGCGCGGCAGCTGCAATTGCTGCCGCCGTGTTGCGCCCAAAGGGTTCTAATATAAAAGAAGTGGCGAGATTACTAGTATTGACTTTGCTAAATTCATCTTTTGTTTTAAAAAATAATTCGCGATTAGTCACTGTAAGCACTTCACTGACGTTGGGTAACAGTGCACCACGTAAAAAAGCTTTTTGTAGCAAGCTTTGACCATCCGCTAGGCGGATGAACGGCTTAGGATGCATTTCGCGAGAGATTGGCCATAAGCGGGAGCCCGCTCCGCCACATAAAATAGTTGGGATTAATTGCATCATTAGTTTTAATTCATCATTCTTATTTATTATCAACTAAAATATTAGTCACATCTCGCCCCAATATAACCAGCGTTTTCCGTTGGCCTTGAGGGTCTAGCAGCTTGGCATTAAGCCAAGTAAAAAGTATTTTTATAGCAAAATTTGTTCATCCACCATAATGAATGAAAGTTTGAGGTGCATTTCACGAGAAACTGACTACAGGAAAAAGCCTGCAATAGCACATAAAATAACTGGAGTCAATTTGTTCATTTTTTTTGAATGTAACGCACTACATTTTTGATTATACTTGATATAACCCTTTTATTACAAAGGCATTAACCACAAAACAAAAATTTACAGGTATTTTCGATTGATAAAAACAAAAAATATGAATCAAAAGTGACTCAAAATATTCTACCTAGATAAAACGGCTATTCGTAAAGTTATGTGTATTAGTGATTAATTTGTATTGACAGCCCGCCTTATTAATCTATACTTAAAATATATACTAAATGGGAGTTTGTTATGAGAACAGCCAAACTATTTCAGAACGGTCAAAGTCAGGCAGTGCGGTTGCCGAAGGATTTTCGATTTGAAGGTGATGAGGTCATCATCAAGCGTTCAGGTAATGCTGTGGTATTGATTCCTGCCAATCATTCCTGGGACGTGCTTGCTGAAAGCTTAGATAAGTTCAGTGCGGATTTTATGGCTGATCGCAATCAGCCTGAATCACAAATCCGCGAGGATTTGTTTGCATGAAGTTGATGTTAGATACTAATATTTGCATCGCCATTATCAAGAAAAAGCCGAGAGACATCCTGCAAAAGTTTAGTGCTTATCAAATCGGTGATATTTGCATTTCATCCGTAACACTGGCTGAGTTAAGGTATGGCGTTGCCAAGAGTCAGTTTAAGGAAAAAAATCAGGCTGCGCTAGATGAGTTTATTCTGCCCTTAGAAGTGGTAGATTTTGATGAGCCAGCCACTGAGTACTATGGAACACTGCGCGCGACACTGGAAAAACAAGGCATTCCAATTGGCCCATTAGATACGATGATAGGTGCACATGCTTTAAGCCTAAATGTAACGCTGGTATCAAACAATACCAAAGAGTTTAGTCGCATAACAGGCATTAAGCTGGTTGATTGGATTAGCTGTTAATTTAGCTAATACACAAAACTTTACGAATACCCGATAAAACGCTTAAATTCACTCTGTCCAAATCAAACCACTATGTGAATCTGGAATATTAAGCCGCTTATAAAAATTACCATTTAACTGCGTGCTGCCAATTAAATTAAGTTGGAAATTTTCTTTTAACTTGCAGCCACTCTCAATCTTATCGGCCAGTGTGGATTTAACTTACCAGACCTTTATCATGTCAGCTAAAAAACCATCGTCAATTCGACCTTTACTATCACGAATGACTGTTATTTTAGCCGCTTCAATGCGATCAATTACTTCCTGAGGTCTTGATACGCCACAGATGCTTCGACCAAATTTACAGAGCGCATTGTTATCTGGGTAATTTTTAGACTTATTCATACCAAGCGCCATTGTGCGATCGATAATATTCATGCCAGTTCTAGGATTAGTGCTCTGATAGACTGATGTAGTGACTACGTCATAAATTGGAGAAAGCTTAACTTCTGCACTAGGATGCTCGTAAATCAACGAAAAATTCTTAAGGTGCGCATCCCCATTTTTCACTAATACCGACAGTGCCACATATTCAAAATATCGATGCAAACTTTCAGTTGAGTTACTGCCGCATAAAGAAGCGATGATGCGCCCAACTCCCTCGTAGCTTCCATGATACTTATCGTCAGCGGAGGTATTGGTTAATGCGCACATATCTTCCATACCCAGTCGATTTCCGCTATCTGCAATATCGAATCTCTTTAAAATAAATAGACCATTATCTTCACTTAACCAAAAATCAGGCACGCTAATCCCGGCCTCTTTTGCAACTGACATGCACATAAACTCATTCTCGGCGAGATGCGGGTAATCATCACCAGCAGATTTTACGATAAGATCTGGCGTTACCGCTGTTGCCTTATCAACAACGGGTGAAATAATGCTTTTGTCAGCCACCAATACTTTGGGTTGAAATCCTGAGATACCTGAATCAAAATAAGTGTCCACCAGGTAATTAAACAGCTCCTCAGAGGCTGTTGATTTTACAAGGTCGTTTAGGCTGACTGTGGATTTTTTGGATTCAACCATGTCATTGGGGTCAATATAGCTCAGCCGCCCAATTTGGTGTTTACCAGTGATCTTTAATAGCGACATATCGTCGAGCTTGGCGACCTTCCCGAATCTATTTTTTAGAGAGTCTAACAAATAGCCTTCTGGCTTATTCATAGCAAATACAGAGAACAAACCGCCTCCACTATAGCTTTCAGCACGCATCGGCATACTAAGAGATACTTCGACATGTTTTTCGCTGTTGGTGTAATTAAATGAGAATCTAGCTTCTTTGCTTAAAAATCCAGACGCGCCTTGAGGCGTTACCACTTGAAGCGATTTGATCTTATCAAGATTCATTAAGCAAATCCCCAAGCTTCGTATAATCTGGCCTAATAGGCTTTAACTCCATGCAGAAATTAAGTGCCATTAAAATTTTAAATAAGCTGGTGATGTTTGCGTCTTCGCCCTTTTCAATACTAATAATTGTTTGACGGCGCATATTGGCCTTGATCGCCAACTGATTTTGAGTAAGTTTGAGAAGCTTTCTTTCTCTTCTAATGGCTAAACCCATGTCCTGCAGATTGAGAATATGATTGTCCATGACACACATTAAATGTATTATATATCGAACATTTTATGTGTATTTATATTAAATGTAAACAATAATATACATTTATACACGACTCATACGCAAATTTTACAGTCTACAAAAAAATAATGGTGAGTTAAACTAGCTCCACAAAATCCCTGCGTGTGTATCTGCAATATCCAGTCGCTTGTAGAAGTTGCCATTTAACTGAGTGCGACTAATCAAATAGTGCTGGAAACTGCTATATAGTTTTTGATCTATGAGATGCAATGGCGCCTGTTGCCAGAATTGATTAACCGCGCCCTGAAATGTTAATCCAGATATATTGTATAGCGCTCTGCCACAAACCTTGACTGGCAGAGCGTGAGCAAGTGCAGAAAGCCCAACCGTACTGTTCACCACAACCACACCACGTGTATGATTAAACAATGTAGGTAAATGTTGATCATGAATGTAGAACACCCTATTCTCAACGCCATTTAAACGTGCAAATTTTGTTATGCATTTTGCATAATCATGGTAGCCCCTATCTAGAGGATGATGTTTAATAACTAGCAGCGTTTCATTAGGTGCATGCATGGCAAACGAATGCATAGTGGAATTAATAAAATCTTTAACTGACGCAAAGTGTGAATGAAAGTAAATTTGTGCATCGTTATGCACCTGCAATGGCACGAGAAAATAATTACCGTCATGGTTGTTGAGTAGATCTTTCAATACATTTCGCTCGGCATGGGCGTAGTACCTTTTTCGCCAAAATGCGCGTACCCAATATAATCCTTCAAGCAAATTAAGTGGGCGGTGATGCTGATAATGCCAGTAGATTGGCCATAACAGCGTACATGCCAGATAGTAGAGCATTGCCCAACACGCTGCATAAGAAAATGTCTGGCCAACTTCTAAGGCTTTAGGTAACTCAGTAGCTTCGTGTTCTTGATAATGCTCCATTTCTCTTGGCAACAAAGAGTTGTCGTTAGTGCCAAAGAGTTCTAATGTAATGAAATCAGGTCGAATATACCCTTCTTCGAAAACTCCAATCTCAATTCCACGTAGATGAGCCACTTCATGAGCGGCACGATGATGTAGTCTGCAATCTCCAAACAGCATTACCACATCAATATTTAAGCTAGTAATAAGTTGATCAAAAAAATCTGGCCAATCATCTGCTATTCCACGAAAAGAGACGGCATTAGTGGGGTAAAAAAGCCAATCCCCACCATTGAAGTTTACTTTGTGAACGTGTGCGCCATGCGATTCTAAATCCAGAGCAAGTCGGCGAAAGAAAGGGCCGACTGGCCCCTGTAAGAGAAGTACATTTTTTCCACGAAACG
Source organism: Methylotenera sp. (assembly GCF_029946165.1). Classification (GTDB taxonomy): domain Bacteria; phylum Pseudomonadota; class Gammaproteobacteria; order Burkholderiales; family Methylophilaceae; genus Methylotenera. Next base: position 118,213 of record NZ_JAQSDZ010000001.1, read on the forward strand.
CAGCGAGCCCATTTCTAATCATTATTATCGAATCATAGTATGTGAATAAACCATTTAGAGTTTACCAGCAATAAGTAACTCCAACAAAATATTTGTACATTTATGATTTTTATATTAATCAGCTTTATTCACGTGCATATTGAAGCTTACATTTACCTAAGTTCGTTGCGTTAATCGAATTTTGACACCGTTTTCTGGGCGTATCGTTACTCGCCCTACCGCATGCGGCACATGCTCAGTAACAGCATGTATTTTATATTGCCTTACTAAACTTGCTAAAATTAAAATTGCTTCTTGAATTGCAAATGTCTGGCCTGTACAAACTCGCGGACCCTTGCTAAATGGAATATAGGCGCATTTTTCAGACTCTTTACCCTCAACTGTATCAAATCGCTCAGGCTCAAAATTATGCGCATTTTTCCAATAATCTTCATTACGCTGAATTAGCCACGGTGAAATGACTAAGGCTGCCCCAGCTTTTATTTCCTTATCACGCATACAATGATTTTCAGTAGCTTCTCTTGTAAAAAACCCCACAGGAGGATAAAGACGCAACGCTTCTTTAAATACATTATTGACTGTACTCAGTTTTTTTATATGCTCAAACTCTAGTGATTGCCCATTTGTCACTGCTTGAATTTCTTCGTACATTTTCATCTGTAAATCTGGGCAGTTGGAAATTAAATACATAGACCATGTAAGTGCGCTCGCTGAAGTCTCATGTCCAGCAAGAAACAACATGCAAATCTGATCAACCATTTCATCATAACTAAAGCTATCTTGATCTTCAGGATCAACCGCCTCCATAATGCCAGCTAAAATATCGTTATGCTGGTGTGCATTTTCATCATCCTTTTCGCGATAGCGCTTAGCTATTACATCGGCAATCACTGGACGAATTTTATTTGCAGCTAGATTACTCGCTCTTTTAGCAAAGAATGAGGGTAACCAATATATCTTTAGCATAAAAGCTCGCTGGGCTTGTCGCTGAAATTCGTTAAAAGCTTTAAAAGTCAACTCTGCACTAGCAGCATCTAATTTTTGTGAAAGTATAGTGCGAAAAATAATGTCCGCAGTAATGTGCGTCATTTCAGTATCAATTTCAAAAGCTTTGTCGTTTGCCTGACTATCTAGTCGATTTAGCATGTCAGCTATTGCATCTATCATCAAAGGGAATACGAGTTTGAGTCGCGCCTGACCAAATCCAGCATCCACCAAACGACGTTGTCTTTCCCATACTTTACCATTGGTTGTAAATATGCTGTTACCAAGAAGCGGCTTAAGAATTTGGTGCATGATCCAATGTTTAGGATATTTTTTTGGTTCATCAACTAGAATACGCTTAATAAGACTTGGATCATTCACCATAAACACTTCTAAACCTGGCTGCTTAATCTGCCCCATTTTCATTCTATAACTTTTTTCAAATAGCACTTCTAACCAAGAGCGACTACCACGAATGAAGCGCAAGATGAATGATGTTTTATTTTTATGCGGCTTTGGGTAGGATGGTTGAAAAGTCATATAGTTACTTTATTAATGGTTATTCTGAAAAGCACAAACGACTAGACCCTGCCGTTAACAGGAAATAATCATAATCGGTTTGATATTCACTCGACATTAAGTACTGGAAATGCAGGCGCAACTTATTACGCTTAAGGCGTTTATATTGTTCAGGTGAAAACATCTTAAAAGGCCGCACAATCTGTTGCTTAGGCCACCTTGCCATAGAAGAATCAATACCTGAAGCCTTAATAGGGTCAACTTGAGAAAAGCAAAGTGCATCTGCACGTGCCACCATGTCTAACCAGGCAACATCAGGATGCTCAGCCAAGGTTTTTAAGTCATGCCGAAATGCCTCTGCACTTGGGATTAGGCTTAGCAATGGAATGCATTGCCCCAAAGTGACCAGCGATAAATTAAGCTTTTCAGCCGACTGTTCTAATGCTCGCGCCACTACGGATACGGCGACGATACTGCCTACACTATGACCAATAACAATCACTTCATCACACGGTGAATTATTTTGATCTTGCACAATAATGTCTGCAAACGCTTTAATTCTTGCATTCAACTTATCAGGGGTTGATTCACCCCAAAAATATACAAATAGGTAAGTTCTAAGTAACCACAAAACACCAAGGCGATCGGCCAACTTCAATCCCATCCAGAAGCATGCAAGCATGGCAAGCAAACTCACCATCGCTGTAACCACTGGAGGAGCGCCTACACTTGCGACTAGAATTACCGAGATTCCACCAAAGATTATAGAAAGCAGCGCGGTTATGAAAAGAAATGCTACCGGATATATTCCGCTATAGAAAGGTCCGCGGTAAAGTTTACGAATGCGCCCTAATGCGCCACAGTCTATAAATCTGGCATAGCCTTTAATGGTCAGAGCCACCAGCCTCAGGCCATTTGTTTCCCAATGCTGACGAACTATATCATCCCAGCCTAGGAATCGATAATCAGTGTTTACTGTATGCTGGTGATAGTCGGATTTAATCACCCACGAATGTTGATGAGATGAAACCTTATGACGAGGACCGACCTCAATATGATTACCAGTCTTAGTACCCTGCTTTAGCGCCTCATCCTTGTACAATCGATGATAAAACGAAGCACCCCTAGGATCGAACCCACCGATGTAATAGACCCTTCTTTTACTTACCGGCATCTTTTGTGCATTTGCAGCATCTTTAAGAAAATTATTCATTTGATGGTTCTGTGCTGCAAGCCTTTACTTAGCACAAGATCTACAATTGGCTGCTCGCGTTTGTTAGCACGATGACAATGGTCTTTTTGAAAATGGTCAGTAATCCAGATGACTCTTTTAGCCCATGACTGATGTCGCTCCCTCCAGGCGTGAGACGATACAGACTCCCAGGCATGGCCATTAAACAGTGTTGCATTAACAAAATGATCCAGCGCCCTCACACCAGCACGCCCTCTATCAGTTCTACCAAAAAAACCGACATATACGATAAGTACGTAACCTGATACAGCAAGCGGAACTATCGCTGTCATCAAAACAAACCCAGCCAGCCTTTCTTTTAACCCATCAAACATTTATAGATTCCATCAAATTATTTAATGAAGCAATTTTACCATTCAACATGTGTTGGCGCCGTTTTAAAACTAATGATTTCAAGACATACGTGCCGGCTGAATTTTGACCAAGTAATCCACGTATCCTGCTTAATTTATGAGCATCAATATTTTGTATGGGCTGATCATTAGCCAGATTTACGTGACGTTTTCTATTTTTGATCGTGCTTTTTTAAGGCTTTGTCACGCTAACACAAAAGCGAGGTAATCACATGGATAAAGTCAAGTTTTTGTTGGGCCTACTGATCGACGATGGCCTTGATGTCAAATTGAGTATGCGATGTGTGCATGATTACACTTGGCGTTATGATTTTGCTTTAGTGATTTTATGAAAACGCCCTGCTTGATCATGAGCTTCGGTTAACAGTTTATTCCAATCATCTGGCGGATGCCCGCTTTTTAGCATCTTGCTAAATAGCCGATATGCATCATTGCTGCTCTCGTAGGCTCTTTTCGTGTCCTCGTCGTTAACCCATACATATACAATTACTTTGCTTTGTGCATGGTAACGAAAGAACAAACGGTATTGCTGAAAGAATTTGGCGCGGAACCAATGCTTGTAATCATCGCCGATAGTATCGCCTTGTCTGCATTCAGCTCGGCTTGGTTCTTGTGGTATATCTTCGAATGCCAACTTTGCAATGGCGGCCAGTCGCTTGCTTGCGTTCTTATTTTGATAGTTGTCAGGATGCTTTTTCTTGAGAGATTCTACCTGTTGAATAAGTCCCTCAATCTGATTAATGAACAACGGATGCGCAAAGATCGTCCATCCATTAACGACCAGCTGGGGATCGCTCATTCGTCGTCAGCAGACAAAGGCTAATTAAGATTGACTTTAACATTGCCTGCTAATGATTGAATACGGCAAACCAAGCCACCGTCGATTGATTGAAGGTGCTGAGGATTGTTCGTGATGTCACGAGCAAGAAAGCCCAAGAAGTTACCAAGCACTGGGTCATCTTCCAAGGGATCAGCAGTGCGAGTTAACACAACATCACCACTAGGGCGAATCGTGAAGTGGATCTTGTCGCGCTTTTGTAATTTTAGTACTCGACGAACAGCTTCCGGCACCGTTGTTTGATATCGGTCAGTAAGAGTGGAATCAACTTCAAGTGTGGCGGTGTTCATAACATCTCCAGTTCGGTAGTTTTTTAAAATGGTAATGCATTTGCATTGCCATATCAATCAACGGTTAGTAACAACTCGCTCTCTAACCCTTGCCAATTTGTAATCGCTCAATTACAATAAAACATGTATATTATTAAACGCACCTTAGAATTCGATGCTTGGCTTAATAGCCTTAAAGATAACGTAACACGCATTCGGCTTGCGCGCAGACTTGATAAAGCGCAACGTGGCAACCTTGGTGACGTTAAGCCTGTAGGCGAAGGTGTTGTTGAAATGCGCGAGCATTTTGGGGCTGGCTGGCGTATGTATTTTATTCAGCATGGGGATGTGTTAATTGTCATGCTAGGTGGCGGCGATAAATCTAACCAAAGTGCTGATATTACGAAGTCAATTCAATTATCAAAAAATATTGAAGATTAAACCTAGAGGATAAAACCATGACCAACAAAATTAAAATTGCAGATTTACCAGAATTTGATATGGCGGAACATATTAAAACCGAAGCGGATATCGCTGCCTATCTTAATATCGTACTTGAAGAAGGCGATGCGTCAGAGCTTGCCCATGCACTTGGTATTATTGCTCGCGCAAAAGGCATGGCAGATATTGCACAAAAAAGCGGTATCACACGCGAGGCTCTATACAAAGCATTGCGTCCCAACGCACATCCCCGATTTGATACAGTGAACAAAGTAATGCATGCGATGGGGGTTAAACTGCATGCCTCAGTTTAGAAAAACTGTCCTGAACAACGGGGTCCACCCATCCAGAAATACGGAAAACGTGGTCAGTTCTAACGAAAAACGGGGTCAGCTCTAACATTTCAACATACCCTTAAGTCTCGCCTCGCACCCCCGCACCCCCGCACTGCGCGGCTTACTGTCATGTAGTGAACCCCAAAATGCTCACCAATCTCTGCCATTGTATAAGCGCCAGTCCGGTAAGCCTGAGCCATTGCCGTATCGCGATCTGGGTGGTGTGTCAGATATTCGTCCAGTGACAAGGCAACTGATTTTTGATGCGCCTTTGATACTTCGCGTAGCGTTTCGCCTTCACGGTATTGACTATGATGATTTTTCACAAATGCGTCATCGCCAAGCAATAGTTGATGACGGGCGCTTTGCAAGGGGCTTGCCACTCCCCTACCCGACATAACAAATTCGCGATAGCCAAGTAGTGCATTGCTCCGTTCAGTGCCGAATTGACCAAGCAACCAATCCATATCCAGCCACACGGGTGCAGCTTCATGTCCTGTGACGATGGGGTAGCTGCTCCAGAGCCAATCTTCGAGGATATTCACCATGTTGGCGCGAAGCGGGTTCAACACGATATAGCGCGACAGTTCCAGCAAATATGTGGCTTTTTTACGTGATTATAGGTGGCCTTTTTGGATGATTATGGGTGGCTCTTTTGGGCGAGAATACGCAATTTAAAGACATACTGCGGCTGAATTTTGACCAAGTAATCCACGTATACTGCTTAATTTATGAGCATCAATATTTTGTATGGGCTGATCATTAGCCAGATTTACGTGACGTTTTCAATTTTTGATCGTGCTTTTTTAAGGCTTTGGCAACATTTTGTCTCGAAATTTTAGTTCCAGCAGCTGTAAGAATTTTGCTGATTTCAGCTAGATTAGTTGTTTTATCTGGATACAGTTCAAGAATTAAATCGATTGAATTTGATTTCCGGCCATCGGGTTTGAGGTTTTCTTCAGCGAAAAACCAATCTTCCGCATCTTCTAGCATGTAAATTATCCAGAGAGGATATGTGGATTTTTCAGATTCATCATCCAATGCACATATAATTTGATTAGCAAATTTCTCCCAACTTGGAAACTTAACTGCCTCTGCCTGAAGTTTGTTACATACAAAGGGGAAGTTGATTTGCATCATTGCCTGCCAACGCGGCGCTACTTCAGCCCATTCCAAATCAAGAGTTTCCGTGATCAACTCCTGAATTTCTGCAGCAATCCCCAGATAGTTACCTATAACTATCTCATGGGTCTTGGCACTTGATGCTTTACTATGCAAGCCAACACATACAGCTCTTCTTCTAGCCTGCCGCTGTGCTTTTGCTTCCCATAGTTCAGGCGGCAATGACTTTTGGGTCTTAACTCCAGCATCGCGCCTATGCTGATTTGTAACGTTGGTAGACCGCGCTAGACGGTTAGAAGTATGCTTAACACAAGGATATCTCCGAAAACAAACACTACACCACTTCAATTGCTCTCTTTGAGGCAGTTGTGGTGCGACTGAAGCCAAAGCTGAGATAAAATCCGAAATTAGGCCGAGAGTGGCACAAGTCATATCGAACACTTCCCTTTCGTCACGATCAAAACAAATTTCAGCGTAGACTTCCCCTACCTTGTTAATCATATTTACCAAGCGCTGATAACTTACCTTTTCATAATTCAAATACTTAGAAAGCGGGAAAGGATATCCCAATTGATAAAATTGCGAATCTACAAATGATCCTTTTGGAAAGATCTTTCGAATTGCTGGGTCTGCCAACTCTTCAACCAACTCTTGAGTGGGGGTAAATCCGCGTGCGCATGTTCTACCAGGTGAATATTCCGAAAAGGCAATCCCCTTGGTTCTAATCATACCAGCAACGTTATTAACCGCTGTAATCATTAGCGGATTCGCACCATAGCAATCAGCCAAGATTGCATCGAATTGATTAAGTACGTAATCAATTCGATTTTGTTTACCTACTACTAAGGAAACATATTTGAATATCCGCCTACTGCCAGGTAATCGATAACTAGCCTCCAGTTTGGCTGCATCTCTAATCGACAATTGACGTTCTGCCTTAATTCCATTCATTTTTTGGCCTTTAGAATCTGTCACCCTATTTCCTAACTTTCTGCTTCGATTGTTATTTTTTTAACATATAGAATAAGTTCAATAAAACGCAATTTCGCTTTTATTTTAAACATTATAGAAAGAAATACATATGAAAAAACCATTGCAAACAAATAATGAAAAGCCAATTACTGCAGCCATCCGAACGATGGGCTCCGGATCGGAGAATTTGATGGGGCATCCAGAACCATTGGATGATATTGAGGTTACACCAAAAAAATCTGCAATCATTAGCTTCTACTGAGTTAGTAGATGTTAAACAACTTCCTGGCGTAGACCAATAATGTCCTTAAAAGAATCTGAAACTACTGTTCTAATGTCAGTCAGTCTTGGTTTTAAACCAAGCACAGAGTTCACACTAATAAATGGTTAAGTACGTCACTATTAGCAAATTTCATGAGATGACGGGGTACACCGAGGATGCTATTCGGACTAAAATTCGTGATGGTGTTTGGTTCGAAAATAAAGTTTGGATCAAAGCTCTGGATGGAAGAATTTTAATTATTATTGAGGGGTATAACGAATGGGTGGAATTAGCACTGGCATCAAGGTGGCGTCCGCAACGAGCTATGAAATCGCCTTTACCTACAAAGGTGTTAGGTGTCGAGAAAGGGTTAAACTCAAGCCCACTCCCGCTAACCTAAAAAGAATAAAAAATCATCTTGCTGCAATTAACGATGCAATCGATAAAGAAACATTTGATTACAGCATTACATTTCCTGAATCAAAACTTAGATTTAAGTTTACATCTCACCAAGGTGAGACCCTCTTAGTTGAAGATTACTTAGATAATTGGCTCCAAGAAAAAGCTAGAAAACTGAAGGCGTCTTCTCTCCTAGACTACACAAAAGTAGTCAACAACTTAGTTATTCCTAAATTTATCGGTAAAACACTGACGGAGATCAAACGACCCGCTATAAAAAAATGGCTACTAGAAATGACATGTGGAAATAAGCGGTTAAGTAACATTCAAAGCATACTTAGAACCGCACTTCAAGATGCAGTCGATGATGAATTAATCGAAACCAATCCCATGTATGGCTGGAAGTATGAAAACAAAGAAGCACCAAAGAAAGAGGATGACGTTCAGCCATTCAGCCAAATAGAACAAACTGCAATTTTAAGCGCACTTGAGGGGCAAGGTAAAAATATGGTGCAATTTTTCTTTTGGACAGGATTACGCACCAGTGAGTTAGTTGCATTGGATTGGGGCGACATTGACTGGAAGCGTGGCACTATAGTTATAAATAAGGCACTTACTCAAGCTGCCGATGATTGTGAGCAACCAAAAACAAGGTCTGGAAATAGGGAAGTTAAAATACTCGCGCCAGCGTTGCAAGCATTAAACCAACAAAAACAGTACACTTATTTGAAAAATGCAGAGATATTTCAGAACCCAGCTACCTTTGAGCGCTGGAGTGGGGATCAAGCCATCAGAAAAAATGTTTGGATTTACGCTTTAAAACGCGCAAAAGTTAGATATCGCAGACCTTACCAAACCAGACACACCTATGCCAGCATGATGCTTACCGCTGGTGAGTCTATTACTTGGTTGGCCTCGCAAATGGGACATAGCGATTGGGGAATGTTACGCAAGGTATACGCAAAATTCATCAAAGACTCAATCCCAGATGCGGGCAACAAAGCCGTTCAAATGTTTAGCGCAAATGTTGTCAAAAATGTTGTCATTTCAGCCCTAAATAGCACCAAATAATGTCATATTTTTTGACAACATAAAACACTAAGTCATTGATTTTATTACAATAAAATGGTGGAGCTGGCGGGAATCGAACCCGCGTCCGCAAATCCTCCACAGACAGTTCTACATACTTAGCCTTGTTGTTTAATTTAACGTGCAACACACCAACAGACAAGCAGTTTGCACGCGAGCTACCTTAAGGTTAATGCAGTGCTAAGTAACCCAACACAACACGTATCCCGTGTATATGACACTACGTATGGGTTACCCCAATCCAACCCACGGGAGAGCTGGTGTAGCGTCCAGCAGAACTAAGCTGCTAGAGAGTAAGTTTCGTCGTTTGCGACTATACTTGTTTCAGCTGTATTTACGAGGTAATCTGAGCCTCGGTATGCCCTGCACTGCTTTGTAACCCACGTCGAAACCTGGTCAGCCCCAAATCAGTATTACTATGACGTACTTACATAACGCTAAGTTCATCAATAAGTGAATTATACGCTTAAAGCCGCGCCTCTAAAAGCACTATGCTTATTTAAGCAAATTCACTAGCTTGATTTACGCAGCACGCATAGGGTTGGTTTTTAAGGGCGGCGCATAATGCAACACATGGAGCGAATCATTGTGAATCGCCAAACTAAAAAGGATTAATATCATGTGGACAACACCAGCAGCTACTGAAATGCGTTTTGGCTTTGAAGTAACAATGTACGTAATGAACAAATAAGCTTTAACGCTTAAACAACAGCCCGCTTAATGCGGGCTTTTTTATGGCTTTTAATCTTGCAGAATGTTATCCACCTCTGCCATTAAGCGGTGCGTTTCACACAGGGCGTGGATGATTTTTTGATAATGTTGCACATCATCCATATTGAGCGCGCGGCCTTTGCGATCTTTTAGCCATTTTTGTGCGGGTTGGTAGCCACCAATGTAAAAGCCCCATGCAATGGGCGGCACGTTTTCAAAATACTGCGTGGCATTAATAAACACTTTGCCAGCATCGAAACTAGGCTTATCCACCACGTTATTGCCGCCAATTGGGTAGCTTATGTCTGATTTTGTAGGTGCGTTTTCTAGCAGATGTGTTTGACGCAGCGCACCACCTAACGCGACTAATTGCCAAAACTGCGCGGCATCTGTGGGATAAGGCACACGCGGAAAATCGATTTTTAAAAACTCTTTATAGGTTTCGCGGTAGTTGGGGCTGTGCAATACAGCGTAAATATAATCGAGCAAATCAATCGGCGCAAAGGTTTTTAATTCCCCTTCTTTAGAAAGGGTAGCGCGTAGCGACGGGGTAGTGGTATTTTGCCTCACCAACTCAATTACGCCACTCAAGTTCTTTTTCACTTCAATATCTTGCACATGCAAAACATTCAATCCCAACCCTCTTAAGTAAGCATCCCTCTCTGCGTCATATTCTTGTTTATCATCGTGAGAGCTTCCGTCAATTTCAACAACCACGCTATATTCATGACAATAAAAATCAACAATGTAATTTCCAATCACACGTTGCCTATCAAAATCTAAATCATCTAATTGCTTATTCTTAACTGCATTCCAAAATAAAACTTCGCTTAAATTGCCGGCTTTGCGAAGCTCGCGCGCTCTTTCTTTTAATGCGGGGTTGTAGGGTAAGTCAGCTAGTTTCGAGTTGTTTTTAACTACCCCGTCACTTCGTGCCACCCCTTCATTTTGAAGGGGAATAAAATCAGCTGGTTTTAATTCCCCTTCTTTAGAAGGGGTGGCGCGTAGCGACGGGGTAGCCGCTTTTTCTGGCGTAAAACTTAAGCCCAAACCGAGGGCAATTTTTTGTACGATTTCAGTATTAAGGTTGGGCGTGCGTAACAATTCCCCTTCTTCAGAAGGCGTGGCAGACCAAAGGTCTGACGGGGTAGTTGCGAGCAAGTCGTTGGAATCGGGGTAAGTGTAAAGTGCAAAAAGTGTTGGCCCACCACGCCTAAACATATTCACGTCTGTCACTTTATTGCTAATGAATAGACAATCAAAATAATCTAGATTTGCTGCCTGCGATTGAACTACGGCTACCAAACCTAAATTCTCACCTGCAAGCATATGACGCATTACATTTTGACGACCAAAGTCAATTAAGTTTGCATCGTAATAAATGGTTTGATTATCAAATGGTCTATAGGTGGTTGTTTCTATTAACTCTTTATCAAATATTGCTTTTCTTCTCGCAATATTTAATTGCCAATCACGATTATCTTTTAAATCCATCTCTCTGCGAATGTCATCATCGCTAACTGTTAAATCATAAAAACGCTCTACTCTCTTTTGAAGCGCATTTATATCAATATCAATCACAAAATGGTCGCGGTGAGTTTTAATGCCACTTGAGTTTAAAGTAAATAAATCATTCAAAGCAAACCCTTGTTTATAAACCGCTTCAACTTCTGCATCTTTTGAATAAACAAATACTCAGGCGCTTTATAAGTAATCTCTTGCCATGCAATATTGGCAATGCCTGCATCGTTTAATGCACCGTATTTTTCTTCACGTTTGCCATAAAGACTGTGGTGAAACACTTTTGCTAATGTTTTACCACTCGCAACTACCCCGTCACTTCGTGCCACCCCTTCATTTTGAAGGGGAATAAAATCAGCTGGGTTTACTTCCCCTTCTTTAGAAGGGGTGGCGCGTAGCGACGGGGTAGTCAAAGGGATGGCTGTTTTTACAAACAAGTTAATGCTCACGCCTTGCATAATGTCGAACACGTTTTCATCTTTGCTACCATCGGGCGCGGTTTCTTTTTTCTTTGCGTTACCATGCAGGTCTAGAATATAAATTTCATCAAAGCTTTCTAGCAGGTTTTTGCGCATTTGGCGGTGAATAATGCCATCGATAAAGCTGTTATTGCTAATGTAGGCGAGCACGCCTTCTCCATTTTTATCAATAAAGTGTTGCCCAAAGCGGATAAATTTAATGTAATCGTCTGAAAGCAGTTGTATGTTGCGCTCGTTCAGGTCTTTTTTATAATCTTTCAGTAAGTCTTGAATCCAATCACTCTTATTACTACTACTCACTGAATAGGGCGGATTACCCATCACCACCATCACAGGTGCATCGCGCTTAATGCGGTTAGCTTCGTTGGCCTCGTTACTTAGGTAGCTAAACAGCGGTAAATCGGGCGCGTCGTCGTTCTCTAAACTGTTGGTTAAATAAATGCGTAGCCGTTCTGATGCGCTGGTGTTGACATAGCCTGTTTCGGTTAACAGCATATCGAGCTTTAAGTGCGCCATGGCGTAGCTGGTCATGAGTAGCTCAAAGCCATTGAGGCGCGGTATTAAATGCTCGCTGACATATTGCGGCCACATGCCTTGCATACTGGAAAATTGGGTGTTGTAAATGTGGCGCACGGTTTGCGCTAAAAAAGTGCCCGTACCCGTTGCGGGATCTAAAATTTGTACTTTATGAATCTCTTTAGTGAGTTTTTCGGTTTTGCCTTTTTTGCCTGCGCCCTGAACATCTACGGTGATTTGCGTTTTACTGGTATCGGCCAAGCCTTTGGGTAAATTAAACTTGGTTTTTAAAATGTCATCTACGGCACGCACAATAAAGTTAACCACGGGTTCTGGCGTGTACCAAACACCACGCGCTTTGCGTAGTTTGGGGTCGTATGCAGCTAAAAAGGTTTCGTAAAAGTGCACTACGGGGTCTTGCTGGCGCGTGGCTTTGCCAAAGTTGCGCATAATGCTAGCTACATCGGTGGCTAAAAATATTTGCACCAGTTCTTCTACAATCCAAAGCAGGCGTTTGCCATCGGTATCGTCTAGGTTATAACCTGCCACGGTGCGAAATAGCTGGCGCAAAAATGGGTTGCTTTGCGGTATTAATGTTGCCGCCTCGTGACGCGTAAAGGTGGGCAAGGTTGGGTCGTGGTAACGTGCCGCAAACATGCCATAGGCAATGGTTTGGGCGTAAATATCGGCAAATTCTGCGTGGCTAATATCGTGAATTAAAACGGTTTTAAAAGCTTCGTATTGGTTGTAAAGCTCGCTTTGGGTACTATTCTCTTTATCTTCATCAAGTGCTTTATGAATCACATCGGCCATGAGCTTGGCTTTTGCCGCCATCATTTGCGCTAATTTAACGGGCGATTTAATGCTTTGCGTTACGGTAAGCGCAAAGTTCTGAATAAGGCTGGTGAAGGTGTCAAACTGTTGCGGGTTAGCGTGTACTTTACCATTAGAAAGCTCGCCAATTTCGCAACTTACTACTAATTGGCCTTGCTTGTAAAAGTGAAACTGTAGGTAATCGGTAATAATCAGGTTGTCGAGTGCGGCTCTGTAACGATCAAACTGGGCTTTATGTGATTTATGGCCTAGCTCTACACCTACATCTTTTGCCTCAATATAACCAATAGGAATGTCTTTGCCTTTTGGCTAATAATGTAATCTGGCGCGCCGCAGTCAATGCGTTTGGGTTCGTTGGTTATGTCTACATTGGGCAAAAGGCTGGCTAGCAAATTTTGCAAATCGCCACGGTAACTATGCTCGGTGGCGTTGCCCGCTTGAAAGCGTTGATTGACGATTTGAATGTAGTCGTTTATCGACATGATTTTTATTCTTTATTGTTTTAACGTTCAAAGAGTTTAACCGATTTGAAACTGAAAAGCATATGCACCAATTCGATTACTTGCGGTGGCACTTTGCTTTTTGTTATTAATAAAATAATAATCATTAAATACAAAACTAGCTGCCCTGCGAGCCAATAGGGACGGACTTCGCAGGGTAGGTGTTTTTAGCTTACCTAATTCGAGAATTATCTATCTTCTAGCACTTCTAAAAACGCATCGCCATAGCGCTCAAGTTTAGCTTGTCCCACCCCTGTAATTTGGCTCATTTCAGTAAGGCTGCTTGGTTTTTGATTAAGTATTTCTAGCAGCGTACTGTCATGGAATATCACATAGGGTGGCACGCCTTGTTCTTTGGCGAGCTCCATACGCTTGGCTTTCAGTGCATGCCATAGTGGGTCATCAGCCACTTCTTCGTAGCCTTCTTTGGCGCGAGTGCCTCGCTCAGCCTTGCTGACTTTACGGGTGGCGACCACTTCTACATCTTGGCGTAACCATACTTCCGCCTCGCCTTTTAGCACAGGTTTTGCCGATTCGGCTAACTTTAAGCCGCCGTAGGCTTCAATGTCACTATCCAAATAACCACTGGCGACTAACTGCCGATAAACACTGCTCCATTGTGATTGCGTTAAGCCTTTACCAATGCCAAATGTACTTAAACTTTGGTGATTGAATTGTTGAATTTTTGGCGTACTTTTACCCAATAAAACATCGATTAAATGCACCACGCCAAAGCGTTGCCCTGTGCGATATACGCATGAAAGCGCCATTCGAGAGGCTTGTGTGGCATCCCAAGTATCGACTGGGCTTAAGCAGTTATCGCATTGCTCGCAATTGCCAGGGTGGGTTTCACCGAAATAACGTAACAAGGTTTGGTGTCTACAACTGGTAGATTCACAAAAGCCTAATAAAGCAACTAATTTTTGTCGTTCTACGGCTTTGCGTTCTTCTGGCGCATCGCCAGAATCTAACATTTTGCGCATACTGACTACATCGCCCAAACCATAAGTCATCCAAGCGTTTGCAGGCAAGCCGTCGCGCCCTGCACGGCCTGTTTCTTGGTAGTAGCCTTCCATGCTTTTAGGTAAGTCTAAATGCGCCACAAAGCGTACATTTGGCTTATCAATACCCATACCGAACGCCACGGTAGCGACCATTATCACGCCTTCTTCACGTAAAAATCGACGCTGGTTTTGGTTGCGCACACTTGCATCTAAACCTGCATGGTAAGGCAAAGCATCCCAACCACGTGACTTTAGCCACTCGGCAGTTTCTTCTACTTTTTTACGGCTTAAACAATAAATAATGCCAGCGTCATTGGCGTGTTCGCTCTCTAAAAAAGCTTCTAATTGCTGACGGGCATTAGCCTTTTGTGTGACGCGGTATTTAATGTTTGGACGATCAAAACTTGAAACAAACTGTCGCGCTTCTTCAAGTTTCAGCCGCTCAACAATTTCAGCACGCGTCGGTGCATCCGCCGTAGCAGTCAGCGCAATGCGCGGCACATGCGGAAAACGTTCATGCAATACAGTGAGCTTGCGATACTCAGGACGGAAATCATGCCCCCATTGCGAAACGCAGTGCGCCTCATCAATCGCAAACAGCGCAATGCCTGCGCCCTCTTCTATTTCATCTAACAACGATAAAAAGCTCGACATTAAAAGTCGCTCTGGTGCTACATAAACAATCTGTAAGTGCCCGCGCATCAATTGTGCGGTAATTTCGCGTGCTTCATTAGCATCTTGACTCGAGTTTAAAAACGCCGCCCGAACGCCCAGTTGCTTAAGCGCATCCACTTGGTCTTGCATCAAAGCAATCAGTGGCGACACCACAATACCAACGCCCTCACGCAACAAAGCTGGCAATTGGTAACACAAAGATTTACCGCCGCCCGTTGGCATCAATACTAGCGCATCGCCGCCAGTCGTGACATGTTCGACAATAGCTTGTTGCTCACCGCGAAAAGTTGAATAACCAAAGACATCGTGCAGAGTTTGTAATGCGGGGATATTGGACATGGGCGGTATTGTACACCGCGCAGGTTTGACATTTGCTGACAATTCTACCAATCGTATGCTTGAAAAAAGGTGAGTAACAAGTTACCCACCTTACGATTGATTTCTATTGTCTGAAATTAATTAAGATTGCATATTCCATACATGCGAGTTTGTGTGCCATTGTCCATCAGAACTCTGCTCAAGCACGCTCATGGTAATACCACCAAATGAAGATGAGTCTGCGCCATTGGCATTCCATTTAGACACTTGGTAGATAACCTTATCTGACCCACCGCATTCCACAATTTCTAAGGTATGGTTATGCACACCATTTTCAACAAAACCATTAAATAGTGCCTCTATTTCACCGCGCCCTGCAAGCGTAGTGCCATTGCCTGGAGATACAGTAGCATTTTCAGTATAAAAACTTGCTAGAGCCTTGATGTTTCCACTATTTAATGCCTTATTCCATTTAGAATTAGCTAACTCGATGATTGATTTAATATCCATTTATTTTCCAATTAATCTTGTGACTATTAACTTTAATGATGATGCAATTAGGATTAATCACATCACCATTATAATAACGGTTAAAACCGCAAATTAAGAAAAAATAAACTTAATTACATGCTGCTTGACCTTCAACTTTACGTTGCTCTTCATCTAAAATCACAACACGACGGTTAGGCGCTAAACATTCAATAAGTTTTTTGCCTTTAACACCTTTACATTCAGCAACAGGCTCAGACTCACCTTTACCAATCGCTTGTAAGCGACTTGCATCAATACCTTGCGAAACAATGTAAGCTTTTACTTGATTAGCGCGTTTTTCAGATAGCTTTTGATTGTAAGCTTCTGAACCAATACGGTCAGTATAGCCAGTCACCATCACCAATTTGAATTCTGAATGCTCTTTAAGTTTAGTTACAACTTCATCAAGAATTGGTTTAGAGCCCTCTTGAAGTTTAGATTTATCAAAACCAAATAATTTTTCAGCTGAGATCGTAACAGTTTCAAATTTCGGTTTACATGGCTCAGCAACTGGTACTGGAGCAGGTGCTGGCTCTTGCACTGGCTCAGGTGCTACATATGGCGCAGCAACTGGTTCAGCTTCTGCAACTACTGGCATTGGCGTAGGTGCGCCAAAGCGGAAAATACCGCCTAAGCTTAACAAAGTATTACTGATTGTTTCAGTATTGCTTACGTTAGTTCCATCTAAATTATCATCTAATCCGCCTTTAGCGCGGCTCCATTGTTGACGCAAGTCAGCTTGCATACCAAAAGTGTCGCTCACTAAATACTGTGCACCAAAACCAACGTTCGCCATCCAGCCAGTTTTAGAGTCGCTCAAATCATTGTTCGGAGCAGGAATAGAGTAGCGTAGTTTGTTGCGCGCTACGCCACCACCTACTAACACAAACGGACGGAATTTATCACGACTCAACATATATAAGGCATCCAAGCCTAATGTAGTTTGTTTGTATCGACCACTTGCGCCTGCAATGCCATTTTCATTGGAGGTGTTGTAGCCTAAACCGCCTTGTATATCCCAACTTGGGCTCACTTCTTTACCAAATTTGATAAATGCACCGCCACCATTGCCAGCATTTAGATCATTGTCAGTATCCATATAACTAATACCAGGTAAAGCATACCAAGCACCGCGATACATATCTTCAGCTGAAGCAGAGAGTGCAGTTAAGCCTAATGTAGCTACCACTGCGATTTGAATAAGCCTGTTGTTCATATTAATTTGCCTTTATTTAAAAATAATTAAATGTTGTTTTCGTTGAGCTCTGCTTTAGCAGTTGGAGGCATAATACCTGCGTAGGTTAAAATGCTATGTGCGGCAGACAACATAAGGACACTTTTCTTATATAGTTTAGTCGGGCAGATGCCAACATTCATATAACTTAATGCTAATAAAAAAGTCTAGCCATTTCTGACTAGACTTTTATTGATTATAAAAGCTAACTAGGAACTAACTCATTGAAGATTTGTTTGCTGAATACCAGCTAGCAACCATTTAGCATTTTCATCATGAAGATGTTTTTGTATGATCCATACTTCATCTATATTTTCTGGCGATTCGTTATTCTCTCTAAGCTGTCCGGTAAAACGAACGCTAGCAACCGAAAAAACAGCATCATCAATCACTTCTAATAACTCAGCGTTAATATCTATCACATCCGTTTTTTGCAGCGTATTACCACGTTCTTGCATTTGCATGGTAATTTCGGCAAACACTTCTGGCGTTGTGTATTCACGTATATCGTTGCTATCCTTGTTGTCATTGGCCGCTTGTAAGCGAATAAAAGAGGCTTTTGCACTACGAATAAACGAATCCACAGGAAAACTTGCTGGGATATTGCTATTAATAGAATTAGTGGAACCAAAATCTGACGCGCCGCCTCGAGAATTTGATTGCGAATCTTGTGGACGATAAGCAGACTCTCCAGCATATTGCATTAATGTTGAAGGGTTCAAGTTACTTGTTGCCTGAGGTTTTTTTAGCCTTGAAATTAAAAACATCACCAGACCCGCAGCTAGCAGTGCCATTAAAATGGTAGAAAACCCGCCGCCCATTCCGCCCGAAAACATCGCCATTAAACCTGCGCCTATAGCCAAACCAGCTAAGGGCCCCATCCATTTATTGCCTGCGGGCTTTGCAGGCGATGTGGCTTGCTTATCTTGAGCGTTTTGCACTTGACGCGGTTGTTGTTGATTTTGCATGGTGCGCTGCTTGCCAAAACTGCTACCGCCGCCGAAACGTCTAGCCTCAGCTACCGTAGCCAATAAGCTCGTAGTCATGAGGGCAACCATTAAGAACGTTAAAAACTTTTTCATGTGTACCTTAATTCCGTAATTTAAAAAAATGCGTGAAGAAATTAATTCAACACTTTTACTAATGGGGTCTAATCCGAAGCTAACAAGTGCTGAATTTAAGTTGATTAGAAGTTTGAATTGCAAAAAAGTTTACTTGGGCAAACTTATTTATTATGAGCTCTCATGATTCTGCCTTTTTCCCGTTCCCAGTCACGCTCTTTTTCGGTATCACGCTTATCATGTTGCTTTTTACCTTTGGCTAGGCCAATTTGTACTTTCACACGACCTTTCGAAAAATGCATATCAAGCGGCACTATGGTGTAACCTGCACGCTCTACTTTTGCGATTAGCTTAAGAATTTCTTCACTATGCAATAGTAATTTACGTGTTCTGATTGCGTCTGGACGGATATGTGTAGAGGCTGCACCAAGCGGCGTAACATGGCAGCCGATGAGGTAAATTTCGCCTCGCTGAATAATAACGTAAGCCTCTTTAATATTAACGCGGTTTTCACGGATGGCCTTAACTTCCCAGCCCTCTAAAACCACGCCCGCTTCATACTTATCTTCAATAAAGTAGTCAAAAAAAGCTTTTTTATTTTGTGCAATGCTCATAAAACTAAATATTTCTTGTCGAATGACTTAAAATAACATTTTACTCTAGTTCTCACTTAGAGCTAATCCGATTATTTGTCAATTTTACGTAACAGCTTGATTTAACATTTAGGAAACTATGGCGCAAGTTCAAAAATCAGTACTCATCCATCACTCTGCAAGCCGCATGTATGCTCTGGTGGATGACGTGACCAAGTATCCTGAATTTTTGCCATGGTGCGGCGGTGTCGATTTGATCAAGCAAGATGATGCTTCTACGATTGCCACTCTGCATATTGCTTATCATGGCATTCATCAAAAATTCACAACAGAAAATCACAAAACTTATCCCAGCGCAATGGATATTAAACTTAAAGATGGTCCTTTTAGGCAACTTGAAGGCATATGGCGTTTTATAGAATTAAGTGAAGATGCTTGCAAAATAGAGTTTATGCTTAGCTATGAGTTTGCTAATAGTTTTTTAGAAAAAATAATCGCGCCAGTTTTCAGCCACATTGCCAACACCTTTGTCGATAGTTTCGTAGCGCGAGCTGACGTAGTATATAAAAATAAATAACTTAATTAGAATCAATGCATTAGAATAATAGGAAATGATATGACCACCGATGAAATGATTGTAGAAGTCGCTTACGCTCTACCCAAAGAGCAATTAATCATTCCAATTAAGGTGGCTGATGGCATTACTGTTGAACAGGCAATCAAATCTTCTGGGATGATGGCTAAATACCCAGAAATTGATTTAGCGGTGAACAAAGTTGGCATTTTTGGCAAATTAACGAAATTAGATACAACTTTGCGTCACCTAGATCGTGTCGAGATTTATCGCTCTTTGATTGCCGACCCTAAAGAAGTGCGCAAACAACGTGTTGCCGATGGAAAAGTAATGAAAAAAGGCGGTGGAGATGCATCGCCTGAAGTTTGATAGTTAGTTTATGTAAAAGTGTTATTTGATAACTAAGTGAAATATTACTAAAATAACCACCCAAGGATTTTAGTCGCAATACTTCTCGATATCTTTTTGTGCATCGGCTTTGCCTTGCTCAATATCAGCCTCACTTAAATATTGCCTATTACCATTTTCATCAGTTTTAGAAATTCTGCCGCCGTTATTGTAGGTACCAAAATTTTGTTTTGCAATAGAACAACTCGCCTGTTTAGTTTCTAGTTCGGCCTTCTTTTGTTCCTCATCTTGCTTTTTTGTTTCAGCGGCTTGAGCGCGCTTTTTTGCGGCCTCTTCTTTAGTTTTAGCATCACTAACTTTTACTTCAGTTTTGGCTGTGGACGAATTGGTCTCTTTATTAGCAATATTCGCAGTCGTCGATTCAACAGAGGCAACTGGGGCAACAACTGTAGGCCTTGGAATTTTTTTACCATATAATGCTTCTTGTGGGACGTTAGAAGGAGGGGGCACGTCACTATAACGAATGACGCCATCTATATCTTTCCATTTGTAGATTTCGGCCGAAGCTAAGGTCGGCAATAAAACAACACACAGTAATAAAATACGCAATACCATAGCCTATCCCCTAGATCACTTTTTATTAGTTTAGCTTAGCAAGACGCTCAAACCATTTATAAATTAATAATATTGCCAGTTATTCATACAAGCAAGCATTATTTAAGCAATTTGACCAAATCTACTAGACATTTTAAAATGTATTTATGTCTAACATCAATGAATCGCGATTGAGTATGTAGTAACCATATTTAACAAAATAAAAAATTTTATAGCTAGCACTCGCGCCTTTTATCTTAAATCTGTATAATTTCGTTTTGGGTACAAGGATTTTCGCATGCGTTTACTGCAACAAGCTCTTACGTTTGATGACGTTTTATTAGTGCCAGCTTACTCTAATGTGCTGCCACGCGAGGTTTCACTCGCAACTCAACTCACTCGTAACATTCAATTAAACATTCCCCTTTTATCAGCGGCCATGGACACTGTGACCGAAGCGCCACTGGCTATTGCATTGGCACAAGAAGGTGGATTGGGGTTTATTCATAAGAACATGACCGCCATGAAACAAGCTGCGCACGTTGCACGTGTTAAGCGTTTTGAATCTGGCGTGGTGAATGATCCAATTACAATTCAAAGCCATATGACTGTGCGTGATGTGCTTGAATTAAATCACATGCATAAAATCTCTGGCATTCCAGTAGTGGATAACGGCAAAATCGTTGGCATAGTGACCAACCGTGATTTACGCTTTGAAACTAATCTTGATCAGCCGATTAAAAACATCATGACACCAAGAAGTAAGTTGGTGACAGTGCGTGAAGGTGCAACAAAAGATGAAGTGATTCGTTTATTGCATCAACATCGCTTAGAGCGCGTATTGGTCATTGATGCTGAAGATACACTTAAAGGTTTGATTACTGTTAAAGATATACAAAAGTCAACAGATCATCCTCTCGCATGTAAGGACGCTCAAGGTAGATTACGTGTTGGTGCGGCTGTTGGTGTGGGCGAAGGTACAGAAGAACGCGTTGCGGCATTAGCTGAAGCAGGCGTTGACGTGATTGTAGTTGATACTGCGCACGGACATTCACAAGGCGTATTAGACCGTGTGACATGGGTTAAAAAACACTTTCCTCACATTGAAGTGATTGGCGGCAACATTGCTACAGCAAGCGCTGCATTAGCTTTAGTAAACGCAGGCGCTGATGGCGTTAAAGTTGGTATTGGGCCAGGTTCAATCTGTACAACACGTATCGTGGCTGGTGTAGGCGTTCCACAAATCAGTGCTATCGCTAACGTAGCTAAAGCGCTTGAAAATTCCGGCGTGCCATTTATTGCAGATGGCGGCATTCGCTTCTCTGGTGACATCTCAAAAGCGATTGCGGCGGGTGCTTACAGTGTAATGTTGGGCGGTATGTTCGCAGGTACGGAAGAAGCACCTGGCGAAATCGAATTATTCCAAGGCCGTTCATATAAATCATACCGTGGCATGGGTTCTATTGGCGCAATGCAAAAAGGCTCTAGTGATCGTTATTTCCAAGATACCAATAGCGGCGCTGATAAATTAGTCCCTGAAGGCATAGAAGGTCGCGTGCCGTACAAAGGCAGTTCACTTGCGGTAATTCATCAGCTAATGGGTGGCCTACGTGCTTCTATGGGCTATGTAGGCTGTGCCACCATTGATGAAATGCGCAACAAAGCTGAATTTGTACAAATCACTTCTGCAGGCATGCGTGAGTCTCACGTACATGATGTGCAGATTACAAAAGAAGCACCAAACTACCGCGTTGACTAAACAACCTTGCTTGAAATACGAGTGGTTATTTTAACCACTCGTATTTTTTTAACCTTCTCCATTAAGCACACGCTATGCACTCAAAAATCCTCATTTTAGATTTCGGCTCACAAGTCACTCAACTTATCGCTCGCCGTGTGCGAGATGCGCATGTCTATTGCGAAATTCACTCATGTGAAGTATCTGACGAATTTGTACGTAACTTTGGCGCGGATGGCGTTATCCTTTCAGGTAGCCATGCCAGTGCTTACGAAGAAGAATCAGATAGCGCTCCGCAAGCTGTATTCGAGCTTGGTGTGCCTGTGTTGGGTATATGTTACGGCATGCAAACCATGGCGCAGCAACTTGGCGGTAAAGTAGAAGCAGGTCATAAACGTGAGTTTGGTTATGCGCAAGTGCGCGCACGCGGTCACTCTGCCCTATTCCGCGATATTCAAGATAGTTCAAATGCTGAAGGTCATGGCTTTATTGACGTATGGATGAGTCACGGCGATAAAGTGACTGAAATACCCGCTGGATTTAAAGTGATTGCTAGTAACGACACTACGCCAATTGCAGCAATGGCTGACGAAACACGTAAATTCTACGCAGTGCAATTTCACCCAGAAGTGACGCATACCAAGCAAGGTCAAGCCATGCTTAACCGCTTTGTGTTAGATATTTGTGGTGCAAAACCTGACTGGATTATGGGCGACTACATTGCTGAAGCGGTGGCAAAAATCAAAGCACAAGTCGGTGATGAAGAGGTCATTTTAGGCTTATCTGGCGGCGTAGATTCTAGCGTTGCAGCCGCACTAATTCACCGCGCGATTGGCGATCAGCTTACTTGCGTGTTTGTTGACCACGGTCTACTTCGTCTGAATGAAGGCGATTTAGTGATGGAGATGTTTGCAGGTCGTTTACATGTGAATGTGATTCGCGTTGATGCAACAGATCAATTCATGGGTCATTTAGCTGGGGTGAGCGACCCCGAAGCGAAACGTAAAATTATAGGTCGTGAATTTGTAGAAGTATTTAAGAATGAAGCCGCTAAACTCAAAGCTGGCACAGGTGGTCATAAAGGCGCAACATTCCTCGCGCAAGGTACGATTTATCCTGACGTGATTGAGTCTGGTGGCGCAAAATCTAAAAAAGCAGTGACGATTAAAAGCCATCACAACGTGGGCGGTTTACCTGAGCAATTAGGCTTGAAATTACTAGAGCCACTGCGCGACCTATTTAAAGATGAAGTGCGTGAACTTGGCGTAGCGCTTGGCCTGCCAGCGGACATGGTATATCGCCACCCATTTCCAGGGCCAGGTTTAGGCGTGCGTATTTTAGGCGAAATCAAAAAGGACTTTGCTGATTTACTTCGCCGTGCCGATGCGATTTTTATCGAAGAGTTACGCACTACTAAAGACCACGCAACAGGTAAAACTTGGTATGAACTCACTAGCCAAGCTTTTACGGTGTTCTTACCAGTAAAGTCGGTTGGCGTAATGGGCGATGGCCGTACTTATGATTACGTTGTGGCCTTGCGTGCAGTGGTCACCAGTGATTTTATGACCGCACATTGGGCAGAATTACCCTACTCACTTTTAGGGCGTGTTTCAAACCGCATTATCAATGAAGTACGTGGCATCAACCGCGTGGTGTATGACGTTTCTGGTAAACCGCCCGCTACGATTGAATGGGAATAAAGTGAGTCGCGGCTTTGTCAAAGAAGATGATTTAGAAAGAGCTGGCACTGATTTACCTGAACGTCGGGTAAGTGAGTTTCCAAACTATGTCACCCAATTTGGTTTAGCGCAATTACAAAATCAAGCTAATGCTTTAGAACAGCAACAACAAGCGCTATTACCGAATAAAGATGACCCTGTCACACAACAAACTTTAGCGCCTTTAAGACGAGATTTGCGTTATTTAGAAACACGTTTGGAAAGCGTGATTTTAATCGACCCAGCAACACAAGCCAAAGATGTCGTTTTATTTGGTGCTACGGTGAATGTTGAAGATGAAGAAGGTAATTCTCACCAGTTCACCATCGTAGGCGAAGACGAAGCGGATATCTCGTTAAATAAAGTCAGTTGGGTTTCTCCAATTGCAAAGGCACTCATTGGGCATAAAGTTGGTGAAACGGTAAGTTGGCAACGCCCTGCTGGTAATTTAGGTCTAGAAATTCTAGCCATACATTACTAAATCTCTTTAATGAAAGAATATTAAATGAACGTGAATACCGCGATTGAAACACGTCGCTCAGTTAAGAGTTTTGACCCGCACCACAAAATGACGCAAACTGAAATTGATCAGTTAATGTCTTTAGCGATGCTGTCACCAACAGCGTTTAATATTCAAAACTGGCGCTTTGTATTAGTCACAGATGCTGTATTGCGCCACCAAATTCGTGCAGTAAGTTGGAATCAAGCGCAAGTTGAAGAGGCTTCTTTGCTGATTGTATTAACGGCTGATTTAAAAGCATGGGAAAAACAACCTGAACGCTATTGGAAGAATGCGCCTAAAGCGGCTTCTGACATTTTAGTACCAATGATTGGTCATTATTACGCAAATAACGAACAACTTCAGCGTGATGAAGGTATGCGCTCTTGTGGCATGGCGGCGATGACGATTATGCTTGCGGCAAAAGAAATGGGCTATGACACCTGCCCTATGGATGGTTTTGACTTTGATGCAGTAGGTAAATTACTTAACCTTCCAATCGACCATACAGTAACCATGTTCGTGGTTGTAGGCAAGCCGTTAAAAGAAGCGCAGCCACGTGGCGGTCAATTAGCCATGAATGAAATCGTCATTAGCAATACATTTTAGTTTTAATATCTATACTTTAAAAATACACTTTTAAGAAATACACTTAAGGATTCAACCGTGTTAATTAGCAACAATATCACCGTGCAGTTTGGCGCAAAGCCGCTTTTTGAGAACGTTTCCGTTAAATTTGGCGACAATAACCGCTATGGTTTAATTGGTGCTAATGGTTGCGGAAAATCGACCTACATGAAAGTTCTGGCTGGCGTTTTAACGCCTAGCGCTGGCAATATCTCAATTGATAGCCATGAACGCATGGCGTTTTTGAAACAAGACCAATTTGCTTACGAGGATCAACGCGTACTTGATGTCGTGATGATGGGTCATGAGCAAATGTGGAATGCCAATGTAGAGAAAAATGCCATCTACGCAAACTTAGAGGCAACAGAAGACGACTACATGCGTGCCGCTGAGTTAGAAGGCGTATTTGCTGAGTTTGATGGTTACACGGCTGAGGCACGTGCTGGCGAGTTGTTAATGGGCGTGGGTATTCCTATTGAGCAGCATAATGGCTTAATGAGCTCAGTTGCACCAGGTTGGAAATTACGCGTATTGCTTGTGCAAGCACTGTTTTCTAACCCAGACATTTTGCTATTGGATGAGCCAACCAACAACTTAGACATTAACACCATTCGCTGGTTAGAAGATGTGCTGAACAATCGTGATTGCACCATGGTCATTATTTCGCATGACCGTCACTTTTTAAACCAAGTATGTACGCATACTTGCGATATGGATTACGGCAAAATTTCGATGTATCCAGGTAATTATGATGATTACATGGAAGCTAGCACTGCAGCTCGCGCACAGGCTGCCAAAGATAATGATAAAGCTAAACAGATGGTGGCTGATTTACAAGACTTTGTACGCCGCTTCTCTGCCAATGCCTCTAAAGCTAAGCAAGCAACAAGCCGTGCTAAGAAAATCGACAAAATTAAGATTGAAGAATTCAAACCTTCAAGCCGTCAATATCCATTTATTCGCTTTGAATATGATGAACGTGAAAAACTTTACCGCAATGCAGTTGAGTTGAAGAAACTCAGCCACGGCTTTGACAAACCATTATTTAACGATGTAGATATGATGTTTGAAGCTGGTGAGAAAGTCGCGATTATTGGTGAAAACGGTATTGGTAAAACAACTTTCTTACGTTGTTTAGCGGGTGATTTGCAGCCTAAATTTGGTGAAGTGAAATGGGCAGAGAAAGCCAATATCGGCTACTTTGCGCAAGATCACGAATACGAGTTTGAAGATGGCGAAGACTTGTTTGAATGGATGACAAAGTTCAGACAAACTGGCGACGACGACCAAGTGGTTCGCAGCATGTTAGGCCGCTTGCTATTTGGTGGCGATGACACTAAAAAGTCAGTCAAAGTACTCTCTGGTGGCGAAAAAGGCCGTATGCTTTACGGCAAAATGATGCTGGCTAGAACTAATGTCATGCTAATGGATGAGCCAACTAACCATATGGACATGGAATCTATCGAAGCATTAAATACGGCTTTAGATAAATACAAAGGCACGCTATTCTTTGTTAGCCATGACCGCGAATTTGTAAGCTCTATCGCTACTCGCATCATCGAAATTAAAGCGGATGGCATTGTAGACTTTACTGGTAATTACGAAGATTACTTGGCGAGTCAAGGCGTAGAGTAGCGCCTAATCTCCTAATCACAACGCTCTGGGTAATCTGGCTCGTTGTGATTTGGTTTTTATCATTTGTAGCGCATGCAATCGCGTTTAAAAATGGTGGAGTTGAATCCCTAGCCATTCTGCTAGGAATTTTTTGGCTGATTTATATGTCTGGCTTATGGTTTGAGCAATCACGCATTAATGACACCGCTTGGGCAATGCTACTCGGCTATGCAATTGGTTGCATACGCTTGCTAGACATGATTCCGAATCAAAAGGAATACGCGCACTAGTTGCGATTAATTCCTAAAAGCATTATTGGAATAGTAGCGCTCGCTTTTATTCTAATCTTTATTGGCGTGTTACCCTTAATTGCCAAAAACATCATCGTATCTCACAAAGCTAAAAATCGAGTTTTGGGTCGTGATACTTAACTGAAATTTAACCAGTTAATCATAGACTAAACTCACTAAGCAATAACCATTTAAATATTAAGGCTATTTGATCTGCATCAATACCAGCAGAATCCTTGAGGCGCATATTAACAGCAAGAAGCTAATCAATTTAGCTTTGTTAATTACAACCGAAAGGATATTCGTCATGCAGTTGCTTATCAATCTTTTTTCTACCGACTATGGTCTGCAAAGCATTGCCGTTATTGTGTTTATTTTAGGAATGTTTGTTTGGTTTGGTTTGTATTTCAAACGTCATATTGATGAAGACACTAAAAAAGCTAAAGCCAGTGAGAAATTGGCCAGTGAGAAATAGTAAGTACAGTAAATAATAATCTATGAAGCCATATTTGGTGGCTTCAAATTATTTAGTGTTTTCTAAGTATAGAGCCTAACATTCTGCCCCCTCATAAACATTTAACATGCAGCTAAATGTTTAGGACAACCTAACTTTGTTATAGTAAAACTCAATAACAACTAGGTTATTGCATCCCTCTGCAAAATTAGCCACATTTTGACTTATAGCGGCATATATGACACTATCTGTGAATCGCATTTTCGTAAAAATTTACAAAAATGTAACATTCAAACGATAAAATATTACCATTAATTAAATCGACCACCATCTTTCAGCTTGATAGAATATAGCTTAATCGTTGGGTAATTGATTTAAATATATCATGTGAAAATTTCAGAATGGATTTGTCATAATCAAGCTAACTTTCCGTACAATAGCGTATAGCAGTCAGAAACATTCTAAGACTTCAATTTTGGTCGCTGCATCATGTCAAAAAACGTAATTAGCAAGCAAGCCCCAATGTTAGAACATTTCAATACCATTATTATTGGTTCAGGCCCAAGCGGTTTATCCGCGGCTGTGCGCGCTACTGAGCAGAAATTATCTTACTTACTGCTTGAAGCCGAGCAAGAACCCGCTAGCACTATTCGCAGTTATCTACGCGGCAAACTCGTTATGTCAGAGCCGCGCGCCCTTCCTATTCGCAGCCCCTTACCTTTTACCGCATCTTTACGCGAAGTTGTGCTCCACACTTGGGAAAGGACGATTATTGATTACAACTTGAATATTCGTTACGGTTCAAAAGTGATAGGTATACACCGCCGCGAAAAATGGTTGGAATTAGAGTTAGCGGATGGCAGCCAAATCACCGCAGATCATGTGGTGCTGGCCATTGGTGTTCAAGGCAATTTACGTCAGTTAGAGATTCCTGGTGGCGATGTACCGCAAGTACAGTATCAATTAGATGATCCTCAAGCTTATCAGGATGAAACCATTATAGTCATTGGTGGTGGTGATAGCGGCGTGGAAAATGCGCTCGCGCTCACTGGGCGCAACCAAATTATTATTCTTAATCGTGCAGATGACTTTAGCAATTGTAAGGAAAGCAACCTTACTCAATTGACAGAGGCACGAAAAAGAGGTGCTTTAGATTGGTTGCTAGAAACAAGACCTCAAGCAATTGAAGTAAATACTCAAGGTGAGTTCCCTATCACGGTGATAGCGAATACCCCAAATGGCATTGAGCGCATTCCATGCCATCGCGTGATTGCGCGACTTGGCGCCCTGCCCTCACGGCCGCTGCTTGAAGGCTTTGGCGTAGGTTTTCCAACAGATGACTATGCCGCGCTACCTTCATTATCTTCACATTATGAGTCTAGCGTGCCTGGACTTTATATCATTGGTGCACTGGCTGGTTATCCGTTAATCAAACAAGGGATTAATCAAGGCTATGAAGTCATTGAGTACATTTTAGGCAACCCAGTAGAACCTGCTGATACAGCCTTATTGCGTGATAAATTCGCAAGCTTTTGCAATGACCGTGGCGTAGATGATGTGTTGGAAAAAATACGCAAAAGCGTGCCCTTGCTGAAAATGCTAACGACCTTGCAGCTACGTGAGTTAGTGTTGCAAAGTAACATCTTGCAGCCCGAGCCTGGTGACATTATCTTTAAACGCAATGATTACAGCACCACCTTTTTCTTTATCGTCGAAGGTGAGTTAGATGTATTAATTGATGAAGCTGATAAACCAGACGCTAAACTTAAAGCGGGTCAATTCTTTGGTGAAATGGCGCTTGTGTCAGGTCGCCGTAGAGCCGGCACGGTTCGCGCCAATACAAAATGCGTGCTGATTGAAACGCCTAGACGCGTGATGCAAAAACTTGTTGATTCAGTGCAGTCCATGCGCCGCGTACTCAATGAAGTGGCCATTAAGTGGGTAGTACACGTATGTATTGGCCTAACGCTAAGTGAAGAGGACTTGAATGATTTAGCTACTCATGCTACGCCTAAAAGCTTTGCCGCTGGTGAGGAGTTGTTCCATGAAGGCGATCAGGCGGATGGCTTATATTTGATTCAAAGTGGCTCAGTTACAGTTTCGCGCATCATTGGTGGTCGTGAGGTCGTGCTGTATTACGTCGCGGCAGGCAACTATGTGGGTGAATGGTCTCTGGTCTCTGGAGAACCCCGCTATGCGACCGTACGAGCAGCCGTTGCTACCGAAGCCGTTTTGATTGATGCGAGCAGAATGAGTGATATTATCGCGCGCAATCCAGAAATTCGTAGTGAGTTAGATGCGCGCTATCTTAAACATTTACAAGATCAGGAAAAACGTCAGCAAATTGAAACGACAGATCATCCAAGTGCGTTAAGCAATCAATCTACACCTTCAAATCTTATCTCATTCCTGATTCAACAAGGTGTAGGCGAGGCTACTGATGTACTGTTAATTGACGAGTCACTATGTGTGCGCTGCAACTACTGTGAAGACGCTTGCGCGGATACTCATGGTGGAGCAACAAGATTAGACCGCGATGCAGGGCCTATTTTTGCAAACATTCGCGTGCCGACTTCATGTCGCCACTGTGAGCACCCACACTGTATGAAAGATTGTCCGCCTGATGCGATTCACCGCGCACCGCATGGCGAAGTTTACATTGATGACAGCTGTATCGGCTGCGGCAATTGCCAACAAAATTGTCCGTATGATGTTATTCAGATGGCTGTGATACAAGACCAGCCGGAACGTAGTATCTGGCAAATTTTGCTGGGCATTCACCCTAAAGCCGTACCCATTGTTGGCGGTTCAAAAGTGGCAGTTAAATGCGATATGTGCAAAGACATTAAAGAGGGGCCTGTGTGTGTACGTGCCTGCCCAGTTGGCGCGGCCTTGCGAGTTAACCCAGAAGAGTTACTCAACTATGCAGGCGGTTCTAATAGTGACAGCATTACAAACGAAGTCTTTTTAACTGAATCTGACGGAAATTAGAGAAATTTCATGCAACGCGGCAATATATTCGACTACAAAAACTATCGTTACTTCAAACTAGCCATCGTCGTCATTGCTATTGCCTTTAGTGCATTTATGCTATTTGAACCTGCAGTTGGTTACTATGGTGGAAGCTGGTTAGGCTATGGTCTAGGCACAGTTTCAGCCGCTTTGGTGTTTTGGATGGCATGGTATGGCGTGCGCAAGCGTCGTTATCGAAGTAGCGGCTCAACACAAGGATGGTTATCCGCGCATATTTATCTAGGTACAGCACTCACAGTTACAGCCACACTTCATAGTGGCTTTCATTTTGGTATTAATATCCACAGTCTCACTTACGGCTTATTGATTATT
The DNA here is from genome assembly GCF_029946165.1 of Methylotenera sp. GTDB lineage: Bacteria > Pseudomonadota > Gammaproteobacteria > Burkholderiales > Methylophilaceae > Methylotenera. The sequence goes on from NZ_JAQSDZ010000001.1 coordinate 148,826, forward strand.
GTCGTAGTCAGCGGATTTTTCGGTAATTATGCCTATATGATTTACCCTCGGCTTATGACCGAAAACATGGGTGAAGATAGCTTGGATGGTCTGTTATTGAGAATTGCAGAAACAGATAAGCTGGCTCGTCAGATTGCTTTAATCATGCCAGATGATATCAACTTCACGGTAGATCGCGCATGCAGAGAAACCTATATAGGCACGGGGCTAATTGAACAATTAAGAGGTTATCAACCAGATTGCCCGACTGCTGTTGCTGTAGCGAAGCTCACAATACTAGGTAATCATTTAACTGGAGAGCAGCGTAAGTTGTATCGCGAACTATACTCCATAATGGTCCGGCGCCAGTCTTTAGTCAAACGTGCTAGACAAGATTTAATGTACCGTGCCAGACTTGGCTTTTGGCTTTACTTTCACACACCTTTTGCAGTGGCCTTATTAGCTGCAATGGTAGTGCATATTGTTGCCGTATTTCTTTATTGGTAAGTCATGATTAATTGCCTTTTAATCAAAATTTCACTTAATAAGCGCGGCATGCCCGTGCGTAGCTATCGCACGCTAACAGCAGAAGAGTTATCTATTGGACGAGGCGCTGAATGCAACATTCATTTACTCGATCCTCGTATTTCTATGCATCATGCCGTCATCAAGCGCTTAGATGATGGCCAGCTGCATTTGGTCTCAGTCAATGGTGAGCTTGAAGTTGATGGTGCTATTTTACAAAATACCGCCCTTACTCATGGTACTCAAGTCATGATTGGCCCATTCCAGTTAAAGGTCGAACCTGCGCCACCAGATGTGAATATTGCGGTGTCATTAACATTAGTACATTTATTACCAGATGACTTCCAAAACTTAAAAGCACGCACGCACGAACCGCTTAGAGGCGCATCTATCTTTAAAAAAAGATTAGCGATATCGTTAGTGGCTTTTATTGCACTTATATTTCTGGTGTTACCATTAGCGCAGAATCTCATTCCTAATCTCCATGCCACCATGGCAAAGCTACCTTTAGGATTTGACCGTTTATGGAGCCCTGGGCATATTTCCAACTCTCATTTGCACTTTGGCTCACAATGTTTTAATTGCCATGAGGTACTCACTCAACAAGTGAGCGATCAAGCCTGCATTAAATGCCATCTCAACGTTGCACCTCATATTGCTGACCCCAAACTGCAAGAGAAAGTGTTTAACCACAATAAATTGTTTATGGATGGTATACGCTGTGCTGAATGTCACCGAGAGCACAAGTCTCCGTTTCCACTGGCGCGACAAGATAACAGCACCTGTGTAAAGTGTCATGGCAATATTAAATCTGTGGATAAATCGTCAAAGCTACCTAATATCCATGACTTTAATCGTGATCATCCTGCGTTTAAACTCACGTTTTTAACAGGTGACTTAGAGAAGAAAATCGAGCGCATTCCACAAACAGATAAAGCACGATTAGTCGAGAAATCAGGCATCAAGTTTCCGCATTCTCAGCATTTTGGTAAAGTACAAGGTCCAAATGGCATTTGGGATATACGCGAAATGACTTGTACTAATTGCCATCAGCAAGAAGGCAAGGAAATGCGCTTTAAACCAGTTTCCTATAATCGCGACTGCGTGACGTGTCATGCCAATCAGCTGACAATGGGGCCTCCAGAGACGCTCATCACTGTACCGCATGGCTCAGAACAAAATGTAATGAATACCCTAAAGGTTCAAGCACCAAAACAACTTGCGCATTATTCAGAATCATTAAGAACCGATGGTTGCGCCTATTGCCATGAAATTAATGACTTTAAGGCTAAAACTAAAACTCAAGTAAAAGTTGACTCCAAAGGTAAGGCAAATCCCGATGATGACTTGCCTTGGCATGTGGCACCGTTAAATATCAACCAAGATTGGTTTAGCAAGGCACGCTTTAATCACGCTTCACACCAAACTCAAAAATGCCAGTCTTGCCATGCCGTAGAAGAGTCTGAATCCAGTGCAGATGTCGCAATGCCTGACCGCCAATCATGCTTACGCTGTCATTCTGGCAATAGCCCAAAACCTAAACGCATTGCGAGTAGTTGTATGTCGTGCCATGACTTTCACGACTCACATGTGATGCATGAAGCTTTAGCAGAATCAAAGTAACTCAGTAACCTAATATAGAATTCAACCGATAAATTAAGATAACAAAAAACCCAGCAATCAGCTGGGTTTTTTGTTTAAAGCTAACCGTTAAGAATTAGCCTTTAATTGAACGCTTACGCTCATGCTCAAGCAAGTAACGTTTACGGATACGAATAGTTTTCGGTGTAATTTCAACCAACTCATCATCATCAATAAACTCAACTGCAGATTCCAATGACAACGCAATTGGAGTAATCAAACGCACCGCTTCATCAGTACCTGATGAACGAATGTTAGTGAGCTGTTTACCTTTAATCGGGTTAACAATCAAATCGTTATCACGGCTGTGAATACCAATAATCATGCCTTCATACAATTTATCACCTGGAACTGTGAACATTTTACCGCGATCTTGCAACTTCCAAAGTGCATAAGCAACCGCTTCGCCACTTTCAGCTGAAATTAATACACCGTTACGACGACCTGGCATATCTGCTTTTACTGGTGCGTAATCATCAAACACATGGCCCATCAAACCTGTACCGCGTGTCATCGTTAAAAATTCACCCTGGAAACCAATCAAACCACGTGCAGGAATTCTATATTCCAAACGCGTACGGCCGTTACCATCTGATTCCATATTTTGCATTTCACCACGACGACGACCTAATTCCTCCATCGCTGCACCTTGATGCTCATCTTCTACGTCAACCGTAAGGATTTCATACGGCTCACATTTTTCACCATTAATTTCACGGTAAACTACTTTTGGCTTACCTACAGCCATTTCGAAACCTTCACGACGCATATTTTCTAATAAAATCGTCAAATGCAACTCACCACGACCTGATACACGGAATACGTCTGCATCTTCAGTATCTTCAACACGCAAGGCAACGTTCACTAATAGCTCTTTAGTTAAACGATCACGGATTTGACGTGAAGTAACGAATTTACCTTCTGTACCAGCTAATGGTGAAGTGTTCACCATAAAGTCCATGGTTAAGGTTGGCTCATCCACGCCTAAATGTGGCAAGCCTTTAGGATTTTCACGGTCACAAACAGTGAAGCCAATACCAATATCATCTAAACCTGAAATAATCACAATATCACCAGCTTCAGCTTCTTCAACCGCAACACGCTCTAAACCACGGAAACCAAGCACTTGGTTGATTTTACCTACAGCGATTTGTTTATCTTCATTCATCACTGTCACGGCTTGGCCAGGTTTGATTTTACCGTTAGTGATACGACCAACGCCTAAACGACCTGTATAAGTAGAGTAATCTAATGCAGAAATTTGTAATTGAAGTGGTGCGCTGGTGTCGCCTTCTGGTGGCGCTACATGGCTCAAAATCGTTTCAAACAAAGCGCGCATATTGTCGCTAGGTGTTTTCATATCCAACATTGCATAACCATTGATTGCAGATGCGTAAACAACTGGGAAATCTAATTGCTCATCAGTTGCACCTAAGTTAGCAAACAAATCAAAAGTTTGGTTTACAACCCAATCAGTACGCGCACCTGGACGGTCAACTTTATTAATTACCACGATTGGTTTTAAACCAAGCGCTAAAGCTTTTTTCGTCACGAAACGTGTTTGCGGCATAGGGCCTTCAACGGCATCTACTAAAAGAACAACACCATCAACCATACCTAATACGCGCTCAACCTCACCACCAAAGTCAGCATGGCCTGGGGTATCCACTACGTTAATATGTGTACCTTCATAGTTCAAGGCAGTATTTTTTGCCAAAATGGTAATGCCGCGTTCTTTTTCAATATCGCCGCTATCCATAACACGTTCAGACACAACTTGGTGTCCTGTAAACGTACCAGCTTGATGTAAAAGTTTATCAACCATAGTCGTTTTACCATGGTCAACGTGGGCGATAATTGCGATATTTCTTAAATTACGAGACATGAATTGCTACCAGTTCTATTGAAAGGCGGCGATTTTAACACAATAAATGTCTATTTCCTTTTACTAATGCAATTATTATTTGACATTCTATTTTAAATGGTTATACTGCGCGCTTCATTCGCATTACGGCAATTTTGTAATGCTTGAATCATTGCCCTGACCCTTCTGTTGCTCGTGAAATATTGAAGCAACTATTCAAAAGGTTAAATTTGCAAGTTTGAATTTAATTTTTACTGGTTAGCGGCTGTGTCCGTGCGCTGGTAAAGATTATATTAGCTTGTTGATATTAAGTTAAATCAAAATGTCGTTCTCTCGACTTATAAGTGATTAACTTAACTAAACCAAATATTCTCTGCGTTTATATTGCTCTTGAACATATGCTCAACTAATCGCATGTGCTCAAATGATATGCCCGTTTTTACTTAGCGCCCTTTTTATTGTTTTTATGAAACAGCTTTTGAAAGGGACTACTTTGTCTTTTGAATCACTAAATCTTGATAATGCCTTACTTCGTGCTATTGAAGAATCTGGCTACACCACACCAACCGCTATTCAATCACAAGCTATTCCAGTTGTGACTGCAGGCCACGATTTGATGGCTTCTGCCCAAACTGGTACAGGTAAAACCGCAGCATTTATGTTGCCAGCGCTAAACTTATTAGCCACTCCACACGAATTAAAAAGCCGCGGCCCACGTATTTTGGTATTAGTACCAACTCGTGAACTTGCAACACAAGTAAACGAAGCTGCACGTAAATACGGTAAATTCATCCGCGCACGTACAGTAAGTATCGTTGGCGGCATGCCTTACCCATTACAAAATAAATTACTATCACAACCATTAGATATTCTAGTGGCAACGCCAGGTCGTTTACTTGATCATATGGAACGTGGTCGTATCGATTTATCACGTTTGCAAATGTTGATATTAGATGAAGCTGACCGTATGTTAGACATGGGTTTCTTGCCTGATGTTGAGCGTATTTGTGAGCAATTATCTGCTGAACGTCAAACACTATTGTTCTCTGCAACTTTAGATGGCGACATTGCACGTGTGGCTAAACAAATTCTTAAAAATCCAAAAACAATCCAAGTGGCTGGCCAAAAAGAAAAACATGCCAACATTGAGCAACGTTTGCACTATGTTGATGACATGACACATAAAAACAAATTGCTTGAGCATTTATTAATTGCTCCTGAAGTTAACCAAGTAATTATTTTCACTAGCACTAAACGCCATTGCGATGTGTTAGCTGAAGATTTATACGCTGCTGGTCACAAAACAGCGGCTTTGCATGGTGATATGACTCAAGGTGCGCGTAACCGTACATTGACAAAATTACGTCAAGGCGATGTAAAAGTTTTAGTAGCGACTGATGTTGCTGCTCGTGGTATCGATATTAATGGTATCAGCCACGTGATTAACTACGACTTACCAAAATTTGCTGAGGATTATGTACACCGTATCGGTCGTACTGGTCGTGCTGGTAAAACTGGTATTGCGATTTCTTTCGCATCAAATATGGATCGTCATATCTTACGTAAAATTGAACAATTCACTGGCAACCGTATGGAACCAGGTGTCGTTGAAGGCTTTGAGCCAAAACGTGCAATGAAAATGGATGGTCCAAGTAATGGTCGTGGTGATCGTGGTGATATTCGCCGTGATGCACATAAACCAGGTGGTCGCGGTGGATTTAAACCACGTGATGACCGTGGCGGTAATGACAGAGGTGGTTTTAACAACCGTAACAGCGAGCCTCGTGGTGACCGTCCAAGCTTTAGTCGTGACAGCAGCAGCCGTGATGAAAACCGTGGCAACCGTGAGTCAGCGCCGCGTGAAACGAATGGTAACTCAGCAGGTTACGCTGGCCGCACTGAAAGACCTTCTGGCGACCGTCCACGTAGCTTTGGTGATCGTAACGCAAGTGGCGATCGTAGCCGTTCTGAACGTCCAAGTGGTGACCGTAGTTTTGGTGACCGTGCTAATGCAGGCGCACCTAACCGCAGCTTTGGCGATAGCGTAGCTTTCGGCAAAAAACCTTTCTCACGTGACGGCGCTAGCGCTCCACGTAGCGAAGACAACCGTGATAGCCGTGGTAACCGCCCAGATGCAAACCGTGGTGACAACCGTGTGCTAGGCGCTCGTTATGAAGGCCGCAATGACGCACCTCGTGGTGATCGTTCAAGCGCTCCTTCACGTGACTCTCGTGCTGACAATCGCCCTTCTGGTCGCCCAAACAGCGATTCACGTAGCTTCGGCAATGCGAATGCTGGTGGTAGCGGTGCTCCACGTCGCCCACGTAGCTTCGCTTAAGTTATTGACGTAAACCTTAATTGAACAGTACCCAACCAATGACAGAAACAGTAATTTTAGACAATCTCGCTTTTACAGACTTAGGGTTAGCGCCAGAACTACTTAAAGCGCTCACTGAATCTGGTTACACCAAACCTACGCCAATTCAAGCACAGGCAATCCCTGTGGCTTTGGCTGGGGGCGATTTAATGGCGGGCGCGCAAACTGGAACAGGTAAAACTGCAGCGTTTGCGCTACCTTTGTTACAAAAATTACTGCCACTGGCAAGCGCAAGTGCTTCACCTGCAAAACACCCAGTCCGCGCGTTGATTTTAACGCCAACACGTGAATTGGCGATTCAGGTTGAAGAAAGTGTAAAAGCGTATGCAAAACATACGCCACTACGCTCACTTGTTGTTTATGGTGGTGTAGATATCAAAACCCAAACACCACATTTAAAAACAGGTGTAGAAGTTTTGGTCGCCACGCCAGGTCGTTTGTTGGATCATATTGAGCAAAAAACTATTCAGCTAAATCAGGTACAGATTTTAGTACTTGATGAAGCCGATAGAATGTTAGACATGGGCTTTATGCCTGATTTAAAAAGAATTTTGGCGTTGCTACCTAAGCAGCGTCAAAATTTAATGTTTTCAGCTACATTTTCAAATGACATTAAAAAATTAGCCGATGAGTTTTTAACGAAACCTCAGTTGATTGAAGTCGCGCGTAGCAATGCGACCAATGATAACGTGACGCAAAAAGTCTACGAAGTCGCACAAAGTGATAAAGAAACGCTGTTAATACAGCTATTAAAAGCCGCTAACGCGAGTCAGGTGATTATATTCACCAAAACCAAAATTACCGCCAGCCGCCTAAGCCGTAGCTTAGCGCGTGAAGGCATTGCCGCTGATGCCATTCATGGGGACAAAACCCAGCAGGAACGCATTAAAGCCTTAGATGGTTTTAAAGCAGGTACCATCACTGCCTTAGTTGCAACCGATGTTGCCGCACGTGGTTTAGATATTAGCGAATTACCGATGGTGATTAACTACGAAATTCCAAGTGCGCCAGAAGATTATGTACACCGTATCGGTCGTACAGGCCGCGCTGGTGCCTTAGGCATTGCCATTTCTTTTGTAAGCCCAGAAGAAGATAAATACATCGTTGAAATCGAAAAACTGATTAAACGCCAAATTCCAAAAGAGACCGTTGCGCTTGACAAACCAAGCAGTAAAGCACGCCCAACAAGTAGCAAAGAGTCCAGTTACAAATCAAACCATGCACAAGATGCAAGTGCGACTAAACGCATGCCTCCTAAAAAGAAAAGCAGCGACCCTTGGTTTGACAAGCCTTACGAAGCTTCAACTGCACCGACTAATGCTAGGCTTGCCGCCAAACCGATTATTGCTAATAAAACACCTATTGCAGCACTGCTTGGTGGATTAAGAATTAATAAGTAATTGTAGATAAGTAAATTGTAGTGAGCTCCAAACTATCAAAATTCCTATGGAATATATTGACTGGTTTGGGCCAGCTACTGCATCAAATTTCTCCCCCCCGCTGGCTGCGCAGATCGTTCTATTTCTGCGCTGTAACTGGTGCTTTAGTTTATTTAAGCATCTTCATCACCATTGGCAACTACGCCAAGCAGCTCATCAAAACTCCTCCGACGCAAAAAGCTGATACCGCGCTTATTTTAGGCAATCGTGCCTATTTAAATGATAAACCTAACCCCTGCCTGACTGGTCGCGTGGATGAAGGACTCTTGTTGGCTCAACAAGGCATAGTGAGCACATTACTAATGTCTGGTGGCTTGGACTACGAAGATAATCGTATAGAAGCACGAGTAATGGAGACTCACGCTAGAAACAAAGGTTTCCAAGGGGGAATATTAGTTGAATCACGCTCTAGCTCAACATTAGAAAACTTAACATTTTCTCGCTCTATTTTAGAGACTGCTGGCATCAAACAAATCATTATTACTTCTGAGCCCTACCATATGTGGCGCGTTAAGAAGCTAGTTGAGGCTGGTCACATGGGTCAAAAAATTAATGTGAGTTACGCGGCTGCACCAAGCCAATGCTGGGTTAGTTGGGGTATGGCATTCAAAGGTGCTCTGCGCGAACCGCTAGCAGTGATTAATAATTATGTTAAAGGCTACTTTTAGCACTTTCACTAAATACAGTGTCAGTTAGTTTAAAATAAGAGGTACGTCTGTGCGCAACAAAGGCCATTAATATTAGCCCAGCAAACATCATGCTGTAGGTTTCTGGCTCAGGTCCAACTTCAATATTTTGGTTGATATTTAATACCGCATAATTACCATAACTGTTATTAGTATCCTTTGGCACACTTGAAACAGGACTCAAAAATACCTCACCTTCACTACCGTAGCTTAGCTTTGAAGAAGCGGCTACACGTGAACTTTCGTTCTGAAGACCAGCAGTTAAATAAGCAGCGCTAAAGGATCTGTGTTTTGGGTATCCAAGCACAGTAATGGCATTATTATCGTTCGAAGCTTCATCCACAAAACTTACACTAGATGTGTCATCACCAAACCAAGAACTCCATCCGGAGAGTGTATTACTAGGAGAGTATGTCAGAGTGGAATCTTTAGTTTGACTTGCTTTAACGCCTACAGATAAGCTTAAAGCTAAGAACACAGTTGAGTATATGGTAAGAAATTTAATTCTCATGGGGGTCTCCGTATATTAAGATAAAACCCCTAATTTGTTTATAACTTTAGGTATTCTAAGAACTTTTGTTAAGAATTAGCTCAACTGAACCAGATACTAAAATCATAAAGCGATGCTTGGCTTATTTTTATTGAATAGTTGAAATTATCTATATTCATTTGTGCCGCTACCCCGAAAAGTATCATAATTTTGCGATGCTAATCAAGAAATTTTTAGTAAAAAATCAATAACAAATGTTACAAAATGTTAAACTAGCCTTGTTTCAAACTCATCCTTATAGTAAAAGAAATAGCTCAATACAATCACTTACAAATATGCAAATTATTTGTATGTTATTGCACTTTTACATCATTGCACCTGTATATCATTGCACTTGTACATCATAACAATAAATATCTACACCATTCGTTGGCGAAATTAAAGTCGCGGGTATTTTCACTCCTTTACGCCAATTATCCACTGCCTCCTGTTTACCAGCGCCAGTGACCATAAAAATAACCTCATGCGCATTATTTAAGCGATTTTGGCTAACAGTGACTCGCTCTGCTGGCGGTTTGGGAGAGTTAAAAACTGGAACAGCATCTGCACTATTGTCTACCTCATGATTCGGAAATAAAGAGGCAGTGTGTCCATCTTCCCCCAAACCTAATAACACCAGATCAAAAGTTGGTGCTCCAGTTAATGTTTCAGCATAGGCTTTTGCCCCTTCAATAGGCCCCAACTCAGCAGGTATATGGTGAACTTGCTGCTCTGGTATATCGACGTGATCGAGCCAAACCTGATTTGCCATCAAACTATTTCGATCCTCATGATCAATAGGTAAACAGCGCTCATCACCATGGTAAATATGCCATTTTGACCAATCCATAGGTAAATCACGTAATACGCTGTAGATGGCTCTGGGCGTGTTTCCGCCTGCAAGGATGATTGAAAATTGACCACGCTTAGCAATAGCTTCATTAGCGCTTTTAACAATAGCGTCACAAACACCTTGCCTTAATGACTCCATAGTTTCAAAGCTCTGCCATCTGTCGATACTTTTTTCCTGCATTACTGCTCATTTCAATATCAAAAATTAAGTAGACCGAATTTGACACGAAATCGACAAAATTGTCATGCTTTTTATACTTTTTCTATCAAACCACTGTATGAATTTGCCTGCTTGCTTTATCATATATGGTTACTGAAAATAGCTTCTATTTGGAACAGAAAATGTTAATTAAAGACAGTGAAGTTGTTGATCTTAATACACCAACGGGTGAAATGCGCGCACATATATTCCGCCCGGCAGCGCCAGGGAAATATCCTGCAGTTTTGATGTTTTCTGAAATTTTCCAAGTTACAGCCCCCATTCGCCGTACAGCAGCAATGCTAGCTGGCCACGGTTTTATTGTTGCGTGCCCAGAAATCTATCATGAGTTTGAACCGCTAGGCACTGTGCTCGCATACGATGAGGCTGGCACAACGCGCGGAAATGAACTAAAAACCACCAAACCTGTAGATGCTTACGATAGTGATGCTAAAGCTGTGTTGGATTATTTAAAATCACGTAGCGACTGCACTGGCCGTTTAGGCGTAATGGGCATCTGTATAGGCGGCCACCTTGCCTTTCGAGCTGCAATGAACCCAGAAGTACGGGCAGCGGTATGTTTTTATGCGACAGATATACACAAAAAATCTTTAGGTTTAGGTAAAAACGATAACTCATTAGAGCGTGCAGGTGAAATTAAAGGTGAGTTGCTACATATTTGGGGGCGCCAAGACCCTCACGTGCCGTTAGAAGGCCGCAATATGGTAAAAGCGCGCCTTGATGAAGTTGGCACGCGCTACACTTGGCATGAGTTTAATGGTCAACACGCATTCATGCGCGATGAAGGTCATCGTTATGACCCTGCACTCTCGCGCTTAAGCTGGGATTTATTGTTAGAAGTATTCAATCGCCGCTTAGGCTGGGGTGATTTGGATATGGAATCAGAAGGCTCCGCAGAAGCTCGTCATTAGTAATATCCATTTAACTTATACAATAATTAAAATTACATACTTTTCAAAATCCAATTTAAGGTTTTACTCACATCATGGTTAAAAAAATAGATCCTTGTACGCTAGTTTTGTTTGGTGCTAGCGGCAACCTATCCCGAGTCAAATTAATGCCTGGTCTGTTCCGCTTAGATGCCGCCGGACGCCTTCCAGAACATATGGCTATTCTTTCTGTGGGCCGTAGTGAAGTATCACGTGATGTTTGGTTAGCAGATATCAAAGGCATGTTAGATGCCAAATTCAAAAACGGTTACGATCAAAAAGTGTTTGAACGCTTTATCGCACGTAATCATTACTTTGCTAATGCATCTGATGATCCTGATGCTTACAAAAAAATGAGTGCTACGTTAAGTGATGCGAAAACCTTTCCGCAAAATTTCGCTTATTTCTTGTCGGTACGCCCTACTGATTTTGCACCAGTTGTTGAGCAACTTTCAGAAGTTGGCTTGCTTGATGAGAGCCAATACTGGCGTCGTGTGCTGATTGAAAAACCATTTGGTACTGATTTAGCTTCTGCGCAAGATTTGCAAGCCAGACTCACTAAACACCTCAAAGAGAGTCAAATATACCGTATTGACCATTACCTAGGTAAATCAGCAGTTCAAGGCATAATGTTAACGCGTTTTGCCAATGCCATATTTGAACCATTATGGAACAAAGAGCATATTGACCACGTACAAATTACCAATAACGAAACTTTAGGGGTAGGTGAACGTACAACTTTCTACGATGCAACAGGCGCATTGCGCGATATGTTCCAAAGCCATTTATTACAAACACTCGCATTAACTGCGATGGAAAAACCAAAAGATTTATCGCCAGATAGTATTCGTGCTGAAAAAATCAAGTTACTACAATCTATTCGTCCAATTGATGTTAATAACTTAAACAAACAAGCTTTCCGTGCGCAATACGCGGCTGGACGTGTATGTGTAGGCGACGGTCATGGTGAAAATGTAGCTGGATATTTAGAAGAACTAAAACGTGATGGAATTGAATCTAGCATCACCGAAACTTATGCCGCCGTGAAATTATTTATTGATAATCCACGCTGGCAAGGCGTGCCTTTCTATGTGCGTACTGCGAAACGCATGCACGAAGGTAATGTCGCTATTTCTGTTAAATTTAAAAAATCTCCAATGCAATTGGTTGATAATCAACACCAAAACTGGTTAGTCATTAGCATTCAACCGAAAGAAACCGTTAAGCTTGAAATAGAATCAAAAATTCCAGGATTAGATATTGCCACCCGCACCTTAAGCATTGATGCGCCGCAACGCCAAGCTGGCGATGAGAGCATTGATTCATATGAAACACTCATGCTTAATTTGATGGAAGGCGATCCTTCACAATACCTACATATTAGTGAGGTAGAAGCACAATGGAAATTAGTTGACCCAATTGTTAAAGCTTGGGCAGCCGACAAAACACCGTTACACCAATACCGCGCTGGTAACCGTGACCCTGAAGAATCAAGTGTAATTTTTGAAACATCAGATCAATTCTGGCGTTACAGCATTGAATTAGGTGGCGATAAGCACTAATAAATTTTTGAAAAAAAATACACAAAATGCCCATGCACTTTATAATGCATGGGCATTTTATTTTAGTCTATGAATAGGTTAATACATGAGCATTAAATCAGATAAATGGATTCGCAAAATGGCAGAGCAACACGGCATGATAGAGCCGTTCGAGCCTAACCAAGTCAAGCAGAATGCTCAAGGTGAGCGTATGGTGTCATATGGCACTTCAAGCTATGGTTACGATATTCGCTGCAGCAAAGAGTTTAAGCTGTTCACCAATATCAATAGCACCATTGTTGACCCAAAAAACTTTGACCCAAATTCATTTGTTGAAGTGAATGCTGATTACTGCATCATTCCACCAAACTCATTTGCGTTGGCACGTACTGTTGAGTATTTCCGCATTCCACGTAATGTGCTCACAATTTGCTTGGGGAAATCAACTTACGCCCGTTGTGGCATTATCGTTAACGTCACGCCATTTGAACCAGAGTGGGAAGGTTATGTCACACTAGAGTTCAGTAACACCACACCACTACCAGCTAAAATCTACGCAAATGAAGGCTGTGCACAAGTCTTGTTTTTTGAAGCTGATGAAGATGATGTGTGCGAAACCAGCTATAAAGATCGTGGCGGAAAATACCAAGGTCAAGTTGGCGTGACCTTACCTAAGATTTAATACTCGTAGTATTTAACACCAGTAAGAATTAATTAAGGATTTCTATTTAATGAAATTTCGTTTCCCCGTTGTTATTATCGACGAAGATTTTCGCTCAGAAAACTCATCTGGTTTAGGCATACGTATGCTCGCCAAAGCTATCGAAACTGAAGGTTTCGAAGTGTTAGGCGTCACCAGTTATGGCGACCTCACCTCTTTTGTGCAGCAACAAAGTCGTGCATCAGCATTTATCCTGTCGATTGATGATAATGAGTTCATTGAAGGAAATTTAGATGCGCTCGATAACTTACGAAAATTCGTAGACGAAATTCGCTACCGCAATGAAGAAATTCCTATTTTCCTGCATGGTGAAACGCGCACCTCACGCCACATTCCAAATGAAATTTTGCGTGAGTTAAACGGCTTCATTCACATGTATGAGGATACGCCTGAATTCGTGGCTCGCTATATTCTGCGTGAGGCTAAAGCTTACTTAGATAGCTTACCTCCACCATTCTTTAAAGCATTAACAGAGTATGCCGCTGATGGCTCTTACTCTTGGCACTGCCCAGGGCATTCTGGCGGCGTAGCATTCTTGAAATCTCCTGTTGGGCAAATGTTCCATCAGTTCTTCGGTGAGAATATGCTACGTGCTGACGTTTGTAATGCAGTAGATGAACTTGGTCAATTGCTTGACCATACAGGCCCTGTTGCCGCTTCTGAACGCAATGCTGCACGCATTTACAACTGTGACCATCTTTACTTTGTGACTAACGGCACTTCAACCTCAAACAAAATGGTGTGGAATTCTACCGTTGCGCCAGGTGACGTTGTGGTTGTAGACCGTAACTGTCATAAATCAATACTACACGCGATTATTATGACAGGCGCAATCCCTGTGTTCTTAATGCCTACACGAAATCACTTCGGCATTATTGGTCCGATTCCGAAAAGTGAGTTTGAATGGGAAAACATTCAAAAGAAAATTGATCGCAATCCATTTATCATTGATAAAAAATCTAAACCACGTGTATTAACCATTACGCAATCAACTTACGACGGCGTACTGTACAACGTGGAAGAAATTAAAGAAATGCTAGATGGCAAAATCGACACATTGCACTTTGATGAAGCTTGGCTACCACATGCTACTTTCCATGATTTTTATGGCGATTACCACGCTATCGGTGAAGGTCGTCCACGTTGCAAAGAAAGTATGGTATTTTCAACGCAGTCCACTCATAAATTACTCGCAGGCTTAAGCCAAGCAAGCCAAATTTTGGTGCAAGATGCTGAAAACAATAAACTAGACCGCGACATTTTCAATGAAGCTTATTTGATGCACACGTCAACTAGCCCGCAATACTCAATCGTGGCAAGTATCGATGTGGCAGCCGCCATGATGGAAGCGCCAGGCGGCACAGCATTAGTAGAAGAAAGCTTGATGGAAGCGCTAGATTTTCGCCGCGCAATGCGCAAAGTTGACGAAGAATGGGGTACAGACTGGTGGTTTAAAGTTTGGGGTCCTGATGACTTGTCAGAAGAAGGCTTGGAAGAGCGTGATGCTTGGATGCTTAAAGCCAATGATGCATGGCATGACTTTGGCAATCTCGCACCGGGCTTCAATATGCTTGACCCGATTAAGGCGACTATTATTACGCCAGGCTTGGATATTAAAGGTAATTTCTCAGATAAATTTGGTATCCCTGCCGCCATTGTCACCAAATACCTAGCAGAACATGGTGTGATTGTTGAGAAGACTGGCCTTTATTCATTCTTCATTATGTTTACGATTGGTATTACCAAAGGTCGCTGGAACACTATGGTAGCGTCTTTACAGCAATTTAAAGATGACTATGACAAGAACCAACCGCTTTGGAAAGTATTACCTGAGTTCGTGCAGAAACAACCTCGTTACGAGAAAATTGGTCTACGCGACTTATGTGAACAAATCCATGCAGTTTACAGAGCCAATGACGTAGCGCGCTTGACTACTGAAATGTATCTATCTGACATGGTGCCTGCGATGAAACCAACGGATGCGTTTGCCAAAATGGCACACCGCAAAATGGATCGCGTGCCAATTGACGATTTAGAGGGTCGCATAACTGCGGTGTTGTTAACACCCTATCCTCCGGGCATTCCGCTCCTTATTCCAGGTGAGCGCTTTAACAAGATTATTGTAAATTACCTTAAATTCGCGCGTGAATTTAATGAAAAATTCCCTGGCTTTGAAGCCGACAATCATGGCTTAGTAAAACAAGTGATAGATGGTAAACCGGCTTATTTTGTTGACTGTGTAGAGCAATAAATACAATTAATCATAAATAAATAATTCGAATAAATTAATATAGATAAGTACCAAAGCAAAAGCCCCGAATTCGGGGCTTTTGCTTTGGATAAACCTTGACTCAGCTTAGTTAGTTTAGCAATTATCTCAACACTCACTAAGCCAAGTAAACGGCTACACCTTATTACTTAACGCGCATCCCTAACTGAGCGCCTGCATCGGGACTCAAAATAAATGGGCCACCGTTCTCATCACTTGCCGCCAACACCATACCTTCACTCATGCCGAACTTCATTTTGCGTGGTGCTAAGTTTGCCACCATTACCGTCAGGCGCCCGACCAAAGTTGTAGGGTCGTAAGCAGACTTAATGCCTGCAAACACTTGACGTGGTTTTTCTTCACCGATATCAAGTAATAGTTTAAGTAACTTTTCTGCTCCCTCAACATGTTCAGCATTAACGATTTTAGCGATACGCAAATCCACTTTTGTGAAGTCGTCTATGCTTATATATTCAGCCTCAGGTAAATTAGCTGTTACTGGGACGACCTTACTTACCGTAGGTTCAGTTACTTGTGGTGTGGCTGTTAAGTTTTCTTTATTTGCTTCGGTCATAGCTTCAATCAGTTTCGGGTCTACACGAGTAATCAAGTGTTCATAGGCTTGAATGCTGTGAGTTGCGAGCAATGATGCGTCTACAGATTGCCAAGTGAGCGGCTCTATATTCAGAAAGCGCTCAATCTCATATGCAAGTTTCGGCAATACTGGTTTTAAATATAAGGTTAACAAGCGGAACATCTCAAGTGCATCAGAACACACTTGTTGTAATGCTTCATCTTGCCCTTCTTGTTTAGCTATGACCCATGGTGCTTTGTCCGCGACAAAGCCATTCGCTATATCAGCTAAACGCATAATTTCACGTAAGGCTTTGCCATACTCGCGTGCTTCGTAACTCTCAGCGATAGCCTGTGTAGATGCTTTAATTTCTGTCACCACTGGATTAGAAGCGCTTGGATTTAATTTGCCCTCGAATCGCTTATTAATAAATCCAGCCGTTCGGCTCGCAATATTAATATACTTACCCACCAAGTCGCTGTTAACGCGTGCGACAAAATCATCTAAGCTCAAATCAATATCTTCCATTGTGCTATTAATTTTTGCCGCGTAGTAATAACGTAGGTATTCTGGATTTTTGATATGGTCTAAGTAGCTGCGTGCAGTAATAAAGGTACCGCGTGACTTACTCATCTTTTCGCCATTTACCGTTAAAAATCCGTGAGCGAAAATTTGGGTGGGTTTACGGTGCTCACTAAACTCTAGTGTTGCTGGCCAAAACAACGCATGGAAATATAAAATATCTTTACCAATAAAATGATAAAGCTCAGTTTTACTATCTTTTGACCAATACTCATCAAAATCCAAACCTTTAGTCTGGCAAAGATTTTTAAAACTCGCCATATAACCTATTGGCGCATCTAACCACACATAGAAGTATTTACCTGGCGCATCTGGGATTTCAAAACCAAAATATGGCGCATCGCGGGAGATATCCCAATCATTTAAACCATTTTCAAACCACTCGCCCATCTTGTTCGCAGCTTCACCTTGCAAGGTACCTGAACGTGTCCAATCCTTTAAGAACTGCTCGCACTCTGAAAGTTTGAAAAAGTAATGCTCAGTTTCTTTACGAATAGGTGCCGCGCCTGAAACAGCCGAGTATGCATTAATCAACTCTGTTGGATTGTAGGTAGCGCCACAGACTTCACATGAATCACCATATTGATCCTTCGCATGACATTTTGGGCACTCACCTTTAATAAAGCGGTCGGGCAAGAACATATTTTTTACAGGATCGTAAAACTGCTCTATGATTTTTGTGGCAATTTTTCCGTTAGCCTTTAATTTTCTATATATGCTTTGTGAAAGCTCTTTATTCTCTGGCGCATTGGTTGAATAGTAGTTATCAAACTCAACTAAAAACTCGTTAAAATCTGCGGTATGTTCTTTATGTACGCCATCAATCAAAGCTTCTGGCGTAATGCCCTCTTTCTCAGCACGCAACATAATCGGTGTGCCATGTGTGTCATCGGCACAAACATAATGCACGGTATGCCCTTGCATTTTTTGAAAACGCACCCAAATATCAGTTTGAATATATTCCACCAAATGTCCAAGGTGAATACTGCCATTGGCGTATGGAAGTGCGGAGGTAACGAGAATTTTACGAGGGGTGTTTGCAGTTGCCATGAGATAAATGAATCTATTATGCTAAATCGCTATTCTAGCAAATGACGCGAGCTTCACCCAGCGTTGATTAGCGATTTCAATGAACAAACACGCCTATTATCTACCTAATCAAACAGACATTTAATCAAACTATCAGTTAAAATACCTTATCTATTTACTCAAGTTAATCACTTAACTTTTCAATCAGGAAATTAAGCAATGGCAATTTCAGAATTACTTATCCAAAGCACATTAAAAGTTTGCATAGACCCGAATACTGGCAAAGACTTTATCAGTAGTAAGTCTGCTAAAAATATCCAAATCAATGGTAACGATGTCAGCGTTGATATTGTGCTTGGTTACCCCGCTAAATCTGTGATGAATGATGTGCAAGCATTGGTGAGCAATGCGCTTAAAGGTTTGCCAGACATTGGCAACGTAACCGTCAACATTGGTAGCCGCATCGTTGCGCATAAAGCCCAGCAGGGCGTGACTTTATTGCCGAACGTGAAAAACATTATTGCGGTAGCATCAGGCAAAGGTGGCGTTGGTAAGTCAACTACCTCTGTTAACCTAGCTTTGGCATTAGCTGCAGAAGGCGCGACCGTTGGTTTGTTAGATGCAGATATTTACGGCCCAAGCCAACCGCAAATGTTAGGGATTAGTGGCCGCCCAGAAAGTAAAGATGGCAAAACTATGGATCCGATGGAAGCTCATGGCATACAAGCGATGTCGATTGGATTTTTAATTGATGCTGATACGCCGATGGTTTGGCGCGGCCCAATGGTGACAGGCGCTTTAGAACAGTTATTGCGTGAAACAAAATGGCGCGATTTAGATTATTTAATCGTAGACTTACCACCTGGCACTGGCGATATTCAATTGACGCTCGCACAAAAGATTCCTGTAACTGGCGCAATTATTGTTACCACGCCACAAGACATTGCGCTGTTAGATGCTCGTAAAGGTTTGAAGATGTTTGAAAAAGTCGGCATCCCAATTTTAGGCATTGTCGAAAATATGAGTACGCATATTTGCTCTAATTGTGGTCATGAAGAACATATTTTTGGCGCAGGCGGCGGCGCATTAATGTGCAAAGACTACAACGTAGATTTACTTGGTAGCTTACCTTTAGATATCACGATTCGTGAACAAGCTGATAGTGGACAACCTACAGTTGTTGCCACACCTGATTCTAAAATCGCTAATATTTACAAAGAAATCGCACGTAAAGCTGCAATTAAAATCGCAAATACCAGTTTAGATCACAGCGGGAAATTTCCAAATATTGTGATTCAAAACACATAACGTTTTACATGCGCTTTCAAGGAAAAATTACCGCATGGAAAGATGAGCAAGGTTTTGGCTTTATCTCACCAAATGGCGGTGGCAAGCAAGTTTATTTGCATATAAAAGAGTTTACTGGCTATTGTAAACGACCTAAAGGTGATGAGTTAGTAACATACAAACTCATCACTGATACTAAAGGTAGAGCCGCAGCCAGCGAGGTGCTTTATGTTGGCTCACGTAGGAAAAATCCTCTCAGCTTAGATCAAAGCATAATACCCGTTTACTTAACTTTAGCTTTTTTAAGCATTATTTGTGTTGCCGTTTCTGTGAATCGGTTATCACCAAATGTTTTGCTAATTTATGCAATTACAAGCTTAGTTACATTTATCTTCTATTGGTTAGATAAACGTGCTGCTAAAAACAATTCTCAAAGAACATCCGAAACAACCTTGCAGTCCCTCAGTCTTATTGGAGGCTGGCCTGGCGCCCTGCTAGCGCAAAGAATATTTAGACATAAAACCTCTAAAAAATCCTTTCGAATTACTTTTTGGATTCAGGTATTTTTAAATATTATTGGACTACTTATTATTACATCATCAACAATCAATACGATTATTGGTTTCGCATAAAGTCAGCCACACCGTACAACTGCTCAGCCAATCTTTTCATGAGCAAGTCCTCATAATCCAACTGATGCATCGCCTTAATCATGCAATACATCCACTGGTCACGGGCAGATTCATCCACTGGGAATGGCATGTGGCGGGCGCGAAGCATCGGGTGACCATAACGCTCGATATAAAGCTGGGGGCCGCCGGTCCATCCAGTCAAAAACATAAAAAGTTTCTCGCGCGCTGAGGTTAAGTCAGCCGGATGCATTGCTCGAAGCGGTGCAGCTTTAGGGTCGCTTTCCATAATGTCGTAAAAGGTTTCTACTAAAAGACGGATATTTTCAGTGCCGCTCGCCTCTCCGCCTAGCAGTTCAAAGAACGTACTTTTATTACTACCTGCTTCTTCAATTTTATCTAGCATTTGAGTTCGACCGATTTATACAACTTTAGGTTTAACTAAACTAGCAGCCAATTTTGCACGACCTCTAGCCTCATCAGTATCTTTACCTGTGGCGAGCGCCACACCCATACGTCTTTTAACAAAGGATTCTGGCTTGCCGAATAGGCGAATATCGCTATTCGGTACAGCTAAGGCGGCTTCAACACCATCAAACACTAAGTTTGTCGTTTCATGTTGGCCATAAATAACAGCGCTGGCTGCGGCATCACGTAAGCTAACATCTACTGGTAAGCCCAGAATAGCACGCGCATGAAGGTCAAATTCACTAAAGCGTTGGCTCGCCATAGTGACCATGCCAGTATCATGCGGACGCGGACTGACTTCGCTGAACCAAACTTTATCGCCTTTGATGAATAGCTCTACCCCAAACAAGCCAAGACCACCTAAGCTATCCGTCACCGCTTTTGCAATACGTTTAGATTCCTCTAACGCGCCTGTCGTCATTGCCTGAGGCTGCCAGCTTTCAACATAGTCGCCCTTTTCTTGCACATGACCAATCGGTTCGCAGAAATACGTTTGAGTTTCACCCGCTGCATTTTTAGCACGTACGGTTAGCAAAGTGATTTCATAATCAAAATCAATCTGCCCTTCAACAATGACCACGCCTTGATTGACGCGACCGCCTGAAGCTGCATAATCCCATGCGGTTTTTACTTCACCAGAATTAGTTATACGTGACTGACCTTTACCAGAAGATGACATCGTAGGTTTAATAAAACATGGATAACCAATGCCTGTGTCAATCGCAGCTTGTAACTCTGCTTCACTTCTAGCGAATGCATATGGAGAGGTAGGTAAGCTCAACTCTTCCGCGGCTAGTCTGCGTATACCTTCACGGTTCATTGTGAGTTGCACAGCTTTGACGGTTGGAATTACTGTCGCAATGCCAGAAGACTCAATATCTGCAAGCGTATTGGTATTCAACGCTTCAATTTCTGGCACAATTAAGTGCGGCTTTTCTTGGGCGATTAAATCACCCAAAGCTTTATCATCAGTCATATCGATAGTGTAAGCGCGATGTGCCACTTGATGACCAGGCGCATTTTTGTAGCGATCTACCGCAATCACTTCTACACCTAATCGTTGCAATGCAATAATCACTTCTTTACCTAATTCACCGCTACCGAGCAACATAACGCGAGTAGCATTAGGGCTTAATGGTGTACCAATTTGCATGATATTTTTCCAGTTTTAATTTGTCCAAATCATACCATGCAGGGGCTTTGCCGTCATTTGAGAATGTGGCGTCAGTGTGAAATCTTATTAGGAGTTAACTGATATATTTTCTGAAGGTTTATCTAAAGAACAACTTTACTATTAAAAATAGTTATTCTTCAGCTTTAATGTTGAATTGATGTTTTTCTAAGCGATAACGCATTGTCATACGCGTAATTCCAAGTTTGCGCGCCGCTCTGGACACATTATTATCAGACTCAGCCATTACTTTTAATAGAACTGCTTTTTCTACTTCATCCAATGTAGCTTGTGAGTTGAGAATTGTATTTTCAACGTGCTGGCTTGCCTCGAGCCGCGCTCTGTTCACAGGAAGTGCTAAATCAACTTCAGTGATATTACCTTGATGAGACAACAACATGGCACGGCTCACTTGATGGCGCAACTCACGTACATTACCAGGCCAATGGTAACTTTTAATCATAGCAATTGCATCGGTAGAGAAAACTGGCGATGCTAAACCATAGCGCCTCGAAGTCTGCGCGGCAAAATTCTTAGCCAACATCAAAACATCAGCAGCTCTTTCACGCAATGGCGGCATGGCAACACTCATGACATTTAAGCGGTAATATAAATCTTGTCTAAAACTACCAGTAAGCGACATTTCATGCAAATCGCGATTGGTGGCGGCAATAAACCTTGCAGGCACGGCACGTTCTTTGGTGGAGCCTATTCTGCGCACCATTCTGCGCTCAAGTACATTGAGCAACTTGGCTTGCAAGGCTAAAGGCAACTCACCAATTTCATCCAAAAAAAGTGTGCCATCTTCTGCCGCCTCTATTAATCCTGGACGCGTTGCTATTGCGCCCGTGAAAGCGCCCTTCTCGTGCCCAAACAGTTCGCTTTCCATTAAGTCTGGCGGCAAGGATGCACAATCAATATGCACAAATGGCTTATCGTTATTTTGACCGTTAATCTGACAAGATAAATGCAACAGGCGCGCAGCAACATCTTTACCAGTCCCCGTTTCACCACTGATTAACACGGTAGGAGGCACGGTATCGGCGGCGACTAGTTGAGCAATACGTTGAATTTGCATTTTCACACTTTGCATTGCTGGGCTATCTCCCAACAACTCGACACCATCAATCGCATGTGCATTGCGTTGGCGGGAGTAATCCAAACTATTACTTTGTATCGCTGAAGCCTCAGCCTTTTGAACAGATAATAATAGCTCTTCTAAATCAATCGGCTTTTTAAGATAGTCGATTGCGCCTTGTTTAATGGCATTGACTGCATCACTAATCTCACCATGCGCAGTCATCACAATCACTGCAACATTTTTAGCGACTAAATCAGTCAGAAAATCTAAACCATTACCGTCAGGCAAACGCATATCAAGTAATACGATATCAGGAGAAAACTGTTTGAAAATAGTGCGCGCATCCTGCAAACTCTCAACATGCGCGCACTCATATCCTGCTTTCTGCAATCGACGCATCACTGCTCTAGCGAACAATACTTCATCTTCAACAATTAAAATTTTAGATTGTTGCTTTAGTAGTGCCGAGGTGTTACTCGGTGCGATATACGCTAATTGCAAAATATTTCCTTAATCTATCAGAAGTTATTTTTTGCCGCCAAACTCATAACGTGCACCAATCCAGCCTGCACGTGGTGCGCCTGGCATTACCATTTTAGATGGTTCGTCGCCACCTGAAAATGCGCCATTTTCAATCCAGTTTTCTCCAAACTGACCACCTGTGGCATATTCTTTATCAAAAATATTAATTGCCTTAGCAAATACTTGCCAGCCAGTTTTACCAAATTTATAGCGTGTATCCAAATTCACGATAGTATAGCCGCCAATTTTTCCGCTATTTTGCACGTGGTCTGGATCACCATCATTCGCACGATGATTGTTATTTTCATTACCACGAACATAAACGTCAGAGAACAGATTGATATTGCTACCAATTGTCCAGTTAGGTGTAGCTTGATATTGCATGCGCAATTTTAGCGCATGCTCAGGCAAGTTTGCTAAGCGATCGCCTTTTTTCACTAAGATTGTATTGCCATCAGAAGTTGAATTTAGCGCATTGGTAAGTTCTAGGCCCGTTTCGTAAGTGGCTTGTAAATAGCTATAGCCTGCCTTCCAACTTAATAAACCTAAATTACCAGAAAGCCCTGCATCTAATCCCATACGGCGGGTCTTACCTACGTTATCGAAATAACCCATACCATTGGTAGCATTAGTTGAGATAAACTGGATATCGTCATGATTAACTGTGTGGTAAACAGAGGCTGACCATTTAGTGTCTGAAATTAAATTACCACGGGCACCTAATTCAAAAGTTTTTGAAACAACTTTTTCCAGTGGAGGGTCACCCGCCATTGCATTTGGCAATTTACATGGCACATTTGGATTTGCACAGCCTAACTCCATCGAAGTTGGTGCACGCATGCCTTCATTATAAGATCCATATACAGATAAATCTTTAGTAGGGGTAAAACTCAAACCTACTGCGGGGTTAAAGCGGCTGAAAGTATGATTACCTGAAAGCGTGACATCTTCAAATACTCCAGGTGAAACTTCTTCAATCGAGCCCTTAGGACTGATTTTGTCGGTATTTTTAACATTAATATGATTGTAGCGACCTGAAAGGGTTAAATGCCACAAGTTATTTAATGACAATGTATCTGTCCCAAACAAGCCCCAACTACGAGTTTTACCAAGTAAGTCTACCTCAGCATCTGTATTTTCAATACCTGTACCATCGACACCACGCGAGCTATTAATAACTCCAAATTCAGAGGATTGATTAAATTTTATGCGTGATTGATCATAGCCCAAGCCTACAATGAATTGATTTTGCTTTTGCATTAAAGGTTGATTGAACGCCAGCTGTGTATTGAAACCGTAGCCTTTTTGGTCTGTTTTGCTCCGATTTAGCGCTCCACTACAAAATTCATCCGCATCGCCACCAGTGTTGGCTAAACAATCAGCATCATTTCCAGCAATATCAACATCCAGCTCATAATCATCATTCACATCGCCATTCAAAGTGTTGCGCTTTGATTTACGATAATAAGTATTTGCAGTTAACTGTACGTCATCATTAAACCAATGACTACCGTTAAGATTGAAAAATGAAAGTGTATTTTTTGTTTGGTCAGGTTTGGTATTGATGGCTTCACGACCGAACTGGTCTATTAACTCTTTTTGCACTAAACCATTACCAATCATGTCGTTATCAGCACCTGTATAACTTAACTCCACACGTGTTGCATCATTTTGCCAGCCTAATTTACCAAATACTTGTTTGACTTCTGTTGGCGAACTGTCGCGCCAGCCATTTTCGTCAAAATAATTACCAGAAATAAAATAATCTACTGAGTTATCAGTAGAAACGCCACCAAATTCAGCTGCTACATTTTTGCGCGCCCATGAACCATAGCTTGCTTCAATGCCGCCACCTTGGTGTGTACGGCCATTTTTTGTTTGTACTGATAACGCCCCGCCTAAAGTGTTTAAACCAAATACTGGATTAGACCCTGGCATCAAGTTCATGCCAGCAATTGCATTCACTGGAATTAAATCCCAATTTACAGCATCTCCAAAAGGCTCATTTACTCGCACACCATCTTGAAATACAGAAAGACCTTGTGGCGTACCCAAAAGTGGAGAAGCCGTGAACCCATGAAACAAAATATCTGGTTGATATGGGTTATTTTGGGTTTCGTTTACGCTCACTCCCAACATGTTATTGTTCATAAAATCAGCAATTGTCTGATTATTTTGTTGTTGCAAATCCTTAGCTTTCACTGTTTGTACGTTAGATGGAATTTTCTCTAAAGGCAAACCCACTCCAGCTAATGGCGTAGTGCCAATCACTTCAATTTTACCCAGTTCAATCACTTCAGCTTTATTTTCCGCCATTGCCATTTGCGGCATGGCATAAGCCCCTAAAATTGCGACCAATATTAATTTTGGTGTCATGTTTTTTTGTTGTAATGAAATTTGCATGCGATCCCCTAAGTTAGATGTATTTCAGCCGTATTGAATAAGCAAAATACATTCCTCAAACTTAATTTTATAAAATAATCAATATAATCAGATAGTAAAGATTAGCCCTGAGGTTAGATAAAAATTGTACACATAAAAACTGGTTGTATACAGCCAATAATTGGTCAATTTGTGGCCAATTATTGGCTGTATACAACCATATTTATTAAATACTGTTGAGTAGCTGTCTTGCTGGAACATTCAAAAATCCACGTAAACCAAGCCAAGCGGCAAGCGGGATAATGAAGGCAGCTATTAGGGTGATGCCTAATGCAAGCGTTGCATTAAACTGAAAAGGAATATTTAATATCTGAGCGTTGATATAGTAAGCCAACAGGTTAGCGGCAACAGTCGCAATCAACGCGGACACCAAGCCAATACAAGCAAACTCTGCAATGTAAGCAATACTCACTTGGCGACGAGATGCGCCGAATACACGCATCAGCGTGGCTTCGGCAATACGTTCTTCTCGGGTGGCGATTAGAGCTGCGTAAAGTACCGCTAAACCCGCAAGCAAGCTAAAAGCGAAGACGTACTCTATGGTACTGCTCATTTTTTGCATAATGCCGCGTACTTGCTGCATAAGTGCGGCAACATCAATCACCGTCAAATTAGGGTAGTTTCGTATCAGTTGATTCATCGCCGCATCTGTACCAATGGGCAAGTGAAAACTGCTAATGTAGTTTGCAGAATAATTATCTAATACGCCGGGCGGTGTAACAGCAAAGAAGTTAGCTCGCATCGTGTCCCAATCTACTTTTCTTAGACTAGTGACAGTAAGTGTAAGTTGATCTCCAGCTACGTCAAAGATTAGCTTATCGCCCAATTGAATACCAAGGGTTTTTGCCAAGTCTTGCTCTATGGATAAATAAGGTTTGCCGTATTCTTCGGGCGTCCACCAGCGACCTGACAACAATTGGTTGTCACTTTGCATTTCGGCAGTCCAAGACAAATTAAACTCACGCTCAGCAAGGCGTTTGGCACGTTCGTCTTGCCATTGTGTTGCGTTAATCTCTTTACCGTTTTTACTAATCAAACGACCACGCACCATAGGAAAAATGCTTCCGCCTTTGATTTCCTGTTTCAGAAAAAACTGCTTAATGCCATCGATTTGGCTGGGCTGAATATTAATAATAAAGCGATTAGGCGCATCAATCGGTAATGATGCCTGCCAGTTGCGAATTAAATCTCCACGTATCAAAGCTAGCAACATCAACACCATCAAGCCCATACTGAAACCTATCATCTGCACCGTAGATAATCCAAATCGGCGCTTAAGCCCTAGCACCCCAAGCTTCATATCGTTCAGCACCTGACTTTTCGGCGACAACATGAACAAACGGTTCGCCAAAGTAACCAACACATAAGAAAAACCAACAATCGCTATGCACAGCAATGCTAAAGCGACCATCGTCGAAGCTGCTAATTTAACATCACGTGCTTGCCAAAAAATCATCGCACACATCACTAATGCTGCAGGTAGAAACTTAGCTTGTGCTGAAATTGGTTGAGCCAGCGTTTCGCGGCGTAAAATATTCATAGCTGTTAAGTTTCGCATTTGCCAAGCATGCGGCAACACCACTGCAAACATCATGGCAATACTAGCTGCTAAACCTATAAACACAGGGGAGCTAGAAGCTGGTGGAAGTGACTCTAAAAACAAGCTACCCGCTAATGTTGCCAAACCAAACTGCGCTATGAACCCAAGTAACACGCCCAACAAAGCACTAAAAAATGCAATTAAAATGGTTTGTATGGCTAACACTTGCAACACCGTACTTTTTGAAGCGCCAAAACAACGCATTAAGGCAAAGGTATCTAAACTTTGTTTGATGTAAGGCAAGCTGGAAAGCAACATGGCGACCATGGCTAAAATCACGCTGACCATAGCGGATAAGCCTAAAAATTGTTGCGCCTTGTCTAAAGCGGATTTAATTTCAGGGCGCGCATTTCGCACATCTTGTATTTTCTCGCCTCGGCTTAATGAAGACTTGTTTTGTGCGTTGTATTGATTGATTTTTTGCGGGCTAGCAGCGAGTAGTAACTGATATTTCACTCGGCTGCCATACTGAATCAACTTGGTGGAAGGCAAATCAGCGGCATTCATCATTAGGCGCGGAGCAAAGCCAAACATGTCTCCACCACGGGATGGCTCGCGTACCAATATTGCACTGATAAGCAACTTGCGCTCACCTACTTCAACATCATCACCCACCTTAATATTCAGTAAGTTTGCAAGTCTGGGTTCGATCCAAACCTCACCCTGCTTAGGAGAGGTTTTAACTACTACGCCTACATCAGTGACATGTTTGCCTAAAGTTAAATCACCCCTCAATGGAAAGGCTTGTTCAACCGCCTTGATTTCCGCGAGTTGACTGCCTTCACCAAACACCACCATGCTAGAAAACTCATAAGTTTTAGCGGTTTCTATGCCTTGTTTTTCTGCGCTAATTAACAACGCATCGGGTATAGCATGATCTGCAATCACAGCAATATCGCCACCTAGCAATAAGCCTCCTTG
Organism: Methylotenera sp.; assembly: GCF_029946165.1. Taxonomy (GTDB): domain Bacteria; phylum Pseudomonadota; class Gammaproteobacteria; order Burkholderiales; family Methylophilaceae; genus Methylotenera. The sequence continues at coordinate 176,704 of NZ_JAQSDZ010000001.1, forward strand.
CTGATTTAAGGCAGTCTCTACGCGTTGCGTAAAGAAGCCAATCGCGGAAATAGCTGTTACTGCTAAAACTAAGGAAAAAACCAGCACCCTCAATGCGCCAGAACGCCACAAGCTGAGCGTTTGTGTCCAAGCCAACCTAATACTTAAACTCATGCTGTAGCCAAATCTGTTTGCTCAGTTAACACACCATTTTCAAGCTTTAGTTGACGCTGGCATCGGTTTGCCAAATGCACATCATGGGTGACTAAAACCAAAGTTGTACCCGCCTCCATATTCATTTTGAATAACAGCTCAATGATGATCTGTCCTGTTGAGTTATCCAAATTCCCGGTAGGCTCATCTGCAAACAAAATGGCTGGTTGAGTGGCAAAGGCACGCGCAATAGCCACGCGCTGTTGCTCGCCACCTGAAAGCTGCTTCGGGTAATGTTGCACGCGCGCGCTCAAACCTACTTTAGCTAAGGCCTCAAGGCTCAGCTCTTTTGCGTTAGCTTGGCCTTTCAATTGCAATGGCAACATGACATTTTCTAAAGCTGTGAGTGATGGTAGCAACTGGAATGACTGGAATATAAACCCCATACTTTTGGCACGTACTGCTGCTCTGCCGTCTTCATCTAAACCACTAAATGGATTGTTTTGAATTTGAACGCTACCACTACTTGGAATGTCCAACCCTGCAAGCAAGCTGAGTAAGGTAGATTTACCAGAACCTGAGCTACCGATAATGGCAATTTGCTCGCCATTAAAAATAGATAAATTTAAATCCCGTAAAACCTGAATATGGTTATCATGACTAACGAATTCATATGTTAAATTTTGTGCTTGGATTATTGTCGCTTGGCTTATTTTTGTTTGCATAGCAGGAGGTTGTTGCATCAATGTTTTTCCACTTATTATTAATTTTAAAAAAGCTAAATTCTAAACTTAAACAATCAAAACCAGTGCAATCTAAATTATGGTTACGAAAGTTACTTTGCATTAGTCTACTGAGTTTCAGTTTCGTTGCATCCATTTCACAGGCAAACGCCGCTAATCCTAAAATTTTAGTTTATGGCGATAGCTTATCTGCCGCATACGGAATTGCGAAATCTCAAGGTTGGGTAGCACTCTTACAAAAAAAGTTGGCAGATCAGCATTATCAATACGATGTGATTAATGCCAGCATTAGCGGAGAAACCACAAGCGGCGGTTTAACTAGATTAGAAACAGCGCTTTCAAAAGTACAACCCAATATCATTATTATAGAGCTCGGTGCTAACGACGGTTTACGCGGTTTACCCGTAAAAGACATGACTGAGAACCTTGATACCATGATTACACAAAGCAAGAAAGCCAATGCAAAAATACTGTTAATCGGCATGAAAATACCGCCTAACTATGGTCCTAAATATACAGAGGCTTTCAGCAACACATACCCTGATTTAAGCCTGCAACATAAAGTTTCGTTAGTGCCATTTTTGCTAGAAAATGTTGCAGCCCAACCAAAACTAATTCAAGACGATGGTTTGCATCCGAATGTGTCAGGGCAGCCGATTATTCTTGATAATATTTGGCCAAAGCTTAAGCCATTACTTAAACGATGATTACGTGGTTCAGACCTAAATATCTTGCCAAATAATATCTATTCCAAGTTCACCTTCGCCAGCTCGCAGCTCATGCGTTATGCCAATATTTGGCACTAAGGCTAAAGTATCATGCCAATATATAAGGGGTAAATACTCACGCTGCCAAGGTGGAATATTGGCTTCTTGCAGTAGATGTTTAAGCGTTCTAGTTGGCCTTAGTACATCTGGCTTAAAGCGCTCACCGCCATCCCGATTTGTGATTCTCAGCTTAGTCATGCCATGCTTTAGCGCCAGGCCTGAGCCTATCACTTGCTTAAAATGTAACTGACCGCCATTGGGTAAGTCTAAATGCGACTCCCCATTCCAAGTCATATCAAACGTCTCGACTACACGTTCAGCGCATAAATAAGCGCGTTGTTGATAGCGCTTTAAACTTAAGTGTTGTAACTGGATATTGATATTGGCATCAGCCTTAGCATTGAATAACTGCAAAATAATTTCATTCAAATGCTCAGAGGTTGGCATGGAGAGTTGGTTTTGTGCAAACCACCAGCGTAGTAGATTTTTGGCGCGCGGAAGGTCTAAGCTGGTTAAACCTTGCAAACATAGGCTGTTGTTTTGCAATAAATTAACAGCGTCAATTCTCGCTAAACTATCCAGCAATTCATTCGCTTCAGCCAAGTGTGAGGCCGTTCGTGCAAGCACTGATTTAACTGAAGGATAACGATTCGCCAGAATGGGGAGGATACCATGCCGCACAAAATTGCGCTCGTATTGGGTATTCTCGTTGCTCTCATCGTTACACCACGAAATATTATGCTGCTCCGCATAATCCTGCAACGTTTGGCGCGACACATCAAGCAAGGGACGCATTAAGCGCCTAGCTTCATCTATTGCCGCCATAGAGGCCATGCCTTTTACACCAGCGCCTCTAAACATTTGTAAAAGCAACGTTTCAGCTTGGTCATCTTGATGATGCGCTGTGACGATAAAATCTAGTGCAATTTCATTAAGCTTACAATCAAACAACGCCTCATAGCGCAACTGCCTAGCAGCTGCCTCTATGCCAAGTTTAGAACTTGGATCGAGCTGAACATATACAACTTCAATTGGCACATTCAAAAGCTCACATTGTTGCGTGCAGAAGTCCGCCCAAGCATCGGCATTTTGGCTTAAACCATGATGCACATGCATGGCATGCAACTCGAAAGAGTTAGATTGTTTCGCTGCAACAAGCAAATGCAACAGCACTGTAGAATCTAAGCCGCCACTTAACGCCAACAACAGGCGCTGATTGGGCTTTAAGTGGCGACCTAGAAATTGATTGAGTTGTGAAAGTAAAGGATGAGTTACAAGAGCTGTAACTTTCTTGCTATTTTTCAGCGACTTCTTTGTATTTGCCATAGCCCATTAAGCGCTCATAACGGCTAACCAGTAAAGTCTTAATTGATTTTGGCTTTAATTTGGCGAGCTCTTCTTTTAGTGCAACACGTAAAGTTTCCATCACCACTTCTGGCGCACGATGTGAGCCGCCTAATGGTTCAGCCACTATACGGTCTATCAAACCTAATGCTTTAAGACGCGTTGCGGTTATAGCCAAAGACTCTGCAGCAATGGAAGCTTTATCTGCACTCTTATACAGAATAGAAGCACACCCTTCAGGTGAAATAACCGAGTAAGTACCATATTGCAACATTAACAATTGGTCGACCACACCTAAAGCCAACGCACCACCAGAGCCACCTTCGCCAATAATTACACCGATAATAGGTGTTTCAAGCTCAGCCATCACATAAAGATTACGTGCAATCGCTTCTGATTGGCCGCGCTCTTCGGCACCAATACCAGGATAAGCGCCAGGAGTATCAATCAAGGTAATGATAGGAATATGGAATTTTTCAGCCAAGCGGAATAAGCGTAGCGCTTTACGGTAACCTTCAGGGCGAGGCATACCAAAGTTACGGTATTGGCGCTCTTTTACATCCCGACCTTTTTGGTGACCAATCACCATCACGGGCTGACCTTCAAATTTTGCCAAACCGCCTACAATCGCAGGATCGTCTGCATAAGCTCTATCGCCATGCAGCTCTTCAAAGTCAGTAAATAAAGCCTTGATATAGTCTAAAGTGTAAGGACGTTGTGGATGACGCGCCAACTGCGAAATTTGCCATGCAGTTAAATTACCATAAATATCTTCAGATAATTTTTTATTTTTCTTTTCTAATGCAATAAGCTCTTTAGAAATATCCAAAGCATCATTGTCATCGTGCGCTGACTGTAAACCTTCAATTCTGGCTTCAAGTTCTGCGATAGGTTGTTCAAAATCTAAATAACTTATTTTCATATATTTAACTCAATAATCGTAACTTATTTCTTAAAGACTATATTCATCAATGCATTCGCATTAAGACAAGGCGCTTATTCAGATAGTGTTGTTGAGTTTCGTAGACAGTACAACTAGTACGGCAAGACCCAACAACGCAGTATTAATTCGAATGCATTGATGAATGTCTAATTATATAGGATTTTTACGTTTTCTCGACTCAACCACGCAGTTAATCCTGCAATCAATTCATCATGCAAATCCACTCGCCAGTCATTGCCAAGCATCAACTCTACTTTGCTGGTTTTATTGTGATATTCAACTTTTACCGCGCAACCTCGCACTTCATCAGAAGCACTTTTACAATAAGGTTTCAGCAAGGCTTTTAGTTTCACCGCATCAGCTTGTCCATTGCAAGATATTTTCAAAAAGCTAGCTTTGCTATTTCTTAACGTAGGTAAATCGAAAATCTTTCTTGCGTTAACTCTTACGCCGCCAGAGAATTCATCATTACTAACACGGCCTTCTATGATGATAAGTTGGTCATCTTTTAATAAAGCCTGTTGCTGATTAAGTAACTCACTACCCACTACTACCTCTAGTCGCGTAGTACCGTCATCTAAGCCCACAATCGCCATTTTGCCACGTCCAGTCATGCGAATACGCACACCTGAAACGATTCCTGCTAATAATTGCGGATGCTCTTTAGGTGCTAAATTTGCCAACGTCGTCGAAATAAACTGACTTAAATCTTTTTGGTACGCCCAATAAGGATGCCCACTGAAATAAAAACCCAAGGCTGCTTTTTCTTCTTGCAAGCGTTGTTGCTCAGTCCAATCTGGCACCGTAGGTAAAATATTCGCTGCTTTATCTGCAACTTCGCCAAATAAACTATTCTGGTTACTATTGGCGCTATTTTGTTCTGCCGCGGCCATAGCCATGGCAACGCCTGCTAATAATGCATTTCGGCTAGGCGAAAGTTTATCAAATGCGCCAGCGCGAATTAATGATTCCACTACTCGGCGATTTACTTTGCGCAAGTCTAGGCGATTACAGAAATCGAAAAGGTCTTTAAATGGCCCATCTTTACGTCGAGCTTGCAAAATCACTTCAATCGCCGCTTGCCCGGTGCCTTTAACTGCGCCCAAACCATAAAGCACTTGGTTTTTGCTAATAGGTGTAAATTTAAACTCACTTTGATTCACATCTGGCGACAATATTTCCACCTGATTCGGCGCGCAATCTTCATAGAAAATACGCACACTATCCGTATTGTTCATATCCGCAGACATGGTTGAAGCTAAAAAGGCTGCTGGATAATGCGCCTTCAAATAGGCGGTTTGATAAGCAACCAGTGCATAGGCGGCGGCGTGAGATTTATTAAATCCGTAACCCGCAAACTTTTCGAGCAAGTCAAACAATTCAGTAGCTTGTCGCTCCGTCATGTTATTTTTAACCGCGCCCTCCGTAAAGGTTTTGCGCTGCGCATCCATTTCTTCTTGCTTTTTCTTACCCATCGCACGGCGAAGCAAATCGGCGCCACCAAGGCTGTAGCCCGCGACCACTTGCGCAATCTGCATCACTTGTTCTTGATAAACAGCGATACCATAAGTCTCTTTTAAGATAGGCTCAGTCAGCGGATGCGGGTACTCCACACGCTGCTTACCATGCTTGCGTCGACAGAAATCTGGAATCAAATCCATAGGACCAGGTCGATACAATGCCACCAGCGCGATAATATCTTCAAAGCAATCAGGCATCGCTTGTTTAAGCATATCCTTCATACCCTTGGACTCTAGCTGGAACACCGCAGTGGTATTGGCGGTTTTTAATAGCTGGAATGTAGGCTTATCATTTAGCGGTAAGGTTTCGAATGATAATGGCGCTAAGCCCTCAGCGGCACGCTGTTTATTGGCGTTGACTAAAGCCAGTTCCAAAATGGTTAATGTACGTAAGCCCAAAAAGTCGAACTTAACTAACCCTACTGCTTCAACATCATCTTTATCATATTGGCTGACTAAACTTGCGCCATCTGCCTGGCAATAAACGGGCGAGAAATCGGAAATTTTTCCTGGTGAAATCAACACACCACCCGCATGCATACCGATATTACGCACCAAACCTTCTAGTCGCAATGCCAGTTCTAGCAGCTCTTTCAGTTCTTCTTCAGTTTCACGACGCTCAGCTAATTGCGGCTCCTTTACCAAAGCATCGGACAAGGTAATACCCAACTCAAGCGGAATAAGCTTACTGATACCATCCACAAAATAGAATGGCAAATCCAGCACCCGACCCACATCGCGAATCACGGCCTTTGCCGCCATGGTACCGAAAGTGGCGATTTGTGAAACGGCATCTAAACCATATTTTTGTTTCACGTAATCAATGACGCGATCTCGACCTTCTTGACAGAAGTCAATATCGAAGTCGGGCATCGAAACGCGGTCTGGATTTAGAAATCGTTCGAATAGTAAATTGTACTCTAATGGATCTAAGTCAGTAATTTTTAAACTATAGGCAACCACAGAGCCAGCACCAGAACCACGCCCTGGACCAACTGGCACACCGTTACCTTTAGCCCACTGAATAAAATCGGCCACAATTAAGAAGTAGCCCGCAAAACCCATTTGGTTAATGACTTGAGTTTCAAAGTCTAAACGTGCGTCATAGTCAGGTTTTTTCGCGGCACGTACTTCTTCATTTGGATAAAGTACCTCTAATCTTTGCGCCAAGCCTCTACGCGCTTCTTCTATAAGAAAATCATTTAAACTTTCATTATTTGGCGTTGGAAAGTTAGGTAAATAATTTTTACCTAAAGTGAGCATTAAGTTACAGCGTTTGGCAATTTCTACACTATTAGCCAGCGCTTCAGGCATATCGTCAAACAACGCCGCCATATCTGCTTGAGGTTTAAAATATTGCTCGGTAGTAAAGTTTTTAGGGCGACGAGTATCCGCTAATACATAACCCTCAGAAATACAGGTGCGCGCTTCGTGGGCTCTAAAATCATCTGGCGTGATAAATTGTATGGGATGCGTAGCAACGATGGGCAGGTTTAGACTATGGGCAATTGAACGCACTTGCTGAATATAATGCTCTTGCAGATGTTGCAGAGCATTATTCTCTGAAGTGCTATTTTCTGAAATACTAGCGGTGCGCTGTACTTCTAAATAAAACCGGTTTGGAAATAAATTTTCCCAAGCTTGAGCAAGCTTAGTCGCTAACGCTAAATTATCTTGCGTGCATGCTTGACCCACGTCACCAGCCAATGCGCCAGAGAGCACAATGAGCCCATCTGTACCGCATTCAACGAACCATTCACGCTTGAATTCTGCACGTCCTCGATATTGATTACTCAGATATGCGCGGCTAAGTAGTTGGCATAACAATAAATAGCCTGCATGTGACTGACATAACAGCAATAAACGTGTTGGCTGGTCACGATTAGCCGTGTTTTCCAACCAAATATCGCAGCCTAAAATAGGCTTAATACCTTTGCCTCTGGCGGCTTTATAAAATTTAATAGCGCCAAATAAATTGCTTAAGTCGGTTAATGCCAGCGCTGGCATTTTATCGTTCAAGGCCTGCTTTACATAGTCATCAATTCGCACAATGCCATCGATAATGGAGTACTCACTATGGCAGCGTAAATGGACGAATGTAGGCTTTTTTAAATCTGTTTGACTGGTTTGCAACATAAGGTAAATTTTACCTTATTGAGGAAGCTTTAGAGAATAAAACTTAGTGAGATTTGTGACAAAAAGTTTGAACTATCTACATTATTGTCCTTGACAATAATGTAGATAGTTTTTATTTGTTAAGCAAAACTTTTACCTGCTCAATGAGTTCTTCGTCTTGCACTGGTTTGCCCAAGAACGCATTCACGCCCAACTCTTTGGCGACATTTCTGTGTTTTTCAGCAGTGCGTGAACTGATGACGATTAATGGAATATTGGCAGTCATTTCGTTATCACGCACATGACGAGAAAACTCAAAACCATCCATGCGAGGCATCTCAATATCCGTCAAAATAATATCAGGTGTGATAAGTTGAAGTTTTTGAATCGCATCCATACCATCATTGGCGGTAATCACCTCAAAGTCTTCACGCTCAAGTACGCGAGAAAGCACTTTACGCATAGTAAGTGAATCATCTACTACCAAGGCGACCTTCTTCACCACCTCAGCAACTGGCGCAAACGTCGTTACCTTAATGGCGCCAATTGAAAGCGCTTCACGATTAGCTAGTTGCACTGGGTTAATCACCAAGACAATAACCCCATCACCCAATACTGTGGCGCCAATCATACCTGGTACGCGCGCAAGCTGCGTGCCAATCTGTTTCATCACAACCTCTTGGTTGCCGATAATTTCGTCTACGTGTAACGCAGTCCGATAAGTACCACTACGTAATAAAACGACGGGGGTATAAGTATGTTGCTGTGCTACATGGTCAACATCACCAATTAACTTGGATAAATAATGTAAAGGATAATCTCTACCAGCCCAGCTTACATTGTGCGCTTGGTAGGCACTCAGCAAATCGGCTTGCTTGAGCTTTTGCACTTGTTCTACCATCACAGATGGAATCGCAAACATCTTATTACCCACGCGCGCCATAATCACTTGTGCCACTGATAGTGTAACGGGCAAGTAGATATTAAACATTGCGCCCATACCAGTCACATTACTCACATCAATACGACCACTCAACGCAGCAATATCACTACGTACCGCATCTAAACCAACGCCACGTCCTGCAATCTGGGAGATGCTGTCAGCTGTTGAGAATCCTGGCTCAAAAATAACCGCCATTAATGCTTGATCTGATACTTCTTGGTCTACGCTTAACAATCCTCTTTCAATGGCTTTTTGTTTTACTTTGGCAAGATTAATGCCCCCGCCATCATCAGTCACAATCAGTGTGATTTCATCATTTTCTAAGCTGACTTTTAACTTGATTTGACCAGCCTCTGGTTTACCAAGCTTCTTACGCTCATCTGTAGACTCCAGACCGTGCGCAACTGCATTACGTAACAAATGCTCTAAGGGAGCGCCCATTTTGTCTAGAACGCCGCGATCCAGCTCAATATTCTCACCTTGAATCTCCATTTCAACACGTTTATTCAACTCTCTTGCAGTTTGTCGAACAATACGTTGCAAGCGTTCCGATATGGTGGCGAATGGCAACATACGAACACCCATCAAGCCTTGTTGCAATTCACGATTCATACGGTTTTGCTGCTGCAAAGCCGCATCCGTTTGGTCTAGATTTAGCACTAATCCATGCTGAATGGTTGCAACGTCGTTAACGCTCTCGGCCATCATACGGGTGAGTTCTTGCAAGCGTGTGAATCGGTCAAACTCTAATGGGTCGAATGTCTCATTAGCCTCTTGCAATAAGCTCATACGAGATTGCATCTGTGTTTCAGCTTCAATTTCTAACTCGCGTAAATAAGCACGCATTCTGCTGATGCTATCAGTTAAGTCCGACGAAGACTGCTTGAAGCTTTGCATCTCTCGATCCATTCGAGAGCGCATAATTGAAACTTCACCAGCCTCGTTAATTAATCTATCCAGCACGTCAGCACGCATCCGTAAGAATTGTGACTTACGCTCAGCTGAGCGCGTTGGCACAGTTGCTGTAGCCGCCACTTCTATATCTTGAATAGAAACTTTTGCACCACCAGTAATATCTTCTAGCATGTAGCCAATATGATCGAACTCGACAAACATTTCATCAAAGTCATCAGCAGTGGCTTTATGACGTAGGGCGTGAATCACGCGATCTTCCATTTTGTGTACGCTGTCGCCAATATTACTTTGTCCAGCCATACGCGCACTACCTTTTAAGGTATGCAAAGCACGTTGTAGAGAATCTGGATATTCGGCCTCATGTGGATTTGCTCGCCAGCCACGTAAATCTCTGCCAACTTGCGGCACTAGTTCACGCGCTTCTTCAACAAACAAACCAAGCAATTCTTGATCTACAGCCAATTCTTTAAGTTTATTCACTGGGATATCAGCCAACACTGCACTATTCAATAACAATGGAGTAGCTTCAGCTTGTTCCTTAACCTCTTGTATTGCTTCAGCTATTTCATTTTCATCAATCGCAGTTGGTATAATCTCAATGGTTGCTTCATTAATTTCTTCATCCAGCTGAACTCCATCTGTTGCTAAATTTTCATAAGTATTGAGATTTTGAGCCGATTGCCCGATTGCATCCGTTTGATGCTCTAGTACTGCTGCTTCGGCTTGCTGAGTTGCAATTGCTTGCATTGCCGCGGTTGATTCGCTTAAGGCAAGAATTAAGGCACGAGCTGACTTTGGATTTTTAAGCGCTTTTGCCTTTTTCAAACCATCAGCCAAAGCCTTAACTACATTGCCATATAAGGTAATATGTTGTTCAGTCCATATACTTGTATGTTCATCTAACCAACGCTCTAAAGCTCGAGCTAAATCTCCTGTTGGATTAAAACCTGCAGTGAGCGCATTGCTACCTAAGGTATGTGCAGCACGGCAGCTATCATCCGTAGGTAACTCTGTTGAATTGACCACTAATGCTTTCTGAGCATCAACTAAAGTTTCAAGATGTTGCTGTGCTTCAGCTAAGAAAATATTAAAGAACGCCTTGCTTAATGTTCTTGTACCGCCGATGAGAACCTCTTCTTTTTGCGGCTTAGGCTTGTTTACAGCTAAATCATGTTCGAACTCTGATTCAAGTTCGGTTGCTCGTTGTTGAAACGGGGTAGGATCTAACGTAACGGTTTGATTTTCCTGTAACTCTGCTACCCAGCCAGCAAAGTCTGCGCTGACATTCTCCACAAATGCCAGTTGCTTCACCGAAGGAAAAGCTTTGCGTTCCATGACTAAATTGAGTAACTTTTCAACTGCCCAAGCTACATCACTGATACCAAGCAAGCCGACAGTGCGACCACTACCCTTAAGTGTATGATAAGCGCGACGCACTTCAATCAAAGCTTCGCTTTCAGTTGGATTAACGCGTAAAGTTTGTAGATGTTGCGCCAAGCTTGCCAATACTTCTTCAGCTTCAGTTAAGAATATATCTTGAAGTTCTTCATCGACCGCTTTGTCTGTTACTGCTTTATTTACATTAGCCTCTAAATCGACAACAGCCATTTCAGTTGATAAGTGAGCAGTATCTGAAATTTCGAGCACATCACCTGCAGGCAATTCACTTTCGGCTTGATCACTGTTTTCTACTAGAACATTCAGTGCTTTTGCGCCTTGCTCTAATCGCATTAAAGCGCTAGATAAAGCAGATTCAGACTCAGCCCTAATATTAGGTAGTTCTTCCGCATATAGCCCCAACATACTCAAACTTTCCGCTACCAACTCAAATTGGGAATGACTGCTAGCACCGTCAGAGTGAACTTTGAAATGCTCAACATAAACTGATGCTAATTGCGCGATTGTTTTTGGTACTGGCATTTCTAGCATATCGAAAGCAGCTGCAACTTGCTGCAAAGGTTTTGTAGTTTCGTCTAGAACAGCTACATTCTCGGGGTTTCTAAAATAGGTATCGAAGGCCTTTTCAGCACGTTGTAATTCACTAATAATTTGTTTTGCAACTGCTTGGGTCACATTTGCATCTAAATGTTCGCTTGCAAAAGCATCTACGGCTGGTGCAAGCGTTTTACCTTCAATAATAGATTGTAAACGCGAGGTCTGCGTGGTAATTTTTTGATCAGCCTCAGCATCCAGTTGCTGATAATACTCACCTATATATTCAAGCAAATTAAGTGAGGCAGCCACTTCAATCAATGCGCTTTCATTGATTTTAACTTTATCAGTTTGTAATGCCTTTACCGTTGCTTGAATTGCGTTAATGAGTTTGAGTACTTTTTGATTATTCAGACTGAGCAACACCATTGACAGATGGTTAAGTTTATCGGCAAAGCTATCAAAATCCATAACAGAGTTACTTGTGCTAACACTTGTCCATAAATCTTTTAGGATAGGTAAATCTGCACTAAGCTGAGCTAGTGCGGCACCCTCCGCTGCGGTTGCAGTCGTCGCACCATGTCTATCATTTGCTGGCAAAAACTCGTCTAACTCAAATAGTTTTTTTACACGGTCAATTTCATCGCTGCTGTTATCACTAACCGCCACGTAATAAAGCAAATTACGCAATAACTGTGAAGGTGCTTTCAAATCACCTAATGACATATTGCGCAGCTGCTGATCTAACCTGCTACACAACTTTCTTGCACCCGCTTGTTCGGCGACAGGAACTTGAGCCAAGGCATCAGTAAATGCTGTTGCTATCCACCAAAGTGTTTTTAACGCATTTTTTTGTTGTACTTGCTGCACATTTAATATAGCCAAGCGCATCTGGTTGAGCGAGACAGGATCTTTATTTCGAAGCCAATCCAATAATGCTTTTTGGAAAACTGGACGCTGCTCCGAGATGAAAATGGGAATTGCAGACTCCTCAATCGGGTTGCTAGCCAAGTCCTTAGGTGCGTTATAGCTAGTATCAGGATAGAACAAATCACTAATATCTAAAGACTCGCCTTGCAGTTCTACAAGTGGATTTAAACTTTCGTAAAGCCTTGTTGGCGTATCTTGCATACCATTTAGCAAGTCTTGTAAATATCTGGAAAGCGCATCAACAGCTTGTATAAGTGCTGTCATTACAGGCGGACTGACTTGCACCTGTAGCTTTTCTAATTTACTGGTGAGCTTTTCAATTTCAGAACAATAACGTTTACAACCTTGAAGACCGACCATATCCAAAGCGCCACTCACTTGATATAAATGGGCGGTTGTAAAACGTAGTGTGGCCACTTCGTTAGGTTTTTCCATCACTAGAATGAAACTATCATGCACTTTTTTAAGTGACTGATCAATCTCATCTTTTACCCATGACAATGGGCCAATATCAAATGTTTCAGCCATTGTTTGCCCCGATTTTTTTTTGCGTCATTCTCATGGAGTTTACTTATATTCCATTGCTCTAAATTTCACAGCTAAGTGGATAGGTGCTTTTATAAATGCCGTAATGTTTAAAGCTTAAATCCAGCTACGGAAGAACGTAATTCTTCCGCAAGTGATGTCAGCTGACCTACAGAATCTGCAGTCAATTGCGTACCTTCTGTTGTTTGTGTAGTAATTTCTTGAATCAACTGCATATTATTTGCAACCATAGTCGCTGATTCAGTTTGGGCATTTGTTGCAGTAGAAATTGACTGAATTAATCGCGCCAAATTATTAGTAACGGTTTCAATTTCCGTCAGTGCCTGACCCGCAGCATCGGCAACTCGCGCCCCTTCAACTACACCCTCGGTACTTTTCTCCATCGCAACCACTGCGCCATGCGTATCTGTTTGAATGGTTTTCACAATTGCACTAATTTGTTTAGTCGCCTCAGATGAGCGTTCAGCCAAGCGTTGAACCTCCTCCGCAACCACCGTAAAACCTCGTCCCGCTTCACCAGCAGATGCCGCTTGAATCGCTGCATTCAACGCTAAAATGTTGGTCTGTTCAGTAATATCGGTAATCAACTCCACAATCTCACTAATTTCTTGTGAGCTTTCACCCAAACGTTTAATACGCTTTGAAGTCTCTTGAATTTGTGTACGAATTTCGTTCATTCCAGAAATTGTATTCTGTACCGCTTGTGAGCCTTGCGAAGCCGCTTCTAATGAGCGCTGCGCCACTTGTGAGGCTTGGGCCGCATTACTAGAAACTTGCAGAATAGAGCGGGTCATATCAGTAACGGCATCGGTTGTTTGCATAATTTGATCTGATTGCGTTTCTGCTGCCGTCAACAATTGTGATGATGTATCTTGCGCTACAGAGGTCGCAGAAGTCACCTGCTCCGTCGCACGGTTAATCTCTGTAACCAAATCTCTCAAACTATCAATCGTGTAATTAATAGAGTCGGCAATCGCCCCTGTAATACTATCTCGTACTTGCGCTTTTACGGTTAAATCTCCATCCGCTAAATCACCCATCTCGTCAAGCAGCTGCAAAACGGCCGCTTGGTTGTCCTGGCCTTCTTTTGCTAACTGATCCGTCAAGCCAGATGATTGAGCTACTTGTTTTTTACCAAAGAAGTACATCAAAAGTACGATAACCAAGCCGATTATTAACAACAAGAACAATACCAGCCTAATAAAGCTACTTTGAGACTCTACCAATGCTAGATTTTCACTATGCACTTCGTTAGTAAAGTTATTAGCAGTTTGCTGAGCAGCCTCAAAAGCAATTGTTAAATCTGATAACGGGGCTGATGCAGCTACAGTGCCTAATGGTAAAGCAGGTATAAAACGCGTATGTGCTACTTGGAAGAAGGCTTCTCCAGCTTTAACTGTTGCAGTTAAAGAACCTTGCAGTTTTTCATTTGTAATATTTTTTTGCCAGTAATCAGCACGTTCTTTAAATAAGGCTTCAAACTTAGCCGCATTCGCAATCGCCTTATCACGTTTATCATTATTAAAGTTTGTTGAGGCTACATAAGCTTGGTTATAGAACGCAAATGCATCCACTGGGTAAAGTGGTGGTGGTAACGCATCCGCGGTCAAATCCTGATACTGTTTCAAGCTATTGTAAACAGGTCCATTCACACGAACTTGGTTAATCACCCAGAAGCTCAAAGCAGCAAACAATATAAAGGCAACAATTTGCAGATATAATTGTCGGAAACTGCCAGACATATTACTGGTGCTTGACGCACCAGAACTAGCAGTTTTATTTTTTAATTTATTAAATAAATCACCTATTTGTAAAGGCAGATTTTTTACTACCGCAAGATTTAATGCCATTTTCAACCCCAATTCACAGAATTATTCTGCTTTATAAAAATAATCATCATGCTTTAATATTTACTAAACTACTGCTAACTTATAGTTGGCTGAATAAATGCCTTATCCTGTACTAATGCTTCAACATTTAGCTCGAACCATTCGTTTTTATCAATATCTTCGTACGAATTTTGACTCAAAAACATGTCTTTATTCTTATTTTTTTTTGCTACAGGCTTGAGCATCATTGCTTCTACACTACGTAATCCCACCAAGCTATCTATCACTACGGCGACCTGTGTTGTCACTTCTGAATTGATAAGCACGATGCGGTTATTGCTAGACTTTGGAGTCGGAGGCAAGCCCATAAATTGTGCTAAATCAGTAATGTTGTACAAGTTACCTCGCACGTTAGCTACGCCCAAAAACCAAGGTAATGTTAGTGGAACCTGCTGCATAGGTGGCAAAGGTAAAACCTCGCTAACCTCATGCAAATTAATGAGCACTCTTTTAGTACCTACCATAACGCCTAAACGTGAGGTTGAAACAGCCCCACCTTTTGCGGTTGCTTCTTTAAGCCGTAAAAGAATTGCTTCTTGAAATTCTCGTAGATTAGAGGTTTTAGCCATAGCTATGAGGTCAACTTATCAGTAAAACGGATTATAAAAACTGCTTTTATTCTAAAGTTTTAATTAACGATAACAAATCAGCACTCACTACTGGCTTTGTTACACAAGCTTTGGCACCCATCTTTAAAGCCCAAGCTAAATCTGTTGCCTGTGATTTACCTGTGCAAAGAATCACTGGAATATGTGCAGTCGCTGCATCTTTAGTCAATGTTCGCGTCACTTGAAAGCCTGTTAGACCAGGCATCACTACATCACACAAAATCAAATCTGGATGTTTAACAGCTACTTTAGTTAAACACTCCTCACCACTTTCCGCACCAATTACGGTGTAACCTGCAGTTTCTAATAACTCGGTTAAAAAGAATCTATCTGTAGCTGAGTCATCAACGACTAAAATTGTTTGAATTGCCATATTTATTCCTCTTGTGAGTTTGCTCTACTAATTGAAGCATAAGTCTGCACTGCTTCTAATAACGTTTCTTGTGTGAAAGGCTTAGTAAGGTATTGATCAGAACCTACCATGCGACCGCGCGCGCGATCGAATAAGCCGTCCTTGCTTGAAAGCATGATGACGGGGGTGCTTTTGTAACGTGCATTTCTTTTGATAAGCGAACAGGTTTGGTAGCCATCGAGCCTAGGCATCATGATGTCAACAAAAATAATATCTGGGTGTTCGTTTGAAATTTTGGCTAATGCATCAAACCCATCTTCGGCCAAAATGACTGAGCATCCTGAGTTTTTGAGAAATATTTCAGCACTACGACGTATCGTATTGCTGTCATCAATGACCATTACTTTAATTGCCGATAACTGCTCTATAGTCAGTTTTTGTTGCAATTCTTTACCTGTCATTTCTTGACTTGGCTTTTTTTGGCTCACCAGCAAGCTCCCCTATTCATGCGCAATACTCAAATTTGACCATGCTATTGCGCTAATTATTTCCCATTGTATATACAGAATCATCTAATAAGCAATAGGTTTAAAAAACATATGCAATATATTAACTTATATAGGTATTATCTAAATTTGATTAAAAACAAATCTATCAATAAAAATTATTACATTTCCGATATGGGTAGCATATAATAATTTGTTAACAAATGTTACAAATTATAACAACTATATTAAAAGTACCCTTACCGGTACTTAGGGTTTGATGTGTAACTAAAACTTAAGGGATGAGCATGATAGTAAAACAAGAATCTTTGACAGCTAAAATGACATTAAAAGATCTGCCTGCAGCCTCACCTCTGCCTATGGCAAACTTAGTATTGGTATTTGGCTCAGTAAAACGCTTTGGCGACTCGAAGTTAGATAGCATATTAAAAAACCGCTATCCTGCAGCACAAATTATTGGTTGCTCAACCTCTGGCGAAATATCAGCTGACGGCGTTTTTGATGACAGCTTGCAAATTACCGCTGTATTGTGGGAGAAAACTATACAGCGCGTGACGCATACCAAAATGACAAGCATGCAAAACTCCTATGAAACTGCGGTGGATTTAGCACGCCAACTTAAATCTGACGACTTAAAAGCGGTATTAGTTTATTCCGACGGATTAAACGTAAACGGTTCAGAGCTTTTAGAAGGTTTTAAAAGCGTGCTGGGCGACACTCCACTGATGGGCGGCATGGCTGGAGATGGTTTTAATTTCAGTCAAACTGTGCAAATTTTCAATGAGACTATTTCTAACGGCCTAGTCATTGCTGTTGGTTTATATGGCAAAAATTTAGTGGCGGCAACAGGCGTAGGTAGAGGCTGGAAACCATATGGCCCACCGCGTAAAGTGACCAGATCTGAAAAGAACGTGGTTTTAGAGCTTGATGGCAAACCCGCCCTGCCTCTCTACAATATGTACATAGGGGCACATACAGCAAAAGGTTTACCTGGCAGCGGCTTGAATTTTCCTTTTGCCATTATTGAAGAAGGTAAACGCGATATTGAGAAAATTCGCACCTTATTAGCTATCGACAGTGCTAAAAATAGCTTAACTTTCGCGGGTAACGTAGATGAAGGTGAAACCGTGCGGTTCTGCCAAGCTACTCATGACAGATTAGTTGAAGGCGCAGGTGATGCTGCACATTTAGTCACCAACCAAGCCAGTACCAATCAAACAGGCTTAGCCATTTGTGTGAGCTGTGTGGGCCGTAAAGGTGTAATGGCGGAATTAGTAGTTGACGAAGTGAAACTGGTCAAGCAGATTTTGGGCTCCCAAACGGCGATTACAGGTTTCTATTCTTATGGCGAATTTGCACCTCGCCCAGACACTAGCGATAGTGTATTGCATAACCAAACGATGACAATTGGTTATCTAAGTGAAGATTTATTCGCTTAACTATACTGCTTACAAATTAAAAAGACCCTATTAAAACAAGGGATTAAGCAGCAATAATTATTAAACGCTCAGTGCAAACTGGGCATTTTTGTTTTATGATAGCGGGTCTAGCATTTCTATTCAAAACCCACAAAAAGAGGAAAATCATTATGACAAATTCAGTCACTTTAAAAGGCGGAGCCGTTTCAATTGGCGGTAATTTTCCACAAAAAGGCCAAACAGCCCCAGATTTTCAACTTGCTGATGCAAAACGCAATATGGTTGGTCTTGATGCATTCACTGGTAAACGTAAGGTGCTAAACATATTTCCAAGTATTGATACTCCAACATGCGCAAGTTCAGTGCGAACTTTCAATCAAAAAGCGGGCAGCATAAACAATACAGTTGTACTGTGCATTTCAGCTGACTTGCCTTTCGCCCAAAGCCGTTTCTGCGGCGCTGAAGGTGTTGAAAACGTAGTGAATTTATCTACATTCCGTGATACTGCAAAATTTGCAAAAGATTACGGTGTGCAAATTTTAGATAGCAGCTTAGCAGGCTTAACAACACGTGCAGTTGTAGTGTTAGACGAGAATAATAAGGTGTTACATAGTCAATTGGTGGCAGAAATTGCTGATGAGCCTGACTATGATGCGGCATTAGCTAGCTTGTAATTCTTAACCATTAAATACTAAAAAGTATTTAATCAACTACCCTGTAAGCCTTTAGTTAAAAAGGTTACAGGGCATTTTTATTAGCCTGTTATAAATACTCCGTATATCTAGCGTTACTGCCTCGCGACTTTTCTACTGGATACTTTTTTGCGTTCAGTTCAATTTTAGCATTCGCAGCCTCAATTAAATCAATCTTTAAAACTTCAGCAATTCTTAGTAAATAAACAAAAGTATCAGCCAGCTCATGACTAACAGCCTCCCGCTTTTCGGGCGTTAACTGTTGACTTTCTTGAGGCGTATCCCATTGAAACTGCTCAACTAATTCCGCGGCTTCAACAATCATCGCCATTGCTAGATTCTTTGGCGTATGAAACTGCGCCCAATCACGCTCGGTGACAAATTGATCAATCTTGTCGCGTAAATTATCCAGTGAATCAGTCATGAACACTCCTATTAATCATCTGATGCCAAATGTAGGAGCGACTTTTAGTCGCGATTGCAATATCGCTATCGCGACTAAAAGTCGCTCCTACAACAAACATTTCTATTGGTGGCAAAGTTAATTCTACTTACGGTTACTGCCCGCCACCATCTTAATTTCGAACAGTCGACACTCTAAAGAGCCGTTAAATAATGGTGTACGTTTACTTGGTGTTAATCGCATCACTTTAGGCATGGTTAAGTCATTGGTTAAGAAGTAAGTATTCCAGCCGGCAAATTTACGTTTTAACACTTCGCCCATTTTTGGATAAAGCAGCGCCAAATCATCGCCTTCGCCGATACGAACTCCATAAGGAGGATTTGCCACCAACACACCGCTATCGGCTGGCGGAACAATGGCAATCATATCCACATGCGACAACTGAACCGCTTCTAACAAACCCGCATCTTCTAAGTTTTTCTTGCTAATGCGCACCGCGCGTAAATCAATATCTGAGCCATAGATTTTTTGGAAACTTACTTTTTTTACTTTACTCAGGGCTTGGTTTTTAATCTTACTCCAAACCTCGGGTACAAAAGTATTCAGTTTTTCAAAACCGAAACTCCTTTTGTAACCTGGCGCCATGTCTAACGCAATCATCGCGGCCTCTAGTAAAAATGTACCGCTACCGCACATTGGGTCCAACAAAGGCTGCCCCACTTGCCAGCCAGATAATTTTAAAATACCAGCTGCTAAGTTCTCACGCAAAGGCGCTTCAATACTTGCACCACGGTTGCCGCGCTGATACAAAGCCGCACCAGAAGTGTCTAAATAGAATTGATATTCGTCAGCCGCTAAATAGGCATGAATACGTACCGCAGGCGTTTTGGTATCAATGTACGGACGGCTTCCTACTGCCATTCTAAACTTATCACATACCGCATCTTTGATTTTTAAGGTGGCAAATTCCAAACTCTTAAGCGGACATTTCACGCCCGTGACTTTTACCATAAAGTCATTTTTCACATCAAACCATAGTGGCCAATTAAGCTTGTATGCGCCCTCAAACAAATCTTCTTCGTTCAAATACTTACCACGTGCAACTTGCCACAAAATACGTGTAGCTATGCGCGAATGTAAATTTGCTGCATAACAGACCGCCCAGTCACCATCAAAACTCACGCCGCCGTCAGTGAGCTTGATGGATTTTGCTTTCACTTCTTGCAGTTCATCTGCAAGTAATTGCTCTAAACCACGTGGGCAGGTGGCGAAATAACGATTGGGTATCATAATAAATATTCTTAAATTAAAGTGTTTAAATACTGCTTGTTTGTTTGCCTTTGATGGCTTTGATGTTGACTATATATTGCTTGCGTCGCCTCTAAGCATCAATCTTTTTTGGTATACCTGATTATCATTGCATAGTTTATCGATGAAATCAGAAAACTCTATCTGATGTTGCGCCTCAAGTGCTTTTGCGCGCTCTTGCAGATGAGCTACACTTAAGTTGCTAGGGGTTTTATTAAAGCCGAAAACAACGATATTGCCAGGCTTCCCAGTGCGCATCATTAGTACCTTTTGCTCAAAACTTTGCTCGATGCGCTGCAAATAAATATCAAAATTCTTATCACTACCCCATAGATTAATCACGAAAATGCCGTCACGTTTAAGTGTCACTGAGCATTGATCAAAAAAATCTTGGCTGCAAAAATCGGGTGGAATACCATTGCTATCAAACGCGTCAATCAACAATACATCAGTGGCATTGATATGCTCGGCTAGATATTGCAAGCCATCACCTTCAATCACATTCATTCGGTCATCATTTTCTGGCACCGCAAATTGGTTGCGCGCCATTTGGATCACTTTTGAATTAATCTCAACGATAGTACTAATAATTTCTGGGCAGTTTTTATAAGTATATTTTGCAACGGAACCACCACCCAAACCAATGGTGAGCATGTCTTTAACATTATTTTTAAACAGTAAAAAGCACATAATGCCGCGTGTGTAGGTGAGTTCCAGCGCAAACGGGTCACGTATGCGCATAGCGCTTTGTACTGTGACAGAACCTAAATGCAAAGAGCGAACGCCATTGGTTTCGCTCACGTAAGCGGTTTCGTCTACCGCACTAGTATGTGTGAAATTACGCATTAAATGTTTAGCAACACGGAACATTAGATTGTCTCCGCATTAACGGCATCATCTGGAGTGGCTATATCAGTACTAATCAAATCAGGTGCATTCGAATCAACAAGCTCTGGCTCTAAGACTTCCAAAACTTCATTATTCGAATCCGCATCATCAAAGTCTAAAGCTACAGCAGCTTCCTCCAACACTTGTACGAATTTAGTACGCAAATCCAACAGAAGTGTATCGACTTCTTGAACTTGCAAGCTCACGCGTGTGCCAGATTTAAGCTCGGGCAAGCCATAAACTTTAGTCATATAAGGCATATTATCTAAACGTACTAAGTTCTCGCGCCAAACGGTTGCGTGAACCTCCTGCACATTCTCTTGAATCAAATACTGCAAACACCAATAACGCTCCATACGAGTTTGAAACTCACTATAAGCCTTGTAAGTTAACTCAAAGTTGCGCATATGCGTAGTGAGCGCATCGCTGTTCTGCGGATAAGCAGGCTGATCATTTTGTACTACGCTAATAATTTGACGTTGGTTAATTAAATCCACCGCACGACGCAAAGGTGACGTGCTCCAAGCATATTGCGCTACGCCTAAACCTTGATGCGGCTCGGCCTTAGTGGTCATATACACTCGGCCACCCATTTGTGCGCGATACAAACCTGGCACTTCATGCGATGCCAATAAGGCACCCCATTGATTATTGGCTTCTATCATTAACTCTGCCACGAGCTTGTCCATAGGTGAGCCACGGTGGCGGCCAACAATGCTAACTTTGTCATCCGTGACATAAAAATTATAGTCAACTTGTGGTGGTTTTGTTGGGTCGTATTTACCGCGAGATTTTTCTAAAGAAACCGCCAAGTTAAATAAATACAGTAACTTAGCCCAATACGGATGTCCGCTATCGGCTTCTAATGTGCCTTCATTAAAGAACGGCTCTAATGTATCGTGGCGTAAGTTTTCGGCTACTTTAATCAACTCTACTTTGCTATCACGTTGAATAATTTCTAGCGCCTCATTCACATGCAAATATAAAGATAAAACAGGTTTAATTTCACCTGCATCTAAACTAAATGGTCGAATAGCCGACTCTGGCAGCATGGTAATTTTGTTACCTGGCATATAGACGGTAGACAATCGCTGCATCACCTCTTTATCTAGCGTGCCTTCAACGTTAATACCCAAGGCCGGCGCGGCAATATGAATACCCACGCGAGTGATGCCATCGGCAAGTTGCTTAATTGAAAATGCATCGTCAATTTCTGTGGTCGTGCTGTCATCGATACTAAAAGCTTCCGCATCCGCCATCGGCAAATCAAAACTTAAATCAGCAGCAATCTCAGCAATTTGCTCAGCGGTAAAATCTGTACCCTTAGCAAAATATTCACGTAAAAAAGCACCTAAGTGATAATCATGAACCGACGGAATCGCGCCACAAAAATGCATTAATTTGAGGTGACTTAAATGAAGCGCATTCGCAGCAGCATCTAATGTTTTATATTCAAAAGCATTTTTATCTGGCTCATAAAGCAACATATCGCGCTTTTGCATCAGATCTTCTGGCATTTTGTGTGATTTTAAATCTTCTACAAAAGCGGCCATTTTTTCGGCTAATAAGCGTTTTTTCTCAAGCCCAGCCAGTGCAGCTTTTAATATTTCAGCAGGTGCAGCTTTATAGCGGCCTTTACCTTTACGATTAAAATACACGGGCGCACTATGCAGCTTAATCGCAATCGCCGCAGCCTCAATTGAAGTTGGTTTGCGACCATAATAATCTGTGGAAAACTCTTCAAAACCAAACTCAGTTTCGCCACAGCATTCCCACAGAAAATCTAACTCTAGCGTTTCCGCTTCGGTGTTAGCCGCTTCCATAAAGCCCGCCAAAGGCGTTTCAAAGCGCATTAACACATTGCTGGCTTTCACCTTGGTGCGCTTGCCACTCACAGATTCCACCTGCAAAGCGCCCTGCGTTTCGGACATAATGGAGGCAATTTTAAAACTGCCGTCTTCTTCAAAAAATACGTTCATAAATGCTTATATGCGTTGTTCTAACTAAATTGGTGACATTTTACCTTGTATTAGTGAGTTTGCTTTATGTATTAGCTAATTCGCTTTATTGCATTTAAAATATAAAGGGTGCTTCTATAAATTCAAGTTTCTAAGCTAAACAAGGCGCGAACAAAAAATTGCGACGCCGCATATATTGAATATGTAAGAAGTAATTTTTTGTGAGTAACGCAGTGTAGCAACGAAAATTGGATTTATAGAAGCACCCTAAACATGGATAAACGCATACCCGTCACATTACTCACTGGCTTTCTAGGCAGCGGCAAAACTACCTTACTGAACAAGCTCCTGCATCACCCTGATATGCGCGACACCGCAATTATCATTAATGAGCTAGGCGACGCAGGATTAGACCAAATTTTCGCCAACAGCAACTTAGCGCAAAATATTGAAAACGAGCATATTGCCGACAACACCGTGTTGCTGAGTTCGGGCTGCTTATGCTGCACACTTAAAAACGAGTTGGCTGACACCATGCGTGATTTGTTTTTTAAACGCGCCCTGCAAGCCGTTCCACAATTTAATCGACTGATTATTGAAACCACTGGCATGGCCGACCCAGGCCCGATACTTGCCAACTTGATGAACGAACCTGTGATTGAGTCTGTTTACCGCTTGGATGCGGTCGTTGTGACCATAGACAGCGTTTATGGCTTACAACAAATTGAAGACAATACCGAAGCATTAAAACAAGCCGCTGTGGCCGATGTATTGGTGCTGACTAAAACAGACTTAGCCAGCGCCGAACAAATAAATGCGCTAAAAGAAAAACTCATCAACATCAACCCTGGGGCAACACAACATAAAATAATGCATGGCGAGCTAGACCCCGCATTTGTAGTCGATGTAGGTTTATTTGATTTAACGACTAAACAAGCTGAACCACAACGCTGGTTGCGTGCGCCCCTTAAGCCAGTGCAGCCCAAAGGTACTTTACCATCAAGCCTTTCGCAAAAATCACACAATGACGAAATCACCAGCTTCACCGTTGCCATGCCCAGCCCGCTTAACTGGTCACAATTAAAACCGCATTTATTAAAATTTTGCCAAAAGTATGGCAAAAACTTATTGCGATTAAAAGGCATTATCCATGCGGCAGACCAATCTGCACCACTCGCCATTCATGCCGTACATTTCACGCCCTACCCACCCACATTGCTAGAAGGTTGGAGCGAAGATGAGCCATTATCGCGCATTGTGATTATTTGCAAAGGCTTAGATGAAATGGAAATTAGAAAAGCGTTAACACAGTTTTAACAATGAACAGGTTATTGTGTTTTTGTTGAAATACTTAAGACTTAACAGGATGCCTATTTAACGACATGTTTAATCCTAGCATTATTAGAAGGTCAAGCAATGACTCCTGAATATAGAATCGAAACGGAAAAAATAATTACGTCTTACCTTCATAGTAATGACATAACGGACATCAAATACATTCAAGTTGAGCAAACATACAGAGACTTGGGTTCCGAAATTAATGTTTGGAACGTAAAAACTATGGGCGGCAATTGGTTGGTTGTTGAAGGGGAAGATGCCCCCATGAACCTCTATACACAAGATGAATTTTACTTCTCTACCGATGAAGCATATTCATTTCACATTGGGATAACTCAAAGGCTACATGCAAGACACCATAAAGAGTTCAAGCATATTATTGATGAATTGCCTTTGGACATAGATGCTACAAAATCAATAAGCCGACGCCTTAACCTAGCTGCTGTAAGCTTGAATGATATTGTTGGTGCAGAGAATATTCAAAGTATAGGATTGACATGTAGGGAAAGCTTGATTGAACTGACTGCTGCACTAGTAGACGCCAACCCCACACTTTTAAAGGAAAACAATCTCAAGTCAGCAGATTTTAAAGGCATCGCAAAGGTTGCGATTTCTATTTATGCTCAAGGAAAAAGCAATTGCAATTTGCGGAAATTCAGTCGCAGTCTGTCAGAAATGGCTTGGGATTACTCAGCCGAAGTTGTTCACTCGTCAAACAAGAATATCCCAGATGCGAAAATTTGCCTTCTATTTACTTGCGCAGTTGTTTCAATGTTCCAAAATCTATATCTGAAGTTTCTTGGCTTTGATGCAGAGCAGAAATGCCCTGAATGCAAAAGCATGGACTTTAATTTGCACACTACAGACGATGGAGTTTTCGCAATGCTTTGTAATGTTTGCGGCCACAAAGTAGTCGTAGAATCCGTAGAAGATGTAAATGGTTAATGAGCTTATTGTCACTCAAGAAGCTGATTAAATATCTATGACACTGCGCTTTTGTCGCATCATGGTAGATTTTATCATTCTCTAAATTACTCACTGACGCCGAATGTAAGTCATTTTTAAAATGGCTACATTGTTTATTATCGAGGACTTGTTCTTAGACGAGGGCTGATTTCTCGCTTGCCGTGATTGGTTGTGTTTGATGAGAGCACGCGGTACAAGCTAACAATAAAGATAAGGCGGTGATTAATTTAAGCATAGTATTTATTCTAGTCCGCGGCTACTTCATTGACCTATTTGTTAAGTCATTTAGGAATATTAAAGATCGCTCAAACACTTCACATGCGTCATGACACATCGCCCTAGCGCATGCAGAGCATAACCACCTTCAAGTGCGGAAACGATACGATTATTCGCGTGGCGTTTAGCGACTGCTTTTAACATTTCGGTGACCCATAAGTAATCTTTTTCATGCAGTTGAATATCGCTCATATCGTCTTCCCAATGCGCATCGAAACCTGCGGAAATGAATATCATCTGTGGCTGAAAACGGTCTAGCGCGGGTAGCCAATGTTCAGTCACAGCTTTACGAAACTGTTCGCCTGTGCTGCCAGCCGCAAGTGGTATGTTAATCATATGCTCATTAGCACTATCGGCACCGCAATATGGGTAATAAGGGTGTTGAAAAGTCGAACACATCATCACGCGCGGGTCATAGTGAAAAATATCTTCCGTACCATCACCGTGATGCACGTCAAAATCGGCAATGGCTATACGTTCTAAGCCATGATGTTCAAGCGCATAAGTGGCTGCTACCGCCACATTGTTAAATATACAAAATCCAGATGCACCTTCACGTTTGGCGTGGTGACCTGGTGGGCGAATATTACAAAAAGCATTATTCACTTTGCCTGCCATGACTAAATCAACGCCTTCCACAACCGCGCCAGTGGCGTACAAAGCGGCATCCAATGTATATGGATTCATTAATGTGTCGCCATCAAGGTCTACTAGGCCAGAATCGGGTGACTGACTAAACACCCAATCGATATATTCTTGAGTATGTGCCAAAGCCAATATTTCCTTGCTGACTTTGGGGGCTTCATAATGCTCCAAAAAGTCGAATAAGCCTGATGCAATCAACTGATCTTGAATCGCATGAATGCGTGCCGGACATTCGGGATGGTCTGGCCCCATGTCATGCTTAAGAAACTCAGGATGTGTGATGTACGCCGTGTGCATGATTTATTAGACTATAAATCGATTGTCACGTTTTTAATGCTGCTATCGTCAGGGTTAACCGTGGCATTAAAACCCAAGCGTTTCATGAGTTTTAACATGCTGGCATTATTTTTAAGCACTTCACCTTCAATACGTTTTAGGCCTTTTGTGCGTGCAATATCCATGAGTGCCGTCATCAACTTATGACCTAAGCCAGTGCCGCGCATGCTGTCAGCGACTACTAAAGCAAATTCACAGCTTTCACCATCGGGGTTAATAGCATAGCGCGTGACGCCTAACTCAATTTCTTTATTATTTTCATTTCTGACTGCTATCAACGCCATCTCGCGGCTGTAATCGATTTGTGTAAAACGTACTAACAAGGTCTCGCTAAGTTGCTCTACACTTTTCATAAACCTAAAATATCGCGCCTCTTCAGAGAGATTTTTTACAAAATCTTGCACCAACCACACGTCCTCTGGGCGTATTGGACGAATTTTCACATCGGTGCCATCTGCCAGTTGCCAGTTAGTGACTAAGTGCGTTGGATAAGGGTATATCGCCATATGCGCATAGCGGTCGGCACTTGGCGGCCGCACTTCTACCATTATTCGAGCATCGGCAGCCAGCACGCCATTTTCATCTAATATCAATGGGTTAATGTCCATTTCCATTAACATTGGCAACTCACATACCATTTCAGAAACGCGCAACAGCACACTTTCTAGCGCTTGCATATTCACTGGCGGCATATTTCTGAATGTGCCTAACATTTTTGCCACATGCGTATTATTAATCAGGTCTTTTACCAAGAAATTATTCAATGGTGGAAGCGCTACCGAGCGATCTGCAATAATTTCAACGGTTGTGCCACCCGCGCCAAAGGTGATAATCGGGCCAAATACAGGGTCGTTAGTCACACCTACCATCAACTCGCGACCATTTGGTTTGATTATCATGGGCTGAATAGAGATGCCATTGATATGCGCATTAGGGCGTTTGCTTTTAACGTTTTCAATAATGGAATGATAGGCCGAGCGGATTTCTTGTGCATTAGCCAAATTAAGCACCACACCGCCTACATCAGATTTATGCGTAATTTCTGGTGAGTTGATTTTCATCGCTACTGGAAAGCCCAGTTGCTGTGCTATTAACAATGCCTCATTGGGTGAACGTGCAACCATGGTGTGCGCCACAGGAATATGAAATGCTGATAGCAAGGCTTTGGATTCCATTTCACCTAAAATCTTACGCTTTTCTTGCAATGCGCCCTCAATAATCATGCGCGCACTTTCAACATCTGGTGCTAAATGGTGGGAGATTGGCCCAGGCATTTGCATTAAAAGCTTCTGGTTTTTATGGTAGGCAGAAAGAAAGGAAAATACATCTACAGCGGATTCAGGATTACGGAAGCTAGGCATCTTAGTGCGATTAAACGCAGCGCGCGACTCGCTCACCTGCGCTTCGCCCATCCACGACGTTAGCAAAGGTTTTTTATATTGATGGCTTAACGCAATCATGGCATTGGCTACCTCTAACGGCTTAGTCATGGCTTGCGGCGTCAAAATAGTGAGTACGCCATCCACATTCGGATCTTCTAAACAAGCTTTAACGGCAGATTCATATCTATCGACTTGCGCATCGCCAATAATATCAATCGGATTACCGTGCGACCAAGTGTTAGGCAGCGCTTCATTAAGCGTTTTAAGTGTAGCCTCAGACAGCACCGCGATTTCTAAGCCTAAATCAATGGCGTAATCAGTTGCCATCACACCTGGGCCGCCGCCATTAGTGACAATAGCCAAGCGGCTGCCTATTGGGTCAAAGCCGCATGAAAGTGCTTTAGCCGCTGAGAATAACTGTGTAATAGTTTGCACGCGTACAACCCCCGCGCGCCTTACTGCCGCATCAAAGGCATCATCAGACCCAACAATGGCAGAAGTATGTGAAATAGCCGCTTTAGACGCCGCAGGATGGCGCCCTACTTTAACCAAAATGACAGGTTTAATACGCGCAGCAGCACGAATTGAACTCATAAATCCGCGTGCATCATGGATGCCTTCGATATACAACAAAATGCTATGCGTTTTTGTGTCTGATATCAAATAATCAAGAATTTCACCAAAATCCACATCGACCGAAGCGCCCATAGAAACAACGTTAGAAAATCCAACATCGTTAGCGCTTGCCCAATCTAAAATCGCCGTGCATAACGCACCAGATTGAGAAATAAAGGCAATATTGCCTGAAATGGCGTTACCCTTATTAAAGGTCGCATTTAGGCCAATATCTGGACACATGACACCGAGGCAGTTTGGACCAATCAGGCGAATGCCATAATGATGGGCTTTCTCTAGCACTGAGGCTTCCAGTTGCTTTCCTGCTGCACCCGCTTCGCCAAACCCTGCGCTAATAATAATGGCGACTTTCACCTTATTAAGACCACAGCGCTCAATAATATCTGGCACAGATTCAGCTGGCGTGGCAATTACCACCAAGTCTATAGGTTCAGCAATTTCCGTGATAGAAGCATAAGCCTTGCAACCCTGCACTTTGCTATGTTTGGGATTTATCGCATAGAGCTTACCTTGGTAACCACTTTGCAACATATTTTGAAATACTACTTGCCCAACGGAATCGACACGGTCACTCGCCCCAAACACGGCTACAGATTTAGGTGAAAACAAAGGCTTGAGATGGTGCTGACTCATGGTTTTACATTGCCGTTAATAGCGGAATTGTTATGTTAGCGCATTGCCAGCACTTTTATATGATATAGCTCAATAAACACTAGGTTTAAAACTTCTAACACCTTTGGTAAAAGTTTTATTGAAAGGGATATCTGACCTAGACGCTAATATGGCGTGTTCTTATAGTTGGTGCCAAAAAACTCCATCATCATAAACTCTTCTAGTTCAGCGCTATCTTCTGGGCGTGCTGACTTCACCACTTCACGACCTAAGCGTTGAGATTCCCAGTTAAAGTCGCCTTCATAATGTCGGCGTATCAAAGAGATCATTTTCTTAATCATCACCAATCTAACGTCTTGACCAGTGCCCGCTTCCACCTCAAATGATTCACGTTTTGCACTGCTGTAATCATTCGTCCAACCCTTGAATGCAAATGCCCCATGCCGCCCACTTAAATTGGTGATTTCAAAAATTCCATTAGTACCGACTTTTAAATTACTTTTAATTCTGTCATCTCTGACTTTTTCTTGGCTAGGGCCAACTTCACGCGCTACAGCTTCTGCATTTTGTCTTGCGGCATCTGCCTCCGTAGCGTTACGCTTAGCTTGTTGCTGCTTAACGTAAGAGGCCATATCAGTTGGCGCGTCATTTGGTTTAACTTCTTTAGGCGGTAACGGTTCTGGTGTGGGTTGTTTTGTTGCAATCACATCTGGCACAGAAAAAGTCGATGGCTTAGGACTTTTACTTGGTTTACGTGTAATGACTTTTGGTGGAGATTTAGTCACAATAGGTTCTGGCTCAGGTATTTCTGGAACTTCAACTTTAGGCGGAGTTGGAGGTGCCAAGCTCACTTCCAAAGCCTCTGGTTGCGGTGACGCAGGATTAGTAAAATCAATTTTCGGCAAGAAAACAATTAAAAGCAGCCCATGCACCAACAGCGAAAAGATGATCGCAATTAGCGTGTTACGACTAATATTGATGCGAATAAACTTATCGCCACGCGGCTTAAGCAAAAACTCGTCAAATTGGTCGGCTGATGTTTCTAGCGGATTCAGATTATTTTCCATGAATGTGTGACTGGCGACTCACGGTTAAGTGATGTCAGCCCATGTTTTTTCTAAACGTTTAAGCGAGACTGGAAATGGCGTTTTAAGTTCTTGCGCAAATAAGGAGACTCGTAGCTCTTCAATCAACCAGCGGAATTCTTGCAAATCTTCCGAAACAGCTAAATTTGCTTGATGTAATGCGTTAACTTTATTTTGCCATTTTTCCCACAACACACCCACGCTACCTGCATTTTTGCCATCGCGGTCAGGGTTCGCAGGGTGCTTTTCAATGCGCAATCTTAAAGCCTTTAAGTAGCGCGGCACTTGCTGCAAATGCTCCCACGGTGTTTGGCTAAAACAATCTTTGTAAACCAGTTGCACCACTTGCTGCTCTAAATCGCGCTTTAATCGATTAGCTGTTGTCGCCATTTGACTTTGCTTGGTAATGAGCAACTGATATTCAGTGGCAATCGCTTGAGCCTGCCTTGCAATGGCCTCGCTAACGGCTGGCAGACGTGTTCTGGCCCGTTGTTTCAACTTCATAAACTCAGCATTGGTGCGAGGCAAATCATCTTCACCGATAAAGGCGCGATCGGCAATGGCCGTAATCATATCTTCACGTAAATCTTCTGGCGACATTATGTTTCTAAGCGTTAAAGCGTATTGATTAAAATTTGGCAGGCTTTTTTCCAGCTGCTTCATTTGTTCTTTTAACTCAAAACGAATCAATCGGCAAATACCTTTACGTAGATTTACAGCGGCCTCGCGCTCTGTGTCAAAAAGCTTCACAGAAACACTATCAATATCATCTTCAAGCGCTGGATAACCGACCACTTTTAAGCCATCGCGCTCAAAACTCAAGGTTTGCGGTAAATCACCAAAATCCCATTGTTTTAGACCAGTTTTCTCAATATCGGGCGAAGTGTTTCTAAAGGTAAGCTGCGCGGCTGAACCTAATTGTTTTTTAAGCGCATTCCAATCGCGCCCCATGGCAAGCTCGCGGCCTGCATCATCTACAACACTAAAGTTCATTAGTAAGTGCGCTGGCGTTTCTTCTGTCCAATCTTCAACTGAAATTTTCAGCGTAGTCACACACTGAATATGTGCTGCCAGTACTTGCTTTATCGCACCACCACCTATTTTATTTTGGTCTAAAAATACCGTCACAAACTCAGGCACTGGCACACAAACGCGGCGGAAAGTTTTAGGCAGGGCTTTAATCAAATAGGTCAGCTTTTCACGCAGCATACCTGGCACCAACCATTCAGATTGCGTTGGACTCAGTTGATTTAACAAAGCTAAGGGAATAGTCGCCGTCACGCCATCCAAAACATGACCTGGCTCAAAGCGGTATTTGAGATGTGTTTCAACGCCATCTAACAAAATCATTTCAGGAAACTGCACAGCTGTAATCGCATCGGCACCATGGCGCATCAAATCATCGCGAGTGAGATACAACAACTTCGGATTTTCTTTTTCAGCGGTTTCACGCCATTTTTCAAAAGTCGCGGCTTGAAAAATATCAGCTGGGATTTTTGCATCGTAAAAAGCAAATAGCTGATGCTCATCTACCAGCACATCTTGGCGACGTGCTTTATGCTCCAACTCTTCAACTTCGGAGATTAAGCGCTCATTTGCAGTGAAAAATGCAGCTCTGGTATCAAACTCGCCACTCGCTAAGGCTTCGCGAATAAATATTTCGCGAGCTTCTTTTGGATTAATTGGCCCGTAATGCACACGGCGCTTAGGAATAATAGTTAAGCCATACAGAGAAACGCGCTCCCATGCATTGACCATGCCCATTTTTCTATCCCAACGTGGGTCAGAATATTGGCTTTCGGTTAAGCCGCGTGCTAATGGCTCAATCCAATCAGGCTCAATTTTTGCCACACAGCGCGCGTAAAGCTTAGTGGTATCTACTAATTCAGCGGCTATCACCCATTTCGGTCGCGTTTTCTTTAGGCAAGAACCAGGTGCAACATAAAAACGGATACTGCGTGCGCCTGAATAAGCATCGTTATCGCCATCTTTAAAACCAATATTACCGAGCAAACCTGCTAACAAGGCTTTATGTATCTGCTCAAAGTTGGCTTGTCGTTGAACTACCTCTCCCCTCGTGGGAGAGGGTTGGGGTGAGGGGGATAGAAGCACCATTTCGTCCGTTATTTGCTTAATTTGGCTATGCAATTCTCGCCACTCTTTTAGGCGTAAAAAAGATAAGAAATTGCTATGGCACTGATTTAGCAAATCCTTGTTCGACTTTTTGGTTTTTAACGCGTTGTCAAAAAAGTCCCAAAGCTTGAGGTAACTCATAAAGTCTGAGCCCTCGCCTGCAAATTTTGCATGTGCATTATCAGCCGCTTCGCGCTTATCCATGGGTCGTTCGCGCGGATCTTGTATGCTCAACACACTAGCAATAATCAATATCTCGTTCAAACACCCTTCGCGCTTAGCGGCTAAAATCATACGACCAACTCGCGGATCTAAAGGTAAGCGCGCTAGCTGCAAGCCGATTTCGGTAATTTGGCGCTTGCTATCTACCGCGCCTAATTCTTGTAACAACAAATAGCCGTCGCTCACTAGTCGAGATGATGGCGCCTCGATAAATGGAAACTCCGTCACGTCGCCAAGCTTTAATGCCGCCATGCGTAAAATCACACTCGCTAATGAGCTACGCAGAATTTCAGGCTCGGTAAACTCTGGGCGACCGTTAAAATCTTGTTCAGAATACAAACGCACACATATACCACTTGAAACACGGCCGCAACGGCCTGCACGCTGTTTTGCAGCGGCTTGGCTAATTTTCTCAATCTGTAATTGCTCAACTTTTGCGCGCGTGCTGTAACGGTTCATCCGCGCCAACCCAGCATCAATCACGTACTTAATGCCAGGCACAGTGAGTGACGTTTCCGCCACGTTAGTCGCTAACACAATACGGCGCGAGCTATGGCTTTTGAAAATCTTTTGCTGATCCTCAATGCTCAAACGAGCAAATAAAGGTAACACTTCAATATGCTTTAACTTCGCCGAACGTCCTTGATATTTACGCAAATGATCTGCAACATCGCGTATTTCACGCTCACCTGGTAGAAACACTAAAATATCGCCATCGCCTTGGCGCAACAAGTCATCCGCCGCATCTAGAATTGCTTCTTCGATGGCTTCTTCTTCGTCATCCTCTTCCAGCCAACGCGCTTCTGTCTTTGCTTTACGCGCAATACCAAAGATAGTTTCGTCCTCAAAATCAAACTGAGCGTTTTCTGCCTCTGCGATTTCTTTGGCACGAAAACCAGCTTTCCCTAATGGGCGATAGCGGATTTCAACTGGGTAAGTGCGGCCTGATACCTCAATAACTGGCGCAACTTTTAATACCCCATCGCTTGTAAGCGATGAAAAATGATTTGAGAAACGCTCGGCATCAATCGTTGCAGAAGTCACAATAATTTTTAAGTCAGGACGCTTTGGTAACAACTGTTTGAGGTAACCAAGCAAGAAATCAATATTCAGACTACGCTCATGCGCCTCATCGATAATAATAGTGTCATAAGCATTCAGGAATTTATCGCCCTGCGTTTCTGCCAGCAAAATACCATCGGTCATCAACTTAACGTAGCTAGATTCAGAAAGCTTATCGTTAAAGCGCACTTTATAACCAACCACTTCACCTAACGGACTTTGTAGCTCTTGTGCAATACGCGACGCCACTGAACGCGCAGCAATGCGGCGTGGTTGCGTATGCCCAATTAAACCAGCTACACCACGACCAAGCTCAAGGCAAATTTTAGGGATTTGTGTCGTTTTACCAGAACCCGTTTCGCCACAAATAATCACCACTTGATTATTGTTAATAGCTGCAGCAATTTCATCTTTTTTGCCACTCACTGGCAACTCAAGCGGATATTCAGGCTTAGGTAAATTGGCTAATCTCGCTGCAAATTTTTGCTGAGATGTGCGCACTTTTTGTGAAATTTCACCCAACAGGCGCTGGGCTCTTGCCACAGATTTTTCATCTTTCAGCTTTTGCAAATCTGTCGCATCACGCAATTTGCGCCGCAAAGCATGACGATCAGCCAACATGCAGCTTTGCAAAGCTGTGCTTAAGTTGGCTGGATTTGACACGGTAGGAATTGGGTTCACAGATTTATTCACATTCATAGCTTGGCATTTTAACATGCCAATAGCCCATAGACCCAGGCATCAACTAATCAACAAAACCTTTTCCCATAAAGTTTTCACCGCAGTCGCATGCTCACTCACGGTTGGCAACCCCACCCTTAAATGCGCGGCGCCTTGTAGTTTAAGCATATGCTGGCTATGGCGATAATCTCGGTATGCCAATACAACTTTATCTGCCAAATCTTGGTCGATAATATTAAGTGACGCAAGTAGTCTTAGCAAGCCTATATTGCCGATGTTAGCTGTGAGTTGTGGGTATTGTTTTGCATACGCCAGCACTAAATATTGTACTAAAAACTCCACATCAATAATGCCGCCAACACTGTGTTTAATATCGAACATATTGGCTTCAATATGTTGTGAGGAGCGCATTTTTTCGCGCATGGAGTGCACTTCTGTTTTTAGTTGGTTCAGGTCTCGCTGCTGCGTTATCACTTCAATACGAATGGCATCGAAGGCCTCGCCAATTTTAGTATCACCTGCCACAAAGCGTGCGCGGGTAATGGCTTGGTGTTCCCATACCCAGGCTTTTTGCATTTGGTATTCTTTGAATGCAGTCACACTACTCACTAGCAAGCCGCTATTGCCATCTGGACGCAATTGCATATCGGTTTCATAAAGCAAACCTGCTGATGTTAAGCTATTGAACCAGTTATTAAT
This sequence comes from Methylotenera sp., assembly GCF_029946165.1. Taxonomy (GTDB): domain Bacteria; phylum Pseudomonadota; class Gammaproteobacteria; order Burkholderiales; family Methylophilaceae; genus Methylotenera. The sequence continues at coordinate 211,629 of NZ_JAQSDZ010000001.1, forward strand.
GCGCTGTGCAAAGCGTGCGTAAACTTCGCCAGCCTCATCTGCATCGTCATCATATAAGAAGATAATATCTAAGTCTGAAGCGTAACCCAGCTCTTTTCCACCGAGTTTGCCGTAACCAATCACAGCGAATTTCGGCACATCTAAATGCTTACCGCGCACATTTGGCCAAATAATTTCCAAACTTACGCTTAGAATTAATTGCGCAAGTTCACTCAAATAATCGGATAGCTTTTCTGGGCTTAACTCGCCGTTAATATCTTGTGCGGCAAAGCGGAATATATTGGCGTGCTTAAAGTGGCGAAATACGTCCATTTCACGCTCGACATCGCCTTGCACTTCGGCTAAACGGGCGAGCAAGTCTGCATGCAAGGCTGAGAAATCAGGGGCTGCATACAAGGTGCGCGTATCTAATAGCTCATCTAAAAGTATAGGGTGTTGTACTAAATAGTTCGTGAGCCACGGGCTACTGCTACACAATTTAACCAATAGCTGCATGGATTGCGGATGTTCAGCTAACAAAGCTAAGTAGCTCGCACGGCGGCAGATACTTTCTAGCAAATCAATCATGCGCATTAGTGTAATGTCAGCATTTTGCATCTCAGCCGATTGCGATATGACTAGTGGCATTAACGCATCAAAACGTTGACGGCTAAGTTCTGGCAGCTGACGATAACGGTTACTTTGATGCAAGGTATTGAGTAGACGCGATGTTTCGTGTGCATCAAAGAAACCTAGCTTTTGCAAGGCTGAAAATGACTCTTGCTCGACAATTGCGCCATTCCAAATAGACTTTTCTATTTCCAGTTCACCTTGCGGCGTATTAGCATCACTAAAAGTTTCATCAAAGTGATGTTGCACTTGTTGGCGGTAGGCATTTAATTTAGCTAAAAACTCATCCCAATCTGCAAAACACATCGCTTTGGCGATACGCGCCTTAGCTTCATCTGATTTAGGCAGTTCTTGTGTTTGCGCGTCATCTACATACATCAACCTATGTTCTAAATTACGCAAAAACACATAAGCCTCAGTTAACTCAGCTACAGTTTTTTCAGGCAACAAGCCTTTGTTTTTTAATAGCGCTAACACTGAAAGCGTAGATTTCACTTGCAGGCTTGCATCTTGTCCACCGCGAATTAACTGAAAAACTTGGGCAATAAACTCAATTTCGCGGATACCGCCACGACCAAGTTTGATATTGTCCTGCATGCCTTTGCTGTTCACATCGCGCTGTATTTGGATTTTCAAATCGCGCATGCTGGCAAATGCACCAAAATCCAAATACTTTCGAAAAACAAATGGTTTTAGCAACTTAGTTACTTGCGAGCCACCTGTGACTTCGCGACCTTTTATCCAAGCATAGCGCTCCCACTCGCGTCCATTGTTTTGGTAATACGCTTCAAGCGCATCTAAATTTGAAACCAGCGCGCCTTCGCTACCAAATGGTCGCAAACGCATATCCACCCTGAACACAAAGCCATCTTCGGTAATTTCGTCTATCGCCGCGATTAATTTTTTGGCTAATCGGGTAAAGAAATCTTGGTTACTAATGGATTTCTCACCGGTTGTTTCACCTTCGTTTTCATAGGCAAAAATTAAGTCAATATCAGAGGAAACATTAAGTTCGCCACCGCCAAGCTTGCCCATGCCTATCACCATAAAACTTTCAGGGTAGCCTGCGCCGCTTACAGGCTGACCAAACATATCTACTAACCAAGTATTCAAGTAATCAATCGAAGTATTAATTACACATTCTGCCAATGCAGAAGTCGTGCGCATAACTTCCATTAAATCTGCTAAACCATTCAAGTCACGCACGATGATTTTCGCCATGACCTGCTGACGCAAATGCCTTAAAGCTTGCTTTAAAGTTGTTTCGTCAAAAATATTTTGACGCGCTAAAAAACTTTGCATGTCACTTAACTGGTATTCTTGATGCAGGTTTACTAGCAAATCATTCAGCAAACCTTCATCTCTTGTAAACAACTTTGCAACAAACGGGCTACAAGCGACTGCATGCTGCACATAGGCTTCATCGCTAGATTTCATGCGGTTTTCTGATAGAATCATATCAAGTGTTATCATAGGTTTTTTAAGGTAATATGGTGTTTTAATGTCGTAACAATCATTTAATAGAACAATTTAATATAGACCAATTATAAATAGATCAAAGTGATTTAAAGGGAGTTTTAAGCATGTCAATTGAGTCAGTTCTTCAAGAAAATCGCGTATTTGAACCAAGCACAGATTTTGTAAAAAACGCCAACGTCTCTGGTATGTCAGCCTACAACGCTTTATGCAAAGAGGCAACTGACGATTATCAAGGCTTTTGGGCGAAATTGGCACGTGAGCTTTTAGTGTGGAACAAGCCATTCACTAAAACACTTAATGAGGATAATGCCCCATTTTATAAATGGTTTGAAGATGGTGAAATGAATGTTTCAGCCAATTGCCTAGATAAACACCTCAATACTATCCCTAACAAAATCGCCATTATCTTTGAAGCCGATGACGGCACTGTGATTAACGTCACATTTAAAGAGCTATATCACCGCGTTTGCCAATTTGCGAATGGCTTAAAAAAGCTCAACCTCTCCGTGGGCGACCGCGTGATTATTTACTTGCCGATGGGTATCGATGCCGTAGTGGCGATGCAAGCTTGCGTCCGCTTAGGTTTAACGCACTCAGTCGTATTCGGCGGCTTTTCAGCGAAAAGCCTGAACGAACGCATTATTGACGCAGGTGCGGTTGCCGTGATTACTTCTGATGGTCAATTTCGCGGCGGCAAAGCACTTCCATTAAAACCTGCGGTAGATGAAGGTATCGCAATGGGTGGCTGTGAGTCGATTAAAAATGTGGTTGTTTTGAAAAAAACTGGGCAAGAGATTGCCTGGAATCAAAATGGGAACGCCAATAACATTTGGTGGCACGATTTAATTGCTGGGCAAGCAGATACCTGTGAACCAGTCATGTTAAGTGCCGAGCATCCGCTATTTTTACTTTACACCTCAGGCAGCACAGGCAAACCAAAAGGCGTGCAACATTCATCAGCTGGCTATTTGCTACACGCGATGAACAGCATGCGCTGGACATTTGACATTAAAGACAATGACGTATTTTGGTGTACGGCAGACGTAGGCTGGATTACAGGCCATACCTATGTTGCGTATGGCCCTCTCGCCATGGGCGTGACGCAAATTATATTTGAAGGCATTCCAACCTACCCTGATGCGGGTCGTTTCTGGCAAATGATTCAAAAACATAAAGTGAGTATTTTTTACACAGCGCCAACGGCAATTCGTTCGCTCATTAAAGCGGCTGAAACAACCGCCAGTACACACCCTAAGAGCTATGATTTAAGCAGCTTGCGTCTGCTTGGTTCAGTAGGTGAGCCGATTAATCCAGAAGCTTGGATGTGGTATTACGAAAACGTTGGTGGCAGCCATTGCCCAATTGTGGATACTTTCTGGCAAACAGAAACTGGCGGTCACGTGATTACACCTTTACCAGGCGCTACGGCGTTAGTGCCAGGCTCATGCACATTACCATTCCCAGGCATTGATATTGATGTAGTGGATGAAACAGGTAAAGACGTGCCTTGGGGTACAGGCGGTTTATTAGTGATTAAAAAACCGTGGCCTTCAATGATTCGCACTATTTATAATGACCCTGAACGTTACAAATCAAGCTACTACCCTATCGATTTAGGTGGCACAATTTACCTAGCGGGTGATGGTGCTGTGCGTGATGCTAAAACAGGCAATTTCACCATCATGGGTCGAATTGATGACGTTCTCAATGTTTCAGGCCACCGTTTAGGCACAATGGAAATTGAGTCCGCTTTAGTTTCAAATCCATTAGTGGCTGAAGCCGCAGTAGTAGGTAAACCGCATGATATAAAAGGTGAGTCTGTTGTTGCTTATGTGGTGCTAAAAGGCGCGCGTCCTGAAGGTGAAGAATTGAAAAAAATCGTCGCGCAGTTGCGGGATTGGGTGGGTAAAGAAATCGGCCCGATTGCTAAACCTGACGAAATTCGTTTTGGTGATAATTTGCCAAAAACGCGCTCAGGTAAAATCATGCGCAGATTATTACGCAGCCTAGCTAAAGGTGAAGAAATCACTTCAGATATTTCTACACTGGATAACCCCGCGATTTTGGATCAGCTCAAAGAAGTTGTTAAATAGTTAGCTTAGACAAAGTACTGAAACCATGGAAGGCTTGCTAGTATTGATTGCACTAATACTAGCAGCCTTCTTTTTAATGCGTAAATAGCACATCAAATCTCATGCCCCCATTTTCACGCAATTGCCTAAGTTTCTTAGGCTTATTTAGCCTATTAATATCGTCAGCCCATGGAGCGGATGATTATAAAAAGCTCACACAAGATGATAAGCAATGGGTGCATCCGCGCAAAGATTACGCCAATACTGGCTATAGCGGCTTGCATCAAATCAAAGCCAATAACATTAACAAGCTCAAGCTGGCTTGGACTTTTTCAACAGGTGTAAATCGCGGTCATGAAGGCTCACCGATTGTGTTAGGTAGCACAATGTATGTGCATACGGCTTTTCCCAATAACATTTACGCGCTCGATCTTAATAACAACCAAAAAATACTATGGTCTTACTTTCCAAAGCAAGGCCCGCAAACGCAGGCTTTATTGTGTTGCGATACGGTAAATCGCGGCTTAGGCTATGGCGATGGCAAGATTTTATTGCAGCAAAATGATGGCATATTGGTCGCACTAAATGCAAAAACTGGCAAGCTGATTTGGCAAACCAAAGTCAATGACATTAAAACTGGTGCGAGTAACACCAACGCACCACATGTGATGAAAGATAAAGTTATCACAGGCTGTAGTGGTGGCGAATACGGCGTACGATGTTTTATTGCGGCTTACAATATCAAAGATGGCTCCTTAGCTTGGAAAGCTTACAGCACAGGGCCTGATAGTGAAGCACTAATTGGCGCTGGCTTTAACGAAACCAATCCGTACTACTCGGCTTTATCTACTTACCAAGATGTGAATGGCGGCAACAAAGAAGATGGCTCATTTAAAGCGCTGACAAAAGAGCAACTCAAATTTCCTGAGCCTGATTTAGGCGTTAGAACTTGGCTGAAACCGCAAGCTAATCAAGATGGTTGGCAACACGGCGGCGGCCCTGTGTGGGGCTATTTTTCTTATGACCCTAAACTGAATCTAGTCTATTACGGCACTGGTAATCCATCGGTTTGGAATGCTGATGTGCGGCCAGGTGATAATAAATGGGCGATGACAATTTTCGCACGTGACCTTGATACCGGCATGGCAAAATGGGGCTACCAAATGACGCCGCATGACGAGTGGGATTATGACGGCATTAATGAGGTGATTTTGTGGGATGCGAATCACAAAAAACTTGCTACGCATTTTGACCGCAACGGTTTCGGCTATACGTTTGACCGCACCAATGGCAGCTTGTTAGTCGCTGAGAAAATGCACCCGTTTGTGAACTGGGCAACGAGTGTAGATTTGACTACAGGCATTCCGCAAAAAGACCCTAAATATTCTGCACACCAAGATACTACAACTAAAAATATCTGCCCCGCTGCGCTCGGCGTAAAAGACCAACAACCAACCGCTTACTCACCAAAAACCAAATTATTTTACGTACCGCTTAATCATTTATGTATGGATTACGATGTCGTAGAAGCTAAATACACTGCGGGTCAGCCATGGGTAGGTGCAGGTTTAACCATGCACCCTGGGCCAGATGGCGTGACTGGTGGGTTTATGGCTTGGAACGGCTTAACGGGGAAAGCTGCGTGGTATAAAAAAGAGCCATATTCTATTTGGAGTGGCGTTTTAGCCACCAGCTCAAATCTAGTACTTTATGGCACCTTGGATAGATGGTTTAAAGCGGTTGATGCGAAGTCGGGCAAGAATCTATGGCAATTTCAGGTAGGGTCTGGTGTCATTGGCAACCCGTTCACTTACGTAAACAAAGGCAAGCAATATGTTGGTGTGATGTCTGGCATAGGTGGTTGGGCGGGCATTGCTATCAACTTAGGGCTAACTGAGGATTCAGACGGTGCAGGCGCTGCTGGGGCTTACCGAGAGCTAACAAAGTGGAACGCCGCACCAGGTGGCGGAGCGGTGAATGTATTTAGTCTTTAGCGATATTTAAGAAGGTATTAAATCTTGAGTAATTGGACGAATAATCAAACGCAAGCAATGACGTCCGAAACTTTCAACTTCATTAAAAAATAATGCGCAGGAAAAATGCTCGCCATTAAAAGCTACTACTTCAAAGCCATAGCCAATGTGGGAAAGAAAACGTAAGTGCGGGTTAACTTTTTCACCTTGCATTAATTTATCTTCGGTTAATTCTGGCATGACAGTAGAGATATGCCGCCATGTAAGTTTGCTGGGATTGCAGTCTAGCAACTCAGCCGCGGCTTGATTACAATCGCGTATGGTGCCGTTTTCGTAAAGCGTTAACACCGCAGTTTCTTGCTCGCTACGGCATAAACAAGCATTTTCCTTAGCTTGATTTGAAAAATCGATGTATTCAATTTGTGCGGTGGTATTCATTTCATCACCTCAGCTTCTGCTGCTAGCCAATCCTCTAGCTCATAACCTGTTTCAAATCCTCTTGCTTGCGCTTTATAATAAGCTGATTCTGCCACTAGAAAACGTTTATCCTCGTCACTAGTATTCTCACTACTAGAATTTTTGCTTCTGTTAATGGATTCCTTTTTAGATTTAGCTTCACTTTTAGAGTTTGTGTCAATTACAGACTCAGCTTTAGACTCAATACCAAACACAGGAATATGGTTTTTTGCATGCAATTCATTTACAGTAGAAAGTTCCATAATTCCTCCATTAAGTAAAAAAGAAGATCGACGGCACAGAACTTTAAGAGAGATTCTGCAACCCGTGGTTGCTTGGGAACGTACCGTCGATCTGAGCAATTTACAGTAGTCGCTAAGCTGAGTAAATGAGTGCGAACACGTAAGGGCTAACCCTTATATGCGGTATGAATCATAGACAATGATTCAGCTTTTATCGTAGACTTAAAATGAATCGTATAGCACTTTTAATATAGAGGATATTCGTTGACCTACTTATTTCAAGATTCGTCATGGTGAATGATTCATTTTTATCAAACTTAAGTGTCAAAACGCTATTTGATGCGGCAGCAGATGCGATGTTGTTAGTAGATGAGAGTGGTCGTGTAGTGCAAGCCAACGAGGTTGCACTTAACTTGCTTGACTATTCTTTCGAACAAATAAATGGTCTCGAAATTGAGGCCTTAATGCCAAATAGCTATCGTAACCAGCATTCTCTACACAGAAATACTTATGCTAAAAATCCTGAGAAGCGCCCGATGGGTAAAGGTCGAGATTTAATTGCATTACGCAGAGATGGCAGCGAACTGGCCGTTGATATTAGTTTAAGTCCGATAAAAACGGGTGATCGGCAATTTGTTTTAGCGACACTTCATATTGCAGACAAACGCCGAAAAGTTGAAGAAGCATTAAAAATTAGTGAAGAAAGATTGCGCTTAGCTAAAGAAGCCGCTGGATTAGGTGTATTTGATTTTGACTATCGCAATAACATTATTCACTGGGATGAGCGTATGCGCGATATCTGGGGCGAAGAATCTGAAGAAACTGTTTCTTATAAAAAATTCGTGGCGGCCATACACCCCGATGACCGCGCTGCAAGGCAGACCGTGATTGAACGCGCTATTGACCCTGCGAGCAATGGTGAATATAGCGTAGATTATCGAGTAAGAAACGCCAACGATGGCGTTGAACGCTGGATAACAACCATGGGACGTATTCACTTTACCAATGGACAAGCCACTCGCCTGCTGGGCATTGCCAGAGATATAACTGATCAAAAAATTCTAGAAAAAACACTGCAAGAACAACGTGCAGAAATGGAATCGCTATTCAAACAGCAAGTGGCATATCAAACCGTATCAGCGATAGCACATGAGCTTAACCAACCACTTGCCGCCATTTCCGCCTATAGTGAAGTGGCTTTGCACGCGCTTGATAGCAACAACTTTAACTCAGAAAATCTCAAACGGGCGCTGGAAGGTGCAGTAACGCAAGCGCAGCGAGCGGGCAAAAGTCTGCACGAGTTGCTGGCTTTTATGCAAAAAGGTGAGCTGGTCACGGAGCGTTTTGAGTTGAATCATGTATTAAATGAAGCCCTGAATATTGCGAAAGGTGATGGTTACGGCGACTTTAGCCCGCTGCTCTCGTTAGAACCTGCTCTGCCAGAAGTGTTAGGCAATGAAACTCAAGTACGAAAAATATTAGTGAATTTACTAAGAAATGCCGTAGAAGCCATGCGTGGAGCAAGTGTGCCGTCTTCAGCCATTTCAATTACAGTTCGCACTAATCAAAAAATTAATATGGCACACGTGACCATACAAGATAGCGGCCCAGGTTTAGATGCTGAAACCGCAAGACATATTTTTGAACCATTTTTCACCACCAAACCAACAGGAATAGGCATGGGTCTGGCCATTAGCCGCGCGCTGACAGAAGCCAATGGCGGTCAACTTTGGCTAGAACACAACAACAAACCTGGCGCTACATTTCACTTTACTTTACCTTTTGCTGGTTGAACATAATTGCTAAGTGAACATAAATTGCTAAATGAAAATAATTAATGAGTGCTGAAGCTACTATCTTTATTATTGATGATGATCCCGCAATACGGGACTCTCTAACCTTAATGATGGCGCAGGAAGGCTTTGCCGTTAGTACGTTTGAAAGCGCCGAAGATTTTCTTGAAAGTTTTCAAACGGAGCGCTTGGGTTGCGCCATCCTTGATATTCGCATGAGCGGCATGGATGGTATACAACTACAAGATATGCTTACAAAACATCGCATTCAAATGCCTATCATTTTCCTCACTGGGCATGGCGATATACCCATGAGCGTACGCGCTATTAAAGCAGGTGCAGTCGATTTTTTAACCAAACCCGTCACTCGCGAAAAACTCATGACATGCGTGCGATTTGCACTCTTAGAATGTGAAAAAATGCTCAATATAAGAGCCAATAATGAAAGCGTACAATCACATTTGGCCGAACTTACCGAACGTGAGCGTGATGTAATGGCACTTGCGGTGCAGGGTCACTCTAACAAAGAAATAGCAAGGCAACTGGGTATTAGTCATCGCACTGTTGAGATTCATAAATCAAAAGTGATGCATAAAACTGGCGCGACTAACCTGTTGGATTTAGTGCGAATTGCCCATGAAGGAGATTTTAAATCACTCAACAAACCATAAATCTTTGATAGCGCAAATGCCAAAGTAGCTAGCTGTAAGTTAAACAGCTAATTTAAGGTAAAATGTCGTTTTAGCATTTTTCAAAGATTAAAGTTCACCATGTCATCGCCCGCAACCCCGTTACAACTCGAAATCAAACGCCGCCGCACATTTGCCATTATTTCTCACCCCGATGCTGGTAAGACTACGTTGACTGAAAAGCTATTATGGTTCGGTGGCGCGATTCAAGTGGCTGGTGAAGTACGTGGGCGTAAGGCTTCTCGCCATGCAACATCGGACTGGATGGAGCTTGAAAAACAACGCGGAATTTCGGTGACTTCATCTGTCATGCAATTCCCTTATCGTGAACACATGGTGAATTTGCTGGATACCCCAGGCCATGATGACTTCTCGGAAGATACTTATAGAACATTAACGGCTGTCGATTCCGCCGTCATGGTGATTGATGCCGTGAACGGCGTGGAAGCGCAAACTATCAAGTTGCTGAATGTTTGCCGCATGCGCGATACGCCAATTATTACTTTCATTAACAAGCTAGACCGCGAAAGCCGCGAGCCAATTGAATTGCTAGATGAAATTGAAACCACGCTAGGCATGGAATGTGCGCCTATGACTTGGCCAATCGGTATGGGTAAAGGCTTTAGAGGCGTTTATAATTTATATACTGACACGATTTCATTCTTTGATCCACGTGCAGAAAAAGGCACTTCTGAGGTGATTCAAGGGCTTAATAACCCGCGTTTAGATGAAGTGCTAGGCCATGTGGCAGAAAACTTACGTGTTGATATTGAGTTAGTACGCGGTGCATCGCATGCCTTTGATGCCGAGCGTTATTTAAATGGTAAACAAACGCCTGTTTACTTTGGTTCTGCGATTAACAACTTTGGCGTGCAATCCTTGCTGGATGCGGTAGTTGACTTATCCCCCGCACCACTCGCACGCAACACCGCAACGCGCCCTGTGCCGCCAGACGAGAATAAATTCTCAGGCTTTGTGTTCAAAATTCAAGCGAATATGGACCCAAAACATCGTGACCGTATTGCCTTTTTACGCGTGTGTTCTGGCCGTTTTGAGCGTGGCATGAAAATCAAGCAAGTGAGTACCAATAAACAAATAGCCGTGAATAATGCCATTACTTTTATGGCGCAAGACCGCACCACGATGGATGAAGCGTATTCGGGCGACATTATCGGCATACCCAACCACGGTACGATTAAAGTAGGCGACACATTTAGTGAAGGCGAAAATTTAAAATACATTGGCATTCCATCATTTGCGCCAGAGTTTTTCCGCCGCGCGCGCATTAAAAACCCAATGAAAATGAAGCAACTGCAAATTGGCCTAAAACAATTGGCTGAAGAAGGCGCTGCGCAATTATTTCGTCCATTATTAAGTAACGATTTAATTTTAGGCGCTGTGGGTATGCTGCAATTTGAAGTGGTTTCGCATCGTCTAGAACATGAATATAGCGTGGACATGGTATTTGAACCATACGACTGCTACACCGCACGCTGGTTACGCGGCAAAGATTCTGACTTAAAAGCCATTGCAGATAAGTACGGCTTTAACGTGGCGCTGGATGGCGCAGATGAATACGTTTATCTCGCCCCAAACCGCGTGAACCTGCAAATGGCGCAAGAGCGTTATCCTGATATAGAATTCTTAGAAACACGTGAGCTTAACTAATACAAAAGTTATTCAAGCTGATACCTGGTTGTGCTTTCTAGCCGCACTAAGTGCACTGTCTTCGTCAGAGCGCCTAATCTCAACTTGACTACACTTTAGTATGCAATTTAATGAATTTAAATGACTAGCCCTTGCCCTTGCGAAAGCGGTAAATCCTACACCTCTTGTTGCGAGCCCTTACATAAGGGCATGAGTGCACGCACAGCCGAGGCTTTAATGCGTTCACGCTACACAGCATTTGTACTGGGGCTAGAAGACTATTTACTCAAAAGTTGGCACCCTAGCACCCGCCCTGCCCCGCTTAACTTAGCAGAGGAGCCGCCCACCAAGTGGCTTGGGTTACAAATTAAACGCACCGAAAATACAAGTGAAACAACCGCGATTGTAGAGTTTGTTGCGCGTTACAAAACTGCTGGGAAAGCTGAACGATTGCACGAAACAAGCCAGTTTGAGCGCATAGATGGTAACTGGTATTACTTATCGGGCGAGTTTAATCACTAATACTTCACCGTCATCTGCGCACAAACGGCATGACGAATTTGCAGAGAGCACAAAGTATTTTCTAGAAATGTAGCCCAGAATAATGTAGGAGGGGCTTGTAGCCCCGAATAGCTTTTGGTTTGCGGCTACAAGCCGCTCCTACAAACCATCCAGCGGACTGCACACACCGCGCCCACCACGATTAAGTACATGCGTATAAATCATGGTGGTTTTCACGTCAGAATGCCCTAGCAACTCTTGCACCGTGCGAATATCGTAGCCACCTTCAAGCAAGTGTGTAGCAAAACTATGGCGCAAAGTGTGCGGCGTAGCTGGTTTGGTAATGCCTGCGTTCACCACTGCTTGGCGCACGGCGCGCTGAATGGCTTGATCTTGCACATGATGCCTGCGCGTAACGCCCTGCCCGCTTTCGTTCACGCTACGCGGGTCAATCGATAACTTAGCAGATGGAAATACATATTGCCACGACCAATCTATGGCCGCATAAGAGTATTTTCTACCCAAAGCTTGCGGCATATACACCGCGCCATATCCTTTGGCTAAATCTTGCTCGTGCAAAGCTTTTACTCTTGCTAGATGCGCCTGCAGGGGCTGCACCAGCGAGGTTGGCAACATGGTCACCCTATCTTTAAAACCTTTACCATCGCGAATTAAAATCTCTTTACGGGCAAAATCAATATCTTTCACGCGCAAACGCAAAGCCTCTAAAATGCGCATTCCCGTGCCATAAAGCAAACTTACAATCAGATGATTAGTGTTATTTAGCTCACGCAAAACTGCCTGCACTTCTTGCTTGGTGAGTACCACAGGCAAGCGCTTAGGCGTTTTAGCATGCTCAATATCGTCCAGCCACGGCAACAACTGCCCAAGCACCTCTTTATACAAAAATATTAATGCACTTTTTGCTTGATTTTGCGTGCTAGCGGCAACCTTACCTTCAACCGCCAAATAAGTTAAAAACTGCTCCACATGCTCCGCACCCAACTCGCTAGGGTGGCGCTTGCCAAAATGCAAAATATAGCGTTTAATCCAATCTACATAAGCTTGTTCAGTGCGAATACTGTAATGCTTAAGCCGAATTTCATTACGCACCAAGTTAAGTAACTTAGGTGCATCTTCTGAAGTTGATATAGTAACCATATAATTTTAGGATGTACTAAATAGCAATAAGTATATGAAAAATAATAAACTATTGTACAATTTTTTTAAACAAAAAGCATCCATGATGGATTTTATTTCATCATTAAGGATAGCTAATATACGTTAGAGCAAAAAAATGAACGCTAAGACACAGAAGGTCTTTCAATTTATTCTAGGGCTTTCTCTAGTTGGTGGCTTTATATATGGGGCATGGCTTCTAATAAACGCATTTCGTGTTGCTGTAGCGGTTGCTAGTCCTGAAGTTGTTGCTGCAATTATTGGTGCCATGGCTACAATCTTAGTTGGCATATCGGCAGTTTTAATTAGTCAGGCACATGAGCGTAAGCGCTCATCGGAAGAGGCGCACCGTCTTAAAAAAGTAGAGAGATATCAAAGCTTTATTGACATGATCTCTCGAATGATTGGTTCATCAAATCAAAATCTCGCTTTGAAAGAGCCCGACAGCCAAGAGCTAATTCATTATTTATTTAAATTCAAGGCAGACATATTGCTATGGGGCTCCCCAAAAGTTATAAAAGCTCAAATTGAATTTGAAAACGTGTCAGAAAGTGGAGACACAAAAAAACTTCTCATGTCAGTTAACTCCCTATATTTCGCAATACGAGAGGATATAGGTCTTAGTAATTCTGGTTTGAACAACTTGGAACTTGTAAAGTTGTATCTTAATGATGATGCCAGAAAGGAGTTAGGATAATGTACATATGCTCTAACCCATCGTTCAAGCGGGACACGCTAAAGCGTGCCCCTTAACTCAAATGTTATGCCTTCAAGGAGACCGTATGAAAATTTGCGGAGTTGATATCAAAGGCAGTGAAGCAATACTTGCCATAACACGCTTCACAAATGGCAAGCTAATTCACGTTCCGATTGATACAAAAAAAATTGCTCTTGCCGATGACGATGAATCGAAAAATGTGCAGTCATTTTTTGAATTAGCCGCTGGTTTCATTCGAGACAATGACATTAAGCATATCGCTATCAAGAAACGTGGCAAGAAAGGGGAGTTCGCTGGAGGCCCAACAACATTTAAGATCGAGGGCATCCTACAGATGCTCGCTAACTGCGAAGTGATGTTATTTTCCCCTCAAACGATCAGTGCGCAAATACGAAAACACGCCTTTGTCATTCCCACCACGCTGAACAAGTATCAGCACGATGCATATCTCACTGCATGTGCGGCTCTAATGAAGGCAGCTGAGTGAGTACGCTGTATATCGAAGGCACCAATGCGCCACCCGAGATCAAAAAGGCGCTACGTGAACTATCAAAAAACATTGCATTTACGAAAGAGGACGTGAAGGCTGCTAACGGTTACGTTTTCTTTGGAACTAATCGAATAACTGAGAAAAGCCTAGCGGTGAAATTCTACTATTGGGGCGGCAAAGCTGAGTTCCACGCTGAACCCAAGCAGCTTGCTCAAATTGAAGCAGACAACGTCCTTAAAATTCAAGATGCGGCATTATTGGACAACAGATGGGCATACTTTGTTACGCCAAACTGTGCCAACGGCGACCTTGACGAATTACTTGAGACAACATCGCTGGGCAACATGGCGGCCATCGATTACACATATCAGATTTTATCTGGCCTAAGCCATCTCCATTCAAAGCAGTTTCTTCACCGTGACATCAAGCCAGCGAACATATACATCTCAGACGACAACAAAGCCGTAATTGGTGATTTTGGGTCAGTCAAGAAAATTCCAGAGGGCGCAACATCCATCCCCGCTTCCAGCCATTCTCTTTTATATCGTCCGCCAGAGAGTATTACTAAAAATAGTTACGGCATCGAGGGTGATATATACCAAGCCGGTATCGTCTTATACCAACTAGCTGGTGGAGCCCTTCCATACGATGGTCGGGAATGGCTCTCTCGTCGCGAGCTCGAGCACTACGAATCGATCATACTGCCTGATGATCAGAGTGAGTTTGTTGATCAGTGCATTCGGTCACAAATTGTTGTCGGTAAAGTACTAAATCTTTCGTCGCTTCCCCCTTGGGTACCTCAAACTCTGAAACGACTTATACGGAAGGCGTGCCACGTGGATAGTGCACAGCGTTTTGCAAACTCATCTTCGTTCATGGCAAAACTTCATGAGCTCCGCCCATCAATACTTGATTGGAGAGTTGTTGACGGAGCGCCTATTCTTTTTGGAAAAACAAGCTATCGGATCGTTGAGCGCGAAGATGTCCATTGTGTTCAAAAGCGTACTACAGGAGACTGGCGAAATGACAACGGCTTTTCGGGTGCATCAATTGAAGAGCTTGTCGATGAAATATCCAAAAAGGCATAACCTGACATTCGAGAGGGACAGCCCAAAAGCGGGCTGCCCCTCAATTTGACGTTAGGCAAATGGAAACATGTGGAACATTCTAAGCGCAGTACCTTCAGGGGCCTGGGTGGGCCTATTAGGAGTAATCTTTGGCTCATTGCTTACAACTCTTGGCGTCTGGCTAACCAACAGTTCTAACAGAAAGCAATTGAAACTACAGCTTGAGCACGAAAAGCGACTACAGAGCCAGCAACTAGCAAAAGAACGCCTCGAAGAGCTGTACCTTTTGGTTTGTCAATGGCAAAACGGTATGTTTAGCAACTACATGAATCTGTCCCTCGTAATGAAAGGACATACCGATTACAACCAATACCTCGACACTCTTATAAATGAAAACTCATCTAATCGCGTTGACTTCAACCGCCTTGAAATGATCATTGGTGTTTACGGGGAACAAGTACAACCCGCATATGACGCCACGCTTAAAACGCGAGAGCATATTAACTCTATAGAAGCAGAGCATAAGTCTGCCTATCGCCGCGGTGAGCCAGGTGGAGCTTTTCTCAAGCCGATCAGTGATGCTCAATTAGAATTTGGAACAGCCTGTGACGCACTAAAAGATAAAATCGCTCTAGCAGCACGGGAAGCCTAACAAGTGGTTCAAGCCCGCCCCTTAACCAAACGTTAGGGCTTCTTGACAATCCCTATAATGTACATACAATGTATTTATGATTAAGTTTGAGTGGGATACAATTAAGGCAGCATCAAATCAAAAGAAACATGGTGTTTCGTTTGAAGAAGCTCAATCCGTTTTTTACGATGAGTTTGCTGTGCAATTCTTTAATGAAGATAGTTCTCAGGCAGAAGATAGGTTTTTAATGCTTGGCTTTAGCGATGAGGCTCGCCTTTTAATTGTTTGTCATTGCGAGCGAGACCAAGGCAAGCAACACTATCAGAATCATCTCAGCAAGAAAAGCCACAAAAAACGAAGGAAAATATTATCAAGGAATTAAACCATGAAAACTGAATATGATTTATCAACAATGAAGTCGCGTAAAAACCCTTACGCGACTAAACTCAAAAAGTCAGTCACAATGAGACTGGGCGAAGATGTTATTGGCTATTTCAAGCAAATGGCAGAGGAGGCTGGCATGCCGTATCAAAGTCTAATCAATCTATATTTACGAGATTGCGCAGCTCACCATAGAAAAATTGATATTTCTTGGCAAGCTACTCCCTAACCCGTTGGTCAAGCGGGACGTGCTAAGCCAGCATTTGGCTTCCCCACAGAATATATGTGCTAAAGTACATTATTCTGAGTGAAAGCGTGCCCCTTAATTCAAACGGTATGTGTCTGATACTACAATCGAGGTGATTCATGTATTACATAGTTGAAACCGATAAATCATTCAACCAAGCGTCGGCAGACCTTGAATCAGCTGTTAAACGTCATGGCTTCGGGGTACTGCATGTCCACGACTTGGGGATCACACTTCGCAGTAAAGGCATTGCATTTGATGAGCAGTGCAAGGTTTTTGAAGTCTGTAATCCGGGGCAGGCTGCTAAAGTTCTGTCAACCGATATGCGTCTGAACATGGCGCTGCCGTGTCGTATCTCGGTGTTTACAGAGAAAGGCAAAACGATGATTGGTCTTATTAAACCAGTGCAAATGCTTTCAGCACTATCTCAGGATGCCGTGTTAGCACAAGTTGCTAAAGAGGTTGAGGAGAAAACCATCCAGATGGTTGACGAGGCGAAATGAATACTCGCCACATTACATGGCGCTCAATCGAGACGCGAATTATCGTGGTGGTTTAAAGGTTTGTTGTTTTTCCCGACATTGATGGCTTCGCTAATCGTCCATGAGAGCCGCGCTCCTTAGCTTTGCGTGGGGCGACCTACAAACTGACATTCAAACCTAAGAAACTGGTAATTTCATTTTCACGCTTAAACCGCCGGTAGTGATATTGCTTGCCTCAATTGTGCCGCCATGCGCTTCTATTATCTGCTTGGCAATGGCTAGACCTACGCCGTGCCCGTCAGTTTGATTGGTGTTACTACCTCTAAAAAACGCTTGAAATATATTCTCCAACTCGTCATTAGCCACCCCTGCCCCTTGGTCGTTAACTTCAATTTTGATCAGCGCATTTTCAAGCTTGCTTGTAATTGAAATATGCGATTGGCTGGGGCTGTACTTAAGTGCATTGCGCAACACATTATCAATGGCACGGTGTAACAAGTCTTGCTGACCAAGCAAAGTTACTGGCGAATCAGGTTTTTCAGCATGTTGCACATAGCCTATGGTTATCTTTCTTGCTTCACCTTCAAAACGCGCATCTTCTATAACGCTAGTGAGCAATTCGTTTAAATTGATGGGTTCATTATCTAGCTTAATCACGCCTGATTCTAAACGAGAAAGCGCGAGTAACTCACCGACCAAAGCATCCATGCGCTCCGATTCACGCTCTATACGTGTGAGTGAAGATTCCAGTTTATCTGGTTGTTGTCGCGCTAAACCCACGGCAATTTGCATGCGCGCTAAGGGTGAGCGTAACTCGTGTGAAACTTGGTGTAACAAACGCGTTTGGCTTTGCAACAAGGCGCCTAGTCGAACGGCCATCACGTCGAAGGCGTTGCCTAAATCAACCAACTCATCTCGGCGCGACCCCATAGATTTGCCAAGCCTTACATTAAGATTGCCATTAGCTGCGCTTGCAAATGCTTGCCGCAACTGCTTAATTGGTTTTGAAAAATACCAAGCCAATATTGCCGCAAAAATAAAGCTGGCAAGTGCGCCAACTAAAATAGGCGTCTGTGGAAACCAACGCTTATGTCTTGGTTTAAGTGGTTTAGAAGGCACGGAGGCCGACAAATTTTTATTCTGTGCTTGCATTTGAAATTCATGTTCGCGCTGAAGTTGTTCGCGCTCATGCATAATTGAAACGGTTAGGCCGACACCAATCACTGAAGTTAACTGTGCTAAAAAGAAGAAAATAAAAAATTTCCAAAACAAACGACCCATATGCTGTCCTTAATTTGCACACATGTGCAGCATTAACTTTTAAGTAGTTGATAACCTGAGCGAAACACCGTTTGTATGCAGTGTCGCCCATCAGGCAACAACCCAAGTTTATGGCGAATGCTACTTAAATGTACATCTATACTGCGGTCGAATCTGGCTAATGGCCGCCCAAGCGCCTGTTGCGATAAATCTTGCTTAGAGACAATTTGCCCTGCATTTTTTGCTAGAATTTCTAATAGGCTATATTCAGTACTGGTGAGTATAACGGGCTGATTATCCCATTCAACCAGACGTTTTGCGGGCGATATACTAAGTGCGCCAATGGAAATTTTTGCGCTTGCGTTGGTTGTTTCTATTGGCTGTACTCGTCTTAATATAGCCCGAATGCGCGCAACTAACTCGCGTGGGCTACTTGGTTTTGGCACGTAATCATCTGCACCGAGTTCTAAGCCTATGATGCGGTCAGTGTTATCACCTTTTGCGGTAAGCATAATCACTGGCACATTGCTATGCTGGCGTATGGCTTTTAACGTTTCAATGCCGTTTAATCTTGGCATCATGATATCTAGCACCACAATATCAATCGCTTGCTCTAACAGCATTTGCGCACCAGTCATCCCATCGTGGGCGACTTGCACGCTAAAGTTTTCTTGCTCAATATACTCCTTGAGCATTTCTACAAGTTCAACATCGTCATCAATCAGCAATACTGTTTGCATGTGTGGCTTCAACCCTAAATCAATGTTAACCATTATGGATAACCATAATAACCAGCCATTAAGCTTGCCACAATCTTTTATAGCTGACTTTACTCAGATTTACATGCACTTAACGCGCTTTAACATTGCCTTAATACACAATGGCATCGTCTTAAACAAGTATGAAAAGTGACTCCTTCACGGCTTGTACACTTTAAGCAATTTTTAATCATACAAAGGATTGATCATGAATACCCCATTCAGATTTAAACAAACGTTTTCATTTAAACAAATGCTACTTGCGTCGTTTTTAGCAGTGTCATTGCCTGCTGCAAGCCTTGCTCAAGCAGAACATGATGGTGATAAAGAGCCGCGCTGTGAGCGTGGAGATAAGTCAAATCATGATACGCATGAAGGTAAAGCACCTTATTTACGCTGCTTGGATTTAACCAGCGCTCAAAAAGATCAGTTATTTAACTTAAACCATGCTCAGATTCCAGTCACGCGTGATCAGCATAAACAACATCAACAATTAATGAAAGAATTGCGCGAAACGGCACAAGCTGAAAAGTTCGATGATGCAAAAATACAGCAATTGTCAGATAAAGCGGCTAAATTAGAGAAAGAAAAAGTGCTCGCATGGGCGCGCCATGATTCGCAAGTGTTTGCACTATTAACGCCGGAACAACGTAAAAAAGCACGTGAATTTAAAATGGAAGAACGCCGTTTTGGTCACGGCGATGATCGTAGAGATAATGACAACAAGCGCCCTACTCGCTTTAAACAGCAAAACCGTCCATTAGAAAATCGTAATATGTAATTAAAGTATTGATTGCTAATAAAAAACGCCTATTGAAATCCTCAATAGGCGTTTTTTATTTTACAAATTAATAGCTTGTTATGCGCTTTCAAAAGCTTCACATAATTGGCTTAATAACTGACCAAATAATGGAATCACGTCTTCTTTATCATGCGGGCTTTCATCATCCGTACCAGCAATCACAAAGGCTACGGTTAGTTTATCCAAATTCTCTCTAAACTCAAACCAATGATCCACTTGAGCATCGCCTATCAACTGGAATTTTTGTAATCCCGTCTCTAAAATTTCCATTAACTCCGCATCTGGCAAGCCTGCGAACAGTGTTTTTGCGATTGTGATTTGGGCAGTTTGAAAGTTTGGTGTGATGTCTTCACGCGCTAATGGCGTGGTAAAAAACGCATAAGCCAACAAGGCATAAGCTTGATATACACTTAACATATCAAAGTTATCCATGCGCTCTTCCAGCGGTGAACGTTCTGCCGCCTGAATCGCCTTAAAAGTGACATAACAGCTTAAATAATCAGCAGACGCAAGCGCATCGTAGTCGTCTAAATCCATATTGGGCTTGGCTTCATCGTCACGTAATGTTTCAGCGAGGCACAAAGCGTGCATGAGTTTGATGCGTTTTGAGTATTGCATTTCCATATTGAACCTTATTAAATTAGTTTTTTACCATAAATACGCTTAAATTAACTCAAGCTTCTAAACAAGACAAGGCGCGATTAAAAAATTATGACGCAGCATATTAATATGTATGGAGTATTTTTTATGAGCAACGCAGTATGGCGACGAAGATTGAATTAATCTAATGCTGGCATGGCTTCTAAAAGCTCATGCAATGTTAACCAGCGCTCTTCTGCCATTTCAATTTGGTTAGCCAGCTCGGCTTGTTTCTTTAACAATTGCTGCAACTCGGCTTTATCCGCGGCGCTATAGAGTTCGCTATCATTCAAGCGGTCATCACAAGTTTTTTTCTCAGTTTGCCATTTGGCAATATTAAGTTCTAGCTGCTCAACCTCTTTCACTAGCGGCCGGCGTTCTGCGATTCTAGCTTGGCGTTCGGCTTTATTGGCGGCGCGGTCATTTTTGTTAGATTTTTCAGTCGGGTTTTGACTTTCTGCTACGGCTTGCGTCGCTTGTTTTTCTTTTAAACGTTGCTCATTTAGCCACTGACTATAACCTTCTAGATCGCTATCAAAAGGTTCGGCTTTGCCATCTGCAACTAATATAAATTCATCACAGGTGGCGCGCAATAAGGCTCTATCATGCGAAACCAATATTACGCCACCTTGGTAATCTTGTAAGGCTAAGGTTAACGCATGGCGCATTTCAAGGTCTAAATGATTGGTTGGCTCATCTAATAAGAGCAAATTAGGGCGAGTCCAAATCAACAAAGCCAACGCCAAACGTGACTTTTCTCCGCCAGAGAAGTTTGCACAGGGCGAACGTGCCATATCCCCTTTAAAGTCAAAGCCGCCAAGATAATTCATATGCTCTTGCTCGCGCGTGAGCGGATCAAGCTTTATCATATGTTGCAGTGGCGATTCATCTGGGCGCAATTGCTCTAACTGATGTTGCGCAAAATAGCCGATATTCAAATCTTTACCTTCAACGCGTTTGCCGCTTAAAGGCTGCAATTCGTTGGCGAGTAACTTAATCAGCGTCGTTTTACCTGCACCATTGCGTCCTAATAAACCCAACCGTTCGCCTGGCCTAATCGCTAAAACAATATTCTTAATTAATGCAACGTTGTTATAGCCGACAGACATTTCATCCAGCACCAATAATGGATCTGGTGCGGAAACTGGCGCTCTGAATTCAAAGTTAAATTGTGAGTCCACATGCGCGGCAGAAATCATTTCCATGCGTTCTAGGGCTTTAATGCGGCTTTGCGCCTGACGCGCTTTAGTAGCCTGCACGCGAAAGCGATCAATATAACTTTGCAAATGCGAGACTTTGCGTTGTTGTTTTTCAAACATAGCTTGTTGCAACGCTAGTTTTTCAGCACGTTGACGTTCAAAGTCAGAATAACCGCCGCGATACAAAGTCAGCGTTTGCTGCTCAATATGCGCAATGTGGTTCACAATCGCATCTAAGAAATCCCTATCATGCGAAATCAACAATAAGGTACCGCGATAACTTTGTAACCAGCCCTCAAGCCAAATCACTGCATCTAAGTCCAAGTGGTTGGTTGGTTCATCTAGCAGCAACAAGTCAGAGCGGCACATTAGTGCTCTGGCTAAGTTTAAACGTACACGCCAACCGCCAGAGAAGGTAGAAACGGCTTGCTGTAAATTAGCCTGACTAAAACCCAAGCCGCTTAATAATTCAGCCGCGCGCGCTTTTGCACTGTAACCATCAATATCCATCAAGCGGTGATGTAGCTCTGCAATCAACTCACCTTTATGATTAGCTTCTGCATCCGCGAGCGCTGCTTCAATATTCCGCAATTCAGCGTCGCCATCTAACACAAACTCAATGGCTGGCATCGCCAATGCTGGCGTTTCTTGCGCAACGTGGGCAATCACCCAACTAGCAGGCATTTCTAAACTGCCAGATTCCAATTGCATTTCACCACGTAACAAGGCGAAAAGTGATGATTTTCCAGCACCATTTGCACCCGTTAAGCCCACTTTATGGCCAGGATGAAGCTGCAAAGAAGCGGCTTGAATGAGGACTTTTAAACCGCGAACTAGCGTGAGTTGTTTGAATTGAATCAAGTGAGGACCAATATTAAATCGAGATTAAATAAAGAATTGGTCAACCAGCGTTTGACCAAAAACGCTATTCTAATTTATTACTACCTTAGTCTTATGAAATCTTTAAGAAATTATTGTAAAGATTTACAAAATTTTACTTATATTTGCCAAATTGACTTCGTATCTAATCCTCTTTAGACCTTGATATTGAAGTAAAATGTCATAAATTGACATCATTTCAAACTAACAACACCTAAATGCAATCCATTCCATCTAAAAACAATAAAAATATAAAGCAAGCTCACTAAAATATGGTCAAAAAATCACTACTCAAGCTTTATTGGATCGCGCTTTGGCTTGCATCTTTCATCATTGTCATTTTTGTGATTGCAGCACTAGTCATTCAATTTTTTGTGTTCCCAAACATTAATCAATACAAAGACAAGATCGCTCACTACGCTACACAAGCGACACATCAAAAAGTGGTCATCGGCAATATTAAGGCTGGATGGCAAGGGCTTAACCCGCATTTATCATTATCGAATATTGATCTTTATGATACTGAAAATCGCCCTGCATTAGCGCTTAAAGATACAGATGTATCGTTCTCATGGTTAAGTATTCCATTATTCGAGCCGCATTTAGCCAACCTAACCATTCGCTCCCCTGAGTTAACCATACGCCGTGACTTGAATGGAGATATTTTTGTAGCAGGCATTAGCATGCAAGGCCAATCCAAACCAGAATTACCCAATTGGTTATTAAGGCAATCGCAGTTTGAAGTCATCAATGCAAAAGTGATTTGGCTAGATGAAATGCGCAACGCACCTGCTTTGAGTTTAGAAAAACTTAATCTGCAAGTGGTCAGTCCGCCATGGAAGAGCTTTATTAAAAACCATCGCGTTACACTAAGTACTATTGTTTCGGCTGGCACTGAAGAGCCCATTACAATTAATGCCAATGTCTATGGTAACGACATTAGTCGTCTATCTGAATGGTACGGCAGCTTAGTAACCACATTAAAAAATGCCAACATGGTTGCCTTTAAACCGTGGTTTGACTATTCAACGATAACGCACCCTATGAATTTGCAGTCTGGCGTTGGCAGCACGGAAACCACGATTGAGTTCGCAAAAAATCAAGTGCAATCTGTCACTAGCATTGTGGCGCTAGACAATGTGCAATTACAGCTTAAGGCGAATACTAATCCGCTGATATTAAACAAATTAGTGGGGCAGCTTGAGTGGAAAAACACTGCGAAAGAGCAATCATTTAGCGTGAACCACTTAACGCTTAACACTAGCAATGGTTTAACGTTAAAAGATGCGGCTGGCAGTTATACTAAAACCCAGCAAGGAAATGAAAAGTTTAACCTCAAACTTGCACATATAGACTTAGCTTTTATCAAACCCTATTTAGTGCAATTGCCTTTGCCAGCAGAAGTATCGCAAAAAATTAACAGCCTATCACCCACTGGCAATCTTGATAATCTGCTATTTAATTGGGAGGGCAATCAATCCATTAAGAGAAGGTATCAACTTAATGCTAAGTTTACTGGTCTAGGCATAATCGCTGACGAAAAAATCCCTGGGTTTAACAACTTAACTGGGGAAGTTAAGGCGAGTCAAAATTCTGGAAAAATCACACTTAATACACGAAATGCCAAGCTGGACTTTAAAGACGTATTACGCTGGCCGATACCTGTAGACAAAATGACTGGGGACATTCGCTGGAGTATTAAAGACAAAGAAACTAGCATTAAAGTGAGTCAACTGAATATCAGTAGCCCACACTTGGCAGGCACGCTCAATGCTGAATATTTAATGGATGGTAATAAAGGTGGCTATCTTGATTTGACGGGTAAATTTGGCAAAGGTAACGCAAAATATGCCTCGTTTTACTACCCGATTATTCTCGGTAAAGACACCACTCATTGGTTAGACACCTCTATTTTGTCTGGCAATGCCGAAGACATTAATCTGACAGTTAAAGGTCGATTAGCAGACTTTCCGTTTGTGGACAGCAAAAATAATTTAAATAAGAAATTAGGTCTATTTAGAGTCACTGCCAAAATCAGCAATAGCACGCTGGAGTTTGGCACTGGCTGGCCAGCAATAGAAGGCTTAGGCCTTGATTTGCTATTTGAAGGCAAACGCATGGAGTTAAATGCAAATGCTGGCCATATATTTGGCAACCAAATCGTTAAGAGCAAAACCACTATTGCACAACTAGACGCTGACTCGCCAATTCTCAGCATTGAAAGTGAACTTAAAGGGCCGACGGCTGAAGCCATTAAGTTTGTTAATAAAAGCCCAGTTTCAACGGTAACCCTCGGCTTTACTGATGACCTAATAACCAGTGGCCAAGGTAAGCTCACTTTGGGCTTAAAAATCCCCTTGCAAGATTTAGATTCTGCGCAGTACAAAGGCTTGTACCAAATTATCAATGGCAGTATGGATAGCGAAAGCATTCCAACACTCACTAATATTAATGGCGCGTTGGCATTTACTGAAAATAGCCTATCAGCAAAAAATATCACTGCAAATGCCTTCAGTTCGCCAGTGGTCGTAAATATTGATTCGGGTAAAGATAAAGTCGTTCACGTTACCGCTAAAGGTAGATTGAGTGATGAAGGCATCAAACAAGCATTGCTGGATCAGGACCCTATTAATCGCTCTTGGGTAAAAGGTGCGAATTACATTTCTGGCAGTACCGAATGGATAAGCGATATCACAATTCAAAAACCTACCGTCACTATCAATGTACGTTCAGATTTAGTGGGTATTACCTCTCGTTTACCTGCGCCTTTTAACAAAGCCGCAAATGAACATTGGAACTTGAATTTAGATAAAAAGCAGGATGACAGCACTGATACCATTACAATGAGTCTTGCTAATAAACTGGCTGCAAAAATTGTCCGCATTGGTGCAAATGACAACTTACAAATTGATCGTGCCAGTATTAGACTCAATGCAAATGCAGCAAGTAACGCTATTAATGGCAACGAGTTAACCAGCAACGTAGAACTGGGCAATGTTAAAGGGTTGCAAGTTTACGGCAATTTAGATTATCTTGATGCAGACGCGTGGAGGAGTGTTATACAAGATTTCTCTGGGGCAACAAAACTTGGAGAGTCAAAACAAAGCTCCACGATGCCGATACAGAAACTCGCCATTAAAATTAATGCCCTAGATATATTCGATAGACGTATCAATCAATTAAAAATATCCAACAGTGCGGATAAAGATGGTTTGCATGCCAATATACAAAGTAAGGAAATTTCAGGCGACTTACAATGGCTAAACCAAAACAATGGAAAACTTATTGCGCACCTAAGCAATTTGACCATACCAGAACCTACGCCAAATCGAACCAAAACAAGCAAAGATATGGCAGCAAAAGAGTTCGTTAGACTAGAGCAGGATTACCCATCGTTGGATATTACTGCGGACAATTTTGAATTTAAAAAGAAAAATTTTGGTGCTTTAGAGCTAATTGCTTATCCACAAAAAGATAATTGGAACATTCAGAAACTCAAACTCAGTACGCCTGATAGTCAACTCAGCGCTGAAGGCCAATGGAATAACTGGGTAAAAAGTCCAAATACTTTTCTTTCTATTACTTGGGATATTAAGAACTTAGGTAAAACGCTTAGAAATATGGGTTACCCTGATACCATTAAAGGCGGGGACGGCACACTCACAGGACAACTGCATTGGCCTGGTAGCCCTCATGAGTTTAATCCAGCGGGTATGGATGGCAGTTTTGAATTAGCAATGAACAAAGGACAAATTTTAAAAGTACAACCTGGCGTTGGTCGACTGCTAGGACTACTCAGCCTGCAAAGCTTGCCCCGCCGCTTGACCTTGGACTTTAGAGATTTGTTTAGCAATGGCTTTGCTTTTGATAAAATAGACGCGACTGTTAAAATCGACAAAGGTGTGATGCGTAGTGATAACTTCGTCATGTCTGGCCCAGCCGCTGATGTCAATATTAAAGGTGAAACTAACTTGCAAAAAGAAACTCAACACTTAACAGTAAAAGTTTTACCGCATGTGAGTGATAGTGTCTCGCTTGCGGCGTTAGCAGGAGGACCATTAGTAGGTGCTGTTGCTTTCTTAGCGCAAAAAATCTTAAAGGATCCTTTAAACAAAATCGCCTCAAGCGAGTATGAAATTATTGGCACGTGGGATAACCCGCAAGAAGTGAAATCAAGTGAGAATAAAGACGGTAAACCAGGCTCGAGTTCTGACTCACCTCTCAATTAATCTCATTGATTAGAAATTATATAAATAACAATATCGTTTGGATTAATCATGGCTATAACCTCTCGCTTAAAAACAACAAAAGCAAAACCTAGTAGTTTAAATGCTGACAGTAATATTATTAAAATTGCCGCCATTCAAATGGCATCAGGCCCACAAGTTTCTGCCAACCTAAATGAAGCAGAACGTTTGATTGAAGTTGCAGCGAATCAAGGGGCAAAATTGGTTGCGTTGCCAGAGTATTTTGCCATTATGGGTCTTAAAGAAACCGACAAAGTGGCGGTACGTGAGGAGGAAGGCAAAGGTCCAATCCAAGCATTTTTAAGCAAAATGGCTAAGAAGCATAAAATCTGGCTCATTGGCGGTTCAGTGCCATTGACCAGCAATTTTCCAAATAAAGTGCGTAATAGTTGCTTGGTATATGACGATAAAGGTAAGCAAGTTGCCCGCTACGACAAAATCCATTTATTTGGTTTAGATTTAGGTAATGAGCATTATCACGAAGAAAATACCATAGAGTCGGGCGATCAGGTTCAAGTAGTGGATACACCTTTTGGTAAAATCGGCTTGTCAGTTTGCTACGATTTACGCTTTCCTGAACTCTACCGCGCCATGGGTGAAGTTAACATGATTATTGTTCCAGCAGCGTTTACTGACACCACTGGCAGAGCGCATTGGGAAACCTTAATTCGTGCGCGTGCTATCGAAAACTTAAGTTATGTGATTGCACCTGCGCAAGGTGGCTATCATTTATCAGGCCGAGAAACGCATGGCAATAGTATGGTTGTCGACCCTTGGGGTGTTATTCTAGACAGGTTACCACGTGGTTCTGGCGTGGTGATTGCCACTATGAATCCGCAATATCAGGCCAGCTTAAGAAATAGTTTGCCTGCACTTAAGCATCGTATTATTAAGTAAATTTTGTAAGTTCTTGTACGTAATTAATTAAATCGGAATCAGCATTAATGACCACTAAAGTCGACACATTAACAAATTCATCTAAAACATTAGGCACGCATTTTGACCTAGCTACCGAGTCTTTACTTGCTCCAGCTAGCTTAGATATTGCAAAACTGCAAAATGTTTTGGGCGATATGATGTCGCACAAAATTGATTATGCAGATTTATATTTTCAATACAGCCGTGCCGAAAGTTGGGGTTTAGAAGAAGGTCAAGTTAAATCAGGCAATTTTTCTATCGACCAAGGTGTAGGCGTGCGTGCAGTCAGTGGTGAAAAAACCGCCTTTGCTTATTCTGACGATATTACTTTAAGCGCGCTTCAAGAGGCCGCTAAAGCCACCAAGGCGATTGCTAGCCTTGGCACTGAACAAACCGCTAGTTCAGTCATCAAACGCCAAGCATCACCACTCTACCTTCCGCAAGACCCTATTGCCTCGCTTTCAGCCGATGCTAAGGTGAGATTACTTGAGCGTTTAGAAGCAATCGCAAGAAGTTTAGACTCACGTGTTTCACAAGTGACAGCCTCTATCGCTGGTGAATACGAAGTGGTCATGGTCGCACGCCACGATGGTGTAATGGCGGCAGATGTACGTCCTCTCGTACGCCTTTCTATCAATGTGATTGCCGAAAGCAATGGTCGCCGTGAGCAAGGTTCTAGTGGCGGTGGCGGTCGCTTTGACTACAGTTATTTCAGTGAGGCTATTCTGCAAGAATATGCTCAAAAAGCCGTGCATCAAGCCATTGTGAACTTAGATGCGCGCCCGGCCCCTGCTGGCAGCATGACAGTAGTATTAGGCGCTGGCTGGCCTGGAATTTTGTTACATGAAGCCATCGGCCACGGTTTAGAAGGTGATTTCAACCGCAAAGGCAGTTCAGCTTTTTCAAACATGATAGGCCAGCAAGTCGCTGCTAAAGGCATCACCATTGTGGATGATGGTACGATTCAAAATAGACGCGGTTCACTGAGCATGGATGACGAAGGCAACCAAACTAACAGAACAGTATTGATTGAAGATGGCATTCTGCGTGGCTATATACAAGATACGCTTAATGCACGCCTAATGAATATGCCTATAACAGGTAATGCGCGCCGCGAAAGCTACGCCCATATTCCCATGCCACGCATGACCAATACCTATATGTTAAACGGTACTGTACCTCCAGAAGAAATCATCAAATCAGTCAAAAAAGGTCTGTATGCGGCTAATTTTGGTGGCGGTCAGGTAGATATTACTAGCGGAAAATTCGTATTCAGCGCTGCTGAAGCTTATATGATTGAAGATGGTAAAATCACTTATCCAGTCAAAGGCGCCACTTTGATTGGTAATGGCCCAGAAGTGCTAAAACGTGTGTCTATGATAGGAAACGACATGTCTTTAGACAGTGGCGTTGGCACCTGTGGCAAAGAAGGTCAAAGTGTACCTGTTGGCGTTGGCCAGCCTACGCTTAAAATTGATGCACTTACAGTAGGTGGAACGGCATAAATACCAGCATTTAACAGACTCATCTTAAGATGATCGTTATAAGAAAAAACATCGCAGCATAGCTTGTGCCGTTATAATCTAGCCTTTCAAAATATCATTAAATTCATACATGTCGCAGACTTCACTGCTAGTTCCAAAATCAGGCCAATCAAACCGTGTTGAACTCTCCACCAATGGTGAGGATGGGCTAGCTTTAGCTGAGTTAGCGCTTAAAATCAAAAGTGCCACGCCAACTAAACCATTAGTCATTATTACCGCGAATGCATTTGATGCACAACGCCTGCTTGAAGAAATCCCGTACTTTGCGCCCTCTCTCACGGTGAATTTATTACCTGATTGGGAAACGCTACCTTACGATCAGTTCTCACCTCATCCTGATTTAATTTCCGATAGACTCACCACGCTTTATCAAATTAGCCAAAATTCATGTGATGTGATTATTGTGCCTTTATCGACCGCGCTAATCCGCTTAAGCCCCAAGGCTTATTTAAGTGCTAATACCTTTATGCTTAAAAAAGGGCAGATACTTGATACTGAAGCCTTGCGTCGTCAATGCGCAGAAGCAGGCTACCATCATGTGAGCCAAGTGATTTCGCATGGCGAATTTAGCGTGCGTGGCGGTTTAGTCGATTTATTCCCTATGGGTTCGGCATTACCTTACCGTATCGATTTGTTTGATAACGAAATTGAAACGATTCGTACTTTTGATGTGGATACACAACGCAGCCTTTATCCTGTGCCAGAAATCCGATTGTTACCTGCACGTGAGTTTCCGCTTGATGAAGCAGGCGTTGCGCTATTTCGCGGTCAGTTTAGAGAAGCTTTTGAAGGCGACCCACAACGCGCAAAAATCTATAAAGATGTCAGCAAAGGCATCGCTTCTGGTGGTATTGAATGGTACTTACCTTTATTTTTTGAGCAAACTGCCACCTTCTTAGATTATCTGCCAACTGATTGTGTGCTGTGCTTGCATGGCGATTTAGACCAAAGCGCACAACAGTTTTGGCGCGAAGCGCAATCTCGCTACCGCACATTAGCGCATGATGCGGAACGTCCACTATTAACGCCTGAAACTTTACTGATTAAAACAGAAGATTTTTTTAGTGCCACGCATCCATTTACTCGCATTTTATTAAATACCAACACTAAATCTACTGGGCTACCTGCGCTGGATATCGAGCGCCGTGCTGAGCAACCTTTGCATAAATTGCAAAACTACATCAGTGATTTCTCTGGTCGCATTTTAATTGCCGCAGAAAGCCTAGGCCGCAGAGAAACTATTTCACAGCTATTTGCTGAACATGGCTTGCAACCGACCATGATTGAAACTTGGGCAGACTTTGTTGATTCTAAAGAAAAAGTCATGCTCGGTGTTTCACCGCTGCATCATGGTTTTTGCTTAGAAAGCAAAACTGCTAGCAAATCCATTGCTGTCATTACCGAAGCAGAGCTATATGCCGCCACGGTGCGCCAACAACGGCGTAGAGAAAAAGAAAAGGCGCGCAGCACGGAAGGCATGCTCAAAGACTTATCTGAGCTACGCATGGATGACCCAGTGGTGCATGAGCAGCATGGCGTTGGGCGATACAAGGGCTTAGTGAATATAGATTTTGGTGAAGGCGAAACCGAGCTTTTGCTACTTGAGTATTTTGGTGAAGATAAGCTTTACGTGCCAGTGTCACAGCTTTTCTTAATCTCGCGTTATTCAGGCGGCCCGCCTGAATCAGCACCGTTGCATCGCTTAGGTAGCGGCAACTGGGAAAAAGCAAAGAAAAAAGCGCTGAAGCAAATTCGTGATACTGCGGCTGAATTACTTAACTTATACGCACAACGCGCATCACGTCGGGGTCATGCGTTCACATTGAGTCTGCATGATTATGAAAGCTTCTGTGAAGGCTTCCCGTTTGAAGAAACCCCAGACCAATTAGAGGCGATTGAAAACGTTATCAAAGACATGCAATCTGGTCGCCCTATGGATAGATTGGTCTGTGGCGATGTAGGCTTTGGTAAAACGGAAGTTGCCCTGCGCGCCGCTTTTGTCGCGGTAATGGGCGGTAGGCAAGTTGCGGTGCTGGTGCCAACAACGTTATTAGCCGAGCAACATTTTAATAACTTTAAAGACCGCTTCGCTGAATGGCCGATTAAGATCGCCGAAATATCACGCTTTAGAACTGCCAAAGAGCAAAAAGAAGCTTTAGCGGGCTTGGAAGCTGGCAATATCGACATTATTATCGGTACGCATCGCTTGATTCAAAAAGATGTGAAGTTTAAGAACTTAGGCTTAGTAGTGTTAGATGAAGAGCACCGCTTTGGTGTGCGCCAAAAAGAACAGCTTAAAGCCCTGCGTGCTGAGGTCGATATACTCACGCTAACCGCCACGCCGATTCCACGCACATTAAGCATGGCAATGGAAGGCTTGCGCGAGTTTTCAATTATCACCACGCCGCCACAAAAGCGTTTGAGCATCAAAACATTCCATACTGATTATTCTGAAGGTATCATTCGCGAAGCGGTAATGCGTGAGTTTAAACGCGGTGGTCAAGTGTATTTCTTGCATAATGAAGTAGACACTATTCATTCCATGCGTGAAAAACTCGAACGCATTGTGCCAGATGCTCGCATAGCAGTCGCGCATGGTCAGCTTCGCGAGCGCGAGCTAGAACATGTGATGCGTGATTTCTATAACCAGCGTTACAACCTATTGCTGTGCACGACCATTATTGAAACTGGTATTGATGTACCAACCGCCAACACCATCATTTTGAACAAAGCTGATATGTTTGGTTTAGCGCAAATGCACCAGTTACGCGGCCGCGTGGGTCGTTCGCATCATCAAGCTTACGCTTACTTGCTCACAGACCCCGATCGTAAAATTACTGTACAAGCGCAAAAACGTTTAGATGCCATTCAACTCATGGAAGATCTAGGTGCAGGCTTTCACCTTGCCATGCACGATTTAGAAATTCGTGGCGCAGGCGAATTACTAGGTGACAGCCAAAGTGGTGAAATGCAAGAAATTGGCTTTCATTTGTATTCTGATATGCTCAACCATGCCGTTAAACAGCTTAAAGCCGGTAAAGAACCCGATTTAAATGCACCGCTTGGCGTCACCACTGAAATCAATCTTCACACGCCTGCACTGCTACCCACGAAATATTGCCCAGATGTGCATGAACGCTTGGTCATTTACAAACGTCTAGCTAACTGCGTCAATGACGATGATTTAGACAATATGCAAGAAGAGTTAATCGACCGCTTTGGCTTGCTGCCAGAGCAAGGCGAAGCGCTGATTGCCTGCCACAGATTGCGCATTGCCGCTAAAGCGATTGGTATCATTAAAATTGACGCCAGTTCAGAAGCGATTCAGCTACAATTTAACCCCAAAGCAGACATTGACCCAACCAAACTGATTGCCTTACTACAACGTGACCGCCGTTGCCGAATGAATGGCCCTGATAAGCTCAGAGTGACGATAGGTTTAGAAGACCTGAACCTGAGAACTGACTTTGTGAAAACGTTGCTAAAAGAATTTATTTAAGAAAAAAGAATTTATATTAGAAAGTAGCTGAAAATATGCTGGAAAAATTTATCGCGATTGTCGCCACGTGGATTATGGGCGTCATCTCTACTTTGGGCTATGGTGGCGTGATGCTGCTCATGGCAATCGAGTCGGCATGTATTCCTTTACCTTCAGAAATCATCATGCCTTTTGCTGGATTTTTGGTCTCCAAAGGCGAAATGACTCTCATGGGCATAGCATTAGCAGGCGCGCTTGGCTGTGTATTAGGCTCAATTCCAGCTTACTATGTCGGCATGTTTGGCGGCAGACCGCTAGCCGAGCGCTACGGCAAATATCTGCTGATTAGCAAAAGAGATTTAGACTGGGCAGACAATGCCTTTGCAAAACATGGCGAGTTAATTATTTTTATTGGTCGAATGCTACCTGGTGTGCGTACTTTCATCGCCTTTCCAGCAGGTGTTGCACGGATGAATATGTCTAAATTCATCATTTACACATTTATCGGCTCGTTCATATGGTGCTGGTTGCTTGGTTACGCAGGCATGAAAACTGGAGAACACTGGGAAGACTTAAAAGTATATTTCCATGAGTTTCATTACGTGATTTTTGCGGCAGGTTTACTCTTTGTGATTTGGTATGTGCGTCGGCATTTTAAGCAACATTAGAAAAAGTTAGTTTTAAACAAAGCACTCATTAAATGATTTGCGCCCGCACTAGTGATTGATTACTATACGGACAGAGCAAACCTTAACTATAAGATTTAAAAAGAAAAATAATATGCAAAAATCAATATCCACAATGTTATTAAGCGGACGCATGCGTCCGCTTAATAACTGTTAGCCATAAGGGCGAGAAATAGATTGGCAAAACAAATTTCACCTGCTGGAGTTATGGCTTTAAAAGAAGCTCTTTGCTCTGTTTATTGGTATAAATTAGAGTTAAGAGGATTTTTACAATTATGCTTATCAAACCCTTCGATTCTTAATAAATTCAATTGGGAAAATTACAAACGTCAGATTGCATCTGACGTTGTCGATTTTTTGTTTCAAAATCCAGAAAAACATATTGGAGATTTAACAAAAATTTGTTTTGAAATTTGTAAATTGAATGATTTTTCTAATTTAAAACAGCTTGAAGATGGTACTCAAAAGGTTGAAAAAGCCAGAAGCGCTGTTGAAAGGTTAAAGCAACTTGTAGAACCACATCAAGACTTAGCAAAAGAACAAGATGATATAAAAAAACGTCAAAATCAAGCTGCTCAAAAAATTAAGGAAAATAAAGCTGTTCGGGAAAAATTAGACTCTATTAAAAATAAATATATGGCATTGGTTAGTTCAGAAAATGCTCAAAGCAGAGGTTTTGAGTTGGAAAAAACTATGTATGAACTTTTTGATTTATTTGATTTAGACCCCAAAGCATCATTTAAAAATCTAGGTGAACAAATTGATGGTGCATTCTCACTTGAAGGTACGGAATATCTTTTTGAAGCAAAGTGGCAGAAAAATTTGGTCAATAAAGCTGATTTAGCAGTATTCTCCGATAAAGTTAAAACAAAACTTGAAAACACATTAGGGATTTTTCTATCAATTAATGGATTTTCTCAAGATGGTGTATCCGCACATCAGGCTGGTGGCGCGGCTATTATTCTCATGGATGGTGGTGACCTAATGGCTGTTCTCGAAGAAAGAATAGATTTCACTAGCCTACTTTTGAGAAAAAAACGCCATGCTGCTCAGACCGATGGCATTTATCTAAACTATTATCAAATGGTAGCTACTGGCAATGGCTAACCAATCATTCAAGCGGCACACGCTAAAACGTGCCCCTTAACTCACACATTTATATCCCGTCCTTGTCAGAATAGTTAGGTTTGAAAGATTAAAGTCAACAATCAGCACTCGTGAAACTTCAGTGCACTTTCATCCCCTGCTGCCGCGCCTGAGTTGTTTAGGCTTAATGGGAGGTTTCGGAAAGCGGCTGTTTGAACGAAGTGAGTTTCCGCTTGACGCCCATTAAGGCTAAGCAACTCGGGGAACAAGCGGTAGGGGGTGCTCTTTTCTTTGGTTACTTACTTTTGAGCAAGCAAAAGAAAGTAACTCGCCTAGTGGCGAAATAAACAGTTTGCAAGTCAGCCAGTTTATCAAGCTTTCAAAGCCATCAGCTACAACTCCACCAACTTCCCCACACTTAAAAACAACACCGCCTTTTTAACAGCTAAACCCTCACTGGTAAACAACCCTGCATAACGCTCCAACTGCGGATGGTGCTGCTCAGCTGCAAGACTTAAATCATCCAATGTATTTTTTTCTTCATCCAAAGCCGTCAATTTATAATCCACAATCCAACGTACACCACCTTCAACAAAAGTACGGTCTATCACATGGTTTTTAACGCTAGCCTCTTCCGTTTGCAATAGGCTTAACTCACTGACAGCATCAGAATGACTTTGCAAAACCCATTGCCCAGCTTCACTTGCTAGCGTAGTTTGCAAAGCAGTTTGAACTTGCACCGCCCCCTGCTCCGCAAGCTGCTTTGCATGGCCTTGTTGCACCAACCACTTTTGCATAGCTGGCTGACATTGTTGTAAACGTTGGCTTGTCCAAGTTTGTAAGTCTGTTTTTGCAAACAGTTCCATGTATAGATGTGCGAGTGTGCCGCAATGTTTTTGGAAATCAATTGCACGAGCACTCTCACTTGAGAAGTCCTCTAAAACATCAGCTTGCTCATTTAGCTGTAAATCAGGTTTCTCCATAACATTGGAAACGCTTACAAAATGCTCACTTGGCAAGCGTTGCAGTTGCGGTTTGAACTGTTTTATATCTAGCGTGGATGAAGTACTAGCACTTTGAATAAAAGGTGTCGCTTGTGTGAAATTGGTTTCTACCGCAGGCCACAACGCTTGTAATAAGGAGTTTGCAGTAGGCTTAATGTCACCGTCTTTATTGGCTTGCATGCTAGCAATCAAATGTAGCTGTCTATGCGCGCGCGTGGCGGCCACATAAAGTAAACGCACTAACTCATTTTCTGCACGTGTTTTTTCTAGATTTTTAAGAAAATCATAGACGTCAGCGCCATTATTATTTTTAGCAACAGCTTTACTCTTTAATGGCGCAACAATTAAATGCAAATGGTTATCCACCATCACCTCTTGCCATAACACTAACTCGTTATCGCCGTGCCTAGGTTGGCGATTTAAGGCAGGCAGTATCACTGCATCAAACTCCAAACCTTTGGATTTATGTATTGTTAAAAACTGCACGCTACCATCGGCTTCTATATCGGGCTTGGCGTAAAGTTTTTTCATGCCTAACTCTAAGGCTGCAATATCAAGATGTCCGCTGCGGCCAGTTTTTTCGACCAAATCAAAAAACACTTGCACGTCACGGTTGTCGCCTGCATCTACCAAGCACTTACCACCACCGAGTTGCAACCAGGTACTTTCCAACCAGCGGCGTAAAGGCATGCGACCTTGCCCATTGAATGCAGCGCTTAATACGGTATGAACATGCGCTAAACGTAATTGACCATCATTACTCAAGCGGCTTAACCTTGCTTTATCCTGCATCAATTGCCAAATAGTCGCACGATGATTGTCTCCAGCCAACGCATGCAAATCAGCTAGCGTTAGCCCGCACCACGGGGCGCGTAATAAATTGAGCCAATGCGTTCTATCTGCACGATGATGTAGCGCGCAGACCAATGACAATGCATCTTGCACTGTTTGCCGCTCATTCAAGTGCTCTATCTCAACGGCTTGAAACTTTAAGCTTGGATGATTACGTCTAATTTCAGACACAAGCTCTTTTAAATGACTGCGACTTCTGACTAAAACAGCAATGGTATTGCTCGCGCCATTCTCAGCACGAAGTTTGACGATTAAATCCGCCACATAGCTGGCTTCAATCTGCTTAAGGTCGGCTTTTGCACTTACCTCTTCTGCATATTCTAAAATCAAAGGATGTAATTTAACGCCCTCGCCTGCCACTTCTGGTCGTGTAGCCGTGAATTTTCGGTAACTAATCGCACCTTGATTGATATTATCGTCCGTGGGGAAAACTTGCTTAAATGCGTGGTTAATCCAATCAACCACCGCAGGGTGTGAGCGATTATTACGGCTTAATTGCAATCGTGTAAGCGGCAAATGACCAATACCAAACTCGCTGGCTTGCAGAAACAAGCTTACATCGGCTTTGCGAAAACGATAGATGGACTGCATAGGATCACCCACGCAGAATAGCGTGCGCCCATCATCTGGCTGCCAGCCCTCAATGAGCTTCTCAATTAAACGCGTTTGCACTGGACTGGTATCTTGGAACTCATCAATCAGCAAATGTGAAATTTTGTAGTCTAGTTTTAGCGCTAAATCAGTCGCGCCTTGCTCGTTTTCTAGCGCCAGTTGGGCACTTTGTGCAATGGCGACGAAATCCACCTCCCCTGCCGCTTGAAAAACTATCCATAAATGCCGCTCAGCCAATATTAGTAAGCGAGTGAGTGCTTTAATAATCTCTTGATTCTCGGCAATATTTGCTAAAGCAGGTAAATCGAGCACACTGGCAATGACTTGGCTATTTTCTAAGCCATTAACGATTTCAAAGTAGGCTTCTTTATGAGTTTTGCCTTCATCAGTCGCAGGAAAACCTATATTCTTATTGAGGCTTTTACGAAAGGTACGCTCGGTTTTGGTCACCAAAAAATTTGCGAGTGCTTGCCATTCCAACAAGCATTCAGCCTCTGCGGTGAGTGGTTGCTGCCATTCGCGCAAAGGCGCAATATCAGCGTCTGCCTCTATATTGCCGGCAGCATATCTGGCAAGCGGCATGAGTAAACTTTGCGCTCTAGCGCCTAATGTATCAAGCACATCTTGTAGGCTCTCAGCAATTAAGTGTTGTAGCGCAACTGCTGTATTTTGCGAGACCTCTTCAATATCCTTAGTATGCAAATCTACCGCGTGTGGCAGCCATTGGTCGCGCCTTGCTAACATTTTTGCCAACAACTCGGCGAGCTTTTCACTATTGTTATCTAAATAACTTAGGGCAATGGTGACGGTATCGTCGGGTTGTGTTTCATGCACGATATGTGCTATTGCTCGACGTG
This sequence comes from Methylotenera sp., assembly GCF_029946165.1. Lineage (GTDB taxonomy): Bacteria > Pseudomonadota > Gammaproteobacteria > Burkholderiales > Methylophilaceae > Methylotenera. The sequence goes on from NZ_JAQSDZ010000001.1 coordinate 249,106, forward strand.
CAGCTTCTATGTAGTGACTATCCGTATCGTCACTCACAGCAGGTTGACCACCAAACTTACTCAGCAAAGGCATCTGCCGCGTTAGGCTGCTACACAGAGCATCTATGGTTAGAATGCGTAGCCTGCTTGGCTGATTAATAATATCCCATGCTTTGGACTTGGATTGCGTGAGCGCGGCATTTGCTAACTCGCGTGTTCTTAATTTGTGAGCAGCGGTTTCTATGGTTTGGTGTTGCGCATTTTCTAAACTGAGCAAAATACGGTTACGCATTTCAGCTGCAGCTTTATTGGTAAAAGTCAGCGCGATAATTTCTTCTGGCTCATTCACTGTCGCCAATAGTTTTAAGTAGCGCTGCGTGAGCAACTCGGTTTTACCTGCACCAGCAGGTGCTTCTACAATAAATGAAGCGAGTTCTAATGCGCGAACACGATTTAATGTGTCCATTTCATTTAAGTCTAAAGTAGCTAAATTAAGAGAATTCAAAGCAGTCACTATGCATTCCCTCCATTTTGTAAAGCCACTTGCATGTTCTCAAATTGCAATAATCGTTCAGGTAAACGTAACAGTGGTTTAACATCGCAATAAATCAAATCAGCTTCGTTGCTCATTGTTACATCGGCGACCCCTGTTTTGATTTCTTGTGCAATATTGGTCAAGCTGGTGTACCAATGCTCTAATAAAACATCCCAATTTGAAAACTCATAAAACGCTGAACTTTTAGCCACTTTTCCTAATGTTGTCACTTTTGGTAACACATCTTGCTCAGCAGATAAGCCAATAAACTTGGTTTCATCACTGCGGATTTTGGCAAAACTGACGGCTACCACTTGCTCGTACTTAAGTGCCAGCACTACATAAATAGGCAACTGTGGCTCGGCAATGCGGTCTTCTGCCCAGCTTGAAGGACTCACGACAGTGCTGGTTTTGTAGTCGATGACAACTAATCCGCCTTCTGCAAGCTTATCAATTCGGTCTATGCTTAAGTTAAGCTTTAGCCCTTCAACATCAAGCTCAAATTTTTTCTCGCAGGCGTCCACCACAAAATCAGCGCGTTCGAGTTCTAATGTTAGCCACGTTTGCATGAGTTGGCGAAGTCTGTTTCTTTCAATTTGCAAAACTTGCGGTGGAATGTGATAGCTAATTTCTGCACTTAAAGCTTGTATGCTTTTTTCGATTGCATCATTAATTTTTTCAATTAACAACGTTTCAGAAAAAGATTTTAGATTGCTCAACGTTTTGCAATCTTGCCAAAAAAGTTGCAATACCATGTGTAGCAAGCTGCCTCGCGACATCGTATCTAAGCCATCAACAGGGGTTTCTAGCTTAGCCGCACCAAGCCGATATTGATAGAACGCCCATGCAGGACATTTGGCTTGGGTGGCAAATAAATTCACACCGCCACGCACGTTTTCATCGGCTAAAACAGCAGGCGCGATAAAGTCATCAAGTAGCTGCAAAGTCGCTGGTTGCGCTAATCGTTCTGCCAGCGTTTGAATGGTATTCGATGTGTATATCTCATCTTGAATATCTAACAAAGGTGATGGGCGCAATTCGCGCTCTTCTTCTTTTGTTGCATATGAAAAAATCACCTCTGGTGCACATGTCATTAAGCGTTGATGTACTAATGACGCAAACTGGCTCTGCACCGCCGCACTGGCGTTGGGCGTACCGCGGTTTCTTTGCAAATCTGCGGGTAATAGCGGGTTAAGTTTTACCGCAGGCGGCCAATGTTGGTCGTTCATGTTCAGCGCCCAGACGGCATCTAGTTGCACCGCTGGTGTTTCTAAAAGCCCTAAAATTTGAATACGAATATTGCCTTTAGCTTCTGCCTGAAACATGGTGGCATTGCAAAGCTCGGTGATTTTTTGCACAGCAGTGCTCGCAGAAATATTGCCAAATATCGCATCTAAGCCATTTAGCTCTTTTAAGCACTTCAAAAAAGCTTGCTGAGTTTGAAACTCATGACTTGAGAGCGAGCGTGTTTTAGCCCAATGCAACTCATCTAGCAATTGCACAAAAGCCGTCACCCAAGCAGAAAGTAGCTGTCGTTGCTTGCCCAGTTGATTTTGAAACCGTGAAATTTGCGTTAAGTTTTCAAGCAACTCGTCTAATGATGCGCCGTTGGTTTGCAGTTTGCTTGCTTGCTTGATGAGCGATTCTAAGTGATAACTGGCATTCATATTTCTGCGCAAATGCGCATCCAGTTGCGCTCTGGCATCCAACTCTTGCTGGCTACCCCAATAGACATCTTGTAAAAGTGGCGTGACTTCATCAAAAATCAAATCTGCTTTGCTAGCCGCCAAACGCAAAAGCTGTAATGCACTATGCACAATTGCGTACTCTGTGAGCGCTAAACCCAACGAAAAATCATAGCAGCGTGGCGTTTCATATAGGCTGGAATCCAGCGTTTCAGAGTGAAAGGTATCATCGAGTAAATCAGCCAACTCACGGCGAATACTACCCAACGCTGGGCTAATAATCGCCAATTGCGCTTTAGGATTTTCTGTCAGCTTTTGCTTTGCCCAAGCCACAGCAGCGCGACATTCGCTATGTGCATCCATCGCTGCTAAGTATTGAATATCAGTTTGACTATGTATATTGCTTGCCAGCACTTCAATTTTTACACCAGAAACTTTTAACAGCTCAAACAAGCGTAATTCTAATGGTGTAATGCGGTCAAAACCAGCTAACTGAATATGGGATGGCAACGCTAGTTCACTGGTAATTTGTTGTTGAAACTGTGCAAATAGCGCGATTTGTAATGCAGTTAAGCGTGCGGACTCGATAGCATTTTGCTTGGTACAAAAGTCTTCAAACGTATGTCGCCAACGCAAAAATTGACGCGTTTCTTGCGTGATAAAATCATGGTTAATATCAGCTTCAAGCAGTTGCCAATTAAGCATTAAGTTATTCGCTTCAATCGCAGATTTTGCCATCGAACGAATATCAAACAAAGCCGCAGCCTCATGCTTGGCTAGACAAGTTTCAATCGCTTGCTCCCACAAGTATGCTTCTGCAATGTTGCTCAACGTCACCGTGGGTAAAGCATCGCCGGGTAAAATCCCGAATAAACTGGCATGGCTTATCAGCTCATCTAGCCATTGCTGCAGTGTATAAGCCTGAGCAGATTGCCACTGCGTAGCGCCGCTTTCGAGCTGTTGTTGCTGATGCTGAGCAAGCACACCGCGCACAAGTCGCGCAGTCGCACAGATAGTAATTTTATGAGGTGTTAAAGACATGCCGTGATTGTAGCGTTTAGTCGAGACCCATAACGGCAAATCTCAAAAAATTTCATAAAAAAAAGGCCGCATATGCGACCTTTTTTAAAAGCTTAAGAAATGCATCATTGCCCATGCAATTTCTTGTAGGAGCGACGTCTCGTCGAGATTTGCACCGTAACTTCGCGACGAGACGTCGCTCCTACATCGGTTAAAACTCTTCCCAATCGCTGTCATCCGTGCCCGATTTTGTAACAACTTTTATAGGTTTAGTTGTTGATGGCTTACTTTCAACCAGTCTTGGTTTTGTAGCTACAGCTTTACTTGTAGTGGCATTATTGGCAGAGCCTCGCATCGCATTGTGTGCTGTTCGTAGCTCTACTGAACTGGTGCGTTTAGACTGACTTTCACCTTCTAATTGAAATACGCTAACAGCGTTCATCAGCTCATCGGCTTGCTCCATCATAGATTCAGCCGCTGCAGCGGCCTCTTCTACCAAGGCCGTATTTTGTTGCGTCATGTCATCCATCTTCATCACAGCTTCATTCACTTGCTCAATGCCTGCGCTTTGCTCACTGGAGGCGGCGGCAATTTCGCTGATGATGTCGGATACACGTTTAACTGAGGTTACAATTTCATGCATAGTGTGACCCGCATTTTCAACTTGGCGTGTACCTTCAGCCGTTTTGCTGACTGAGTCAGAAATAAGTTCTTTAATCTCTTTAGCAGCACTAGCCGAGCGTTGTGCTAAGTTGCGTACTTCGCCTGCAACAACGGCAAAACCACGCCCTTGCTCACCCGCTCTTGCCGCTTCTACCGCGGCATTAAGCGCAAGGATGTTGGTCTGGAAGGCAATGCCATCAATGACAGAAATAATGTCTTCAATCTTTTTAGCGCTACTATTAATTGAGCTCATAGTTGCAACGACTTCACTGACAACATTGCCGCCTTTTACCGCCACACCTGAGGCCGCAGTGGCAAGCTGATTAGCTTGTTTTGCATTATCGGCATTTTGTTTAACTGTTGAAGACAACTCTTCCATACTAGCGGCAGTTTTTTCAAGTGAAGCAGCTTGCTCCTCAGTGCGGCGAGACAAGTCAGCGTTACCTTGAGCAATTTCTTTTGCAGCAGTACTGATGGTTTCTACAGCAACTTTGACCGTGCCTATCGGACCAACGATCATTTCAAGCGTTTCATTGACACCTTCTACAATCTTGCGGAAATCGCCTTGGTGCGCGCTGGCATCTGCGCGAACAGAAACACGACCTTCATTTGCAGCGTTAGCTAACATTTGAACGTCACCCACTAATGCATTGATGGACTCGATACAAGTATTTAGATTGTCTTTAATATTATTGAAGTCGCCACTGTAATGTTCAGTAATTCTTTGTGGAATGTCTCCACGTGCGATGCTATCCAAGTTTCTAGCAGCCATATTTAAAGGCGTTACAATCGCGTCTAAAGTAGCATTTAACCCTTCAATCACTTTGCGATACTCGCCCAAGTGTTGCGTTGCATCTGCACGTGCAGTTAACACCCCTTCATCAGCTGCTTTAGCTAACATATTGCCATCGGCAACCAGCGCTTTAATAGCAGAGCCACAAGCATTTAAATTGTTTTTGATAATATTAAAGTCACCGTGGTAATCATCGGTGATTTCATTGGGAATCACGCCTTTAGACAGATTATCAACATACGCGGCTGCCATATTAAGCGGATTAATCACCGCCTCTAATAAGCGGTTCATACCTACGCCAGTATCTCGCAAGAAACCGACAGGTAATGTTGCTACATCTAGACGCTCAGTCAAATTACCCGCAACGGTCTTCTCAATCAGTGCAGCCACTTTTTTCTCTGCACTTAGTTCATCTGTTCTATCTACCCATTGAATCATGCGGCCAATATAGCGACCTTCCTCATTATGAACGGGGTTAAAGGTTAGATCTAATTGACGCGCGCCAATCTCAGTTGATAGCATTTTGGTGCTTACGACTGGTGCTACATAATTTGCACGTTGCTCTTCATTTTCAATATATTGTCCCAGTCTGCTGCCAATGAGTTTGTCTATTGAAAAATCAGGATGACGTTTTAATAAATCAGACTCCATTTTTTTCCATAAATCAAAACCTGCATGATTCATGTAAATAAGCGTGTTATTTTCATTGCCTACAGTCACTGGAATGGTTGCGTAATCTAAAGCCGATTTAATGCGATCGATACCAGCAAAGGCATCGCTGTTGTCAAAATCAATACGCGCCCTCAATGCTCTGTAAGCATTCATCACAGTGGTCAACTCGTCACGATGATCTGTAGTTATTACAGAGTCATGCTCAAGCCCCTGAGAACTAGCCAACAAGTATTTAACGGCGTCATTCACACGCGGCATAATCGCTTTATATAGCATCCAGCCAAGCAAGCTAGACAAACCAAGGCTAACTAGAATTAGGAAAATATTCTGATTGCGTTTATTAATATAGTTAGCGTCAGCAGCAAGGTATTCCTCACCTGCTACTTTCAATTGCAAATTAGTTAACTGACTAATTTTATCTGATAGTGGATCAATCGCTGGGTATAGTTCGTTAGTGGTAAATTCAGCCATACGATTACCATCTTGACTACGCATGATACTTTTTAGCGCCTCAGTGGCAGTATTAGCTTTTACAAAAAGCGGTTTGGCTTCAGCAACCAGCTTTTTCTCATCTTCGACCAAATAAGTTGAGGTATAGGCCTTCCACTGTTTATCTACCTCTTTTAGTGCATTATCGACATTCTCCAGACCTTGTGCCCAAGTTAGGTTTCCATTTCTAACCTTATGTGAAGTATCGACCACATTCACCGCATACATATCAGCAACAATTTTAAGCTGTTGGAGTGGGATGACACGATCTTGATAGACTGAGGATAGTTTATTATTACTCGCCTGAATACCAATTAAGCCATTGTAACCAAGCACTAAACTACTAAAAGCGACCACCATGAAAATAGAGATGATTCTAGATTTCACCGTAAAATTACGTTTAAAACTTTGATAAGCACTTTTGATGCGGTTAAACCAACTTTCACCTTCTATAAGCACTTGATAGTAGCGCATTGCATTTTCAATCTGCTCACGACTGGCTTTCTTTCTAACAGAAATATACCCGACCACTTGACCGTTTTCTGCAAAGGGTGAAACTATCGCCTCTACCCAATAATAATCACCATTTTTGCAACGATTTTTGACGATCCCTATCCATGGCTTGCCAGACTTCACCGTATCCCATAAATCGGCAAAGGCCACTGGAGGCATATCAGGATGCCGGACTATATTATGGCTTTGTCCGATTAACTCCTCTTCTGCAAATCCACTAATCTCTATAAAGTCACGATTAACAAAGGTGATTATTCCTTTTAAATCAGTCTTTGAGACGATTTGTAAAGAGTCTTTATATTCGACCTCACGCTGGGTCACTGGCATATTTATTTTCATTCTGAATCCTTACTATTCTGTACTTTTTGTATTCGATAAACGGTTTAATAACTTTTAAATTTAAATACAGACGCAAAGGTTTCATAAGCGCTATGATGCTAGAAAAGTCATATGTAAGAGCTGCGCCCCATCGGGAATAATGATGCAATCTCGACGAGGCACTTAATGAAAATACTTAAAACTCTTCCCACTCGCTGTCGTTCGTACCCGTCTTGGCAGCAGCTCTGACTGAAGACTCTTTTTTATCAGAGCTTGATTGAATACCACTGAGGTGCCTTTTAGGAGAAGGAGAAGCTTTATGCGCTGTTTTTGGTGTGCCACTATCTAGCTGAAACACACTCACTACCGCTGTCATTTCTTCAGATTGCTCCATCAGAGATTCAGCCGCTGCCGCAGCTTCTTCTACCAAGGCGGTATTTTGCTGCGTCACATCATCCATCTTCATAATGGCTTCATTAATCTGTGCGATACCAGTGCTTTGCTCGGTTGATGCCGCGGCAATCTCACCGATAATATCGGTCACTCGTTTAACTGAGCTGACAATCTCTTTCATCGTCTCGCCGGCCATTTCAACTTGTCTCGTGCCTTCTGCCGTTTTGCTCACAGAATCTGAAATAAGCTCTTTAATTTCTTTAGCAGCACTGGCAGAACGTTGCGCAAGATTGCGTACTTCTGCTGCAACCACCGCAAAGCCACGACCTTGCTCACCCGCTCGAGCCGCTTCCACTGCGGCATTCAGCGCAAGAATATTCGTTTGGAAAGCAATACCATCAATCACAGAAATAATATCTTCAATCTTTTTAGCGCTGGAATTAATCGCACTCATCGTACTCACTACGTCGCCCACGGCATCGCCACCTTTAACGGCCACACCTGAGGCTGCAATAGCCAATTGATTCGCTTGTTTAGCATTGTCTGCATTTTGTTTAACAGTAGATGAGAGTTGATCCATGCTTGAGGCCGTGCGTTCTAAACTAGCCGCTTGATCTTCAGTGCGACGTGATAAATCTGCGTTACCTTGTGCAATCTCTTTAGCTGCAGTATTAATCGCTTCAGCAGATTGTTTAACCGTCACAATTGGTTTAACAATCATCTCTAAGGTTTCATTCATACCAATCACGATTTTGCGATAGTCGCCTAAATGCCTATCGGTATCAGCGCGCACCATCACGCGACCTTCACGAGCGGCATCTGCTAACAGTTGCGCATCTTCATTCAATGCTTTCAAATTACTACGCACTTGCTCAATCGCTTCATTCACGAAAACTTTTTTTCCTGGGAAAATTTCTAGTGGTGCATCAAAATTACCTTCACCAAACTCTTTAACGCAAGCTAAAGCTTTTTCAGTAAGTTCTAGTTGACCGCCTACAATTTTATTCACTGACGTGGCAATTTCACTAAAGCCACCTTTAAACATATGCGCATGCAAACTCATGTCGATATTGCCTTGCTCATGTTCAGCTGTTACCCATTTCACTGAGTCTACAATCCCTTTAAGTTTGCCGTTCAATCGGTCTAAATTCTTATTGATTTCGGCTTTTTTACCTGGAAATTGTTGCATCTTAACTTCAAAATCACCATCGCCAAGTGCGCGAATTAATTGAATCATTTGATTTTTTTCTTGAACATGACCACCGACCATGGTATTCACACCATGCGCCATTTGCGCATATGCACCTTTGTATTTTGCCTCATCAATCACGACATCTACATCACCAGCGTCATGCTCTTTAGACATGTAATCCATGTCGGCTATAACGGTTTTAATGTTGCTACGTAATTGCTCTACGCTATCGTTAATAAATACTCGTTGACCAGGAAATCGCTCTAATGGTGCTTCAAAATTGCCGTTAGCAAACTCAGAGATACAGGCTGTAACTTTGCGCATTACTTCAGCCTGATTATTCGCCATTTCATTCACGTTTTCTGCCATAGCTTTATAGCTACCCAGAAATTTATGTGTGTTGATATTCGCTTTGATATTGCCAGCTTTGTTTTCAACAGACATTGCACTTTGCTCATCAATCACGGCCTTAAGTGTTTGCTGCATGGTGTGCATTGCTGCCATTAAACTGCCAGCACTACCTTTTTGTATGTCTATATGACGATTCAAATCGCCTTCAGCGATATTTTTTGCAATTGCTGCCACTTCCTCTGGCTCACCACCTAATTGTTTACGTAGATTACGGGTAATCATAAAACCAATGATTCCGATAGCTAGTAAAGCTAATGCGCCACTAATTAACGAAACATTTCTGGCTGATTCTTTAACAACTGCGGCATCGTCAGCCATACTTTTACCCAACGCAACTTTATAATCAATATGCGCTGCAATGCTGTTATTAGCTTTTTCTGCAGTCTCGCGAATGTCGATATAGAGCTGTTGTGCCCCGGCTTTTTCGTTGATTCTTGACGACGCTAATATTGGCTCCAAACGTGCATAATATTCTTTCAAGTTAGCTTTATCAGCCTCGAGCATTTGCTTCTCTTTATCGTCAGATAAATAGGTTTCATACCCTTGAAAAAGCATGTCAAGCTCACTTTGCAACTTCTTAATAGTCACATCAATCTCAGCCGTTTTGGCAGCATCTTCAATAATGGTGTGATTTGCCGTGTTAATCTGTAAACTATTAAATTTATTTTTTACCTGATCTAACACAAGAATACTAGGTGTTATATTCGTATTAGCGAAATTAGTTTCGGCGTAAACTTTTTCCATTTGATGCTGGCTTAATGCCATCCCACCTATCAATCCAGTCATGGCGATAAAAGTTAGTAACAACATTTTTCTAGCGATAGTCATTTTCATTTTCATTTTCATTTTCATTTTGTTCTCACATTTCGATACAAATACTTAGTTAATAAAGCTTACCAACTGATACTAAAACTCTTCCCACTCGTCATCATTGGTGCCATTTTTAGTCACTAGTTTAGGTGCCGGCCTGCTTGCTACCGCTTGCACCTTCTTAACTGTGGTTCGCAATGGGCTGCTCACTGCTCGGCGATTATCACTAGATCTACCAGTATTATTTAACTTAAATACGCTCACCACATCAGAAAGCTGTATCGCTTGTTCAACTAGGCTTTCTGCGGCGGCGGCGGCTTGCTCAACTAGCGCAGCATTCTGTTGTGTCACTTCATCCATGCTGGTAATCGCCGTATTAACTTGGTCTATGCCTGCGCTTTGCTCTACTGAGGCCGCAGTGATCTCTCCCATAATGTCTGTCACGCGTTGTACCGACGACACGATCTCTGCCATGGTTTTACCCGCTTGCTCCACTTGTAAAGTTCCTTCGGCAGTTTTGCTTACTGAATCTGAAATAAGCTCTTTAATTTCTTTAGCAGCACTGGCAGAACGTTGCGCGAGGTTACGCACTTCACCAGCCACCACTGCAAATCCTCGACCTTGTTCACCCGCACGGGCTGCTTCCACCGCAGCATTAAGGGCTAGGATATTGGTTTGGAAGGCAATGCCGTCAATCACGGAAATAATATCTTCAATCTTTTTAGCGCTGCTGTTGATGGCGCTCATGGTGTTAACCACTTGACCAACGACCTGGCCCCCTTTCACCGCAACGCCTGAAGCGGTGACAGCAAGTTGGTTAGCTTGTTTGGCATTTTCAGCATTGTTTTTTACGGTTGAAGCTAGCTGTTCCATACTAGCAGCGGTTTCTTCTAGACTGGAAGCTTGTTGTTCTGTGCGTTGTGATAGGTCGTTATTGCCAGTAGCAATTTCATTGGCGGCAGTGGTAATAGTTTCTATGGCCTCTTTAACCGCTGCAATTGGCGCTACGATGGTTTCTAGTGTGGCGTTCACACCTTCTACCACTTTGCGGAAGTCACCTTGATGAAGCGAAGCATCCGCACGTACACTGACTCTTCCATCGGCGGCTGCTTGGGCCAGCATGTTAGCGTCTTCAACCAAGCGGTTAACTGCTTCGATACAATGATTTAAGTTATCTTTGATGATATTAAAATCACCTTTGTAATGCTCGCTTATCTTAGCGGGGATATCACCTTTAGAAATGCTATCAACACAGTTTGCGGTAACGTTTAATGGTCCAATGACTGAGTCTAATGTGTTGTTCACACCTTCTACAATTTTACGGAAATCACCTTGGTGCTTTGCTGCATCCGCACGGGTCGATAATTGGCCTTGATCAGCAGCCTCGGCAAGCATAGCGGCATCTACTACCAAGGCATTAACGGCATCAATACATTGATTTAGATTATCTTTAATGGCGTTAAAATCACCCTGGTAAGTCTCGGTGATTTTACTTGGGATATTGCCTTTAGAGATATCGTCGACATATTTTGCGGCCATATTTAAAGGCACAATGACTGCGTCTAAAGTCTCATTCACACCTTCTACGATCTTACGGAAATCACCTTGATGTTTACTTGCATCGGCTCGAACAGCTAAATGACCTTCTACTGCGGATTTAGAGAGCGCGTTAACATCGTTAACCAATGCATTTATGTTGGCTCTTACTTGTTCAATCGCTTCGTTTACAAAAGCTTTTTTACCTGGAAACTTCTCTAATGTGGCGCCAAGATTACCTTCGCCAAAAGATTTCACACAGGCTAACGCCTTTCTGTTCATGTCGATATGACCAGCCACCATCTTATTCACGCCAGCCGCCATATCGGCATAGCCACCTTTGAATCGACTGACGTCAACATTGACATCAATATCCCCTGCATCATGCTGTGCACTCACATATTGCAATGATTGCACAATGCCATCTAAAGTCCTTTGTAAAGACTTTATCGAGTAAGCCACGCTCAACTTATCATTGTCAGCTACTATAATTTTTTGAGTCAAATTGCCATCAGCAAAATTCTTGGCTAGCAAGGCTAAGTCTGCAGGGTCACTACCCAACTGCTTAATTAAACCACGTGTAATGTATACGCCGAGCAAAACGATAATAGACAAAATTAAGCCTGAAATCACCAAAGACTGAACCACTGCTTCATTTTTAATGGTGGCCGCTTTTTCAGCGCTATCATTACCTAATTTAACGTTATAGTTACGATGATTGCTAATTGCGTTTTGTACGCTAGAAATCATATTTCCACTCGCGAGCAAAATGCTTCTAGCATTATCTTTGTCATTAGCTAAAGAGGTAGTGAGTACCTGACCACCCATTTCATCAAATGCCGCTAGCGCCGCACGGTCAGCGACTATCATTTCAGCATCTTTTTTATCTGCCACCATGGTCTTTTCATACTGGGCTAGGTTATCCATCAACGCTTTGTGTTCTGCCGCAACCTTGGCTTCAATTTCGACCATTTTGTCATTATCCAAGCTAGCCATATGTTGCCAAACTAAGCTATTCATTGCTTCAAAATGCGCTAATGCCTCATCCAATAATTGCACGCTTGGCACAGCATTCGTATTGGCAAAGTTAGTTATAATATAGACTTGGTTAATTTTATATAAACCAATACCCGCCAGTGACACCATGCCCAAAGCCGCAGCCAGTATCAACATATACATTTTCTTTGTCATACTCATTTTATTACTCCAATTTATTGGGCTGTTTAACGTAAATTAACCAGTGATCTGAAAAATTAATTTAAGTCTTTAAAACCGCTTAAACAAACTATCGCCATTACCCTAATATTGATCAGATTATCTATAGCTTTAATACAATTTCCATATAGTGATTTTCCTCTTCGGTCGCAATATTTGAATTGCCAAACAAAGCAGTAAATGCGCATCATCTTTAAGGTTTAGCTTTTATTTAGTCCTAGCAATATGTTAATAGGAGCCACTTAAGCGACGATATGGCAAAAAGCCGAGAAGGTAATTATTGGAAATTAATCGCAAAACCTCATATGTGTTATTACGTCATTTCTGTTTAAATCTTGAGTGAATATTGAAAATAATTATTCAACCAATAAGCATAAAAAAAACAGCACCGATAGGTGCTGTTTTTTTAATTGCTTATATTACTAAATCACAATTAAAATTCTGCCCACTCATTATCATCTGTGCCAGTTTTAGTTACTACTTTAGCAGGTGCTTGTTTTGCAGCAGGCTTAGATTTATTATCACTTGAAGCTAAACGTAATGGTGCTCGGCTTTTAGCATTATGTGAAGAGGATGAAGAACCTCCCATTAATTTAAACACACTTACGACTTCAATTAAGCTCACGGCCTGATCAACTAATGACTCAGCTGCTGCTGCAGCCTGTTCAACAAGCGCAGCATTTTGTTGCGTCACTTCATCCATGCTAGTCACCGCTTGGTTTACTTGGTCTATCCCTGCGCTTTGCTCTACAGAGGCAGCAGTGATTTCACCCATAATGTCTGTTACGCGTTGAACGGAAGACACGATCTCTGCCATGGTTTTACCCGCTTGCTCTACTTGTGAAGTACCTTCGGCAGTTTTGCTCACTGAGTCTGAAATTAACTCTTTGATTTCTTTGGCGGCACTAGCAGAGCGTTGAGCTAGGTTACGTACCTCACCAGCCACCACTGCAAATCCCCGACCTTGTTCACCTGCACGGGCTGCTTCAACCGCAGCGTTAAGTGCAAGAATGTTGGTTTGGAAGGCAATGCCATCAATCACAGAAATAATATCTTCAATCTTTTTAGCGCTGCTGTTGATGGCGCTCATGGTATTGACCACTTGACCGACAACTTCGCCACCTTTAACAGCTACGCCTGAAGCCGCAGCGGCCAGTTGGTTGGCTTGCTTGGCGTTTTCTGCGTTGTTTTTTACGGTTGAAGCTAACTGCTCCATGCTTGCTGCAGTTTCTTCTAGGCTTGAGGCTTGTTGTTCTGTGCGTTGTGAAAGATCGTTATTGCCAGATGATATTTCACCAGCTGCGGTGTTAATTGTATCGCCGGCTTCACGTACTTCTACAATCACTTCAGTCATTTTATCCATTAAGGCATTCACACCATCGCAAAGTAAGGCAATTGCGCCGGATTTGCCATCTAATGAAACACGGCTTGATAGATCGCCTGTTTTTGCGCTTTCAATAATGGCTTGGGTTTCTGCAACCGCCTCTGCCAATACCGCCGCATTTTGATGCTGTTCGGTAATATCAGTAGCATATTTAACCACTTTAAAAGGCTTGCCGTTCATGTCCATAATCGGGTTGTAGCTGGCTTGTAACCATACTTCTTTACCGCCCTTGCCGATGCGTTTGTATTGGCCTTCATCAGCAATGCCTTTATTTAGTTTATCCCAAAAGGCTTTGTATTCATGGCTGGCTTTATAAGCCGGTTCTACAAACATGCTGTGATGATTACCTACGATTTCTTTTTCGCTGTAACCTGTCACATTGGCAAAGTTTTCATTGACTGCGATAACTTTGCCGGTTAAATCAAATTCAATCACACCTTGGATTTTGCCAATAGCTGCAAGTTGACCAGCATTATCGGCCGCCATTAATTTTTGCTCCGTAATATCCATTGTGTAATTAACAATTTTGTATGGCTTACCTTTCAAATCATAAATTGGGTTATATGACGCTTGAATCCAAACTTCACGACCATCTTTAGTAATTCGCTTATATTGGCCGGTATCGGTGCCACCACTTACCAACTTGGCCCATAAAGCTTTATAGCTATCACTATTGGCAAATGTTGGATCTAATACCATGCTGATGTGCTTGCCTAATAATTCACTCTCTTTGTAGCCCAACATATCCAAATATACTTGGTTTGCTTTAGTAACTATGCCGTCTAAACACACTTCTATAATGCCTTGCGACTTATCAATGGCAGAAATTTGGCCTTCAAAGTCAGCATTCTTTAATTTTTGTTCAGTGATGTCATAAGCGTATTTCACCACTTTATATGGCTTACCTGCTGCAGATAAAATTGGGTTGTAAGTACCATCTATCCAAACTTCTTTGCCATTTTTACCTATGCGTAGATATTGCCCCGTAACCGCTTCACCTCGATTAAGTGTTTCCCAAAACTGGCGATACTCCGCACTGTTTTTATAAGCGCTGTCCACAAAAGCACTGTGGTGTTGACCAATAGCCTCACTGGCGCTGTAGCCTAATATATTTAAGAAAATATTATTAGCTGCAATCACCTTGCCATCTAAGCTAAATTCAATCACGCCCATAGATTTGCTAATAGCAGCTAGTTGGTTTTCATATAAAGTGGACTGATCTGCCACTTGAGCGGCCAAGGCACGTTGATCACCAATGTCTTTCTTAAGCTTGGCTTGCATGCTTTTTAACGACTGCAGTACGATGCTAAGTTCATCCTTACCCTGCGCATCAATCGGCGTTTCGAAGTTACCATCGGCAATTTTATCAAATACTTCAATGGATTTTTGCAATGGCTTGGTAATAGAACGTGTAATGATTAACCCTAAGAATATGAGCAAAGCCGTAGCGCCTAACAATCCTAGCAATGTCATAGTACGTATGCTATCGAAGCGCTTTACAGCGTCCTGATAAGATTTTGTTGCTGCTTTAGATTGAAAATTAGTTAAAGTTTCAAGACTAGGTCCTGCTGCCGCGTATAGGTCGCTTGCTTTTCCTGATAACGCTTTTGCCGCTTCATAATCTCCAGCACGCAATGCAATAATTGAGGGTTTTAAAGCTTCTTTAACAAACTTACTGCGATTTTCAGTGAATCGATCAGCTAAACTTTTTTCCTCAGCTGTTAACCCACTTGCCATGTAGCTTTTCCAGATATTAGTAATCTTTTCAATATTGTGCTCAATCGCATCAGCTGACTTAATGGCTTGATCATGATTCATTTCTAATGAAATGTTTTGTTCAGTCACAATTATGCTGACGTCACTTAATGCCGTCCTCAAATAGGTGCGGTTTTCTAACATCAAATTTGAGATTTTCCCCAAATCTTCAACAGGCTTCATACGTTTTTCATACACATTTTTTAACGCGTAGTTTTGTGTACCCAATTCGTAAAGGCCGATTCCTGCCTGCGCTAACACCACAACAGATGCTATAACGATGACGATCATTAGTCGTTTACCAACTTTGAGCGATTGTATAGAAAAATTCATTTTAACTTTTCCTTGATAAAGTGACTTTGTATTTATTCATAATCTTAATTAATGCACCGCTAATGAATCCATAAGCTCCATCTCCTGGCTGCTCATTAATTGCTCGATATCCACCAAAATAAACATTTGTTCCTCAACCGAAGCTAAACCTACAATGTATTTTGTGTCGATATTTGAAACTAAAGAAGGCACCTCACGGATCTGTTCTTCTTTAAGAGCCATAACATCTGAAACGCCATCGACCACAATGCCAACTACCCGACCATTTAGATTAAGAATAATCACCACGGTAAACTCATCGTATTCCACTTTTCCTAAGTGAAACTTGATGCGCAAATCGACAATTGGCACGATTTTTCCGCGTAAATTGACCACGCCTTTAATGAACTCTGGCGTATTGGCAATTTGTGTCACGGCATCGTAACCACGAATTTCTTGTACTTTTAAAATCTCTAAACCATACTGTTCTTCACCTAATACAAAAGTGAGGTACTCACCCGCTGCGTTTCTTAATTTGACTGATGAAGGGGCTGAATTATTTGGTCTGCTGACGTTTTCTGTGCTCATTTTGTAAGCTCCTTAGGGATTACTTGGTTTTCTATTGGTTGTGCTTTTTGGTAGTGTGAAAATGGTGGTGCGCCAGTCAGGTAATTAGTTGTCTGTCCCATTTGAATAATGGCAGAAACGTCTAAAATCAACGCAACACAACCATCACCCATGATGGTAGCTCCTGATACGCCTGGCACTTTTCTGTAATTGGTTTCTAAACTCTTAATCACCACTTGTTGCTGTCCGACCAACCTATCCACAAACAAGGCCGATTTTTTGCCATCTGATTCCAGCAACACTAATACACCTTGTGTTGGATCGGTAATTTCAGTGGGGTGATTAAACAAACTGTGCAATGCAATAATCGGTAAGTATTCACCGCGTACATGCACCATGCGACCTTCTCCAGTCACTGTTTTAATGTCTTCCGCACGTGGTTGTAGGGTTTCTACAATAAGGTTAAGTGGTATCACATAGATGCTATTGCCTAGCGATACTGACATACCGTCTAAGATTGCGAGTGTGAGTGGCAATGCAATTGAAATAGTGGTGCCAAAACCCAGTGCAGAACGAATTTCTACCACACCATTCATGGCAGTAATATTTCGTTTCACCACGTCCATACCCACACCACGACCAGAAACATCTGTCACAACCTCTGCGGTTGAAAAGCCTGGCGCGAAAATCAGATTAAACACATCGGTATCACTCATACTTTCGCTCACTGGCAAGCCATTTTTAGCGGCTTTTGCTAATAGCTTGTCACGACTTAAACCAGCGCCATCATCAGTCACTTCAATAACAATACTGCCACCTTTGTGCGCAGCTGACAGTGTTAGCGTTCCAGTCTCGGCCTTACCCGCAGCCCTACGGCCTTCAGGGGTTTCAATACCATGGTCAACACTGTTGCGCACTAAGTGCGTTAATGGATCGACAATGCGTTCGATAAGGCCTTTGTCCAATTCAGTTGTAGCCCCAACCGTTACAAATTCCACTTTTTTGCCTAATTTTGCAGCTAAATCTCTCACCATACGAGGGAAGCGTGAGAATACAAAATCCATCGGCATCATCCGAATCGACATCACAGATTCCTGTAGATCACGAGTGTTACGTGTGAGTTGTCCTACACTGTTAATTAGCGGTTCGTGTTGCACTGGGTCTAGTTGGCTGATACGTTGTTCTATCATCGCTTGTGTAATAACTAGCTCGCCTACTAAGTTAATTAGTTGGTCTACTTTTTCTATGCCAACTCGGATAGATGAAGACTCTGCGCTCGCAGGTGCTTTATCTGATTCACGACGACCTTGATTGCGTCTATCAGTGGCTTCTGAGGCCGCGGTGTCTGCTGCGGATTTAGCGGCTGCCGCCTTAACAAGCTCAGCTTTGCCAGAGTTTGCTTCTGTAGCCACGGTGTCATCACCGATTAAATTAGCAACGACAGCATCTTTATGTGGCACAAATGGTGCAAAGAAGCCGTAGCCTTCTTCCACGCTTTCTTTACCTTCTTCAGCAAATAAGCCATAACCCACTTCTTCATGAATCTTGACTCCAGAAGTACTAGCAGGTGCATTCACTGCAGCAGGTTTTACATCATCTTCAAATAGACCGAACCCTGCAACCTCAACTACCGCTGGTATAGCTTCTGCTGTTACGGCTGGCGCACTCACAGCTGCGTTTACAGTAATCACTAAATCATCAGGGTCTAATACAAAAGAGCAGATTGAAATAATGTCTGCTTGAGTTGAATCTGTTGTGAGCTTAAATACGTAACGATTACTTTCATTTTGACTAGACTCAACATCACCTAATAAGCCTAATTCTTCTTTTAGGTTATTCATGTCTTTTTCAGTGACTTCAGGCAAAACGATATTAAAACGAGTTAAGCCATCATCAGGCACTGCGGCAATCACAGGGTCAACGGGTTTAGGAGCCTCCACAACTGGAGCAGCTATGACTGGTGAAGTCTCTGGTGCAGGCGCAGTTTTGGCTGGCTTAATCACAACACCGCCTGCTTCAGAGAGCTGCTTTAACATCATTTTTACATCAGCAACTTGCTCTTGATCGACTTCTGTGGCTAATCTATGTCCATCAACTTCCATTTTTAGCACGTCTTTTGCAGCCAAAAATGCATCCACATGTTCGGCAGTGAGCGCCATTTCATTTTTGCGGATTTTATCTAAGAGATTTTCTAGCACATGGGTAATTTCAGTCATGTCCATAAAGCCAAAAGTGGCAGCGCCACCTTTAATAGAATGGGCTGCGCGAAAAATCGCATTTAACTCTTCAGTATCAGGGCTTTCTATATCGATACTAAGAAGTAAACGTTCAGCTTCAGCTAATAGCTCTTCTGCTTCATCAAAGAAGACTTCGTAAAACTGACTCATATCAATTGTCATTGCTGTACTCCATATATCTATTTAGCTACTAAGTAGGAGCGGTCTATGACCGCGAATAAATGTGACTATCAACACTCAATATTCGGGGTGTAACACCCCTCCTACAAAATTTTTACGAACCAATTACTTTTTGCACGACTTCAATTAAGCGCTTTGGATCAAAAGGCTTAACCAACCAACCATTGGCACCCGCGGCTTTACCTTTTGCTTTCATTTCATCGCTTGATTCTGTGGTGAGCATTAAAATCGGCACATTTTGATATGAACCCAACTCACGCAAGTTCTTAATCAATGTTAAACCATCCATAATTGGCATGTTTTGGTCAGTTAGCACAAGATCTACGGTCTTCTCTTTTGCTTTATCCAAGCCATCTTGTCCATCAACAGCCTGCACTACATCATAGCCAGCAGCTTTAAGACTAAATGCCACCATCTGGCGGAGAGATCCAGAGTCATCTACTGCTAGAATTGTTTTTGCCATTTCATTCACTCACTTTTTTCGTTATTAATCTTGCAAATTGTTAATAAATCACCAGAATTACTTAAATTATTTAAATCGCTGCACATTTTCTTACTATTTTTAGGTGCTATTAAAGGTTTCTCACACTACTTAACGGCAGAATTTCTTTAATTCTTAATGGTTTTGTTAAAAAAGCTCAATATCACCTGTCGACATATTTTGCTGATCAACAGAACGTCTTAATCCTCCAGAAAGTGCGCGACTACCCGCATGCAAACTGTGACTCATTTCATCTAGGAATTTAGCAATTTCTTCGTGCTCGTGCTCTGGATCTATTCCATCACTGTGATTGCCTAATTCGTTAAGCAGATCTTTTAAGCCATTGACTCGTTTGATTGTTCTTGCCAACAATTGGCTGGTGAGATCTTGAAATTGTAAGCCTGTCACTGCGGCATTCACTTCTTCTCCGATTTTGTTCTTAAACTCTTCTAATTTTTTTGCTTCATCAGCATCGAATTGATGATTCATCATCAAGCTATTTAGCACAGACTGCTGTAAGGTCACAGCTTCATGCACTGCCATAAAACTCACCCCAAGCTTTTCAATTGCCTCGCTAAGCAAGAAGGTGGTTTGTAGCAAATCTGCTTCAACTTCCACTAGATGTTGCTTGCCATGGTCTGCAACCGTGGCAAGCAAGCTCCTTAATTCAGTCATTGGTAATATTTTCATGTCAGTCTAATCTTGCCTCAAAGTGCTGTATTTCAATTTAGTGAATACGACCAGTTAAACTAATCAATTCGAATTTTTTCTAATAGCGCTATGGACTCTTAATTACTTCACCTAATATTATTGCGCTGTCTTTAGAAGGCACATTGAATGCTGCACCATCTTTTAATGCATCTTCTTCAGCCTGCTTGTTCATAATGATGATGCTGATTCGACGATTAGTCGCATTAAAAGGATTTTCTTTATCAAACAGTGCCGCAGAAGAAAGCCCAACGACGCGCATCAGTTTAGTTTCATTCATACCGCCCGCCACAAGTTCTCGACGTGAAGCATTGGCTCTATCGGATGACAACTCCCAGTTGCTATAAGACTTCTCACCATTTGGGTAAGGTGTAGCATCGGTGTGACCAGATAAACTGATTTTATTCGGCACATCATTCAAGGTTTTACCGAGCTCTTGTAATATTTCCCTGGCATAAGGTTGCATTTCAGCTTTAGAGGAATTAAACATGGGTCGGTGCTGCTCATCGACAATCTGCACACGCAGGCCATCTGAAGTAATATCCAGCAACAGTTGATCCTTAAACTTGCTTAAGGTTGTGCTATCCTCAATCGCTTTTTCTATTTTCTTTTTAAGCTCTTCTAGCTTAACTTTTTCTGCTTGCTCTAAAGCTTTTTTAGCTCCTTCAGCATCAATTGCAGTTTTCTTACCGTCTGGTCCCTCAACTTTTTTTACCTGTCCTGACTTTTTCGTAAAATCTTTACCACCGCCGCCTTTAATAATAGTGTCACTTGCTCCCATTGATGGTCCCATTAACACTTGCTTCAATGGCGTTTGAAAGTATTCAGATATACCTTCTTTTTGCTCTTTTGAAGTTGAACCTAGCAACCACATGAGTAAAAAGAATGCCATCATGGCAGTTACAAAGTCAGCGTATGCAATTTTCCACGCCCCCCCGTGATGGCCTCCGCCACCCTTTTTAATTTTTTTTACAATAATCGGTCTTACACGTTGTTCAGCCATCGCATGCTCCGTATTCGAATAATTGTTTTAGTTAACAATTAATTATTTACCTTTAGTCAGCTTAACGTGTGCTTCTAGCTCAGCAAAACCTGGGCGCTCTGTTGAATACAGTATTTTTCGACCGAACTCTACTGCAATCGCAGGCGCATAGCCATTAAGGCTAGAAATCAACGTGACTTTTACTGTGTTATACATTTTGGTGCTTTCTTCCAACTTCTGCTCTAACAAGCCTGAAAGTGGACCAACGAAACCATAAGCCAGCAAAATACCTAAGAATGTGCCGACCAGCGCGTGGCCAATCAAAATACCTAATTCTGTTGGCGGTAAACTCAAACTTTCCATGGTGTGTACAACACCCATCACGGCTGCAACAATACCAAATGCTGGCAAGGCATCGCCAAGTTTGGCTATACAATGGGCTGGTACATGGCCTTCCATATGATGTGTTTCAATTTCACTTTCCATGAGAGTTTCAATCTGAAAAGCATCCATGTTGCCAGAACCCATTAGACGCAAATAATCGGTAATAAACTCTATTAGATGGTGGTCGTGGAGTAGTTTTGGATACTTACTGAATAGCGGACTGGCTTCAGGATTTTCAACATCGTTTTCAATAGACATCATGCCGTCTTTGCGGATTTTGGCAAGAATTTCAAATAACATCGCCAGTAAATCCAAATAAAGTGTTTTAGTGTATTTTGAGCCTTTAAATAAAGTAGGAATGGCTTTACCTGTGGCCTTAAGTGCCTTAATGTCGTTACCCACAACAAATGACCCTAGCGCGCCACCAAAAATCATTAGCACCTCTAATGGTTGCCACAACCCACCCAAATGACCGCCTGCCATAGCATAGCCACCAAAAATGGTTCCGCATATAACTACGTATCCTATAATGACAAACATGTTTAATTACTCCAGACTAGTTCAATAATTTGTAGGGCTAGATAAATGAGGGTTATCTACATGATCTAAGAATATCAAGCAACGATAGAAATCAATTTGTAGAATAAAGGGCTGTTTTTAGCCTTATATTGTGAATAGTCCTTAGCCAAATATCTAAGTTGAAGTTATAAAAACACTTAGAAATAAAGCTAAATCGGAATTTATTAGAATAAAACAGAGTAGATTACTTCAGGAAAGATTACATCAGAATAGAACAAGGTCTGGTTAAGGGATTTGCCAAACATAAATTTCTGGTGTGTTTTTGTTGCTTGGGATACGCGTAGTTTCTGGCACATCTGGAATTTCAAATTCAAGACTGATCAGCAGTGTGCCAGAGCGCATTTCTTTGCTGGCCTTATCCCATAACAAGCGCATAGCCGCGGGAGATAGGTAAGCGAAAATGACATCGTATTTCGCAAAATCTAGCGCTTGGTAATTTCCCAAAATAAACTTGGCGGAGGATCTGCGGAACTTGGCGCGAATATAACTAATCATCCATGGTAATGGCGCAATCTCTATACCTTCAATTTGGCTGTCCGGCCTAGTTTTAGCCATATACATAGACATGTCGCCTAGACCACTGCCAATATCGATTAAACGCACAGGACTTTCTTGTGGAATGATACTTGCAACTTGGTGCCATACCACGGGGCGTGATGGAAAAAATGGAACTTGAGTGCGAAATGTCGTCCAAAATAGACTTAAGCTAATAATGAAACCAACAAGGTAAATCACGTTAGGGATATGCCATTGATACAAGAGCCAAGCGGCGAGCGGAAAACATAAATGTATCCAACGCCACCAACTTGCCATGCCTGCGAGATAAGAAAGTGTCGCGGCAGCTAATGCCTGCATCAACACTAAAGTGAAAATTGAGATATTTAAGCTTAGGCCAAAATAGGCGCTAGCGAAAATTACCGTCCATGTTGTTATGGCTACTGACAGTAAAGCGGCACATTGAATCAATACCGCAAGTGTCGCTGGTACTAAGCGCTTATTAGGCCTTAGCGTTGGTAACTTATTTAAAGCACTTTTTAGGAATGATTTTTTGTAGAAATAGCTACCAAAAGTAGATTTAGATTCAAATTTCAAAACAAATTTATTAAGCACTTTTTGCATAACTTGATATTTGAATACCTAATTTTGGGTAAACCGTTTACAACAGCTGTAAGTCAATATTAAGCTGGTATTGCAACTACTTTGTAAGTCAATTCTTTAGCTTTTTTAGTTTTACCTGCACGTGAAGGCACGTGGCATAAATTACATACGTATTGTTTATTTAAGTCATAATTATTCACAATAAAACTACCGCCACAGCAGTTGCAACCTTGCATTTTGAGCATTTTGCTTTCAACAAAACGAACTAATGTCCAAGCACGCGTCATTGACAGTACTGGCTCTTCATCGCCCTCTTGTTCCACTTGTTGTAAGTAAAGACTATAAGCTTTTATGATGGCATGTATGCCTTTTTCATCGGTGTAATCCACCATGAATTTATAAATATTATAGAAAATAGAGGAATGAATATTTGGCTGCCAAGTCAAGAACCAATCAGTAGAGAAAGGTAACATACCTTTTGGTGGCGATACGCCTTTTAATTCTTTGTATAGTTTGATTAAACGTTCACGAGATAAGGTTGTTTGAGATTCAAGAAGTTGTAATCTAGCACCTAATTTAATCATTTTAATCGCTAGCTGGATTTGTTCCGCTTCATTCACTACACTTTTCTTGTCCATCTTATTCTCCTCAACTTAAAATCAAACGCTAACCGCTAACTCTTGATTAATGTGCCATTGTTTCGGCATTTTGGCCGGCCATTAGAACAGCCGCATGCAAATGTGCCTGTGAGCGATCTTTTGTATAATTTGTTAACATGCCTAAAATTGCGCTATCATCAAAACGGAAACGTGCTAGCATCATGTTGGCATTGCTGAGTTTTAGTAATTGCAGATTGCTTAAGCCTTCAAGCAAATCCGCAATGTCTTTACTAATTCCTAAACGGAAAATTGCAGTGGCTTTATCTGAACGAATTAATTGTTGAGCCAACATTAAGTAATTTAAGTTCGCATCTTTAATTTCTGCCATCATTTCTGATTCGTTCATTTTATTCCCCATTCACTTTTGTTTCTATTGTAAATAATGTGTTGCGCGTATGGGTGTACTTTGAACTTGTTAACACTTCTTAACAATTAGGGTTTGTCGATTAATTAGGTAGGATAAACAGAAACGCCCTTGTAGGTGTTTGTCTTACAAACACCTACAAGGGCTAATATAATCTATATACATCAAATACTTAAACAAGAAAAAATTGTTTAAATGCGTGTAAAATATGTTAAATCTGTAATTTCATTCTAAAAATTATCCTAAAATTCTTCAAAAGTTTACAAAACCTGCTCGCTTCTACAACCTGCGCATTAATTTTTTTGCTAAAACGCTTACCTTAGGAGCGCTAACGGCAGTCATTTCAAATTCTTTAATCCAAATTAAGAAAAAATTTAAAAACACTTTCGGTTTCATCTAACAAATCTTTATCGGCAGTACTTTTGAAAACTTTAGAGAAATTTAGAAAAAATTTAAAATTTTTTTAAAAATAATTATAAGCACCTGAATTTATTAATAAAATTAAATAAATTAATTTGTAAAAAGTCACCCTTCAAGGGTCTAATTAGGTTAGATTTCACTTAAGACACTCAAGAAAGGGCTGGTTTCACCCTTTTATTCCAAAGATGCAATCGCATCCATTCACTTGATAATTCATCCCATGTAGTCAACAAAGTAATAGAAAATATTTTCTTGCTTGAATGTTGATTTGAAATAACTTTAGGAATCGTCATGGCAGAAGACAGCGATTTAGAAAAAACAGAACAGGCCTCCCCCAAGCGCTTAGATGAAGCTCGGAAAGAAGGTGACGTGCCACGCTCTCGCGAGTTGGCGACTGTAACTGTGCTTTTCACCGCTGGCTTAACCATAGTAATGATGGGTGACCACCTTAATCAAGCTTTGAAAACCACAATGAGTACTGGTTTAAAGCTTGATCGGACGGCAGCATTTGAACCCACCGTCTTATTAATGAGAACAGCTGATTCTATTTATTCATTGTTAACGGCGTTCGCACCATTAGCTTTAATTTTAGTAGCCGTCTCCATTGCAGCCCCAGTGTTGGTAGGCGGTTGGATATTTAGTGGTAAAGCATTCGTTCCAAAATTTAGCCGTTTGAATCCTATTAAAGGCTTAACCAATATTATTTCTAAAAATTCACTAGTTGAATTAGTTAAATCAATTGCAAAAGTCATGCTGGTAGGAATAGTAGCCTATACAGTGATTTCAAATGATATGGAACCGATACTTACCTTATCTTCATTGCCTTTGAAATCTGGCATCTCCGAAGTGGGGAGTTTAATGTTGACGGGATTTTTAACCATCGTCAGCACCTTAGTATTTATCGCTGCGATTGACGTGCCCTATCAACTTTATCAGTACGCTAATAAGTTAAAAATGAGTAAAGAGGAAGTTCGCCGTGAGTCTAAAGAGTCTGACGGTAATCCAGAGATTAAAGCCAAAATTCGTCAACAACAACGTGAAATGGCTAAACGCAGAATGATGTCTGAAATTCCAAACGCAGACGTGGTAATTACTAACCCTACCCATTATGCCGTAGCGATTAAATATCAAGATGAAGGTATGCGTGCTCCTATAGTTGTGGCTAAAGGTGCTGATGAAGTTGCACTTAAGATTCGTGAAATTGCTGGCGAACATAAGGTATTAATCATGGAATCACCAAAGTTGGCGCGTGCTATTTATGCACATACTGAACTTGGTAACGAAATCCCTGAAGCTTTATATTCAGCAGTGGCAGAAGTGTTGGCTTATGTGTTTCAAATGCGTATTTTCAAAAAGGATGGTGGTTTCTACCCAGAAATTCCAACAACACTTGCTGTACCAGATGCGCTGGATCCTCATAGCTTATTGCCTAAGCCTAGTGTTCTAGATAATAGTGTAGTAGAGAATGAAGAAGCAGGAGTATTCATCTAATGAACGCACTTAACTTACCTCCTTGGATGAATAAATTCGGAAGTCGTAACGTTGCGGCGCCAGCCATTATCATCTTGCTATTAGCAATGATGATATTGCCATTACCAGCAGTTATTCTAGATGTGTTGTTTAGTTTCAATATCGCCATTTCGATTATGGTATTGCTCATTGGCTTACAAACTAAAAAAGCGCTCGATTTCATCGCATTCCCAACTGTTCTATTAATGACAACCATGTTGCGTTTATCACTTAACGTAGCTTCAACTCGTGTAGTGTTAGCTGAAGGTCATAACGGCCCTGACGCTGCTGGTAAAGTAATTGAAGCATTTGGACACTTCTTAATCGGCGGTAACTACACAGTTGGTATCGTGGTATTCGTGATTCTAACTATCATCAACTTTACGGTGGTGACTAAAGGTGCTGGCCGTATTGCAGAAGTTGGCGCACGTTTTACCTTAGATGCGATGCCTGGTAAACAAATGGCGATTGACGCTGATTTAAACGCAGGTTTAATTGGCGAAGATGAAGCACGTCGCCGCCGTTCTGAAGTGAGCCAAGAGTCAGAATTTTACGGCGCTATGGATGGTGCAAGTAAATACGTACGTGGTGATGCAATCGCTGGCATCATGGTGATTATCATTAATATCGTTGGCGGTTTAGTAGTAGGCATTGTGCAACATGATTTAGCCTTTGCTGATGCGGTTAAGAACTACACCATGTTAGCGATTGGTGATGGCTTAGTAGCACAAATTCCATCACTTATCATTTCAGTGGCTGCCGGTGTGGTGGTATCACGCGTTGCTAATAACGAAGATATTGGTGGTCAGTTAGTTACACAGTTATTCTCAAACTCTAAAGTGGTGTATGTCACAGCTGGCATCATTGGCGGCATGGGTGCTATTCCAGGTATGCCACATTTTGCCTTCTTGTTATTAGCTGCAATATTAGCGGGTATTGGATACTTTATTGCTGAACAGAAAAAAGCTGAAGATGCTGAACCTGTGGTAGAAGAGAAAGTTGAAGTGCTTTCAACATTAGAAGAGGCGACTTGGGATGATGTCACGCCAGTTGATTTAATCGGCCTTGAAGTTGGCTACCGCTTGATTCCTTTGGTAGACAAAGCGCAAGGCGGTGATTTACTTAAACGCATTAAAGGTTTACGCAAAAAATTCGCGCAAGAAGTTGGTTTCTTAGCACCGACTGTGCACATTCGCGACAACTTAGAACTAAAACCTTCTAACTATAAAATCACGCTTAAAGGTGTGGAAATTGCTAGCGGTGAATCTAATTACGCTCAATTCTTAGCCATAGACCCAGGCATGGTGTCTGGCCCTTTACCCGGCACAATGACTACCGATCCGGCGTTTGGCTTACCAGCAGTGTGGATAGATAGCAACATGAAAGATGAAGCTCAAAACATGGGTTACACCGTGGTTGATGCTGGCACTGTCATTGCAACACACTTGAATCATATTATTTCTCTTCATGCTGCTGAGTTGCTTGGTCGCCAAGAAGTGCAACAATTGCTAGACCATATCAGCAAAGATTCACCAAAATTGGTTGAAGACTTAACACCAAAACTATTATCACTGTCCGTGATTCAAAAAGTATTGCAAAACTTATTATCTGAAGGCGTTCATATTCGCGATATGCGTACGATTGTAGAAACGCTTTCAGAATATGCAACGCAAACGCAAGATACCAGCGAGTTAACCGCCGTAGTGCGTGTTCAGCTAGGTCGCGCCATCGTGCAACAACTATTCCCCACTGGCAATGAAGTCACAGTAATGACGCTTGATAGCAACCTTGAGCGCTTATTAACTCAAGCAATGCAAGGCAATGGCACAGCGGGTTCAGCCATAGAGCCAGGCATGGCAGAAACATTGTCTAGACAAGCAGAAACTGCTGCTAAACAACAAGAACAAATGGGTATGACACCGGTATTACTAGTGTCAGCCCCTCTTCGCGCGGCGTTATCTAAATTCTTACGCCGCGCAGTACCGCATCTTCGTGTGTTATCGCACGACGAATTACCTGATTCAAAAACCATACGTGTTACTAGTCTTATTGGAGGTTCAGCATGAACAT
Source organism: Methylotenera sp. (assembly GCF_029946165.1). Taxonomy (GTDB): domain Bacteria; phylum Pseudomonadota; class Gammaproteobacteria; order Burkholderiales; family Methylophilaceae; genus Methylotenera. The sequence continues at coordinate 277,019 of NZ_JAQSDZ010000001.1, forward strand.
AAAACGATTTTTCGGAAAAAACTCACGGGAAGCACTCAGCATGGTGCGTAAAGAACTGGGAGAAAATGCGGTGATATTATCTAACCGTGCGATGAATGGTGGCAATGAAATCATGGCTTTCAAAGAAGAAGACATGAATGCTATGGTCGCCAGAGATGAAAATCAGCAGCGCTCATTTAGTGAAGAGAGCAATGATGCTCCTACTCTATTGTCTTTGCTCAGCAAAAATAATCGCAATAAATCAGCTGACATTCAGACGAGTAATAACGAGTCTTCATCAGCTGAAATTGACGATTATGATGAGATTGTAAGGCGTGCTGAATTAAAAAATAACGCTAATATGAATAGGCAAGCTGAAGTTCAAAAACAAACTGCGCCAGTAAGACAAGCGGCACCTTTAAGACAGGTTGCACCAGCAAGACAAGCTACACCAGAAAAACCAGTGATGCAACAAACTAGTCGACCAGTAGCGCCTGTCCGCCAGACAGCTAACCATAATCCGTTGCCTAGCATTCAATCTAATCAACAAATGACTGATATGTTGAATGAAATGCGTAATATGCGTAGCGTGATTGAGTCGCAACTTACGGCTATTTCTTGGGGCAATATTCAACAGCGTGATCCTATTAAATCAAAAATGTTAAGCACATTGTTATCTGCAGGCTTTAGCGCTGCACTCTCAAGACAGTTAACCGAGAAAATGCCTGGAAATCTTAGCGAAGAAAAAGCATTGGCATGGATTAAAGCTATTCTTAGCATTAATTTAAATACTATAGAAAATGAAACTGAAGTATTGGATCAAGGTGGAATTTTTGCGCTTATCGGCCCAACTGGTGTAGGTAAAACCACTACGACTGCCAAATTAGCTGCGCGTTATGTGATGAAGCATGGCACAGAAAACTTAGGCATTATCACTACAGATGCTTATCGTATTGGCGGTCATGAGCAGTTAAGAATCTACGGCAAAATTTTAGGCGTAATGGTGCATGCCGTAAAAGATGAAGCTGATTTAAAAATCGCGCTTAACGAGCTAAAAAACAAACATACCGTGCTGATTGATACCGTAGGCGTTAGTCAACGTGACCGTATGGTGACTGAGCAAATCGCTATGCTTTCCAGCACCAACATGCCTGTAAAAAAATTGTTGTGCCTTAATGCAACTAGCACAGGTGAAACACTTATTGATGTCATTAAAGCCTACAAACGTAAAGGCTTAGAAGGTTGCATCATCACAAAATTAGATGAAGCGGCTACAATCGGCAGCGCCTTAGATGTGGTGATTAGAGAAAAAATTAAACTGTATTACGTAGCGAATGGTCAACGTGTACCTGAAGATATTCATCTCGCTAATAAAGCTTTTCTGATTCAGCACGCATTAAAACTTAAATCCATTAACAATCAACCATTCCAATTTTTGAATGATGAATTGCCATTGGTAATGGGCAATACGGTTGGCAACACAATTCAAACTAAGCTAGCGGGGTTAAGCCATGTCTAATTTCCATCAAGATCAAGCAGCTGGATTGCGCCGTATTATGGCGGCACCAAAGCCAAGAGTAGTGTCGATTATCTCTGCAGATATCACACAAGATCAACCACGCATGATGACTAATTTAGCGGCTTCAATATTCGGCCAAGGTAGCGATGTGCTGGTAGTACATGCCTCGCAAGAGTCGCGTGAAGTTAAATATGGTGTAGATAAATTACCCTCATTATTTGATGTGATTTTTGAGGTGAATAACGAAGATTTTTCAATATCTGACGCCATTAGCAACACTAGCTATGGTTTTAACGTAGCTAAGCTTATGCAAAAAAGACAATTCAACATTGATATGGAAAGTGATGAATGTGAACTGACTAATCAACTGTTTAATGAGTTAGCTCATGACTATGAAATTGTGTTGGTGGATGCAACGCTTAATAAAGATAATTTACTACCGCTAAAAATTCTTAACAATGGCGAAATCATTATTCAATTAACACGTCAGCCAGAGTCTATTACCAATGCTTACACGCTCATCAAACAAATATGTAGTGAGCTGGGCAGGCGCTCTTTCGGCATTATTGTAGATAACGCAACTGATGCTCAAGCGCAAATCGTATTCCGCAATATCTCGCAAGTTGCACGACGTTTCATGCAAATAGAATTAGAGTTCTTTGGCTCTATTCCTTGTGATGACCATCTTAGCCGTGCCGCTAAACTGGGTCGTTCAGTGATTGATGCATTTCCATTAGCAAGCGCTTCAACCGCTTTTAAGCAGATTGCACAACGACTAGATTACAAACATGATGGCACCGCCATTCACCAAATGGCATCTATCTAGGCTAAAGGTTTTACAATGTATACCATTCATGGAAAAAAAGACCAGAAAGACGAACTGCTAAACAAGCATGCCGTTTTGGTTAAAAAGCTCGCCTATCAGCTTAAAGCCAAACTGCCCCCCAGTGTTGAATTAGACGACTTAATACAGGCGGGCATGATGGGCTTACTCGATGCGATTAATCGCTACGAGGATACCCATGGCGCACAGTTTGAAACTTATGCTGCGCAGAGAATTCGCGGCTCTATGCTAGACGAGCTGCGCAGTGCAGACTGGTTGCCACGTAGTGTACGCAAGAACATGCGTGATGTAGAAGTAGCCATCAGTCAGCTAGAACAACAATTAGGCAAGCCTCCAACGGAAAATGAAGTAGCTAAAAAACTACAGCTTCCATTGAATGATTACTATGACATGTTGGGTGATTGCAGTGGTCACCAATTAATTTACTACGAAGATTTCCATGAATCAGAGGGTGGTGATCACTTTCTTGATCGCTTTAATGCTGATAGCAAGGGTGACCCCATAAAAAGCTTACTTGAAAGCGACTTCCGTGAAGCTTTAGTAAGTGCAATTACCGCCCTACCTGAACGTGAAAAAATACTGATGGGATTGTATTACGAACAAGAACTAAACTTAAAAGAAATAGGTGCGGTGATGAACGTTTCTGAATCACGCGTTTGCCAATTACACAGCCAAGCAGTCGCTAGGTTGCGTTCCAACCTAAAAGAGAAATCATGGACTGGAGCAGTTTAGGCGGTTTAGTACTTGCCTTAGTCGGCATTTTACTCGGGCAAGCCATTGAAGGTGGGCAAATAAGCTCACTCATACAGCCTGCGGCATTTCTGATTGTGATGTGCGGTACTTTTGGTGCCGTATTACTGCAAACAGATTTAAACAAATTTATTACGGGCTTGAAAATGGTAAGCCAGGTGTTTTATCCACCAATAGATGACAGGCAAGCCCTTGCCCATCGCATTATTCTGTGGAGCAACTTTGCCCGCAAAGAGGGTATTTTCATGCTTGAAAATTACTTAACGAAAGAGGTCGATCCTTTTATTCAAAAAGGCTTGAAGTTAATGATAGATGGCACGCCTCCAGATAAAATTCGTCAGGTGGTTGCTATAGATATGCATTTTTTTGAGGTTCATCAACGTAATGCTGCAAAAATCTGGAGTGCCGCTGGTGGTTATGCGCCAACTGTCGGCATTTTAGGTGCTGTACTGGGATTAATCCATGTGATGGAAAATTTATCTGATCCAAGTAGACTAGGAAGTGGCATTGCCGTGGCGTTTGTTGCCACAATTTACGGTGTCGGATTAGCAAACCTGGTATTTCTGCCAATTTCGAATAAGCTTAAAGGTCTGATTCAACAAGAAATGACGCGCCGAGAAATGTTATTAAACGCATGGGTATCTATTGCAAGTGGAGATCACCCTAGAATCGTTGAAGAGCGCTTAATGGCTTACCTTCGTTAGTCTATTTAGAGATTATTTTTAGCTTATGTTGATAAGAAGACCTCCTTTAGACGATGATGATGAAAGTCCAGATCGCTGGTTGGTTTCATATGCCGATTTTATTACATTACTTTTTGCATTTTTTGTGGTGATGTATTCCATTTCATCAGTCAATCAAGGTAAATATAATGAATTAATGTCCTCAATGGGCATGGCATTTTCGGGGCAAGGTGCTGCTGTAAATTTAAAGACTAATCGCTCTAACCCTAATCTCAATAGCAAAGCTCAAAATCAGGCAGATTCGCTTATTAAGCCACTGCCGCTGACATATCTTCATAATGAAAAAATCCGTAAAGAACGAGAGTCCATGACAAATATGGGCGCAGATCTAGCCAACAAGCTATCGCCTTTGATTAAAGAAGGTAAGGTTCGTGTGATGCAAAATACTCGTGGCATTCGTATCGACATTAATGACAGCTTGTTATTCACACCTGGTTCAGCCGAACTTGCCGCAGCAGCGTCAACAGTAATAAATGAAATTGCACCACTGTTAAAAGATAATGAGCGCTTAATTCAGGTGGAAGGCCACACGGACAACATAGCCATTCACAATGACCTATTCTATTCAAACTGGGAACTCTCCGCAGTGCGTGCAAGTAGCGTTGTGAGAATGTTAAGTGATACGGGCATCGCTGAAGCGCGATTAAGCGCACTAGGCTTTGGTGCTACTCAACCTATTACCGAAAACAGTACTGAACTAGGGCGCGCTAAAAATCGTCGCGTGTCGATTATGGTTCTTTCTGATTTACCCAATCAAAAAGAAGCTGCTTTAGAAATTACCCCAAAAACCATTGCCAAATAAAACTAATAGTTTTCAATAAGCTAGCTATTTCTTAGCAAATTAGATTTAACCAGCACTTCAAATTGTTCGATAGGCACAGGTCTTCCAAAGTAGTAGCCTTGGAAATGCGTACAACCATTATTCAGTAGTAAGCCTTGTTGTTCTTCAGTTTCTACACCTTCTGCAATGACATTTAGATTAAGTGTATGCGCCATTGCCACTATTGTCCTTACAATTGCCTGATCACTCGTATCCACGGCAATATCGCGGACAAATGATTGATCAATTTTGAGCTGATACAAAGGTAAGCGTTTAAGATACTGTAATGAAGAATAGCCAGTGCCAAAGTCATCTAACGAGAAGCGAATACCAATCTCTTTCAATCTACTCATAGTAGTAACGGTATCTTCAATATTATCTAGCAACATGCTTTCAGTAAGCTCTAGCTTTAGCAGCATGGGGTTAACTTCACTGCGCTGAAGCGCTTCACGTACTTGATTAACAAAATCAGTTTGGCGGAATTGCTTAGCACTTACATTAATGGATAAAGTAAGACTACTTGTCATCTCATCTTTTTCCCATATTTTTAACTGATTACAAGCAGTTTCTAATACCCATTGGCCAATGGGTAGAATCAAACCAGTTTCTTCTGCAAGCGAAATAAAATGGAATGGAGAAACTAAGCCATGCTCAGGGTGCATCCATCTGATGAGGGCTTCTGCGCCTATTGATCGACCAGAAAGATCTACTTGAATTTGGTAGTATAAATGTAATTGCTGCTTATCTATGGCTTTGCGTAACTCGCGCTCTAAGTCTACTCGGGTATTAATCACTTCTTGCATTTTCGGGTCAAAAAACCGTATGGTATTGCGCCCAGCTTTTTTTGCCTGATACATGGCAATATCCGCATGTTTCAGCAGCTCTTCTTGGGACTGATTATGATTACTAAATAATGCTACGCCAATACTGGGTGTGCAGTGATATTCATGTTGGCCAAGTTGGTAGGCTTGATTCAAAGAGGCAAGGATTTTCTCGCCTATAACCTCAACCTGAGCCGCTGCTTCAGGCGCATCTTGACTCAAGCTTTCTAGTAACACCACATACTCATCACCGCCTAATCGAGCAACCGTATCTCCTTCTCGCACACAACCCACCAAACGCTCGGCAACTTGTTGGAGTAATAAGTCGCCCACATCATGACCCAGCGAGTCATTGAGTGTTTTGAAATGATCTAAGTCCAAAAATAATACTGCACCGTCTCGACCTGTACGCGCATTAAAGACCAACGCTTGATTAAGTCTATCCACCATGAGACGTCTATTTGGCAAACCAGTCAATGAGTCATAAAAAGCCAGATGCTTAATTTCTTCGGCGGCGGCTTTATTCATGGTGATATCGGTGAGGGTAGCCACATGATTGGTCACAATACCGTAGACATCTTTAACTACGGTCACGGTCAAATGTTGAGGGAAAACTTCACCATTTTTACGTCGATTATAAACTTCTCCCGCCCAATGACCTGTGGCGTGCACGCATTCCCACATAGCATCATAAAAGCCTTCGCTATGTTGACTGGAGCTTAATAAGCGTGGCGTATGACCTACTGCTTCTTGAGCGGTGTAACCAGTAATATCACAAAAAGCTTGATTGACTTTCAAAATGATATTCTTTGCATCTGTCACCATCATGCCTTCTTGCGATTCAAAAGCAATTGAGGCAATACGCAGGTCATCTTCACCTTGCTTACGCTCAATAGCAATACTTGCTAGATTAGCAGACTGCTCAATCAGCGTAATATCTCTTGGCGTGGGTGCAGTTTGATGGCGATGATAGATGGCAAATGTACCAAGTATTTTGCCGCTATGAGCCAAAATCGGCTGCGACCAACAAGCGGCCAATCCAGAGTTGATGGCTAAATCTTGATAGCTCTCCCAATAAGGATGTGTTGCTATATCCTCAACAATGACACGCTCCCCAGTAAATGCGGACGTGCCACAAGAGCCAACACCCTCGCCAATCTCAGTGCCATCAATCGCAGCATTATAAAATGTAGGTAAACTTGGAGCAGCCATGGTAACCAGATGCTTACCTTCTGCGTCGATCAACAAAACACTACAGAGCATTTCAGGGTTAAATTGTTCTACACCAAGTACAATCGCTTCAAGAATATCTTTTAATGTTAAGTCAGCAATCAAAAGCTCTAATACGCGGCTACGGAATTGCTCAAACATTTCAGCATGCTTGCGTTCATTAATATCCCGCGAAAAGCCAACTGTCCCCACTACTTCCCCATCTATAGTGACGGGTGACTTATAGATTTCATACCATCTTTTCCGACCATTGATCTCAACAATTTCTTCAGAAGCTTTTGGCACACCATTTTTCAATACGGCGATATCATCCGAGCGATATTTTTTTGCTAGCTCAATAGGCCAAACATCTAGGTCAGTTAAACCTAACAATAAAGCTTCTGAATCGTATTCGCTGGCTTCAATAAAAGATTGGTTTACAGCAAGGTAGCGATGCTTTTTGTCTTTCAACCAAACCATAAATGGAAAGTTATCTAACAATGAGCGCTGGTAACCTTCGCGTAACTGCATCAATTGCTCAGCCTGTTTAAGTTGAGTCACGTCTTCTAGCGTCACACGTAATATAGGCTGATCCTGATCCTCATCATCATCCATACGTAAGCAATGAAGGTTTGCGTTAAATATAGCGCCATTTGCACCAGCAAGCTTAAGGGACAAGCTTAATTCTTCCCCGCCCTGCATTTCTTTAATCATCTTGAACTGACGACGCCAAAACTTTTTGTCATCTTCTATGACAAATTCCTCAAACCGATGCTGATTAATATCTTTACGTTGCAAGCCAAACATTGAGGTCACCTTCCAGTTGACCTCAGTAATCATGCCATGCTTAGTGATAGATAAATAACCAATAGGTGCAAACTCATACAAATCGACATAGCGCTCGTGAGACTCCAACAACTCACGTTGCATCCGTTTTAGCTTTTCTTCTGCGAGTTTGCGTTCTGTAATGTCTATTTGCGTACCGATCATACGCAAAGGGTTGTTATTTTCATCGCGACTCACAAGTATGCCGCGACTCAACATCCATTTGTAATGACCGTCTTTACATCTTATACGATACTCAACCATGTAAATTTCTGTTTTACCATCAAGATAGTCATTACCAGCTGCGATTACTCTTGGTTTATCTTCAGGATGAAGAAGCGCTCGCCATTCACCCCGCGTGGGCAGAATCTCACTTGGTTCATAGCCGAGCATTTCTGCCCAGCGTTTAGAGTAGGTCGCTTCCTCAGTCTGGACGTTCACGTCCCAGACGCCATCGCCTGAACCTTCAATGGCAAATTTTGAGCGATATTCGCTTTCAATTAAAGCTTCCTCAGCTTTCTTACGCTCTGTAATATCTAGCACCGTGCACACATAATAGTTAACGTTATCATGATCGTCTTTTATTGCAGTGAGCGTGAGTTGCCCTAGATAAATATCGCCATTCTTACGCTTATTCCAAACTTCACCACTCCATGTGCCAAGCTCTTTAACCGTCGTCCATATCTCTACGTAAAAAGCAGGATCATGTTTATCTGATTTAAGGATATCAATAGACTGACCAATGATTTCTTTGTCTGAATATCCAATGGTCTCAGTAAACGCAGCATTCACTCTCACAATTTTGCGTTCAGCATCGGCGATAAGAATACTTTGTTGAGATTCAAAAGCTGTCGCCGCGATGCTTAGTTCAAGTTCAGCTTGTTTACGTTTACTAATATCGGTACTTGTACCTATCATACGTAATGGCTTGCCTTGCTCATCACGGCTCACCACCATGCCACGACCTAATATCCACTTGTAGCTACCGTCTTTACACTTTATTCGACATTCAACTCTATAAGTGGAGATTTTCCCCTCTAAATACAAACGCATCTCTTCCTCAACCCGCGCCATATCATCTGGGTGGAATCGATTTGTCCAGCTTTCACCCGTTGGAAGTATATCTACTGGGGCATAACCAATTATTTCTTTCCAGCGAGCACTATGCTCCATGGCATCGGATTGAATATCCCAATCCCAAACTCCGTCGCCAGAACCTTCAATCGCAAATTTCAAACGCTCATCTTTCGCCTTTAAGTCGGCCTCTAGCTGCTTACGCACGCTTATGTCACTAATAGTACCAACCATACGCAATGGTTTGCCATTTGAATTTCGGTCTAAGACTATACCGCGATCGTGTATCCACTTATAACTACTATTGTTAGTGCGTATCCTATACTCACACTCAAATGTGGTTGTAACTTCATCAAGACACTTTTGCAAATTGGTAAACACCGCCGCTTTATCATCTGGATGAACACGAGACTGCCATTCATCTAGCTTATGATTATGCTCATGTTCAGCGTAGCCTAAAATGTCTATCCATGCTTTTGAATAAGTAATTGTTCGGGTGACCTCATTTGAATCCCATAAATAATCACCAAATCCTTCAATAGCAAATTTCCAGCGCTTATCCCGCGCCATTAAATCTTGTTGAATTTTTTTAAGCTCGGTAATGTCAACAACGCTAATAAAAAAACCGTCAACCTGATTTTGCTCATCCATGTTGGGAGTGAAATGTACCAAACCATACATTTCACCGAAACCTGAAATATCAGTTTTAAATTCAAACTTAACAGTTTCGCCAGCTATTGCCCGCCTAGCATATGGCTCTTCTTGCTCTAATAAATCTTCACCGAGAATTTCTCGCATCGTATGCCCAAGAATTTCTTCTTTAGACTTAGCAAAAACAGTCATATATTGGTGGCTTACATAAACATAGCGGAAGTCATTATCCACACGTGAAGCCGCAACGGGTATGTTGTTCATGACTAAATTCAGTTCGCGCTCATTACTTTCCATGCGCTTAGCCATCGTATCGAATTCCTGAGAGGTCTTTGCGAGCTCATCATTGCCCCACAAATTAGCGCGAGCCTTCATATCACCTAAACCATAACGTCGCACAGTATCAGCTAAAATTTGAAGACGTTTAATAATGTTACGCTGAACTGCCGAATCAATTAAAAAACCTATTAATAAGCCAATAGCAAACACGATGCCAACTAAAGAATAAAATAATTGACGCATTGGCGCTAAAATCTCATTCACAGGCACTAAGCGCATATAGCGCCAATCTAGGTTAGGCATATGCGCGTCAATAGCGAGGTATTCTCGGCCGTTAATGGTCACCTGCTTATCATATAAATGAGTATTCAAACTTGGTTCTTTGTGCACTAAAAGCTCAGCCAAGTCTGGTTCTTGAGTTAGATCCAACTTAAACGTATCTGGATGAGCTATCAGTTGTTTTTGCCACGGGCCAGCGTCGATGAAGTCACCTTGTGCATCCATCAATAAGTGTTGCTCGCCAGAATAGCGCTCACTTTTTTGCATTAAGGAAGGAAGCGTTTTAGTAATACTAATATCGCGCCCAATTGTCCCTATCCATTTGCCTTTAACATGTAGCGGTAAAACGGCACTTATAATCCAACTACTCGAGACTGGATCAAGCATCGGAGGCGTCCAACGCACTTCACGTTTGGGGTTTGTGGCCGGGTTACCTAACGTCAGCCAAGGTGTTTGAGTGTAATCTGTATCAGCTTTGATTAAAGCTGCGAATTCTGGATAAAGATGATCGTAAATAACTTCAGTTTTATCATTAGTCAGCAACCATATATTGCCATATGCAGTGGTAATTGACGTGCCGTAGATATCAAGTAAATGTTTACTGCGTACATGCAGACTTTTTTGCTCAGCATCTAATACCGCATCTGGCGGTAAAAACACTCCTGCTTCAGTGCGCCCATCAAAACCTTCGCGTCGATTGCGCCATGCATTATCTGGGTAGCGCTGTATCAATCGGTCAAAGGTTGCGGCTTCTTCCACCTTAGGCGGCTCGGCTAGGGTTTTCTCAAGCGTGCTTGACAATGCTTTTAGGCTGAACTCATAACCTAGAAGTGTTTGAGTATTAGTTGCGACAATTGTTTGAGTTTCATTGGTAAGTGTAACTGCTTCATTAGCAAGCAAGTTATGCTTTAAGTACAGATAAATACCCGCTAAGGCAGGTATAACCACTAGTAAAACACTAGCCACCACAATGAGTAATAATTTGTGGCCGACTTTCATTTCGAGCAGTTGAGACTTAGCGAGAAGATTGCGGGGAATTTAGGTAATGAGCAATCATAGATAAAATCTAAGGATGGCTTTAAATTAACATGCGGAGAACTGAGGGAATGAAAAGCGGTTTTTAAAAGCGTAATTTTTGACAATATAAACATTTGGAAAATCACTGCAACCGAGAAAAGAAACTTAATATTAAAAAGTAATAAGAATTTACTAATGGTCATTTAGTGGTACCAAAACCATCAGGTACGTCCCTTAACTTAATTATATTTTTTGGAAGGATAAACCCTAATGCTAACTCTTAGAAACCATTGAGCTTAATTTAAACTGCAAAGTACAGCGGCGCCATAGGCCAATAAAGTGCCACAATTATAACAAGAAAAAATCATTAAGCAATTAAAGTTGAGCGAGAGCTGGACTGTGATTTTGCCTGTCCATTTTTGCCGTAGACGCCACCATTTTCTGAGCCGCCTTGCAGTTGATTGAGCAGTTGTTGGTTACGATTGAAATGTTTATTGATAAGCATGCCATTGAGCCGATTCATTTCTTTGGCTTGGCTGATTGATTTTTGGAAACGTTCCCATGACTGATCTAATAAGGGCGTGGTTTGACTTTTAATCCAAGTATCCATGCCCGCTTCATTAGGTTCAAAACCACCTGCAGCAAGTGCAGCATAACGAGCATTAGCAGCTAGACTAATGTTTTGTAGCAACACAGACTTTTCTTCCATGGCAGCTTCTATACCATCTATATCGGTCACCACCAAGCTTGATTGCTCACGCGTTAATACTTCTAGCAGATTATTCAGTAATTTCGCATCGTGCTCGAAAGTTATTATCACGTTAGAAGTCGGCTGTTTCATCTTATCCTCGTTATACTTGATACATCGTTTTTACCGCTATTTCTGTGTTGATAAAAAATCCTTCACAGAGTTAATCAACCCGTCAGCGACTTTTTCAGAATCTACTTTGAATTGGCCGTTAGCAATTGCTGATTTAATCGCATCTACTTTTCCAGCATCAAAGACACTGCTTGCAGCGACTTTTTCTTCAAGAGACTTCATTTGCGCAGATAGTGGCGACAAGGTAACGTTTTCGGCAGATTTAGTGCCCACTTGTGTAGCTTGTGCATTTTTATTATTTGCTGAACCCAGTTTTGCTGTTACTGTTTTATCAACACCTAGACCAACTGGGTTCTTAATAGATTCATTAATTTTCATGGCTATAATCCTTTTTTCGCTTAAATTACCTAGCGTTACTTAAACGTATTAACGCATTCATATTGCTTATATCGGCATAGTTTAAGCGAACTTTAATACTTTGTAAGCTTTTTATTCATACTTTATATTTAACAACTTAAACCGCAAAGTTAACATTAAGCATTATTTCAAAACCCCACTTCTACTTGACCACCATTCCTTGCAATTCCTGTGACTATTTGACCACTAGCAACTTTGACCTGTACCACCTGCCCTTCGTTAGCTTTTGCCATGGAAAGCCCCTCTGCGGAAACACTGAAACCTTGGCCTTTAGACGTTACCATCACGGTTTGTCCTGGCTGTACAACAGGGGTAACTCTTAGCAATTCTTGTCTAAGCACGGTGCCCACAGTCATAGAGATATTCACAGTTCGACCAAGGGCTTGCGACTGCTCAGTAAAAACTCCTGCTGGCAATTGGGTTAAATCACCATTTTCAAACATCATATCTTGATCGGTTACCGTTTGACCCTGTGCTAATGGTGATGCTGCAACTAAATATTGTGCTAATACATTAACGCTTGCCTGCACATAGATTGTCCAAACATTTGGCGCGTTGCAACGCACGCCCACACTGGTTTTTCCCCATGCTCGACTGCCTGTTGGCATGAAAACCTGCATATCGGGGCATTGCGCTAACTTTAAGTTAGGGTCTATAGCACCTGCACGGACACTCACTTTTCCAGGGTAGCCAATCGTCTGTGTTTCTAAAAATTCGGTAATCTTTGTTTTTATTTGCGCCAGATTCTGTTTCCCCATGGGCGCTGCAGTGGCGGTAACAGGCGTTACCGATTCAGCAAAACTAATTGCAGGGCTCATTAAGCTACAAATTAAACTAAAGGCAGCTACATTAGAAAGTAAATTAATAAGTACTTTGAATTGATTGCGGTTGAACATATTAAATCCCATAAGCAATGGTAAAACTCAATATGTATTCTACGGTGCTAAGCGCATAGCAAAATTAAGAAAAGGGCAAGTTTTACCCTTTTTCTTGAGCAATCAAACTTAGTCTTTTAATTCTAGACTTGTACGTACTAAAAATTGTTTGCAAAAAGTAGTTTGCAACTAAGTTATCGGCAGCTAATGACTTTTCTTTAAGATTGTTAAAAGAATTTTAAAGAAAGTTTATGCCGTTATAAAAGGAATTTCATCATGCTAAATAGATTAGACGAAGCTTTAAGTTTTCATCAAAACGCTTTAAGAGTACGTGGGCAGCGCCAAGAACTGATTGCGGCAAATATTGCCAATGCTGACACCCCCAACTTTAAAGCGCGTGACATTGATTTTAAAGCGGCCATGCAGAACGCTGTTGCTGGCATCAATAAAGATGCATTTCAAACAACAAAAACTTCACCTCTACATTTAGATGGCTCTCGCACGAGCAACAGTAATATTAGCGCTGCTCCAGGCGAGCCTTTATTCCGTCCGATTATTCAAGGCAGCGTAGATGGTAATACAGTTGACATGGATGTAGAGCGCAACCAATTTGCTGACAATGGCATTCGCTATGAGGCAAGCTTAACACTCATTAACGCGCAGTTAAAACATATGCTAACAGCGCTTCAAAGCTCTTAAATTTCATTGGGATAGGATAAAAAATGTCTCTATTTAACGTATTCAATATTTCCGGCTCTGCTATGAGTGCGCAAGCACAGCGCTTAAACACGGTTGCCAGTAATCTCGCCAATGCAGATAGTGCCACTAGCGCAAATGGAACGCCCTACAAATCCAAGCAAGTGGTATTTAGTGCAACGCCTACGGGCTCACCCGACGCCAGTGGTGTGAAGGTGCTCAAGGTAATTGAAGATAATTCACCAGCTAAAGTGGTTTATGACCCCAAACACCCACTGGCGAATGAAAAAGGTTACGTCACCATGCCAAATGTCAATGTGACAGAAGAAATGGTGAATATGATTTCTGCTTCACGTGCTTATCAAAATAACGTCGAAACTATGAATGCGGCTAAAACCATGTTACTAAAAACGTTGACCATAGGACAACAATAAGTTGTCCCAGTTAAATAGCACAACAATAAGTTGTCCTAATTAAATAGTACAGCAATGAGCTTTTTTACACTAAAAAGCGTATCAATAATTAAGTTGAAAAATTGAAGTTTTAAAATAAGGGTAAATACTATGACCACCGTACAAACTACATCAAACACCCCATCTCAAGCCTTACTTGATAGCGTGAATGGTAAGACAAGTTCAAAAAGTACTGTAGATGCCGCACAAGATAGATTTATGACGTTATTAATTACGCAAATGAAAAATCAGGATCCCTTAAACCCAATGGACAACGCGCAAGTAACTAGTCAAATGGCTCAGCTCTCCACTGTTACGGGGATCAACAAGCTAAATGATACTGTGGAATCCCTGATGAGTAATATGCAATCTGGTCAATCATATCAAGCGGCCAATATGATTGGTCACAGCGTTTTAGTGCCTGGTACGGCATTGCCTACCACAGGAACTGGTAGCTATTTCGGGGTAGACCTGCCTATTGGTGCAGATAAACTTAGCGTGGTTATTAAAGATTCTGCTGGGTCAACTATTCGAACATTAAATCTTGGTGCACAAGAGGCTGGAAGCTTTCCATTGAAATGGGATGGACTTGCTGAAGATGGCACTGTTGCAACAACTGGCGTTTATAAATTTGAACTCTCAGCAACAATAGCAGGACAGCCTGTAGTGGCTGAAGGCCTTAATTACGCAGAAGTGATGAGCGTTTCAAATAACACCAGCGGAGTGAAATTAAATTTAAGTAATTTAACCAGCGTTAGCACCTCTGACGTAAAAGAAATTTTTTAACCGCCAGCCTTATTAAAACATTCAATTAAAACCAATTATTAAGTATTTATAACAGGAGAACACCATGAGTTTCCAACAAGGTTTAAGTGGTCTTAACGCAGCTTCAAAACAATTAGAAGTCATCGGCAACAACGTAGCCAATGCGAATACCGTAGGTTTTAAACAATCACGCGCTGAGTTTGCAGATGTATTTGCCAATTCACTTACTGGCGGCGGCGGAACGCAAATTGGTATTGGTACTAGTTTATCAACAGTTGCACAGCAATTTACCCAAGGCAACATCACTAGTACAAACAACTCGCTGGACATTGCGATTAATGGTGGCGGCTTCTTTCGTATGACAAATAACGGGGCTGTGACTTATTCACGTAATGGTCAATTTAAGATGGATAAAGATGGTTTTATTGTTGATTCAGCAAATAAGCATTTAACTGGCTATGCGGCCGATTCGACTGGGACTCTGCAAAAAGGTGCACCAGTTGACTTGAATATTAGCACTTCAGATTTACAACCTAAATCCACAACGAGTGTAGTTGGTCTAGTGAATTTGGATTCACGCAAAGCTACACCAGCTGTCACACCATTTGATCCAACAGATCCGACCACTTACAACGATTCTACCGCGGTCACAGTATTTGATAGTCTTGGCAACTCACATACTTTACAAAGCTATTTTGTTAAAGATGCAGCTCTTCCTAATGTTTGGAATGTTTACACAACTGCTGATGGCATTTCTACCACGGTATTACCCGCTCCTACCGCAACAATGACTTTCCCTGCATCGGGAACTGGGATGAACCCTACAAGTGTCCCAGCAAGCCCAACCACAGTGACTTTTGCGCCATTAAATCCACCCATTCCTCCAGCGACTGTGCCAACAGTACCGACTGGTGCGGCGGCAGTATCCATCCAAATGGACTATTCCGGCAGCACTCAATTTGGCTCTAACTTTAGTATCAACAGCCTATCGCAAGATGGCTACACTTCAGGGCGCTTAGCTGGATTTAATACTGGCGCGGATGGCACTATCGTTGGGCGCTACAGCAACGGTCAATCAAGAACATTAGGTCAAGTCGTACTAGCAAGCTTCGCCAACCCAAATGGTCTGCAATCACTTGGCGGTAATGCATGGAGTGAGAGTTCAACGTCTGGTGCTCCGCTAGTTGGCGTACCAAGTTCAGGGACGCTAGGCGTATTGCAATCATCGGCTGTTGAAGATTCAAATACAGACCTGACGGCCGAGCTTGTGAATATGATTACTGCACAACGTTATTATCAAGCCAATGCCCAAACCATTAAAACGCAAGATCAGGTTTTACAAACTTTAGTTAACTTACGTTAATAAATAATAGTTAAAGCTAATAAGCCTACTTAAAGATTTAGGAGAGCCGCTATGGATCGCATGATTTACACCGCAATGACAGGCGCAAAACACATACTTGAACAACAAGCGACTACTGCCCATAACTTAGCTAACGTCACATCAACTGGCTTTAAGGCGCAAGTCGATTCGTTCAGGGCCGTGCCTGTGATCAGCCAAGGCTTAGCGACACGCGCATTTGTAGTGGACTCTACCGTGGGTGCAGACTTTAACTCAGGCGCCATTCAATCGACTAGCCGCGAATTAGATGTGGCGATACAAGGTAAAGGTTGGTTATCCATTCAGCGTGCAGATGGTTCTGAAGGCTACACGCGTAATGGATCACTCAAAGTCAGCGAAAATGGCATTTTACAAACCGCCACTGGCTTAACTGTTTTGGGCGATGGTGGCCCTATCAGCATCCCGCCAGATGTCGCGGTTTCTATTGCCAAAGACGGAACAGTATCAACCGTTGCAAATGGCTCTTTACCAGGAGCATCTAATGTACTGGGGCGATTAAAGTTGGTTAACCCACCAGAAGCAGACCTAGTGCGCGGGGAGGATGGTTTGTTTGTGACGAGCAATGGCAACCCAGCAGAAGTTGATGCAAACGTACATGTTGTTAGCGGTGCGCTAGAAAGTAGCAACGTTAACGTGATTGATGCGATGGTATCGATGATTAGTTTAGCCAGACAATTTGAAACTCAAATGAAGCTAATACAAAGTGCTGAGAATAACGCCAATAAAGCCGCTCAACTCCTAAGTTTGGGTTGATTAAGCATAGGTTAATATGACTCATAACATTCGAATAAATCAATCAGCGATGAAGTAACCATTCAAAAATATCTGCTGATTTTGACCAGAATAAACTGATAAGCGCAACTAAGCCAACTTTGCTGGCGAGTCTTGCTAAAAGGAAATGAAATGATACGCTCACTTTGGATTTCAAAAACTGGACTAGATGCCCAACAAACACAAATGGACGTGATTGCCAATAACTTGGCAAATGTCAGCACAAATGGTTTTAAGCGCTCACGTGCAGTATTTGAAGATTTGCTCTATCAAAATATTCGCCAGCCTGGTGCACAAAGTTCGCAACAGACACAGTTACCTTCTGGCTTACAACTTGGTACTGGGGTACGACCTGTAGCCACAGAACGCATTTTTAGCCAAGGTAATCTTCAGCAAACCAGTAACAATAAAGACGTCGCCATTCAAGGCGCGGGTTTCTTTCAAGTATTAATGCCAGATGGCACAACAGCTTACACTCGTGATGGTTCTTTCCAGACTGACAGCCAAGGTCAACTAGTAACCTCAAGCGGTTTTCCTGTTCAACCAGCAATTACCATTCCAGCCAATGCGGAAAGCTTTAGTGTCGGTCGCGATGGTATAGTTTCAGTGACAACGACCGGTTCAACGGCCACCACACAGGTCGGCACTTTACAACTGGCCACGTTTATTAACAATGCGGGCTTACAAGGCAAAGGTGAAAACCTTTATGTAGAAACAACAGCCTCTGGAAACCCTACGGTCAATAACCCCGGTACCAATGGCGCAGGTTTATTAACGCAGGGTTACGTTGAAACTTCAAACGTGAATGTGGTGGAAGAATTAGTCAATATGATTCAAACCCAGCGTGCTTATGAAATTAACAGTAAAGCCATTACGACATCTGATCAAATGTTGCAAAAATTAACGCAGATGTAGATTCAATAAAAATTAATTGAATATAAATTAAGCAAAAGAGTTAACTATGTTGAATACTCATTATCATAAAGCGTGCTATACAGCCTTAAAAAGCATGGCTTTAGCATCATGCTTACTATTTAACGCTTGCGCTTTTACTCCAACAACCGTTGTAAAACAGCCACTGACCGCAAAACCTACTGCGGCAGCGCCGGTTCAATCTAATAATGGCGCTATTTTTAATGTAGCGGCTTATCGTCCTTTATTCGAAGACCGTCGCCCACGTTTTGTGGGAGATGTTGTGACGATCAATATAGTAGAAAATACCAACACTATTAAAAACTCTGAAAGCACAGGCAGTAAAGACGGCAAGGCAGATAATGCGATTACTAGTTTTTTAGGTCATGCCGTACCTAATGCAAGCTTTGCAGGTAAATCCGCTAACTCTTACAAAGAAAAAGATGATTCTAAAGCTAGCAATGTATTCAATGGTTCAATTACCGTTACAGTCATTGAGGTATTGCCCAATGGCAATTTATCGGTAAGCGGTGAAAAACAAATTTCATTTGATAAAGGCACCGAGTTTGTGCGCTTTTCTGGGGTAGTGAGCCCCGATACCATCACGGTCGGCAATTTCGTACCCTCCAATAGAGTAGCGGATGCCCGTATTGAATATAGAACTAACACTAAAGTCGATGCCGCAAATATTGCTGCGATGGTGGCACGCTTTTTCCTAAGTATGGCCGCCCTTTAGTGAATATCATGACCAATCGAAACTCAAATAATGCTTACATACTGCGCTTCATGTGCTTTTCGCTGTTATCCATAGGCTTAGTATTTACGCAATTCGCACATGGTGAAAGATTAAAAGATTTAGCGACCATTCAAGGCGTAAGAAACAACCAATTAATCGGCTACGGACTTGTCGTAGGCTTAGATGGCACAGGCGATCAAACACCCTACACCGTGCAAAGTATGATTAGTATGATGCAACAAATGGGCGTGAATTTACCTCCAGGCACCAGTGTGCAAATGAAGAATGTTGCCTCTGTGATTATTACAGGTAGCTTGCCCGCCTTTGCTCAACCAGGTCAAACTTTGGACGTCACTGTTTCATCTATGGGTAGCGCAAAAAGCCTACGCGGTGGCACTTTATTGATGACGCCACTTAAAGGCGCTGATGGACAGATTTATGCCATGGCTCAAGGTAACTTAGTGGTAGGCGGCGTTGGTGCGGCCGCAAATGGTAGCCAAACGCAAATTAACCACCTTAGCGTTGGTAGAATATCTGATGGCGCCACAGTAGAACGCTCGATTCCCAATACCATTAATCAGTCAGGCAATATCAATCTCGAACTTAAAGAGTCAGATTTTTCAACCGCGTCGTTAGTAGTTGATGCAATTAATAAGCGTTTTGGCGCCAACTCCGCTTTAGCACAAGATGGTCGCGTGATTCATGTGCAAGCACCGGCCAATAGTAGCCGTGTGAGCTTTCTTGCAGACCTAGAAAAAATTAACGTTGTCCCCGCCCCTACTAACGCTAAAATTATTATGAACGCACGCACTGGCTCTGTTGTAATGAATCAAGCTGTCACCTTGGAAAACTGCGCAGTTTCACACGGTAATTTATCTGTAGTGATCAACACCGACCCAGTTATCAGTCAACCTGGCGCATTATCAAGTGGACAAACCGTATCGACGGCACGCTCCAGGATTGAAATTAACAAAGAGCCAGGCAAGGTTTTAAAACTCAATAGCGGTGCCAATTTATCTGATGTAGTAAAAGCCCTTAATGCGATTGGCGCCACACCCCAAGACTTACTTGCGATATTGCAAGCGATGAAAGCTTCTGGCTCACTGCATGCGGATTTGGAAGTCATTTAACATGATTTCAATAGAGAGTTCATTATGATTAACAGCACCGATTTATCTGGGAAAATAGCGTTTGATGCCAATAGCTTAAATGGCTTAAAAAATGCTGCAAAAGAAAATTCACCAGATGCCATTAAAGGCGTTGCTAAGCAATTTGAAGCTATTTTCATGAATATGATGTTGAAAAGCATGCGTGCAGCTTCCCCGCAAGATAACCCTTTTGATAACGAACAAAGCCGTACCTTCACTTCGATGCTGGATCAGCAATTGAGCAGCAATTTAGCTTCAAAAGGGCTCGGGCTTGCTGATGTTCTCGCTAGGCAACTTAGCCAAGGCAGCAACCCTGTGAACAATACAATGGAGCAAGCTGTCACTGATACACCACCCTCATATGCTTCTGATGCAAATGTTAATGCAATTATCAGTAACCCTCTTACGCCAAATAATAAGTCTGTTAATAATATACAAGATTTTAAGGCACTGATTAATAATAACTCGCCTACAGAAACCTCGTTAATAAATAACAAAGTTGATGCTAAATCCTCCAATGACAGTACTACTGAGTTTAAAAATCGTATGAGCAAACATGCTGAGGAAGCCAGCCGCACTTCTGGTATGCCTGCGCATCTTATGTTAGGTCAAGCCGCACTTGAAAGCGGTTGGGGAAAACGTGAATTAAAAGGCGCAGATGGTACGCCAAGTAATAACTTATTCGGCATTAAAGCCACTGGCAATTGGGATGGCAAAGTAATAGAAGCTACCACGACTGAATATATTCATGGCGTAAAACAAAAACGTATAGAAAAGTTTCGGGCTTATGACAGCTACGCAGATTCATTCAAAGATTTTGCCAATATGATGAACAATAATCCGCGCTACAATAAAGTGATGGCAAACTTAGATAGCGTAAATGGCTATGCGCAAGCCATGCAAAGTGCAGGCTACGCGACTGATCCAAATTACGCTAGCAAGCTTGCCAGCGTCATACAGAAAGTGATCCCTTAAAAATTACCGTGTAAATTGTATTTCTCAGCACTAATTACATAAACGAAGGTAAGCAAGAAGACCAGAATTAATTAAATTAAGATGTATGGTCTAAAGTTTTATGTATTCTAACCGTCATTATAGTTGTACACAGGTTCTCTAAAGAGTAAATATCATGGCTGACATATTAAGTATAGGAAAAAGCGCCCTTGCAGCTGCTCAAGTTGGGTTAAGCACAACGGGGCATAATATTGCCAATGCCTCTACGCCTGGCTACTCAAGACAAGTAGTGGTACAAGCTGCCGCCCAAGCTCAATACTCAGGTAGCGGCTACATTGGTCAAGGTACTGAAATTGCGGGCGTTACGCGCGCTTTTAATGAAATCCTCGCTAGGCAAGTAATAAGCAGCCAAGCGGCCAGTGCTAGTAGCGATATTTACGCTAGTCGACTAGGTTACATTAATAATATGTTGTCTGATGCTTCCGCAGGCCTAAATCCAGCAATTTCTGATTTTTTTAGCAGTGTGAGTAACGTAGCTGCTAACCCAAGCGATATCCCTAGCAGACAATCCATGCTGTCTTATGCACAATCTTTGGTGAGTCGTTTACAGAGCACTAGTAACCGTCTCAATGAAGTGCGTAATGACGTTAACACCGAACTTACATCTAGTGTTAGCCTAGTCAATACCTACGCCAAGCAAATTGCATCTTTAAACAATTCTATTGAAATTGCCATCAGTAGCAATGGCAATCCGCCAAACGATCTTATGGATCAACGCGATCAACTGGTAACGGAGTTAAGTAAACAAATCAAAACTACGGTAGTTCCTCAGGGGCAAGGTAGTTACAATATATATGTGGGTAATGGCTTACCTTTAGTCATTGGTAAAAGCATCATGTCGCTGACGACAGCAAGCTCACCCACTGACCCATCTCGACTAGAAATAGCCTATCAATCATCAGGTAAATCTACCGTTCTAAGTGGAAATAGTTTACCAGGAGGTGCAATTGGTGGCTTGCTTCAATTTAGATCAGAATCGCTAGATGCTATTCAAAATCAAGTTGGACAACTTGCACTCGTTCTTGCTGACACATTTAATGCTCAACATAATCAAGGTATAGACCTTAACGGCAATGCTGGCGGTAATTTATTTAATGTTCCTACACCTTCAGTAACTAGTAGCATTAATAACAACCTTGTGACTAATGCCGTTGTTACTAGCCAGATTGTTGACGCAAGAGCTGTGACCAGCAGCGATTACCGTTTGCAATACGACCCTAATTCCGACCCGGCTAACCCATACAAAATCACCCGACTTAGTGACAGCACTGTACAAAGTTTTAGCAGCCTGCCACAAACACTAGATGGCGTAAGCTTTAACCTTGCTTCTGGCTCATTCACTCAAGGTGATGATTTTGTCATACGCCCAACGAGAAATGCAGCAACAAACATTAGTTTAGCCATTACGGATGCCAAAAAATTGGCAATTGGTAGCGCTACACTTAGTGCAGTTGCTAACACCACTAATACTGGCACTGCAAGCATTAGTGTGCCTCCACCAGGTAGCACCTTAACTGGTGACCTTGGCCTGACTTACACCACTGGCGTTCCTGGAACATTGATGCTTTCACCATCAACACAACCTGTGACAGTCACTGTAGCGGGTGTTCCTACCGTATTCCCACCAGGGTCGCCGATCACTTACACAAGTGGCGCAACCATTTCTGTTGGTGGTTTAAGTTTTGCAATATCAGGCACACCAGGCGATGGAGATAAATTTACATTATCATCAAGCGGACCAAGTGATAACCGTAACGGTTTGCTGCTTGCAGGTCTGCAATCACAAGGCACATTGAATAATAGTACGACCAGCTATTCAACCGCTTTTGCTGAAATGGTCAATGGTGTAGGCAATAAAACACGTGAGTTAAAAATCAACTCTGCATCTGAAGCTCAAGTTTTAGAACAAGCCACTAACGCCATGCAGTCAGAATCAGGCGTCAACTTAGATGAAGAAGCAACCAACCTGCTACGCTACCAACAAGCCTATCAGGCTGCAGGCAAAATGATGCAAATCGCTTCTCAACTATTTGATACATTATTGCAATTAGGTAGATAGATTAAGTTAAGGAAAAATCATGCGTATTAGCACAAACACAATCTATCAATCTGGCATCTCCAGAATTAACAATCTACAGCTAGAACAGGCTAAATTGTCTGAACAAATTTCCACTGGTCGCAGAATTTCGTCACCTTCAGATGACCCTGTTGCGGCGGCACGTGCATTAGAAATTTCATCGGCAAAAACGGCTAATGCAAAATTCGCTGATACCCGTCAAACCGCTCAACTTAAACTGAACACTCTAGAATCTAACTTAACTAGCGTGACCAATTTACTTGTATCGACACAATCCACCTTAATTGGCGCAGGAAATGCTTCGCTATCTGACACAGAAAGAAGTTTTATTGCCTCTGAATTAAAAGGCTCTCTAGATGCGCTGATTGGGCTTGCCAATACACAAGATGCCTCTGGAAACTACCTTTATGCTGGCTTTAAATCCAGCACGAGACCCTTTGTTGCTAACGCCACTGGTGCTACTTATGCCGGCGATAGCAACCAGCAATTATTGCAGGTAGATTCACAACGCCAAATGGCCGTCAACGCAACTGGTAATAATATATTTCAAGGTAACGGTAATGACATATTCGCCACACTGAGTAACTTGGTCACTCTATTAAACACACCAATTACTAACGCCACCACACAGGCCGCATATAACGCAGGAATATCAACGGCGATTGGCAGTTTAAAAGGCTCAGTTGATAATGTATTGAATGTACGTGCTGACGTGGGTGCAAAACTCAATGAGCTTGACAGCCTAGATACAGCAGGCTCAGACCGCGCACTGCAATATAGTAAATCGCTGTCCGATATAATGGATACTGACTACGCCAGCGCGCTTTCGGATCTCGCAAAACAACAAGTCATTATGGAAGCTGCGCAAAAGTCATTTGTGCAACTCACCAGTTTATCGCTATTTAAGTTACTCTAAGAACAATACAATTTATCGCTAAATTGTGAAGCTTACTTATAAGGATAAAAACCTTATTATTCAACACCAGCACTCTTTCAGTTAAATAGCCCTTATTTAACTAGCTTCTACGCATATTAACAAAGTTTGTGCACTGCATGATTTAGTGAGCTTGGCTTTGGAATACCGTAGGAATATGTAGAAACCGTAGAAACTTAGAAACCGCAAAACCCTCAGTTATCTGAAACTAGACTTTAGATAACTCCGACTAGACAGCCTAATCTTATCGACTATAAAGCTACCGACCATCTGTTGAGATTGAAATTATCAACGGAGCATGGAAACATTGGAAGCGTTTAACCTTTGCCTGATGGCTGTGATGCGACCTGGTGATAGCATATTGATTGAATCGCCCACTTTAAATGCGCTTTAAAATCTATCGAGAGAATTGGAGTCAAAGCAGTTGAAGTGCCTGACCGTCTTAAAAAAGGTATTGATCTTGATACGATGAGAATGGACACACGTGCGCCACAAAACCAAAGCATGTTGGCTAACGACGAACTTTCAAAATGGCATTAGCATCGCCCTGGAACCCAAATTTTCTGCGCAACGAGCGTTAACAGATTACATGAGGTTAAATTATGGAATATTTGGGATAAAAACATCGAGTCTTCCTTGTAGAAATTTGGTAAAATAATCACTGATTTAATACCATAAAGCAACGAGAAGTAATTCCCCGTCAGCATATTTTTATATCTTTTCAATTCGTATGTTGACTTCAACTGATATGCTTTTTATTTAGCTATCTGCTTCTGTTTTAATTCTCCATAAAACCTTATTCTTTGCTATCACTAAACTTGCTAAATATAAAACTGGTCCAAAATAAAAAATTTGGTTTTCTTACGGGAAATTTTTACCTTTAATAAGTTAACCATTAAATACCTCAAATCGAAATAATTTATTGCCTGTGAGAGCTAGAAAATGACTGCTAGTCAGAAATTACCAAAAAAAGTAATCCCAATCGTGGCTCAAACTTCCATGTTTGCTGCACAAAATAAAATCTACCCAAGAGCTACTTCTGGTTATTTTACAAATTGGCGATGGATCATGGTGTGGATTACCCAGATAATTTTCTATGGCACACCATGGCTTCAATTTGGGCAAAGACAAGCAGTATTATTAGATATTGATGCCCATAAATTCTATATTTTTGGTTTAATCTTATATCCACAAGATTTAATTTACCTTGCCGTCATCCTCATCATTTCAGCTTTAGCACTCTTTCTTTTCACAACTGTCGCTGGGCGTCTTTGGTGTGGATTTTCTTGCCCGCAATCAGTCTACACCAAGATATTTTTGTGGATTGAATACAAAATCGAGGGTGATCGCGCCACTCGTATTAAATTAGATAGCAAAAAAATTAGTGTAAAAACCCATTATAAAAAATGGATTAAGCATTTCATATGGATTAGCTTCTCTATTTGGACAGGCTTTACTTTTTTAGGCTATTTCACACCAATCCAACATCTATTCGATGGCATATTGAGCTTCAGTTTAGGTCCTTGGGAAACCTTTTGGATAAGTTTTTACGGATTTGCCACCTATGGCAATGCAGGTTTCTTGCGCGAACAAGTATGTTTACATATGTGTCCGTATGCACGCTTTCAAGGGGTAATGTTTGATAAAGATACGCTAATCGTTACCTACGATGAAAAACGGGGCGAGCCGCGCAGTGGTCGTTCACGCAACGTAGATGCAAAAGAAAAAGGCTTAGGTGACTGCATTGATTGTAGCTTCTGCGTGCAGGTTTGTCCTGTAGGGATCGACATACGCGACGGTTTGCAATATGAATGTATTAGCTGCGGCTTGTGTATTGATGCGTGTAATAGCGTGATGGATAAAATGGATTATCCGCGTGATTTAATTAAATTTTCGACCTTAAATAGTGCCGGTTCAAGTGAGGAAACACTATCTAATGAACTTGAATCGAAGGCTCCACAGAAGGTTTCTCATCCAATATTGCGTCCCAGAGTGTTAATGTATGGCGGCTTATTACTACTTATTTGCATTGCTTTTGTAGTGTCACTCAGTATGCGCAACTCATTTATGGTTGATGTGATCAGAGATCGCGGCGTGATGTCACGCATCACTTCGGATGGCGCTATTGAAAACGTCTATCGCTTACAAATTACGAATGCTACGGAGGAAACCCAGACTTACCGTATTTCAGTGACGGGTTTAGATGGATTATCAATCTCCTCAAATAATGTATTTATGGTGAACCCAACGAGCGAGCGCATGGTGCCAATGAGCCTGCAAATACCTGATGGCTCAGTGAGTAGCGGCTCTCACAAAATCATGTTTAACATTCAAGCGATTGAGAGAGATGAGAAAATTTCAGAAAAATCTACATTCATAATGCCGCGCTAGTAGCCAAGGGTGTTAATGAAAAGCCTCTAGCGTGAATTAAGTGTGGTTGCAATGCGGTTTAGGGCATCTGCAATCACACTGCGTGGTGATGCAATGTTCAGTCGCATAAAGCCACTACCGACATTGCCAAAGGACTTGCCAAGATTAAGCCCAACTTTGGCTTCTTTTACAAAAAATGCTTCTAGTTGTAAATCCGTCTTTTTTAAGTCGCGGCAATCTAACCAAATTAAATAAGTGCCTTGAGGTTGAATTAACCTTATCACAGGAATATTCTTGTTGAGAAAGTCGCTTACATAATCCCTATTACCACGCAGATAAATTAACAGTGCATCAAGCCATGCCTCTCCATCCCTATATGCGGCTTCAAACGCGGCAATGCTAAATGGGTTGTTATTACTTAAATGTAGACTATCAAACACCTTTTTTAAGGCAACTCTTTGCGCAGAGTTTGGCACAATTAATGCGGATAAGCCAAGACCTGGAATATTAAATGTTTTGCTTGGTGCAACTGCGGTAATGATTTTATCGCTACTGTTCGCCAACGTTTCCAAGCTGGTATGCTGCTCACCGGCATAAATTAAGTCTGCATGAATCTCATCAGATAATATCGTTATATCGTAATGGCGCGTAATGGCTAATAGCTGTTCTAGCTCGGTTTTACTCCATACTCGCCCAACTGGGTTATGGGGTGAGCAAAATAATAGCAATTTCGCGCCATCTGCCGCGCAGCGTTCTAAGTTTTCATAGTCTATTCGGTAAACCCCATCCACTAATATCAATGGGTTTTCAATCAAGCGACGTTGGTTAGTCGTTATTGCTGAAAAGAAAGGCGCATACACGGGCGGCTGAATGACAACGCCCTCGCCTTTTTCTGCAAACGCCATCACACTGGCAAATAATGACGTTACAACCCCTGGCGCAATGACAATCCAATCGCGTTCAACTGTCCATCCATGGCGCTTTTTAAGCCAACTAATTAGCGCGTCGTACATACTTTCTGGGTAAAAAGTATAGCCGTAAATTGGATGCTCAGCGCGCTGCGTGAGCGCTTTGGTGACGGCCTCTGGTGCGGCAAAGTCCATATCAGCCACCCATAAGGGCAATATATCTGACGTGCCAAAATAGCCAGCACGACCATCTTGCTTCACCGATGCAGTGCCATCTCGCGCTATGATTTTGTCGAAATCAACTCTCAAGAAATTCGCTCCCAAAGCGTGACTTCTGATAGGGAATGCTGGAATTTTCGTTTAGTTTCACGAATCACAAAAGGCACATCCACAGGTGCGGCAACTAAGCGGAAGTGCCCACTAAGCTGCTCTTTTAAACCATCAAGCGTAGTGAAATTTTCAGCGTTGCGTTTAAAACCGCCTACCCATTCATCGCGCTTGGTATGCTCTTCCAGCCAAGTATAAGGTGAAGCAATAAGCAAAATTCCGCCTATATTCAGTCGTTCATGGATATGAGAAAGGAATTTTTGAGGACTGTATAAGCGGTCAATCAAGTTAGCCGCTAATATCAAATCATAACTGGTTAATAACGGTTTAAGGTTACAAGCATCGCCTTGCGAGAACTCTACTTTGCCTTTCAAATTTTCTAGCCCTAAACTTGCTAGCGTGCGTGTCTTGTAGCTTACTAATTGACCTTCATCGACCAATGTATAGTGCAACTCACCTTTCTCAGCCATTTGAATGCCCGATTCAATCAGACGCACAGAAAAATCCACACCCGCGACATATTCAAAATGTCGTGCTAGCTCAAAAGTAGCGCGCCCAGAAGCGCAGCCCAAGTCTAAGGCTTTACGCGCAGGTTTATCTTTCATTGCGCTAATGGCTATCTCAGCAAGGCTTTTGGTAAAGTTCGCCACACCAAAATAACTATCGCCATAATGAAACTCAGCATACTCTGAAATCAGCTTATCAGTTTCGTAATGGGAAGCTGGCACACTTGCTAGCTCATCGGCCACTACATAGCGGAATCCAGCGTGCTGAAAAAAGTGGCGTCGAAACGCATAACGAGCACTGTGTAATGCCTCATTACCAGCTGAAATCCATGAGCCACCTTTAAGAAGATTGTGTCTGCCATCAAAGGTTGGTGTGGTGAAATCATCGTACAAAGGATGTACTTTAAAACCGCTGAATGGATAGATTGGCGTCTCAGTCCATTGCCATACATTGCCAGTCACATCAAAGAGTTCTCCATGACGAAAATCTGTGACAGGGTAAGGTGACGCTGCATGATCTAAATGAATATTAGACGCTGTAACTTCGCCGTTTTTCACCTTAGCAACTTTTGCAAAGTCATACAATCGATACCATTCATCTTCGCTAGGTAGTCTCACCTTCAAGCCTGTTTTCTGCGCTTTCCAATTACAAAATGCTTTGGCTTCATGATAGTTTACCTCCGCAGGCCAATCCCACGGCATCGGCACTTCTTCGGTCATCAGTCTTAACCACCAAGACTCATCTTTGCGTAGCCAAAAGGTGGGATGAGTTGCTAAGGTAAATTTTCTCCACATTAAGCCTTCTTCAGCCCAAAGGTTATCTTGCGCATAACCACCAGCCGTGACAAACTCCAAAAACTCAGCATTACTTACTAAATAACGACTTGCTTGAAACTCTGCAACATCTGCCTCATGCAAGCCATATTCATTGTCCCAGCCATATTCTGCGGCATTGTCTTTCTTATCTAGAAAAACTTTACCAGCAGGAATTGAAACCAAATCGTTTTGTGGCGCATCGCCCGAGCGCGTGCACGCTTGCCAAGCCGCATGCGATTGCACCAATTCAAGCGCTTGTTGGCGAATTAATACAGATGACGTTTCAAGATGAATACGCTCATGCTCTATTCCCATGATAATGACCCACCACGGATGATTCCAATCAATCGGTAAAGTGAGCGGCGCAGTTTCAATGAGATTTTGCACCGCATCACGCACTTGGTGCCGATAGTGCCTAACCTCTGCCGAAGAGGGCCAATCGTAATTTGCATCGTTTAAATCATCCCACCCCATTTCATCCACACCAACCGCAAACGTCGCTTCGAGTTTTGGATTTATGCGTTCAGTTAACAAGCCAGCTAATAACAATTTATTAAGGTAAAAAGTGGCGGTATGCCCAAAATAAAAGATCAGTGGATGTCGTAGCGCGATAGACTTTATTTGGTAGGAGTTCTCATCGGCTAGAGTTTCAAATAGCTGCTCATAGCGATTGAACGTGGTCAGAAAATACTCTAGAAATTCTTTGCGCGTACTCACGGCATCGCTGCCGTTTAAAACAGGCGTTCTTGAAAATAAAGGTTGGGTCATATTTATTATGAAAGTGATGTTAAGAGAAGTTTAGCGTACTTTGAACTGACAATGCAGCCATCTAAGAGAACAGCCGATTTATTAGTCATTATTTATATATAAACTTAGGTCAACACGACAAAAGTCCAACTAATGACTAGCTAATCCTTTAACAAACGACCTATTTAGCTTCAAAACTCAGTGATGCAGAATTAATGCAATACCGCAAACCTGTCGGTGGAGGGCCATCGTTAAATACATGTCCAAGATGAGCATCGCACACATTGCAAATTACTTCTGTGCGGATCATGCCATGAGTTGAGTCTTTAAGCTCACGTACATTTGCAGGGTTAAGCGCCTTAAAATAACTAGGCCAACCACAACCTGCATCGAATTTGGTATCTGATTCAAAAAGTGGCGTATTGCAACATACACATGTGTAAATACCAGCTTGGTTATGATCTGCGTATTTTCCAGTAAAAGGTCGCTCTGTCGCTGCATGACGAGTTACTTCATATTGAAGTGGCGTCAGTTGATTTTGCCATTCCAATTCAGTTTTGATAATTTTTTTCATGTAATCAATTAAGTATTTATGTTAAAAGTTAATATAAAAGTATGCGTATGTTACATGTATGCTGGGCTGTTGCGTAATTGGCTTACCGCCACTAATACTAAAAGATTAAATTTTCGTGGATAAGTTCAGGTTTAATTGCATCGAACTGCTGCTGAATCTATTGTTGCTTCTGCTGTCGCTGGTATTCTTTACGCTTCATATCAAGATATTCATCTAGCTCAACTTCATGTAACTGGCTGGAATATTGCTCACTGTTTCTATACCAAGTCTGCAAGCTTTTATCTAAGCGATCATCAGCTGGTGCAGTTAACCCAGCAAGATATGCATCAACTGCAAGATAATAACGCATGGTATTGCGCTCTACCACACCTCTAATCCCTTGAATATACTTTGGTTCCCCGCCAGCCTGCTTACCTGTAATGGTAAATCCAAGTTTACCTCGGCCAATGGTAGAAAGATAAGTTTGCATGGCAAGTCGACCAGCCACTCCAAAAGAATAAGCATAGGTGAAATGTAAGAAAGTGTGACCATCTTTGAGCGGTGTCGCTTCAATTAAAATTCGATAATCAGAGGTGCCTAAAGGCCCTTCTTTAGCATCGAATTCCGCCATAAAATAATTAGGGGTGCTAATAATATCGGGATATTTAAATTCAATTCGATAGGTGTCTGCGAGTGGTTGAAAGTGCTTTTTACCTATATTCAAGGTCAGTATATTTCCATTTTGATTATTAGCCATATGGCAATATTTGACATTGAGATTGAGTATCATTGCATCGCACCAATGGGCAGGATTACTCAGCGCTGAATTGAAAGTAGAAAATGGATAATCTACTACCGCATAAATTTCACCCTTTAAATCGCGCGAAGTCTCTTCTGAATGAAGATAAAGGGCACGGTTGAATTGATTGTTTTCTAACTGTTTACTTAATTCGGTGTATTTATTTTTTAATGCAACTGCGGAAGCATTAACCGCAACAGAATTATCTGCAGCAAAAACTTTTTCGCTCATGAATACTGAAAGCATGCTGAGCATTGCAAAAAAGTGCCATGCACCGACTTGACGATGTTGAATATATTGTTTCATTTATAAAAAACGTGCCCATAATCGAGCTGCTCGCTCTTTAATGCGTGCCGCGAGTGAACGGCTTCTCCAAGATTCAAGCGTTATGAGTTGAGACGCCTCTAAGTCTTTTTCAAATAAAGTTTGCATTTGCGCTCCAAAACTTTGCCCTAATATAACGGCATTAATTTCTTGATTATTTATAAAGCTACGCCAATCAAGATTTGTCGAACCTATGGTCGACCAAACACCATCAATCATTGCAGTTTTGGCGTGTAATAATGCATCTTGCCTTTCATAAATTTTCACATTGGCTGAAAGCAGCTCATCATAATAAGAGCGCGATGCGTAAAGCACTAACATCGAATCGGTTTTTCCAGGTAATAACAAGCGCACATCCACACCACGTTGAACTGCCTCTTTCAAAGCAGCAAGCAGTTTAGGGTCTGGTACAAAGTAGGCATTAGTAATAAACACTTGGGTTTCTGCGCTATTAATCGCTGAAATTAGCGTGGAGTAAATCTGACTATAAGGCTCGTCCGGGGAACTTCCAATGGCACGAACCACTTCATTACCTTTGATTGGAGTGTCAGGGAAGTAATTTTTAGCCGCTAAAGTTTCTCCTTTTTGAACACTCCAAGTTGCCATAAACAATTTTTGGAACTCACCAACTACAGGGCCTTCCATGCGCAAATGCGTATCACGCCAAGGCTGATCTTTCGTTGTGCGTTTTGATTTTCCAAATGATCCACTCGAATAAACACTACTAATATTTATTCCCCCTACAAAAGCAATCTTCCCATCAACAATCAATAGTTTGCGATGATCGCGTTGGTTCACTTGCCAACCTTTACGCGATACCAGTGGATTGATTGGGTTATATTCAAGCACATTAATGCCACTTGCTTTTAATTCATCAAAAAATGCAGTTGGCGTGCTGATTGATCCCACACTGTCATAGATAAGGTTTACTTGTACACCGCTTGCTTGTTTAGCGATGAGTAGTCTTGCAAAATGTTGTCCAATTTCATCGTTCTCAATAATGAAAGTTTCCAAATTTATATGGTCTTTAGCACTTTCTATCGCGGCAAACATCGCTGCATAAGTAGTTGGGCCATCAATTAACAACTCAACTTTATTGCCCACCATCAGCGGGCTACCAACGATTTGTGATTCCAGCGCCAAGTGTTTATCAAAAATATTGGTATCGTCACCGTTTTTTTGCAGTTTAGCGAGAATGGCTTGACTTTGCTTTGCACTCAACTCGCCATTTATA
Source organism: Methylotenera sp. (assembly GCF_029946165.1). GTDB lineage: Bacteria > Pseudomonadota > Gammaproteobacteria > Burkholderiales > Methylophilaceae > Methylotenera. The sequence goes on from NZ_JAQSDZ010000001.1 coordinate 309,432, forward strand.
CTGTTTAATTTAACTTGATGCGCCTGTTGCATGGCCATGTCTGGCACCATTGTAGGTATCGATGTACAACCGACAAGTAAAAATAAACCTAAGAGTACGCTTACATTTTTAAATCCTGAGAACGTATTTTTTTTTAGTATCATCAACATTCCTAAAGGTTTGGGTGAAGTATAAAATCATCGCCACACATAAAAATTATAGAAAAGCGTTTAGCTATGTATGCTATTTTTGATTTTAATACGTTTAATCTTACTAGTATGTTCGTTAACGAACGCAGTTTTTTTACAAATATAAATTAATATCAATGTAATCAATCGTGTCCACTTGTAATTTGGTGCATTCATAAAAATAGTTAGGAGATGTAAATGCTCAGAATCCGCAATTTTTCTCTTGCTTGTATATTACTTTTAAGCTCAGCGGTTTCATTCGCGCATCAAACGACCATAAGTATCGGAATATCAAGTAATTCTATAGGTCTTAACATACGAGATTACCCAGAGTTTCAAATTATTCCAGGTTATCCAGTGTATTACAGTCCATATATGCAATCCAACTACTTCTTTTATGACGGGATGTATTGGGTTTATCAAGGGAATAACTGGTATGAAAGCTCGTGGTATGACGGCCCTTGGTGGCAAGTACATCCCGATGAAGTGCCATTGTTTATACTTAGAGTTCCTGTGCGCTATTACCGTATGCCGCCACCTTACTTTATTGGCTGGCAATATGATGCTCCGCCGCGTTGGGGTGCTCACTGGGGTAATAACTGGAGTCAACATAGAAAAGGTTGGGATAAATGGGATCATCACAGGGTTCCAGCACCTGCGCCATTGCCGATTTACCAACAAAACTATTCAGGGGAGCGATATCCTAAACAAATAGAACACCAAAGAGAGCTACGTCAGCAAAATTATGAGTTTCAATCTAATGATCCACTGATGCGTAAAAAAAATGACGTTATACAAAATCATCGTCAACCAAATCAATATTCAAAAGATCCTAAGCCGAGTGGTCTTGAAGAAAAATATCATCAACAAAGACAGGGCGACAAACAGAGAGATGAATATCAGCAGAGAGATGAAGACCTGAGAATGCCTTCTCAAGTACAACAAGATCGATTTGAAGATCGGGGTCAGCAATCACGCAAGAACGGCGAGACTAGCATTATGAGATCAGCCCCTAAAAACTCTCAACAAAGAGATTTTGAATATAGAGAACAGAACCAAAGGCAAGAACGGCATGAACAGCATGAACAGCAAGATCAGACTATTCCATATGATCATAAACAGAATAATAAACCTAACCCTAATAGGCAATTTAGGGATGTACATTAGAGTTATATAGTGAGTCATATAGAAAGGAAATATGCACAAAGATTGATAACCTTAAGCTGATTTATTAATCGTATTAACTTAACAGTAGGCCCGATAGCCTATTAACAGACCTAACCTAACAAAAAGTTTTAATTTTTATAAACTAGGAGTTTTAAATGAAGCGTTTAATCATTGCTGCCGCTGTAGTGGTAGCCACACTAAGTACCTCACTAATAAGTCCAACCGTATTTGCTGCCGATGTAGGCGTTTCAGTGAGCATTGGTCAACCAGGTTTTTATGGCCGACTAGATATTGGCGGATTTCCACAACCCCAATTAATATACCGTCAACCCAGAATGGTCGAACGAGTATATATTGAGCGTGAACCCATTTACATGCGTGTTCCACCTGGACATGCCAAGAATTGGCGGAAACATTGTGGTCAATATAATGCATGTGGCGAGCGCGTATATTTTGTGCAGGATAATTGGTATAGCAATGAATATGCGCCACGTTACCAAGAGCAGCACTCTAACGGCCGAGGCGGTCATGGTGATGATCGCCATGAAAATCGCGGTAACGACAAACATGGTGAAAAACATGGCAAAGGAAATGGCAACAATAAACATTAGTTATTTGTCATAGTTTTCTTAGCTTCAACCCATATCTCCGCTCATGCGGAGATTTTTTTATCTCAGCATATTTCACCCTTCAACCAAAGAATCTGCATATGTACGTTAGCGCACAGATTCACAGTTAAATGTATTGCATGATGATCCTACATTGCTAATTAAGCTTTTTGTTAAACAGTAATAATTTCAAATAACAGATTTTTATCAAGGAGAATTCTAATGAAACAATTTAAATACTTATCAATTATCGTGATGGCAGCTCTATTTACCGCAATGATAGGTTGTGCTTCATCTTCAACACGTGAAGGCACAGGAGAATATATTGATGACAGTGTCATTACTACCAAAGTAAAAGCAGCTGTATTAAATGAGCCAACACTTAAATCTTCAGAAATTAATGTAGAAACCTTCAAAGGTGTAGTGCAGTTAAGTGGGTTTGTAAATTCAGAGGCCGATATCAAGAAAGCTGCAGAAGTAGCACGTAGCGTTAAAGGTGTCACTTCAGTTAAAAATGATATGCGTCTAAAAACAAATTAATTTATTTGATTTAATCCTCACTTCTAAAAGGGAGTATCAAAAATGATTGAAACAATCGCAATTATCTTAATCGTGCTTTGGTTGCTTGGCCTAGTATCTTCTTATACCTTAGGCGGATTCATTCACATTCTTTTGGTCATTGCGATTGTAATGATACTTTTACGTTTCATAAAGCGATAGTAAAAAAGAAGTAATACGAAACAATCAAGCAAGCAAGCTTACATTTGGAGAAAATAAAATGAATGCAATCAAAATGTTGGCTGTGGTATTAATTATTGCTGGTGGATTGGCCTTAGCGTATGGTGGATTTAGCTACACTAAAGAAACCCATCAAACTAAAATTGGGCCAATTGAACTTTCAGTAAAAGACACAGAGCGAGTTAATGTCCCTCTTTGGGCTGGCGTTTCAGCAATAGCTCTAGGATTAGTATTGCTTGTAATACGCAAGTAATACTTTAGATTTCATCAAATAGTTTTAAAAGAAAAAGTAGTCGATATTTTTTATAGTTTTATTAATTTCTTAATTGGAGAAAAACATGGAAACAGTAACTGATCAATATAACCAAAATCAATTAGTTAACGAATTTAAAGCAGTAGTCGCTGATGCAGAAGCTTTACTAAAAGCAACCGCAAACATTGGTGACGATAAGCTAGCTGAATTACGCGTTAAAGCCGAAGAAACTCTTCGCAATGCTAAACAACGAATGATGGAAATTCAAAGTGACTTAGTTGCTAATACGAAAGCTGCAGCACAAGCTACCGATGAATACGTTCATGAAAATCCATGGCGTTCAATTGGTCTTGCGACTAGTTTAGGCGTTGTGATAGGTTTGCTAATTAGCCGCCGCTAATTTCAAATCATGGAAAATAAAACGTCCACAAATAGCACTATAAGAAGTCAGGGCTTATTTCAATCAATAAAAGCTCTGACTTCTACATTAGTGTCGATCGCTCACAACCGTCTAGAGCTTCTTTCCACTGACTTAGAAGAGGCAAAAGAGCAGTTGATAAGAATGCTAGTACTAGCACTTGTGTCGCTGTTTAGTATTTTCATAGCTGCGGTACTTATCACAATCACAATAGTCATCGCATTTTGGGATACTCATCGAATGCTGGCTCTTTTTTCAGCAACTGGCTTCTTTATTATTGTAGCCATTGCCACTTGCATAACGATTATTCGGGAAGCAAAAAAAGCACCAAAAATGTTTTTGGCAAGCCTTATTGAGCTAATTAAAGACAGAACTCATTTTGATCAACATTAAATGAATGATACCTTTAAAAATAGAGTACAAAAACGTCAGCATTTAGTTGCTGAAGCAGCTCTGCAAAGACTGCAACTATCACAGCAGGCGGAAATTTTGCGCAAACCATTAGCGCTGGTTGATAACGGTTTGAATATAGCCCGCTATATAAAACATCACCCAATATTATTAGCTAGTAGTGCAACCATACTTACTATTGCCAATAAAAGTAAGGCTGCAAAATGGGTTAAACGCGGCTGGCTAACTTGGCAGTTAACGAAAAGAATCATAAATAAATAGGCCAATACTTTAACTTGGTTTATGAAAATATTATCTACTACCTACTTTTGTGTGTGGTAACAGACAGACCCATTGAATCAGTCACGGTAACCTAACATTAAAGTAACAAACATTAAATCTATGGTTATCCACTCAGCATTAATGATTGTTATTGGTCTATCCATACTTTATATCAAAGGAATAAAAATGAACTGGAATCAAATAGAAGGTAATTGGAAACAATTAAAAGGCAATGTTAAACAACAATGGGGCAAATTGACTGATGATCAAATTGATGTGATCGCAGGTAAACGCGAACAACTTGCAGGCAAAATCCAAGAAGTCTATGGTAAAGCGCAGGATGAAGTGGAAAAAGAATTAACTGACTGGCAAAACCAGCAAAAAGAAAATGAGTATCGTGCTAACGACATTACTCAAGAACCTAAAGGTCATTAGCCATGAACAATCCTACTTTTAAAGAAATTGAACATAAAGTGAATTTGATTTTATGTTTGGTCGCTTTAGCAATTGCTTTAGGCTTAGCTTTCAGCTCTTTTGCAAGTGCAGAAAGTAAGGTTAAAAATGAATTTAAAATTCTAAAGAATGATATTGAAGGTGAATTCAAAGCTGCTAAATCAAGCGTCGATACATTTATCAGTACTGCAGTTAATAAATACATTATTACTGCAAAAACGCTTGAACATGCTGCACCATCAAAGACAACCGCATTACAAACCATAACACGAGAAAATAATGTTCCAGCTAAGATGGTTGGCGAAGCTAAGGCTAAGTCAGATTCTCGTGCTAATTCAACCGATTTACAAAGTAAGAAAAATAATAAAATAAAGCAAATCAATACCATGCCGGTGATGGATGAACTTGCACCAGCGTTTAAAAAAACACGTTTTATTTAGAGTTATGGTCAAAACCTTAACTCAAATACAAAAGCAATTCACATATAAGTTGCACTTCATACACAAGTTAGAGAGTAATAGACAATGACACAATTACTAGATAATAATTTTGTAAATCGCGCAGCAGATTTAACTATGCTATCCGATATTCAGACTTTACGCGCACGCGCACGCCAAGACATTGAAGAAGGGGCTGTTACCGCAGGCTACGCCGCGGATAGAGAAGTTGTGATTAAACTACTCAATGAGGCACTTGCTACAGAATTAGTGTGTGTATTACGCTATAAACGCCACTACTTTATGGCAAAAGGTATTAATTCAGAGTCTGTCAAAGCTGAGTTTCTAGAACATGCTAAAGAAGAAATGGCGCATGCAGATCAATTAGCCAAGCGTATAACTGAGCTAGGCGGGGAACCGGATTTTTCACCCGATGGCTTAAGTCAACGAAGCCATGCCGAATATATAGCGGGGGAAACGCTCAATGAAATGATTAAAGAAGACTTAATCGCAGAGCGTATTGCCATTGAAAGCTATCGTGAAATGATTGCTTATTTGGCTGATAATGATTCAACTACACAGAAGCTGTTAAAAGAAATTTTAGCTGTGGAAGAAGAACACGCTGAAGATCTTGCTTCTATACTGGGCAACTTGAATCAAACCTATCCAATTTAGCAATTAATTGCCCTCTTTATGAGGCCGCATTAATGACATAGAGGTTTAGCTTTCAATGGGCTAAACCTCTTTTACTTTAAGTTCCAGTATTCAAACTTCACTTACCATCTATTGAAGTATTAGAAATACTGGAATGGCGACAGATTTTCAGAATTAAGGAGCTGTGTGTGACACCGTACAGAACTAATCAGCAAGTCAAGTTATCCTGAATTTGTAACGAAAATTCTGAGTCAAAAGCTTAGCCAAATTGTTGCTCATAAGTGAGCAGCCATAATTCTAAAATCAAAGGGATACATCATGAATAATTCAATTTTAATGACTGCATTGGTTGCCGCACTTTTATTAAGTGCCTGCGATAAAACGCCAGTGGTAGTAAATGTTCCACCAGAAACTGTTGTAGTGCCTGGCCCTGCTGGTCCAGCCGGTGAGACAGGTGAAAAAGGTGACATGGGCAATGCTGGTGTACCAGGCAATGAAGGCGTACAAGGTCAACCTGGTGAGACTGGCGATACTACAGTTATCATTACTCCGCCAGAAGCTCCTACAGAACCTTCTGCACCTAATTAATTTAACCAGCTAGACTAATTTATTCAGCTAGCTATTTAGGAGGTCATTATGTCAATAGGCACCATATTATTGATTATTCTAGTATTAATGCTCATAGGCGCCATTCCAAGTTGGTCTCACAGTAAAAGCTGGGGCTATGGCCCAAGTGGCGGGATTGGTTTAATCGTGGTGATTCTGCTTGTGTTACTCTTGTTAGGTAAAATATAGCGGGATAGATTCAATGTATGTTTTAAAATATCAAAATAAGGCAAGAATAAGTCAGCAGTGGTTAACTCTACTGCTGATTGGCTTTTTATTTACAACGCTAACAGCTTGCAGAGCGACAGCTCAAAGCCCGCCATCCATAGGTATAGGTGCAAATCCCGACTTACCAGCACCACAACTAGCATTAATTCCTACAGTCAATATTGCCCCCGCGATTGGTTGGCCTGCCGATACTACACCTACCCCAGCAAACGATTTAACTGTAAGGCCTTTCGCGCGTGACTTAAATCACCCACGGTGGCTTTATGTATTGCCCAATGGTGATGTGTTAGTTGCTGAGACCAATGCACCAGCAAAACCTGAGGACAATAAAGGCATTAAAGCCAAAATCAAAGGTATGGCGATGAAGCGTGCTGGTGCAGGTGTATCTAGCGCAAATCAGATTAGCATTTTGCGGGACACTAATGGCGACGGCAAAGCAGACGTACGCTCTGTATTGTTAGAAGACTTGAATGCTCCCTTTGGCATGTCACTTATTGGAAATAAGCTCTATATTGCTAATTCAGACGCTATTCTGATGTTTCCTTATACTAAGGGAGAATTAAAGATTAGCGCTCCTGCAACTAAATTAATTGACCTTCCGGCAGGCTTATTGAATCACCATTGGACTAAAAACATCATCGCCAGTAAAGATGGTTCGAAGTTATACGTGACGATTGGTTCAAATAGCAATGTGGCAGAAAATGGCTTAGAAGCAGAAAAAGACAGAGCCGCGATTTGGGAGGTAGAAATTAAAACTGGTAAGCTTCGTATATTCGCTTCAGGTTTACGTAACCCGAATGGGTTGGCTTGGGAACCTGAAAGCAACAAACTTTGGACTGTAGTTAACGAACGCGATGAGCTCGGTAATGATCTTGTGCCTGATTACTTAACTTCTGTACAAGATGGTGGCTTTTATGGCTGGCCCTATAGCTACTTTGGGCAACATGTGGACGAACGTGTAAAGCCCCAGCAACCCGCTTTGGTTGCTAAAGCCATTGTCCCAGACTATGCATTAGGTGCACATACAGCCTCGCTTGGCTTAACCTCTTCACGAGGCAGCAGTTTGCCTGAACGTTTTAAGAATGGCATGTTTATAGGTCAGCATGGTTCTTGGAATCGAAAACCTGCCAGTGGCTACAAAGTTATTTTTGTCCCTTTTAAAGATGGAAAACCTGTAGGGTTACCTTTAAACGTATTAACAGGGTTTCTAAGTGAATCAGGCAAGGCCTATGGTCGACCAGTAGGTGTGGCTTTAGATAAAGAAGGCGCGTTACTCGTGGCTGATGATGTAGGCAATATCGTCTGGCGTGTCAGCGCCAATATTGATAAACGGTAAATTAGTGTATGTGGATTGGTTTCAATCAAGTCTTAAGACTCTCATAATTTAAGATTTTCTTAGTCGAAGTGCATTAGTAATCACCGATACTGAACTTAAACTCATGGCAAGCGCTGCAATCATGGGCGAAAGCAACCAACCAGTGAAGGGGTATAACACCCCTGCGGCTAATGGCACACCTAGCGAGTTATAAATAAAAGCAAAACCTAGATTTTGTTTCATGTTAGCAATCGTCTGTTCAGAGATTACTCTTGCTAAAGCGATACCTCGCAGATCACCTTTTACTAATGTGACTTGGGCGCTGTTCATGGCTACATCAGTGCCAGTCCCCATAGCAATACCGATATCCGCTTTAGCTAAGGCTGGCGCATCATTAATACCATCACCTGCCATGGCTACCACGCGCCCTTCCCTTTGCAATTTACTCACTAAAGCTAGTTTATCGGCAGGTTTAACTTCGCCATGAACCTCCTCTATACCTAAAGTTGCCGCCACTGCTCGCGCAGTCGTTAGTCCATCGCCTGTTGCCATAATCACACGAATCCCTGCCGATTTCAGTGTATTTAACGCATCTTGGGTATTTGCTTTAATAGGATCTGACACTGCGAGCAAACCAGCCGCCTGTCCATTAACAGCCAATAACATCACGCTGGTACCCACACTTCGCAGTGTTTCTGCATCTGTCTTTAAAGTTTCAACATCCACTGTTAATTGAGACATGAGTGCGTTATTGCCTAAAGCTAAATGTTTGCCATCAACTACTCCACTAACGCCAATACCTGTAATGGATTCAAAATTGTCAACCTTGCTGAGTTCTAATTTACGTTCTTTCGCTGCCTGTACAATCGCGTCAGCCAGCGGATGCTCACTACCTTGATCCAAGCTTGCGGCAAGACGCAACACTTCGTCTTCACTATACCCATTACAGGCTATTACTTTATTCATACTCGGCTTGCCTTCGGTCAAGGTGCCTGTTTTATCAACAATTAAGGTATCAACCTTACGAAAGTTTTCAATAGCGGCGGCATCACGAAACAAAATTCCTTGCGTCGCCGCTTTGCCAGTGGCGACCATAATAGACATTGGCGTAGCAAGACCTAAAGCACAAGGACAGGCAATGATGAGTACCGCAACGGCGTTAATAAGCCCGTAAACCCAACTTGATGCATTGTTAATTTGTGGCCCAAATAATCCCCAGCCAAAGAAAGTTAGAATTGCAACACTCACTACGGCAATCACAAAATAGCCAGCCACTAGGTCTGCCATACGTTGCATTGGCGCTCTGGAGCGCTGTGCTTGAATCACCATTTGTACAATACTCGCAAGCACTGTCTGTGAACCCACTTTTTCAGTGCGCATGACAATGGCACCAGTAGTATTCATCGTCGCGCCAATCAGTTTATCGCCAATGCGTTTAGTCACTGGCAATGGCTCACCTGTAAGCATGGATTCGTCCACTGCACTGCCACCTTCAAGTACAACGCCATCCACTGGTACCTTTTCACCAGGGCGCACACGTAAAGTATCACCAACATGCACATGGGTAAGGGCTATATCTTCCTCACTACCATCGGCATTAATTCTTCTAGCCGTTTTTGGCGCTAACCCCAGTAAAGACTTAATCGCTGCCGAAGTCTGCGATCGGGCTTTAAGCTCAAGAACCTGACCTAGTAAGGTGAGCGAAATAATAACGGCAGCAGCTTCAAAATACACTGACACTCTCCCCATGCTCATAAATGATATTGGGAAAATTTGCGGAGCTAATGTGGCTACTACACTGTAAATAAAGGCGGCTGCAGTCCCTAGTCCAATCAGCGTCCACATATTAGGGCTGCGGTTAATAATCGATTGCACACCACGCTCAAAGAAAGGCCAACCAGCCCATAAAACAATTGGCAATGTGAGCAGCATTTCAATCCAACTTTGTGTTGCCATTTCAAACCAATTTAAACGATGACCCACCATGGCAAGAATAGTAACAATGAGGGTTAGCGGTAAAGTCCAGATAAATCGCCTTTTGAAATCTATTAACTCAGGACTCTCACCCTCATCGATAGTTGGCATTTCTGGCTCCAGTGCCATGCCACATTTAGGGCAAATACCTGGAAGGTTTTGCTGCACTTCTGGATGCATTGGGCAGGTATAAATCACATGCGTACTATTGAATGCAATTAAATGTTCTGCTGATACTTCATCATCCATCTTTGCCGATGACGTTTGAGAACTGCCCTCATATTTAGCAGGTTCAGCGGAAAACTTTGTTTTACACCCAGCACTACAAAAATAAACTGGGTGACCTTCATGTTCGATTACATGAGGAGATTCCTCAGTAACGGTCATCCCACACACAGGGTCTTTCAAAGGTTGATTGGTTTTAATAGCGTTGATTTTATTTGCATGCGAAGAACAACAAGCGGGTGTTTTTATGAGTTCTTCATTCACTTGACTTAAATGACTGGGTTCTGAATTTCTCATGGCATTTTGTCCTCAGTTTCAGATGCTCAAATATTAGCTTTATATTTTAAATTCAATGAAAAAAATAGAATTTATTAAGCTAACTTCGCTGTCGATAACTGTCTGGCAATAAGCGATTCATTTCTTTTTTGACAACGGCGTAACACTCGCAAACCCGCTTTTCCAGCCCAACTCTATCCACAACAGAAATATGCCCACGACGATAGTTAATAATCCCCGCTCTTTGCAAGTTGCCTGCCGCTTCGGTGATGCCTTCCCGGCGAACACCTAGCATGCCAGCTACCCATTCTTGAGTAATAATTAAATCGCTAGTCGGCATGCGGTCTAAAGTGAGTAAAAGCCAGCGACATAGCTGTTGCTCAACTGAATGGTGTCGATTACACGCGGCGGTTTGTGACATCTGTGTCATTAATGCTTGGGTGTAACGCAATAATAACTTTTGCAACAAGCCGCTTCGATCAAACTCGCGCTTTAAGATTTGGCGTTCTAGACGGTAAGCCTGACCCGCTGTCTGCACCACAGCTGAACTTGAGGTAGTGTCACCACCCATAAAGAGCGAAATACCCACCATGCCTTCATTACTGACACCCGCAGATTCGGCCGATGAACCAGACTCCATGACGTAGTGCAGAGAAACAATCGAAGTGGTTGGGAAATAGGCATATTGCATCTGTTCACTGGGTTCATAAATCATTTCACCCAGCGGCATGGCGATGAGCTCTAAATGTGGTGTTAAAAATTCGAGTTCAGCTGGAGGTAATGCCGCTAGTAGATGATTTAGATTAGTATTGGAATCGCACAGCGGTGACTCATTAGTTTTTTTCTTTTGATAATAAGCTGTAGACATGTTTAGTTAGCCTCATTTTTTAAATGAATTGCCCCTAATAGTTCTACTCCTATGCCACGGTAGCCAACAAATCGGCAGTGTCCGTCAAACATAGGTTCGCCACTCACTTGATATCTTTTTTGACTGCCATCTGTATCGTTGCGGTGAAAGATGAAATCTAAAAATGGTTGTCTAGCAGCGATTATTGATTGTAAGTTTTTACGCTCAACTTCATCCCAACCGGTTGATTGGGAGTTGCTTGTTTCATCATCTTTAGATTGTTCAATATGGATAGTCCCTATTGAATTGCCAATCTTGACCCCGAGCATATCACTAACTGGTCCATAAATCTTGGTAAAGTTCATATTTTCATCCTGCTCCCAATACCAGTCTGAGGCTAGTTCAGTCAGGCTTCGATAGCGCGCTTCGCTCTCACGTAGCTCAGCGGTACGTTCCAATACAGTGTTTTCAAGCACCTTGTTGTAGTTCTCAAGTTTTTTATAAAGCAGACGTACTTCCAGCATGTTATGGATACGCGTTTTTACTTCAACTAAATCAAAGGGTTTGCTAATAAAGTCTTTTGCCCCAGCTTGCAAAGCGCGTAGTTTGTGATTTGGTTGCGCGGTAAGCACTAGCACGGGCAGGTAAGCATCCTCCTGATTGACTTTAAGCGCGTTCATCACCTCGAAGCCATCCATAACCGGCATTTGCAAATCAAGCAAAATCAGGTCGTAACGATTCATCAGATGCATCTCAAATACATTTTCAGGATTTGTAGTGGCGGTTACCGAGGTGTAGCCTGCTTCTGAGAGTACTTGCTCTAATAAGCTAATGTTGGCTTCCTGATCATCTACAATCAGTATGTTAGCGTCAAGAATTTCTCGTTCAATCATCATCATGCTTATTCCTTTTTGACTTCTTTATTCAGACCTGCGCTTGCTTTGTTTTTGCAAACTTCAGTGCTAAATCCATTGTTTCCATGAACTCTTTCACATTAATCGGCTTAGTCAGGTAGCGATAGAATCCGGCATCCAGACCTTTTTCTATATCACGCGGCATGGCATTAGCACTAAGTGCGACCACTGGAATATGTGAGGTAAGCGGATCATCCGAGAGCATCTCAAAAGCATCAAATCCGCTAAAGCCTGGCAAGTTAATATCCATTAAAATGACATCTGGCAACTCCTCTCGAGCCAGCTTGATACCATGAATGGCGTTGTTTGCGCTAAATAAACGAATGTCAGGTCGCCGTGCAATGATGTCTTCAACCAACATGAGGTTTGCTGGATTGTCTTCTACGTAAAGTAACTTATACAAGAGCCCATCGCGATGAGGCTGTTGCTGTGTTGGCAGCTTCAGCTGATATTGAGTATCTAGCTCTGATTGACTGGTTTGTTCTAGCTCAATCCAAAACGTGCTACCTTCACCGACAACACTTTCTACACCAATCTTACCTTGCATTAAATCAATCAAGCGCTTGCAGACCACCAAACCAATGCCCGTACCCTCTTCCTTAGCATTCTGACCAAGTCGATTAAATGGCTGGAAAAGCTGTGTAAGCTCTTCGCTCGTCAGGCCTGCACCAGTATCTTGCACGCTGATGCGCACAGTATCATTAGGCGTTATGCTGCATTCTACTGTTACAGTGCCATTTATCTTATTGTATTTAATGGCGTTAGAAAGCAAATTAATTACGATTTGCTTAACCCGTGTACGATCACATTTCACCCAATAGGGAAACTCACGGCGCGTAAATATAACTTTAATATCTCGACTTTGTGCCTGCGGTTCTATCATGGCTTCGCACTCGTGCATAACATTAGCCAGCAATACTGGCTCTAAGGACAATGCTAACTTGCCAGACTCAATTAACGCTAGATCCAGTATTTCGTTAATTAACTCCAGCAAATACCAACCTGCCTTCAGAATCTGGTCTATACTTTTTTTCTGTGAAGTGGTCGGTGCCGGTGTGCCAGATTCTATTAACTGCGCAAAGCCAAGTATGGCACCTAGTGGAGTACGTAGCTCATGACTCATGCTCGATAGAAAATCAGACTTAGCTAAATTGGCTTTTTCTGCAACAAAAGTAGCGCGCTCAAGCTCAACATTCTTAAGCTGTAGCGCTTCATTTAGCGCTGTTCTCTCGGCTTCAATCTGTTTACGTGCCGTATTATCCGTGCCGATGAGTAAATAACCAATAATTGCACTTTGCGCATCGCGCAACGCGGTAATCGACACCACCGCTGGAAAGCGGCTGCCATCCTTACGGATATAGGTCAGTTCGTAAATATCCTCAATTCCACGCGAAGCCTTAAACACTAGCGCCTCAAACCCTGGTGTAATTGCAGTTGCCAACTCAATACTTAATGTTTTAGCACGCGCAATCACCTCTTCAGGATCCGAAATCTCGGCGGGCGTAATTTTATTCATGACTTCATCGGCGGTATAACCTAGCATGCGCTCCGCACCTACGTTAAAAATCTGAATCACACCTTTGGCATCGGTTGCAATGCTAGAGAAGTTTTCACTGTTAAAAATGGCGCTTTGCAATGCGCCCGCCTTAAGTAAAGCCTCCTCTGCTATCCTACGTGCGCTAATGTCTCGCAAGATACAAGTAAAGTAGCGCTCACCACCAAGCCACATCTCACTGACGGCAATTTCCAACGGAAACGGCTTGTTATCTTTGCGCCAACCGATGACTTCATGACCTAAACCCACCGCGAGTGCTTCATCACTAGGGCTGTAATGTTTAAGTGAGCTATTGCGTTGCTCTTGATCAAGCTCGGGAATAAGTACACTGAAATTCAAACCTGCGAGCTCTACCGCGCTAAAACCAAACATTTTTTGAGCTCTAGGGTTAACTGTTTCAATGGTGCCATTGCTGGCATGGAGCGTAATAATGCCGTCGGCAACGGTATTTAAAATGGTTTGAATAAGTGCGGTATTGTCACGCAAGGCTTGCTGAACAGCATACTCCTCACTCACATTCCGGAATACCAACACTGTCCCAACTACTTGACCTTCGCGGTCTCGAATTGGTGCGCAGCTATCTGCAATATCACACTCACTTCCATTGCGCGCAATCAATACAGTGTGGTTAGCCAGACCCTGCACTGTGCCGTGAGCTAAAGTTTCCATTACTGGGATAACCGCCGCCACTCGCGTTTCTTTATTAATGATGGGGAAAATGTCGGCTATGGGTCTCCCAGCCGCTTCTGCTAATGTCCAACCAGTGAGCTTTTCGGCAAGCGGATTCAATAAAGTGACGCATGCATCAGCATCCGTAGTGATGACGGCGTCGCCAATCGAGTTGAGAGTAACCGTGAGCTTTTCCTCGCTATCTTGTAACGTGGCATTCAATTGACGTAGTTGATTATTAGTACGCTCTTGAATCTTTAAAAGATGCTGAGTTTCTAAATGAACTAGATTTCGGAGTTTTTGTTGTGATTGACGATAGAATAAGTAAGCGAAAGCCACCGAAATAACAACCAATAAAAAAACAAATTGAGGCTGATTGATTTTGGATAAAATATTGGTAACTAGCATTGGACGGCTAATCGCAGAGGAAAATCTCTTTTGTGCATAACCGACTCTCGTTTTAAAAAATTTAGCTGAACAGATTTAACTGTTAATGGAGTGAGTAAAAATGACTAAGAAGAAAGAGTGTTGAAATCCTACATAAGGTTATACACCTTTAATTTATACCAGCATGTATTTAAATTATTAAATCCACCTTAATGAGCTAGACTTAACTATGATTACTGGCTTACAGCGTCATCATAGATTTCTTCTGATTCATCAGCCATGGAATTCTTCCAATTAAGATACACATTAACACCTTTACGATTAACGATTTTAACTGTTTGAGTTTTCATTACACCATTATGTTGGCTCACCACTTTGTATGTACCGTTAGTTAATTGCACAAATAACATTGGTCCTGCATCTTCCACTTCTAGTTTGATGTTGCCTTTTTTATCGGTAATCGTTACTGCAACATCAGTGATCGATTGTCCTTTTTTACCTTCAGAAAAATACAAACGTAAATTATAGTCCCTAGCATGCAAGCGCATGTCGTCAGCTTCTTCTTGACCTATACCACCATTAAAATAAGTAGGTTGGTCTGGATTAGTCTCATCAGCATATACTGCATTTGCAATAAGAAATATTGCTGCCATGCCTATTAAACCCGTCAATAAACTTTTAAGTATTTTCATCACTTTATGCTCCTAAAGTAATACAAAATCATCGCAAAACCGAAAAATCGTGTGATAAATATACCTAAGCGGAATCAACAGTTCTGTGCGTTAACGAACATTAGATAATATTAAAGATATGATACCAAACAGCTAGATTAAACTAGGATAATCGAAAAAATTGCAGTGTTTTTTCAAGAATATTCTGTGGAGGAATATCCATGCAGGCAAAGTTAATATTTTCCACACATTGATTTTGGTAACAATACTGGCAACTCGTCACTTTTTCAATAACCAATTGCGCACCAAATACACTTGGGGGCAGCGCGCCAGGTATCATCAAGGATGGGCATCCTACTAACTTTGCCAACCATTGTGTTGAAGTTGCAACGGTAATTAATAAATCAGTTACTTTCAAGCGTGCTAAAGTGGTTTGCATAGGCACGCTGCCATCAAACTGACTCCAAACAAAGAAGCCTGCCTGCTCTAACAATGATTGCAAAACTTTACCGTGCGCATATTGTTTACTAGCCTTACTGCCAGATAATGAAAGCGCAATAATAGGTTTTGTTTGCGCCTGTGACTTAAAGGCTAAATCAGGTTCAACAAAAAGTGAAATATCAACCTTTTGCTCAAACCCGCAGCAATGCTGGAGATAAAATTCAGGATACGTGGTGTTTGAATATTGATTCCACCACGGCGTGCTCCAATCCGCCATATTCGGATAAGTGCTAGCAAGGTAGAGATTTGGCGTTTGAAAATAAGACTGAGTGAATGTATTACGCTCAATCTTATATAGCAAAGCCTCCACGGAGTAATCGATGAAATTACCTTGTACATTAGCGCCAGAGTCTTTTAAAACCCGCGCGAGAAAGCAAGGCATAAACCATGTATCTAGATTAATAATCAGGTCATAGTTTTGCGATATAACGACTTGCGCAATAGCCATAAAGCTAGGAATCGCTTTATCAATATCCCCAGGCCACTGCTCGGCGTTTACAGCAAGTACCGAATTTACTGTGGGGACTAGAGACATTAGCTCTACACCTGCTCCATAGGTCAACACATCGACTGTAGCATCAGTATGTTGCTGATGAATCATGCCGACTGCAGGAATCAGTATGGACGCAACATCGCCAAAACCCATCATACGAATAATGAGAATTTTCAATTAACTAGACTCATCAGCACTTTATGAGGCGATTCTATTAGTCAAATATCATCGCTAATTAAGAGAAAAGCTGTCTGATAGGTAATACCGCCACATCAAGCTCGGCCGTCAGACCATTCATCACATCCGATGGTAAATCCTGGGTTTGATTCTGGAATGCATTGAAAATAGCTAAGAACAAATCTAAGTCGTCAGCACTCAGATTCATGCCGTGCTTTTCCATAATTGCCATGGTTAAATCATAAAGTTTTACAGGCACATCGCCAGCGGGTCTTGCACAGCTTGTCATGCGGTGTAAGGTTAAGAATAAACCTCTAAATACTACAAACTCAACAGGTAATGCCGTTGAGAAATTCCACTCTAAGTCAAAGAAATCGCCTCGACCTTTATTATTCACCACTAAATTGGTTGGCGTTGCATCAATGTAATTAGGGGGTAGTAACTGAGAAAAATGCTGCAATTCAGCAATAGTCGCATTAGTTGGCTGTAAAGGCGAGGCGCGCAATGCGTCAATCCAAACGCCTGTCCATTTACTCAACTCTGAAAAGCTCCAGCCTGGTCTATTTACTAGTAACAACAGTTCATCAAACCATAATTTACCCGTTCTGTAAGGGCCTAAATCCCATTTGGCTGAGGCTAATTTACCAGTATTACTCACGTATCTGGTTTGCGTCATCAAACTGCCATCTTTAAGCGTAAATTGCGTTTCTTTAGCAAATTTCGCTGGTCGCTGACCTCCGTAATGCGCCGCCAAAATATTATCTTGGGTTGTTGCCGCAGTTTTGCGTACCGCAAATAAGAAAGAGTTAGCAACATCCTGCGCTAAACCATTTCTACCAATGACGCCCCAAGCACACTCTAATGAGAAAGTGGGGTGTTGAGGACGCTGACGATCATGAATCACCGCCCCAGATAAAATTGGGGATGCATCCCAACCAGCTTCAACACTAGCGTCTTCAAAACCTTTTGGGTAAATAATCGATACTGGAGTTTTATAGTCTGGCAGCGGCACATATAAATCAACTGATTCAAATCCTGCACGGTGAATATGTTGAGTTAGCTCTTTACGACCAAATGTAATCGCTGATTTGTCAGTATATGAGTCATTCACGCCAAACATCACACGGCCAAGATGGTCTTCAGGAGAACCGCAAAAGTATTTAAGACCAAGCTGATTTTCAATCGCTATGATTAATACGCCATCGTCTTTTAAAAAGGATTTTGCCAATTTCAATAAGTACTGAACTGGGTCAGGCTCATTGATATACACCTGTGAATATTCCAGCACACCAATTAAAGTCACTACATCAAACTTTTCATCTGGCTTAAAATTCTGAATCAGATCAGCAATGACTGTTACGTTTTTAAGTTCCGCACAACGATTGCCGATGATACGCGCACGATCTGCACTACCTTCGACCGCAACGACCTTACCGCCTAACTCACCTATAAAACGTGTAATAGCGCCACAACCAGCACCAAGCTCTAAGGTGCGCCCTGTTGATATTTGTTTAACAAATGGTCGTAAGATATTCGCGCGTAGCGGTGTTAAATGATAATAAGTTGGCCAGTCATCAGCTTGATTAATCAACTCCGCAGAAAAAACACCTCTATCCTTAGAGTTTTTAATAATGTTATATATTTTATTTTGCGCATCACCAGAATCTTTATAACCAAAATCATCCTGACTTTTAGGATGATAATAATTGTCTGTGCTGTTGTACTGATAGTCGTTCATCAAGCTGCTCCGTGTACTATATTTTTTTGGTAGTTTATTGATTAATGTTAAGTTGTTAAGCGCTCATAGAGAGACTCACATCATGCTCGTACTCAGAACCTTGTTCTGCTGATAATAAAGCTTCCATGCAACTTCTAATCGCAACAATTTTGTCTTGCGATTTCGGCACATGGCGGCTTAATTGCGCTAAGTTAAACAAAGCCATATCTGGCTGATTTGCAGCGCAATAAGTTTCAATCAAATTACTCAATGGAACTACTGGATCTGGCGCACGTTTGACAGCATTTTCCAGTAAGAAAACGGCATCTTCAAGGTTACCTTCACTAAACATCATTGTGCCCAAGTCATTATTATTTTCCACTGTTGAAGCCTCAATTTGAGCTAAAGCACGCACCACACGTTTTCGCAAATCACTACTGCTAATGCCCTCGGTACGCGGCAATACCAGCAAATGCTCTGGACTAATTGGGTTACTATTGTCATGCCATGTACTAATAAATCTATATTGTGTTGATCAAGAAACGCCTCATCAATGAGCCAATTACAAGGCACAACTTCATCTACATACTTAATAGCCTCAAGTATCTCTCGTCTTTCTTCAAAGTTAAGCTCAGATGAATAACCCTTTTTAGTGCTATTTCATCGTCTGTTGTTAATGCCACGATGACCGTACCAAGTTTTTTGGCTGCTCTTAGCAAGCAAATATGGCCGTAACGAATCAAAGTTGCCGACATATCGACCATGATTCTTTTAGGTTTATTGAGACTAGCTAACTCTGGAATCCGAGAGCAAACCAACGGTAACATCGCCATATTTTCTGGCTTGCTCGATGATGTTGATATGTCCATGATGCAGAATATCAACCGTCATGCCAATGTAAACGGTTGTCATTAAGAGGTTTCCTTTAATTCATGCTGAATTTTTAAGTTAAGTATTTTCTTGGTCACTGTCGCAGGCGCTTCTTTGCTTAAACGCAAATTGTCCTCATAGGTCTGCATATAATCTGCCGCCAACATTTGTGCTGTTTCCGCTCTCAGGCCATATTTTTGCCCCAACTCTAAAGCTGAAATAGCGGCTTCTATTGGACTAGACTGCATAATTGCATCGATATAACTGACCCAGTATTGCTCATTGTCTGGCTGAGCTTGCACTGCAATTTCAAACCTTGGCAAAGCAGCCTGAGCGCCTTTTAGATGCGTCTCTATCACACCCAAATGATGGTTTGCATCTGCGTGATTAGCTTGAATACCCAAAATTTCAAGATATAGCATTTCAGCCTGTTCTATTTGACCTGCGTCTTGATGCTTTACCGCCATCTCTAATACTTCATTGATAACCTGCTGTAACTCTTGATTAACCTGAATACCAACATCATTTGCTACCGTATTGTTTGTCATTGCTGTATCCAGTTGAGGTGCTTCCCATTTATTGATATATTTTTGATGTTTTTCTCGCCATTGTGGCGTGCCAAAAGCTCCTGCGCTTTGATGGGTAAGTTTGATTAACCATGTGCCCAGCGTTAAGCCTGCTTGCCTTGCTGTACGACAAAAATCCAAATCATAAAAATGGAAATCAAACTGATGATCAAATTTAACTTTTGCTTCAATTAAACTAGATTTTTTAGCCGCAAGAAAAACGCCGTCCAATAACTCACATGCGGCTGGAGCCTCGCCAAAAACTTCCACGGTACCGAATGCATTTTTACTGTGCGCAACTTGACCGCTTAAATTGGCTTTATCGTCCCAAGTGAAATTAAGGTCTACGAATGCCCAAGCGGGTTGGTTTGGTAGTTTACGTTTGTTGCCTGCAATCCCAATCACATCAAACTTCTCTAAGCCTTTATGCACTGAGTCGGCGAAGTTTGCCTCATCTATCCAAACGTCATCATGAATAAATATTAACGTTGCATCTTTGTCTGGCTGCTCAATTCGGTCATTAAATACTTCGGATAAACCACGAGTGTTCTCAAAAGAAATATGCGCACTTAATCTGGCATCTTGTTTAAGATGCCGTTTTAAAGATAGACCTAAAGCTGATTTAGCCCAGAAATCCGTTTCTGAATAGCGCGTAGCGCTGACAACTTCAACATCGAGCTTTATTGGCTGCTTAGGATTTTTGTCATGCTCAGAGTCTGTTACCAGCTGGTTTTTACCAAACTTGCATTCCAACCCCTGACTCTCAGCCCACATTTCCCATAGCGCTTTTTCCATGTTCTTTGCAAAACATTGTGCGTCAAATAATGGCGAAGCTAACACCTGCGCTCTTAAGCTTGACCTTAAATTAGCAAGTTGACTTAAATCACCACAAAATGCTTTAGCCTTATTGATATATTCAGACTGACTTTCTGCAACCCAATCTGAGAGACCCGCCGCTGTTAATAAGCTAGCGCCTTGACGCGCAATTAGGCGGTCACCAGCAAGCGTCAGCGTCGGAACGCCCATCCATAAGGCTTCACATGTCGTTGTGCCACCATTGAATGGAAACGTGTCAAGTATCACATCAACTTCATGATGTGCTGCTAAATAAGCCTCTCGCGTTACGGCTCCTAACAAATTAACTCTGTTAGCTTCAATGCCGCGTTTTTCTAATCGATTTTTTAGGTCTTTGGCTACTGCCGCATCACTGAAAGATTTATATTGCCAACGCAACCGACTATTTGGCACCGCAATCAAAACTTCTGCCCATAAATCCAGCACTTCATCGCTCACCTTCGCCATATTTTGGAAGCAACCGAATGTAATCAATTGATTATTAAGTGCTGGCAAAGCTGAAACCGAGACCTCTGTGTCAGGCGCGGTAAAACACAATCTAGTGTCTGGTAAATATTTAATTTTTTCTACAAATTGAGAGCGATTACTCTCAGGAACGCCAACTTCATCTGCAATGAAATAATCCATCGCAGTTAAACCAGTCGTCGCAAAATACCCAAGCCAGCTGACTTGCAATGGTGCTGCCTTCCAAGCGAAAATAGGTAATCTCGTACCTGAACTATGCCCTGATAAATCGAGCAACACATGCAAACCATCATTATGAATAAGTGCTGCCGCCTCACTATCATTCAAGCCTACCAGTGACTTCCATCCAGAAAAGTAAGGTTTAAGATTTGCGGTCACTTCATCTTCTTGATTACTCGTTGAATAAGCAATGAGCTCAATACTAGAAACATCGACATGTTTAACGAAATTTTCTAAAAAGTAAGCCACCACATGTTGACGTAAATCACCTGAAACCAACCCTACGCGTAGCTTTTCTGCAGTTGGCTCATGCAACCAGGAGGTAAATGGCGCTTCTACTTTTGCAGATATTCCAATGCCATATTGACGAGCTTTTTCCAAACAATCTTCCACACTATAATCTGCAGAGTAATTCATTGAAAATAGCAAATTACTCTGTGCATCGACATTATCGGGCTGAATTTTCAAAGCCTGAACACAGACCTTTTCAGCCTCTTTAATGCGGCCCTGCGCTAAATAGTTAACGCATAAATTAATGTGTGCATTGATAAACTGTGGCGAAAGTGCAAGTGCTCTTTTTAAATAGGCCTCAGCTCTGGTGAGTTGGCCTATAGTATTTAACGTGACACTGAAATTACTCAGGGCAGAAATATTGTTGGGATCTAATTCAAGAGATTGCTCGAAAGCTCCAACTGCTTCTATAAATCTACTTTGACTATCTAAAGCCAAGCCCAAGTTGTTATAAGCATCGACGTAATTCGGTGTGATTTTCAAGGCATTTCGGCAACATACCTCAGCATCAACAAAACGACCCAACTCTCTGAGTAAAACAGCCAAATTACTATAGGTGACAGCGCGCAAAGGGTCTATTTCCAGCGCTTTCATATAATAAGATTCTGCTTCTACTTTTCGCCCAGAGTCCTTTAACAAAATGCCAAGGTTATTGTAAGCTGGCACATATTCTGGATTAATCGCGATTACTTTTCGATAGCATTCTTCTGCTTTGATAATATTGCCAAGCTCTTTTAACGCAACGCCTAAGTTGTTTAAAGCATCGGCATGATCTGGTTGTATTTCAATGGCTTTTTGATAACTAACAATGGCATCTTGCAGATTACCCAATGCCTTGTAGCATGCTCCTATATTTACATACGCAGAAACAAAGTCTGCCTGAACTCTTATCACCTGCTGATAATGCTTAATGGCCTCTTCATAACGCCCTTGCTCATAAAGCATCTGCGCTAAGCTAATATACGTTTCTGTGTGTTTTGGATTTATTTTTAATGCCTGTTGATAACTCGCTTCCGCTTCTGCCAATAATCCCAACTCTTTGAGAACGCTACCAAGATTGTAATAAGCTTGCGCAAAGCTTGAATTGAGTTCAACGGCTTTTTTGTAGCAATCCACCGCTTCACTAAGCAGTTGCTGATCATAATAATAATTGCCCAAGTTATATTGAGCTTCACTGTCTTTGGGTGAGTATGCGGCTGCGCTCTTTAAAGCCACAGATGCTTTTTCAAGTAAATTTTGATCTTGATACAGAGCGCCTAAGACCTTCCAACCAAATCCATCAGTTGGGTATTTTTGCGTGAGCTTAAGCGCAAGTTTCTCACTTTCTCCCAAATGCCCATGATTAAATTTTGCGACCAATTCATTAATTTCTGAATGCGTTGGTTTAGCTGTACTTTTAACGCCAGCAAAAGTTTTTCCCGAATTTTTCTTAGTATTCAGATCTGACTTATTGTTGCTCTTAGAGGCACTCATCGCCCACCCTTTTTCATCATGCATCATCTAACAGAATCATTAACAAACTGACTAACTGCGGTATTGATTAGCTAAACGATTAAAACTAAAGTTTTAAAACGTTTTTGCCGTAATGATGACATTATCGAAAATAATGCGAGTGCTAGATGTGTGAAATAGAGGGATAAAAGTAAGCTAAATTAACTTTAGCCAAATACTGCTGTGCGGAAGTTTTTGACAGGCTCTTTAATGCAGATTTGATTTGCTAAGTTAACCAGCCGAACTGATTCAGTAAACTAATCGACCAAATGATTTTTAATTGCGTAATGGGTTAATTCAGCATTGTGGCGCAAATTCAATTTTTCAAGCAGACGAGTACGGTACATACTGATAGTTTTTACAGATAATGCGAGCTTCTCGGCAATTTCACCCACAGAAAAGCCCGAGGCTATCAATGTCATGGTTTGAAATTCACGATCAGAAAGGCTTTCATGTGGCGCTTTTTCAGTTTCCATGCCGACCTGGTTGGCTAAAATCTCCGCGACTTCTGATGAGATGTATTTTTTGCCTTTAGCCACCACACGAATAGCATTCACCAGTTCTGACGAAGCCGTTTGCTTACATACATATCCCGCAGCGCCTGATTTTAGGGCACGTACAGCATATTGATCTTCTCTATACATAGATAGCATCAACACCGCAATTTGATGATTGACATGTTTAATATACTTCAATGCATCCATACCACTGCGATCGGGCATGGCAATATCCATCAAAATTACATCTGCTCCAGGGAGACAACCTAGCTTGATAGCTTCAGCGGCATTCTCAGCTTCTGCAATTACCACAATATCATCTGTTTCGGCCAAAATCTGCTTAAGACCTGCTCTTAAAATGGCATGATCATCGGCAATAATTACTTTAATTTTGTTACTTTTCGTCATGCTGATATCCGAGCAAATAATAGTGATAATGACAAACTTGATATTCAAAACAAACTTTAAGTAGTCAATCTAAGGATTTACAAGCAAACTGTGTGCCAGCCAAGGATTTGAGGCATTTGAATTTAAAACTCAATGTTTGACATGGAGTAATTGACTACGTATACCGAGATTACTCATGCTTATTTGAATACTAATTGCACAACTATACGACACAATACAAAGCGCCACAATGGCCTTGCAACAGTTTCTACTATTAAAAATTACGCTGCTTTTTTTATTGCATCTATTCAACCTAAAAAATACTATAATTTTTTAGGGCTCAAATAGGTGGAGGGTAATTAGTCGTAATTTGAACGAAATATGAAAAAGTGACGAATTCAATATAAAAGTGACGCAAGTTAGACTTAATTTATATGCTGAAACCTAATTTTTAGGAATTATGAGTATTGATTATTAACTACTCAGTTGGTAAATTAATAGTTATTACCGTGCCCTGCTTATTAGACTGTTGCACTGAAAATGTACCGTGCAATGCAGCAACCCGCTCACGCATACCTCGCAAACCAAATGAATTGGATTTCAAGGTGTCACTAGATTTAATTCCCACGCCATTATCAGTGATCATCAAAATAATTTCATGCGCAAAAGCGCTCAAATCCACATCCACATGGGTAGCTTTAGCATGCTTCGCAATATTGGACAATGACTCCTGAAAAATTCTAAACAGAGTGATTCCTTGATCAGTGGACACGGGAATTTCTGCCTGATTACATGTGAATTTACAGCTTAAACCTAGCTGCTTTTCAAACTCTTTGGCTTGCCACTCTAAAGCCGCAACAATACCCAAATCTAAGACATTAGGTCTTAAATCACTAGAGATTCTATGAACTGCATCAAAAGTACTATCGAGTATAGATTCCAAACCTTGCGCCTGCTCAATAGTTACATTCTGACCTTTTGACAGTTTGTTAATAATGGAAGAAAGCCCCATTTTAATGGCAGTTAGATTGCCACCGAGGTCATCATGAATCTCCCGCGCGATTGCACTTCGCTCTTGTTCTTTAATTTTTTGCATATGGGCGGTTAACTCTACAAGTTCGCGCCTCGACTTTTCAATCTCATGCTTAGCATTTTTGCTTTGCGTGATATTGGTCATAATGCCTTCCCATTGCACCACACCAGTACTTAACATCCTTGGCACAGCTCGCAAATCAAGCCATTTATTATCTTGCCAACCATCAATCCAAACTTTTCCCTCCCAATTCATCAAACTAAGATTGTTCATTGATTGTTCAAGAAGTTTACGCAACATGCCCCGATCTCGTGCATTCATCATGGAATATAACAAGCTTGAATCTTCTTTTAGATCTTCTGCATTTAACCCAAGTAAAGCTTTGCAACCGTCGGTAAGATGGATGAATTTCATTTGACCATTACTGTCCAATTGAAATTGGAAAACTAGACCTGGAGTATTAGCAACCATCGTTTGAGAGCGTGTTTCATTTTCAAATAGCTCTTTCTTATCGCTGGCTTCGCCATCTTCATGGTCTGCTGTAGTTTCGGCAGCATCATTTTTAATGATTAACATAAAGTCTTGTTGAGCTGACTGTAAAACCTTAAGCCGCAACTTGTTCTGCTGAAGTTTACCAATCATAGACACGTGCTCTTGTAATAATTCAACAAAATAGGAATGATGTCGGTGGCTTTGCGCATGACTTTTTAGCGTGCTTTCACTCACGCCAAATAAACTAATTAAATCATGCTCTTTCAAACTATCAATATCGAAAGCGGTATTCTTAAGTGCACTATCACTCACATAAACCAGCTGCATAGAAGATACATTAAGCACATATACCTCCTCCGTCACGCCAAGTAATAGGGCGTCTAATAGTAAAGAAGTGTCTGGTAGTAGAGAGGGGGTTGGCAATTGAGACAAATTAGAAACCATTTATAAAGTATTTACACATTTAAATATTATCAGTTAAAACTCATCCTAATTCAAATTTGACTACAATTGCTAAATTATTAATTTAAACTCAAATATACTTTTAATGCTTGAATTTAATAAGATAAATTCAGCAACCTATAATAAAGTCGCGAATAGGAAGCTACTGGTTTTTGCGAGATTTTTCTAAATCAATTTCAGTCATAACACGATTTTTACCAGATTTTTTAGCAAGATACATCGCTTGGTCAGCTCTATTCAACACGGTGGCTTGCTCTTCCGCTTGCCTAAATAAAGCTATACCCGCACTAAAAGTGATTAACAATCGTTCATTATTACCTAAAAAGAATTGTTTGGTCAAAGCACGCTGTAGTCGTGAAATACTCTCAACAGCCTCTTCAATACTAGTGTCTGGCAACAATATGACGAACTCTTCCCCGCCAAATCTGGCAGTAATATCGGTGGGGCGTAAAGTTTCTCGTATCACTTTAGCTAAGTGCTGCAAGGCAGTATCACCCACGTGGTGACCATAGTTATCATTAAAATGTTTAAAGTTATCAATATCTAGCAATGTCACACATAGTGAGTTAGCACCACGTTGTGCACGTGATATCTCTCGCAGCATAGCTTCATCTAGACCGCGTCTATTAAGTACGCCAGTCAGTTGATCTATTGATACTTTTTCACTTAATTCAGATAACTCAGCCTGTAAATGTAGTATTTTCTGTTGCGCGACCTCGACATCTGCACTCTGCTGCATCATTGAGTCCCGAGATCGCACAATATCGGTTTGCATCGTATGCGTATCTTTCATTAAACCTTCTAACAAAATATTAATTTGTGCAATATCCTCTGCTTCCTCCAACTTATCAGCATACTGTCCTATTTTATTTTGGTAAGTATCGGTCGAGTTAGTCATATGGCTAAGGCGGTCAACAAACGTAGCAATCATACTTTTGAATGCATTTTTAGCATCAGCCAAACTATGTTTAAGCATGCCTTGCTTAAAAATGACTTCTTTCAGACTTTTCTCTGCATCGACAATCAATGCTCTATCTAAGGGGCCCGATATGATGGTTTGTACTGTAGTTACCTGTCCGCGTACCCATTGATCGTCTGCAACTAACTCACCAATATTATCAATTAGCAATTTAAGTAAACTCAATAAATCTTGCTTAATACCCTCCTCATTTGCGCCAATTATCTCGACTCTCACCAATAGTGCTCTAAATTGCTTAACGATAGCTTGCCACTCTTTTAGTTTGCGTGCCTTTTCAGACAGAGAAAATATCTGCTCAGCCTCCTCTTTTAAGTCTGGATATCCATCTAATCGCGGGATTAAACCGTGATTAAGTGATTGCTTTAACATATCTTGCAATGCTCGAAATGTTTCTTGAAACTGGTCTGGCTCATAACCAGGATGAAGGATTTCAGACAATGCCAAACTTGATGAGATTAAATCAGAATTTCCCAAAGCTGGTGTTTGAATATCTGAGTTACCTAAAAGGTTACCTTCCAAATTAAGCGGCTTAATTTCTGGTTTAAGGTCGGTTGGTGCCAAAACTTCAATTGCTTTAGAACTAGATGCGTCTGCAATACCATACTCTTTCCAGTTTTTGGTCAGGGCCTTTAATTTTTGTGCTAAAAGTGGATCGTTACCAAAGTTAATAAGCAGTTTTTCTAACGCTTCTTTTTTTCTAGCTACATCTAAACCAACTTGCTTTGCATCCCATTGTTGAACAAGTTCTCGAATAGCATCTGGCCATTGCTTGGATAAGGCCACGTTGGCATCCATGCTGTCGTTCAATAATGCTGGTAAGTCAGCCCAGTTTTCCTGCTTTAATAGCTTATCCCAACGACTAATCCATTTACTTTGTTCTGTGGTTTCATTTGGCAATTGCTTAAGTACTTTTCTAATGGCTACTTCAGCAGTTTCTTTTGCAGTAATGCCCGCTATTTCATTATATATAAGCAGGTAATTATCTGGTGTAGGAACAACGCGGCGCAATGCCATTTGCTTAAAGGTTTCACGCGCTATATCTAGCGGTGCTAGTTTAGGTTTACTTGGGTTAGCCATGGCTTGGTTAATTGATAATTTCTATATTAAATAAATTTAATGAAAGTTTATTTATTACAATTTAAAATTGATATAGCTAGCATTTTCCAACTTATGTAAAAAAATCAAATGCCAACTTAGGAATGCTTTTATCTGTCTATTTTAAAAAATATTCTTTGAAGCTTTGCTGATTATGCCTCAAAGTATTGTAAAATTGCGTTTGGCGGGCCTCCCCGCATTGTGAAGTAGCCAATCTGGTCAGGTGCGGAAGCAAGCAGCCACAACTATTAAGCAAGTGCCGGGGTAAGGGCTCGCCTCTTTATTTTGGGCAGCCTAGATTTTTGGCCAACCTGATTGTTGCTACATGTGAATTACATTGCGTAATCTAAATTTTCAGCTAAAGTTGAGCCTATGTCTTATCAAGTCTTAGCCCGTAAATGGCGTCCGAAATCATTTGAAACCTTAGTAGGGCAAGACCACGTAGTGCGTGCGCTGACCAACGCGCTTGAACAAAATCGTTTACATCACGCTTATTTATTTACGGGCACACGCGGCGTCGGCAAAACAACGGTGGCGCGTATTTTAGCTAAATCCCTCAATTGCGAAAAAGGCATTACTGCTAAACCTTGCGGTGTGTGTGACGCATGTACAGAAATTGATAGAGGTCGCTTTGTAGACCTGATTGAAGTGGATGCGGCTAGCAATACTCAAGTCGATGCAATGCGTGATCTGCTGGATAATGCTCAGTACGCGCCTACTTCAGGTCGATTTAAAGTGTACATCATCGATGAAGTACACATGCTGTCTAAAAGTGCGTTTAATGCCATGCTAAAAACGCTGGAAGAACCACCAGCGCACGTTAAATTCATCCTTGCGACTACTGACCCACAAAAAGTGCCAGTCACAGTGCTATCGCGCTGTTTGCAATTCAATTTACGCCAAATGTCCGGCACGTCTATTATTGAACATTTGCAAAATATTCTTGGGCAAGAAAACATCCCTTTTGAACCAACTGCACTGCATCTCATCGCCCGCGCTGCAGCAGGCAGTATGCGTGATGCACTATCACTGACCGATCAAGCCATTGCTTACGGCGGTCAAACCGTGAACGAATCTGAAGTACGCGCAATGTTGGGCGCAATTGACCAAAGTTATTTGTACCAACTGATTAATGCACTATTAGCAAAAGATGGCGCCAGCCTTATTGCGCAGGCTAAGTCTATGGAAGAACGTAGCCTATCGTTTGAAGTTGCTTTAAATGATTTAGCACAATTACTGCATCAAATCGCAGTTGCGCAAACCGTGCCAGATAGCATTGCAGATGACTTGCCTGAGCGAAATCAGTTATTGGATTTGGCACAACGCATTTCTCCAGAAACACTGCAGCTTTATTACCAAATAGCATTATTAGGTCGTCGTGATATTAGCTTGGCGCCAGATGAATTTGCTGGCTTCACCATGAGCTTGTTGCGCATGTTGGCTTTTACACCCAGTGAAAGTGAAGCAAAAAGACCTCTAACAAAAAACTCGACAAGTAACGCGATTACAGCTAACCCAAGTGTAGCTAATATTAATGTAGCTAATATAAGTACGCCAGTTATTGAAACTAAACCAGCAATGGCGTCACAGCCAATTGTGCAAGCTCAAATTGTAGAAGCAACAGAACAACAAACTTCTCCGAGTTCCGAGAAAAGTTATAGCCAGCAAGTGACTGCGCCAACTATCCAAGAAGTTGCAGAACCAGCCTTAGTATCAAGCAGTGAAGATACCACTGAGCAGGGTTTTGAAACTGCAAATCCAATTCAATTCAATGGCAATTGGCGTGGTTTGCTAGACCAACTAAAGCTTGGTCTAGCGCGTAACCTAGCGCTCAATAGTGCGCTACTAAGCTATGACGAAAACACAATGCGCTTTGCTGTGCAAGATAAAGACAAGGGCTTACTGAGCCCGATGTATCAGGACAAATTAAGCGCGGCTTTACAGCAACATTTCGGCAGAAAAATCCGCTTGGAATTTAGCGTAGAAGGTAGCGTAAACACACCAGCAAAAGAAGTAGCGCATGAAAAAGCCGTGGCGCAAGCTGGCGCTGAAAGCGCCATTGAAGAAGATGGGTTTGTGCAGGCTTTAATCAACGAGTTTGGCGCAACGATTATCCAAAACTCAATTAAACCAGTCTAAAAAATAAAAATTTTATTAATAACATTAACTAAGTAATAACTTAAGGAGAGCAAAATGATGAAGGGTGGAATGGGCAATTTAATGAAGCAAGCCCAGCAAATGCAAGCAAATATGCAAAAGGCACAAGAAGAGTTAGCTAATATCGATGTTGAAGGTGTTGCTGCCAACGGTTTAGTTAAAGTTCTTATGACTTGTAAAAACGAAGTAAAACGCGTGACTTTGGATGATAGCATCATGGATGACAAAGAAACTTTAGAAGATTTACTCGTGATTGCACTTAAAGACGCAACTGCTAAAGCAGAAGCAACTTCTTCAGCACGTATGGCAAACTACATGCCTGCAGGCATGAAGTTGCCGTTCTAATTTTACCGATTTTATTTCTCACACTGTTAATGAAAAATCCACCCGCACTTGAACAGTTGATTGATAGTTTGCGCTGTTTACCAGGTGTAGGGCCAAAGTCTGCGCAGCGCATGGCCTATTATCTATTACAACGAGATAGAAACGGCGCTGGCGCGCTAGCGGAAGCATTAGAAACCGCCTTAGAGGTCGTTGACCATTGCAAGTTGTGCAACACTTTTAGCGAACAGCCTATATGTCCGCTTTGCGCTGCTGATAGCCGTGATAAAAATTTGCTGTGTGTGGTGGAAATGCCTACAGACTTATTAATGTTGGAAAATACCCACGCTTATAATGGTATGTACTTTGTGTTAATGGGTCGATTATCGCCGCTTGACGGCATAGGCCCAAAAGAAATTCACTTAGACAAACTTATCAAGCGTGCGCAGGATGGTCTAATAAACGAGGTGATTCTTGCTACTAATTACACCGTTGAAGGCGAGGCAACAGCGCATTATATTAGCGAGTTGCTTAAAGTTCGCGGCATCAAAACCAGCCGTATCGCTCGTGGTATGCCGATGGGCGGTGAAATTGAATATGTAGATAGCGGCACGCTTGCACAAGCCATGATGGAGCGGCGCAATGTTGCTTAATGCAACTCCACTGTAAAATACTTAATCTAGATAACTGAGTAAATCCTTAGGTGCTTTAATCACTATATCGGCATTCCATTCAAGCGGCTTGTCTGTTTCCGCAATGTAGCCGAACAAAGCCACCACGGTTTTCATACCAGCCGCCCTACCCGCTTGCACATCTCGCTCGGCGTCGCCTACATAGATACAATCACTTGCCTGCGTTGCAGTTTCATCACAAGCCATCAATAAAGTATAGGGGGCTGGTTTAGGCTGCGGAGCATCATCGCCGCAGACCAAGCATGCAGAACGTTCGTACAAACTTTTACTGCCCATATCAACGGCTTTAGTTAAATCTACGGAAAAGCGACGCGGTTTGTTGGTAACGATGCCCCATTTAACCGCGCGCGCGTCTAGCTCATCAAGTAACTCATTGATACCCGGTAACAATATCGGCTGACTGGTAAAGACTGTTTCGTACAAATCTAAATACTCGATCTTTTTAACTTCAAAATCTTCATCTGCAGGGGTAATACCAAAGCCTAGCGCCAATAACCCACGTGAGCCATGCGATGCTATAGGCCAAATAACATCATGTGCAAGCGCAGGCTTGCCATAACGTGCCAACTGTATATTTAAAGCCAAACCTAAGTCGTGTGCGGTATCCACTAGGGTACCGTCTAAGTCGAATAGAACGGTCTTCATGCGGCTGATTTAATGGTATGCAACATGTAATTAACTGAAACATCATCACCTAAGCTGTAATGTTGAGTGATTGGGTTGTAGCTCATGCCGCGCATGGCAGTGACATTCAAATCTGCCGTCCTAATCCAACTAGCCAATTCTGATGGCTTAATAAATTTAGCATAATCATGTGTACCTTTAGGCAACAAGTTCAACAAGTACTCTGCGCCAATCACTGCAAATAAATACGCTTTAGGATTACGATTAATGGTCGAAAAGAACACCGAGCCATCAGGTTTTACTAGTCGTGCACAAGCCGCAACGATTGAAGCTGGATCAGGCACATGCTCAAGCATTTCCATGCAGGTCACCACATCGAAACTGGCAGGGGCTTGCGCTGCTAGTTGCTCTACGGCAATGTATTGATAATCAACTTTTGCACCGCTCTCTAATTGATGCAATTTCGCAACGCTGAGCGCCTTTTCGCCTAAATCTATACCCACAACTTCGGCACCTTTAAAATACATAGACTCAGATAAAATTCCACCGCCGCAACCTACATCAAGCACTCTTTTGCCTTTCAAGCTGGCCAACTCATCAATCCAAGCAAGCCGCAATGGG
The DNA here is from genome assembly GCF_029946165.1 of Methylotenera sp. Taxonomy (GTDB): domain Bacteria; phylum Pseudomonadota; class Gammaproteobacteria; order Burkholderiales; family Methylophilaceae; genus Methylotenera. The sequence goes on from NZ_JAQSDZ010000001.1 coordinate 341,671, forward strand.
TTAAGCTCATGCAATGGCTTGAACTCACTGTTTTTATCCCACCACTTATGTGCGAGTTCACCAAACTTTTGCAGCTCTAAATGATCGGCATTAACTGATTGTGCTGGATTAACTTCAGCATTAACTTCTGGAATCGACTCTGTATTCATCTTTGTGCTGACCTTTGTTTTATTCGGCAATATCTATACATTAATGTTTATGCTGCTGGAGTTTTGGCTGCCATGTATGGATGATTTCTTTTAATTCTAATGGTTCAATATTGGCATAAAGACCATTGCTATAGCGCAACTCACCAGCAACCCAAGTGTGGCTCACATGCTCACGTCCGCAGGTATAGACCAAATGTGAAAGGGGGTCATAACATGGATTTATAGTGAGATCACTCAATTTTACCGCAGTTAAATCTGCTAACTTACCTATTTCAATCGAACCAATTTTATCTTCTAATCCCATCGCCTTAGCGGCGTTAATCGTTGCCATCTCTAGCGCCTGATGTGCTGGAATAACTGTTGCATCTTCGCTTATCCCTTTTGCCAACAGCGCACTTAAACGCATTTCAGTAAATATATCTAATCGATTATTACTGGCAGCGCCATCCGTCCCTAACCCAACATTCACACCCTTAGCTAATAACTTGGATATTGGTGCAATGCCACTTGCAAGCTTTAAATTAGAGCTAGGACAATGTGCGATATGACATCCAAATTCAGCCAACATCTCTATCTCACTATCAAGTAGATGCACGCCATGTGCCGCTAGAAAGTTAGGGCCTAATAATCCTAATTGCGCCAATCGCTGTATTGGCCTTAAACCAAATTGTATTTGAGATTGCGCAATTTCATCACGCGTTTCATGTAGATGCGTATGTATACCAAGTCCTAGTTGCTCGGCATATGTCAGCACAGTTTCGAAAGTTTGATTCGAGACTGTGTAAGGCGCATGTGGAGCGATGCAAGTGGAAATCAATGGATTGCCGCGCCAACTATCGTGTGCATCAAAGCCCTTTTGTAAGTAGTCAGCAGCGTCAGTCGCATAGGCAGTTGGGAACTCTAAAACTACTAAGCCTAGATTTGCGCGAATACCTGCTTGGCTCGCCGCAACAGAGGTTGCACGCGGGTAAAAATACATATCATTAAAACAAGTAATGCCGCCACTTAACATTTCTGCACAAGCTAATAATGTAGCATCTTGCACATACTTTTCTGATAATACAATTTGTTCAGCAGGCCAAATCTGCTCATTCAGCCAAGTCATCAGCGGCAAATCATCCGCCATACCGCGCATCAAACTCATTGCAGCATGTGTATGCAAATTAATTAAGCCTGGAATAAGTACATGCTCGGTTAACTCAACAACTTCATTTGCCTGATAAATCTCAGCGGCTGAAGAAATTGCACAAATATCAACAATCATTCCAGATTGAATGACAACGGATTGATATTCTAAAAGCGTGTTTTTCGGGATGATTGGACATAACCAACGCGCCTCTATGACTAAGTCAACTTGTTTTTTCATCTGCTTATTATAACGATTAAAGTTATAAATTTAGAACTTAAGTTTTGCACTTAACTTTAAAAATGACCAATAAAAAACCCCGCAATTGCGGGGTTATTTAATTAGTCTATTAAGACTTATCTATTGCAGCTTAGTTACAGCCTGTTTCTTTTGTAGCTTCGCCTGTAATTACTACACGACGGTTAGGAGCTAAGCAAGAGATTAACTTCTTACCTGTTACACCTTTACATGCCTCAACTGGTTCAGATTCACCTTTACCAACAGAAGTGATCATTGCTGCGTCAACACCTTGTGAAACTAGGTATTCTTTAACAATTGCAGCACGTTTTTCTGAAAGTTTTTGGTTGTAAGCTGTAGAACCAATGCGGTCAGTGTGACCAGTCACAATGACTGCGCTTAACTCTGGGTTTGCTTTAATTTTAGCAACGGTTTCATCTAAAATTGGTTTAGCGCCATCTTGTAGTTTAGCTTTATCAAAGCCAAATAATTTTTCAGCACTTACCGTTACAGTTTCAAGGTTTGGTTTACATGCTACAGGAGCTGGTGCCGGCACTGGCTCAACTGGAGCTGGCTCAATAGCGGCTACTGGTGCTGGTTCTGCATCTGCAATGACAGGCATAGGGGCTGGAGCACCAAAACGTAAGATACCACCAAGATTGAATAATGTATTGCCCACTGAACCATCTGCATCAAATGTAGTACCTGGAGCTTTAGCATTAGAGCGAGTCCATTGGTGACGTAAATCCGCTTGCAAACCGAATGTATCATTGAATAGGTATTGCGCACCTAGACCAACGTTAGCTAACCAAGAAGTTTTGCTTTTATCTTGAAGACTAGGAATACCGTTGTAATCCACATTATTACGCGCAGCGCCTAAACCTGCTAACAAGAATGGGCGGAAGTTCTCACGGCTAAACATATACAAAGCATCTAAGCCTAAAGTAGTTTGTTTATAACGACCACCTGCACCAGCAATGCCAGTATCTTCAGATGCACGGTTATAACCTAGTCCACCTTGAATATCCCAACTTGGGCTTAATTCTTTACCTAATTTAATAAAAGCGCCACCACCATTGTTAGCATCTAAATCATTCTCTGTGTTCATGTAGCTTACGCCAGGAACAAGATACCAAGCACCGCGATACATATCTTCAGCTGATACAGCAAATGCTGCAATGCTAAGTGATGCTGCAACTGCTAGATTAATAAGATTTTTTTTCATTCGTCTTTACTCCTAATTTAATTACTTCTGGGTCTATCAAAATCTAAAATTTCATTAAGTCCGATATTACGCACCACTCTTATTTAGCGCAACCAAAAATGTTTATAAATCAACGTTATTGCAATGTTTCAGTTGTATTTTTACAACAAACCTACACCATTTGACGAACAGCTTTAATTCTAGCTGCATCGAGAGCCAGATTGCGTTGATTGTCATCACAAACCCCACCTCTAAAACCAATATAAGTAGGATTTAATTCTTTTATTAAAGTTACATGTTGTAGCTTTAATGAGCCAGCCAGTCCAAATTGCAGGTCATGACCAAGTATAGCTTCGGCAAACTCAACTCTTTGCTTGTATGAATAATAATCAAGCAAAGTAAGTCCATTTTTATTTGCAGTATCTAACATAATCCCCATAAACCCTGCATGCTTAATGGCGGCAATCAGACCTTGCGGATAAGTGATTTCCGCAAAAAAAACCGCCATGAGCCTTACGCCAGCTTGCGTTAATGATTTAAGCCTTTCTAGGCATGGTTGGTAGTCATCAGTTTCGAAAAATCCAATTTTAATGATATCCACTCCAGTTGCAGCTAACTTAGCAACATGGGCTAATAATAACTCTGGCTCCATAGGTAAATCACCTATCGTGGCGCTGGTAAGTTTAATGTCTGTATTTTTTGTGTTTTTTACATAAGTCACAATCGTTTGAATTGTTGCTATAGGTAAAGCGCCTAAAGCGCCCAAACTTGGCTCTTTTAAGTCAATAATATCGGCGCCATTTTCCAAGGCGATTTGCGCTTCTTCTGTAGTAGTCACGCTAATTAATAGCTGAGTTTTTATTAACTGCGCATGATTAACCGTAGCTGAGATAGTTTCGTTAAGTATTGTGTTGATGGGGGCATTCATGCGTAGTTCTCACCTGCTTGTTGTGCATAAAAATTTTCTATTTTTTCTGTTAGCCAAGTCCAAGCCTGTAACTCACGCTCACCTGCGGTTTTATCTATTGCAATTTGCAAGTATTGCATTTCAGAGAGCACCTTATCTTTAGCTAACATATTTAAGCGACTTGCCAGTACAGCAAGTTCAATCACCGCCGCTTGTGCTCGATTAAAACCCATAAATGACTGATGATGCACTTCGTGTATCACCTCTAAAAAAAGTTGCGGGCGCAGCGCATCTTCATTAATTTTGATTAACTTTAATTCTTTGTGTGCCAATGACTCTGTCAGTCTGTAACCCATTATCTTCTCGGCTGGTGTCAGCGACCAAGCTTGCCGTCTAGTTAATGCACCTGCAAATACACGCACATCGTCGGTTAAGTTCATCACCGCATGTTCCGTAGCGAGAATATTCTCTAGCGTGGCAGAAGGTTTATAAGGTGAAATGACCACTAAGCCATCCTGCATTTGTATGCCAAATGGCGTGACATGGGCATCACCTTGGCTATTAATGGTGCTAATAATAGTTTCTAATATCATCTTGATTAAGCCTTCTTGCCAGCTTCTTTTCGTTCTTTAATTGAAGCTTCGCGGTGCGCAGTTTTATTCGCTTGCTCTTGTGGCTTGGTATTCACGCCCCATTCGAGCTCTTGATCCTGCACATAGCGCTTCTTAAGTTGCCATGCAATTTGCGCTCGCGCCAACTCTACCCCTAAATAAAATGCATGTGAGGCATCATTATCCACCTTTAGATGCTGATATAACGCGAAGGGATCATTGCTCTCATGCACCCCGTCCCGGTTATAAATATGCATGCCGTTTTCAGTGACTTGTATACGAAAGCTCGGGTCTTTAATCATACCCGCAATTTCTTTCACTTCATCAGCAGTATAGGTAAATGGGCGTCTATCATGCAAACCAAGCAAGCCATTAGTGTAGCCACGCGGCAACCTATCATCATTTTTTGCCGCATGCATCATACGCCTAGCAATATCGGCTTCGGCAACAGCATTGACTGCGTGCGCACTTACCGAAGTAGCCAATACGGCATTAATATTCAACTCACTAATCATGCCAAATAACAGCGCGTTAATACCTGTCGTATCAGCGTCGGTGAGCTCTGTCAGGTTACCAATACCCATCATAATTTGAATATCAGGATACTTTTTACGAAGCTTTTGGTAACGTACAATTGAATTGGTTAAGCCAAAGTGAATCGGATCTAAAATCGCATCGGCAATAAATGGCTTACCCATTTTCAAGCAAGCCTCAATCGCCCGATAGAGCGAAGGCAAGCTGTGTGGTTTGGCTGGAATGAGTATTGGCGTAGAAGCCACTTCCTCTGCAACCCATAGAGTATTTTCTGTGAGACTAAGCAAGAAATCTGCACTTGCGTGTCCTGCAGTAAGTAAATCCTCGGTATTGAGAGAGTCGACACTGACTTTAAAATCTAGGGATTTTAGCGCTTTTACGGTGTCTGCTAAGTGTAAAAATGGCACCGCTGGCAAACAACCCAAATCAATCACATTCGCACCTTGCGACCGATATTGCTGGGCTTTTCTAATGATGCCATCCACACTTAAGAACGGCGCATCTACTATTTCCGCAAAAATCTGCACGTCATATTGGCTCAAATCTGGCGTGACTCCTGCATGACCAAAATACTGCGGCAAATCTTTTAAATCATTAGGGCCACGTTCAACAGGTACGCCATACTGCGCCTCCAACTGGCTAATATCACCTAAACATAATCCAGGCAAAATCACTTTGTCCGCATCACCGGTTTCTTTAAGTCTGCGAGCAATTAATTCAGGCGTCATGAGCGCGGCGACTGAAACACCAATTTGTTGAATGCGATATTTGAAGGGCGGGGTTTTAGGATTACTTTGGACTTCAGCTAATATTTTATGCAGGCTTTTTTCAGCCAATTTACCTGTTAGAAACAGTAAATTTTCTGCGGACTTGCTATCTTTATTTACAGATTTCATTTAAGCGCACATGAATTGCATGTGTAAGCGCAGCAATGTCAGCCACCACTTGTGTTGCTTCAAAATCAGCCAATTTTGCGACGTTGTCTAAATCAATTTTACGCGGATAAACTTTAACCACATTGTCACGCGGCGCTTCAGACTCAAGCTCTGGCGCAGTATCACACGCAAAAATAATACTCGGGACACGTGTTTTACCAGCTTGCGCATATAGATTAGTCACCAACGAATCTGAAAATCCATAGGCCATTTTAGCAATCGTGTTTGAAGTGACAGGAGCAATCACCAGCGTGTGATATTTGCCTTCATAAAACAACTCAACAGGCACGCTGCTTGCTGTTTTATCTTGATAAACTCTATGGCCAGTGGCATCTAATTGCGCTTGAAAGCCGTATTGCTTAATGATTTCAGAAGCTGCTTTGCTTAGAAAAATATCAACATTTTCTAGTGTTGCCAGCACAGCTAAAGATTCGCGCAAATAATGCCCAGAACCTGTAATAGCCCATGCTAAGCGCTGTGTTTCTGAGTTCTCCATTGCTTAAGTTGCCTAGTATTAAGCGAACGGATGCTCAACTACAATGGTTTCATCACGCTCTGGACCTGTAGAAACAATCGCAACTGGCACGCCACATAGCGCTTCTAGACGTTTTAAGTAGTTTTGCGCGTTTTTCGGCAAACCATCCCATGTTTTTACGCCAAAGGTGTTTTCTGTCCAACCTGGCACAGTTTCATAAATCGGTTTGCAACCTGCAACGTCATCCGCACCGATTGGAAGTAAGTCAATTTTCTTGCCATCCAACTCATAACCCGTACAAATATTAAGTTCTTTAATGCCATCTAATACATCTAACTTAGTAATACACAAACCTGTTAGACCGTTAATCATCGCTGAACGACGTAAAGCCGCAGCATCAAACCAACCGCAACGACGTTTACGTTTAGTTACCGTGCCAATTTCTTGGCCTTTGACTGACATTTGTGTGCCAGGTGCGCCTGCCGTATCAATATCCAACTCACTTGGGAAAGGGCCGCCGCCAACGCGTGTTGTGTAAGCCTTAGTGATACCTAACACATAATGCAACATATTGGCACCAACGCCTGTGCCTGCTGAAGCTTGACCAGCGATGCAGTTGCTTGAAGTCACATACGGATAAGTGCCGTGGTCAATATCAAGCAAGGTACCTTGCGCACCTTCAAACAATAGATTTTCACCACGTGCATTAGCGGCATATAAATCAGCAGAAATGTCACTAATCATTGGTTTTAAGGCGATTGCATGCTGCATGCTTGCATCATATTGTTGATTAAAATCAACCGCTTTCGCGCCTAGGTAATTAGTCAGTACGAAGTTGTGATAATCCATCACTTCTTTTAGTTTTTCTGAAAAACGCTCTGGGTAGAACAAGTCATAAACGCGTAAAGCGCGACGTGCCACTTTATCTTCGTAAGTTGGGCCTATGCCTTTGCCTGTCGTACCAATTTTTTTATCTGCGCTACGTTTAGCTTCACGCGCAACGTCCACTGCGACGTGATGACTTAAAATTAATGGGCAGCCAGTGCTGACTTTTAGGCGGCTTTTAACTTCTAAACCATCTTTTTCAAGTGCGGCGATTTCACCTAGCAAATGACCTGCATCTAAAACAACGCCATTACCGATATAGCAATTAATGCCTGATCGTACGATACCAGAAGGCACAAGATTAAGTTTGTAAATGCGTTGAGCATCGCCCTGCCCTACGACCAATGTATGTCCCGCATTGTGGCCGCCTTGGAAGCGCACGACGCCTTGCGCATGGTCAGTCAACCAATCAACGATTTTGCCTTTACCTTCATCACCCCATTGAGTGCCTATAACGACGACATTTTTTGCTGAAAGATTTTTTGCTACATTGTTTGCCATAACGTTTACTTTATAATTTTAGTTTGAATATTTATTTATATTTGAGGTAATGCTGTCTGATTGTCTGCTTAATCTTGTCTAATTTAAACTTTATCTAAAGCCACAACATGCCAGCCAGAGCTATAATGTACAAGCTTTCTATCGCAATTAAGTTCCTCAAGAATTGACTCAAAACCTGACAACTCTTGAATCACGATTTGCCCTTCAGCTCTCAAGCTGTCAATTTTAACAGATAAACTGGCATCATCATTCGCTGGTGCAAATATCGCCATGTTTGGCTTAGCTGGTTGCAAGGCGGTAACTACCCCGCGTAAATCTAAGCTAAAGCCTGTTGCAGGACGTGCGCGACCAAAGGCTTGACCAACCTCATCATATCGTCCGCCTAGCGCTAATGGGCCTTTATAGCCTTTTGCATATGCAGCAAACACAATTCCACTATGGTAGTGATAGCCACGTAGCTCACTTAAATCGAAACTAACAGTTACATTTAAATTTTCTAGCGCAGCACTCACCTGATTTAAACTTGCCAGAGCCTCTTTAACTGCTGGGGTATTAGGTAACACTTTTTCTGCTTTACCCAAAATAGATTGATCACCATTTAACTCAGTTAAATGCAATAAAGCTTCTCGAGTAGTTTTATCCAAATCTTGTGCGAGCTCGGCAACGCTTGATTGATCTTTGCTTTGCAAGGCAGCATACAACTCTTGCTCTAATTGTGGCGCAATTTGGCTCGCTTCAATCAAACTACCGAATATATTCACATGGCTAAAATCTATATGTAATTGGTCAATACCAATTCCTTGCATGGCTTTAATAAGTAAACGCTGAATTTCGATATCGCTAGCAATGCCAGCATGACCATATAGCTCGGCACCTAACTGTAACGGTTCACGCGTCTGCGCTAAGCCATCTGGCTTAGTACGCAGAACACTTCCTGCGTAACACAAACGGGTAATACCTTGGTGATTTAATAAGTGCGCATCAATTCGCGCAGCCTGCGGCGTCATATCGGCTCGCACGCCCATCAAACGGCCTGTTAATTGGTCAACCACTTTAAAAGTCGCTAGATCTAAATCGTGGCCTACGCCTGTAATCAATGATTCCATGTATTCCAACATCGGAGGAATAACGTATTGATAGCCATGCACTTTAAATAAATCTAACAAAGAGCGACGCAATGTCTCAATTCGAGCTGCTTCAGCAGGTAAAACATCTTCGATATATTCTGGGAGTAACCAATTACGCATTTTTTATCATCACTTTTTTTATTAAGGTCGTTACAACGCACTTACAAACGACTTCAATATTTAATTTAATCAATCATCATTTACTTAACCAAAATAATACTAAACCGCCAATTACTGACATTAACCCAACAAAACGTAATTGACCATCTTTGAGCTCTATCAAGCGTTTAAAAGTATCTCGCCAGGCTTGTGGCAACAATAATGGCAATAGGCCTTCTAATATTAACATTAGGCCTAATGCCATTAGCAATGTGTTACCCATAGTTAAGTTGTTTATTTCTTAGCTGGGCTACGCATGTATTTGAAAAAGTCAGAACCAGGATCTAGCACCATCACATCGCTCTTAGTTTTGAAGCTGTTTTTATATGCCTCAGTACTGCGGTAAAATGCATAGAACTCAGGATTTTTACCATAAGCTTGATTATAAATTGCCGTTGCAGAGGCATCGCCCTCACCTTTAGTTTTTTGTGCATCGCGATAAGCTTCGGCGATAATCACTTCGCTCTGCTTGTCCGCATCTGCACGAATTTTTTCGGAAGCTGCAGAACCTTCGGAACGTAATTGATTGGCAATACGTTTACGCTCAGCAATCATACGATCAAACACTGACTTACTAATATCTTCAGAGTAGTCCACACGTTTTAAGCGCACATCTACCACTTCGATACCCATTTGACGCGCTTCTAAGTCGGCACTTTTACGTAAACTATCCATCACTGCACTACGTTCACCAGCAATCACGTCATGCACTGTGCGTTTACCAAATTCAGCTCGTAAACCAGCATTTACCACGTTTGAAAGACGATTTTCTGCGGCAGATTCGCCACCTTCTTTAATTGAAACATAATATTTTGCTGGGTCGATGATGCGCCATTTTACAAATGAATCGACCAACATATATTTATTTTCACTTGTAACAAATCTGGCTGGCTCTTCCCAATCTAAAGTCACAATACGGTTATCAAATCTCTTTAAATCCTCTATAAAAGGCATTTTAAAGTAAAGACCTGGGGATTTTTTTACAGAAACAATTTCGCCCAAACGCTTCACTACTACAAACTCAGCTTGATCTACCGTATACGCTGAAGTTGATAAGAAAACCAAGCCTACCAATGCTAACGCTAAAATATTTTTTATATTTTTCATCATATTCGCCTATCTACTTTCTCTGTCACGGCTGCGAAAAGCATCTCGCGAGCGATCTACCGACGGATCAGCTACAGAAGCGGCTGGTGTATTGAGTGATTGTAAGGATTGAGATTGTTGAGGTGCAGCAGCAGCGTTACTGCCCATTAATTTATCTAACGGTAAGTACATCATACTGCCAGCCTTTTGATCAATCACAACTTTGCTCACGCTAGATAAAATTTGCTCCTGCGCGTCTAAATACAAGCGTTGGCGCGTTACATCTGGCGCGTTATTATATTGCGTTAAGATTTGCTCAAAACGGCTAGCATTACCGCGAGCTTCACTTTCAATTTTAAGTTTATAACCAGCAGCTTCCGCTAATAGTCTTGATGCTTTACCACGTGATTTAGGAATCACGTCATTCGCGTACGCTTGGCCTTCGTTCACTTGGCGCTGATTATCTTGGTTTGCACGGTTCACGTCTTCAAAAGCTTCTTGAACTTGCTCAGGCGGCTGTGCACTTTGTAAAGAGACACTAATAATATGGACGCCAGTTTTATAGCTGTCTAATATTGTCTGCATACGCTGAGAAGTATCAGCCAAACCTTTTTGTAATAAATCATCTAGCTTATTTTTACCCACTACTTCGCGAATCGCTGATTCAGCAGCTGACATCACCGCATCATCTGTATTGCGATTATTAAACAAATAGTATTTAGCGTTATTGAGGTTGTATTGCACTGCAAATTGCAAATCAATAATGTTTTCATCTTCGGTCAGCATTAAAGCTTCGTGAGGCTGTTTGGTTTTTCCACCGCCACCTTCGCCAACCGTTCTATAACCCACTTCTAAGCGACGCACTTCTTCCATATTCACTACAGTCGCTTTTTCAATAGGGTACGGTAAATGCCAGCGTGGACCAGGCTCTGTAGCCTCATCAGTCATTTCACCAAAACGCTGAACCACGCCTTTTGAACCTGAATCCACCATATAAAATCCAGTAGCAAGCCATATCAAGACTATAACAGCGATAATTGGCAGGATAGGAAAGTTTATGTTTCCACCATTCGCATTTACAGGTTGATTACCACCGCCTTTGCCGAACATATTATTTATCTTGCGGCTTAAATCACGCATCACTTGATCTAAATCTGGTGGACCTTCATTATTGCGTTGCCACCATCCGGGAAATTTAATCATTTAAAACTCCAAAGAAACTTAATCATACAAATATATTTAAAGCTAAAATTCACCACATAAGGCATTTCGAGTTGCATTCAACTCAACGCCATAAATTGACGACTAGGCATAAGCGCTCTCTTCAGTGCTTAGTTTCTGCAAATATTGGCTATGTTCCGCCATGGCCAATCTTAACAAATCCATTCCTTCACCTGTTATAGCCGATGCATGTATGGATGTGATTCTACCATATTCGTCTCGGCTGATAGAGGGCGGTAGACCGACTCTGTCAATTTGATTGTGTACTAAAATCTGCGGCACATTGGCTGCACCGATTTCCAGCAACACTTTATTAACTTGGGCAATTTGCTCGTCGCGGTTTGTACTTGCAGTATCGACGATATGCAACAACAAGTCTGCTTGAGCGGCCTCTTCCAAGGTTGCCCCAAATGCCTCAACCAAAGCATGTGGCAAATGCTTAATAAATCCAACTGTGTCGGAAAGTACGACAGAACCAGCTTCTGCGATAAAAATTTTGTGTGTGGTGGTATCAAGTGTGGCAAATAATTGGTCAGCAACGTAAATATCTGCCTTGGTTAAGCGATTAAACACTGTAGATTTACCCGCGTTGGTATAACCAACCAACGAAACGGTCATCACATTAGAACGCTTACGCGCTCTGCGTTGCATACCCCTTTGTGCTTTAAGCTTAATGAGCTTTTCACGCAACTGCTTAACGCGTATACGCAACATACGACGATCTAACTCCAACTGCGTTTCGCCAGGACCGCCACGAACACCAATACCACCTTTTTGACGCTCCAAGTGTGTCCAACCTCGCACTAAGCGCGTAGACAAATGTTCTAACTGCGCCAATTCAACTTGTAATTTACCTTCGTGACTTTGCGCACGCTGACTGAATATATCTAGAATTAAACCAGTTCTATCTACCACGCGGGCTTTCAGCAAGCGTTCCAAATTACGCTGTTGCGAGGGAGATAAATCATGATTAAACACTGCAATATTAGATTCACTGGCCTGCATCATCTGCGCCAACTCATTTGCTTTACCACTTCCAATAAAAAGCTTGGCATCTGGTGTAGCGCGCTTACCTTCAATTGTGCCGCGTACAGACAAGCCCGCGCTAATGCTGAGTTGACGAAGTTCGTTTAAGCTTTCTTCGTAATCATTATCGCCAAAATCAACACTCACCATAATGGCGGCATCGCCGCCACTCGGTCTTTCAAACAGATCTTTCAACGGTTAATTTACCAGTCCTGATTAAGCTTCATCTTCTGGCAAGGTAACATTCACCATGCGCGCTGGCACGATGGTTGAAATAGCGTGCTTATACACCATTTGAGTGACAGTATTTTTAAGCAAAATCACGTATTGATCGAAGGAATCAACTTGACCTTGTAATTTGATGCCGTTAACGAGATAGATGGATACAGCGACATGTTCTTTGCGTAAAGCGTTAAGAAATGGGTCTTGTAACATTTGCCCTTTTTGAATCATGATGTCTCCTATTGCTTGGAGTTAAATAAAAACTACGTAGCACCAGCTGTATTACTGATGTTACCCTTGTTGTGATTCAGTTCATGTAAATTCGTTCTATTTTTCTATCAAAATATTCGAAATTTCTAAACCACTTATTGAATATGAGGTGATAGGCTGAAATTTCAATAGCTATTACCAATTTTCATATGAAATTTAAGGCGCTATTTAAGCGCTGCTTCAATTCTAGCCAAAACTTCATCCTTACCTAACAGCGCCATTACTTGATCGATACTTGGTGATTGTGCAATACCAGTGAGCATGACACGCAGAGGCATCGCCACTTTAGGAAATTTTAGCGCGTTACTAGTCACAGCGGCTTCAATCTCATGATGAATCGCCTCTGCTTGCCAATCGATGCCACTTAATGCGTTTACTAGATTAGCTAAAATAGGCTTTATTTCAGCGGTTAAATGCTTTTCAGCGGCGGCTTGATCAATCACAGGGTTCTGATAAAAATACGCGATACTGGCGGCCAACTCATTTAAGGTATTTGCACGCTCTTTATATAAATCCAGCACTGCAGATAAAGCTGGTTGCTCACTTACTGTAATGCCGAGTTTAGCCAAGCGCTTAGTAATATCCTTAGCCAAATATGCGTTATCAGCCTGCTTGATATAATGAGCATTCAACCAATTCAATTTCTCAGTATTGAATTGCGCGGCAGATGGAGTGATATGCTCTAAATCAAACCACTCAGCGAACTGTTGTTTACTGAAAACTTCTTCGTCACCGTGACTCCAACCCAAACGGGCTAAGTAGTTAATTACCGCTTCTGGTAAATATCCGTCATCGTCATATTGCATCACGCTCACAGCACCGTGGCGCTTAGAAAGCTTTTGCCCATCATTACCTAAAATCATTGATAAATGCGCATATTGTGGCACCACGATTTTTGCATCTATCTCTGCCAGTGCATTGAGCATATTGATTTGGCGCGGCGTATTGTTCACATGGTCATCACCACGAATTACTTGGGTAATGCCCATGTCACTATCATCAACCACCACACAGAAGTTGTAAGTAGGCGTACCGTCAGCACGTGCGATAATTAAATCATCCAGCTCAGCATTAGCGATTTCAATACGCCCTTTCACCATATCATCCCAAGCGACTGTTCCGTCCACAGGGTTTTTAAAGCGAATAGTCGGTGCAACATCTGCTGGCGGTGTAGGTAAGACCTTTCCAGCTTCTGGACGCCACTTTCCATCATATCGTGGCTTTTGTTTATTGGCCATTTGTTGCTCACGCAAGGCATCAAGCTCTTCACGACTAGAGTAGCAATAATAGGCACTGCCCGCATCTAACATGGTCTGAATCACTTCTTTATAGCGATCCATACGTTGCATTTGATAAAAAGGGCCTTCGTCATAATCCAACCCTAACCAGTGCATACCATCTAGTATTGCTTGGACAGCCTCTGGCGTGCTACGTGCCACATCGGTATCTTCAATACGCAGAATAAAATCTCCGCCATGTTTCTTAGCGAAAGCCCACGAAAATAAGGCAGTACGAGCACCCCCAATGTGTAAAAAACCAGTGGGGCTAGGAGCAAAACGAGTACGAACAGTCATATTTAACAATAGTTTACATTAATAATAAAACGATTATTTTATCATGCGATGGTAGTTAGCTCTTAAGTAATCAGGTTTATATCTTCTACAATTCGCAAACTTATACTTTCTAAGCCAGTAAATCAAAGTTAAAGAATTAATAAATTCTGGCACACAACTTGCTGTTAATAAAATATATTCATATTGAATCTTTAATCTAAGTATATAAAGACATATTAAAATGAAATTTTTTAAAAAAATATTTAATAGTTCTCCACAGCCTAAGGTCGAAGTAGCCTTTGCTTGGGGCAAAGAAGTCGATGGTATGGATGATTTGTCGGCCATTGAATTCGCAACACTACAATTCAATGCTGATTTTAAAAAAGATGTTTTTAAAGATGAGCAAAATTTAGAAGCTCTATTTGTCATTGACGAAAAAATACACATTATTGTCGAGAGAATCACATCCCACTATATCAATATCGAACATTTGAGTATGGATATGGAAGAACGTATTGCCAATTCAGTATTTTTATATCATCGCCAAATTTATCTAATATACAACACTCTCATTGATAATTTAGCACCCCTCCAACCGCAATCATTAACTGTAATGTTGGCGCGCGCCATGAAGAATGCAACACAAATGATTAAATGGCGCTTTTACAATTATCAAAGCGCCCCAGCCAATGTTTGGTTGCAATTATCTAAACTTTATTTAGTAGCTGAAAAACAGATTTTGCTTGAGGAATATGTACGACCTTATCCTGAACAAGAAATCACCACATTAGCTTCCGCCTATATTCAAGCTTGCATGCTCGGCAGCTTAGAAAGCTTAAGCTTTCAGCGTAAACAAATTGAGTTGGTAAGCCAAATGCTAGCCCGTTGGACGCCTGATATTCATATCCAAAGCTCATACGATGAAAATAAACATCAATTCTATATGGATACTTTGAGTGATGTAGCTGCCAAACACATTAGAGATTCCAAACCTTTACCGAGTTATCGTTATTGGTGCTTTGATAGTGTAAATCTAAAGATTGAATTAGGCCTTTCACTGATTGAATACAAAATCGTACCTAAACAGCAAGAAATGAAAGATATTATTAGCAACCAGTATGCTGCGCTAACGTTAGAAGTTATAAAAAACGAATGGTCGCGTAGTGAATTTAAACGTCAACGCAGATCAGTTGAGCGCGTGAAAACATCTAAATACGCCATTACTACTTACGGCTTTGAAGACACTTGCTATGACATCAGACAAAATGAATCATTGCGTATTCAACGCCGTGGAAAATCTTATCAAGGCAATAAGTCATTTGATGAGCTATTTGCTTTACAGTCTTTGAGTCCAAATCTTAATAACCCTGAAGTTATTTACTTAGACTTAGGTGAAACCTCATCCAAAGTCATTGACGAATCCCCTAAAGGGTTCGGGATGTATATCAAAAAGCTCGCAAGTGAAGTGAGTTTAGGCATGTTAATAGGCGTGACATTGAGTGACCAAAAAGACACCACCTATATTGGTTTGATTCGCAGCATAAAGAATATCGTTGGAAACGAGCTACATATTGGCATTGAGTTGTTAAGTACTAATGCTGTTTGTTTAGTAGCGCACAACGTGAGCGCTGATGCCAGCAATGCTAAAAGCTCCGATGAAAATAGTTTAGTAGCGATTAAACCAATTGAACTAAACAAACAGGAGAACTTTAATAGTGTTGTGAGCGATGCTGGTTTTACCTGTTTATATCTACCCAGAGAATTTACAACTCCTCAGCATGACTCAATGCAGCTTGAGTCCTTAATAATACCAAAGCTGCATTACAACAAAAATGATACTTATAAAATCAATATTTCTGGTACTGAAATATTAGTCAAGTTTACCGAAGCCTTGGAACATCATGAAAACTGGTTACGTGTTATTTACACGCAAGTCATTGAAAGGAAAATGGCAGCTTAACTCTTTAATTTCAGAGTTAAACTGCCATTCTAAATGATTCACTGATATTTAGTTATTTAGCCTGATTCTGCACTTCAGCTTGCCAACCACCACCTAGTGCTTTAAATAAGCTTACGGTAGCCGCTAATCTAGCCTGACGACTTTGCACATACGTTAATGCTGAGTCGTTATAGACACGTTGTGCATCCAACACATCTAAGTAAGCGGAGTAACCTGATTTATAGCGATTCTCAGATACGTCTAACGCCTTTTTCGCTGCGACTCGGCCTCTATTAAGCGCGTCTTCACGTTCAGTATTTTGACGTAAATCTACTAAGGCATCGTTCACTTCTTTAAAGGCAGTTTGTATTGCGCCTTGATAGCTCGCTAAAGCTTGCTTTTGCTTCGCACTTGCCTGATCCACGCGAGAATTAAGTTTACCTGAGTCAAATATCGGCAAATATAAACCTAACCCACCAGTCCAAATTCGTGACGCTGACTTTAAAATATCGCCTAACTCCAAAGACTCGCCCCCTAAACCAGCGGTGAGTGAGATAGTTGGATATAAAGCTGCCTTAGCCACACCAATATTAGCATTTGCAGCAATCATTTGCTGCTCAGCTTGAGCCACATCTGGCCTAGCTTCTAATAGACTAGAAGGCAGGCCAGCTGGCGGCGTAGGTGGAATTGGTAAGGATTGAATGTCAGCACTCGCGACATTGAGACCTAAATCACCAGTCAGTATCGCTAATTGATGCAAAATCAATGCCCTTTGTCGACTTAATTCTGCCAATTGAGCACTAAGGTTTGCACTCGCAACCTCGGCCTGATAAACGTCTAAAGCTGAGGCAACGCCACCTTCTAAACGGCGTTGAGTCAAGCCTAAACTAGATTCACGACTTTTCAAGTTCTCTTGAGTAAGCGTGATTTGTGTATCTAAACTACGCAGCGTTAAATAATTATTTGCAACTAAACCTGATAATGAAAGGGCAACCGTATCTTTAGCATAGCGAGTTGAGAGTATTTGCGCACGGGCTGACTCTTTCGCTCGACGTATTTTCCCCCAAAAATCAATCTCGAATGAGGTACCAAGCTGTGCTTTGAAATTATTGCGAGGATTCACCAACACAGGATTTCCGCCCAGCTCACTGACGCGGGATCGATTTGCGCCCGCATTCAAATCCACTTGTGGGAGTGTGGCAGCGCCAATTTCCCTCGCCAAAGCATCGGCCTCTTCTATGCGGGCAACTGCAAGTTTAATATCCGTATTACTTTGTAAAGCTTTGCTTACTAACTCATTCAAAAGCTGATCTTGATAAGCAGTCCACCAAGTCGTGGAGACTTTGCTTTGAGCCTGATCCGCCTGCTCTGAGTACTGGCTAGGCAATGCCAATTGTGGACGCTCATAATCTGGCCCTACCGATTTACAAGCAGAAAGCAAAGCCATGGGCACTAGTAAACAAATAAGTTTCATTTTAAAAAGGTTTTTCTTATCCAAAATTAAATTTTGCATCACACTGTCTCCAGCTTATTTAGGTCTGTTTCAACATGGCCGTGATGACGTACATGCTTGCCAGATAACCAAGTAAAGAACAATGGGATGAATATTGTTGCGACAAATGTTGCCAATATCATACCGCCGAATACGCCAGTACCCATTGAACGTCGCGCCGCAGCACCCGCACCAGAAGCAAATACCAACGGTACGATGCCTAGTACGAACGCCATCGATGTCATGACAATGGGTCTAAACCGCATTCTCGCAGCCTCAAGCGCAGCTTGCGCTACAGGCATACCAGCTTCCATTTTCTGGCTCGCAAACTCCACAATCAAAATTGCATTTTTCGCCGCTAGGCCAACTAGCGTAATCAAACCAATTTGAAAGTAAATATCATTTGGCATGCCGCGTAACAACACCGCTAACAATGCGCCCGCTAAAGCAAATGGCACAGCCATAATCACAGCCAATGGTAATGCCCAAGTTTCAAACTGAGCAGCAAGAATCAAGAACACCATAATAATGGCAAATCCAAACGCCATAATTGCTGCGGAACCTGTTCGTTTTTCTTGGTATGCTTGTCCTGTCCAAGCGATTTGGTAACCATCTGGTAAGTTTTTTGCAGCGACTTCCTCTACCATCTTAATCGCTTCACCAGAACTAATACCTGGCGCACCACCCCCTAAAACTTTAGCTGAAAGTAAGCCGTTGTAGCGTTCTAGTTGCTCAGCACCCACAATGTTGCTGACTTTACTTAAAGCCGAGAGCGGTATCATTTTGCCAGCATTGGAGCGAACATACACTTTGCCTAAGTCTTCAGCCTTCATGCGATATTCCGCCTCAGCCTGTAACTGGACTCGGTAAGTACGACCAGACTTATTAAAGTCATTCACGTATAAGGAGCCCATGGTACTTTGCAATGTGGCGTAAATATCAGCGACTGGTACACCTTGTGAAATCGCTTTAGCTTCATCCACCTCAACAAATAATTGCGGCACAGTTGGACGGAAGAAGGTATTAATACCAGCCAGCTCTTTTTCCGCTTTTAATGCATCGACAAAGCTATTCACTACCGTTGATAAGTGCATTGGGTCAGTATCACTGCGGCTTTGTACGTATACCTCAAAACCACCTGAACTACCTAATCCACGAATCGCTGGTGGATTAAAAGCAATCGCCATACCATCAGGTTGCTGCATTCCGATACCAAACAATTTGCCAACGATGCCTTCTGCAGTGGTTTGGCGATCAGCCCAATCAGTCAATCGAACAAACATGGTTGCTGCACTGGTTTTATTGCCGCCACCGATTAAGTCAAAGCCATATACCGCAAATTCATGCGCTACTGCTGGATCTTTTGCAATCTCGGTACGTACCGCTTGAGTAGTTTTAGTGGTTCGACTCAAGGTTGCACCGTCAGGCATAATCACCGCAGTCACAACGTAGCCCTGATCTTCAGCAGGTACAAAACTACCAGGAACCGTTCTAAGTAAAACAATCACCACAAGTATAATTGCACCAAAAACCAGTGAGCCAATAAACTTATGATGCAAGGTTAAATCCACTGTTTTTGCATAAAAGTTAGTTAATTTTGAAAAACCACGATTAAACGGTTTAAAGAAGGCTGATTCTTCATGTACCGATTTGAGTAATATTGCACATAATGCAGGAGTTAATGTCAGCGCTACAAGGCCAGAAATCACCACCGCTACTGCAACAGTCACCGCAAATTGACGATACATTTCTCCTGCAATACCACCTAAGAAAGCCACTGGTACGAATACTGCACAAAGAACCAGAACAATCGCAATCACGGCACCCGATACTTGCTCCATAGATTTAATGGCTGCAGAAATCGGCGACAGTTTTTCCTCTGACATTAGCCGCTCAACGTTTTCCAGCACCACAATCGCATCATCCACCACAATCCCGATGGAAAGTACCATCGCAAACAAAGTTAGGGTGTTGATAGAAAAACCGAACATCCACAAGCCTGCAAATGTACCAATCAACGAAATAGGCACTGCAATAAGTGGAATTAAAGTCGCACGCCAGCTTTGTAAAAACAGAAACACAACTAGCACAACCAACACCATCGCCTCACCTAAAGTTTTTACAACTTCAATGATTGAAGACTTAACAAAGTCACTGGTATCGTAAGGAACTTCCCAATCCACCCCTGCTGGAAAGCGTTGTTTAAGCTCGGCCATTCTCTCTTTAATAGATTCTGCTGTATCAAGCGCATTAGCACCCGTCTGTAAGAAAATTGGAATTCCCACACCTGGTAAACCATCCAAAGCAGTACGTACGTTATATGTTTGTGAACCTAACTCGATACGTGCCACATCTTTAAGGTATAGCACGCCGCGTGGGCCATCTGCACGGATGATAATATCGCCAAATTCGTTAGGATCTATCAAACGACCTTTAGCCGTAACCGTATAAACCAATTGCTGGGTAGAAGGGGATGGTTCCTGACCAATTTTACCCGCTGCGTATTGGGCATTTTGTACTTGAATAGCATTGGCAATATCAGTCGTTGTCACACCTAGTTGCGCCATACGATCAGGCTTTAACCAAATACGCATAGAGTAATCTTGCGCACCAAAAATGTTAGCATCGCCAACGCCTTTAATACGCTTAAGTTCATCTAAAACATTAAGCGTAGCGTAGTTACTTAAATAAAGTGGATCATATTTCTTTTGTTTATCGGTCAACATCACCACTAATAAAATGTCGTTAGAGCGTTTTTGCACCACTAAACCCGTTCTACGTACTTCATCTGGCAAACGCGGTAAGGCAATATTCACGCGATTACTCACGTTGAATGTCGCCTGATTAATATCTGTACCTACTTCAAACGTAGCAGTAATGGTTAAAGTACCGCTGGAGTCGGCGCTAGAATTAAAATACAGCAAGCCTTCGACACCACTTAATTGCTCTTCAATTGGTGCAGCCACTGTTTTAGATAATGTATCAGCACTTGCACCGGGGTAAGTGGCAGTAATTAGCACTGTGGGAGGTGCAATTTGTGGATATTGCGCCACTGGCAACTTCATTGCCGCTGCTAAGCCTGCCAGTACGATGATGATAGACAAAACGCTGGCAAAAATAGGCCGGGTGATAAAAAATTTGGTCATATTAACTCTCGTTTAAACTTGGTTTAATCTTGGTTCATTCTTGGCTAAATACTTTAGTGCTCTAGTTGAAGCATTATGATATTCAGCTTTAAGAATAAGTATTATTCATTTAAGTATCATTTTGACTTATTTTGCAGCTGCTGCTTTAGGCTGTTCTGCTGGCGCTGCAGGCGCTTCGCCCGCAGGATGTGGAGCAATAGCAGCACCAGGACGCAATTTAATGACATTATCAACAATCACTTTTTCACCAGTTTCTAGACCGCTTAATACTACCCAGTCTGAACCTACCCAGTTACCCACAACAATCGGTTTAATAGTGGCTTCATTTTTATCATTCGCCACGTAAACAAATTTGCCTTGGTCATTAGTTAACACTGAAGTTTGCGGCACCACAAACACGCCATCTTTGTGCCCTGTAGTTACACGTACGCGTACAAACTGTCCTGGTAATAAACTTTTATCAGGATTTTCAAATGTTGCGCGTAATTGTTGTGTACCAAGTTGAGGATCTATTCCACTTGCAGCAAAGTTCAATTTACCTTTTGCCGGGAACTCCTTACCATTTGGCATAATAAGCGCTACTTCTTTTACGGTAGATGGCGATAAATGTCCGCCCAATTGCGCCAATTCACTATCTGACAAACTAAAACGTACCCAAATTGGGCTTATTTGGCTCACTTTGGTTAATAGACTTGTATTGGCACTCACCAATGCCCCTTCTGAAAACTCAAAGCGCCCAGCAATCCCAGACAATGGTGAAGTCACTGTTGTATAAGATAAGTTTAATTCCGCCTCGCGAACACCTGCCTCGGCTTGCGATAAAGCTGCACGTGCAACCGTATTGTCAGAACCCGCATTATCAGCCTCACGTTTACTAATAGACTGTGACGCAAGTAAACCATCTAAACGAGTTGCTTCTCGCTGAGTTTGCTCGACAAGTGCTTGCTGTTGAGCTAACTGAGCCTTAGCATTTGAAAGCGCAATTTGAAAAGGCACAGGGTCTATCAAAAACATAGCCTGACCTGCTTTAATAACAGAACCTTCCTCAAATAGCTTCTTAAGTAAAATACCACCAATGCGAGGGCGTATTTCCACTTCTTTTGCACCTTCCGTTTGAGCTACAGCTTCAGCACTAATGGGCACGCTAGTTGTCTTTAACTCAATCACACTAACAGGCATGGCTGGCATTCCGCCAGCAGTTGGCGCAGCTGGATCATTTTTCTTACCACAACCATTTAAAGCTAAGCCAACCATCAATACGATTGCAGTAAGCTTAACTTTCCCTGAAAATGATTTTGTTTTTAATAAATGTATTTGAGGGTGTTGCTTCGCGACGTTGAATAACATTATTGGCTCCACTGATTGAATTGATTTGTGTTTATTTATTGCTTGCTAATTGACTGTTTAACTAAATTGATGGCGGAATTAAATCACCGCTCATTATTTCATTTAGTTTAACTGTTTAGCCAATTTCATCTATACCAATGATTAATATAGCATTTCTATCATTGAGTATAAAATTTCACTTGCTTACATTCTTGTTTGTATGTATATTATATACAAACAAGAATGTATGTATATATATTTTACAAATATTTAACAAATGATTTGGGTTAACTAAATTGTATTAAGTAAACTACTTAAATAGCGAGAAATTTAAATGGTTAGAAAAACTAAAGAAGATGCAGAACTCACAAGAAAACGTATTATTAACTCTGCGCGCGCTGTATTCTTAGCTCGCGGTGTAAGCCGATCAACTCTAGAACACATTGCTACGCATGCAGAAGTCACACGTGGCGCTGTATATTGGCATTTTAAAAACAAAACTGAAATTTTTCATGCTATCCGTGATCAAGTGTTTCTGCCCCTCATCGATCGCATGGACGACTCTCTGACCCTAGCTAGCGATGAAGACCCTCTCACACAAATCGAAAATAGCCTTTGTCTAACCATAGACGACCTCAATAACAACATCGAAATGCGTCAAACATATGAAATCATGATGATTAAGTGCGAATATGTCGACGAGTTCTCTTTAGTTCTGCAACAAATCCTCAATAACTGCTCTAGTATTACAGGCAAAATCCAACTCGCCTACGAACGCGCAGGAAAACAAGATCTACTCGCGTGTAAACACACACCGCTTGCGCTTGCGCTTGATACTCACTTATTTTTTGGCGGTTTATTGCATATGTGGGTCAAAGACGCGGATGGGTCCATGTTTAGGCATCAAGCAAAAGACCTCATCAAATCACATATCAATTTACGCAGAAAACAGTAAAAAAACAGCAAATCACTTGTTAATCGTTAAGCATGACTATATTATCAATCAGACAGATAATATAGAGCCAAATCACTGAGGCTACTTGTAAGCTTGGAGGCGATGTGAAAGTACAAATTGGCGAAATTTACGGTAAGCAAACTTCCGCTAGATTTGTGATGTATAACGTAATAAAAGTTAGTCAATCGCCAGCCTCTTTGCAAAACCTAGTTACATTGCAAAACATCGACAATCCATTAAGCTTGTTTGAAATTACTACACAGAAACTCGTAAGTTCAGGTTATATACGCCTCAGCCAAACACCATTCATCGACTTAGAAGCAACTACACCAAAACGGCGCAAAGCATCTAAAAAACCTACACGCTGCCCACTTACCTTTGACTTTTTAGAAGAGCGCGCCGATAGTCAGCGCCCTGCTCCAATTCATCAAGACTTATTCGCTTAAATTTCGCAATTAAGCTTTTGCTGCAAATTCAGCTACACGTATTCCCAACAATTTAGCGGTTTCCAAATCGCCCTGATTAACTTCATCTGGAGAAGAATCACTTGGCGAAGTCATTAATGCACCAGCAAAACCACCTAAAAAGTTAACATCGCCATGCTTAGACGCCTTAGTATTTGCTGGCATTAAGCCTGTTCCAACCCAAACACCAGAATGCTGCATTGCAAGTGTGAATAAATATTGAATAGTAGAAAACTTATCGCCGTTCATTGACGCAGAATTAGTAAATCCTGCATAAATCTTATTTTTCCAAACTTGGGTAAACCACCTTTTAGAGCTGGTATCTGCAAACTTTTTAAATTGCCAACTCACCGAACCCATATATGTGGGTGAGCCCATAATAATCGCTTTAGCAGCATCTAGCTTAACCCAATCGGGTTCAGCAATATCGCCATTAGCATCGATAGTAATCAAATCAGCTTTAGCGCCTTCAGCCACTGCTTCTGCCTGTTTTTTTGTGTGTCCATAACCACTGTGGTAAATCACTACTACATCGCTCATTATTGATTCTCCTAGTTTAGGTTCATTAAGTCTGATAATTTCATTTACATCACTTCGATGTCTGTCTGTTAGCCAACAAATGACTATATTGTTATTTAACGATTTTTAATTAACGGTTTCTTAATTAACGAAGCAAAGTATAATCACAATAGTCACTTAAAGTAAGTAGGCACCAAAAACACATATAGGCACCTTTTGTATACTATAGAGATTGAGGTTAAACATGGACGGATTCGAGAATTTAGTCAGTGAACATCATGCATGCGCATTTAATGCCGACTGCCCAACACGCCTGATACTTAATAGAATTGCGGATAAGTGGACAGTGCTCGTCATGATATTGCTAGAAGGTGAAACCAAACGCTTTAGCAATTTACAGCGGGAAATTGGAGGAATATCCCAAAAGATGCTCACACAAACACTGCGCGGATTAGAACGAGATGGCTTAGTCAGCAGAAAAGTATATGCAACCGTACCGCCAAAAGTTGAATATGCCCTCACGCCGTTGGGACATACGCTTAAAGTCTTGCTTTACGCAGTTAAAACTTGGTCTGAAACTAACATTCAAGAAGTGCTGGCGGCGCAACAAGATTACGATCAATTGAATTTGAAATAAAAAGTTAGACTCAAATATTTGCCCAGAAACCTAGTGGATATTAGCTCGCAGAGCATATATACAATTACCCAAACAGCATGGTTTTGACCTTCAATCCCCTACTACCGCGCCGAGCAGCGCAAGCTTTATGGGAGTTTTCGGCAAGCGGCTGTTTGAGCGTTAGCGAGTTTCCGCTTGCCGCCCATGAAGCTGAGCAGCGCAGGTGACAAGCGGTAGGGGGTGCTTTTTGTTTGGTTACTTTATTTTGGGCAAGCAAAATAAAGTAACTCGCCTAGAGGCGAATAGCATTATGAATAAACAAGCAGAACCTAGATTAAGAATGCTGAATCAAAAATTTTAGTTTAATCTGAGTTTGAATAGAAGTTACGGCGGGTTATTAATACTTCGCATATATCTCGGTTAATAAATGCAAAGCCTCATTGCGTTTTGATCTATCGTAACTATCAAGATCAACTTTTAGATTTCTTCTCTTTAACTCATCACCATAAGATAAAGAGTTCCCACGACTGTTGGTTAAATATCTATGCTCATTTTCTGCATCCCATCTTCTTTCAGCGGCACTTTGCTGATTATGCATGTCTATATTTAACTCTCGAAACCTAATCTCTTTCTCATATGCTGACATTCGGCTAGCTATTGACTCGCTATTAACTTCGTTAGAATTTTGAGTAGTCACATTTTTTTGAGTTATTTTTTGTGTAGTTATTTGCCTTCTCAACCCAGAGTTATCGATGACATTCGGTTCAACAATAACCTCTCCGCCTTTCATACTGGAAGAGCAAGGGGCTTCTGAATATATGATTTTATTTTGTGAATTTACACATTTATAAATTTGAGAAAAAGCAATTTGAGGCAATAGCGAGATAACTGCAATTAAAAAATACTGTAACCGCATCATTTGTCCAATTCCATAAATTTTAAGAGTTAATTCATTCCAGTGTTAAGTTCTACCCGCGTGGTGGCCCACCCCTCAAATCATGACCATCCGCACTATAAATCTCAACTTCAACGAAATCACCTGGTGTTAAACCATCAGCGTCTTCCATATACACCACACCATCAATCTCTGGCGCGTCGGCTTTAGTACGCCCTATCGCTTCAACATTCCCTTCAGAATCTTGCACAATTTCATCGACTAATACAGTTTGAATACTGCCGATTTTGTTGTGTAATTTAGCCGCGCTAATGCGCTCTTGCACGGCCATAAAGCGGCTTAAGCGCTCTTGCTTAACTTCTTCTGGCACTTGGTCTGGCAGCTCATTGGCTTTT
Organism: Methylotenera sp.; assembly: GCF_029946165.1. GTDB lineage: Bacteria > Pseudomonadota > Gammaproteobacteria > Burkholderiales > Methylophilaceae > Methylotenera. The sequence goes on from NZ_JAQSDZ010000001.1 coordinate 367,646, forward strand.
GCGCCATCCACTGCGGAATACGCAAAACAGCCTACTCTATCCAATTGCGCTTCTTCTAAGAAGTCTAGCAACATTTGAAAGTCATCTTCCGTTTCACCTGGGAAGCCTGCAATGAAGGTACTACGCACAGTAATATCCGGACAGATTTCGCGCCATGCTTTAATGCGAGCAAGGTTATTCTCCGCATGTGCTGGGCGTTTCATAGCTTTTAAAATACGTGGACTGGCATGCTGAAATGGCACATCCAAATAAGGCAGAATCAAGCCATCTGCCATTAAAGGAATCACTTCGTCCACGTGCGGATATGGGTAAACATAGTGCAAGCGCGTCCAAACGCCCAAGTCGCTCAAACTTTGGCAGAGCTCTGTCATGCGTGTTTTTACGGGGCGGCCGTTCCAAAAACCTGGGCGATATTTAACATCTACGCCATAAGCAGAAGTATCTTGTGAGATGACTAAAATCTCACTCACCCCAGCTTTGACTAAGTTTTCAGCCTCGTTTAACACTTCGCCAATTGGGCGGCTGACTAAATCACCGCGCATGCTTGGAATAATACAGAAGCTACAACGGTGGTTACAGCCTTCTGAAATCTTTAAATATGCATAATGGCTTGGTGTTAGGCGGATACCTTGTGGTGGGACTAAATCGATAAATGGCTCGTGCAATTTTGGCAAATTAGCATGCACGGCTGTCATCACTTCTTCTAATGCATGCGGCCCGGTAACAGCTAGCACGCTTGGGTGCGCAGCTTCCACCACGCCTTTTTTCGCGCCTAAGCAGCCAGTCACAATCACCTTGCCATTTTTGGCAATCGCTTCGCCAATAGCATCTAGCGATTCTTCTACCGCGCTATCAATAAAGCCGCAGGTATTAACTACCACTAAATCGGCATCTTCATAACTGCCAGAAATTTCATAGCCTTCTGCACGCAATTGGGTGAGAATACGCTCTGCATCTGAGCCCGCTTTAGGGCAACCGAGAGAGACGAAGCCAACTTTTGGATTTGATAAACTCATTATAAAACTCACATTTCTAATTTAAATAGGGTGAAACTAAAATTAAAACGTCTAGACATATAGTGACGATGTTTTAATTTTTTAAAAATTTATATGTACATTATTGCAATTGCTTGGCTTTATGTCGTCACATTAATGGCGGCTTCCGAAAAAACGTTAACGGCTGGACTACTTACCTTTGTATTTTATGGCTTATTACCTTGCGCTTTACTACTTTGGATATTGGGTGTTAACCATAGACGCTTCAAAAAACATCAACAGTCTTTACAACAAGAATTTTTACTCGAGGAAGAAGTGAGCAAGCAAGATAGTGCTGACACCAATCGAAATCAGTAATACTTGCGCAATGGTGGCTTTTAATTCTGTGCGTTTGTGCAAACCTGGAATTAAATCTGCCACTGCCACGTAAAGCAAACTTGATGCCGCTAAAGCTAAAATAACAGGAATCCAGCTTTGCACATATTGCAACGCAAAGTAAGCAATCAACCCGCCGACCATCGTCGCCACGCTTGAAACCAAGTTGAAAATTAAAGCCTGTTTTTTTGTGTAGCCTGAATGTAGCAATATTAGGAAATCACCCACTTCTTGCGGAATTTCATGCGCGATAATCGCCAATGCTGTTACTACCCCAAGCTTAATATCCGCTGTAAATGCGGCAGCTATCAAAATACCATCAATAAAATTATGAAAAGTATCGCCTATCATAATCATTAAGCCGCTTCTGCCGCCATCGTGTGAATGAGAATGGCTGTGTACATCGCTAAGTAAAATAGTTGGTTGTTGTGCATTAACAGCGCGATATTTGGCGCCGCCTTCTTTTTCTGGGTGTGTGACTGGGCAATTCTCTTCGGTATGTACCGCATGTACTTCGCAATGGTCGCCGTGACAATGGCGCCAAATGACCAATTTCTCTAATACAAAAAATAACAATAAGCCAAATAATAGCGTTGCTGAAACTGTTTCCACGCTACCTGCAATACTAAATGCATGCGGCAAAATCTCTAAAAATACTGCACCTAACATAGCGCCAATCGCATAGCTCACCAACATAGGCACCCATGAAATGCGAACGTTGAGTGCAAACAATGCAGCCAAACAAACGCTTAATATTCCGCCCAATAAACTGGATAGAACAATCCAGCTTAGTACAGATAACGGTGCAGAATTAATAGCGAGGTTTAACATAGAGTTTTAAATAAGGCTTAAAAGGTGATCTAAACAAACTAACGAAGTGTGCATTATACTGAATATATACAAGCAAAGTCTTAGTCGTATTTGATTGCTTGTTAAAACCTTAATCACCCCAACATAATGCGATATATCAATCAATTAGCACAATTAAATTTACATGATGAAAACCGCTGAAAATATCACGCGCATGCCAGCCATCTTTATTGGGCACGGCAACCCCATGAATGCGATAACAGACAATCCATATCGTGAGGCTTGGCTAGCTTTGGGTAAGCGCTTGCCTAAACCAAACGCAATACTATGCATTTCCGCACATTGGCAAACGCGCGGCACACAAGTTTGTGCAGTAGAAAATCCACAAACCATCCATGATTTTGGCGGTTTCCCAGCAGAGCTATTCGCTCAGCAATACCCTGCGCCAGGCTCGCCTAAATACGCAAAAATGCTCTGCGATTTATTTCCTGCCAATCAAATAACCAGTACATTAGATTGGGGTTTAGATCATGGCGCTTGGACAGTTCTACAATCTCTTTTCCCTGAAGCTGACGTGCCAGTTTTTCAGCTTAGTTTAGATATGAATCTAAACTTTGCGCAACATTTCAAGCTGGCCAAGCAATTAGCTAGCCTACGTGAACAAGGCGTAATGATTATAGCTAGCGGCAACATCGTGCATAATTTGGGCAAACTCGACATGCAAGGCAAAACGGCTGAATGGACTATTGCATTTGATGATTACATTAAAAAAGCGCTGGAATCAGAAGAAGAGACCGCATTAATAGATATAGCTCTCGCAGGCGACTCAGCAAGATTTGCAGTGCCTACAGATGAGCATTACTTGCCTTTGTTGTACATTGCCGCAGTTAAGCATGCCAACGACAATATGCAATTCTTAACAGAAAGTTTTGATTTAGGTGCTTTGAGTATGCGTAGCGTAATTTACAGCAGTTAATTATCTAGCCAAATCAAACTAGCCATGCGACCAGTCACATTATCTCGCCTGAATGAGAAAAAGCGCGCTTCATCGGTATAAGTGCAGAAATCCTCATTAACGCTACCGCCGTAAATTTGCGTAACGCCCACATTTTTTAAGCGTTGCTGCGCGATTAAATACATATTGCAAAGCCACTTTTGGTTTTCTTTATGGTCGCCGTGCGGCTTGAATGCTTGCTCAGCATGAGAATCATGCTGCATAAATTGCTGCCTGACTTCTTCGCCCACTTCAAAAGCATCGGGGCCAATCGCAGGGCCAAGCCAAGCTAAAATCTCGCTTTTTTCAACGGGAAGTTTATTAACTGCCGCTTCAATAACACCATCACACAAACCGCGCCAACCTGCATGTACAGCTGCAACCACCGTTCCAGCCTTGTCACACAACAATACAGGCAAACAGTCTGCCGTCATCGTGACGCAAACCACGTTCGCTTGAGTGGTAAACGCCGCATCAGCATTTTGCAAACAAGTGCTTTGTGCAGCGTCAATTACTTCAACGCCGTGCACTTGATTCACCCACACTGGCTCACTAGGTAAATATGGACTTAATAATTGACGATTTTTGGCAACGGCGATCGCATCATCACCAACATGCGCACCTAAATTCAAACTCGCATAAGGGGCCAAGCTAACGCCACCTAAGCGAGTTGTTTGCAATGCCTTAACATTGGCTGGTGCAGGCCAGTTTGGGACTATGAAATTTAAATCAGGAAAATGCAAATCAGACATAGCATTTACTCTTCGTCTTCGAGTTCCAAATCATCATCTTCATCAAAGTCTTCATCGTCCTCATAATCTTCATCAGAAAGATAAGGCTCAGAACTAAACTCAAACTCTTCTTCATCGTCGTTACGTGGATCTTCATGACGCATGGCTTCTAGCAAAGCTTTCATATCATCGGCCAGCTCAATTTGCCATTCCATAAACTCATTAGTAGCTGGGTGCATTAAACCAAGCTTAATCGCATGTAAGGCTTGTCTGTTGAATTGACTGACTTCATCACGTAAAGTTTGTGTCATCACGCGGATAGGAATAATCCCACGGAAGCCATACACAGGGTCACCCACGATAGGCGCTTTTAACGACTGCATGTGTACGCGAATCTGATGGGTACGGCCTGTTTCCAAATTACAACGCAAATAAGTTTGCACTGAAAAACGTTCTAATATTTCATAACGCGTAATGGCTGGCTTACCCATGCGATTAAGCGCCATTTTTGTACGTGAACGCGGGTCACGACCAATGGCTTGATCTACCACGCCGTTACGCCATAACTGCCCCCAGACAATAGCGCGATATTCACGCTTCACTGTACGCGCCTGCAACTGGCGAACTAAATTAGTTTGTGCAGCTAAGGTTTTTGCTACCACTAATATGCCGCTAGTGTCTTTGTCTAGCCTGTGCACAATACCAGCGCGCGGCACATCTTTTAATTCAGGCGCATGAAATAAAAGTGCATTGAGTAGCGTTCCGCCCCAATTTCCCGCGGCAGGATGCACTACCATACCGGCAGGCTTATTAATGATTATGATATGATCATCTTCGAAAACGATGTCCAGCGGAATATCTTCTGCCACATAAGCGTAGTTTTCTGGTTTTGCTTGTACTTGCACAATCACCTGCTCGCCGCCCCACACTTTGGTCTTAGAGGTGCTTGGTAAATTGTCTACAGTGACCAAGCCTTCTTTAATCCAAGTTTGTAAACGTGAACGTGAATGTTCAGGCAACATGCGTTGCAAAGCAACATCTAAGCGTAATCCGCCTAAATCATTTGAAATAGTTAGTGTAAGAGTATTATTAAGAGGTTGTGGAGTAGCGTCTGTCATCGGTTATAATTATTACTAATTTCTTAAAATAGGTTTCGGCATGAAGTATATCTTAATTTTAATGTTCGCCTTGTTAATCAATGGTTGCGCTATATTTGGTGCCCCAACAGAGTTGGATGATACAAAAGGCTTAACTGCGGAACGTATTTACCAAATGGGTTCCGAGAAAATGCGCGATAAAGACTATGATAAAGCCATTCTCTATTTTGGCAAGCTAGAATCTCGCTATCCCAATGGACGCTTCGCAGCCCAAGCACAGCTTGAAATAGCATATGCTCACTTTAAAAAACAAGACCCAGTCTTATCTGTTGCAGCCGCTGATCGCTTCATTAAACTACATCCTAATCATCCTAACGTTGACTATGCTTACTATCTAAAAGGTTTAGCGGTATTTAACGAACGTGGCGTTATTGAAAAACTCACCAAACAACAAATTAGCGATCGTGATCCACGTTCATTACGTGATTCTTTTGTGACCTTTAAAGATTTAGTCACACGTTATCCAAATAGCAAATATGCAAAAGATGCAACGCAACGCATGGTTTACCTTTCAAATAGTTTATCAGAGCATGAATTAGATGTAGCTAATTACTACATGAAACGCCAAGCTTATTTAGCCGCAATTAATCGTTGTAAATATGTGTTGGAATACTACCCACAAACTCCAGGTGTTGAGCAGGCTTTAGTCACTATGGTTAGCGCTTATGATTTAATGGGCTTAGATGACCTTAAAAAGGATACCATGCGCATTTTAGAAACAAACTACCCAAAGAGTGCACTATTAGGTAAGGGAGCACCTACAGACGAACGCGTATGGTGGAAGTTTTGGGAAAGCATGTACACAAAATAATATTCTTAATGAACTTTTTAAGAATATGTACAACAAAAAGGCATGGATTACTTTAAAAAATTGCCTGAATCCGTTCGGTCACCCTCTGGCTTAGAATGGATTTTGCTTAAAAAAATACCTAGAATATTTTTAATAACCGCCTTTGTGCCTTGTGCCGTGATATTAAGCCTGTATTTATGGAATGATGTATTAAATGCAGAGCAATTAAAAATTGTTTTTCAATGTCTAGGCGTGCTATTTAGCATTTGGTTTTTTATTGGTGCTCTAACTATTGGCTGCATACTAGTCATATTAATGAAAGGGCCAGCTTACGTAGCTGACCCTTATGAACTCCCCACAGAGAACGAATCTCTTGAAAACAATACAAAGCTATAGCTAATAAAAATTTAGCTCTGAAATTTTGCAATCTCTCCTGGTTTTCTCAGCATTTTATCAACTTCACCTAGGTGTAACTCTTCTTGGTATATCATTTCACGCGCATATTCTTCTAGCATCACAGATTCACCCTCAACTAGTTTCAATAAAGTTTTATAAGCATTGAGTGCAATGGTTTCGTGAGCGAGAGATTCTCGCAGAATATCACCAATGTCATGATTATGCGTTTCTAGTAATGGTCCAATTGAAAGCGAAGGATGAGCGCCTAAATGGGTGATTAACTCGCCTGCTTTGTCAGCATGAACCAGTGACTCTGCAGCTTGACTACGTAACCAGGAAACAATCGGTATACGGTTATATCCAAACACCATTAAGGCATAGTGTGTATAACGCACTACACCAGCTAGTTCTAACTCTAAGATTGTATTTAATGCTTGGGTGACTGGGGTAGAGACATCGTGGTCTGTGGTCATTTTTTTCTCCTAAATCTGGGATTTTGAGTTTTAATGCGCTAAGGTTAACAGTGTATCGCAAGTTACAACAGCTTGCAGAACTGCGAATGGTTCGCAGGCTTAGTATCAATCAAATAAATGAAGCAACTAACTATTGATTATACTTATGACTCTAAGTAATTTAGATTAATTAAATCGAAATGACTTTGTCGAAGGTATGTCATGTTTAAGTGCCAAGTAATGAGTCCGAATATTCACAAAAAAGTGAAACGAAAATAAAGCTAATAAAATGCCGTCAATAATCAGTGCGTCCCTAAAACTTTCTCTCGAGTTGTAGGTTAACTGAAGGATGTTAACCAATTTTATTATCGTTTTTTTGCGCTTCTATCTTTATCTTCTACTTCTTTCTTTGCCTTTAATTCAGCACGATGTGCAGTTTTACGGCGTCGCATACTGACGATACCTTCACCAGGTTTACGTTTATCTTCGTCCTCAGCAAATGGATTGCTGCCTTGCTTGTACTGCACACGTAATGGCGTGCCTGAAAGCTGGAATGTCCTACGAAAAGTCTTTTCTAAGAATCTTGTATAAGCGTCTTTTACGCCATCCACATGATTACCATGCACCACCACGATAGGTGGATTGCTGCCACCTTGATGCGCATAACGCAACTTAGGTCGTATACCTTTACTAATCGGCGGCTGGTGCTGTTGTAAAGCATCAATTAACACTCGTGTGAGCTGTGGGGTTGCAAGCTTAGCAAACGCAGCTTTAAAGGCAATATCCACAGATTTAAATAGCTCTGGTAGACCTTTTTTGCGTAACGCAGAAATATAGTGAAACTCAGCAAAGTCTAAGAACATTAATTTACGGTCAATTTCTCGTTTAACCCAATCGCGCTCTTCTTCTTTTAAGCCATCCCATTTATTAATAGCGACGACTAATGCACGACCAGCATCCAAGATATATGCAGCAACGTGGGCATCTTGCTCGGTAATACCCTCTTGCGCGTCCACGACCAAAATAACCACATTAGCCTCTTCAATAGACTGAATGGTTTTAATCACGGAGAATTTTTCAATCGCTTCTAAAACGCGACCACGCTTACGCACACCCGCGGTATCAATCAAGGTGTAGTGTTTACCATTTTTTTCTAAATCAATCGATATTGAATCGCGCGTTGTACCAGGCTCATCAAATGCAATCACACGGTCTTCACCAAGCAAGGCATTCACAAGCGTAGACTTACCTACGTTAGGACGACCGACAATTGCCACTTTAGGAATTCTGTCGCCAGTTTGATCTAACTCTGGCTCTTCTTCCTCTTCATGGAAACTCTCCAGTGCCAAGTCAATAATATCTTTCACACCTTCGCCATGCGCAGATGAAATTGACAATGGATCACCCAAGCCTAGTTCATGAAATTCCGCACTGACAACCGCCTTGTTCATACCCTCAGTTTTATTCACTGCGAGTAACACTGGGCATTTGCTTCTGCGAAGACGATTAGCAATCTCCATATCCTGCGGTGTTGCACCTTGGCGACCATCGACCAAAAAGATAATCACGTCAGCTTCATCAATCGCCAATAATGTTTGAACTGCCATGGCTTTGAGAATGCCGCTATCTGTATTTGGCTCAAAACCACCAGTGTCTACCACTAAATATGGCTGACTAGCACCGATGCCGCGACCATAGTGACGGTCGCGCGTAAGCCCTGGCAAGTCTGCGACTAATGCGTCACGACTCTTTGTCAGTCGATTAAATAAGGTAGATTTGCCGACATTGGGTCGACCAACCAAAACAACGGTAGGTAACATACGAGCCTTCTAATAATTACTTTGAGCCAGATAGCGCATTGGCTAAGGCCTTTAACTTTTCTATTTCATCAATGCTAATGCGGCATTCATTTAATCTGAATTGCATAAATGCCGCCATCATGTGTTTGTGCTAACACGGTAGTGCTATTGATTGAAGCCATTATTGGCATAATCTGACTATTATTAGTCTTAATTCTTGAGGCTATGGCACCATCATCACGGCTTAAAAAGTGAACATAACCTTCAACATCTCCCACTGCAACTAAACTACCCATGGGCAATGGCGCAGATAATCTGCGATTCTTAAGTGCAGCTTGTCGCCAAAAAGTCTTGCCTGTACTGTAATCTAGTGAATAAACCGAGCCCATGGCGTGTGAAACAAATATACGACCATCTTCTGCATTAATACCAGATAAGCTGGATATATCACGGTTCCAAACTACTCGGCCAGATGTCCTATCAATCGCAGCAATTTTACCTTGATATGCAACAGCATATACGAGCGGCCCATCTACGACTGGTAAGCTTGTAATATCTGCAATACGTTCGATCTCTGTAACGCCTTTAGGTTGAGCGACCGAAGCTTCCCATAATAGTTTGCCGTTATCGGCACGTATCGCAATGAGTTTACCACCACCAAAACCTGCGTATACAGCACCGCCATCTACTACTACACCTGCACTACTACGTAAGGTAAGTGCTGGACTTGTCCGATCATAAACCCATTTTCGGCTACCATCATTGGCGTTAATGCCGTAAATACGGCTATCACCCGTGCGAGCGATTACAACGCCATCAAAATACTTTGGTGCACTTAATATTTCGCTGCTGAGTTTAGACTTCCATTGCAGCTTGCCTTCAATATCATAAGCGTAAACCACACCTTTTTGAGTGCCGACTAATACTAAACTGCCGCCTACACCAACACCACCTGATAACTTTTCACCAGCATTTACACGCCAGACTTGTTTACCATTTGTAGCATCGAATTTAATAACTTCACCATTGGCACTTGCCGCGTAAGCATAACCAGCTTCAACTACTGGCGAAAATTGAAAGTCTTCAGTCGGTCCGATTTTAGCTTGCCATAAAAGTTGGGTTTTCGCTGTTTCTTTTATCTCCACTAAAGGATCGGGCGCATCAGCAGCTTCTCGGCCAAAAATTCTGTCAGACACATCCGTTTTAAGGTCTGAGATTGTGCTGCATGAGGTAACCAGCAATAGGCTTGTTAAGGCCAACAGGTTTAGTGATGCTTTTTTAAATTGATATAAAGACAATGCAATGCTCCAGCTTATTTATATGCGCCTGTTACTTAAGAACGTGCTTTAGATACTTTAGAGAACGTGCTTTAGATACTTTAGGCTAATTTAACCTAGCGCTTCCAGTTTTTGCTGAGTCAACGCGCGGAATTTACCATGTTGATCCAATTTAGCTAACGCTTCTTGATAGGCGGTTTTAGCTTCTGAACTCTTACCTAAACTCACCAAAACATCACCTTTAAGATCCGCAAATAAGCCATCAAATCCAGTATCATGTGGCGCATTTAAGAGCTTTAAAGCACCCTCAAAATCTTTTTCTTCAGCCAAAATGTTAGCTAACTGCAAGCTAGCTAAAGCGCTAATAGAGGTTTCTTTTGCATTTTTAATAGCCCAGTCTAATTGAGCTTTTGCACTTTTAGCATCATTTGCTTCATAATTGGCTTTAGCAGCAAACAAGGCTGCACGACCTGCATAAGGTGTTCCAGCAAACTTATCCATCAATACGGCTGATTTAGCCTGTATAGATTTCAAGTCTTTTTCATCAGTAATTGAGAGCTCTTGATACTGTGTTGAAGCCTCAACTGCTTGTTTATTTTGGTAATAATTCCAACCCTGATAAGCGGAATAAGCGACTAGTGCGCCAATCACTAGCGTACTAATCATCTTGCCGTTTTGTTTCCACCAAGCTTTTAGCTCATCAATCTGCTCTTGCTCTTCTAAATCGTATGCCATTGCTTTTCCTAATATTCTCTAAAACCAATTAATTGAATCAAACTTTAAGCATTGACTGCCTTTTTACCAGGGATGGCCGCCAACAGATTCTGCGTATATTCATGCTGGGGATGTTGATAAATATCTTCAACCTTACCCTGTTCCACCACTTTACCGCCATTCATCACGACAATATCATCAGCAATATGGCGCACTACACGCAAATCATGACTGATAAATACATAACTCAATGCCATTTCTGCTTGTAACTCTTTTAGCAGCAACAGTATCTGCGCTTGTATTGAAACATCTAACGCTGACACAGGCTCATCACACACCACTACCTTCGGCTGTAATACTAAGGCTCGCGCAATTCCAACACGCTGCCTTTGCCCGCCTGAAAACTCATGCGGATATTTCTGCATATCAGCTTCGGTCAAGCCCACGCGTTTGAGCATCGCAATCACTTTTTCTTGCTGTTCTGCAGAGTTACCAAGCTGATGAATCAGTAAACCTTCACCTACAATCTCACCCACACGCATGCGCGGGTTGAGCGAGGCAAATGGATCTTGAAACACCATTTGCAAATTTTTACGCACCGAACGTAAGTCGCCACCACTTAATTTGGCCAAATCTTGGCCAGCAAAAAGCACTTCACCACTATCTAAGGGTTGCAATTGTAACAGACAACGTGCCAACGTGGATTTACCGCTACCAGATTCACCGACAACAGCGAGGGTTTTACCTTCTACTAAGCTCACGCTTACATCATCTAAAGCCTTTACCAAGGTTGTGCCAAAGCCAAACTTGCCGCTACGCTGCGTATAGGTTTTCACTAAGTTGTTAGCTTGCAGAATGATATTGCTCATGCGGCTTTACCCTCGTTTAACCAAGCATAATCAATCGGCTTAAGTGGCTTTTTACCTTCTGCATCTGGCACGCAATCTAGCAACGCTTTGGTATATGGATGTTGCGGATTACCTAGTACTTCATCTTTAGTGCCAGATTCAACAATCTCGCCTCTAAACATCACCACAACATTATCCGCAATATCCGCTACCACACCAAAATCATGCGTAATAAATAGCATTCCCATATTCATGCGCGTTTTTAGCTCATCAAGCAATTTAAGTATCTGCGCTTGCACTGTAACATCTAGCGCCGTAGTTGGCTCATCGGCAATTAATAAGCGGGGCTCGCAAGCAATACTCATCGCAATCATCACACGTTGGCGCTGACCACCAGAAAGCTCGTCAGGATAACTGTTCGCGCGACTTGGAGGTATGCCAACCATGGTTAATAGACTGGCAACTTTAGCTTTTAAAATGTCGCCCTTTAAGCCTAAATGGGTCGTTAAGCTTTCACCTATTTGATAGCCTACTGTGAGCACTGGGTTCAATGAAGTCATAGGCTCTTGAAAAATCATAGCGATTTTTGCGCCTCGAATTTTTCGTAAGCTTGCTTCATCAAGCTTAATTAAATCTTGTTCGCCTGAATTGTTATTCAATAGAGCATCGCTAAAGATGACTTTGCCAGAGCTTAATTGCAATTGTTTAGACAACAAACCCATCACAGACAAAGCCGTTAAGCTTTTGCCACTGCCAGACTCACCTACTACGCAAGTTGTTTTTCCCGCAGAGATGCTAAAACTTACATCGTTAACCAATAAGCGCGTTGGCATTTTTCTCGCTGAAATGCTCACATGCTGCAATTGCAATAATGGACTAGCTTCTTTCATTTCAGCGGTCATTTTTTCGCTCAATGTTGAATACCAATGGGGGTTATTTATAGCTTATCAAAGCACTTGGCAATTGCAACACCTAACCAAGTGCCGCAGTTAAATGTTCAATAGCTTGCTCAATACTACATTGTTGCTGTTCACCTTTTATTGTGGCGAGCATAGGTTTTAGTGTTACTTGCTTGTTTGCCACTTCCTCATCACCAATGATTAACGCAAACTTAGCTTGGCTTCGATCTGCTTTTTTCATTTGCGATTTAAAACTACCGCCACTAGCATGCAGTATCACTTGAATATTGGTATTGCGTAACTGTTCGGCGATGCTAAATGCGACTTGTTCTGCTTGTTCACCTACATTAACTAAATACACATCTGGTGCATCATCGGCGGTAATTCCGTACTCTTGCATTAGCAAAAATACACGCTCTAAGCCAATACCAAAGCCGCAAGCTGGTGTTGCGTCGCCGCCCAATCGTTCGACTAAAGCATCATAACGCCCACCACCAGCAATCGTACCTTGCGCGCCTAATTTTGTAGTCACCCACTCAAAAACAGTGCGATTGTAATAATCCAAACCGCGCACTAATCGCGCATTCACTATGTAAGCCACGCCAGCTGCATCCAATAGTTTACACAGACCATCAAAATGCGCACGGGTTTCATCACCTAAAGAATCAATCAGCTTTGGTGCAGCTTCGCACATGGCTTGCATACGTGGGTTTTTGGTATCTAAGATGCGTAACGGGTTTGTATGTAAACGACGTTTCGCGTCTTCATCTAGCAAATCAGCATGTTGCTCAAAATACGCAATGAGCACTTTGCGATATTCCAAACGCTCATGCGCATCGCCTATGCTATTGATTTGTAACTCAACATCAGCGATCCCTAGCTCGCGCCAAAGTCTCGCTAGCAATACAATTTGCTCAGCATCTACTTGCGGGCTATCAAAACCAAAAGCTTCCACACCAATTTGGTGAAACTGACGCTGACGACCTTTTTGTACATTCTCATGTCTAAACATCGCGCCGCTATACCAAAGCCTAACTGGCCCGTTGTAGGTTAAATTGCTTTCCACAACAGCACGAACACAGCCTGCCGTTCCTTCTGGACGCAATGTCAGCTTGTCGCCATTAAGCGCATCTTCCCAAGCGTACATTTCTTTTTCAACAATATCCGTATGCTCACCTACTGAACGCACAAACAACTCGGTAGATTCTACCAAGGGCATGCGAATGTTTTTATAGCCGTATTTGCCTAATACACGGCGTGCTGCGTCCTCAAGCTTAAACCACAACGGTGTAGCTTCAGGCAATATGTCGTAAAAACCTTTAATACTTTGGAATTTTGTGGCTTTAGTTTTTGTTTGCATGTTTTTTGTTGATTGATCAACCATAGTTCACTACTTCAATGACTTTTTAAGGGTAGCTATTTAGTTAATAGCTTGAATAGAGATTGTTTTTTGTGTGGCTTTTACTTTAGGCAGATTAACGTGCAGCTTGCCACCTGCAGCATAATGCGTTTGTACATAATCCTCGACAATCGCTTGAAACTCTTGAGCGATGTTATCGCCTTTGAGTGTAACGGTTTTTTCGCCGTCCACAAACACGGGTGCAACTGGCGTTTCACCTGTACCTGGCAAACTAATTCCGATATTGGCTAACTTGGATTCACCCGGACCATTCACCACGCAGCCCATTACAGCCACGCTCATGTTTTCAACTCCAGCATATAGGCCGCGCCATACAGGCATTTGATTACGCAAATAGCTTTGAATTTGCATGGCAAGTTCTTGGAAATACGTTGAAGTCGTACGGCCGCAGCCTGGGCAGGCAGTCACTAATGGAGTGAATGAGCGTATGCCCATCGTTTGCAAAATTTCTTGCGCGACAATCACTTCTTTTGTACGGGATTCGTTAGGTTCTGGCGTAAGTGAAACGCGGATGGTATTGCCTATACCTTGCTGTAAAAGCAAGGCCAGCGCAGCGGTGGATGCAACAATTCCTTTTGAACCCATGCCAGCTTCAGTCAAACCCAAATGCAAGGGATAATCGCTACGTGTTGCCAGTTCAGCATAAACTTTCACTAGATCTTGCACATTGCTCACTTTGCAAGAAATGATGATTTGATTAGGCGACAAACCCAACTCAACGGCCTGTGCGGCACTTTCAAGCGCGGACTGTATCAATGCCTCACGCATTAAGGCTTCTGAGGATAATGGCTCAGCTAACTTAGCATTATCATCCATCATTTGCGCCATTTTAGCTTGGTCTAAACTACCCCAATTAACGCCAATGCGCACCGCTTTTTTATAATGTACTGCAGCTTCAATCATGGAGGCAAACTGCTCATCACGCTTAGAGCCTTTACCCACATTACCTGGGTTAATACGGTATTTGGCTAATGATTCAGCACAATCAGGATAAGCCGCGAGTAATTTATGACCGTTATAATGGAAGTCACCCACCAGCGGCACATTGCAGCCTAAGGCATCCAAACCACGACGAATATTACCCACTTGCGCAGCGGCTTCTGGCGAGTTAACGGTGATCCGCACAACTTCACTGCCCGCTTGCCATAACTCAAATACTTGCTTAATGGTTGCCTGCGCATCAGCAGTATCAGTATTCGTCATACTTTGTACAACAACCGGGCTAGCGACAGTGCCAGCCAAACCACCACCCACAGGCACATGACCAATCATGACTTGCAGAGTATTACGTGCGGATTTAAGTAAAGAAAGACTCAATGGTTACTCCAAGGTTAGGCGAGCAACATTACTTTTAGTTTTATCGCTCAAATCAACATTCTGACCTGAAAATGTAAGCTTGGTTGCCTTTGCATTGCCAATCAGCATTTTAAAAGGAGGCAAGCCGTTGAAGCCATCTTCGCTATTCGCTTTTAACATTTTTTCATAGACGACTTCGCCATGCTTATCGGTGATGCGTACCCATGTTTGTTCTGTCACCGCAATATTCACGCTTTTAACTACTGCGGCAGTTACGCTATTTGGCTTTAGACCATTATTAGCTAGTTCGGGCGCTTTCGCATCCGTAGCACTTGCTTTAGCACTCGCTGTGGGCGGCGTTGTTTTTGCGGCATTTTCTTTAAACGTATTGAAGTCTACAGCCGCCTCTTTTGGCATCTGAAGATTTTGTGTGGTAACCATCGAGCCACTCGACTGTTGTGTTTGTTCAGGTCTAGTAACAGCGGCACTCGCGGTAGCTTGATTGGGCATAACCTGACTGGGGATTGCTGTTACATCGCCATTTACTTCGGCAGGCACATTCTCGGCAGCTTCCGCGTCAACGGTATCAGTTTGTGTTACACGCTCCGCTTCTGGCAAGGCAACTTCTGGCAGCATAGCAACCTCTGGCACCATTGCTTCTATCGGGGTGTTAACAAGATCTTCCGCCACCTTATTCATTGGCTTCTGCATATAATTAATATAGTAAAACATAGTGGCAGTAGCAAGTAACACTAAACTAAACAGCAATAAATACTTTAGTAGAGAAGAAGAACCACCCTTACCTGGCATCACTTGGTTCATAGAGGTTTTTACAATTAAGGTGCCCGGGGTAACGTCTGGCATACGTACACGATAGCTCGCTAACAAAGGCTCGGCATCTAACTCTAAATAACGTGCATAGTTACGTATAAAACCACGTGTAATCGCTGCTGGAGGTAAACTAGAAAAATTATTATTTTCTAAAGCCTCAATTTGCTTAATACTAAAACGCAAATTATTTGATACGTCTTTTAATGATAGATTTTTTGCATTCCTAGCGTCAAAAAACACCTCGCCTAATGGCGCAAAACCTATCATCTCCACCTCTGTAAAGTTTGCTACAGCTTCGTCCGCCATGTTATTTTCCACTCTCTAATAACTTAGCTTGCATAGAATTTGGATACTGGCGTCTTAATTGTAAAGCGTAACTAGCTTCAGCATCCTTGCCACCAACAATGCGCTCAATCTGAATGCCCAACCACAACACTTCCGGTCCTGGTCTGCTTAACATCACAGTTTGTAAAGTTTTCTTTGCCGCAATTGCATCATTACGTTTAAATTGTAATGAGGCTAGTTGGTAGGCCGCCACTTGCGAAAGTGGCTCAATTTGCAAAGCTTGTTGTAGATAATTCTCTGCGCTTACTAGATTATTTTTACGCACAGAGCAAATAGCTGCATTGGTATAAGCCATAGCAGGCGTGGCATAGAGCGGGTTTTTAAGCGCCGCTAAAAACTGTGCAATGGATTCATCCACTCTATTTCTAGCACATAAAAAACTACCATAATTATTATGCGCTTCGGAATTCAATGGCTCTAACTGAATTGCCTTTTTAAAATTCGCATCAGCTACATCATCTTTGCCAAGTTCGGCGTTCACTAAACCTAACCCATTGTAAGCTGGAGCAAAAGTAGGATCAATTTTAATAGCAACATTGAATTCTTCTAAAGCAATTTCTAATTGTTTTTGCTGAAAATAAACTGAACCCAAATCAGCATGAGCGCGTGCGCGAGATTTTGTATTTTCAGTGTCTTTATCTTGCTGTTGCTGATTGGCACACCCAGCACCAAACAAACCAATCGCCAATAACGTAAACAATAATTTTAAAACACCTAATTTCATCTCTGGCCTCATTCAGCAATTACAATTGGAATTCTATTTGCCGTACGTTTAGTTTTATCTAATACCTTACCCGCCAGCTGACCACATGCGGCATCAATATCCTCACCACGCGTTTTGCGTACCGTCACCACATAACCTGCTTGCATGAGAATATCGCGAAACACTCGAATATGGCTAGCTTTAGATGTATCGTAGCCACTGTTCGGAAACGGATTAAATGGGATTAAATTGAATTTGCATGATACGTTTCTTACTAAATCCAGTAACTGATGCGCATGTTCAACCGTATCATTCACGCCATCCAGCATCACATATTCAAACGTAACGAAATCGCGCGGCGCTTTTTCTAAATAACGATTACACGCAGCCATTAACTCTTTAAGCGGATATTTTTTATTGATAGGCACAATCACATCGCGTAGCGCATCGTTAGGTGCATGCAAGGAAACGGCTAATGCCACAGGACAATCTTCTTTTAACCTATCCATCGCTGGCACCATGCCGCTGGTTGACAGCGTCACGCGGCGGCGGCTTAAGCCATAGGCATTATCATCCAACATAATTTGCATGGCAGTGACTACGTTATCGTAGTTTGCTAGCGGCTCGCCCATGCCCATCATTACTACATTACTAATGATACGATCATTTGCAGAAAGCAAATCGTATCCACTTTCTTGTCTCAGCGACTGGTTAGCAATGGCTAGCTGGCCAATAATCTCTGAAACACTTAAATTTCGGTTAAATCCTTGACGGCCTGTACTACAAAATGTGCATTCCAACGCGCAACCAACTTGGCTTGAAATACACAAAGTACCGCGATCATCCTCAGGGATAAACACGGTTTCAATGCTATTAGCAGTGTCAGCACCAATCAACCACTTACGCGTACCGTCATTAGATACTTGCTCTAACTGCACCGTTGGTAAAGTAATTTCGGCTTCTAAAACCAACTTCTCGCGTAATACTTTGGCAATATCAGTCATCTGCTCAAAATCATGCACACCAAAATGATGCATCCAACGCATTAACTGCTTGGCACGAAAAGGCTTTTCGCCTTGTTCCGCGAACCATTGCGCCAGCTGTGGCTGATTGAAATTGAGCAAGTTGACCAAAATTGTTTTACCTTTACATCAAATAATTCAAGCTTCTAAATTAGGCAAGGCGTGAATAAAAAATAATGACGCGGCATACATGAAGTATGTAAGGAATTATTTTTTATTCGCAACGCAGCATAATGACGAAGATTGAATTATTTACCGAAGAAATAGGCGATTTCGATTGCAGCATTCTCTGCTGAATCTGAACCGTGTACCGCGTTAGCATCAATGCTTTCAGCGAAATCAGCACGAATCGTACCGGCAGCCGCTTCTTTTGGGTTAGTAGCGCCCATTAAATCACGGTTAACTTGAACAGCATTTTCGCCTTCAAGCGCTTGAATCATCACTGGGCCTGAAATCATGAATTTTACTAAATCAGCAAAGAATGGACGCGCAGCGTGAACAGCATAAAAGCCTTCAGCCTCAGCTTGAGTCAATTGCGCCATTTTGGCTTCAACAACTTTTAAACCTGCGTTTTCAAAACGCGTAAGTATTTTACCGATTACATTTTTTGCCACTGCATCAGGTTTGATGATAGAAAGCGTACGTTGAACAGCCATAACAACTCCATTAAATTAACTTATTGAAAAGAACGATAAAATACCATTTTTAGCGATTTTAATAAACCATCATTTTAATCATTCGAACATACAAATCCTTAAAAATTGCAAATACTTTGGAAATCGCATACTAATGCAATGCAGGACATGACAATCCCTCAACTTTAAAAACAAATCTGCATTTACCTGCTTAATTGTTGTTTCAATTTTGTAACAATGTGGCAAAATGATAACTAATGAAACCATCAATCAATACAACGTTACCAATAATGTTTTGCTGCCCCGCCTGTGGTTTGCTCTGCGATGATTTGGAATTAAATTCAACATCTCCTCTAAGCATCAAAAATGCTTGCGTTAAAGGGGTTAGCTTTTTCGAGAAAGCTTTTGCTGAAAGCAGTTCTAAACCTAGCGTGGCTGGAAAATCTACCGATTTAAACACTGCGACTCAAGCGGCGGCTGACATTCTACGCAAGGCAAAGCATCCTTTATTTGCAGGCTTAGGCACTGAGGTGCAAGGCATGCGCTCAATGATGCGCTTGGCAGAGAAAGCTAGCGCCACACTAGATCATATGCATTCCGAAGGCACTGTGCGGAACACTTTGGCGATGCAAAATAGTGGCTGGCAAACAACAACGCTGACTGAAGTCAAAAATCGTGCCGATGTAATTTTGGCGATTGGTACTGATATTGTAAGTAGCTGCCCGCGTTTTTTTGAGAAATTAGTTTTGAATACTGACACTTTATTCAACAAACCTAAACCTGAAATCATGTATTTAGGCCTTGCTGAAGAATCTGTTAAATTACCGGAAATCATGAACGCACTGAATGCGCTCATGAATGCCAAGAATCCTCTGAATAAAAAAGCTGATAATGACTTAATTGGCGGCGTAACAATCGCGTCACTTAAACAAATTTTAGAAAAATTAAAAGCTGCAAAATATGGCGTAGTGGTTTGGTCGGCAAGCTCCTTAAAGTTTCCGCAGGCGGAACTCACCGTTCAAAGCATAACTCAACTTATTTCTAAATTAAATGAAACGAATCGTGTTGCGGGTTTACCACTTAACTCTGGTGATGGCGACTCTAGCGTCAATCACACGAGTACTTGGTTATCAGGCTACCCCACTAGAAATCGCTTCGTGAATGGTCATGCTGAGTATGACGCTTATCACTTTTCTACAAAACAACAATTAAACAGTAGCGATGCATTATTATGGGTGAGCACGTTCAATGCGCATCAGCCACCGGCTTGCGATGCACCAATCATTGTTATAGGTCATCCTGATATGCAGTTTGAAAAGCAGCCAGATGTGTTTATTCCAGCAGGTATTCCGGGCGCTCACCACACAGGCACGATGTTTAGAATGGATAGCTCCGTGGCTATGCCGCTTAAAAAATTACGCAATAGTGAGCTTCCTAGTTTAAGTGACGTCATCAGCCAAATCGAGGCGAAACTAGCATGATTACACTTCTTAAAAACGGCAGAATTTATGACCCAACCTCGGGTAAAGATGGTGTGGTTCAAGATATTTATATCAAAAATGGTCGCATTATTGCCAAACCTAGCTCTACTGAAAAAATCACACAAACTTACGACTTAACTGGCAAAGTAGTGATGGCGGGCGCAATTGATATGCATAGCCATATTGGTGGCGGCAAAGTCAATATTGCTCGAATGATGCTGCCAGAGTATCAAGAAACTAAAAAATACACCGAGCCTGAAGCGCATGTTTGTTCGCCGAGTTGTAGCCATAATGCTACGCCTAGCGCAACCGATACGGGTTTCCGTTATATAGAAATGGGTTACACAGCGGCTTTTGAACCAGCGCTCATGCCTGTGAATGCACGCCAAACTCATCTAGAAATGGCCGATACGCCAATGATAGATAAAGGCGGTTATGCCATGCTAGGTAATGATGATTACTTTTTGCGCATGCTCACGGCAAAAAAAGATCAAAAAGCCATTAATGACTATGTGGCATGGATACTCAATGCTACGCAATCAATCGGCATTAAAGTGGTGAACCCAGGCGGCATTAACGCATTCAAGTTCAATCAACGCAGATTAGATTTAGACGAAAACAATAGCCACTACCAAGTTACCCCACGTGAAATATTAAAAAGCCTAAGCACCGCTGTGCATCAGCTTGGCATTGCCAAACCTTTGCATGTACATTGCAATAATTTAGGAGCAGCAGGTAACTTTCAAACTACGCTAGATACCATGAGCGCATCTGATGGCTTGCCTATGCATCTCACGCATATACAGTTTCACAGCTATGGCACAGAAGGCGATAAAAAGTTTTCATCCGCCGCTGCGCAAATCTCCGAAGCCTTGAATAAAAACAAACATATTACTGCCGATGTTGGTCAGATTCTATTTGGCCAAACGGTCACCGCATCAGGTGATAATATGATGCAGCAGTTGAATGCAAAACATGCCAATCCAAAAAAATCCGTCATTATGGATATTGAATGTGATGCAGGTTGTGGCGTGGTGCCGTTTAGATACAAAGACCAAAACTACGTCAACGCTTTGCAATGGGCAATTGGACTAGAAATATTTTTATCGGTTGAAGACCCTTGGCGCATTTTCTTAACCACTGACCATCCAAACGGCGCACCATTTACCAGTTATCCACATTTGATTCGTTTATTAATGGATAAAACCTTTAGGAACGAAGCCTTTGCCAAACTGAATTTAGACGCACAAGCCATGAGCAACTTAACTTCGCTGGATCGCGAATACAGCTTATACGACATTGCCATTATGACGCGTGCAGGTGCAGCCAACCTCATTGGTTTAAACGACCGCGGACATTTAGGCGTTGGTGCAGGTGCAGATATTACGATTTACACAGATCAAGCCGACCGTGAAGCGATGTTCGCTAAACCTGATTATGTATTCAAAGATGGTGAGTTAGTCGTAAAAGACGGCAAAGTGGCTAAAGTCGTTTGGGGTGCAACACATACCGCCAAACCGGCTTTCGACATTGCCGTAGAAAAAGATTTAAAAGATTATTTTGATAAGTATCACACCATGCAATTGGATAGTTTTAAGATGAATGATGATGAAATAACGAATGATGGACGTGGTAGCATTATTGTCCATGAAAATAAAAAAGCCTCTCACTAATTTTAAAACGAGAAACCAAAATGAGTAGACTGTACGGAGAACAACATCGCAAACTGCAAGATGAGTTTGGCACACGAGGCATGGCTGACCGTGTAGAAGAGCTGGTTTGCAGAACTGAGTTTGATGATGGTGCTAAAGGCTTTATCTCTAGCGTCAATATGTTCTTTTTATCTACAATCGACCATCAAGGTCGCCCAACCACATCATACAAAGGTGGCGATGCAGGCTTAGTAAAAGTGCTTGATGATACGACTTTGATATTCCCAAGTTACGATGGTAACGGCATGTTTTTCTCGATGGGAAATATCACTACCAACCAAAATGTCGGCTTACTATTTATTTCTTTTGAAACGCCTAATCGCCTGCGCGTGCAAGGCACTGCAAGTATTTCAAAAGACCCTGTTTTAATGGCACATTACAAAGAAGCAGATTTTGTTGTTACTGTAAAACTGTCTGAATTTTGGCAGAACTGTCCAAGATATATTCCAAAAATGGAAATCGTGCGCGACTCACGTTATGTCCCACGCGAGCATTGCGAAACACCATTAGCAGGCTGGAAACAACTAGATTTAGTACAAGATATTTTGCCTGAATCCGATGCTAAAAAAGCCAAAGAAATTGGCATTATTCCCATTGAAGAATGGGTGGGTAAAATTATTTCAGGCGCGCCTGATGCTTAACCAATTAGACGCTTAATTATTTAATAGATAACTCATGATTATTAACGGTGTACAAATAGATGAAACCTTTGCTGAAGCATTTAATATGCGCGGCACGCGCGTTATCATTACGGCTCAAAATCTAAAATGGGCATATCACGCCGCAAATGCCATGACAGGCTTTGCAACCTCAGTGATTGGTTGCGGGGTAGAAGCTGGTATTGAACGTGAAATGACCGAAGAAGAAACGCCAGATGGCAGACCAGGCGTGAGCATTTTGATGTTTGCCATGGGCAGCAAAGTATTAATGCAGCAGCTTGAAACCCGTATGGGACAATGTATACTCACCTGCCCTACTGCTGCGGCGTTTTCTGGCATCGATAGCGATGAAAAAATTAATCTAGGTAAAAACTTACGCTTTTTTGGCGATGGTTTCCAAACATCTAAGTTGATTTCAGCCAAACGCTACTGGCGCGTGCCAGTGATGGATGGCGAATTTTTATGCGAAGAAACTACTGGCATGGTGCGCGCAATTGGCGGCGGCAACTTCTTGATTTTAGCCACATCACAGCCAGCAGCGCTTGCCGCGGCAGAAGCCGCCATCACTGCAATGAAAAAAATCCCTAACGTGATTATGCCTTTCCCTGGCGGCGTTGTTCGCTCAGGCTCTAAAGTGGGTAGCAAATATAAAACCATGTTTGCCTCCACCAACGATGCATTCTGCCCAACACTAAAAGGTGCAACTAATACAGAATTATCGCCCGAAATCGAAAGCGTGATGGAAATAGTGATTGATGGCATTGGTTTTGATGACATTGCAGAGTCCATGCGCGTTGGCATACAAGCCATTTGCGATTTAGGTGAAACAAGCGGCGTGAAACGTATATCAGCAGGTAATTACGGTGGGAAACTAGGCCCTCATCATTTTAAATTGCACGAAATTATGGGTGGCAACTCCTTATGACCCAACTTACCTTCACACTTAAACAGCCATTAACGCACTCACTTGACTGTTCTCAGTTAACGCCTGACCTATTAAAAGGTTTAAACATTAACCAAATAGGGGCAATCGCATTACATGGTCAACGCGTTTCTGATTTATTTGAGATGAGTGGCGATGATACTGAAAACATTGTATTCAAAAATAGCAGTCAGTTTTTTGATAATGTCGGCAAAAACATGACCTTAGGAAGTATCACTTTAGAAGGTGATGCTGGCGCCTATTTAGGCTTTGGTTTAAAAAATGGCACCATCCATTGCACAGGCAATGCGCAAGCTTTTGCTGCATGCAATATGGTTAGCGGCTTACTCAAAATTGACGGTAACACAGGTGACTTTCTTGGTGGCGCTTCTTCAGGCTTACGCAAAGGTATGCGCGGCGGCACTGTCATTATTAAAGGCAATGCTGGCGACCGCGTGGGCGACCAAATGCGTCGCGGCTTAATTCTCATTGAAGGCAATGTCGGCGACTACTGTGCCAGCCGTATGATTGCGGGCACCATTGGGATACTTGGCAACGTTGGAGAATATGCCTGCTTTAACATGAAGCGCGGCACATTATTACTGACCAAACTGCCAAAATTGCATGCAACTATACAAGACTGCGGCAGCCATACTTTGCCATTTTTAAACCTAATGTTTAAATCTTTCAAACCATTCAACACACAATTTTCTAATATTGAAACAAAGCGCGTACAGCGCTTTGTAGGTGACGCAGCCTGTAGTGGCAATGGTGAGATTTTATTAGTTTCTCACTCGTCTTAATGCACATTTAAATAATTTTACGGTCTGATGATAAAATACCGTTTTATTACAGTTCATTATCAAAAAAATGTCTAAGTATTTAACCGCCGCGCTTTATAAGTTTGTCAGTTTACCCAATTACAAATCTTTGCAAGCGCCAATTCTAGAAGCCTGTATCAGCAACAACATAAAAGGTACGCTACTTCTTGCTGAAGAAGGCATTAATGGCACGATTGCTGGCTTGCCACAAGACATACACAACTTGCTGGATTTTTTGCGTTCAGATGCAATATTTGACAATCGCTTTGCCGATTTAGAGCACAAAGAATCATTTGCTAGCGAACATCCGTTTTACCGTATGAAGGTTAAACTCAAAAAGGAAATTGTTACGCTTGGTGTGCCTGGCGTTAGTCCAACGAAGAAAGTTGGCACTTACGTTAAACCTGAAGATTGGAATGCGCTGATTTCCGACCCAGATGTGATTCTGATTGATACACGCAACGATTACGAGGTTGATATCGGTACGTTCAAAGGTGCAATTGACCCTAAAACCACGACTTTCCGTGAATTCCCAGAATACGTTACTGAACATTTTGACAAAACCAAACATAAAAAAGTCGCTATGTTTTGTACAGGCGGTATTCGTTGCGAAAAAGCCTCTTCATATATGATAGATCAAGGTTTTGAAGAGGTTTTTCACCTGCAAGGTGGCATTCTAAAATACCTAGAAACCGTGCCAGAAGCTGAAAGTATGTGGGAAGGCGAATGCTTTGTTTTTGACCAACGTGTAGCCGTTAAGCACAATTTGGAAGTCGGTGAGTTTGACCAATGTTACGCTTGCCGCCATCCACTATCACCTGCCGAAATGCAAAGTACTCAATACACGGCTGGCATCTCTTGCCCTTATTGTTACGACAAGTTAACTGAAGAAAAAAAAGCAAGTTTAACTGAGCGACAAAAACAAGTGATTCTCGCCAAACAACGAGGCCAAATGCATATAGGTGAAAAGCAGAAAAATAACTAAGAAATGAACAAATCTCATGAGAAAGAAGCCATCCGCGCATATTTAAAGCTTTTACAGGCTAAGGGTGCAACTACCAATGTGCTGTATAAGCACTCTTTATTTTTAGACCAACTGGCTGAATCGCTTGCTGGTAAATCTCTTGAATCGGTAATCTACAGCAAGGTGGTGGATAACGTGTTGAAAGCAACGCCTGAAGAAGATTGGCATACCAATCTTAATACCGCTCGTGAATTTTATCCATTTTGGATGAATGACATTAAGGCGATTGCTGCCTTTAATTTAAACTATGGTTTTGATGTTTCCGGAATTCAATGGAAACCACTCACAACCTCATTAAAAATATTGATCGATAGTTTGAACTCAGAAAGTTTTGATACTGCTGAAAGTTGGCCGTTAAAAGCTTATACGCAAGCCATGCGCGATCAGGGTGCAGATAAATCACTGGTAGATACACGTATCAAACTTGCTAAAGTGATGGTAATTCGCTTACGTGATGCGCCAATAAAGAACCATAAATCTTATCGTACCGCGGCTGATTTAACTTTACCGCTTTTTAAGATGGTAGAAGCTAAACAATTGTTTTTATTGGTAGTAAGGGAGTTTTATAATTTTTGGACTGGCAACCCAAATGCAGCCAACATGTTACTGAATGATGAGTCTACGTATAATTAACGCTGCTTAAGCAAAGATTAATTGGACTTTCGCGCAAGTAGTACATAAGTTTCTACCAATCCCTTGCCTTTCACATCTACAGTCATCTGTTCTGAAAATTCATAAGCGTCTTTTAACAACGCTTGTGTTTCACGCGTTACTTGTATGCAGTTAGTTTTACAAGTACTTTCCATTCTGCTGGCCAAATTGACGGTATCACCCCATAAATCATAACTAAATTTCGTGCTGCCAATCACCCCTGCAACCACTGGGCCAGTATGAACTCCAATGCGCATATTCAAATCGATGCCTGTTTTAACTGCTACTTCCTGTAGCGCAACCTTCATGTCAAATGCCATTTCTGCAATCCGATTCACATGATCTGTATGCATGATAGGCGCGCCAGAAATAACCATATATGCATCGCCGATCGTCTTAATTTTTTCGACTTGATATTTTTCTGCCAACTGGTCAAATTTTAGAAATACTTGTGATAACAAGTCAATTAATTGCAAAGCCGGCATTTTTTCTGAAATCTGCGTGAAGTTAACTAAATCAGCGAACATGACGGTCACAGATTCATAATGGTCAGCAATGCGCATATCATTAGCTTTTAGACGCTCAGCAATAGCAACCGGAAGAATATTGAGCAGTAGTTTTTCTGACCGTGCTTGCTCTAACTCTAATGAAATCATAGCGCGCTCTTTTTGAGCCTGAAAATAACGCAGAACCCCATACAAGATTGAAGCCGTACCAGTAATATTCATCAGAAAAAATGCATCTTTTAACGTGGTCGGAATTGGCATAGCGTTGCCCGCGAAATAATGATTTAGCTTCCACGAAATAAAAGCTAACCCTATAAATAATAAAAACCAAGGGGTGGATTGGCGCGTACCCAAAATCATTAAAGCGCCTACTGGTGACAATATCGCCCATATTGCCACACCACTGGAAGCAGCAAAGCCACCAATTGCCCATTGCATGACAAAAGGCATAACTAACAGCATGACCAATTGTGTAAACGTAAAGTATTCGAAGCGCTTGAGTCGATAGAATAAGAACAGGCTAACGTATGAGATAACAAGGTAAAAATACGGCACTGCTGCAATAATAGCGTAACCTTCACCTAGGCTTGATAAGGTAAATATCCAGAAAATACAAACAATACTCTCTGCAATCACCAATAACGACATAATCGATCGGCCCAGTGATTCAGGCGTAGGCGTGGAAAATCTGCGCCAAAACTCTCGCGTTAATACAGATGGGGCAGCAACTAAAATATCCGTCATATTTGGAGGTGTTTTTCTATTTTTAACTAGAGTATACCAATATACTGCAGCTCAAGTACTATAGCTTAAGATGAAGTCTTTTTCTAGACTAGCGTATCAATACTGCGAGATTTCCGTAGCTTAGCGGTCAACACCAAATTCCAAGTTAAATTATGGTGGCCTTCATAACCGCACATAGAATTATGCACAATTGGGCACTTTTAGCATTTCTGCAAGTCATTTAACCAATGAATCTACTTTCCTAATGGAGTCTATTATGGTCACAGCGTCACAAACTTTACGCGATATTAATAACATGGAAAATCAACCGGCCGACCTAAAAGTTTCAGCTCTGATTTTAATTGACATTCAAAACACCTATCGACGTGGGTTAATGCAACTTACAAATGTAGAGCCCGCTATTCTTGAAGCACAAAAATTATTAAAAATCGCACGCGAGCTTAAAATACCAGTCATACATATTCAACATGATGCTGGGGTAGGTTCCCCTTACGACATTTCCGCTGATATTGGGGCAATAGCTTCTGAAGTTGCACCAATAGCTGGGGAAAAAGTGATTGTTAAAAACTACCCTAATGCATTTATCCACACCACTTTAGATGCCGAGCTTAAATCTCTTGGCATTAAAAATATCGTATTGGCTGGTTTCATGACACATATGTGTGTGAACTCAACTGCGCACGGTGCATTTAATTTAGGTTACGCATCAACAATTGTTGCCAGTGCGACTGCAACCCGACCACTAGTTAGTACAAATGGCAAAGTATTAACTGCTGAAGAAGTACATCTTGGCGCACTTGCCTCATCACGAGACTTATATGCTGTGGTAGTAGATGATATTAATGGATTAAGAAAATAACTTCATTAATATAATTTATATAATATATAAGACATATAAAAATGTTTACCAATTAGTAACATTTAGCTTGATTTGCTAGCCTCTAAGGTTTATTGTTTAGTTCGCACTGATCTTTCAAACCCTTTATTTACAAGGGTTCTTCGTGGATTAAGTTAACTTTTAGACATAATAAAAATAGCAACCAAGCAATGCGGTTTTTCAGATAGAAATACTATATTAACTACAGCAAAACTAGAGGAGTCGGCATGAGTTTAGATTTATTAAAAGGTATGGGCGTTACAATCCCTTATAAAGCAAAGTACGATAATTACATTGGCGGCAAATGGGTAGCACCTGTAAAAGGTCAATATTTTGACGTCATTACGCCTATTACTGGGAAAAACTACACACAAGTTGCACGCTCTAGCGCTGAAGATATTGAGCTGGCTTTAGATGCTGCACACGCAGCAGCAGACGCATGGGGTACAAAATCGACGACTGAACGCTCAAACATTTTACTCAAAATTGCTGATCGCATAGAAGCCAATCTTGAATTAATTGCCACTGCTGAAACTATTGACAATGGCAAACCAATTCGCGAAACAATGAATGCTGACATTCCATTAACTGCTGATCATTTCCGCTATTTTGCTGGTGCAATTCGTGCGCAAGAGGGTGGCATTAGTGAAGTGGACAACGACACGGTTGCTTATCACTTTCATGAACCATTAGGCGTTGTAGGTCAAATTATTCCATGGAATTTCCCGATTCTAATGGCGGCCTGGAAGCTGGCTCCAGCTTTAGCTGCAGGTAATTGTATTATATTAAAACCAGCGGAATTTACACCCGTCAGTATTTTAATCTTGATGGAAGTGATTGGCGATTTATTACCTCCAGGCACTGTAAACATTGTGAATGGTTATGGTCGTGAAGTTGGTGCGCCATTAGCCAATAGCAAACGTATTGCCAAGATTGGCTTTACTGGCTCTACCGCTACAGGCCGTGCAATTGCAACCGCTGCAGCGAGTAACTTAATCCCTGCAACATTAGAGTTAGGTGGCAAATCACCTAATATCTTCTTTGCCGATATTATGGATGAAGATGATGCGTTCTTTGATAAAGCCATTGAAGGTTTGGTATTGTTCGCCTTTAACCAAGGTGAAGTTTGTACATGCCCTTCACGCGCAATCATTCAAGAATCCATTTACGATAAATTTATTGCACGCGTGCTTGAACGTGTAAAAGCCATTAAACAAGGTAGTCCATTAGATTCAAGTACTATGCTTGGCGCACAAGCATCAGAAGACCAAATGAACAAAATCATGAATTACATTGATATTGGCAAACAAGAAGGTGCTGAAGTACTCATTGGTGGTAACCGCAATGTATTAAAAGGTGATTTAGAAGGTGGCTATTACATTGAGCCAACTTTACTTAAAGGTCACAACAAAATGCGCGTGTTCCAAGAGGAAATTTTTGGCCCAGTGTTAGCAGTTACTACCTTTAAAGATGAAGCAGAAGCGTTAGCGATTGCTAACGATACAATCTTCGGTCTGGGTGCTGGTGTGTGGACTCGCAATGGTACTGTTGCTTATAGAATGGGCCGTGGTATTAAAGCTGGTCGTGTCTGGACAAATTGCTACCACGCCTACCCTGCACATGCAGCATTTGGCGGTTACAAAGAGTCTGGTATTGGTCGTGAAAACCATAAAATGATGCTGGACCATTACCAACAAACTAAGTGCTTATTAGTGAGCTACAATCCTAATAAATTAGGATTCTTTTAGTAAACTATTCAAACAGACTAATAGTCTACTAGTTTAATCGCTAGTAATTTCAGTACAATAAAGGGCGAGTTTACTCGCCCTTTATTTTTTGCTAACTGAGGAAATGGTCAATTAAGATTTGGAGCTTTAAAATATGGATACACAAACTGCGGAACGTCCAGCAACTGTGAATGAAGCCGAGAAAAACAGTCGCGTTTCAGCCACACCAAGTGCGTTAGCACTGATTCATAGACTCACAGCTGAGTTTGGCCCAATCGCATTTCTACAATCGGGCGGATGTTGCGAAGGAAGTGGTCCAATTTGTATGCCAGTTAACGAGTTTAACCCTAGTGCATCAGATGTTATTTTGGGGGAATGGCAAGACGCAACATTTTATATGGGCAATAGTCATTTTACTTTTGCGGAAAATATGCATACGATTTTGGATGCGACGCCTAATTCTAGTGGATCATTTTCACTAGACTGCGGCACAGGTTTCGCCTTTATTACCAGTGGTCGATTGTATTCTGAAGAGGAACTAGCTAGTTTGCCGCCCGTCAAAAGAGTTGGGCTTTAATAAAGAATCTTTAGCCTTGATAAGTAAGGCTAAACAGACTCCTTATTAATCACTCAATTAAAATCCTAAGCTATCTAATAAATCGTCGACCTGCTCTTGGCTTGCCACAACATCTACTGCGGTAGGATCAATCTGCGGACCATTCAATAATGTTGCTTTGTCATCGACCTCTTTTTTAGCCGTCGTTGGTGAAAAATCTATGAGCACTTGGACTAACTGTTTTTCTAAATCTTGAGCTAGCCCTGTGATTTTCTTGATGACTTGGCCTGTCAAATCTTGAAAATCCTGAGCCATCATAATATCCATCAACAAAGCTTTAGTTTCAGCGGTATTTTTAGCTGTCAACGTCAGAAATTCGAGGGTTTCATCCGCGATTTCATTATATTCGCTTTTTAATGAAGGCTTTGCTAATAAGGCTTTCAAGTGTTGCTCTAACGTTAATGCC
The DNA here is from genome assembly GCF_029946165.1 of Methylotenera sp. Taxonomy (GTDB): domain Bacteria; phylum Pseudomonadota; class Gammaproteobacteria; order Burkholderiales; family Methylophilaceae; genus Methylotenera. The sequence continues at coordinate 398,281 of NZ_JAQSDZ010000001.1, forward strand.
CCGCTTGCTAATTCAGCTTGTAGCGGCGTAGCTAAATCAGTGGCATTTAAAACACGCTCTGCGGCTTGTTCAGTCATGCGAGATACATAAGCTAAGCGGTCACGAGCATCTGGAATGTCTTGTGCGACTTGCTCAAGAATTTTCTCTAGACCCAAACCTTGCAAACTGTCATGCAACAATCTAGTCACATGGCCAATTCGATTAAGCATCTCGTCACTTTGGTTAGCAACTGGCATGGATTCAACATGCGTTGCTTGCTGCTGTAAAGACTCGCTGTTCATCACTAAGCCCCTGCTTTTTCAAGCTTCTCAAATATTTTAGATAACTTCTCATCCAATGTTGCTGCTGTAAAGGGTTTAACCACATAGCCATTGGCACCCGCCTGTGCGGCCGCAATAATGTTTTCTTTTTTAGCTTCTGCAGTCACCATTAACACTGGCAAATGTTTCAATTCAGGGTCTGCTCTAATCTGTTGCAACATGGTCAAGCCATCCATGTTTGGCATATTCCAATCCGATACCACAAACTCGAATCCACCACCTTTAAGCTTACTAAGCCCGACAGCTCCGTCTTCAGCTTCATCTACATTGGTATAACCAAGTTCTTTCAATAAATTTCTAACGATCCTGCGCATGGTTGAAAAATCATCCACCACAAGAAACTTTGTATTTAGGTTGGCCATGCATTACTCCATTAAAAATAGTCGTTCATAGAATTCGAAATCAGCCTCAAATTCATAAATGACTTATTCTGATTCTATTTTTCATTCATTATTACTTACTTTAACTTAAGTTTTATTCAAGAATAGCGGCATTAAACTGACCTTTATCCTCATAACTTATTACATCAGCTCATTTTTTCACATTACACACGTAACGCGCGTGAGCTATTAGCAATAAGATAATTGAGCACTAATTTGGGTAAATCATTCAAATGTGCTACTTCATCTACACCGCCATACGCAACTGCTTCTTTAGGCATGCCATATACTACACAGCTTTCTTCATTTTGAGCATAGTTGTAGGCGCCAGCTGCTTTCATTTTTGCCATACCCGCCGCACCATCTTTCCCCATGCCAGTTAAGATCACGCCAATCACGTTCTTACCTGCAAATTCTGCTGCTGAGTCGAATAAGACATCGACTGAAGGCTTATGTCGGTTGACTGGCGCTTCATCACTTAGCTGCGTGACATAATTGGCGCCACTTCTAGCCAATAACAAGTGTTTATCACCAGGTGCAATATAGGCGTGACCCGGCAAAATACGCTCACCGCCTGCCGCTTCTTGAACCGAAATCTGGCATAGTGAATCTAGGCGATTTGCGAATGATTTAGTAAAGCCAGCAGGCATATGCTGTGTAATTAGAATGCCAGGGCAGTCTGATGGCATTTGCAAAAGGAATGATTTAATAGCCTCGGTTCCACCTGTAGAGGCGCCTATAATCAAAAGCTTCTCGCTACTGATTAATGGATTACGCAAGGGCGCAGGCGCGGTTCCACTAGTTTGACTTGTGGCATGTCGTTGCAAAGTCGCGACCCTTGCTTGAGATGCCGCACGAATCTTGTCCGCAATAATTTCGGTATATTCGAGCATGCCTTCAGTAATTGACATTTTAGGCTTAGTCACGAAATCTATTGCGCCAAGCTCAAGTGCGCGCATGGTGATTTCTGAACCACGTTCAGTTAATGTAGACACCATAACTACGGGCATTGGACGCAGACGCATTAATTTCTCTAAAAAGTCTAAGCCATCCATCTTTGGCATTTCTACATCCAAAGTAAGGACATCGGGATTTAACTGTTTAATCATTTCACGCGCAATTATTGGATCAGGTGCGGCGCCCACGACTATCATGTCCCGCTGACTATTGATAATCTCAGTTAATAGACTACGAATTAATGCTGAGTCATCAATAACAAGAACTCTAATTTTCATATTTTTTTCTCTTTTTTCTGAGAGTTTTTATTTAATTGAATTATCAAAATAAATCAATTTCACCGCCTACATCAGCCACTTTCAGCTTGCTTGCGTAAGCCTCTTCACGTTGGACTAAAGTATCGTTATGCATATTTTTAAGCTTTTTGACTAGCACTCTGCCAGTTTTTGGAAAGTAATAAACTTTTCTTGGATAAATATCTAATAAGTCTTCGCTAATCACTCGAATACGTTCTTCTTTTAAAAATTTACGCACGAAGATTGCGTTGCGGTCACCCACATTCATAGTGGTGAAGCTTTTTAGAACATTTCCTCCGCCAAAAATCTTCGCTTCTAAGTTCTCTCTACGCGCGCCATTACGCAACAATTGATTAATCAACACCTCCATAGCGTAGGTGCCATAGCGCATAGACTCTGACACGGGGCTGTCTTTATCGGCTGCAGCGCTATCAGGCAGCATAAAGTGATTCATGCCGCCAATACCAGTGACGCTGTCTCTTATGCAGGCTGAGACACACGATCCCAATACTGTGACAATCACCATGTCTTGGTCAGTATAGTAATACTCACCGGGAGATATTTTCGCGGCGTTACAGTCAAAAGTACGATCGAAATAGAGTGTGGTAGAAACCTCCTCTTGAAGCATACTCATACAATTCTTTCTTTTGCCTGATTTGGAGTACGTTTAATTGTTTTCGCATCGCTTAATTCATACACAGTCTTTCCACGCAGATGGAAATCGTTAGATACGTAAAGAAAGTTCTCTGAATGCCCTGCAAACAAGATTGCGTGTGGCTTCATCAATGGTACGAAATGACTCAAAATTTTGGTTTGTGTAGGTTTATCAAAATAAATCATCACATTTCTGCAAAAAATGGCATCAAATGGCTCACCTAAAGTCCATTGTTCATCTAGCAAATTCAATTGCTCGAAAGTAATCAAACTACGTAGTTCATTGCGCACGCGCACTGAACCCTCTTGCGCGCCTGTACCTTTTTGAAAAAACTGTTTGCGACGTTCGTCCGACAGTTTGCTTACTCGCTCGTATGGATAAACGCCACGTGAAGCAGTAGCAAGCACATTAGTATCAATATCCGTTGCAATAATCTCTACAGGCGGCTTCATAGTGCCAAATGCTTCGCATGCTGTCATTGCAATGGTATAAGGTTCTTCGCCTGTAGAAGCAGCAGAGCACCAGATTCGGATTGGCTTTTTAAGGCTAACTAAATGTTCAGCCAGTATGGGGAAGTGATGTTCTTCACGAAAAAATGAAGTGAGGTTTGTTGTGAGTGCATTAGTGAAAGCTTCCCATTCTTCTGGGTTGTTTTCATTTTCAAGATTATCAAGATATGTTTTAAATGAATCAAAACCAACTGTGCGCAATCTACGACCTATACGGCTATAAACCATGTCTGACTTAGCTTCTGAAAGTGAGATGCCTGCATGCTGATAAATGAGTTTGCGAACTCGACTAAAATCATTATTAGTAAAGTCAAATTCTCGATCATTCTGCACGTCTGTAGTCGATTTCTCTTTAAACATCAAAGACTTTCGTTAAAGTTGGAGCAAACCTAACCGCTGTATAGCAAGTGACAATCACTTGCTATACATTGAGCAGGGGTTGTTAATGGCTAACTTACAACTACTTAAGTAGATGACTTACGGTCACGCATCTCATTTAGCGCAACATCAGCGATATCAACTTCAGGTTCTTTGGCAATATTTGGATTACGATTTTTCATTTGCTCAATTGCTTTTGTGCTTAAAGCATCAGCCGCACGTCTATTGCGCTCTTCTTTACTTTTTGCAGCAAATGGATGAGATGTGTCTTGATAAATTTTTAATAATTCAGCGGCTTTTGGTTCACGGTTTACGGCATTCTTAATCGCCATTTTGGTCGCTTCATAATTCCAATCCTGAATGCGATCGTCCATGTCAGCAGATTGGTCAATAAATACACCAATACAGATAAACACATCATCAGCTTCTTCTACTGGAATCGTGCCATCAGCTACGCAATCCATCACCGCCATTGAAATGCCACGTTGAGCTGGGCCAAACATTTGTAAAGATTGTTTAGTGTTTCTTAATGTAACTTTGTTAAACATAACAGTGTTTGGTTTCACCATAAGATTTGGCGCAACAATAGCTAATAAGCCGTTTACGCCTTCTTTTTGGTCGGTTAATGTGCGACAGAAAGCATCTTCTGCTGGGCTACCACGTGGGCCAATAATCAAATCAATATGTGCTACATTTTTAAGATCTAAACCACTACCATCTGGACGATCTTCAATCACTAACGCTTCACCAATTAAAACACGATCAATTACAGCCATTTTTATTCTCCTGAATATAAAATTATTACTGCTCAAATACGGCATCGCAGAAAGGCGTTGCCAATTACTTCTCTAAATTAAGCTACTGCATTATTGCAATATGCCCAAATTCGTTATATCTAGTTAATCAAATAAATTGAGATGATTACATCCTCCATTATGACGATATGTTAATGAATCGTATCTTTGGAATAAACAGGTAAAAACCGTTTAAATCTAATGCCTCTCATAAGAACACTTTAAGTAAGTTCAACTAAACCAAATAATGAAAAACTAACCATATCTAAGAATGGCAAACCATCTCATCGAAAGCCTGATTTTTATCTAGCTCATTGGTGACAATATTTGTAAAGTTAGCCATCTAAAATAGGTTTAAACTTTAGCGTGATGGTATTAAAAAAGGGCATATTCTGCCCCTTTCAACTACTGTCTATTTTTAAGATTAGCTGCTATCCGTAACCTTAGTGCATTCAGCTTAATAAAGCCGCCCGCATCTTTTTGGTCATATGCGCCTTTGTCATCCTCAAAGGTAGCAATTGTAGAATCAAACAATGAGTTAGTTTTACTATCACGTCCAACGACAATCACATTGCCTTTGTAAAGTTTAATGCGTACCCAACCATTCACGGTACTTTGTGTGTGATCAATTAAGGTTTGCAGTGCAACGCGCTCTGGACTCCACCAATAGCCGTTGTAAATCATGCTGGCGTAGCGCGGCATTAAATCATCTTTTAAGTGCGCAACTTCACGGTCTAAGGTAATGCTTTCAATCGCACGGTGCGCTTTAAGCATGATGGTGCCGCCTGGCGTTTCATAACAACCACGTGATTTCATGCCCACGTAGCGATTTTCCACTAAATCTAAACGACCGATACCGTGTTTGCCGCCAATGGTATTAAGATGCGCCAAAAGCTCGTGCGCCTTCATTGCTTGACCATTCAAGCTAACAGGGTCGCCATTCACATATTCAATATCTAGGTATTCCGCAGCATCTGGCGCTTTTTCAGGGCTAACACTCCAACGCCACATTGACTCTTCAGCTTCTGCCGCAGGATTTTCTAAATGACGACCTTCGTATGAAATATGTAGCAAGTTAGCATCCATAGAATATGGGCTGCCACCTTGTTTATGTTTCATATCGACTGGAATGCCATGTTTTTCGGCATACGCCATCAATTTTTCACGGCTAAGTAAATCCCACTCGCGCCAAGGAGCGATAATTTGAATGTTTGGATTAAGCGCATATGCACCTAATTCAAAACGCACTTGGTCATTACCTTTACCTGTTGCGCCATGTGAAATAGCATCAGCATTGGTTTCACGGGCAATTTCAATCAAGCGCTTTGCAATTAACGGACGTGCAATTGACGTACCTAATAAATACTCACCTTCATACACGGTATTAGCGCGGAACATTGGGAACACAAAATCACGCACGAACTCTTCGCGCACATCATCGATGTAAATTTCTTTTACGCCTGCTGATTTAGCTTTTGCACGTGCTGGCTCTAACTCTTCACCTTGACCTAAATCAGCGGTAAATGTAACGACTTCACATTGATACTCATCTTGCAGCCACTTCAAAATCACTGAAGTGTCCAAACCGCCCGAATATGCCAATACAACTTTGTTTACTTTACTCATTACTTCTAATCCTTAATCCGTAAATAATTCCAACGCCACTAAAAAGCTCAAACTTACCATCATTACCATGCCAAATATAAAAAATCTATCCGCATAAAGTTCGGCCTTCACTAACTGGTTTTTATGTCTAATTGACCAATAGGACAACATCATGCTGACTAAAAAGAACAGACTATCAATGGCTAATAAATCATCTGCCCAAGATGAAATGTTTTTTTTAGGCGCTAGCTGTATAACAGAAATAACCGTCATACAAACACCAATCATGGTCGCTGATGCTGGCAATATATGGCTTGAAAGGCTAATTTCCTTTTTATCCATCTATGCACTTTCTCGACCTAATAGCAAATACTCCATTAATGCTTTTTGTACATGCAGGCGATTCTCGGCTTCTTCCCAAACTACCGATTGCGTGCCATCAATCACATCAGCAGCCACTTCTTCACCCCGATGCGCTGGCAAACAGTGCATAAACAACGCATCTTTTGCAGCAATACGCATCATGTCGCCATCGACTTGCCAATCAGCAAAGTCACGTAAACGCTCTTCATTTTCAGCTTCAAAACCCATGCTTGTCCACACGTCTGTGGTCACTAAGTCAGCACCTTTTGCAGCCTCCATTGGGTCAGCAAACTCTTCATAATGATCATTCCCATACAAATTAGCACGTTCAGCTTCAACTTCGTAACCTGGGGGCGTAGAAACGTGGACGTTGAAATCCAGCACTTCGGCAGCCTGCAACCACGTATTACACACATTGTTGCTATCACCAATCCAAGCCACTGTTTTACCTTGAATCGAACCGCGGTGTTCTATGAAAGTGAAGATGTCAGCCAAAATTTGGCATGGATGATACTCGTTGGTTAAACCGTTAATCACTGGCACGCGAGAATTAGCCGCAAAACGCTCGATAATTTCTTGCTCAAATGTACGAATCATCACGATGTCACTCATACGCGAAATCACTTGTGCAGCATCTTCTACAGGTTCACCGCGGCCTAATTGCGAATCGCGCGTATTGAGATAAATCGCAGAGCCGCCGAGTTGATGCATGCCGGCTTCAAACGACAAACGCGTACGTGTGCTGGCTTTTTCAAAAATCATCACCAATGTACGGTCTTGCAAAGGCCAGTATTGCTGATAAGTTTTGAACTGTTTTTTAATCACATGAGCGCGTTCGAAAACATACTCGAGCTCATCACGATTTAAGTCATTGAATTGTAAAAAATGTTTTATTGCCATAATGGGTTACCGCAGTGGTTTTTACTCTAAATTCTATTGTACTTATAACTGTTTAAACTTCTAACTATTTAAAAAAGCTTTAATGAGGGCCGATAGTCGTTGCACCAACTCATTTGCTTCAGCTTCGTTCATGACCAATGGCGGCAACAAACGCACCACTTTATCAGCGGTCACGTTAATCAGCATTTTCTCTGCCAAGGCGATGCTTACCAACTCGCCACATGGCCTGTCTAGCTCAATGCCAATCATCATGCCAGCATTACGCACAACAACCACACCTTTAGTCTCTTTAAATTCAGCATTAAAACCTTCACGAATCAAATTGCCGATTTTTTCTGCATTATCCAGCAAACCCTCTTCTTCGATTATATTCAAAGTCGCTAAGCCAGCGGCAGTGGCTAATGGGTTGCCGCCAAAAGTTGATCCGTGTTTACCATAAGTGAACACTTCTGCCGCTTTACCGCTAGCCACACACGCACCAATCGGCACACCTGAACCTAGACCTTTTGCAAGGCTCATCACATCAGGTTTGATATTTGTGTGCTGGAACGCAAACCAAGTGCCAGTGCGGGCAATGCCTGTTTGCACTTCATCTAGCATTAACAGCCATCCATGCGCATCACAAATTGCCCGTAATTGTTCTAAATAGCCACTTGCATCTTTAGGAATATTAATACCGCCCTCGCCTTGCACTGGTTCTACTAAAATGGCGACTACATTAGAGTGGCGAGAAGCTACCTGTTTAACCGCCTCAATATCATCATAAGGCACACGCACGAAGCCACTCACTAGCGGCTCAAAACCTGCTTGCACTTTGCGATTACCCGTCGCAGAAAGGGTTGCCATCGTGCGGCCATGGAATGATTTATCCATCACGATAATTTCAGGATTAACAATCCCTTTGTTATGCCCGTAAAATCGGGCTAACTTAATGCTGGCTTCATTGGCTTCACAGCCAGAGTTGCAGAAGAATACTTTATCCATGCCTGAAATTTCACAAAGCTTGTCAGCTAAAGCTTCTTGCTCGGCAATGTGATAATTATTTGACACATGAATGAGCTTGCTCGCTTGCTCGCTAATCGCTTTTACCAATTTAGGATGCGAATGACCCAAGCCATTAACCGCAACGCCAGCAAGCGCATCTAAATATTTATCTCCTTTATCATCGTACAACCAAATGCCATCACCCTTAACAAAGGTAACTGGCTGACGTGAATAAGTATTCATTAAGTGATTTGGCATAAAGGCTTACTGTAATTTGAAAATATGTAGTTAAAAATACTGGAATTAAATTTTATTCTTTAACCCAGCGAGATTAGCCGAAAACCTCGTTATTGGCAAGTTTTAGCAGATAAAACCACACGATAAAACCCATTTACTCCTACAATTATTTTTTGAAAAAATTGTAAATTTAGGCAAAAATCGCGGGCTTGAAATTCACCTACTAACTTTTACAGCCTTCGAGTGCGCCATGGCTCCGCCAAGTTTAGATACTCAATCATTAACTCAAACCCAGCTACCCGTTGCGTGGTATGTTGACGCTGATATTTACGAACTTGAGCAACAGCTCATCTTCGCTAATGCGCCACAATACTTTGGCCACGAACTCATGGTACCTGATGTAGGAGATTACCATGTGCTTCATTGGACTGGTGAAGCTAAAAGTTTGATACATCAGCAAGGTGAAATTAGTGTCATCAGTAATATATGTCGTCATAGACAAGCCATCATGCTAAAAGGCCACGGCCACACTAAAAACATCGCTTGCCCTTTACACCGCTGGACATATAACCTAGAAGGCCAATTATTAGGCGCACCGCATTTTAAGGAAAATCCTTGCTTGCATTTAGAAAATCAGCCTTTAAAAAATTGGCATGGCCTGCTATTTGATAGTAAACGTGATATTGCCAAAGACCTTGCTAAGCTCGGCTGCAAACAAGATTTTGACTTTACTGGCTTTAAGCTTGACCGGGTGATGGTGGATGAATACAACTTCAACTGGAAAACATTTATTGAAGTGTACCTAGACGATTTTCACGTGGGCCCTTTTCATCCTGGGCTGAATCAATTTGTTGATTGTGGTGCATTGAACTGGGAGTTTGGCGATGAATACAGCGTGCAAACTGTAGCATACAGGCATCCAACTAACGCCATAGACTCAGCGATTTACCAGCAATGGCACAATCAAATATCACAATACCAAGCTGCGGCAACACCCAAATATGGTGCTATTTGGATGGTCTATTATCCGTTTTTGATGATGGAATGGTATCCTAATGTGCTGGTCGTATCGCATATCATTCCTCGTGGTGTAGAGGCTTGTACTAATGTTGTGGAATTTTACTACCCTGAAGATATTGCTTTATTTGAACGCGAATATGTCGCGGCACAACAAGCTGCCTATAATGAAACTGCGGTAGAAGATAATGAAATTTGCCAACGCATGCATGATGGTCGCCGCGCCTTGTTCGCTCAAGGAATTGATGAACGTGGCCCTTATCAACACCCCATGGAAACTGGCCTTGAACATTTTCATATTTGGTATCGCAAACAACTTAAAAAGTATGTCACTTAAACATCTCTCGTGAAGCAATCAAACAAACACTCCTCTATATTTAAACTCCCAAATCTAGGTAGCTTGTGGATGCTGGTAGCCGCTTTGGGCTTTGCCATCATGGGTGCTTTGGTGAAGGTCGGCACACAAAAATTTAGCAGCAGTGAATTGGTATTTTACCGTTCCATATTCGGCTTAATCGTCATTTGGCTATATATAGCAGTCAACAAACTACCATTAGCTACGCCAGTCCTATTTAAGCAAATGTCACGCGCTGTGGTTGGCTTTGTTTCGCTGGTATTATTTTTCTATGCGATTGCACATTTACCTCTTGCTACGGCCATTACGCTCAACTACACCTCGCCTTTATTTTTGGCACTATTTACGCCATTTTTATTGCATGAAAGACCTAAAAAGGTTTTATTTATTGGGTTAATCATTGGCTTTATTGGCGTTAGCCTGCTACTTAAACCTAGTTTCACCAGTGCAGATTGGTTAGCTGGCGGCATAGGTTTACTTTCTGGCATAGGCGCGGCATTGGCTTATATACACGTTAAACAATTAGGAAAAGCCAATGAACCAGATTGGCGAACTGTTTTCTATTTCACACTTATTTCAACGATTGGCGCTGGTTTATGGATGCTTTTTGATCATTTTCACACGATTGAATGGCAAGATTTACCCGTTCTGCTTGGCTTAGGTTTTTCTGCAACGATTGCGCAACTAGCCATGACACGTGCTTACCGAACTGGCAATACGCTCGTTGTAGCGAGCTTAGCTTATGTCACAGTGGTATTAGCGAGTTTATTCGGCGTCCTCTGGTGGAATGAGCATTTAAGCCTAGATGCTTGGATTGCAATCGCGCTCATTATCATCAGCGGTGTAATTAGCGTGCGCACTACTCAGACTCAATCAGTTAGTATTAATGACAATAAAACAGTCAGTTAGCCGTTTTAATTTACTGGACAATCTCATTATTCAGCAGTAATCTAGCCCTCCCACATTAACAACACATGCGTCTTATGGCACATCAAAGCATGATTAGATGGTCGACATTAGCCAGAGGGCTAACCATAGCATGGTTAGCTTTTACTCTTTGCGGCTGTGTGGGCGGCGCTATTGCACATCAAATTGTGCAATCAATGTTGTTGCATGGTGCCGATAGAATGACCGCAGCCGCAATCGACGCACATGAAGAAAAGCAAAAAATAGCGGCACAAAACATGCCGCTTAAAGATACCACGCCAGACAAGTTCGACATTGCATTTATGAGTACAGGCTTTAGTGAAGTTACACCCCAAATTGAAGCTTTACCTTCGCAAGAAGCATTCAGCGAAGAGAAGCCTGTTCAATTAATGGTTGAGAGCAAGTTAATTCAAGTCGAAGTATGGAGCTTGCTGATAGGCGATGAAAAGCAACAGTTTCTTGAAGATGCAAAGAAGCAAGGTTCCACCGATTTACCTCCAGATAATGAATGGCAACAAAGCCAAGTTGCGATCGGTGCAACTGGCAGCAACAAGTTAACCAAACAAGAAGTCATTACGTTTTTGATACCCGCAGAAATTGGTAAGTTACATAGCGGTTCTAAAGCGCTGGTCGAGCAATCTACCGCTGGGAAATTGAGCGTAGCGCGCTACGCCGTGAATTAAATAAACAGTTAAGCAACTAAGCGTCTAGCAAACCACTGCGCATAGCAATCAGCGCGATTTCAGCCGAATTATTTGCATTCAATTTTTGTTTGATATTGTAAAGATGCGTACCTACAGTACGCGGACTTAAAAACAAAGTTTCGGCAATTTCATTAGTAGTTTTACCTTTTGCCAACGCCATAAACACTTCAAACTCGCGTGGTGACAGCACATCAACAGGATTTTGATCGCCTGACAATTGCTGTATCGCCATTTGTTGCGCGACACTTGCCTCTAAATACTTCTTACCAGTCGCGACTATACGAATGGCTTTAATCATCTCTTCAGCAGCACTGCGTTTAGTTAAATAACCCATCGCTCCAGCATTTAATACACGCTTAGGATGTACAGAATCTTCATGCGCGGACAGTACCAGAATTTTGGCTGAGCTATCTTTGGCTAAAATCCGCTCAATCGCCTCTAGGCCACCAATACCGGGCATTGTAATATCCATCACTACAACATGAGGTTTAAACTCTACAAAACGCTGTATGGCCTGCTCGCCGCTCTCGGCCTCTGCGATGACTTTAATATCGGCATCTGACTCTAACAGCATCTTAAACCCCATGCGCACTACGGCGTGATCGTCGACTAACATTACATTGATTAAGCTCATATTTTATCCATTGTCTTTATTTTAATATTAGTTTTTAAAACCTAAGCTAAGGCCTGCAATGCTTGCGGTATGTTAATGTAGAGAGTTGTTCCTTGATTCGGTTCAGAAGTGATAGTAAAACTACCATGAAAACCCTGCACTCGCTCGCGCATGCCTAGCAAACCAAAGTGTTGGGTTTGGTCAACCATTTCTATATTCATGCCCACCCCATTATCTTTAATCGTGAGTGCAATGTTAGCTATCTCAGTATTTTTGACATCAGCCAATACCGCCAACTTAATATCAATAATGCTTGCCTGCGCATGTTTCAGTGCATTATTAATAGCCTCTTGCACGATGCGATAAATATTAATGTTCAGCGTCTCACCCAGCTTATCCAAATTACCTTCCAAGCTTAGATTAATTTTCATTTCTGGATGAAGATTTTGCCAATAATACACCGCATCCTTTAGTGTTTCAGAAAGCCCGAGGTTATCCAGCGCGCCTGGACGCAGTTTACGAACAATATTGTGCATACCGTCATAAATCTGATTGGCGGCTGAAACGATTACTTGCGCATTACTTGAAATATCCGGGGATTTTTCTTTGGTCTTATTGGCAATGGCTACCGCAAATGTCTTAATCGCTGTCACATATTGACCTAGCTCATCATGCAATTCTCTGGCTAGACTTCGACGTTCATCTTCGATATGACTTTGAATAAGATGGGTTAATTGGCGATTTTCTTCTAACTGACGTTCAGCAGCGAGTGATTCTGCCATGCGATTTAGGCTATGCCCGATGCGATCAAATTCGGGCAAGGTGAAAGTGGGCAATCGTGTGCTTAAGTCGCCTTTTTCCATGAGGTTAATTGAGGCTAGAATACGATTTACAGGTCTAAGAGAATGGCTTAACAATGCATAAACTAAGACATTGAGCAGCACGAAAAAAATCAAACCGACCCACATCAACTGACTAAAACCCGCCCAAGCTTCACGAATAGAACCTGCCGCACTTGATGAAACAACTAAAGCACCATAGCGGATTTTACGTACCACGGTCTCAGTTTTAGGGGCTACCAATTTAACAAACCATTCTGGCGGGAGAACATTAGTTTTAAAGGTAGATTCTGGCGATTCATAAAGTAGATTGCCGCGAATATCATAGAGCATGATATGGCTACTACGCACGTATCCCAAAGATTGCAGAAAGCTTTCTAATACCTTATGCGTCGGCCCGTATTCAGGGTTGAGCGCAGAACTGATAATCACGGTATCAAGTAACTGCACCGTCACGCGGCTTGCTGCCTCTACGCGCTCACGAATAGAAATTCTGGTGTCGTTAACTAAAATAGTGCCCACAACCAAAATAAAGGCTAGCGAAAGCAGCGTAATCAATAAATTTAAACGGAATTTTAAGCTCATAATAGTTATAAATTAGAGTTTAGTGAGTGTTATTGTCATGGCAAGTTAACATGTGTAGAGTTTAACAACATTAATTCAATCACCATATAGTGTTAATCACTAAACTTTATATGCAAACTTTCTATACAAACTTTGGATACAAATCACCTGATACAAACGACATATGAAAACAGAATTCATCATAGAAGCAGCACTAGCGATTCAACAAACCATTTTAGCCAATGAAAGCACATTGGAGTCGCTAGACCGCGAAATTGGGGATGGCGATCACTACATTAATATGAAACGTGGTGCGACCACCGTTGCTGAAATGCAAGCCGATTTGGCGCCACTAAAACCTGATGAAGCCTTAAATAAAATCGGCATGAAGCTACTCAGCACTATCGGCGGCGCTTCTGGGCCATTACTGGCGAGCTTTTTCATGAGCATGGCTAAAGTACTTAAAGAAAATGGCGATGAATCAAACTTAAAAATTGCCGCAGCTTTTGCTGGCGGCGTACAAGCTATTATTCAACGCGGCAAAGCTGGCATTGGTGAAAAAACCATGCTGGATGTGCTAATTCCAGTTTCCAACGAATTTGTACTATTAGCCACGCAAAACTGCGATGTTAAGTTGATATGCGCAACACTCATCCACACTGCCGGACAAGGCATGCTTTCAACTAAAGACTTAATCGCCACCAAAGGCCGCGCTGCAGGCTTAGGTGAACGTGCAATTGGACATATAGATCCAGGCGCAAAAAGCTGTCAGTTAATGATAGAAACGGTATGTAAGTTAGCATTAGCAAAATAAGGGGTAATCACATGAAAAAATTCATCAATAAGGTCGACAATATTTTAGTTGAAAGCCTATCTGGCTTTGCTAAAGCGCATGATGATTTGGTAGAACTTCACCTTGAAACTAACTTCTTAACACGTGCCAACAAGGCACAAAACAAAGTCGCCATTATCTCTGGCGGCGGCTCTGGACATGAACCACTTCATGCAGGTTACATTGGTTACGGCATGCTTGATGCTGCTTGCCCAGGCCACGTTTTCACCTCCCCAACCCCTGACCAAATGCTCATGGCGGCCGAAGCTGTGCATGCAGATAAAGGTATTTTATTTATTGTTAAAAATTACGCAGGTGACGTGATGAACTTTGAAATGGCAGCAGAAATGTTGCCGTTTGAACATGCCACAGTGTTAACAAGTGATGATTGCGCAGTGGTGAATAGCACTTACACCACAGGGCGCCGCGGTGTTGCTGGCACCGTGATTGTGGAAAAGTGTGTGGGTAGCTTGGCAGAAACTGGTGCTGACTTACAAGCTTGCAAAGCCCTAGGCGACAAAGTCAATAAGCGCACTGCTAGCATCGGCGTAGCACTCACCAGTTGTACCGTACCTGCGGCTGGGCGCCCTACTTTTGACATTAATGAGTCAGAAATTGAAATGGGCGTTGGTATACACGGCGAACCTGGACGCAGGCGCGAAGCCATGCGCCCAGCCGATGAAATTATCGGCGATTGCGTTGAAGCGATTTTGATGGACTTTAAAACAAGACAATTGCAGCCTACTAAAAAACATGAAGCCTTGCTACTTATTAACGGTTTTGGCGCAACGCCGCTAATGGAGCTTTACCTCATCTACAATACCGCCGCTAGACTTTTCAACCTGCACAATCTTGAAATTTCACGTTCACTCGTTGGCAACTACACAACCGCTTTAGATATGGCCGGCGCTTCCATCACCTTGTGTTTATTGGACGATGAAATCAAACAACACTGGGATAGCCCAGTGCATACCGCCGCGTTGAGATGGGGTAAATAGGCGCTGTTAACTAACTTAAGAACCTGCTTTTCAATGCTTCTAAGTTAAGCTCTTTTAATATCGCCTCTAATCGCTCTTGTGCATTCTTGCGTGGCTGACCAGTGTATTTGGCAATAATCAGCTCATTTTTCATAGAATGCTCCCAACCGACTAACTCTGTTACCGTCAGTTGATAACCAGCGGCTTCTAGCTGTAAACAACGCAACACATTGGTGATTTGGCTGCCAAACTCTCGGGTGTGAATCGGGTGACGCCAAATTTCGCTTAGGGGCGTTTTGCCAAAGCTTTCATTTTTATGCTGACGTAACACCTCTGCCACTTCTGCCTGACAGCAAGGCACCAACACCATGTACTTGGCTTTCTTCTTTAGTCCAAACTGAATCGCATCATCCGTGGCGGTATTACAGGCATGCAGCGCTGTGACTATATCTACCGTGTCGGGCAAAGTATTAGAAGTAATGGATTCTTCCACACTTAAATGCTGAAAACCCATACGCTCAAAATGCAACTCTTCTGCAAGTTGGCGTGATTTTTCAACCAATTCAGCACGCGTTTCTATACCTACCACTTGCCCAGCGGCATGTTGTTTAAGCAATAAATCATACAAAATAAACCCCAAATACGACTTACCAGCACCGTGATCGACCATGGTTGGATTGGGATTTTTTGCCAATACCTCATTAAACAACGGCTCAATAAAATTCACCAAATGGTAAACCTGTTTGAGCTTGCGACGACTGTCTTGGTTAAGTTTCCCGTCACGCGTCAAGATATGCAGCGCTTTAAGTAGCTCGATAGATTGGTTAGGCTTTATTTCAGGTATTTGCATGTGCGTATTTTAAGCCATAAACGCAAAACTAAAGATAAACTCAGATAAAAACTTGATTTGTAGTACTCAATGTTAAAATACGCTTCAATGCACCATATTTAATGCCTCGAAAATTAAAAAAGTCCAAGCAAAACGAGGCGCAAAATAATTTTAAGCACGCAGCATATGTTTTATATGTAAGTGATTAAAATTATTTTGCAACGATGTGTTGTGACGAATTTTTTAATTTCGTTTCATCATCAAGAGATGACGAGGCGACAAGCCGCAGACAGTACGACTAGTACGGCAAGCCAGTATTTGGCTTGTCCGTGGAATATACGAGCTAAAGCTAGTTATTCACACGCCAAGGCGCAGGCAACAAAGTCAGAATTGATGAGGAGATGAAATAAATGGCAATCCAATGGTATCCGGGTCACATGACCCAAGCACGCAAAAAAGCCGAAGAAACAATGGAATTTATGGACATTGTGATTGAGGTGCTGGATGCGCGCGTGCCTGAAGCGAGCCATAATCCCGTGATTAACGAAATGCGTTTATTTCGTCAGCGTCCTAACTTAAAAATACTCAACAAATCTGACTTAGCTGACCCTAAAGCCACCGAAGCTTGGCTAAATTACTTTAATCGCCAACCCAATACCAAAGCGGTTGCGCTTTCGTGTAAAAAACCTGGCGAAGCCAATAAAATTCTAAGACATTGTTTAGCGCTAACACCGCACCGTGGCTCACACTTAAAGCCATTGCGCATGATGATTATGGGCATTCCTAATGTGGGTAAATCAACGCTGATGAACGCCCTGCTTAACCGCCGTGTCGCCAAGGTGGGTGACGAGCCAGCCGTGACCAAAAGTCAGCAACGCTTTGACATTAGTGAAACCATGAGTATTACCGACACGCCCGGCATGATGTGGCCGAAAATTCAATACGAAAGCGACGGCTACATGCTGGCCGCCAGCCATGCGATTGGTCGCAATGCGGTGATTGATGAAGATGTGGCAATATTTCTAGCCGACAACTTACTTAAAACCTACCCTGCACTTATCAATGCACGCTACAAACTAGATACCATGAAACATGAAGGTGGATTTTTAGATGTGCTAAAAATGGACGGTGTAGATTTACTCGAAGCCATTGCTAAACGTCGCTCATATAAACGCCACGATGGTTTATGGGATATGGAAAAAACTGCCGTGGCATTTTTAACCGATTACCGTAGCGGCGCGATTGGCAGAATTAGCTTAGAGACGCCATTAAGCCGCAGCGAAATGATGCAAGCATTTGAGCCGAATGTTGTGGATGATGCGGCTTCTGATGTAAATGAGGACGAGACGAGTTAATCTACCAAAAAGTTAGCAGTCACTTTAATTTTGATTAAATTAGGGAATCAATGGAGTCCGACCCATTGATTTTAGAGTCTATGTTTACGTATATGATTAAGAAGGTAGGTTGAGCCATCCGCTTTTTTTTGTTGTAATGCTTCAATCATTACTAATGTGTCCGAAAGTGAATTATGAATCACTGGCCTATTTAAACTAAAATGCTTAGAAATAGCATCTAAAGATCGCCCACCTATTTCGTCCGGCCAGTCAATATCCCTACATGAACAGCCCCAAGTTGGTTGAGCATCACTCATGAAGCTAAGCATACGTTTATCAAACGCTGCGTTATGAGCTACGATTAGATTTGCGACCTCAAACATGGTAACCAGCTCTTTAAGATCAAATTCTTTATTTTTCACTTGATAGTCTGATATTCCATGCACTTGATATGCGCCTTCAGTAATCACGCATGAAGGCTCTCTCAACCCATAATATCTTGCAATTTCTTTCAATATTACGCCGTTTCTAGTATCCACTTCTGCCAATACAGCACCAACACTAATTGGCTGGTCACTTTTACTTAAACCAGTCGTCTCGGTATCAATAAACAAGATATTTACTATATTTGATAAGGGGTTAATTGAGACATTAATTCCAAAATCACTTCTTTTAGACACTTGCTCTCTAATTGTAACGCCAGTTTCAGCTATTCCATTCGCCTGTATGAAAAATTTAAGGGGCTGTAGTAGATTAGCATAAATGTTATGCTAAATAAATGAAGCTAAGTCA
>NZ_JAQSDZ010000002.1 GCF_029946165.1 Methylotenera sp.
ACTGTTAATATTGAAGGAGTGGGCTGAGATTTAAAGCTAATCTACTACAGCCCCATTATTTATGTTGTTATTGATCAACCGTTATATCAAGCCAGTTGCATTTGCTGCGTTAATTGCCCTCATACATTTTGGTATTTGGAGTATTCTAAATCGGTCATTGCCGATGATGAATGCACCCTCTATCGTTCACGGATTTGCTTATAGTGGATTTCAAGCAAGTCAAAGTCCGCTCGAAAAAAATTATCCAAGCACTGCTGAGTTAGCCGAGGATTTGGAAATACTTAAACCCCTTACCAATCGTATTCGTATTTATGGTGCATTAGAAAATAGCGAAGTCACTGCGCTGGCCTCTAATTTAGGGTTCTATATCACTGCTGGTGCGTGGCTTGGGAATGAGGAAAAGGCTAACCGACGTGAAATTAATGCTTTAAAAAGTAAAATTAAAAATTACCCTCGTGTTGAGCGGGCCATTGTTGGCAATGAGGTTTTACTCAGGAAAGATTTGACGCCTGAAGCGCTATCTGAGTATTTGGATGAAGTGAGGGCAACAACTTCGTTGCCAATTTCAACAGCAGAACCTTGGCATGTCTGGCTGAAAAATCCTGATTTAGTTAAACACGTAGATTTTATTGCGGTGCATTTGCTACCTTATCATGAGGGCGTGCCCGTTGAAAAAGCCGTGGATTATTCCCTTCAAAGGCTAAATGAGTTAATGGTGACTTTTCCCCGTAAAAAAATCGTCATCACTGAAATTGGCTGGCCAAGTAACGGACCAACAATTGATGCTGCAGTGGCATCTCAGGCCAATCAAGCACAATTTGTCAGGGAGTTTTTAGCCAAAGCGGCCAAGGGTAGATACGATTATTACTTGATGGAAGCTTTTGATCAGCCTTGGAAACAAAAGCTTGAAGGATGGGCTGGTCCTTACTGGGGAATGTTCGGCGGAGATAGAAAAGAAAAATACTCTTTACAAGGCAATATTGATAATGATGCTAGATGGGAAGTTAAAGCCCTCTGGTCAACATTGATTGCGTTCTTACCCATTCTTTTCATTGCAATTAGATTCAGGCATTGGGGTTTGGGCGGCCGATTCTCTATGGCCATCTTATTGCAGGCTTGTATTACGACATTGGTGATTGCTTGGAATTTACCCGGAGATTATTACTATACGGTGCGCGACTTCATTGTATTAATTGCTTTGATTATCGGCATGGGACTGACTTCAGCAGTATTAATGATTTACGGTGTTGAGTTCAGTGAAGTGATGTTCAAAGGTGGGTGGAAACGTGTATATAAACGCGCAAAACCTTTGCCCACTGATAAAGAGCTATTTGTATCAATTCACCTTGCTTGCTATAACGAGCCACCAGAAATGGTGATAATGACGATTGATAGCTTAGTTAAGCTCAATTACACCAATTATGAGGTGATCGTTGTTGATAACAATACAAAAGATGAAGCGAAATGGAAACCATTAGAAGCTTACATGGCGAATCTGCCCGCCAATTTTAAATTTTATCACTTACCAAAATGGCCAGGATTTAAAGCTGGCGCACTGAATTTTGCCTTAGACCAAACTAATCCAAATGCTCAAGTGGTTGGCGTGGTGGATGCCGATTATGAAGTGACGCCTGATTGGCTTTCTGATTTAGTGCCACATTTTATGGATGATAAAGTAGCTGTTGTTCAGGCTCCGCAAGCACACAGAGATTGGGAGAATAATTTCTTCCGACGCATGAGTAATTGGGAATTCGAAGGCTTTTTCAAAATTGGCATGCATCATCGCCATGAGCGAAATGCCCTCATTCAACACGGAACGATGACATTAGTTCGTCATCAGGCCTTACTTGATAGCGGAAAGTGGTCAGAATGGTGTATTTGTGAAGATACAGAACTTGGTCTGCGCCTCCTTGAAAGTGGCTATGAACTGCGCTATATCGACGATACATTTGGTCGTGGCTTAACACCTGCGGACTTTAAAGCCTTAAAATCCCAACGATTTAGATGGGCATTTGGCGCCATGCAAATTCTTAAACATCATTTACCCAAACTCCTCGGAGACTCAACACTTACTTTTGGGCAACGTTATCATTTCTTAACAGGCTGGTTCGGCTGGTTAGGCGACGCTCTGCAATTAATATTCACCATTGGTTCAATTTCATGGACTGTCGCGATGCTGGCGTTTCCTAAGTCATTTAGCTTACCAGTGAGCATTATGATTATGCCAATCCTTTGTTTTCTTTTTATTAAAGCGGCATTAGGTCCCGTACTTTATAGAAAGACTATGGATTGTCACTGGAAGGATATTTTGGGGGCATCAATCGCTGGGTTAGGTCTTTCACACGCCATTGCGAGAGGCGTGATTATGGGGCTGATTAAGAAGGATGGCGTATTCAAGGTGACAGCAAAAGGAAAGGCTAACATCAATCGACTACAAGTTCTTAATCCAATTATTGAAGAATTTAGCTTGTTAATGGCATTAGCACTATGCAGCTTAGCCATGCTATTTACACGAGGGTTTAATAACATTGACGCGCAGTTATGGGTCACTATGCTGTCATTACAAGCGTTGCCTTATGCTAGTGCAGTTGCGTGCCAATTCATTTCTCAACGTGCCGATAGTAAGGAATAAGCCTATCATTTACCCAGAGTTAAAAGTTGGTAAAGTATGGCAAGTTAATTTCTCGATTATTGCCGTTTATCAGTTATAACTGACTCAATGGCACCTTAAAGCACTTCCTATTTACAAGTTTGTACAATTGTCGTTTTATCTATAATGGAAGCGTAATGTTAAGCCCTGAAAAGAAAATTCAAAATCGCCATCGGCACTGGTTGCGCGCAGGCATAAGGTTTTTAACATATTTGCTTGCCTTTTTCTTATGTGCAATCGCTTTATGGGTTTCATCTAATTTTGGTGAGCCCTCTTTAGAGCAGGTTCTCTATCATGTGCAATTTGGCATGGAGGGCTTGGTTGATACTGATACAGCCCTCATTGAAAGCTTCTTAAAGTGGTGTGTCGCTTTACCTGTAGGCTTATCTTTGCTTTTGGTTTTTGTGGAATATTCCATTGCTTTGTTTATTACGCATGGTTCTACCCATTGGCTAACACGCCCTGCAAGAGCGGCAAACATTCACGCCGTAAAAATATTTTATTCGTTTATTAATCTTCGCGCACCGCTTTATACACTGGTAGCTGCAGTGACGTATTTTTGTATTCAGTTCTCAGTCACGGCTTTTGTACACAATCAATTCGGTAAAAACTATTTTGCCCAACATTATGTCTATCCAGCGAAAGTAAAAGTCGAATTAATTAAGCCTAAAAACCTAGTGTTGATTTATGTAGAAAGTCTTGAGGATTCTTATAAAGATCCAAAGATATTTGGTAAGAACTTGGTGGCTAGTTTAGATCATATCAAAGGCACAAGCTTTGAAAGTTTCAAACAAGCGCCAGGAACTGGCTGGACGATTGCTGGCATTACCTCCACGCAATGTGGATTACCCCTTAAAAGTGTGAGCTTATATGATGGTAATAACCAAGGTGAGAACATTCGATCTTTTTTACCTAATGCAGTTTGTTTAGGTGATATTTTGCACAATGCGGGCTATCACAATGTTTATATGGGTGGAGATGCACTAGCATTTTCAGGGAAAGGAAAGTTTTTCCAAGACCACCATTATGATGAGGTCTACGGTCGTGAAGAACTCAAGGGTAATCGTAAGAAGTCTGAAATGAATTACTGGGGTCTTTATGATGATGATTTATTTAAGTTGGTGAAACAAAAGTTGGTTGAACTTCACAAAGGAAAAAAACCATTTAATCTGACTTTCACCACCATAGACACCCATGGCCCAAAAGGGCATTTTTCAAAATACTGTAGAGCGCATGGCATTAAAGATTTTCCTGGAATTGTAGAATGTACTTCTAATCAGGTGGCTGAGTTTGTGCAATTTATGAAAGTAAATGGTTATCTTAAAAATACTAATGTTGTCATTTTAGGAGACCATTTGGCGATGGAAAACCCCGTTTCTGACAAACTAGAAAAAATTAAAGAACGGCATGTCTTTAATCGATTTATTTCTAATAAACCTGTGTTAAAAAATCGCGATGCAGTACTGCACTTTGATATGTTTCCAAGTATTTTGGAGTTAATTGGTTTTAAAGTTGAAGGGGGTAAGTTAGGCTTAGGTTATTCGGCAATTTCAAAAAATACGGATTTGCCGCTAGAGACTGAATACGAAGAAATGAACGAGAATTTGCTTAATCAGTCGGATGAGTATTTAGAGCTTTGGAAGCAACGCCATTAGAGAACCTATATTGTAAGAATAGACAAACTAAAATATTTGTCCATTTAGAGGATTCTTAAACTCTCTATTGGGTCAGGCTCATACAAGCAACTGCACACCTTTTGCAAGATTCAGCGCAATGTTGACAATGGTCCATTGGGTGCATGCCACATTCATCTGCACATTTCTTGCATATCTGAGCACAAAGATTACTTATTTCGCGTAGGTGTGTATCACCTCTTGCAATAGCTTGACCAGTATGGCGACACATATCCGCGCATTCCAGATCTAATAAAATACAATTAACCATTGCTTTAGGGTTATCTTCTTTTAAACACAAAGTCGCACATTGTAAGCAAGCAACAGCACATTCATTGCATGCACTTAGATAAGCTGATTCCATTTGAGTTAGCATCATCGTTTCCAAGCGTTAGGCTTAAATTAGCTATTTTAATTTAGAATTTTTGCTTGTCAGTGCGCAAACACACAGTCGCTAAGACATCCTTAAGTTTTATTCATACCTTATACATAAAGTGCGCATACTTCAATTTATGCATCGATACTATTGATTTCTGCATACACTTTTATGACTAAGGAGAGGTTTCCCTAAAGCAAAGATTTACTTTTATAAATGAAATGTTAATCAAAGGCGTATAGGTGGTAGATAGTTGCCTGGCAGTATTCCCACCGCAGATAATACAATTAAGATTAGCAAAACAATAAAAAGCACACGGACAATTTGGGCAACTGGAGCAGGCAGTGGAAGTAAGCTGACTAACCACCAGATAAGGCCAAATACGACTAAGTACACAATTAGATTTATTAATATGTTCATTTTTCGAAACTCTCAGAATTTATATTGAACCTAAAAATATCAGTTTTATCATTCAATGTCTGTGCGTAAGCGCACTCAGCGGCTGGAACGCTTATTACTTTCTGAAAGCAAGCGATTGCAATTTTAACAAGCCAGTTATTCCAGACCAAAGCCATCATAATAGTTGTAAGAACTGCATATTTAAGTAAGTAATTTTAATAGATGGTCTGGTAATTGAGCGGCAGACAAGATTTTTGACTGAGTACTGTATATGAGATCAGGCATCGGGCAAGTTGCCAATCGAAACCATAAGTGGCGTCTGTCCCGATACGCTGACGGTATGAAATATGGCCTAACCATTCATCTTCTACTAGAAGATGAATTGTGACTATTATTAGATTACCCTTTGCCTTGACTTCTGACCCAAGCAATTAACTTTAATATTTCATCAGGGGATAATCCGTTACTTTTGTTAGTGGGATCCATTACCCCTTGGCCTTTGGCACTCATACCGCCGTTTGTGCCTGCCCAGATGATTTCGAACATACCTTTGTCAGTTGCGCTTTTAGAGTGATTAAATTTAGGCCCTATTAAACCCGCCGCAGTTTGTCCTTGTGCTTGAGCTCCATGACATTGTGCACATGAGTAAGTTTGATAATGCTTTTTACCGCTGGCAATAGCTTCAGCATTACCGTTATATGGATTTTCACCAGTACTCAGGAATTTTTTGGATTGTTCGGTGGTAAAAAGTGCCGAATCAATTTTCATTGCTTGACCAGTCTTGGTATCAATAAAACTCTGGTCAGCTAGTGAAACACTACTTGAGAAAAGCAGCAGAAGGCTCAAAGTGAGTAATACAAATTTAGCTAAGTGAGTCCGCATCATAAATCTCCTTTATGGGAAAAATATAAGATATTCACCAATTTTAGAGTCTATTAACTGCCTAGTAGTTCTATGTTTTACTAAAATTCCTTTGTATTCAGACTAAGAGCTGGTCACTAATTCTTATTCGCCCAATTGATGCGACTTTATTTTGGCCAAACACTTAATGCTATATGGGCTATTTTTATGAGCTCTTCTTTAGTTGCGCCACTGGTTGCTTGCACTGACATGCCTTGATGTAGTGTGGCAAGATATTTAGCTAAATCTATTGCAACTGCATTCTCTGGCAAATCACCATCTGTTTTTGCTTTTTCAAAACGAGCCGTTAATAAATTTTCATAATTATTTCTGTACTTAATGAGAATTTCTTTGACTAAATCGGCGCTTTCACCACTTGATAATGCGCCTTGTACAATCATGCAGCCTTTTGGTTGGGTGGGTTTAGTTAGAAATTCAGCTGCATTAAATAAGAAACTTTCTGCTACTTTACGGGCAGTAGGCTCGTTGACAGCGTCTCTCACAAAAGAGACTGGGCCAGCGGCATATCTCGAAAGCGCCTTTTTAAACAACTCTTCTTTATTTCCAAATGCAGAATAAAGACTGGGCTTATTAATACCTAGTGTTTCTGTCAATTCAGCTATGGAGGCTCCTTCATAACCTCTATTCCAGAATATCTGCATGGCCTTATCTAGCGCTTCATCTTGATCAAAAACCCTAGGGCGACCTCGCGATTTTTTTACATCAGTTGTCATGGTTAAAACTCTTAATTTAATTAATATACCAATTGTTACAAAAAAAGATTGACAAGGCAAGTGTTACTGAATTATATTTATGTACCAAATGGTATTTTAATAATAAAAGCCATTAAACCTAAAGGATAAGCCATGAATAAATTCTTAAAATCGATATTGCTTATAACTGCAACATTTTCTGTCATAGAACCTAGCCTCGCCTTGGCTGAAGATAAGTTAGAAACAACCGCGACCAAATATATAGAAGCAAATGGCGTTAAATTTTCATATCGTACGCTGGGCCAAAAATCAGGAACACCATTGGTATTTCTACAACACTTTACAGGCAATATGGATGCTTGGGATCCTGCCGTCGTCAATGCATTTGCTAAAACACGCCTAGTCATTGTATTTAACAATAGAGGCACTGGCGCTACCGATGGCGTAGTAGCCGATAATATTGAACAAATGACGACTGATGCCTATGCATTTATTCAGGCTTTAGGTCATAAACAAGTGGATTTGCTTGGTTTTTCAATGGGTGGATTTGTGGCGCAACAACTAGCAGCTAAACATCCTGAGTTAGTGCGTAAAGTAATTTTGGCTGGCACTACGCATCAAGGTGGTGGTAATAACTTAATGAAAGTCTTGGGTGAAGCATTTTCAAGACAAAATGTACCAGATCCACGTGATTATCTATTTTTCTCACACTCTGAAGCTGGTAAAAATGCGGCAGCGGCATTCTTGTCTAGAGTCTATGCAAGAACACAAGGGCGTGACCCTGAAAGCGGCAAAGAAATTGCAGATGCTCATGGTAAAGCGCTGATTGTTTTCACTAGCACGCCAGACCCTGAATTCAACACTCTAAAAGCAATTAATCAGCCAGTTTTGGTTGTGACGGGTAGCAGTGATACGATGTTGCCAACTGAAGGAGCCTGTAAAAAAATCTGTGTAAATGATATTTTACCAATGACCTTCAAAGGAA
>NZ_JAQSDZ010000003.1 GCF_029946165.1 Methylotenera sp.
CCCTTGAATTAATGCACTCAAACTGCATTTACACAGAATTATTTACAGGCTCCGATTATGGGGATTTGGTATTAATCGAAATGTCTAAACGAATTAGATATTGCTTAAGACCTGATGATATTGCGGCTCGCCTTGGTGGAGATGAGTTCGTTGTACTCCTCGAACATTTGAACACAGAAACCGCTTTAATTATAGTTTCGGACATTGCTAACAAAATTTGTCTGTCATTAAGTCAACCAGTCAAAGCAAACGATATTACTATTCAAATTTCTACGAGTATTGGTGTATCACTTTTTGGTAAGAATACTGATACTTTGCAAGAGCAATTTAAGCAAGCAGACATTGCGGTATACAAGGCGAAAGCAGAAGGTCGTAATAGAGTAGTATTTTTTAATAATGAAAGTTGAGTTTGTAAAAAAGGCCGCAATTGCGGCCTTTTTCCTTTGTATGTTCTAACCCAAACTACCCCAATAACACTAAGCACCACACCACAAACACTATTGATAGAGCAAAAAACACCGCCGCGCTACCAATATCTTTAGCACGCTTTGCAAGCGCATGATGCTCTGTCGAAGTATGATCTACCGCCGCTTCAATCGCTGAATTCAACAACTCCACAATCATGACCAATATCACGCTGGCAATCATCAAGGCTTTTTCAATGGAAGTTTTGCCCAAATAAAAGGCTAACGGAATTAACACAATCGCTAAAAACACCTCTTGCCGAAATGCATCCTCATGCTTAAAAGCTGCTTTAAAACCCTCGACTGAATAACCAAACGCGTTAATTAAGCGACGTAGACCAGTTTTGCCTTTAAAGGGACTTTCCATACTAGATTTCATGTTTTCTAGACTTTCTTTATTAAATAATCGCGCAATATTAGCATGCTTACTCCCAGCATTTAAAGCCTTGCGTTATCATAGTGTTTTATTCAGTACATAAGGCATTAAAAATGGCACGCACAGTCAATTGTATTAAATTAGGCAAAGAAGCAGACGGCATGGACTTTCCTCCATACCCAGGCGAACTTGGCAAACGCATTTATTTAAACGTGAGTAAAGAAGCATGGGCAGCATGGCTAAAACAACAAACCATGTTAGTGAATGAAAATCGCCTAAGCTTGGCAGATCCATCTGCCCGTAAATATTTGACCGAACAAACTGAAAAGTACTTTTTTGGTGATGGTGCAGATATGGCAACGGGATATGTGCCGCCAACAAAGTAATTTATAGATTATTAGTAATATATGAACAATAATATCAACTCTATATTCCGAATTCATGCACTTCTCACGAAGATACCTTCCGTAGCCCAAAATACTCAAGTACTAGAAGTATGGGCGCAACTGTTTGAGTTAACTGAATCCGACTCTAACAAAAAAGCTGCTGTAGTTGCGGAAAGATTAGGCTGGCTTTTAAAAGAAGTCGATCTTGCAAAGTCAGAACTCAAAAACACTGGACATCCTGCAAGTCTTTACGAAAGTGTATTAATTCACTTAGAACATGCTTTTTCACCAATGCTGCTTCCTAGTATTTGGAGCAGCGTACAGCAGTATCTTGATGCTCAAACTATCCAAACTCTAGCTATTTACAGTCAAGTTGTTCCAAACGAAGAAGAGTTAATCAAAGAGTATGACTTGAATGAACTCTATGCGCGCATTTCTGAACTAGAGGAGTTCTTAAAAAACTCTGAGTTACCTATCAGGCTTCAAACTCTTATTGAGCGACATATAAATCTGATTAGACAAGCTTTAGCTGAATATCCTATAGCCGGGGCAAAGGCATTAATTGAGGCTAGACGAAGCGCAGTTGGTGAACTACTTGAATTAAAACACCAATTCAATGACGTGCCAAAAAAATCGGTCGAACTAAACAAACTATCTGAGCTTTGGGAAAACGTTAATGCTGTTGCAGACAATGCCTTGAAAGGGTATGGACTTATTGAGATAGGGCAAAAAGTTATAGATCTATTGTCTAAATAAAACCTTACTAATTAAGCGCATTTCGTCGCATTATAGCAAAGTAAAAAAGCCCGCAATGCGGGCTTTTTAACACACTGATACTTAACTACTTATTTCTTAAAAGTCTTCACACCTTCCGCAGTTGCTAACAACAACACATTGGCTGGACGCGCGGCAAACAAGCCATTGGTCACTACGCCAACGATTTGGTTGATTTTAGTTTCCATCTCGACTGGATCTGCAATTGTTAGATTATGTACATCTAAAATCATGTTTCCGTTGTCTGTTGTGAAATCACGCAATTTTGGTTGACCGCCCAATTTAACTAGCTCACGCGCCACATAGCTTTTTGCCATCGGCAGCACTTCTACTGGAAGTGGAAATTTGCCTAAAGTTGGTACGTATTTAGTTTCATCGCAGATACAAATGAAAGTTTTTGCTACAGCTGCCACGATTTTTTCACGTGTTAATGCACCGCCGCCGCCTTTTAGCATGTGTAGGTGCTCGGTAATTTCATCGGCGCCATCCACATAAATATCTAAACTTTTAACATTATTTAAGTCGAACACTTCAATGCCGTGGGCACGTAAACGCTCAGCTGTTGCTTCACTGCTTGCCACTGCGCCATCAATTTTATGTTTTACTTTTGCTAGCTCTTCAATAAAGAAGTTTGCGGTTGAGCCTGTACCCACGCCAATGATGCCTTCTTTTACATATTCAACCGCAGCTTTTGCGACTTGTTGTTTTAATTCGTCTTGGGTGTATGCCATTTTTCGTAAATCCCTAATAAATTCTTTATAATGTAAGCCAATTCAACATAATACACCGCAAGGGTGTTTTTAAAAATACGCAATGACGACCAATAATCAGCAAAATTTAGACTACAGACAAAAAATAGAAAACTCTCACGTTTACGATGTGGCTAAAAAAACGCCTTTACAGTTACAGGCCAATTTATCTGCGCGCATAGATAATCGCGTGTTGCTTAAACGTGAAGATATGCAGCCAGTATTTTCATTCAAAATTCGCGGCGCTTACAACAAAATGGCGAGCTTGCCTGCCGATGTGCTAAAACGCGGCGTAATTGCGGCCAGCGCGGGCAACCATGCACAAGGTGTGGCGATGAGTGCGAAAAAGCTGGGCTGCCGCGCGGTAATTGTGATGCCAACCACAACACCAGCTATTAAGGTAAATGCCGTTCGCAGCTATGGCGCTGAAATTGTATTATTTGGCGACAGTTATTCTGATTCATATGTTAAAGCACTTGAGTTAGAAAAAACTGAACACCTCACATTTGTGCACCCTTACGATGACCCAGATGTGATTGCAGGGCAAGGTACGATTGCGCTAGAAATTTTAGAGAAACATCCACAACCGATAGAGGCCATCTTCTGTTGCGTGGGTGGCGGCGGTTTGCTGGCGGGAGTTGCAGCCTATGTGAAAGCATTGCGCCCTGAAATCAAAGTGATAGGTGTGGAAGCAAAAGATGCTGAAGCGATGACTGAATCACTTAAAAAAGGTGAACGCGTCATGTTAGAGCAAGTCGGCTTATTTGCCGATGGCGCCGCCGTAAAACAAGTAGGCGAGCATACGTTTAAGCTTTGCCAGCAGTATGTAGACGAAATGATAGTCGTCGATAACGACGCGATTTGCGCTGCAATTAAAGATGTATTTGAAGATACACGCAGTATTCTAGAACCAGCGGGCGCATTAGCGGTAGCTGGGCTAAAAGCTTATGCAAAACGCGAGAACCTGCACGGTAAAACATTAATCGGTATTGCCTCTGGTGCTAATATGAATTTTGACAGGCTTCGCTTTGTAGCTGAGCGTGCAGAAATCGGCGAAAAGCGCGAGGCTGTATTAGCAGTCACCATTCCAGAAACACCTGGTGCTTTTAAGGCATTCTGTAAATTGCTGGGAAATCGTAATATTACCGAGTTTAATTACCGTTATGCCGATGCTAAAGCTGCACATATCTTTGTTG
This sequence comes from Methylotenera sp., assembly GCF_029946165.1. Taxonomy (GTDB): domain Bacteria; phylum Pseudomonadota; class Gammaproteobacteria; order Burkholderiales; family Methylophilaceae; genus Methylotenera. Next base: position 3,946 of record NZ_JAQSDZ010000003.1, read on the forward strand.
GTGTGGCGATTGCCGACCCGGCAGAATCTGCCCAACTTGTTGCAGATTTGCAAGCACAAGGCTTACCAGCGCTAGATCTCACGGATAATGAAGTAGCCAAATTACACTTGCGCCATTTGGTTGGTGGGCACGCGCCACAAGCTGAAAATGAGGTGGTGTTTAGATTTGAGTTTCCTGAAAAACCTGGCGCACTTATGAAGTTTTTAGAGACAATGGGGCATGACTGGAACATAAGTTTATTCCATTACCGTAATCACGGTGCAGACTTTGGTCGTGTACTGGTTGGTATGCAAGTACCCCCTTCAGATATTAGTGAATTCAATACGTTTTTGAATAATTTAGGTTATCCCCATTGGGATGAAACGCAAAATCCAGCTTACAAATTATTTTTAGGCTAGGTTAAGTAAAGTTCAGTTTAAATGGTTGTATACAGCCGCAATGGTGGTTATATACAACCATAAATTTTTGAGTCATACCGTAAGCAATTGTTTCTAAGTATATAAATTTCAAGCGCGTTTCTTGCTTGATATCAAAAGGCAGATATTAGTATCCATTTTTAAACTTACATGCATGTTAAGTGAACCTAAAGCCATTTAACATGCCCAAATAGCAGAATAAATAGTTTTCTCAGGAGAAATAAACAATGAAATTAACACACGTAGTAATTGCGGCAGCTGTTAGCCTAAGTTTTGGAGCCAACGTCAACGCTGCGGACCGCGGTAAAGCTTATGTTTCGAATCAAGATGGTGGCGTTTCCGTGATTGATTTGAACACGTTGACCTCAACAACTACCATTGACGTAAAAGGTGAAGGTCCGCGAGGTATAGCCGTGAGTGATGACGGAAAACTGCTGGTAGTTGCCACGCGTGAGAATGGTAGCGTTTCTTTGATTGACACAGCTACTAATAAAGTCCTAAGCCAAATTAAAGTTGGCCAGAATCCCGAGTTTGTTCGAGTAAGAGGTAACCTCGCGTTTGTATCATATGAGCCTAGTGCAAAAGGTGGCCCCCCACCAAAACCAGGTTCTGCAGAAGCAATTGCAGCTGCGAAAGAAGACGATGATGACGACAAAGAACCAGCACGCATCGGTATTATTGATTTGAAATTAGGCAAAAAAATCCGTGAAATTACAGGTGGACCAGAAACAGAAGGTGTTGAGTTTAGTAAAGATGGCAAACAATTAGTCATTACTAATGAAGCAGACAACACGGTTACTGTGCATAGCATGAAGAGTGGCAAATTGCTCAAAACCATTAAAACGCATGAATACGGAGATAGGCCACGTGGCGTTAAAGTGTCACCAGATGGTAAAACCTACTTAGTCACGCTTGAATACGGCAATAAGTTTATGGTGATGGATAAAAAATTTAAAGTGTTAAGAACGGTAGAGACTGGTGCCACACCTTATGGCATTTCATACGACCGTAAAGGCGAACGCATTTTTGTAGCAGCGAATAAAGCCAAAACACTAGAGGTTTATGATGCTAAAACATATGCAAAAATTAAAGATATTCCTACTGGAAATCGTTGCTGGCACTTTACATTCACCCCAGATGACAAAGAGATTTTGCTTGCGTGTGGTAAATCAGACGAAGTGCTTGTCATTGACGCTGAAAAACTTGAAGTGACACAAAAAATTGAAGATAAGAAAATGCCTTGGGGCGTAGTAACTTACCCTAAAAGCATGGGTAGCTTAGATACCGCAATTAAATAACGTTAATTGTTTCATTTTTAAAGCCCCGATTTTCGGGGCTTTTTTATTTGAGCTGATTATTAATAAATTCCCATTCTTTAGGGTCAACTGGCGTAATTGATAGGCGATTACCACGCTGCAAAATCCGCATATTAGTTAACTCTGGAAACTCGCGTAATTCTTTTAAGCTTAGCAAGCGTGTTTTACGCACTAGTTTTACATCTACATTAAGCCAGCGTGGATTTTCAGGCGTGGCTTTTTCGTCGTAATATTTATGGCCTTTAATAAACTGTAAGCGATCTGGATACGCTAGCTTGCTCACTTCTGCAATGCCTGCAATACCTGGCACATCGCAATTAGAATGATAGAAAAATACCCCATCGCCCACCTTCATTTGGTCGCGCATGAAATTACGTGCTTGATAGTTACGAATACCGTACCAATCTACCGATTGATTTGGAAAACCAGCTAAATCATCAATCGATACATCAGAAGGTTCAGATTTCATTAACCAATAACGCATATTTTTACCTTAATAAATTCTAAATTTAGCGATATGATAATCGATAACTAAATTCATTTATAAAATTAAACAGAGATAATCGATGGCAAAAATACAAGATAAAAATGTACTTGGTACAGCATTACAAGTTTGTGGTTTGAATCCCCTGACAGGATTTACCAGATCAGGCTGTTGCGAAACGGGTTTGGATGATAGCGGCAGTCATACAGTATGCGCACAAATGACCGATGAGTTTTTAGCGTTCTCATTCTCTCAGGGCAATGATTTAAGCACGCCCCGCCCAGAATATGGCTTTGAAGGATTAAAAGCGGGCGACCGTTGGTGCGTATGCGCCGCACGCTGGTTAGAAGCATCAGAAGCTGGTTTTGCACCGCCAGTCATCTTAGAAGCATGTCATATACGATGCCTAGAAATTGTAAGTTTGGCGGATTTGAAGTATCACGAACTGCGATAAATAATGAGGAGTTCTCCACGGATTAGCCTAAGCCAGCATCCTGAACCAAAAAGGCTCAAGTGGTAACGGCCTAGAGCGCATTAGGTACACCCACCAAGAGGCTCTTAAAAGAACACTCAACTTAAGGCGCGCACACAACACTCGAATGACCAAAACCGATGCTATAAACTAGTTCAAGGAATTATTAGCTTAAACCGCACCGCAGAGAACAAACTTTAAAACTGGGATTTTTATTTTTTGAAACTTATAATCTAATGACTAAGTATTAAATCGACTGAAGTAATTTTACTATTGTTAAGTAGTAATTTTATGACATCTGGAATATTTATTTTGTAGCGCAGACTTTATCAATTTGATCTTGCATATTCGTGATTCTGCGTTTGAAATCGCCTACATCCACAGTGCCACTTTTACTACTGAGCAACTCATGTGCTAAATTGAGCGCTGCCATCATCGCAATTCGTTCTACACCAATTATTTTACCGCTATCGCGTATATCACGCATTTTTTTATCTAAAAAATTAACCGCGTTAATCAGACCTGGACGTTCTTCATCGGTACACGATACCGTGAAATCACGCCCCATGATATTAACATCAATGCCTTTTATATCGCTCATTTTACTTACTCATACCTGCGTTAAGGCAGGCGCTCCATCAAAGCTTCAATGCGTTCACTGGCTTGCGCCATATTTGCTTTTAACAAGGTTGCATCATTTTGTGTTGCATTTAAATCTAGGCGCAACTGCGCGTTTTCACTGCGTAAATCACTACACAATGAAATTAAGCCTGATAATTTTTCTTCTAACGCTTTTAAGTCCGCATCCATATGACCACTATAATTGAAAAAAATCATTATAGTCAATAGTTAACGAGTAATTTTCAAAGTATTACAGCATGTGTAAATAATTGTTAATGAATTTTTTTAGCGTCAGCGAAGAAATTAGCGATATAATTCGCACTTGTTGTTAGGTGCCAAGTTTGTTTTCTACAAACAAGGTGAAACTGGGAAATAGGTGCATTACCGCTTAATCGCGTTAATTATTCCTATGCTGCCCCCGCAACGGTAAGTAAGTTTTTGATTCATTCAAATGATTGTGCAGTATGCCACTGAGTTAGCCCTTAGAAAAAGGTCAGACTTGGGAAGGCGCAAATCAGTTGGTTAAAAGAACTAATTTTTAGTTTTTAACACCAGCGCTTATAAGCCCGGAGACCGGCCTAAAAACACCGCCTTATGTTAAGGCACGCTAGGCAATACCGCGGGGTGACGGTAAACAAAGGCTGCGCTATTTGTGTCGTTATTTCGTCCGCGCTCTCTTTTTTATGACCCTCCTCAGTATTCCCTAGTTTTTAAAATCTGCATGCGGGGCCGCATGTAATTTAGGGAAAAATAATGAAAAAATCTACCATTGCCAGCCTTGTTGCGCTAGCATTCTCACCTTCTGCTTTTGCAGCGGAAACTGCTATTCAAACTGAAGATGTAATTGTGACTGCTAGTCGCGTTGCACAACCTCGCGAAAGCGTAATTGCGGACGTTACGGTGATTAACCGCGAAGAAATCGAACGTGCTGGGCAATCTACTTTTATTGAGCTTCTACAAACTCAACCTGGGGTCGAGATAGCTTCTAGCGGCGGAGCAGGAAAAATATCTAGTGTATTCTTACGTGGCACTAGTGCTACTCAGGTAATTGTACTAATAGATGGTATTCGTGTAGGTGCTGCTACCACAGGACAAACCACATTTGAAAATATTCCCCTTGCACAAATAGAAAAAATCGAAATTTTACGTGGCCCAGCTTCTAGCTTATATGGTCAAGATGCAATTGGTGGTGTGATACAAATATTCACCAAAAAAGGTGAGGGTAAGCCACACTTTTATGCGGCTGTAGGTTATGGCAGCTATGACACAAAAACAGCTGAAGCTGGGGTTAATGGCAAATTAAATGACACACGATTTGCGTTAAATTTATCTAGCTCCGATAGCGATGGTTTTTCTGCAAAGCATATTAAAACAGGTGCTCAGGCTGATGATGATGGATACCGTAACTTAGCTGTTTCAGGCTCACTCTCGCATCAAATTGCCGAGGGCCATGAAATTGGCGTGCAACTCTTAAGCAGCGAAGGCCACAGTGCTTACGATAGCAGCAATACATTTAAGAACACTATAGATTTATCTCAGTTAAGTTATAGTTTATTTAGTAAAAATCAATTCACCTCAAATTGGAAATCTACTCTTAGACTTGGTGAAGGCATTGATGGCCAAGACAACCAATTTAGCCCGACATCTCACGGGGCATTTAAAACCAAACAACGTCAATATTCTTGGCAAAATGATATTGGACTACCCTTAGGTACTTTAACTTTGTTATACGACCGATTAGAGCAACGTATTATTTCTGCTACCAACCCTTACAAAAAAACAGATCGTGATACCGATGGCTTTTTAGTAGGTTATTTGGCCGACATTGGCGACCATTCTGTGCAAGCGACTTTACGTAGCGACCATAGTTCACAATATGGCACCAATAACACTGGTGGTATTGGCTATGGCTACAAAATAAACCCTAATTGGCGCACAACGGCTAGCTATGGCAAGGCGTTTAAAGCACCAACGTTTAACGATTTATACTTTGCTTTTAGTGGGGGCTTTCCATTTAACAACCCTAATCTAAAAGCTGAAAAGTCTGAAAACTTTGAAGCAAGTTTGCGTTATGAAGATAACCAACGTGACGCTTCTGTGACCTTATTCCAAAATAAAATAAATAACTTCATTGCGCTAGCTCCATCTTTTTTACCCATTAACGTCGATGCTAAGATTCAAGGTATCACCTTGGCGGGCGCTCAACGCTGGGATAGCTGGGAGTTAAAAGGCAGCGCAGATATTCAATCACCGCATGATGAAACTAACGATACAACATTAGCACGTCGTGCTAACCGCCATGGCAGTCTTAATCTTAACTACCAATGGAATGATTGGAGATTTGGCTCAGAGTTGGTTGCTTCATCATTACGTTATAACGATGCAGCGAATCAATTCAAGCTCGGCGGGTACGCTGTGTTAAATTTAATCGCTAACTACAAAATCAATAGTGATTTGAGTCTACAAGGTCGATTAAATAACGCACTAGATAAAAACTATGCCCTAACTTCTAGTGCTTCTATATTTGGGGTAAACGACCCAGCATACAACACACCAGGTGCAAACTTGTTCGTAAGCGTGCGCTGGGAACCTTCAGCCAAATAAATAGTATTCGTCATATCAGCAACAGCTATATGACGAAACTAAGTCATACCCCAAGCTTTGGTGAGACATAAACCACAAAAAAGTTTACAATTCAGCCATTCAATTTATAAGTTGTAGGAGCAAGTAATGCAGAAAAAAATCAATCAATCACTGGCAATAGCGCTAGGTCTACTTTTCGCTATAGCACTCACTCGCACCAATCACTTTGGGAGTAATGTCGATCTACCAGATGCAACTTTAGCCGTGTTATTTTTAGGTGGCTTATTAATTGCGCGCAAAGCTTGGTTAGCTTTAGCAATCGCTGTCGCTTTCGGTATGGACTTTTATGCATTAGGTTTTAAGGGCGTTTCCGATTACTGCATGTCACTAGGCTACTGGGGTTTGATTCCTACTTACGCCGCAGTATGGGGCGCGGGACGTTGGTTAGCTAAACGTGAACAACCATTTGCAGCATTACCTTATGCGACTGTTGCTTGGGCTGCTGCAAGCGTGGCTTTTGCGCTATCGAATGCATTTTGGTATAGCTTTTCAGACAAAGTAGATACACTAACCGTAGTTGAATTTACGCAACGTATAGCAAAATACTACACGCCTTATGTAGGATTTGCATTGATGTATTTAGGCGCGGCTTGGCTAGTAATGAAAGCTTTACCGAAACTGAATTTAGGTACAAACACAACTTCTGCATAAACATTGCAATACCAATCAAACCGCGTTAGAACCTAATTCTAGCGCGGTTTTTTTATGAAAATTAGTCATGACAACACCTGAAAATAAGCTTGATTTAGCAAAAGAACGTCATTTAGCGCGCATGCAGCGTAAAAAGGCCGTAGTAGATGCCAGTATTGATGCGGCACAAACTTCTCGCGGCTTGCTATTGATTAATACGGGGAATGGCAAAGGTAAATCTACCGCTGCCTTTGGTTTGTTGGCTCGCTCACTTGGGCATGGCATGAAGGCTGTGGTGATTCAATTTATTAAAGGTCGCTCTGACACTGGCGAAGAAGCCTTTTTTCGCAATGCAGCCAACCTGACTTGGCATGTAATGGGCGATGGCTTTACTTGGGAAACGCAAGATGCAGAGCGCGATAAGCAATCAGCACGCGCCGCTTGGCAGATGGTATGTGATTATTTGCAAGATGAGACGATAGATTTAATTATTTTAGATGAGTTTACTTATGCACTTAAATATCAATGGTTAACTATTGAAGAAGTCACCGAGGCTTTAGAGTCACGTCCTCTCATGCAACATGTTGTCATCACAGGCCGCGCCGCACCTGATGCTTTAATTGCTATTGCGGATACGGTAAGTGAGATTAACTTAGTTAAACATGCGTTTAAGGATGGCGTGCAGGCCATGCCTGGCATTGAGTGGTAATAAGCATGCAAATTTCGCACCACAGGCACTCCGATTTTCTAAGCACTAAAAAGTGCCTGAAAAGTCGTATGTCACAATACTGCGTTACTCAACAAATTTTTTCGCTTACATATATATTATATGCCGCTCTCAAAAATTTGTTTCGCGCCTTGTCTTGTTTATCGCACCAAATCTTGCAGCTTCAGCTGCTTAGATTGGTGGAGATGCCATTAACGGGTAGAACTTTATATGCTTATTAAATATTGATGAATCAAATAAGCTGCCCTGCCATTTTAGTTTCCGCGCCCGCTTCTGGGCAAGGCAAAACTTTATCTACCGCAGCCCTAGCGCGCGCTTGGAAAAAACGTGGTTTAAACGTGCGTGCTTTTAAATGCGGGCCTGACTTTCTCGACCCTATGGTGTTAGAAACCGCAACGGGGCAGCCTGTCTATAACTTAGATCTCGGCATGTGTGGCGAGCAAGATGGTTTGGCACGCTTATATCAAACAGCACAAACTGCTGATGTGATTATTGTTGAAGGCGTCATGGGTTTGTTCGATGGCACACCATCATCCGCAGACCTCGCTATGCGCTACAATCTGCCTGTCATGCTCACCATCGACGCCAGCGGTATGGCACAAACCTTTGGCGCGTTAGCTTCTGGTTTACTGGGCTTTCAAACCGCATTAATTCCAGCTGGCGTACTCGCAAATAAAGTGGGTAGCACTGGGCATGCAGATATGCTAAAAGACAGTTTGCCAAGCCACTTAAATTGGTTAGGCGCATTGCCGCAAGATGAAGCCTATGCCTTGCCTGAACGGCATTTGGGCTTATTTAGAGCGCAGGAAATTGTAGATTTAGAAGCCAGAATAGAAGCGGCCGCCATTGCCTTAGCCGCCAGCAGCGCATTAGCCTTGCCGCCGAAGGTGACTTTTATTGCACCTAAAACAATTACTTCAGCTATAACACCTAAACTATTAGCAGGAAAAACCATTGCCATCGCGCACGATGCCGCCTTTTGTTTTATTTATCCAGCGAATATCGATTGCTTGCAGGAAATGGGCGCCACCATAACATTCTTTTCGCCCCTGCATGACAAAGCTTTACCAGAAGCTAATGCTTATTGGTTGCCAGGCGGTTATCCAGAGTTGCATTTAAAAGAAATTAGCGAAAATACAGCCATGCGTGATTCCCTATTGGCGGCGTTTAATGCTGACAAACCGATATTAGCTGAATGCGGCGGCATGATGGCGTTATCTGAATCCATTAACGGTGGACCTACTTATGGCTTACTGGCTGGCAACAGTCATATTGAAACTCGCTTGCAAGGCTTAGGCACGCAACATACTGAGTTGCTAGAAGATCTAGGCAGCATTGGGGCGCATACATTCCATTATGGCAAGTTCGAAACAAAGCTCATGCCTATAACTCAGGCAAATAGCCGATATGGTGCGGGAGAAAATATTTATCAGCATGGCAGCCTTACAGCGACTTTTTTACATTTTTACTTTTCATCTAACCCAGCACTTACGGCGCGATTGTTTTCTTATGCAAGACCATAAGTTTTCAGAGGTTGAAATTGCCGCTGTATATCGTGCCATTGCTGAGCGCCGTGATATGCGGCACTTTCTACCTACGCCTGTCGCGCCTGAAATACTCACTAAAATTCTGCACGCTGCGCACCATGCCCCCAGTGTTGGTCTAATGCAGCCTTGGCGCTTCATTAGAATCACTGATGCGAACATGCGCAAAGCCATTCATCAACTGGTGGATAAAGAGCGTATTAGAACCTCCCAAGCCATTGGAGAATATGAAAATACAGCGCGCATGGCTGAGTTTTTGCGCTTAAAAGTAGAAGGTATTTTAGAATGTGGTGAATTACTAGTAGTGTCACTGTGTGATAAACGCGATGGTCACGTATTTGGCCGCAGAACCTTGCCAGAAATGGACATTGCTTCAGTGAGTTGTGCCATACAAAACATGTGGCTGGCCGCCCGTGCTGAAGGCCTAGGGATGGGTTGGGTGTCTATTTTTGACCCTATTGAATTGGGCACATTGCTCAATATGCCTACGGATGCCAAACCCATAGCCGTGCTGTGTTTAGGTCATGTGAATAGTTTTTACAAAGAACCCATGCTGGTAGAAACTGGCTGGGCAACCGCTAAACCGCTTGATGATATGGTGATGGAAAACACTTGGGATTCATCAAAATAAACGTAAAAACAAATTTTTTACTAAACACATAACAAACTGTCATTCCGTGCTTGACACGGAATCTAGTGACTTAAAGACTCTGGATACCGACTCTCGTCGGTATGACAATTTAAGAATTTTTAGCCTTAGAGCTTTATTTTACACAACATGCATCTAACCATTAAAAAGTACATTTAGCGCCTTATGAGATACCCTAAACGCATCGTTTGCTTAACGACAGAACCTACCGAAGTGCTTTATTTGCTCGGGGAGCAAGATCGTATTGTCGGCATTTCTGGCTACACCACGCACCCTGCAATTGCCAGAAAAGAAAAACCGAAAGTGTCGGCTTTCACTAGCGCTAAGATAGATAAAATCTTAGATCTAAAGCCTGACTTAGTGATTGGCTTCTCAAATTTGCAGGCAGACATTGCCGCATCGCTTATCCGTGCGGGTGTTGAAGTGCATATTTTTAACCAACGCAGCGTTGCGCAAGTGTTGAATATGATTGCCGTGACTGGCGCGTTGGTCGGCGCAACGGAAAAGGCGGCTGAGCTTATTGCCACCTTAGATAAAGTCTTAGATGAAGCGCGACAAACTGCCAGCAAATTTACGATTAAACCAAAAGTTTATTTTGAAGAGTGGGATGAGCCCATGATGTGCAGCATCCGCTGGGCGATGGAGTTGATTGAACTTGCGGGCGGCATCGATTGCTTTCCTGAACTATCACATTTTCACAGTGCCAAAGACCGTATAGTCAACCCGCAACAAGTGGCAGAACGCCAACCTGACATTATCATCGGCTCATGGTGCGGCAAAAAATTCCAAACTGAACAAGTGAAAACACGTGAAGGTTGGGCTTATTTGCCTGCTGTAAAAAATGGCTTTGTGCGCGAAATAAAATCTGCGGATATTTTGCAACCTGGACCATCCTTGATTACGCATGGTTTGAAACAGATTCAAGCCATTATTCATGAGTGGCAAGCATTTCATGGCAACACAGTTTAAATTACGAGGAGTCAGACTATGTCAGTACATTTAATTTTAGGTGGCGCACGCTCCGGCAAAAGTGCCTATGCAGAAAAGCTGGCGCAAACAAGCGGCCTTGCCGTGACCTACATCGCCACCGCACAAATCTACGATGATGAATTTAAAGCCCGTGTGCAGCATCACAAAAACCGTCGTCCAGCAGAATGGGCATTGGTAGAAGAGCCGCACTACCTCGCACAAACATTACGCAATTTAGACGCGCCAAATCAATGCATTATTGTTGATTGTTTAACGCTATGGTTAGCGCAATGGATTTGTGCAGATTGCAATCCACCCGAAGATTCAAGCTGGCAAGCCGAGCGTGCAGCCTTGCTAACTACTCTGCCCACCTTGCAGGGCACGATTATTTTAGTTAGTAATGAAGTCGGCATGGGCATTGTGCCGCTAGGGGAAATCAACCGACAATTTCAAGATGAACAAGGTCGATTGAATCAAGCAGTGGCAAGTGTTGCAGACGCAGTGACATTTGTGGCGGCAGGATTGCCTTTAAAACTGAAATAATTTTAAGTTTAAACAACTGCTGTTTTATAGGTTACTTAACTTATCCCAATCCAAATGCTGCTCCAAACAATCGGCAAGCCTCTCCAACCCTGTCTCGCGCACTTGCTCATAATCAAATTGTGCGTTTAGTTCTTTTAATCCCGCCCAAGTTAACCATGCTGCGCAAGATTCTGCATGGTCAAACAAACCATGCAGGTATGTGCCAGCGATTTGATTATCTTGTGAAATTGCTCCTTCTGGCTGTCCATTCAATATTAGCGCAGGCTGATTAAGCGCTATGCCAGTGCTAACGCCCATATGAATTTCATAGCCTGTAACCTTGGCATCGGCAAAGCTTAATTCACCGCTGACTAGTACTAGGCGCTTTTCTTGCGTGAGCGTGGTTTCCATCTCCAACCAGCCAAAACCTATACTGCTACCGGCTAAACCTTCTATGGCATTTGGGTCGTGCATTTGCGTGCCTAACATCTGAAAGCCACCACAAATTCCGAGCACTTTACCGCCATAGCGTAAATGCTTAGTGAGCGCTTGCTCCCAACCATTGGCGCGTAGATGCTCAAGATCGCCACGCACATTTTTACTGCCAGGCAATATGATTAAATCCGCCGCTGGAATGATTTCATTTATTTTAACGAATTGAAAATCGACTTGTGGATGTAAGCGTAGCGCATCAAAATCGGTGTGATTGGAAATATGCGGCAGAATTGGCACAATAATTCGCAACTTGTTTTCTGCACTTTCACCTTGCGACGACGCTGTATTTGGCACGGCATCTTCGGCTTCAATATGTAAATCATGCAGATACGGAATCACGCCAATAATTGGTTTACCAGTTTCCGCCTCCAGCCAATCTAGCCCAGATTGCAACAACGCAATATCGCCTCTAAAACGATTAATGACAAAACCAACCACGCGCGCACGTTCGCTCTCCGAAAGCAGTGCCAGTGTGCCAACGATATGCGCAAACACGCCGCCCCTATCGATATCGGCAATTAAAATCACAGGGCAATCTACCGCTTCGGCAAAGCCCATATTGGCAATATCGCCTTCACGCAGATTAATTTCCGCAGGGCTGCCAGCGCCTTCTACTACGATCACATCATATTGCAAAACTAAGCGCGCGTAAGAGTCCAGCACCGCGCGCATAGCAGTCGGTTTGTAGGCGTGGTAGCCCGTGGCTTCTAGATTGCACACGACTTTGCCTTGAATCACCACTTGGCAACCTGTGTCAGAATTTGGTTTAAGTAACACAGGGTTCATATCGGTATGCGGGCTTAAGCCGCACGCCTGCGCTTGTACCGCTTGTGCGCGACCAATTTCGCCGCCGTCGCTAGTCACCGCAGAATTGAGTGCCATATTCTGTGGCTTAAACGGCGCGACTTTAACGCCCTTGCGATACAATACGCGACACAGCCCTGCCACCAGCGTACTTTTGCCAGCATCCGAGGTAGTGCCTTGAACCATTAATGTTTTCATTCTCTAATTATCTCATAATGCCTGTAGTTGCTATACCAATGGTAGCTATGCCAATGGTGGCTGTAGTAGCCGTGGTGTTAGATTTTATTTTCGGCGAACCGCATCGATATCATCCGTTGGTAGGTTTTGGCTTTTTAGCGAGTCAAATAGAAGCTTCGCTTAATGTACCCATGAAACAAAATTTAGCTACCCAGCGTTTTGTTGGTGCACTCGCATTAGCATTTTTACTCGCTACATTTACTTTATTGGCATACTGGCTATGCCAACTTTCAGCCTCTGGTCATGCTGTCAGCAGCTTTATAGCAAACACATTGTTACTTTACTTTGCCATTGGTCACAAAAGTTTACATCAGCATGCGCGCGCAGTAAGCACTGCACTTAATAGTGGTGACGAAGACTTAGCGAAAACCGCGGCATCCTATATGGTGAGCCGCGACTCTTCAGCCATTGAACCGATTCCAGCCACTATTGAATCTGTATTAGAAAATGGTAATGACGGCATATTTGGTGCGTTATTTTGGTTTTTTATTGCGGGTGGCGCTGGTGCGCTTTTGTTTAGATTAGCCAATACCCTGGATGCCATGTGGGGCTATAAAACACCACGTTTTTACTATTTTGGCTGGGCCGCCGCGCGTTTTGACGATGTTTTAAATTACATTCCAGCGCGATTAACCGCCATCACTTACGCGCTGTTAGGCAACACAAAAATAGCTTTAACTTGCTGGAAAACCCAAGCCCCGACTTGGGATAGCCCAAACGCAGGTCCAGTCATGTCGGCTGGCGCTGGCGCACTAAATGTAAAACTAGGCGGTGCAGCGCGTTACTTTGGCGAGTGGCATGATCGCCCTGTATTAGGCGCTGGCAACCCTCCAGTATTAAATGACATAGAACGCGCCTTGGCACTCATTCGGCATGGCGTTATTATGTGGTTGGTCATATTCTTAATCATCTCATTATTGATAGCGAGTCTTGCACATGCTTGAACATGGTGGAAATTTAGCGGCAGCGGCCAAGCGATTTAACATTCCGCTTGAACATTGGTTGGATTTATCAACAGGTATTAATCCTGATGGCTATCCGATAACTGAGATACCCGCCGCAGTTTGGCAAAAGCTACCACTAGAAGATGATGGTTTAATTGAAGCAGCTTGCGAATATTATGGCTGTCAACTTGCATTACCCACCGCAGGCTCACAAGCCGCTTTGCAATTATTGCCGCAATTACGAGCCGCTTCTAAAGTGGCTATGCCAAAATTCATGTATCAAGAGCATGCTAACGCTTGGCAAGCCAATGGACATGAAGTCATTAAGTTTGATTTTTTCCCTGATGAAAATATTATTCAGCAGGCGGACGTGCTATTGCTATGCAACCCCAATAACCCAACTGCCACCAGATTCTCAGTGGCTGAATTACTGAGCTGGCATGCCACGCTTGCTGCACGCGGCGGCTGGTTGGTTGTAGATGAAGCATTTATGGATGTTACGCCTGAACACGGCATTGCCAAACATTCCCACTTAAAAGGGCTGTTAGTGTTGCGCTCTCTTGGCAAGTTTTTTGGCTTAGCGGGGGCTAGGGTTGGCTTCTTATTGGCAGAAGAGCAAATGCTCAGGCAAATGCAAGAGTTCATAGGCCCGTGGTCAATCACAGGGCCAAGCCGCTTGATTGCTAAACAAGCTTTATTGGATAAAGCATGGCAAGAAAAGATGCGTGTTAAGCTAACTGGAGATAGCCAGAAACTCGCAGTACTACTGACAAAATATAAATTAACACCTATGTCTGGCACGGCATTATTTCAATTTGTGCCAACTAAAGATGCACTTGCTTTGCAACAACATCTCGCACAGCAAGGCATTTGGATACGGCTTTTTTCTGATGCACCAGGGCTTTCAGCACGAGCTGCGTTGAGGTTTGGTTTGCCGCCAACAGATGGTTGGGCAAGGCTGGAATCTGCGCTCAAACTTTGGCAGAATTAGTTATTTTCTAAATTGAGCAACAACTAAAGATTCATTAAAAGCACTTTAGGCACTTCGCCATTAAACTCCAATTGCGTCACACTTGCATGATCGATAGTGAGTCGGAATAAGCGTTTTAGTGGCATTTGCAACACCTCCGCAATTAGCGCACGAATGAACCCTCCATGCGTCACCACTAAAATATTTTTGCCTTGTGAGTGACTACTCACATCCTCAATAAAGCTTTTAGCGCGGGCATGTAACTCTGAGAATGTTTCGCCGTTTGGCGGTGCTAAATTAGCATAATCATCTGCCCACACATCAAATTTATCACGTGGAATTTTATCCCAAGGACTCATTTCCCAATCGCCAAAATGCAATTCTTTTAAGCGTGCATCGAGTTTAATATTTTCACTGGTATGCCCAAAAAACTCATCCGCACATAAGGCTTGCGCAAGTTCGTGGCAACGCTTTAATGGGCTGGCGTAAATTGCATCAAACTCAAAAGCGGCTAGTTTCTTTTGCAATGCGATACGCTCGTTCTCAAAATTAGCAGACACAGAAACATCGCTTTGCCCGTAGCAAATACTAGGAGCAATATCTAATGAGGTATGGCGAACGAGAGTCAGTTTCATCTGTAACTATGTTGGTAATTAAGGTTGAGTAATTATGGCGCGGGAAATAAAGTGGTACTAGCTAACACGCCAACATAAAAAGCAAGCTCTGTCAGTTGCTGCATAGCGCCTAAACAATCTCCAGTATAGCCTCCTATGCGAGATTTAATTTTTGCACTAAACCACAGCCAAACAATGGCCACTGGCACTAGCGCCATAAGAAATTTCATTTCTAAAAAGGCCAACGGCACTAAACCAAAAAAAGTAGCGATAGTCAGCTCGGTAATCGTCGGTTGCGTTCCAAGTGGCTTGGCTTTACCTTCGGCCTTGACGTAACTTTGTGTATACATTACTAGCACCGCACATAGCCGACTTAACGCGTGACCCGTAATTAATGTCGCAGGAATTAATGCTACCCATTGATAAGTAAGCGTTTGATACTTGGTCAGTAAAACTAAAAATAAACCGATGGCGCCATAACTACCTATGCGTGAATCTATCATAATAGCGAGCACTTGCTCTCGGCTCCAGCCACCACCTAAGCCATCTACTGCATCAGCCAATCCATCCTCATGAAACGCGCCAGTGAGTAAAATTGTAGATGCCATGCTTAACAATAGCGCGATTTCTAAAGGTAATAAAATATCACTTAGCCAAAAAACTAAAGCGCCTATAGCACCGACTAAAATGCCGATTAGTGGGAAGTATCGTGTGGCTTTATTTAAGTCAGCATTATCAAAAGTACTAAAACGTACAGGCACTCGCGTGAAAAACATCACGGCAGTTAAAAAATAGTGCCATTGTTTTTGTAATGTAGATATCATATTTTTTGCGAAACACTTGCCGACTCAAACGAAGCCATTTGATTTAAAAAGTTAACCGAAGCCAGCACCAAAGGATAAGCCAATGCAGCGCCCGTACCTTCACCTAAGCGTAAATCGATATTGAGTAACGGCTTAACTTTTAGATAGTCCAACATTTTTTTATGGCCAGATTCATCAGAGCAATGCGTAAACACACAGTAATGCAAAATGTCAGGCTGTAATTTAGCCGCTACCAGCAAAGCCGCCGTGGTAATAAAACCATCAATTAATAAAGTGCATTGCTTAGCCGCAGCCTGCAACATAGCTCCAACCATCATCGCAATTTCAAAACCGCCGAAAGTCGCCAACACCTTCATGGCATCACTACTACTTAAATGATGATGCGCAATCGCTTGCGCTAGAATATTTGTTTTATGTGCCAAACCCGCATCATCCAGACCCGTACCGCGACCCACGCATTGCTCAATAGGCAAACCGCACAGTACGCTCATCAAACAACTTGCAGATGAAGTGTTACCAATACCCATTTCGCCAAAGCCAAATACATTGCAACCTTCAGCCACTTTAGCATCCACTATCTCTGCGGCACGAGTAAGCGCTTGCTCACATTGCGTTAGCGTCATGGCAGACTCAATCAAAAAGTTACGTGTACCCATTGCCACTTTTGCATGAATCAAATCTAAGTTTGCGGCAAACTCATAGTTCACTCCGCTATCCACCACACTCAAATGCATATTGTTTTGCGATGTAAATACATTAATCGCCGCGCCACCTTGCAAAAAATTCAGCACCATTTGCGCAGTAACAGCTTGCGGATAAGGGCTTACGCCAGCTTCAACAATGCCATGATCGCCCGCAAAAACCAGCATAGTGGCTTGACTAAGCTGTGGCGTAAGCGTTTGCTGAATCAATCCAATCTGCAACGCGACAGTTTCCAGCATGCCTAAAGCCCCCAAAGGCTTAGTTTTATGGTTAATTCTATGTTCTAGCTGACTTCTGAGCGCCTGATTAGGCTGGGTGATATTGAATTTCATGTGAGATATATCAAGTTTCTTAGTGAATATTTTCTATACTATGATTTTACATGACTACATAGCCTTAAACTTGAATCAGAATTATGCTTTTAAAGATTAAGTTAAAAAATGTTTGAATTATCTTTTCCAACTCTTTGGAAGTTTGCTATAATGCGCGACTTGCAAACATTTACATGTAAGCAAATGCGTTAAGAAGTAAGGCCGGGTAGCTCAGTTGGTAGAGCAGCGGATTGAAAATCCGCGTGTCACAGGTTCGATTCCCGTCCCGGCCACCAAAAATTAAGCTCACAAATATGTGGGCTTTTTCTTTTCTTGCTCACCTAGCCAATTCGTAACTTAAGAGCTTCGCCATTTAAACTGTTTGCTTATTCCGAAGACGCAAACGAATTTGCTTTTCAGTTTCGATGATGGTGAACAGCGAAGCACCAATACTTACCACCAGCACACCATCCCAAAAAGGGATAGACTCGGTGGCAAAAATTTCTTGTAGCGGCGGTAGGTAGGTAATGGCCATTTGCGCTACAGCAACAATCATGACGGTCAACCAAACCACTTTAGTGCCACGCACTGCTTTCCATGTCAGCGAAGTGCCATAGATATTGCGTATGAAAAAGAGGTGAAATATCTCCATCACCACCAGCGTGTTTAGCGCCAGTGTGCGTGCCAATTCCACGCTGTAGCCACGATCAACGGCGTATGAGAAAATACCATACACGCCGCATAAAAATAAAATGGCCACCAGCCCAATATGCCAGACTAGTTCCCCGCTGAGTAGCGGCTCGTCTCGTGAACGTGGAGGTCGTCGCATGGTGTTTTCTTCGGTAGGTTCGAAAGCTAGCGCAATGCCGAGCGTCATAGCGGTAATCAGGTTGATCCACAGAATCTGAATCGGTGTGACCGGTAAAGTTGCTCCTAGAAGCAGCGCCACAATGATACACATGGCTTCACCAGCGTTGGTAGGCAGAGTCCAGCTAATCACTTTTTTGATATTATCATACACAGTGCGGCCTTCGCGCACAGCGGCGACGATGGAGGTGAAGTTATCGTCTACCAGCACTAGATCCGCAGACTCCTTAGCAGCTTCACTACCCTTTCTACCCATGGCAATACCTGCATCAGCGCGCTTCAAAGCAGGAGCATCGTTTACACCATCACCTGTCATTGCGACTGTCATACCCTGCGATTGCAGAGCCATGACAAGTCGTAGTTTATGCTCAGGGCTGGTGCGAGCAAAAATATCGCATTCAAGAATGGCCGACTTGAGCGTAAAATCATCCATGCTGTCGAGGTCGACTCCCGTCAGCACCTTGTCGGGATTTTGCAACCCTATCTGCTTGCCGATGGCGACTGCTGTTTTGGCATGATCGCCGGTAATCATCTTCACGCGAATACCCGCGCCGTGGCATTCTGCCACCGCTGCAATCGCTTCGGAACGGGGCGGGTCGATCATCCCCACCATACCAAGCAACGTCAGTGTGTCTACTATCTCACCCTGTTGTAGCACGGTATGTTTGGGCTGCACAGACTGAGCCGCGAAAGCCAGCACGCGCTGTCCGAGCGCAGCGATGGACTCTGCTTTTTCATTCCAGTAAGCCGTGTCGAGCAATTCCGTTTCCCCATCCACGCCCCGTTGGTCTTTGCACATGGAAATAATCTGCTCTGGTGCGCCTTTGACAAACACGAAGGCATGGTGCTCGTGATCGTGGTTTAACGTAGCCATGAAGCGGTGCTTGGCATCAAAGGGAATGGCGTCGGTGCGTGTCCATGCCGCCTGCTCTTTGCGAGCATCCACCTTCATTTTTCCAGAGAACGCGAGAAGCGCGCCCTCCATCGGATCACCTTCCACCGCCCATACGTCCGCTTGCTCACGCAAGGCGGCATCATTGCACAGCGCAGCAGCGCGGGCGAGTTCCTCCAATACCGCATATGCAGAAGGTGGTACATCTGCATCTTTCAGTTTAAGTAAGCCTTTTGGCTCATAACCGATGCCATCCAGTGTAAACAGATGTTGATGCGTCAGCACCGAAGCCACCATCATCTCATTGCGCGTCAGCGTGCCTGTTTTATCGGTACAAATTACAGAAACGGAACCAAGCGTTTCAATGGCAGGAAGCCGCCGAACAATAGCGTTCTGTTTGGCCATTGCTTGCACGCCGATGGCGAGGGTAATGGTGAGTACGGCAGGTAAACCTTCTGGTATTGCCGCAACCGAAAGTCCAACGACCACCATAAATAGTTCGGTAAAAGCATGATGACCGACGAAATAGCCATGCGCCAGGAGCAGTCCTGCAATTAACAGGATAAAAATTGTTAACCATTTCGCAAACACACCCATTTGCTGTACGAGGGGGGTAGTCAGCGTCTCTACTTCTGAAAGAAGTCCACTAATGCGCCCGATTTCTGTATGGCTACCTGTCGCTACCACCACGCCTGTGCATTGGCCAGATGTAAGCAGCGTGCCTGAGAAAACCATACAGGAACGGTCTCCCAACGAGGCATTTTCGGCAACGGCCTGAATACTTTTTTCGACAGGTACAGATTCGCCTGTCAGTATTGCTTCATGCACAGATATGCTATGCGCAGTCATTAGGCGAAGGTCGGCAGGCACTTTATCACCAGCTTCCAATAAAACAATGTCACCCGGAACCAGACATTTGCCTTCGACGCTAATTCGCTCACCGCCGCGCATCACATTGGCATGAGGCGCAAGCATCTGACGAATAGATTCCATCGCTTTTTCCGCTTTACCTTCTTGAATAAAGCCAATGATGGCATTAGCCACAACCACAGCTAAAATCACAGCCGTATCAATCCAATGATCTAAAAATGCCGTAATAATGGCGGAACTAATTAACACATAGATGAGGATGTTATGAAAGTGCAGTGCAAAACGTATCAAAGCGTTTCGTTTAGGTGGCTCAGGCAAACAATTTGCGCCGTGTGTTTCAATTCGCGCCTTTGCCTCGTCTTCACTCAACCCAGAGGCCAAGGTATTCAGCACTTGAAGCACCTCCTCGACCGCTTGGCTGTGCCACATTGACAATGCTTTTTTAGCTTCAGCTTCTGGCATAGTTATTTCCTGTTGAGTATGTACTAAGTCATTTAAGGTTTCTATCAGCTTCAATCTAAAAAGCCTGAGGTATGTATAGATCATGAGGTTAGACATGTTGATTTAATATAGAGATACATAAAATACACTCAACATCTAATAATTCAGCAAAGTATATCCTTACCAGCAGCTTTGATTCTATGCATTATTACACCCACTATTTTGTTACACTTTAGTTAGTATTGATGTTAAATTTACAAGCAAGTTTGAAAGCTCTTTAATAATGAACTGCTTTAAAGCTTAACCTAACTTAGCTGGGGTATTGCAGCCCCAACAACTCGGTTGCGCCCAGCATGCTTAGCTTGGTATAGCGCAGCGTCGGCTCGAGGTAATACGGCATCAAACGCTTCACCAGCAATACGCTCACTGACCCCTGCACTAAACGTGATTAACACCCGTTCACTATTATGCATAAAAAAGTTTTTAGTTAACTCTCTTTGCACGCCAGTAATCACGTTAATAGCATCTTCTTGCTTAGAGCCTGGGAGTAAGATAACGAACTCCTCTCCGCCATATCGCGCTAACACATCTGTACTCCGTAATATGCCTTTTACCACTTTCGCTAAATGTGTTAATGCCTCATCGCCTGTGGAGTGACCCATAGTGTCGTTAATCTTTTTGAAGTGATCAATGTCTATCATTGCCAATGATATTGCCGTGCTGTGTCTATCTGCACGTTCAAACTCTCGTTCTATTGCTTCATTCATACCACGCCTGTTTAGAGCACCTGTTAAAAAGTCCTCATGGGCAACTTCGCTTATGTAATCTAGCTTTGATGTTAGCTCGTTGATTCTCATTTCAGCCTCTTCTACCTTTTTTTGTGTTTCTAGAAAGGCTGATTGTGAGTGCCGAGCGTCTGCATTCATGGAATGAATATCGCCTGCCAAACTTTTCATTATGTCATTAAGTTTTGTAATATCTTCAGTTTCAAAAATCTGCTTTTGATATTCAGCAATCTTTGTTTTGTAATTATCCGTACTCTCAGCAATGTCTGCCAACCCACTTATAAAAGCACTCATCATGCCTTTAAGTGTTTCTTTTGCCGCGATAAGCCCTGGCTTGAGGCTAGATTGCTTGAATATCAGTTCTTTTAGACTATATTCAGCGCTATACACACTGTCTAAATTAAGCGGTTTAGACATAATTTCGTGAACAATAGCAATTTGCCCATTTAGCCATTTATCTTCAAAAGTCAACTCACCCATACTGGAAATCAGTAGACGCATCATTCGCATTAACGCCTCCTGCATACGATGCTGTGAATCCGCTTGCATTTCCGCTCTCAGCAAGGTGGATTTTAAAGATTCGCTGACGTTACTCACATCTTCTAACGTAGTTGATTGCTGCGCACGTACTATTAGCCCTTCAATTCTGCTTAGCGCAGCTGGAGTATCAGCAAACTGTGGAAGTACAGCAAGTGAAATAGTTCTAATCAAAGCATCACGCCAGGCTAAAGCCATTTTAAGTTGAACTTCACCCACCATTGGCTGTACTGACTTTTCGTGGGCGACTTCGTTAAATGCATGGGCAGCAACTTCAGCACTCACTGGTTCAATACTTTCATTAGCGATCATGCCAGTCTGACCATCGCCCCATGAAGTCGCTAGCGCCTGAATTTTTTGCCCAAGCTGATTGGGGTCATGGGCGAAATTAATCAGGACGCGACTTAGCCCTTCTTTTTTTCGGCTCAGAGTAATACCGTTATGATTTAAATCTAACTGCTTTAGCAGATAACGTAAAAGCGTAGACCAATTCACGCTATCAACGTCGCTTATAGCTAGCAGGCTGCGTATTTGACTTTCTAAATTGGTAGAATCGCGTTTTTTGACTAAAGTGGAAATTTTCTCCGCTGCTACTAAATACTTTGGCTTATCTTTGCCTACATCATGCAAAACTTTATCTAGCGCCTTACTGAGAGCCGTGCCCTTGTCTTCCGCCTCTAAACCTGCAATCTCATTATAAACAAGACGATAGTTATCCGGAGTGGGCGGAGTCTGGTTTTTCGAAAGCTGCATTAGTGTTTGGCGAGCCAACTCTAAGGGCGTCATTTAGGTTCCATTCGGTTAAAAGCAATGCACTTCAGTCATACGCGCAAATATTAACTCAACATAGCAATTTTATATATTTAATTTGCCATAAAAACCCCATGCGATTCATAGAATTGCCAATTTAAGATTCATTGTGTGAATGATTTATACCGTAGTGATTGCAAACCTTTGTACTACATAGTTAGTGCGGTCATCCCTCAAAATTGTTATCATTTGTATTGATTAATTTAGGTGTAGTTTAATGAGCACATATAGTGAAATTCAAGCAAACGACTTATTCAATAGCATGGCGACTGAACCCATGTTATTAGTTGATGTGCGTAATGATGATGAAGTTGCGCGTGGCGTGATTGAAGGCGCCATACATATCCCACTATCATTGTTACCGCTAAAATATGAATCGCTGCCTAAGTCAGAAAACATCGTTTTTTATTGCCACAGCGGTATACGCTCGGCGCATGCCGCAGCTTTTGCTTCTAGCAAAGGTAGCAAAAATGTATTCAACCTAGCAGGGGGTGTATTAGCTTGGGCTAAGGCTGGTTATCCATTTGTAGCAAAAAATGAAGGGAATAAGAAATAATGGAATTCAATAAAGAAATAGATGCCACAGGCTTAAATTGCCCTTTGCCAATTTTGCGCTGCAAAAAAGGTCTAAGCGAAGTTCTGCCGTCCCAAGTATTAAAAGTTATTTCAACAGATCCTGGTTCGGTTAAAGACTTTAATGCATTCTGTGTTCAAACTGGCCACGAGCTTTTACAGCTTGATCAAGATGACAGCACCTTTACTTTTTATATCAAAAAACGCAGTGACTAATTGTTAACTAAAAAGGCGCTTTTCAGCGCCTTTTTTAGTACTTCACTAGCTTTATATTTAACCCAACTTTGCGAACTGACTTTGCAGTTTTTCTAAATTAGCACCAAATTCGGCAACCCGTGCCTTTTCTTGCTCGACTACAGCGGCTGGTGCACGTGCGACAAAGCTTTCGTTATTCAGCTTGCCATTAGCTTTGGCTATCTCACCTTCCAGCCTTGCAATTTCTTTGCCTAAACGCTCTTTTTCAACAGCAACGTCAATTTCAACTTTTAACATTAATTTAAAGTCATCTACCAACATCACAGGCGCATCGGCTTCTGGCAAGTCAGCTACAATCGCCACATCCTCTAACTTAGCTAATGCTTTTAAATACGGCGCATATAAAGCCAGTTTTTCAGCATCGCCAGTAGCAATTAAAGGCACACGAGCTGCAGGAGAAATGCTCATTTCGCCACGTAAGCTACGGCAAGCATCTACCATTTGTTTAAGTTTCGCTACCCACGCTTCTGAAACCTCATCTAACTTATCTTGCTGAGCTTCCGGATAGGCTTCTAGCATAATGCTTGCGCCATGCTTTTCAGTCATAGGCGCAATGGTTTGCCAAATTTCTTCCGTGATAAACGGCATGATTGGGTGCGCTAAACGTAGAATTGTTTCGAGCACACGTAATAGCGTGCGACGTGTTGCGACTTTTTCTGCTTCGTCGCCATGTTGAATTTGCACTTTCGCCAGCTCTAAATACCAGTCACAGTATTCATCCCACACAAACTCATAAATCGCTTTTGCGGCCAAGTCAAAACGGTAATCTTCAAAAGCCTTTTCAACCTCAGCTTCTGTGCGTTGCAAGATGCTCACAATCCAACGGTCAGCTTGGCTAAACTTACGTCCGCCCGCGTGGCAACTGGCTGAGTCAAAACCGTTAGCTTTATCGCTGCCATCTTCATTTTGTGTATTCATCAACACAAATCGTGTGGCATTCCACAACTTATTGCAGAAATTGCGATAACCATCACAACGTTGCAAATCAAACTTAATATCACGCCCTGGGCTGGCAAGCGCTGCAAAGGTAAAGCGCAAAGCATCAGTACCATAAGCAGCAATGCCTTCTGGGAATTCCTTGCGCGTGCGCTTCTCAATTTTTTCAGCATCTCTCGGGTTCATTAACCCCGTGGTGCGTTTTTTGATTAAATCATCTAAGCCAATGCCGTCAATCAAATCAATTGGGTCAAGCACGTTGCCCTTTGATTTAGACATTTTTTGGCCTTCAGCATCACGAATTAAACCGTGCACATACACATGCTTAAATGGAATTTTGCCAGTGATGTGCTTGGTCATGATGACCATACGCGCCACCCAGAAGAAAATAATATCAAAGCCAGTCACCAACACGCTTGAAGGCAAGTATTGTTGCAAAGCTTGGTTTTGTGCATCAATGGCTTCGTCGCCAGTCCAATCAAGTGTAGAGAATGGCCAAAGCGCTGATGAATACCAAGTATCTAGCACATCATTATCGCGTACCAAACCACCTATGTAGCCATCTTTGGCAGCTAAAGTTTTTGCTGAGGCTTCATCCGTTGCCACATAAACTTTACCATCTTCTGAGTACCAAGCAGGGATTTGATGACCCCACCATAATTGGCGCGAAATACACCAATCTTGAATGTTATTGAGCCATTGATTGTAAGTATTGACCCAGTTTTCAGGGTAAAACTTGATTTCGCCGCTAGCTACAACATCTAATGCTTTTTGTGTAATGCTTTTACCATCTTCTGTTGGTTTGCTCATCGCCACAAACCATTGGTCTGTAAGCATAGGCTCAATAATCACGCCAGTACGGTCTCCGCGCGGCACTTTAAGTTTGTGCTTATCGGTTTTAACTAAATAGCCATTTTCTTCTAAATCAGCCACTACTAATTTACGTGCAGCAATAGTCGTTAATCCGCGATATTTTTCTGGTGCATTTTCGTTCACCAAACCTGCCAATGACAAAATTTCTATCATCGGCAATTGATGGCGCTGACCCACCGCATAGTCATTAAAGTCATGTGCAGGCGTCACTTTAACCACGCCTGTACCAAATTCTTTATCTACATAATCATCGGCAATAATTGGGATTTCGCGGTCGCATAATGGTAATTTTACGTTTTTACCAATCAGGTGTGCATAGCGCTCGTCTTCAGGGTGCACCATCACCGCTACGTCGCCCAACATAGTTTCAGGACGTGTTGTTGCAACGGTTAAGTTGCCTGAACCATCAGCCAGCGGATAGTTGATGTGCCACATAAAGCCATCTTCTTCTTCCTGCACTACTTCTAAATCTGAAACGGCTGTGCCGAGCTTTACATCCCAATTCACCAAACGTTTGCCGCGATAAATCAGGCCTTCGTTATACAAACGCACAAAGGTTTCAGTGACGGTTTTATTCAAACCTTCATCCATGGTGAAGCGCTCACGCGACCAATCTGGCGAAGTGCCGAGGCGGCGCATTTGTTTAGTAATCGTGCCGCCTGAGTATTCTTTCCACTCCCACACTTTTTCTAGGAATTTTTCACGGCCTAAATCATGACGACTCACGCCCTGCGCGTCCAATTGACGCTCTACCACAATCTGCGTGGCGATACCTGCATGGTCAGTACCCGGTTGCCAAAGCGTGTTATCACCTTTCATACGGTGATAACGCGTTAACGCATCCATTAGGGTTTGATTAAAACCGTGACCCATGTGCAAGGTGCCAGTGACGTTTGGTGGGGGTAGTAAGATACAGAAATTATCTTTAACTTCAGGGTTTAAGCCTGCCGCGTAATAACCTTTGCTCTCCCAAAATTCATACCATTTGCTTTCGATGGTTTTAGGGTCAAAGGATTTCGCTAATTCTTGGTTGGGGGTTGGAATATTCATAGCCGATATTTTAACATAGGCAAGGGCTTATTGACTCCCCCACCATACCAACCGTGTGGCGTAATAGTTAGGAATAATTGCAGCTAAAACGACTTAAATATCATGCCAGCTTGATAAAAGCTAAAAGTAATATTGTAAATATCAGCAAATGTGCAATTGCCCACATTCTGTAACTTGCTGTTAGCTCATGCGGGGCTTGAGCTGAGATTAAAAACAAATGTTCATCATTAGGCTTAACTAAAGTAAAACTACCTGTATGTGCTTTCATGGCGTATTTGGCATGCGCCTGCTTGATAGCGTCCTGGCGCGCCAGCTCCCACTCATCCATGTCAATTTCGCCACTTCGGTTATAGTCGTAACGATTTAACAACTGTTGCGGACGTGTTTTTAAATCTGCCAGAATATTGCGTACTTCTTTGTTAATGACTTCACTATCAACTTGATCATGCCTCGTATCTAGCTGACCCAACACGTATAAACGCTTACCCGCAGGTAAAAACTCTTCTACATAGCGATGTTCATTTCTAACAAATGTACGCTTTTCAAAATAAATAATTTCTGCCCCTTTTGGATTGACCATACAAGTGCCAGATTCATCTTTTAATTGGAATAACGTATCGCTTTCCGAATACTCCAGAAGCCTATTATCAACTACTTTTTTTGAATAGGGATTTTCAACGCGATTGGCATATACCGAGGCTTGATACCATACGCAAGGAATACCATGATAAGGCGTTTTGAAAGGTTTTAGCGTTGTCGCAACACCATGCAACTCAATGTAACCTTGTGCTGCAGCGGCGATTGTGGATATTGGCGCCTCTGTAATTTTAAGTAATCGCCAATAATTAAAAATAGCAGCAAATAGGCTAAATGTGAGCGCGATTGATAACAATACAAACCATGTATGGCTATCTATTAGCCTGACATGCAATTTATACGCAGCAAATAAAACTCCACCAATTACCGCCAGCGTAACAAAGTTAACGCTGGCGCCATTTAATTTTCTAAACATAAATACTAACTAGATTTTAAAGCGCGCGCTTACATCAACATCCTCTAATTCAGCATGTGAAAATTTCAACATTTCTGCTCGCTCAAATCCAAACAAACCCGCCACAATGACATCGGGAAACTGCTTAATTCTGACGTTATTATTATTCACTGAGTCATTATAAAACTCGCGCCTATCCGCAATTTGATTTTCTAAGCCGGTAATACGTTGCTGCAAATTAATAAATGTTTGATCAGCTTTTAAATCGGGATAATTTTCTGCCACTGCAAATAACCCACCCAAACTGCTGCTAAGGGCTGATTCCGCTTTACTTAACCCTGCAACATCGTGCATTTGACGCGCTACATCTAAGCCCATGCGCGCTTGTATAACTCTCTCTAGCGTTTGCGCCTCGTGAGTCATATAAGCTTTACATGTATCAATTAGCTTAGGTAGCTCCTCATTACGCTGTATAAGCAACACGTCAATATTCGCCCAAGCTTTTTCTACATTATTTTTAATGCTGACTAAACTGTTATATGTCATCGCAAAATACACAGCAACTACCGCTACAATTACCCAAACTATCATCAAGCTCCCCTTAAGTTTTATGAATATGACTTTATTGTTATGAATGCTTATCGCTTACAACACCGCTTAATACCAAAGGCCCTACTTTTTCCCAATATCGAGAAAAACGTTTTAAGCGCTTTTCGCTGATTTCAACATTAACTAACTTAGCTACTGGCTGCCAGTCTGGCACAAATGGTGATAATAACTCTTTCACTTTAAGATTTGGCGTATCTTGCGTAATCAACTGACCTACACCTTTTTGCATCAGAATTTCATAAGTATGGCCAAGCCAAACCTCGACACTATCCATCTCACTTAAACAGTCTGCCACAAACTGCAAACGATTAAGCGACCATGCACCATGTAGCTGTGGATCAAACACAAAAATCTTAGGAAAAGGTTTTTGCAGCAAAGCATGCGCTGACGATAACATTTCATCATGCACAAATATTGCTTTGGCTGGATAATGTGAAACTGTGTTTCTAGGCGTAGGTGGCAGTGCGTATTTTTTTGCAGTAGGCACTAGCGTTTGATTAAACAGCTTATCGCTCAAAGCCTCATAACTGCCGTCAAATGGGCATTGCACATGACAGTTGGCGCAATATTTTCCGCCAGTGTATCGGCTGAGAATTTCTTTATTAAAAAAGTAAGGTTTAGAGCTAAAGGTTGAGGCAACCCATTGCCATGAAAGATGGTTGCTCGCAATATCGCCGTCAATCAAATGCGCTTCAAACCAATCAGCCGCAGCGCGCCAATCTACTTTTCGGTGATGCACAATATAACTAGCAAGCCACATGCGAGGATGGTTATGCACATATCCCGTAGCCAATAAATCTTCATTGATAAAGCCATCCATACATGGCAAACCTGTTTTACCATCGCGAATATCATCGCTCAATGGCGTATGACCAATAGCCACTTTGGCTGGCTCCATATCGCTATAGATGGCATTGCCTTCGCTAAACCACACTTGTCGCCAGTAGTCGCGCCACGCCAGTTCATATACCAGTTTATCGGCGCTTGCACCGAACTTTTTTTTGATGAATTCATAAGCTTCATTCAACGTGATACAGCCATGCCTTAAATATGGCGATAAATGCGTCACGGAGCCGTTTAAAAAATTACGGTTTCTATCGTAAGCCACCGCATCAATACTATTGAGTTTATTAAGCGCAGCAAAACGACCTCCAGCCCAATTGGCTTCTAAGTCAGCACCTTTAGCCTCCGAAAATATTCGCTTAATATAATGTAAGCGTTCGTTTCGATCTTGAGGAATAATCAATTTTTGTGCGGGTTTCATTGAATAATTTTCATCTAATTTATGGTAGTGTACTGTTTATTAGTGATACTGACATAGGCTATATTTTAATAGCTAAGCCGTTAAAAAAACGCCATTTATTTTTATCAAAAATGCAACAAATTGCTCTATAGAGTCATTAACTATTTACTGTAAACTCACTAAGGAAGATCATTATGGACCCAATGTGGATGTGGGCTGCGATAGGAATCATACTACTTGCAGTTGAAATGGCAACAGGCACTTTTTATGTGTTATGGTTTGGCGTTGCCGCCTTATGTGTCGCATTGATCATGTGGCTTTTTCCCAATACATCTGAGGCTATACAATATGCCGCTTTTGCAGTTTTATCGTTAAGCTCACTAGCCATTTGGCGGATTAATTACAAAAAAACATCTACAAACTCCCGTGTGGGGCAATCACAGGGTGACGAGATTGGTCGAGTGGGCACGGTGATAGTAACTGTTAGCTTAAAACAAAACGGTAAGATTCGCTTTGCTCAAGGATTAATGGGTAGCCGCGAATGGACAGCAATTGCCGATGAAACCATTGAGTCTGGCAGTGATGCAAGCGTAGTGGCGGTTGTTGGAAATGCATTAAAAATCTCAAAATTGTAATTCAGCTTAATCTTAAATAGATTCATTTTAAAACCCCGTGTTAGGAAAACACCATGACCACCTTTAGTTTAGTACTGATATTTTTAGTAATTGTCGCCATTATTAAGGGCGTACGCATTGTTCCTCAAGGTGAAGAATGGGTTGTAGAGCGCCTTGGTAAATTTGCAGGCGTGCTCAGCCCAGGCTTGCATGTGATTAACCCTGTGTTCACTAAAGTAAGCTATAAAGTCACCACCAAAGACATTATTTTAGATGTGCCTGAGCAAGAGGTAATTACGCGCGACAACGCTGTAATTCTGGCAAATGCCATTGCTTTTATTCGTGTGT
Source organism: Methylotenera sp. (assembly GCF_029946165.1). Lineage (GTDB taxonomy): Bacteria > Pseudomonadota > Gammaproteobacteria > Burkholderiales > Methylophilaceae > Methylotenera. Next base: position 33,534 of record NZ_JAQSDZ010000003.1, read on the forward strand.
CTGACGTAGAACGTGCGGTTTATGGCATTGAAAACTTTAGAGAAGCCATGCGCAATATGGTGCAAACCAGCTTGCGCTCAATCATAGGCGGCATGGATTTAAACCAAGCACTCACCTCACGTGACCGCATTAAAGCAGAGCTAAAAGAAGCGATTGCCGATGAAGCACAAGATTGGGGCTTAACTGTTAAATCTGTAGAAATTCAAGACATTAAACCGTCAACAAATATGCAAGATGCCATGGAAAGACAAGCCGCCGCAGAACGTGAACGTGTGGCAGTGGTAACAGAAGCCGAAGGCGCAAAACAATCACTTATCTTAAATGCCGAAGCGCGTTTAGAAGCGGCGCGTAAAGATGCCGAAGCGCAAATGGTGGCAGCAAAAGCCTCAGCAGAATCGATCAAGTTCATTACTGAAGCCGTTAAAGAAAACAATGCATCTGCGATGTTCTTGCTAGGCGACCGTTATATTCACGCTTTAGAAAAAATGTCGACTTCTGGAAACAGTAAAATTGTAGTCATGCCAGGTGATTTAGTAAGTGCAGTTAAAAGTTTAGTGGGCGGTAAGTAAACTCGCAATTCCCTCCCTTTTGAGGAGGATTTGGCAGCGTTATAAAATGCGGCACTTTCCATTCTCAGTCCCCTCCCACTTTAAGGGGGAGGGTTAGGGTGGGGGTAGCACGTTTCCAGAATCACACTCGTGTATCGATTGCAAAATCACTTGCAAAACCCCCTCTATGTTTTGCAACACCTCATTATTCCAAAATCTCAATACTTTCCAGCCATGATCTTTAAGCCACTCACTGCGTAAGTTATCTTCAATTTGCATTTCATTATGTTGACCGCCATCAATTTCAATTGCTAATGCTGCGTCAACGCACGCAAAATCTAAAATATATCTACCTGCTGGATGTTGACGTCTAAATTTTACGCCCAACTGCTTCATTCTGAGGCGTTGCCATAAATGCTTTTCAGCATCAGTCATCTCGGCACGGAGTTGACGAGAAAAATCTTTGGTGTGTTGCGGCAGTCTTTGCATGAATAAACAGTGTTAACTTAGTATAAGCTAACTGTTGTGATGTTTTTTGGTGGATTTCTCTACCCCCACCCTAACCCTCCCCCTTAAAGTGGGAGGGAATTAAGCGCCGCAGACAATACAAGCGGGGTCTTTACTCAGCTTGATTGTTCGCCATTCCATGGCAAGTGCATCAAGCAGTAATAAGCGCCCTTGCAAACTCTCACCAATGCCCATCAAAAGTTTTAAAGCCTCTGCCGCTTGCGTGGTGCCTATCATACCCACTAGCGGCGCAAATACACCATTCGTTGCACAGCGCAAATCTGTATCTTCACCATTATCAGGGAATAAACAGTGGTAGCACGGGCTACTCGCTGAGCGCATATCGTACACTGTGATTTGCCCCTCAAAACCAAGCGCAGCGCCTGAAACCAGCGGCTTCTTCAACTTCACGCAAAGTCTGTTTAAGGTATAGCGTGTGGCAAAATTATCACTACAATCAATCACCACATCCGCTTGCGCCACCAAAGCTGCAAAATCATTTTCAGTAGATTTTTGCTGTATGGTTTTAACCATGACTTCAGGGTTAATCTCATAAATAGATTGCTGCGCAGAAACAGCTTTATTAATGCCCACGCTGGGCGTGGTATGAATAATCTGACGCTGCAAATTAGTTAAATCCACCACATCAAAATCACAAATAGTCAGCGTGCCAACACCACTAGCAGCCAAATACAAAGCCACAGGCGAACCCAAACCTCCCGCACCGACGATCAGCGCATGGCTATTAACAAGTTTATCTTGGCCTTCATAATTGATTTGCGACAGAAGGATGTGACGGCTGTAACGTAAAAGTTGGTTATCGTTCATAAGTATTAATGTAACTGACCTGCTTCAATCATGGCGTTATAGAGGACATAGGGGGAAATCCAAATGACCATATCGTCAAACTCATTTGATGGTGCGGCTGTAGCAGCTGTGGGACTACGACTATAAAACAACTTAGTTGTAGCGATTAAATTTGATGTTTCATCTACGCCTATACTTTGCCCAAAGTTCTTGCCTGTTGAAAAAATCACAGCAACTGCATTATTTGTTAGGTTCGTACCCGCGGTGCATTCTGTTGTAGTAATAGTGCCACAAATTACATTTAAATCTGGGGCAAGTGTAGTGATACCAACTGTGTTCATATCATTCACGGTAGTAAAGTCTGGTGTAGCAGACCCACCAACTCCAACTTGAGTTATAGCATATCTAATTCGATTATTCCAAGCATCTAAAGCGAAACCATTTGAGTCTGTTGGCTGTATGCCAAGCGTGGCTGCAGGTAAAAATCCAGCCGCTACAGTACACGTGCCAGTAATAGGAATTGGAGCTTCTAACCCTTTGCTACCCGCATCTGTATTACTCGATGCTGTTGCTGGGCATGGCAATCTTCCTTGAGATTGTGCATAACCTAACAATGCTTTTTTTGCCACTTCCAGTGTGTTTTCCGTTTGGGACTGGAACAACTGTTGACGCTGTACTTGTAATGGCATAAGTAAAGCACCAAGAACAAAGCCAAGAATAATTAACACTATGGCCATTTCTACCAAAGAAAAGCCTTGGGTTACTTTAATTAATTTGAGATTTCTGGTCACGGCATCACCACAAAAGTTTGGTCATTATAATTGCTTAGTCTTGGCTTAGTGTTCGCTTCAAACTTTGTATCTAAATTCGTATTTTCAAGACTGTCTAAATATTCTTTTACATCACAACCACTATGAGTCTGTGCTGCACCTTTTACTGCAAAAGGTGCACTAATAATTGGGGCTCCCGTTGCCGCAATCATGGCAGGCGAAGCTAGTTTATTTCCTACTGAAACATCAGGGCTATCACATGATTGTCCATAGGTGCAATTACTTGAAACTTGATAATAAAGATAGTCTTGCCATTTGTTCACGGTAAACCATGATGGTAGAGTCGAATTAGTAGCAACAGAATTAAAATCATCTGGTAGCGTTGCATATTGGTTAGAAAAATCTCCTACTGCAGCACTCGATGATGAGCATATTACTGAGTTGGCACCACATCTACAAATGCCATTGAAGGTATTAGCTTGCACTATAGCGGGTGTACCCATGGGATATTTAAAAGCTCCATTAAACACATAACTACCTGGCAAAGATCCCGTTGTCGAGCACCCGCTTAATGTACAAGTAAACTGATTTGTTCCAGTTGTATCACTACAACCACCAGAACTTGACGTTATTGCACAACTACAGGTTCCATCTGAGTTAGTTATCTGACATCCACTACCAGTTATTGTTGTAAATGTTCCACTTGTTCGTGTGAACTCTATACTTACAAAAGAGGACGCAGCACAAGTAGCACTGCTTGCGTTTGCGTTTGTATAAGTCACCGAACATGATGTAGTAGGCTGTGTAGCTGTTAGTATTGGTAAAAATCCATCATATTGGTTATTTTTTTGGTAATGTTCTATAAGACCCAGCAATGAAGCATAAGGGTAATAACCTGGCGGTGAAGTGATAGCCGTAGATTTTTTGTAATTTAGCAATTTTGTCTTTGCCTCTGCCGCAGCCCGACTAGACAACCCTGCCATTAATTCATCTATCGTGATGTATGCCAATTTATCATTAAAATAATAAGGCTTTACAAACCGCGTATCATTAACACCTACCATACGCTCGTCTAGCCCCATGACAAAGGCTTGGTCTGGTACAAGATAACTTGAGTTGCTATAAGTTGTACCACCTAATATAAAACTATCTAAGTATTGATTTGGACTTGGTGCAGCAGCGGACCTAGCCTGCTCGCCTATTGCATTTCCTGGTGCAATAATTACTGCGGCAACCCGATCTGAGATGACTTTACCCTCGCTATCCAATACCTTAAGCCAAGCATAAGAAGGAGAGTTAATAATATTCGGATTTATTACTGGGTCATTTGTTGGAGTCACTGGCAATGACTCATACTTATGCATTAGATTCCGGGAAACTGCATACCATAGTCTTTTACCTTGCGCGTCTATAAAGTCTTCACCTATTCCCACTTGTGGACTTACACATGGATTAGTTTGTCCAAACACAGGCATTTGCCCGATTAAAAAACTATAACTAAAAGTTGAAGCTGGGGAATTACAGTCACTATACCCATCATAATTTCCATCGCCATTCCTATCAGGAAACGGCATTTGACCAGGTCTTTTGCTATTTGAAACGGACCACGCAATTAAAGCTTTTTTAGCCTGACTAAGCGTTTGATACGTTTTTTCATCTTGCCTAGCCCTAGTTGCGTCTGCGTTGTATGTTTTCAATACAAATACAGCTACCCCTAGACCTAAAATAAATGCCATTAAAATTAGGGCTGCGCCTTTTTGCAAAGTCCACGCTTGGTTCAAACGAAACCTGTGCAATTTTGACAATGAATTGGATTGTTGTGCCATAGCAATTAAGCACTATTCTGCATTGTTACCTGATGTGCTTCGGCTAGAAGTTTCTGCGTCGTCTATAGTACCGCTTTGCTCTAGATTCAATCTCTTCGCCTTCTCTACAACTTGCATTTCATAAATTTTATTATTTTCTGGCTCGTACATTTGCCCTGCTTTTAGGCGTATTTGTTTGCCATTCGCTGGTATTTTTACATCAACGCCTTCAGTACTTGCGCCTTTTTTTGAGTACCCTTTTTGATTAAGCTTACCAATTTCTACACGGTCTACACTGCTATTTTCTTGCACGGCTTGGCCGTTAATCCATAGTGTATTGGCTGCGCCATCATTGCGTTTAACATAGCCTTGTAGCGTAATTGGATCTGGCAACTCTAGCGGTATTGTTTCAACCATCGCGGCTGTTTGTGGTGATTCTGCTGTGGTAGTGGTTTTTAATTTTTGATTTTGTCTAATCACATTCAGGTTACTTCGTTCATTGGGTTTGCTAAATAATCTGCCGAGTTGTTGATTGCTTTCAGTTGCTGTTTCCGCATGTAATTGTAACGACAACAAAGTGATATACATGCCTAGCAATAAGCTTGTGAATATTCTGCGTGATAATTGATGAGTAAGCATTAAGGTGGCGTTACTGAAAGTGCTGTTGTTTGAATTGGTGCTGGCTCGCGCAGCGTGAGCCAATCTAGTTCGCATTTTGCATGCAAGTTGGCAATGAGTTGGTTACTGAGCGCGCCGCCTGAATTTAATCGGGTAATTTCGCAATCGCGTAGCATAAAAACCTCTTCATTTTTCTTACCTAATGCTTCGGTTAATTGCAGTATATCTTCCTCATGCAGCATATCAAGGTCTAGCGTCATGATAGATCGATTCAATACAAATCCGCCAAGATTACTGGCAAAGCTTGGTTTATAGGGCTCTTGCAAGCCTATGCTATATTTAATACTAAACAATTTATTTAGCTGATGCTGCTTGCGTAGCTCGTCCACCCATTCTAATCTGCGTTCTTCGCCAACCAAGCCCTTATTAATCAGCGCCTGATATTGCGGCAAATATTCGGTCATCATTTGTTTTTCCACACCCGATGACTGGTAGCGTTGTCGTGCAGAGTTGAGCAGATTCTGCTGTTGTTGCAGGGCGTTTTCTTGCTCGCTAGTAAACTGTTGCGCTAATGCAAATAACGCGATAACCGCTATCACCACCACCACTAGCAATACAATAGGAACTTGCAATCTTTGCCAATCTTGCTTGTTAAGTTTCATGGCTATCTCGCTCCAGCCACATCTGTATTTAAAGATACATCAGGCGCTTTTAGTATCACTTTTAGCTTGAATAAAGCGGGTTGTGTTTGTGCAGTTTGCTCATCGGTAGTACTGCCTTGCAGGTTAACAAAAGAACTCACATTCACGGGCTCTTGTAGCACTTCTACCGCCGCAACGTTTTGATTAAGATTGAGCTTTTCTACAAATTTATGCACGCTATTTAACGCACTACGATAATCTCCCGTAAACCCTGAGATTTCTGCTGTGACATAGGCAAGTTCATATAGTTTGCTAGCATCGGCCGTAAACACAGGGTTAGTTGGCGTATTTGAAGTCGGCAAACTAATGAGTTTGTCGTCGTCTTTACTATTCATATCGTTAGTTAGCGCCCAGTGCAATCGGTCTAATTGCACTTCTGGCACTTGCTCTAGCGCATTGCTGACTACTTGCATCATGCGTCTTGGTGATTTGGGGTAAATCGAAATGGTTTTATCTAACTCCACTGCGGCTTTTAAGTCTTCTGCACTAATAGTAGTGGCTGGGAAATTTTTGGCAGCTTCGTCATAACGACGTTGCTGCAACACCGTATCTTGCGTCGCTTCTTTTAACGCAGTTTGATAGCTCATGCCCTGCATCAACATTGCACTAGTAGCAAATATGCCCAACATGCCCAGCAGCAATGCGGCTAGCTTGATATTGTGTTTTAATTTAGCAAAGTCATACTCTTTAGTCAGTGCTTCGACTGCAAGATTATCGACCACGTGACCACTAGCCAGCAAATGCATATGCAATAACTCAGGCATTTGCTCTATGAGTTTTGTGGGTAAATTTAAGCTTTTGGTGAGTTGGCTTAAATTAATATCTGAGCATTCAATACCTTGCTCTTGGCTAATCCCTTGACTGATATTTTGCGTAGAACCATCTATACTGGCTAACACTAAATTTAGCGGTGTTTCACGGGTAATAAAGCGCTGGCTAATTAAGTAAAGTCGCGTTTTTTCTGTTTCTACCAGATAAAAATAGCCTAATTGATTTGCCGCCGCTGGTACATTAGGCACCAGCCGACTCATACGGAGTCGGCCATTATGAAAATATGTTTGGCGTAAACCTGAAGATAACTTTTCGCATAATAAAATATGCGGTGCCATTAATTTTAACTGCCGCACCAATACTTGGCTAAGCATTGGTAGTAAATAAATACCTACCAATTGCACTTTTGCGGCTTGTATCAGATTGACCCATGTTTGCAAGAAGTCAGCATTGTTAAGCGCGACGAATAGGTACTTATCGTCCTTACGTTTAATCGTTTCACGATTCACAAAATGTGCGGTGCGGTAGTCTAAGCCGCGATAAAACTGGTTAAGTTTACGATTCACCAGTTCTTTTTTTGCTGCCCCAGTGGTATGCGGCACGCTCTCTAAACGGTAATCTTCTTCTACTGCATCTGCCATTAAGTAAATGGGAATGCTGCTATTTTGTTTCAGAAATTCAGCAAAGGCATCATGCCCAGCGTCATCATTATTAAAGACTTGGCTACCCTGCAGCTTTCCCGCACGCCAAAGGCCAGCTAGCAGGCTGTTGGAGGTAGCACATAATACTAATTTATTGGGGCGGCTAGTCATGACTTGAAAGGCCTTTTTTAAAACCATGACCATAAATGCAAATTTCTAAACCATGCAAGGCACATACAAAAAATTGCGACGCCGCATATGCCTGATATGTAAGGAGTAATTTTTTTTGTGTAACGCAGTGTGGTGACAAAAGTTGCATTTATATTTTGAGCTTACTAAATGAGTCGTAAACTGGCCCCAATACTGAATACATAATAAAGCCTAAGATTAAGCCCAGAAATACTGTGAGTGCTGGCTCTATCATTTTGAGTAGCTTATCCATAGAGTCATTCACATCGCGATCATAAAAATAGCTGATGTTAAGCAATGATTTATCTAATGCGCCAGTATTTTCACCCACTTTAATCATACGTACCACCAACTGCGGAAATAGCCCCGCATTGCGAAAGCTTTCAGACATAGATTCGCCTGAACTGATTTGCGCATGCACACGGCTAAGTGCGTCTGCTACCACACGATTGCCTACAATTTTTTCACTAATTTTAATTGCGTCTAAAATTGGAATGCCTGTTTGATACATCAACGCAAAATAGCGCGCAAATCGCGCCATAATAATTTTGTTTAAAATTGGCCCTGTATACGGCAGTTGTAGTTTTATCATATCAAACCGATAACGCGCTACGGGGTTGGTTTTAATAATGCTTGTAAGGACAATCACGACCAACACGGGCAGCCCAATCATCAGCCACCAATAGTTAACAAAAGCATCTGATAACGCAATTAAAAACCTAGTATTCATGGGCAGCTCTTGCCCCATATTTTTAAGAAATGACGCCATTTGTGGCACTAAGTAGCTCATTAAAAAGGCTACCGCGCCAAATACAACAACTGCAACAAAAGCTGGGTAAGCTAATAGTTTTTTGGTTTGCGACATTAACTCATCTTGCCAGCGCAGCGTATTGAACAAGTTATTAAATACCACTGGTAACTGACCAGTTTGCTCACCCGCACTCACCAAGTTAACGAACACTTCGCTAAAAACATTCGGGTGCTCAGCCAAGGCTTGCGAAAGCATTTTTCCGCCTTCAACCTCTGCGCTAATTGCACCTAATACTTTTTGAAAGTACGGATTATTACTGCTTTCTCGTAAATCAGTTAAACACTCTAACAGCGGCACACCTGCGCTGCTTAACTGCTCAATTTGAAAGCAAAACATTACTAAATCTTGATTGCTAACTTTGCTGCTATTCAACAAACTTGTCGATTTAGCGACCACGCGATAGGTGATCAAATCTAAACCCATACGCTCAAGGCGAATCTCTAAATCCACCTCGTTAAGCGCGTCTATCTGCCCCATCGCGGGGCGACCTAACTGATCAATCGCTTTGTAATTGAATGAAGGCATCAGCGTTATGAATTTAAACGGTTGGTTAAATCAATCACGCGCATCACTTCAGCCAAGCTGGTGTAGCCTTCTATAATGCGACGCACACCATCTTCTGCCAAGGTTACAAAGCCTTTATCCATCGCCATTTTTTGCAACTCATCCAAATGCGCGCGGCGTGAAATTAACGAGTCCATATCACTATCAATACGCAATAATTCCATAATCGCCATACGTCCGCGATAGCCCGTTTGATTACATTGCTTGCAGCCTTTGGGCTTGAATATTTTAGGTTTTTCGCTTGGTTTTAATCGCATAATTTTGCGCTGAAGGTCGTCCAGCTCATGCGGCTCTTTGCAATGTGGGCAAAGTATGCGCACCAAACGCTGAGCCACTACGCCGATAATATTGCCGGCCATGATGTCTGGCAAAATACCAATATCTGAAAGCCGTGGAAAAACGCCTAATGCGGAATTGGTATGCAAGGTGGTAAATACTTGGTGACCCGTCATGGCGGCACGAAAAGCCATGGTTGCGGTATCTTCATCGCGCACCTCACCCACCAGAATAATGTCTGGATCTTGACGCATAATCGAGCGAATACCATTCGCAAAATCGACTTTATTCACTTCAGCCACCGAGGTTTGGCGCATCATAGAAACGGGATATTCTACGGGGTCTTCCAACGTCATGATATTCACCGCTTCGGTATTGCGATATGACAACAGTGAATAGAGCGTAGTCGTTTTACCACTACCCGTAGGCCCTGTGACAATCACAATGCCCTCAGGGCGTGTCATCATCAGTCGCAATTCGTCTAGTGTATTGGGGCGCAAACCCATGCGTTCCATCGGAATGATTGATTTTTCTCTGTCCAGCACACGCAGTACGATATTCTCACCGTTAATTGTCGGGTGACTTGATACCCGAAAATCAATTGGACGACCACATAAATTCATGCTCAAACGACCATCTTGTGGCGCACGTGTTTCTGCAATATCTAAGCCACTGAGCACTTTTAGCCTAACGACCACGCCACCCCAATAGCTTTTATGCAAACTACGCACCTGGTGTAACACGCCGTCTATCCTGTAACGAATGCGTAAAAATGCATATTCTGGTTCAAAGTGAATATCCGATGCGCCACGCTTAACTGCATCCATCAACAATGCACCCACTAAACGTACTACGGGTTGCGTGTACTCATCGCCACCTGCGCTGAGGCTGTTGTAATCAATCTCGCCCGTTTCAATTTCATGCAAAATGCCATCAACAGAGAGTTCATAACCATAAAAATGGTCAATATATTCTTCAAGTTGCGCTTCGGCTGCGAGTAATGGGCGAATTTGAATGCGACCGCCAAGCATGGCGCGGAGCTGATCCAACGCCACCACGTTGAACATATCGGCCATAGCCACCACCAAAGTTTTAGTGGCGGCTTCATAAGCAATCGGTAGCAAATGATAGCGGCGGGAGAAATCTTGCGGCACTAAGTTAAGCGCATCGACATCCGCCACTATGGTAGCCAAATCGATACTCTCGAAACCGATGGTGTCAGCCACCACATCACGCACCATAATCTCTGTGACAAAACCCAATAGCACCAACTGCCGACCTAGTGGCAAATCGCTGTGTTCTTGCTCAGTAAGTGCGATACGCAGCTGATCAGGACTGATCAAGCCTTGTTGTACCATTAACTCACCTAAGCGAGGTTTGCGTCTTTGTTCAGCCATCTAGTAAGCCTGATTTACCATTTTTTGAAAACGCTCATACATAAAATTTACCATTACATTTCTACTTTTTCTAAGCATTCTTAGTTATAAATATTGTTAAATATTTAGCTCCCTCACCCTTAAAGAGAGAGGGCTGGGGAGAGAGTAAATTATTCAAAGTACTTAACACCTTACCCCCATCCTAACCTCCCCCTTAAAGTGGGAAGGAATATTTGCATATTATTGAAGCTCGCGAATTCTCGCCTCTAACTGCGCTCTATCTGGGCTTGTACCACCAGACTTATTCAACAAATCTAAAGCGCGCTGATACTGTTTTAAAGCCAAACTAGACTTACCCATTTGGTCTAAACTAATCGCCAAATTAAAGGCATAGTCGGCATTATTGGGCGCTAATCGACTGGCATTAAAATAAGCTTCTTGTGCAGAAGGCCACTGGTTTTGCTCTGCGTATAAATTGCCTAAAGCTGCATGTAAATTTGCGCCTTCAGGCTGTTGTGCAATCATGCTCTTAATACGGCTTTCTGTGCCAACCGAGTCTGTGTTAACTTGTCGGCTACTTACAACAGCCGTTTGTGCAATGCTGTTTCTAGGCTCTATTTCCAATACTTTTTGATACCAGCCTTGCGCATCCGCATCACGCCCTTGTCGCTGAGCAATTGCCGCCATGCCAAGTAAAGCATCCACATTACGGACATCGCGTTGTAATACTTGTCGATACTGCTTCTGTGCGTTGGCATCTTCACCACGTGTGTAAGCTTGGTAAGCAGCAAGCAGTGCCGGATCCACTCCCTGTGATTGCACCTTACTAATCAGCTTGAGTGGCCTTTGTTTATTATTGCTATCTGGCTCAGCATCGCTTGTATCTGCCGCATCATCATTTTTATTCGTTTTTTTAACCGATGACTTTTTCGGCTCGGCTTCAATCACATTTTCAACAACATTAGACTTTTCTGAAGGTTTACTTCTAAATGCTGCGGTTGCAGTTTTATTATCAAGATTAGCAACATCACTCACTTGATTTACGGTTTGACTCTCCTGAAGGGAAGCTACTGGAGCGGGTTGAGTGATTTCAGTGGGTGTTGGAGTAGTCATTGGTGACTGTGGTGCTACTTCTGCAACTTGTGGTTGCCTCGGCATGCTAGGTTTCAGCACTACAACATCAGGCGTAGTTAAGCGCTTAATGTAGTCATAGCCCTGTATACCTAGCAAAATCAACAATGCACCCACCACGCCTAAACTAATTAAGGCTAATTTTGAGCTGGGTGCTTTGACTTCTTTATTCGCAACAAATACCTTTGCAGCGGCCTTTTGATTCAACTCATCATTCACCATTTGCATGGTGGGGGTTGAGCTAGCAACAGCCGCCTTACTTTTAACACCCGAGGAGTGTAAAGTTTCTAGTGGAGTGCTTTGCAATGGTTTTGTTTCTACCGCAGACTTATTGGAAGTTTTTGCCGCAGATTTAGGCTTAGTATATTGCTTAGCCCCGAATGCTGCCCCCGTTAAGCCCGCCTCCTCCTCCAAAGAAAGATTCTGGTCTAGCGACACATTGACTGTTTTCACACTGGCCTCTAAAGCCTCAACTACTGGAACCTGTTCAGCAAGCTCGGTTTCCTGCACTTTGGAATCGATAGCCACTAGCTCAAGCGATAAAGCTTCATCAGCCACGTACGCACCCGTTTGCTTTTTGTCTTTATCCGCCTGCTTATTTTTTTCTAAATGATCTAATGCTTTAATGAGTAAACTCATATAAAAGTTTACCTTTCATTTTCGGCTTCGACTTCTGAAGCTCTTTCAATCGCTTGAATCGGCAGATATTGTTTGTAGCTAGCGAGTTCGTCACTTTCTAGGCTTGCATTTTGAATCACAGTAGGGCGTAAAAAAATTACTAATTCAGTTTTAAGATTAGAATCGTTTTTACCTTGAAAAAGTTTACCTACCACTGGCACTTTACTTAATCCAGGGACAGCATCTGTGTTGTTTTTGATTTCATCTTGCATGAGTCCACCAAGCACGGCGATATTTCCACTACTAATTTGAAGTAAAGACTCCATCTCTCGAGTCCTTATTTCCGGAATCCCTTGATTGGCTGGAATTTGAGGATTGGGATCTGGAACATATCTAATAAGACTTGTAATTGTAGGTCTTACATTAATGTTCACATTGCCCGTGTCGTTTATCTGCGGGGTAACGCTCATTACAACACCTACAGGCACTGTGTTAGGTGTAGTAGTAACAGATTGCAGATTGGTGCCTGCGACCCCACTTGCTGACTGTGATATCTGCGATTGAACAGTAAAGTAAACCAAATTATCAACCACCTTAAGCACTGCTGTTTGGTTATTTAAGACCATCAGTTTTGGACTAGATAAGACCTTAGTGTTTCCAAACTGCTCTAATAATTGAACTGAGCTTAATATGCCCCGTTTGCCATTGGTGTAGCCCGCAATAATGCCTGGACTACTCGAATCGCGCGTAATACTAGCTGCACTTACAACGGTTCCCACTTGAGGACCTAAGACTTGTGAAAATACAAATCCAGCGCTACCCAATTCACCAAGGCGACTCCAGTCTATGCCAGCCTTATAGCCATCACTTAAAGTAACCTCAACAATAGTGGCCTCAATAAGCACTTGTTTTTTAGCACTTCTCATTACCTTGTCAATAAATTCTTGGACTTTCTCGTGTTGTTTGTTCGTTGCTCTTACGTTAATAATTCCCGCCTCACGATTCACAATTACAGTACCGGCAAATAGCGTTTTGTATTCGTTCCGATCATCTTCTTTTTCACGCTTTGCCTCAGCAGTATTAGCTACATCGGTAGCTGAAATGTTACTAGAAACCCCTGCCCTTGATTTCTCGTTTGATTTACCTGTATTGTCAGTTCGGGCAATTAACACTTCTTTATCAGTTTCAGCCAATATATCTTTTAGATTTTTCTCTAAGGTTTCCCAGAAATGGCTCTTAGACTCACTAGTCACTGAAGTTCGAGAGCTATTATTTGCACCGTTGCCTGCGCTACTGCTTGCTGTCCCACTAGCGCCTGAAATTTGTGAAGTACTTGAAATTTGACCATCTGCTCCAATAAAGCCAGTCGTATCACGCGACATATTCACGTAATCAATTTTATAAGAGCGCAAAACGGGTTGATCTGGCGTAATTGTCAATACATCATGCTGAATTCTATAAGTCAAATCCACCTGCTTAGATAAGCGCTCTAGAATAGCGGGTAAGGTTTGATCTACCGCGTTCAGAGTGACGCGACCTTGAATTGATGGGTGAATATCGATATTGAGCTTGCTATCCCGCGCTATAGCGAACAGCACTTCTTTAACAGGTGTATCGTATACAACAATGCTATAAAGCTGTGCTTTTGCCCTTGGTTTTGGCGGGGGTAGATAGATGTTATTGGTGACAGGTTTCGGAATATTGCCTGTTGTGCCATTACCTGCATTATTATCACCCGCTTGCGCACCTGATTTTTGCGTGCTGGGATTTTGCCCATCAATATGACCATTTGAGGGCGTAATTTTAGATTGGTGCGCGCATGCAGACATGCCTAAAACAAGCATCATGCATAAATGCCCTAATATTTGTTTATTGTGTAGCACAGTCCCACCCCCAGCTTATTGCTTAAATTTTACTCTTTGTTACATTTTGCATAATAACTCAAAAAAAGCAAGATATATGAACAGAATATCAAATGTTTACAATAAGTTACGTACTGTATTTATTGCGTTTGATCAATATCCCGAATAATCCCTGCAAAAGTACGTAAGTAAGGCTTGTTATTTTTAATGGGTGAAGGCAGATTTTTCAGTGCCGCTAGCGCTTCGTCGCGCTCAGCAAACTCCCCATATAAAATCACAGTGTAGGTTTCACCATTTTGAGTTTTTCGGTATAAATATATATTATCTATTTCTAATTGCTGACTAATTCTTTGCAGCTCAGCTTTTAACAGGTCATCTTTCTTTTGTTCGCCGCCAAGCTTTGCGTCGGTTAATAGCGACTTAATTTGTAATGTGATGGTGTTGGGCGAAGCACTTAATAAATGGTTTCTAGTCATATTTAAACGCCTGTCTACCAGAGTTTTAATTTCTGTCATATTCACAGGCATGGCTAGCACGGGTGCGGAGGCAATAGTCGTGGCAGCTAAGGGCTCGACAATCACAATATCTGAGCTTGGGGCTGTGATGCTACTCACCACTGGCGTGGAAACAGTAGCAACTGGTGCTGCTATTTTGGACTGAGTGGCAACAACTAAATGATCAGCCGCTGAAAATTTTTGCTGAAGTTGATATTGCCACCATGCATAGCCCGTAGCTATTACCAAAATACCGATCAATAAACTCGCACCAATAAAGTATTGCTTGTAATCAGTTGCTCTACGACCAAACTCACTGTCTTGAATTGCTGCTTTCACATGTTTTGGAGTGACCTGATACACATTATCGGCATAAGCGGCTAACAGTGATTTATCCGCCAAGATATTTACACGCCGGACCAAACCTTCTGCTGAGCAAGACAGCTTTTTAATCGCAGCCTCTGTAAATAAATGTGGTCCATGATACCCAGCGGCACGTAGGCGCGAAATCAAATATTCGCCTATCTCTTTTGTACCTAACGGTTCTAAATGAAAGCTGTGCGTAATGCGTTCGCGCAACTGGCGAATATGCGTTTTACTCAAGTTAACTTCAAGCTCGGGCTGCCCAAACAACACTATTTGCAGTAGCTTATCTTGCTTGGTTTCTAAGTTGGATAGCAGTCGAATCTCCTCCAGCGTTGCCAGCGGCATACCTTGGGCTTCTTCAACGAAAATCACCACTTGCCGATCTTCTGCATGGCGATTGAGCAAATGTGCTTGCAGAAGTTGCATCACTTTTAGGCGATCAGCATTTTTAGGCACTTTGAGCTGCAGCTCAAAAGCAATCGCGTGCAACACGTCCTCAGGTGCTACGCTTGGGTTTGCTAGATAAATGCTTTCGATTTTCTCGGGCAATTTGGTTTGCAACATGCGGCAAAGCATCGTTTTGCCACTGCCGACTTCACCAACCACTTTAATGATGCCTTCACCGTTGGTGATGGCATAAACAAGCGCATCTAACACGGCGCCACGATTGCCGCCCGAAAAGAAAAAATCCGTATTCGGGGTGATTTTGAATGGCGGCTCTTTTAAGCCAAAGTGCGGGTAATACAAATGGTTTCCGTTGGTCTATTCTAGTTTTCGTCAGTGGTGCTCATGCGGCTATATAGCGTTGTGCGATTCACATTGAGCAACTTCGCCGCTTGGCTTAAATTGCCATGTGTCATTTGCATTGCCGCTTCTATGTAAGCCCGCTCCCAGCTTTTAAGTACCGAGTCTAAGCTAACATTGGCTTGACTCTGCAAATGACGTTGCGCTTGCGTGGTCATGCCAGCGGAATCGTTAATATTTAACACTTCTGAGCCTGACGCTGATGACTCGGGCTCAGATAAATCAAATTCGGCAACCAATTGAGTGGCATTGAGCGTTTTACCAGAGTATTTTGCAATTAAGCGAATCACAATGTTTCGAAGTTCGCGCACGTTGCCTGGGAATTTATAATCCAGCCAACGTGCTTTTGCAGCTTCATCTAACACAAATGGCGCTTGGCCAATTTGTTGTGCATAAAATTGGGTAAAATGTTCACGCAGCAAATGCTTATCATCCCCCAAATCTCTGACAGGCGGCACATGAACCGCAAACACACTTAAACGATGATATAAATCAGACCTGAATTTACCTGCGCGCACTTCAGCCCGTAAGTCACGGTTAGTAGCTGCAACAATGCGCGCCTGACTCTTACGTGTTTGTGTTTCACCTATACGCTGATATTCGCCATTTTCAAGTACACGCAGTAGTTTAGCCTGCAACTCTAGTGGCAATTCGCCAATTTCATCTAAGAAAAGCGTCCCTTCACTAGCATCTTCAAAATAGCCAGCATGTGCCGCAATAGCACCAGTAAATGCGCCTTTGGTATGCCCAAATAATATAGATTCAGCTAATAGTGGTGAGATTGCAGCGCAATTGACTGACAAATAAGGATGCAGCACACGTTTGCTTGCGTGATGAAAGCTACCTGCAACCAGCTCTTTACCACTGCCAGATTCACCTTCAATCAAAACTGGGAAAGGCGAGTCAGCAAATTGTGTAATTTGTGTGCGCAATGCTTGCATAGGCAAACTATTGCCTAATAGGCCATCGAACTCAAGCTCCGCCTTAACTTCATTGAGCTCAACGTCTTGCACCTTGAGCGATTGAAGCAGCATATCTTTAAGCTTTTCAACATCGCAAGGTTTAGCAATAAAATCTACTGCACCTAAAGTTAAGGCACGTTTGACATTAGCATCGTCACTTTGACCAGAGAGCACATGGATTTTAATCGTAGGTGAATGCGCTAACAGTGCGCTTATGACTTTAAAACCTTCTTCAGGTGTATGTGGTGAAGGTGGCAATCCCAAATCAACTAATGCCAAGGCTGGCATATCATCTTGCTGCTGAAGTAAACTTTTTAATTGTGCATAAGACTCTGCCACACACACTTCAAAGTGCTTACTCAAGACGAAATGCAGCGTATCCGTAATTAAAGGATCATCATCAATAATCATTAACACTGGACGAAGTGCCACCATCAATTTAAACCTTTATATAAATTTAACAACTTCAATAACCAATACCACTATAGCCTGAAAGGCCATATGTATCAATTATTTTGCCATATGAATATTAATATATTAGTGGAGGTGGAGCGTTAAAGGCAAAGCGTATAAGCCAGTTTGTGTTGGATTAAAAGAGCTCTATATCAGTCTCTTTTGTATTTTCTTGTAAAGAACCATCGGCTATTAGCTGTTCGTAAAAACAGATTTTGTTTCGCCCATTATTCTTAGCAAAATATAATGCCAAATCAGCGTGGTCGATTAAGAGGCTCGAAAGATCATATGCATAAATCTCTGTATACCCTATACTGACAGTCATTTTTCCAACTTGAGGGAAGTTAAATTGACCCACTTTTTCTCTAAATCGATTCAGGATATGGGATATATCCTCATAGCTTGAGCATTCAAATATACCGACGAACTCCTCACCCCCAAAGCGAAAAATTAAATCAGTATTTCTGAAGGTTTGTGTCATTAATTGAGAAAATAAAAGCAATACCTCATCACCAATCAAGTGACCAAACTCATCATTCACTCTTTTAAAATGATCAATATCAAAAATCGCCAAAAAATACACTTGATTAGCTTTTTCATTATTGAGTCTTGCTAGCTCTTGTATCTGTAGCAAAATCTTATTTATTTTGTAATCAAAAGTTTTACGGTTAAGCAAGCCAGTTAAAGTATCACGCTCATTATCATTAATAAGCCTCGAGAAGTTTTGATATATTTTTAACAATGAGGTGATAACCTCATGTAATTGAGATTCACACACCATTGCCTCAATCGCAATAATTGCTATCGTATGTTCTTTTGCATTCTTAATCGGATATAGACTGACATGAGATTCACTATCTTGCTCATATGTGCTATATCTTCCCGATTTAAAACAATCAATTAGCAATTGTTTAAATGGTAATGAGAAATTACACTGCTCCGCACTTTTTCCAATAATAATGGATGGGGAAAGCTGCTTTCTAGTATCGTCGGGATGAAAAATAATAACGTATTTAGCGTGACTGTCAGCAGAAGCATTCACCAATTCAAACAGCGCTTCCGCCAAGGATTGCTCAAGCGCCAAAACATCACGCTCGCTTGTAAGAGTAATAAGCTTATTTAAAACTGAAGGCGTATCGACTGTATTCAAAATGAACGGTTAATTCGATTTAGATTCCTTATACTAATTCTAAATTGAACTCTTGGGTTATTAATGGATTTTGAATATTACAGCAAATTTAGCTAATGCAATTAAATAGAGACGTTGCGAATTACCGCTTAATTCTGCACTTCAATCAGAATAGCTAACTAAATAATCTTTAAATGATGTGATTTAAAATTACCAGAATATGCATTATATGCAATGCAATAACAATAACAATGACAATGACAAAGCTGTGGATTAGTTTAAAAAGATGGGGTGGCTGATGGGGCTCGAACCCACGACAACAGGAATCACAATCCTGGACTCTACCAACTGAGCTACAGCCACCATAGAGACTTTAAGTACTGGTCTGCCCGACAGGAATCGAACCTGTAACCCCCAGCTTAGAAGGCTGGTGCTCTATCCGGTTGAGCTACGGGCAGATTTTGGTTACAAGGCTTTATATTTGCATATAAAGCTTCGGGCTGACTTTTATTTTGACTTGCCGAGTCTGATTAAAAAATTCAACAAGTTAAAATTTGGTCGGCGTGGAGAGATTCGAACTCCCGACATCCTGCTCCCAAAGCAGGCGCGCTACCAGGCTACGCTACACGCCGAAGGGCAGAAATATACTGCAAACTAGGCTGTAGGTCAAATCTATTATGATAAAATGTTACTTTATTTTTAATGCCGCTTAAAAAGTAAGCAAAATAAACTCTAATGACCGCTCAAATAATTGATGGCAAAGCCATTGCTGAAAATCTTTTAAACTCGATTAAAGAACGCATCAATAATCGCCTACAAGCTAACAAACGAGCGCCTGGTTTGGCTGTGATCGTTTTAGGTGCAGACCCAGCATCTAGCATCTATGTACGCAACAAACGTTTGGCTTGTGAAAAGGTCGGCATTCGCTCAATTGCTTACGACCTACCAGACTCAACCTCTGAAGCTGAGCTACTTACGTTGATTGAGCAATTGAATCAAGACGATAGCATTGACGGCATTCTTGTACAGGCGCCATTGCCGCCTCAAATTAAAGATGAACATGTTATTGAATGCATTAGCCCCAATAAAGATGTAGACGGATTTCACCCATACAACATTGGCAGATTGGCTGTTCGCCAGCCTACATTACGCTCTTGTACGCCTTTTGGCGTAATTAAAATGCTACAGGCTAGCAATATTGAGTTGATGGGTTTGGATGCGCTCGTTATAGGCGTATCAAACCATGTGGGTCGACCAATGGCATTAGAGTTGTTACTTGCTGGTTGCACAGTGACGAGCTGCCATCGACACACTAAAGATTTGGCTAAAATGGTTCAGCAAGCTGATTTAATCGTGGCTGCCGCTGGAAAGCCTGGATTGATACAAGGTGAATGGATCAAACCCGGCGCCATTGTTATTGATATTGGCATTAACAGACTTGCTGATGGCAGCATTTCTGGTGACGTTGACTTTAAAGCGGCGAAAGAGCGTGCTGGCTATATTTCACCTGTACCGGGTGGCGTTGGTCCAATGACGGTTGCTACTTTGATGGAAAATACATTACTAGCGCTAGAGTTAAATGAAGCAAAACTTTGAATGCCTTGTTTTAAAGTTATTTTGCCAATAATTCAATGAATTAGACTAATTTTGCATGAAAGCTAGTTTCAGTGTACACTCACGCGCTTAATTTTATAAATAATTCTTAGGTAGTTTTCTTAAGCAACTCTTTTTAAGTTTTTTGAGGCACACCATGGCAGAAGTTATTACCAAACCTTTTACCCCTTACCAGCCAAAGGCTGACGAACAGTATATGAGCAAAGCACAGCTCAATCACTTTCGTAAGATTTTGAATGACTGGAAAGCAGAGCTAAGCCAAGAACTTGATCGCACCGTGCATACCATGCAAGATGAAGTCACGATGTTTGCGGATCCTAACGACCGCGCAAGTCAAGAGTCAGACATGACTTTAGAACTGCGCAACCGAGACCGTGAACGTAAGCTTATCAAGAAAATTGACGAGACTTTACGCAATATTGATAGCGATGAATATGGTTACTGCGAAGGCTGCGGCATTGAAATCGGTCTGAAACGTCTTGAGGCACGCCCTACGGCTACACTTTGCATTGACTGCAAAACGCTAGATGAAATGCGTGAGAAACAAGTAGCCAAGTAATTAATTTGCGAAAGTTTATTTTCATAACAAAAGCCCGATTAATCGGGCTTTTGTTATTTTAAATGTACACACTTCATTGAAAGCACTTTCCTCATGTCAATATTCTTAAGGTTCGCAGTGCATGTGTTTTATGGTTTATAAAGTTTAGCCACACAGCAAAAAGCCCGCTTCCGCGGGCTTTTTGTTAGACATTAACTGACTTATTCGTCTGCTTCTGACTCAGATTTTGCTTCTGTAGCTGGTGCTTCAATCAAGGCTTTCATACTTAAACGCACGCGACCTTTTTCATCTGCCTCAACTACTTTAACTTTAACAACATCACCCTCTTTTAAGAAGTCACTAACCGCATTCACACGTTGATGTGCAATTTGTGAAATATGCAATAAGCCATCTTTACCTGGAATTAGTGACACAATCGCACCGAAATCAAGTAATTTAAGCACAGTGCCTTCGTACACATTGCCAATTTCAACTTCTGCAGTAATCTCAGCAATGCGACGTTGCGCTTCAGCACCTTGCTCTGAACTTGTACATGCAATTTTCACTGTACCGTCTTCAGTAATATCAATGCTTGTGCCAGTTTCTTCAGTTAGCGCACGAATCACAGCGCCGCCTTTACCAATCACATCACGGATTTTTTCAGGATTAATTTTCATCACGATAATGCGTGGTGCAAACGCTGACATTTCAGTGTTTGCACTGCTCATTGCAGTTTTCATGATACCTAAAATATGTGCACGGCCTTCTTTAGCTTGCGCTAGAGCTACTTGCATAATTTGTGAAGTGATACCTGTGATTTTGATGTCCATTTGTAGCGCAGTAATACCATCTTCTGTACCTGCTACTTTAAAGTCCATATCACCAAGATGATCTTCGTCACCTAAAATATCGGTTAACACCGCAACGCGGTTGCCTTCTTTAATCAAGCCCATGGCAATACCAGCCACCAATGATTTCATTGGTACGCCAGCATCCATTAACGCTAAACAGCCGCCACAAACAGACGCCATTGAGCTAGAACCGTTTGATTCTGTAATTTCAGACACTACACGCATGGTGTAATCAAAATCCGCTTGATCTGGCAATGCTGCGATTAATGAACGTTTTGCTAAACGACCATGACCAATTTCACGACGTTTTGGCGTACCTACACGGCCTGTTTCACCAGTTGCGTACGGAGGCATGTTGTAATGCAACATAAAGCGATCTTTAAATTCGCCTTGTAGCGCATCAATCACTTGCTCATCACGGCCGGTACCAAGCGTTGCAACCACCAAAGCTTGCGTTTCACCACGAGTGAATAGCGCAGAACCATGTGTACGTGGCAATACGCCTGTACGGATGCTGATTGGACGCACTGTGCGTGTATCACGACCATCAATACGTGGCTCGCCATTTAAGATTTGGCTACGTACTGTTTTTGCTTCTAAATTAAAGATTTCATTCTTAATTTTGTTAGCTTCTGTTGTTGAAGTTTCTTCAGTAATCAACTCACCCAATACGCGGCTAGTAATTTCTGATAATTTAGCTGAACGCGCACCTTTTGCTTTGATTTGGAATGCAGCATTAATATCTGCAGCAGCTAAATCAGCCACTTTTGCGATTAACGCTGTATCTGGTTCTGGAGCAACCCAGTCCCAAGCATCTTTACCAGCTTCAGCAGCTAGTTCAGCAATCATTTTGATTACCGCTTGCATTTGCTCGTGACCGAACACCACAGCGCCCAACATCACTTCTTCTGAAAGTTCTTTAGCTTCAGATTCAACCATCATTACGGCTGTTTCAGTTGCAGCAACCACTAAATCAAGCTCTGTTTCTTCTAACTGAGCTTTAGTTGGGTTTAACACATATTCTTCATTAATATAACCAACACGTGCCGCACCTAGTGGTCCAAAGAATGGAATACCTGATAATGACATAGCCGCAGAAGCACCGATAATTGCAGGAATATCTGCATCGATTTCTGGATCTGATGACATTACAGTCGCCACCACTTGCACTTCGTTGTAGAACGCTTCTGGGAATAATGGGCGTAATGGGCGATCGATTAAACGGCTTGTCAGTGTTTCTTTTTCTGAAGGACGGCCTTCGCGTTTGAAAAAGCCACCTGGGATTTTACCTGCAGCATAAGTTTTTTCCATGTAATCCACTGTTAATGGGAAAAAATCTTGGCCGGCTTTTACTTCTGATTTACTAGTAACGGCTACCAATACCACTGTATCGCCGTAGCTCACCAACACAGCTGCGTCGGCTTGACGTGAGATTTCACCTGTTTCAAGAGTGAGCGTATGCGCACCGTATTGAATACTTTTAGTTACTTTATTAAACATTATTTTTCCTTTGTCTTTTCAATAAGCGCTTATTCACTACCCAATAAACGCTGGTTTTTCTTACACAATTTAAAATTTACAGTGATATTTCTCAGCCTACAACTTACAGCCATTAAAAAAGCCGACGCATATCACCATGCAATCGGCTTTCTACAATTATAAAAGCGAGTTCAATATTAACAAGAAGTCACTTTTATAAAAATTACTTACGTAAGCTTAAACGCGCAATCAAATCTTGATAACGAGCTACATCTTTACGTTTTAGGTAATCTAATAAACTACGGCGTTGACTTACTAAAGCTAACAAACCACGACGTGAGTGGTTATCTTTTTTGTTAGATTTAAAATGCTCTGTTAAATAAGTAATACGGTTAGTTAAAAGTGCAACTTGCACTTCTGGGCTAGCGGTATCATTTGGAGCGCGTTGATATTCTTTAACGATTTTTGCAGTATCTAAAGCTGTAGTAGCCATTTTTTTTCCTAATAATTAGCGTCAATGCAAAAGTAGAAAACCCACTAAAGCATTCATTTACAAAATGAACTGAGCATTCTAAAGATAAATCTATGATTTATCAAGTAGTTTTGTATATTTAAGCAAACTGCCCGCTTAACTTTCCATTTGCCGAATGAGGCGTTTTGGTGCAATTTTGCCGTCAGCTGCTAACTCACCTAAGCCTAAGAAAACTTGCTGTTCGGTATAGAGCCGCATCAACCCTTGAGGAATCACACCACTTTTCCAAACTGGCTGCCCTTGTTGCAAATAAAAGCTACTGTCATCATCCATAACCATCGCTGGCAAGTGCAGGACAGCACTATCTTCTGGCATCAGCGCCGCTTCTCTTTGCTCTGGCGTCATGGCTTCTAGCTGTTCTAGCGTAATGGTTTGGGCGATTTGATAGTTTGCAGTTGCTGTTCTGCGCAAGCCAATGAGATGTGCACCACAGTTAAGCACCTTGCCTATATCTTCGGCCAGTGTGCGAATATAAGTGCCTTTTGAACAAGTGACAGTAATCGTTGCAACATCTTGTTCCAATGAGTTAACAGCAAGTTGATAAATGGTAATCTGGCGTGATTTACGCTCAATTTCAATGCCAGCACGCGCATATTCATACATCGCTTTGCCTTCATGCTTTAAGGCGGAATACATGGGAGGTACTTGAGTGATTTCACCGATGAATTGCAAACAGGCCGCTTCGAATTGCTCGCGGCTAACATTCACCTCGCGCCGCTCTAGCACTTCACCTTCAGCATCGCCGGTATTGGTTGTTTCACCCAATTTCATTGTGGCTACATAGGTTTTATCTGCATCAGTCAGATAATGGGCGAATTTTGTGGCTTCACCAAAACAAAGTGGTAACAAGCCGGTCGCTAACGGGTCTAGCGTGCCAGTGTGCCCCGCTTTTGCGGCTTGATAGAGCCATTTCGCTTTTTGTAATGCTTGGTTGCTAGAAAAACCAATCGGCTTATCTAGTAACAGCACGCCGTTAACATTTCGTTTTGTTCTTTTAAACTGCAAGAATCTGGCCTTCGCTGGCTAGCGTGTTTAGAATTATTCTTTGTCTTTTTCTGGGACGTTATCTGGATTGGTCGCAAGCGCCTCATCAATCAATTTAGACATCATCATGCCATTATCAATTGAAGCATCATAGACAAAATGTAACTGCGGAACCGTACGAAGTAGCATGCGTTTAGCCACTTGTGTTCTTAAAAAGCCAGCTGACTTTTCTAGACCTTGTTGCAGACTATCACTGGCTTTACTGGCGCTATAAAAAATCTTTGCATGTGCCATATCACCAGTGACTTCCACTGCGGTGATTGTGACCATTTTCACACGTGGATCTTTTACTTCAAATTGCAGCAAATCAGCGAGTTCACGCTGCATTTGCTCGGCAACTCGGTGGCTTCTTGAGAAATCCTTAGCCATTATAGCGTTCTAGCCACTTCAACGATTTCATAAACTTCCAAGATATCACCCACTTCAATATCATTAAAGTTTTTCAATGACAAGCCACACTCAAAGTTGTTTTTAACTTCTTTAACGTCATCTTTAAAGCGTTTGAGTGAATCTAGCTCGCCAGTGTGAATAATTACGTTACTACGTAATACACGCACTCTTGAGGTACGTTTAATCATACCATCTTGTACGTAACAACCAGCAATAGCGCCAACTTTAGAGATACGGAACACTTCACGAATCTCTACAGTACCAATCATGCTTTCACGTTGCTCTGGCGCTAACATACCACCAAGCGCAGCTTTAATTTCGTCCACTGCTTCGTAGATAATATTGTAGTAACGCACATCAATGCCAAGCGATTCAATCAATTTACGTGCACCTGAATCTGCACGAACATTAAAGCCAATCAATACGGCTTTTGATGCGGCAGCCAAGTTAACATCTGACTCACTAATTGCACCTACGCCAGTGTGAATTATATTAACGCGCACTTCAGAAGTAGAAAGTTTTTGTAAGCTTGTTGCTAAGGCTTCGTATGAACCTTGTACATCAGATTTAATAATCAAGCCAAGAGTTTGCAAGTTGCCATCGCCCATTTGCTCGAACATATTTTCAAGTTTAGCGGCTTGTTGTTTAGCTAATTTCACATCACGGAATTTACCTTGACGGAAGTTGGCGATTTCACGCGCTTTACGCTCATCATTCAACACAATCATTTCTTCACCAGCACTTGGCACGTCTGACAGACCTTGAATTTCCACTGGCATTGATGGGCCAGCTTCCTGAATGTCATTACCAGACTCATCCAACATCGCACGTACTTTACCAAAGGTAGTACCAGCCAACACCATATCACCGCGTCTAAGCGTACCAGAAGTCACTAAGATAGTCGCCACTGAACCGCGGCCTTTATCTAGGCGACCTTCAATCACCAAACCTTTAGCTGGCGTGTTTTTAGGGGCTTGCAATTCTAGAACTTCAGCTTGAAGAAGCACAGCTTCTAATAATTCATCAATACCTTTACCCGTTTTGGCAGAAACTTCTCTAAACATCACTTCGCCACCAAAATCTTCTGGCACCACTTCTTGTGCTACTAACTCCATCTTAACGCGCTCTGGCTCTGCACCAGGTTTGTCAATTTTGTTGATCGCAACCACCAATGGCACACCTGCCGCTTTTGCATGATGAATCGCTTCTATGGTTTGTGGCATAACACCATCATCTGCAGAAACAACTAGAATCACTACATCGGTCGCTTTTGCACCGCGAGCACGCATCGCCGTAAACGCTTCATGACCTGGGGTATCTAAGAAAGTCACCATACCGCGCGGCGTTTCTACATGGTAAGCGCCAATATGTTGCGTAATTCCGCCTGCCTCGCCTGAAGCCACACGGCTACGACGAATATAATCGAGCAATGAAGTTTTACCGTGATCCACGTGGCCCATTACAGTCACTACAGGTGGACGTGTTTCCATCACCGCAGTTGCATGCTCAGCTTCTTCAACAAATGTATCTGGATCATTTGGCGCTGCAGCAGCGGCTTTATGGCCCATTTCTTCCACAATGATAATCGCTGTTTCTTGGTCTAGGACTTGGTTAATGGTCACCATCATGCCCATGCCCATCAGCGTTTTAATTACTTCACCTGACTTAACCGCCATTTTGTGCGCTAATTCAGCCACCGTAATGGTTTCTGGTACTAGCACTTCATAAATAATCGCTTCGGTTGGCGCTGTAAATCCATGCTGCGCATCATCATCTTGATGTCTATTTTTGCCTTTAGGTGCGCGCCAACCTGGTTTACCCGCAGTGGTATCACCGCGTGTTTTTAGACCGCGCTTTTTATTCTCAGCGTCTGTCCATTCTTTGTTATTGCCCTTACCTTTTTTCACTTCCTTTACAGCGGCTGGCTTAGCTGCGCCTTCTTTGGCCACTGGCTTATGCAATGTGCCTTCAGATAATTTTGCTGCCTTTACTTTTGCCGCTTCGGCTTCTGCTAGCTTTCTAGCCTCTTCATCTATACGACGTTGCGCCATTTCAGCTTTTTTGCGTTTATCTTCAGCTTGAATAGCTGCCAAAGCTGAGTGACGTCTAGCTTCATTTTCACGTAAAGCAATTTCATCTGCGCCTAACAAGTCTTTACGGCTAATAGTCTTTATCACAGGCTCTACGATTACTGGTTTTTCAATCACAGGCTCAGGCTCTGGAGCAACTTCAACGGCAGCTACAACAACCTCCTCTACAACCTCTTCTACGACAGGAGCAACCACTTCAACAACAGGCTCTTCAACTACTTCAACAGGTGCAATGACTTCAACTATAGCTTCTGGCGCTTGCTCTTCGACTACTGTTTCTTCTGCCTGCACAGCCAATTCAGACTCATCGTGTTGCTCAATCACGCGTTTTTTACGCACTTCTACTTGAATTGTGCGCGCTCTACCCGTGTTATCTGTTTTCTTAATCTCTGTACTGGATTTACGCGTTAAAGTAATTTTATTTTTCGGCGCAAGCGTACCGTGCTCTTTACGCAGGTGATCCAACAGCGCTGTTTTATCATCTTCAGTTAGATAATCTTCTGCCGCTGATTTTTTTACACCTGCGCTATTGAGCTGTTCTAATAACAACGTCGTTGGCAGCTTTAATTCGCCAGCAAATTGTTCTACGGTTGTTTGTGCCATCTTCTTACTCCAGTATTCTTGCCTAAGCTTTATTGCCTAGTTTCACTACAATTTCTTTATTAATTGCTTTGCTTAATTAAACCCAACGGTTTACTTAAACCAAGGTGCACGTGCTGTCATGATTAATGTTTTCGCGCGTTCTGCATCCATGCCAGTTAGCTCTTCTAATTCATCAACCGCTAACTCGGCTAAATCGTCCATTGTTGCTACGCCTTTAGATGCTAATAGATGCGCAGTTTCAGCATCCATGCCTTCCATTGTTAACAAATCTTCAGAAGCTTCATCTACTTTTTCTTCTTTAGCAATGGCTTCTGTTAACAAGGCTGCACGAGCGCGTTTACGTAACTCTTCAATGGTATCTTCATCAAACGCTTCGATTTCGTTCATTTCCGCCAAAGGTACGTAAGCGATTTCTTCTAGAGTGCTAAAACCTTCTTGCACTAGAATTTCTGCCACTTCGGCATCTACATCTAACTTATCCATAAACAACTGGCTTACACCAGCAAATTCATCTTGGTTTTTCTGAGCGGCTTGATCAACTGTCAGAATGTTTAATGTCCAACCAGTTAACTCTGAAGCCAAACGCACGTTTTGACCGTTACGGCCAATCGCTAGGGCTAATTGCTCTTCATCCACCACAACATCCATACTGTGCGCATCTTCATCTACAACAATGCTAGAAACTTCAGCAGGTGACATTGCGTTAATCACAAATTGTGCTGGCTCCATAGACCACAACACAATATCGACACGCTCGCCAGCCAGCTCACCTGTCACCGCTTGTACACGTGAACCACGCATACCTACGCAAGTACCTACAGGGTCAATGCGTTGATCATTACTTTTCACTGCAATTTTTGAACGCAAACCAGGATCCCGTGCCGCAGCGCGAATCTCTAGCAAGCCTTCTTCAATTTCTGGCACTTCCAACTCAAATAAGCGCACTAAAAAATCAGGCGTAATTCTTGAAAGAATTAACTGAGGGCCACGACCACCACGTTCAATACGTGAAAGGAAAGCACGCACACGGTCACCCACACGTAGATTCTCTTTAGGAATCATTTGTTCGCGCGGCAATAATGATTCAATACGACCTACTTCAATAATTGCATTACCTTTTTCCATACGCTTAATCACGCCTGTGACTAATTTTTCATCGCGCGCTAAAAAGTCTTCTAGAATTTGTTCACGTTCAGCTTCACGCACTTTTTGCAAAATTACCTGTTTTGCAGCTTGTGCGCCAATACGGCCAAATTCAATGCTTTCTAATGGCTCTTCGTAATATTCGCCAATATTCAAACCTTTAGCGTGTTCGCTTTCTTCATCGATTTGATAAGCTGAGTTTTCTAGCAAGTCATATTCAACATATTGCCAACGTCTAAATGTTTCATAGGCGCCACTTTCACGGTCGATAGACACACGCACATCGGCATCATCATGATGTTTTTTCTTGGTGGCTGATGCCAAGGCAAGCTCAAGCGCAGTAAAGATAACCTCTTTACTCACATTTTTTTCGTGTGCTAGTGCATCTACCAATAATAAAATTTCACGACTCATCATCTATCTCCGACTATAAATTGCAGATTAACTGCTTTATTTCATTAAATTCTTATCAAACGATTTATTTAAATACTTTAATATTTCTTTAAAATACTGGGTTCAAACGCGCTTTATCAATATTACTCAGTGCCATTTTGTACACAACGCCATCAAACTCAATTAACACTTGGCCATCTTGCACGCCCTTAATAAAACCTAAAAAGGTTTTACGTGGCAAGGTTGTTTCTGTCGCGTTTGGGCTTTCATCTTTCATGCCAACCCGTAACTTAATCTGCGCACGCTCACCAGTAAACCTAACAAAATCAGCTTCTTTTTTCAGTACCCGATCCATGCCTGGCGATGAAACTTCCAAACGATCGTAATCAATATCATTTTCCACCGCCAATAAGTTACCAAGCTGGTTACTCACCAAGCTGCAATCATCAATATTGACGCTGTCTTTAATATCCGCAGGGTTTAATTTATCTATAAAAACACGCAACAATTTACCGCGATTAGAAATTTCTAAATCAACAAGTTCGTAACCCAATTGGGTTACCGATGTCTCTATCAACGTATGCAAATCTTGCATGTTTATTAAACCTCTATTTCCTAATGCGAGCTTGCGAATTTATGCGCAAGTCGCAGAAACAAAAAATGGGCACAAAGCCCATCGAAAAAATTCTTCCGTATTATACCTATCAATTCAATGAATTGGAAACAATACAATCAATAAAGTCTGCTTTTCATGCAATTGGCATAAATTCTTCATCCATATTCTTTTTAGTTATAAATTTATGATAACAAATTATTTTTAATTATTAAATTGTTTATTTATAGTGCGTACTTGCTTATTCACTTAAGCCACCATAAAGAAAACAAGAGCTGTACTGAACACCATTAACAAATCTAACAAATTAATAAATAAGTAATTAGATCTGTTTAACAGCTTATCAAAACTATATTTAGCATTGAAATAAAAGGAACATCATGCAAACTAAAAGTAATCTTTCATTGAGTAGAAAACTAGCAAAACCTTTATTGATTAGCGGCTTGTTTCTTAGCGGGAGCTTTGCATACGCTAATGAAGCAGAAATTAAACTTGCTGGAAACACACAGCAAACCAGCATTGATGACTTAGAGCAACAAGAGAAAGTTAAAACACGTTTGACAGAAATTGCTGCAGAAGAAAAGGCAGCCGTCAAAACAGCAAATGGCTATTACGTAGAGCGTAGAAGTTATGGAACGCAAAAAGAAACCGACCCACCACGTTACGTAAAACAAGCGAATAAAACATGGTTGAAAGATTACGCGGCTTTTGATGATGTGAATTGGTTGGATTTAGGTTTGGAATACCGCGCACGTTATGAGCATCGCGATAATGACTTCCGTCGCGCCAATGAAAATGTCGACGATCCATTACTCTTGCGTACCCGCGCTTATGTGGGCGTGAAAGAGATTTTGGATCCTTTACGTTTTGCTGTAGAAGTCCAGGATTCTCGCCGTAATAATGGCGACTACACGCGTAAGTATGACACTCGCGATGTGAATCAAGCCGATGTTTTACAAGGCTATCTTGAGTTGCATTTTAAAGAATCAGTTTTTGGTAAAGATGACTTAGGGAACAATCGCCCATTTTGGATTCGTGGCGGCCGCTTAGCATGGGAAGCATTGGATCGTCGCTTAATTGCTCGTAACGAATGGCGTAACACTACAAACTCCTTCCAAGGCATCCGTGCCAATATCGGTGAGAAAAAGAATGATTGGCAAATAGAGGCATTTGCGGTTAAACCCGTACAACGATTTACCCGCCAATTGGATGAAGTAGACCATGCGCAAGATTTTTACGGTGTAATCGGTGACTGGCGTGGCTGGTCTGAATACGTCACTTTACAACCTTACTACTTTTTACTAAAACAGGACGGCAACAAGGTTAAATATAACTCTAACGGAAAAGAGTTAACTGGGTCTGAACTTAGGCAGGCGCAAATCGACCGTAAAATCCATACCGCAGGTTTACGTGCATATGGTGCTTTTAATTCAGGCTGGGACTATGACACGAGCTATGCTAAACAATGGGGCAATCAAGATCGCTTCTTGAACGCTACGCTGGGTAGCATCAATGTTGATCATGATGCTTACGCGTATGGGGCAGAGCTAGGTTACACCTATAAAAATTCATGGAAACCTAGAGTCAGTGCATATTACGGTGTAGCGACTGGTGATAGCACACCCGGAAACACTGTAGATCGTGGCGACAGCCAACGCTTTGAACGCTTATTCGGTTTTGCTCGCCCTTGGTCTAATAACGACTACATCCAAATGGAAAATATTAGAACACCTAAGTTGCACTTGGAGTTTGAACCAAAAGTATCTTTCCTAGAGAACGTAAAAGTGGACACGAGCTTCAGTTGGTATCGTTTGGATGATTCTTCTGACCGCTGGCAAGCGGGTAACAATCTTCGCGACAAAACCGGTGCTAGTGGCAACGATTTAGGTAAAGAAGTTGACTTGCGCGTGCGCTTCCCAGTAAACCAGTATGCCTCTCTGAACATTGGCTACGCACATTTCTGGGCTGGCGATTTTGTGAAATCAAACACCCGCAAAGTGGCTGGTGAAGCTAATCGCTCAGATTCATCTGACTTCTTCTACACCGAGTTAACCGTATTAGGTTTTTAACAATCAGAAAACTAGAAAGAAAATACCATGCAAACATTTAAATATTTAAAGAAAACCTTGCTGATTAGCGCACTATTTTTGCCGCTAACAGGCTTAGCAGCAGACGTATCATTATTAAACGTATCTTATGATCCAACTCGCGAGCTGTATGTTGACTATAACAAAGCCTTCGCAAGCTATTGGAAGAACAAAACTGGCGACAATGTGACCATCAAACAGTCGCATGGCGGCTCTGGCAAACAAGCACGCTCCATTATTGACGGCTTAGATGCTGACGTTGCAACCCTTGGGTTAGGTTACGATGTAGACCAGTTGTATGAAAAAGGTAAGTTGATTCCTAAAGACTGGCAAAAACGTCTGGCGCTGAACAGCTCACCATACACTTCTACCATTGTGTTGCTAATCAGGAAAGGCAACCCTAAAAAAATCAAAGATTGGGATGATTTAACAAAAACTGGCGTGTCTGTGATTACTCCTAACCCGAAAACCTCGGGAGGCGCACGCTGGAATTATTTAGCAGCTTGGGCCTATGCGCAAAAGCAAGGAGGTAATGAAGCTAAAACCCAAGAATTTATCAGAAAGTTATTCAAAAATGTTCCTGTGCTCGATACTGGTGCGCGTGGATCGACAACTACCTTTGCTGAACGTGGCATTGGAGATGTATTAATTGCCTGGGAAAACGAAGCGTTTTTGGCTCAAAAAGAATTCCCTGGGAAATATGAAATTGTTATTCCTTCACTTTCTATTTTAGCTGAGCCACCAGTAACAGTGGTTGATAAGTACGCAAAAAAACATAATACTGAGGCGGTTGCCAAAGCATATTTGGGATATCTATATGCGGAAGAAGGGCAAGAAATTGCTGCGAGAAACTTCTACCGACCTACACTTGCTTCTATAGCTAAAAAGTATGAGTCACAATTTCCTAAAGTTAATTTAGTTAAAATTGATGATGACTTTGGTGGTTGGCAAGTGGCTCAGAAAAAACACTTTTCTGATGGCGGTACATTTGATCAGATTTATCAAAAATAAGTCACCCGAGCAAGGCATGTATTATTACTTGCAAGGCCTTTGAGGTCTTGCGGAAATAATTGTATATTGATGTCTTTAAACTCTTGTACCTAAATTTGGGTCAATAGTGATTAATCATCAAAGGAATTCTTATGTCTAATTGGTTTGAAGATAATGCACAATCTATCGGTAATACGCCTTTAGTTAGGCTAAATCGTATTACCGATGGTGCAGGAGATACTGGTGGCGCGACTGTATTAGCAAAGATTGAAGGTCGTAATCCAGCTTACTCGGTCAAATGCCGAATAGGCGCCGCTATGATTTGGGATGCGGAGCAACGCGGTTTGTTAGGGCCAGGTAAAGAAATTGTAGAGCCAACCAGCGGCAATACTGGTATTGCGTTAGCCTTTGTTGCGGCTGCCCGTGGAATTCCGCTGACATTAACCATGCCTGACACTATGAGCTTAGAGCGCCGCAAACTATTGATCGCGTATGGGGCAAAACTTGTGCTCACTGAAGGTGCAAAAGGCATGAGTGGTGCTATTGCAAAAGCCGAAGAAATTGTTGCTTCTGACCTAAACCGCTACGTTTTACTTCAGCAATTTAAAAACCCAGCGAACCCAGCGATTCATGAAAAAACAACTGGACCAGAAATTTGGAACGCAACCGATGGCAATATTGACATATTGGTCGCAGGCGTAGGCACAGGCGGAACGATAACAGGCGTTTCGCGCTATATCAAAAATACCCAACATAAGAAAATTTTGACGGTGGCGGTAGAACCAGCCTCAAGCCCAGTAATTACTCAACTCCGCGCTGGCGAGACAATTAAGCCTGCGCCACATAAAATTCAAGGCATAGGCGCTGGCTTTATACCAGCAAACCTTGATTTAACTATTGTAGATGACGTTGCGCAAGTGACTAATGAAGAAGCTATTATGTATGCCCAACGCTTGGCGCGTGAAGAGGGCATATTATCTGGCATATCCTGTGGAGCAGCAGTTGCAGTGGCTGTGCGCTATGCAAAACTACCAGAAAATGCGGGCAAAACGATTGTGGTCATTCTGCCTGATTCAGGCGAGCGTTATTTAAGCTCAATTTTGTTTGATGGCTTATTTGATGCTCAAGGCATAGCCGTTGATAAGGAATAGCCGTTTAATTGCTTTAAGGTGGTTGGCCGCTATCACTTAAAATCAAGCGGCAGCAGTGCTATCAAGATCAAACTAGTTAAAAAATATTAACGCTATATCAAACCACACGTCCGCTAAACTTCACCAAAATCCCAATTAATCCCACTAAGTTTCAGACTAAGCTCTTCCGTAGCCATAGAAACACAAAATCAGTTAGATATTGCATATTTTGTTTCAAGGCGAGACCTGTTACTGCTAAAGAATTACAACCGTCCTCTTTATTTAATCGTAGCGTAGAAAAAAGTAGGAGGAGTTCCCGTTCAGTAGCTTAATACCATTTAGCTATAAAGTTATAGGTAAACAGTATTTTTAACTTATTAAGAATCCTGTTAAATTGGCGACCGCTTCCAAAAGTTATCGATTGAATAATATGTTCACTAAAAAGAATATCCTCCCCGGTTTTAATCTCTCTCTAGGCTACACGATACTTTATCTTAGCTTGATTGTATTAATACCTTTGTCCGCTGCATTCATTAAGACGGCTGAGTTAAGTTTTAACGAATTCTGGGAAGTGGTTTCCGCACCGCGGGTCGTGGCGTCTTATAAGTTAACCTTCGGCGCCTCTTTAATTGGTGCATTGATTAACGCAGTATTTGGTCTACTAACGGCTTGGGTATTGGTACGTTATAAATTTCCAGGTAAAAAAATTCTCGATGCTTTGGTCGACTTACCTTTTGCACTCCCTACCGCGGTAGCTGGTATTACCTTAGCTACTCTATATTCAGCTCACGGCTGGATTGGGGCGTGGCTTGAACTGCTTAGCATAAAGGTGGCATCCACTCCACTGGGCGTAATTGTGGCGCTGACCTTTATTGGCTTGCCGTTTGTTGTACGCACAGTGCAACCTGTATTAGAAGACTTAGAAGCAGAAACAGAAGAAGCCGCGGCTAGCTTAGGTGCCAATCGCTGGCAAACTTTCTCTAAGATTGTTTTCCCCGCAATTTGGCCAGCACTGCTCACGGGTTTCTCATTAGCTTTTGCAAGAGCAATTGGTGAATACGGTTCTGTCATTTTCATTGCAGGAAACCTTCCTTTTGTATCTGAAATTACCCCACTCATCATTTACATAAAATTAGATGAACACGAATATGCACAGGCTACGGCGGTGGCTGTTGTAATGTTAGTCATTTCTTTCTTACTTTTGTTTGCTATAAACGGCTTGCAGTGGTGGCTTAGCCGTCGCAACAACTCTTCATACTAAAGTATTAAACCTTCATTTAGAGAACATTATGGCCATTAACACAGCTGCAAACACTTTAGCTAAATCACAATATAGCAACTACAGCAACAAAGTAGCGATCACCCGTGCAACTTCCGAACCAGTTCTGGTTAGGCGCTTGTTGATTTCTGTTGTTATTGTATTTCTGGGTGCTTTTTTAATTCTACCTTTAGTAGCAGTTTTTACCGAAGCATTACGTCATGGCTTCGCCACTTACTTTGCCGCGATAAGCGATGCAAATGCGCTAGCGGCAATGAAACTCACTTTAATTGCTGCACTTATTGCGGTGCCGCTCAATGTGGTGTTTGGTGTATCTGCAGCTTGGGCAATTGCCAAGTTTGAATTTAAAAGTAAAAGCATCCTCATCACATTGATAGATTTACCGTTCGCCGTTTCACCTGTGATTGCTGGTTTAATCTACATCTTAATCTTTGGTATGCAAGGTTGGTTTGGATCATACCTGTTTGATCATGACATCAAAATCATCTTTGCTGTTCCAGGTATTGTATTAGCCACTATCTTTGTTACGTTTCCTTTTGTTGCCCGAGAATTAATACCTTTAATGCAAGCGCAAGGTAAAGAGGAAGAGGAAGCGGGTCTTGTTTTAGGCGCATCAGGTTGGCAAATCCTATGGCGCATCACATTCCCAAATATTAAATGGGGTTTGTTATATGGAGTAATTTTAACCAATGCACGGGCGATGGGTGAGTTTGGTGCTGTTTCTGCGGTATCAGGACACATCATTGGTATGACCAATACGATGCCTTTACATATTGAAATTCTCTATGCAGACCATCAATTAGCCGCGGCCTTTGCCGTGGCTTCACTACTTGCTTTACTTGCGATTGTGACACTGATAGTCAAAACCTTTGTTGAATGGCGTGTGGCACAAAACGCTATTCACAATGAAAGCATCTAAATACTTACACCTCAATATTGAATCAACTGGAATGAATCTATGAGTATCGAAATACGTAATATTAAAAAGAACTTTGGTAGCTTTAGCGCCCTAAATGGGATTAGCTTGGATGTACCAAGTGGAGAGCTAGTCGCATTGCTCGGGCCTTCAGGTTGCGGAAAAACTACACTGCTAAGGATCATTGCGGGACTCGAAACTCCAGATTCAGGTAGCATTCACTTTTATGGTGAAGATGCTACAGCAAGACAGGTGCGTGATCGTCAAGTGGGTTTTGTATTTCAACACTATGCCTTATTCCGCCATATGACTGTATTTGAAAATGTAGCTTTTGGCTTACGCGTTCGTCCTAAAGAAACGCGACCATCTGACGCAGAGATTAAAAGACGCGTGCATGAGCTATTAGAGCTTGTGCAACTTGACTGGTTGTCAGATCGTTATCCTCCACAATTGTCTGGTGGGCAACGACAACGTATCGCTTTAGCACGTGCATTAGCTGTAGAACCTAAGGTATTATTACTTGATGAACCATTCGGTGCATTAGACGCAAAAGTGCGTAAGGAACTTCGTCGCTGGTTGCGTCGCTTACACGACGAACTTCATATCACCAGTATTTTTGTAACACATGACCAAGATGAAGCTTTGGAGGTTTCTGACCGGGTAGTAGTGATTAATAAAGGTAATATAGAGCAAATAGGTTCGCCACAAGAAGTTTACAATCACCCGGCAACACCATTTGTCTATCAATTCTTAGGTAATGTTAACCAATTCAATAGTCACGTACATTTGGGTGAAGCTAAAATTGGTGATATTCAAGTGAAAGTTCACGCACATGAAGGAACTCAGAATAGCAATGCTACAGCATATGTACGTCCTCATGACATCGAAGTTCATAAAGAACGTAATGGCATTGCTCCAAGCTTTGAAGCTACCGTTAGCTATATTCATGCCATTGGCCCATTAGTCAGATTAGAACTACAACCAGCAGATCAATCAGACTTAGTTGAAGCTGAGTTAACACAAGAGCGTTTTCGCGAACTTAACCTCATTCAAGGTCAAAACGTATTTGTGTACCCAAGAAATGTACGAGTATTTTTAGAAGAGGGCAGCAATATATAGCTTACTCAGAGTTGATTCACTACTTAACCCCACCCTCACTACGAGGGCATTATTTTGCCCTAAATAGCATTAAACGTTAACAATTTA
>NZ_JAQSDZ010000004.1 GCF_029946165.1 Methylotenera sp.
TTCCTTTGAAGGTCATTGGTAAAATATCATTTACACAGATTTTTTTACAGGCTCAGTTAATATTTTAAGCTGAACGATACGTGGGTGAATGTCACCAAAGTCTACCTCAGTACCCATTAAGAACACTTTTGTTTCATATGTAACTTACTTCCTACTAATAGAGGCCTTCCTACTGACGTCCATAGCTGTCGCTGCTCTTTGGTTATTTAAAAGTGTTTACTGACAAACTATTTGTTACGCGCCTTTTGTCCTACCAAATTTAAATTACCAAACCATATCCATCTAAAGAAAAACCATCCTATTAGAATTAAGAGAGGAAAGATAATTATCGTTAGGCAAATAATTGCATTAAATTCACGTTTCTTTAAGCTAGTTTCTAAGCGCCTAACGGCTTCATTCTGAGTATCAATCTTGGCGTGAATATCATCAATTTGTTTTAAGAAAGCTTCATCAGATAATGGCATTTGAGCATCTGATAGCTTCGTATTCTTAATTGAATTTAGGTAAAGCTCACTTTTATCGATAATTATGCGTTGCGAAATTACGAAGTTATGTTCTTGAAAAGTCAAGTAACCAAAATAAATACAAATTGGTAAGCCAATAAGTAACCAAAATCTTAATAATCTTCCTGCAATTATCAGCCGCACTTTATTCCTTAAGTATAAATTTTTCCTTAACTATATTCTAACTACTAAACATCAACAAGTAGCCCTAATATTAATTGTATTGTCCCCCTCAATTATGATAATCTTGATTGATGTGCGAAAATCAAAATATCAATAATCAACCTAGCCACGGTGGCAAAAGGGCTGGTGCGGGACGTAAAAAGAACTCTAGTATCTACGGAGAATCTACCACACCAATTAGAATCCCTAATAGCTCCCTAAGCGTTGTGCTAAGGCACCTAGAAGACATCAAAAGAGTTTCTAAAGGTGCTAGTCAGAGTCAGCTAGAGAACCTGTTTAAAGCTGATACAGCTACACCTATAGAGCTACAAATTTACAGCGGTATTGTGAGTGCTGGAATGAGTAAGTTCGCCTCCCCTGCCCAAGACTATGTACAACAAAAACTAGACCTAAATAAACATCTAATTACTAACCCTCCAGCTACCTATTTGTTCACAGTGGGCAAGTCTTACGACTCAATGATTGATGTAGGGATTCAGCCAGGTGCATTATTGATTGTTGATAGGTCTATTACTCCTAAATCCTCGCACATTGTGTTAGCTGACATTGAGGGTGAGCTAATTGTTAAGCGTCTATACAAATGGCGTAATGTAATTGAGCTTAGGTCAGAGAATAAAGATAAGAATTACCCTGCTATAACCTTTACAGAGGGTCAGGAATTATTAATATGGGGAGTGGTGACCTTCAATGTCAACTCACTCTAACAAAACAGTCTATGCGTTAGCTGACGTTAACTCAATGTATGCAAGCTGTGAGCAAGTCTTCAGACCAGACCTTAAGAATTCCCCTATAGTCGTATTATCCAACAATGACGGATGCGCTATAGCACAGAATCAATTAGCTAAAGATTTACTAGGGATGCACATGGCTCAGCCTTGGCACGAATTAGAAGCTGAAGGTAAGCGATTAGGTGTAAAAGTATTCTCATCCAATTATGAGTTATATGCTGAGATGAGCAATCGTTTTATAGATACTCTCAGAGAGTTTTCCCCAAGAGTAGAAGTTTATTCTATTGATGAATGCTTCTTAGATATGACTGGCATTAACAAACCCCTAACAGAATATGGTCACTTGATTAGAGACACTGTTAAGCAATGGACTTCCCTTCCCATTTGCGTGGGATTTGGTCATAGTAAGACCCTTGCTAAGTTAGCTAACCATTGTGCAAAGAAACAACCTATTTGGAAAGGAGTTTGTGACCTCACTAACCTTAATGAAACTGAGTTAAATTCACTCTTAGAGAATCTACAAGTATCTAAGGTTTGGGGTATAGGAAGTCGCTTAGAAGTTAAGCTTAACAACGTAGGTATTCATACTGTGGCTAGGCTCAGGAAAGCGAATCCTAAGCGTATAAGAGATGCCTTTGGAGTACTCGTAGAGAGAACCATTAAAGAACTCAATGGAGAGGTTTGGTTAGACCTAGACGACTCTGAAATTCCCCTAGAGGCTAAACAAGTATTATCTTCACGTTCTTTCGGGGAGAGAGTAACAGAGCTTAAAGACATAAATGAGGCTATAAGTTTTCATGCTACTAATGCTTGCCAGAGGCTTAGGAAACAAGGTCTATATGCCAACACTGTCTATGCCTTTATTCAGAATAGTCCATTTGATAAAGCTACTTTCTATTCAGGGAATGAAACCATTGGCTTACCCTCACCTACCGATGACACTCTTAGGATTACTCAGGCAGCTCTATGGTTAGTCAAAAGAATCTACTCACCTAATATTTATTATCAAAAAGCAGGGATTATGCTTGGGGGTTTAGTTCCTAAAGAAGGTCAACAATTAGACCTGTTAGGCTATACCGATAGAGACTCTAAGTCTGAAAATCTTATGATTGCCTTAGATGGAATCAATAAGAAATATGGTAGAGGGACGCTTAAATTAGCTTCTGAAGGGATAGATAAAACATGGAGAATGCGTAGAAGCTTTAAGAGTCCTAACTACATGGGAGACTTCTTAGAGCTACCTCTAATCAACAGTAATATTCCTTTAGGATTCCCCTTAGGTGAAAACTTAAAGCTCCTTTAGCGACTTACTCTAGGCTCTGCTTGACTGCTTAAGAAACCCTTAGGAGCTACATTTAACATAGCCCTAGCTTGAATAGTGTCAGCGTTTAACCAAGGTATGTATTCGTTATCACTTAAGACAACTACTGACCGCTTTTCATCCTGGGGTTTATGGAAGTGCTTCATTACATCGTGGCTATCAGCATTAACAGTGAGCATTGAGAATGAGAATATTATCTCCCCTGTTTCCTTATCAATGAATCTTTCCCAAATAGAAGCAATTGCTAAGGGCGACTCGTCGGTTCTCTTGATTCCCCAACGTACAGCCTTACCAGTTTCCCAATTAGGTTCATAGAATCTATCAACTAACACTAAGCCAAAACGCCTCTCTCTCCATGCGCTACGATAGCTAGGTTTCTCATGAACAGTTTCGCTTCGAGCATTGTAAGTCTTTAATCCAAACTTTTTCTTATCAGTAGCCCAGAAAGGAACTAAGCCAAACTTTGCTAACTCACATTTAGGAATACCATTATCAAGATAAATGAAAGGAGCAGGATATGTTGGATAAGCTTCTTCCCTGTAGGGGTCACTAGGTAGACTACAGTTGAACTTAGAGATAACCCAAGGGTTTTCACTTCTTTTGATTGGTTGGAAATTGCTACACAATGTAATTAAGGCTCCTTAACCGCAATTGTTACTTCTTTACCTTTATAAGACTTATGCCATTCCAATATTTTATGAAAAGAAATAATTAAAAGAATATTTATAACAGCAGCACTAAAAAATAATACCTTCCCAGAAATATTCAATTGAAGCTTTGAATTAATTCCAGCCGTACCAAACAGTACAAATAAAAAAAAGAAGGTGAAGCTTCCAACATAATCAGGTGGGTCTGACTTGCTAATCTCATTCTGTTTTCTATTTTCAATAACCGTAAGTAGCTTAGCCCTCTCAACTAAAATAGCTTGAGCATCTCTACAAAGCTTCTGTCTTTCTGCATTAACTATATTTGAGAATTTCTTATAAGCGTCCTCATTAGTATTCTTTAGGATTTTCTCTAATATTTCATCGCCCGTAATTTCACCTTCAATGTAGCAAGATAGCTCCTTGTTCCTAATACCTAATATACTTAATTCCTCTGCGTGAACACCTTCTTGGAAGTCTGCTAATAGAATCAATCCCTCTGCAATTAATTTAGGGTTAGCTAAGGTAGTGTCAGTTTTTAATATATTAGTAATTGCACCCAGAATGATTTCTTTAGGATAAGGGAGCACAGAAACATCTCTTATGTTCAAGCTTGGATTGCTCTCTATGAAAGCTCCGAAATCCGACATAATTTTATAGTTATCCATTATTTGATTCTAATACTAAATCTCAGCTTATTAGTTAAAGAGAAATTAATTATTTGAAGATGCAATCGCTGTGTGTGACGTTATTTAATTGAAGACAACCTAAGATAACCTGAGGGATTTAAACACGCGTTGGAGGTGCCTTTGCACAAGGGTTAGGCTGTGTAGATAGTTATCTATTAGTCAGACATGTTAATTAAAAAGAAAAAAATAGATTCATACTGACCGTTAACTAATTGAATATTTGAAAATGCAAACGAGCTGTAAGGGATTACTAATCTCTAGGCAACATAAGAGCTTACTAACTATCTTAAGACCTCTACAAGGTGCCTTAGCACAAGCCTATCAATACTTAAACAGAGCTATTTCAATCATTTTTTACTTCTGAATATACTTATAAAAAGTCTCTCTAGATATCCCGAAGTCCCTCGCTAGTGATGCCCTATTCTTAAACCCGTTAGCCTCATCCTTAACTCTGAGCTCCTTGATACGCTCCTCTGTCATTGTTGGCTTACGTCCCTTGTAGACTCCGTTAGTCTTAGCAATAGCTATTCCTTCGCGCTGACGTTCTTTGATTAGTGAACGCTCAAACTGAGCCACAGCTCCTAATATTGATAGCATTAATTCAGCGATATGGTTTTGCTCACCTGTAAACGTCATAGACTCTTTAAGGAACTTAACTTCAATCCCTTTGCTAGTGAGATTACTTACGATTGCTCTTAGGTCATCAAGGTTACGCGCTAATCTATCCATTGAAGCTATGACTAATGTATCTCCCTTACGTAGATGTTTGATAGCAGCTTGTAGATTAGGTCTGTCAGTGTCCTTTCCGCTAGCATAATCCGTGAATACTTCGTCAAGATGTAATCCTTCTAGCTGTGCATCCTGTCTTGCTGTGTTTTGGTCTAGGGTCGATACGCGTATATAACCAACTTGTTGCCCTGTGTGCTTAGTCATTATGTAATGTCCTTGATATGTTAAATGTGTCAGATATGACTCTAAGACCATTTACATAATGTGTCAAGTAATATATAAAATAACCCTAATCTTACAGTATTTAGTTATATGCCTTACGTAAGCTAAGGGTGTACCCTAATCTGACGAAGAATAAGGTAGACAGTAAAGACGAACACAATCCCTACGAGTACCTAAGAGTTAATCTTAAGACTTTCAATGTGCTTAGTTTGAATTTATTACTGACTACCTTATTATTTTCTAAATATCGTTCCACCAGCTATTTGTGCACCTGAGCCTTTATTCTTTCCAAGGTCTCTTCCTTCATAATCGTTGATACGTTGAATACCTGTACCTTTATTCCCTCTAGCATCATGCCCTTCATTATTAGGCATATTAGTCATTCCTGTTCTCCTATCTGAATCAAGTGAGGCTAATTGAACTGAAGTACCAGCAGCAATAGGAGCTAAGTCTCTACCTTCTTTAGTGCTAGTTATTTGTAGTCCAGTTTCAGGAGATAAGTAATAAGGGGTACACATGTTCGAGGTACTTTCTGAGGATATTTGTATGAGATTAAACTAGTTACTACGAAGGTGATATTTACTTCTAAGTAACTGTTTAATATAACATTTATTTGTAAATAAGAAAAAGGTATGGTAATCTTTTAATAACTACTAGACA
This sequence comes from Methylotenera sp., assembly GCF_029946165.1. Lineage (GTDB taxonomy): Bacteria > Pseudomonadota > Gammaproteobacteria > Burkholderiales > Methylophilaceae > Methylotenera. The sequence goes on from NZ_JAQSDZ010000004.1 coordinate 5,680, forward strand.
CCTAGTGGATTAACTTAAGGATTACTAACGATATGGCTATTTATGTAAGATTTCCAAGTATTGAATTATTCATTAGAAAAGTAGCTTTTTGGGAGTTGTTTTATAAAAGAGAAGTTAGAGACATCTGTACTGATTATGAGATTCAGATTGGGAAGTTATTGATTCAGATGAGTCCTAGGTCACATGAGCCTCACTCACCTAAAGCATATTTAATTGAGCTAGGGTAGCAACCTGACACAGTACCTCTTTTTAAAAAATACATTGCTAGTAATAAGAATCGAATATTCCTAGGGTATCCCCTGACAACTAAGGGGGGTGCCGAGGGGGTAACGGGAAACGCTACACGTAAGGTTACTCACACGAATTTTATTTTCGGAATAAAAAGCTTAGGATAATCATTAAGATATCTTAGCGTAACTTCAATACTCTTATGGTATCGCTAGATTTTCTAAGAATACCTTCTTAATTTATTCAGCATCTAGAATGCATCTATGAGTTATATAAGTTGACCTAACTAATTTCTCAGATACCCAATAGAGTATCTCTAGTAGATGCCTATAGCGCATCAGAAGCTTGAGCCTTTAAGTTTACCTATAGGACACTACTAAAACTATTTTAAGTCTAATTATCTAGCTATTTATATTGGGGTTAGTAAGTCTCACTAACTCTCTCAGTATATCTTAAGAACAGCTTTGGCTTTCTTTTACCCTATTGTATGTATGTCAGAATTTAGTAATCAGATTAGTATAATAATAATATTAAGGGCTAGCTAACATATCAATGATAATAGTAAGCTTATTACAATTTGAATATGCTCTATAGATACTACTAAATTCAAGTAGAGAAAGTTAAAGTGTAGCTAAAGTTAATAACTTGTATTTAGTAGTGATTATAGATACCTAACATTACCTACTTACTATATCTACTTCAATGAAATATAAATAATGTTAGCTAGTTAGAATTAACTCAAGATACAGTTGTAAAAATTAAAGCTCACCTATAGAGTGATAACTGATACTTGAGTTAATAGATGCTAACTATATTAATAGATAATAAAATTAAGTAAGGAGCCTGTAAATAATTCTGTGTAAATGCAGTTTGAGTGCATTAATTCAAGGGTG
>NZ_JAQSDZ010000005.1 GCF_029946165.1 Methylotenera sp.
CACCCTTGAATTAATGCACTCAAACTGCATTTACACAGAATTATTTACAGGCTCCAAACTAACACGAGAACTATTTAAATTAACATCAACTCAATTGATTCCTACACTGTTTTAAGAATTATCCTCTTCAATAAACAAATAGCACTCTCTATATTCATATTAAATCTGTTCAAGATATTTTTTAATTAACTATGGAGATTGATGATGAAACATACTAAATTCTACTTGCCAAGCCTATTATTAGCTGGCTTGTTACAGACTACCATTGCGTTTGCAGGTGCAACTAACAGTGGCGATAACACAGCTGCGGTTCCAGGCGAAAATAGCTCAAACACAGTCACTCCAGTGGATGGAACTTATAATAAAAATACCGATAATTCCCAAAATACAGATATGAATAAATCTAACAATTCCACTTCAAATAAATCCCCTAGCGATAAAAAAGCTAAAAAAAATAATTCAACTAAAAGTATGGAGGATTGTTACGCTGCCGATGGGAAATTAAAGTCAGGCAGTTTAGATTGCAATACTGATCTTAATACTACTAAATAGTACTAACGGGATGTAATAGTCTTAGGATTTTTCTTCTTGAGAATAAACTTCAATAGGAGGTTATTATGCCAGCCAAATCCAAGTCTCAGCAAATGGCTGCGGGAATAGCACTTGCAGCCAAACGCGGTGAAAAGAAGAAAAGTGAATTAACGGGTGCTTCAAAAGAAATGTTTGAGTCAATGAGCGAAGAACAACTTGATGAGTTTGCTTCTACAAAACGAAAAGGCAAACCTGATCATGTTTCAAAGTCTTGAATTTATTCATGAAACAGTAAGTGACTTCTGAAAATTATTGTCGGTTTAGATTTGCTATTCGCAAAAACCACTCCATTGTCAGTAGTGGTAAAGCTCAGTAGTAGTTAAGCTGAGATTTAGCTAATCAATTTTAATTGAAGCAATTGAGCGAGAAACAGCCAGACTTGAACCTAGCCAGCCAATAAATATAGCGAAGCTGATTATCCCTATAAAAAGGTCGCTGTTAATTATAGGTAAACTGAAATCGCTACTATACAAAGTAGATAGTGCTTGTACCGATAGATTAAATGCCATAACTGCTAGCATCAACATAATGGTGGCTAACACTCCGCCAAATAAGCCGTAAATAATACCAGCGTATAAAAATGGAATGCGAATAAAGCTATTAGTTGCGCCTATTAGTTTACTCACAATCACTTCCTCTTTTTGTGTGAGTATCTGCATGCGGATTGTATTGCCTATAATGACCAATAGTGCGAAAGCTAATAAGGTCGTTATAAAAAATATAATCTTTTTACCTAATGTTAATAGCGCTGATAAGCGCTTTGCCCACTCTGTATTCAGCCTTACATGTTCAACACTTGGAATGTTTTGAAGCTCTTGTTTAAGTGTTTCTAGCGCATCAGGCTCTGTAGATTTCGCTTGAATGAAGAATGCATCAGGAAGTGGATTTTCTTCTAAGTCGACAACTTTGCTATCTGTTTCATTAGCCGCACTAGCTTTATTTTTAAGGGTTTGCCAAGCATTTTCCTTGTTAACTAAATGAAAATCTTTAATAGATTTATTCTTTTTCAAAAGCGCTTCGACTTCTTGCACGGCATCTTTGTCTGCATCAAGCTTTAGAAAAAGACTAATTTGAGTTTCATCTTGCATATGATTGGTAAATTTGGATAAATGATCTACACCCAAATAAAACAGCCCAGGTACACTTAACGCAACGGCAATTACCAAGCTAATCATAAATGTCGATACGGCATTGTTTTGCATACGACCGAGCACTAATTTTATGGTTTGTACATGCTGGTTAATCCAGTTATTCATGATGAACTCCATCAAACCCAGATTGAGCCTGTGTCAGCTGACCTTGATTAAGATGCAATACGCGATTTTGAACGGCGCTCATGCCCAAGGCATCATGCGTGGCTACGATTACTGTCACGCCCACTTGATGGAACGCATGAAAAATCCCCATAATATCTGCCGCGTAACCCGCATCTAAATTACCCGTTGGTTCATCTGCTATTAATATTGAAGGGCGACATACTACAGCGCGGGCAATGGCTAAACGTTGCTGTTCACCGCCAGATAATGTTATAGGCATTGCTTTTTCTTTTTGTAGTAACCCCACTTTATCTAAAGCGGCGCGAACTCGTTTAGAAGCCTCATTACCGGTAATACCATTAATATGTAAAGGCAGAATTATATTTTCGAAGCAATTGCGGTCATATAATAATTTATGGTCCTGAAAGATTAAGCCGAATTTACGACGCATAAATGGTATGGCGGATGGCTTAAGTTTGCTGATGTTTTGGTTGGCAATGAGTACCGTACCACTAGTAGGTTTTTCGGTCGCCGCAATCAGTTTTAGCAAAGTACTTTTGCCGGCCCCAGAATGCCCCGTTACAAACACTAACTCACCCGCTTCTATGGTAAAGCTTGCGTTTTTTAAGGCTTCGTTACTACCAGGGTAGCGCTTGGTGACTTGGTCAAATTTAATCATTGCTTTAGATTATATCGCTAAATAGTGAATGAAATTACTAATCAATCATCGCATCAATAAAATCGGCGGCAACAAATGGTCGTAAATCATCTATGCCTTCGCCAATGCCAATATAGCGAATGGGAATAGGGCGGGCTTCGGCAATCGCAGCTATGACGCCACCTTTAGCCGTACCATCTAATTTGCTCAATACCAAGCCCGTGACCCCAAGTGCGTCGTCAAAGGTTTTAACTTGCGTCACCGCATTTTGTCCAGTGTTGGCATCCAGCACTAATAGCACTTCGTGAGGTGCTCCTGGCAACGCTTTATCCATCACGCGTTTTACTTTGGCAATTTCATCCATTAAGTGCATCTGTGTAGGTAAGCGGCCAGCAGTGTCAGCTAATACGATATCGATATTTTTAGCTTTTGCGGAATTAATTGCATCAAACATCACGGCAGCAGCATCGCCACTGGTTTGTGACACCACGTGCACGTTATTGCGCTCACCCCAAATTTGCAGTTGCTCGCGAGCAGCGGCTCTAAATGTATCACCTGCGGCAATAAGTACGGATTTACCTTCTGCTTGAAAGGCATGAGCCAGTTTGCCAATTGAAGTTGTTTTCCCCGCACCGTTCACGCCCGCTAACATAATCACAAATGGCTTGTGACCGCTCGTATCAAGTGGTTTTTGCAATGGCGTGAGCAGGTCAGACATTGCGTCTTTTAGTGCGGCTTTGAGCTGAATTGTGTCATCTAGACTTTGCACTTTGACGCGATTTTTGATGTCGGCAAGCAAATTTTTAGTGGCATTCACGCCAACGTCTGAAGTGATTAAAATGGTTTCTAACTCTTCATAAACTTCAGCATCGATTTTTCCGCCACCAAATAAACTAGCGAGTTGGTTGCCAAGTTGTTTACGGGTTTTACTAAGACTTTGTTTTAATCGTTCACTCCAGCTTTGTGCGGCTACTGGTGCTTCTGTAACTTGTATTTCAACTACAGGCGCATCAACTTGCTCGGGTGTTGGTTCTTCTGTAGATTGGGCTGGTTTTTTTTTGAAAAAATCGAACATAGTGACTCAATATTTTTTGACTGGTTTAATAAAGCTATTTTATCTTAATTTTTTGGCTAAGCCGATATTGTTTAATTTTATGATGAGAACTTTATGATGAGAACTTAGAGATGAACTAACAAGTAAACAGTCGTGTCACATAGCTGGTTTAAAATGTTAACAACTCAAAGCGTTTAGCCACGCTATAATCAAATAAGATTTATTAACTCATGGTCATTAACGATGAATTTGGAGAAGTACACGGTGAGTATCAAAAGCTTAGTGATATTAATATTAGCAATGCCAATGACAGTTTTTGCAGCAAGTTCTATACAAGAATTCAAACTCGATAATGGTTTAAAACTTGTGGTACAAGAAGATCATCGCTCGCCCGTGGTGGTTTCCCAGGTTTGGTATCGCGCTGGTAGTATGGATGAAGTTAACGGCAAAACTGGTGTGGCGCATGTGCTTGAACATATGATGTTTAAGGGCACTAAGAAAGTGAAGGCGGGACAATTTTCGCGCTTAATCGCGGCGGCAGGTGGTAAGGAAAATGCCTTTACTGGGGCCGATTACACTTGTTATTTTCAGCAACTTGAAAAGTCAAACTTACCACTATCGTTTGAGCTAGAAGCTGATCGCATGGCTAATCTACAACTGACTAAAGAAGAGTTTGATAAAGAAATCAGAGTGGTAATGGAAGAGCGTCGTTGGCGCACGGATGATAAACCGCAATCTATGGTGAATGAAGCTTTTCAAGGTACGGTTTATCGTGCGCACCCTTACGCGCGACCTGTTGTGGGTTTTATGAATGATCTTGAAAACATGACTTTTGAGGATGCGCGTGAGTGGTACAACACTTGGTATGCGCCTAATAATGCCACGCTGGTAGTGGTAGGGGATGTTAAAGCAGCTGATGTGTACAAGCTTACCCAACAATATTTTGGCAAGTTAAAGCCAAAAGTATTACCAGCACGCAAGCCTCAAGTTGAGCCAGCACAAATTGGCGAACGTCGTATTATCGTGAAAGCCCCCGCTAAACAATCTTATATTCTCATGGGTTACCATGTGCCTGCACTTAATGACCCAGATAAAGATTGGGAGCCGTATGCGCTAGAGGTGTTAGCTGGCGTATTAAGTGGCAATTCTGCTGCTCGACTAAATCAATCTTTAGTGCGAGATACGCAATTAGCCGTTGATGTGGGTGCAGGGTATGACCTTTTGCAACGCGGACGTTTGAGCTTGTTTGAACTAGACGGTACTCCAAGCGAAGGCAAAACCGTAGCTGAAGTAGAAACGGCTTTATTGCAACAAATAGATAAAATCAAAGCATCAGGCGTAACCACTGAAGAGCTTGATCGTGTTAAAGCAGGCGTCATTGCCTCAGACGTTTATCAACGCGATTCTATGTTCTACCAAGCAATGCAAATAGGTACGGTTGAGACAATAGGCTTCTCTTGGAAGATTTTAGATAGTTATCAAGCAAAATTGCGCGCCGTAACGTCAGAGCAAGTGCAAGCCGTCGCTAAGAGATATCTGGTTAAGGACAACTTAACCATTGCGACTTTAGATCCGCAGCCGGTGGATCCGAATGCTAAGCCCCAAGGCAAACCCCATGTCCATTAAAATTCAAATTGCGTCGCGATACGTTGTTGCGTCAAACCTCATGTACTTGATGTACACGTCGGCTTGACGCGCCTAGTCTCGCTTAGCACTTTTAATTTTTATTAGAGAAGTTAGTTTTTTAAATTTCGACATCTCCGCATAGGCGGGAATCCAGTTAAGGTAATAAAATGAAATTAATTAAAATTTTAACAATTGTAGTCAGTAGCTTAGTGGCATTTAACAGTAACGCTGCTGTGAAAATTCAGCATTGGCAAACCAGCACAGGCTCTGAAGTTTATTTTGTAGAAAATCATGATCTGCCGATTGTCGATTTAAGTGTTAATTTTGCTGCAGGTAGCGTGCATGATACGGCTGAGAAATCAGGTGTGGCTGGAATTACCAAATACATGATGACATTGGGCGCAGATGGTATGACTGATGAAGTTATCGCTAATAAAATGGCGGATATTGGCGCTATTTTAGGTGGAGATTTTGATGCAGATCGTGCTGGATTTAAATTACGTACTTTGAGCAGCACACGTGAGCAAACGCTCGCCATAGATGTATTTACAAAAGTGCTACAAAAACCAGATTTTCCAGAGGCTGTATTAACACGTGAAAAGGCACGGATTATTTCTGGCTTGCAAGAAGCCGAAACAAAGCCAGAAAGTATCTCTAGCAAAGCGTTTAATAAAGCTATATATGGCTCACACCCTTATAGCTTGGAAGAAAGTGGTGAAGTTGATACGGTAGCTAAAATTAAACGTGAAGATTTACAAAATTTTTATAGTCAATATTACGGCGCAAAGGGCGCGGTGATTGCGATGATTGGTGATTTAACGCGCGAGCAAGCGAGTAAGATTGCTGAAAATATTTCTAGTGGACTACCAAAATCTGTTGCAATCGCGCCGATTCCACCAGTGCCTTATCCAGCTAAAGCGATAGAGCAACGTATTGTGCACCCTGCATCACAATCGCATATTTTATTAGGCTACCCAGGCATTAAACGTGGTGACCCAGATTTATTTCCTTTGTATGTAGGTAACTACATTTTAGGTGGCGGCGGCTTTGTGTCGCGCTTAACGGAAGAAGTGCGCGAAAAACGTGGTTTGGTGTACAGCGTGTATAGCTACTTTATGCCGATGGCAGAGCTAGGGCCATTCCAAATTGGCTTGCAAACTAAAAAAGACCAAGCTGATGATGCACTTAAGTTGGTGCGAGAAACATTAAATAAATTTCTTAAAGACGGCGTTACAGAATCTGAGTTAAAAGCAGCAAAAGCCAATATTATCGGCGGCTTTCCTATGCGTATTGATAGTAATGGCAAGATTTTGGATTATCTAGCCGTGATTGGTTTTTACAAGTTGCCACTGAGCTATTTAGATGATTACAACGCCAAAGTCGCTAGTGTGACTACTGCGCAAATTAAAGAAGCGTTTAATCGCAGACTTAAAGCTGAAAACTTTGTGACTATTATTGTGGGTGATGCGGTTAAGTAATGTTTTGAATGGACGACTAAAGATTTGCAAAGGTCTTTAGTAAAACCGCTTTAGTAGTAAAATGCTGATTTAGAGATAAATCAGCATATTCAAATGGCATCAGCAAAATTAAATACAGTACGCATCAATGCTGGCGAGTGGCGAAGCCGCTTAATTAAGTTTCCAGATGCCACTGGTTTGCGGCCAACGCCAGAACGTGTGCGCCAAACGGTATTTAATTGGCTTGGGCAAGAGTTAACGGGTCAAACGTGCTTAGATTTATTCGCAGGTACTGGTGTGATGGGTTTTGAAGCGCTTTCACGTGGCGCAACTTCAGTCACCTTGGTCGAAAAATCCACGCCAGCTTACAAAGCATTATTGGATAATAAGCAGATTTTAAAAGCCGAAAAGGCACAAATTCTGCATCAAGATGCAATGCTGTTTCTGAATGCTAATCAACAAAAATTCAACTTAATATTTTTAGACCCGCCTTACAATCAGCAATGGCTACCAAAAGTACTGCCTTTGTTACTTCAGCATTTAAAGCCAGATGGCTTTGTGTATGCAGAAGCAGAGTTTGCTCTAGATGAAAGTGCCGAGTTTGCGGCAGGCTGGCAAGTGGTGAAACAAAGCAAAGCGGGTAATGTGTTTTATCATCTGCTAAAATCTAGCAACAATAACGACTAAATGTTAATTCAATAGGCTCAATATGAGTAAAAACCGTATCGCAGTTTACCCAGGTACTTTTGACCCAATAACCTTGGGGCATGAGGATATTGTGCGCCGCGCGGCAGATTTGTTTGATGAGGTCATTGTAGCTGTTGCTGGTAGCACCAATAAAAAAACGCTATTTAGTTTAGATGAACGCGTGGCATTGGCTAAAAGTGTATTTAAAGATGCTGAAAATATAAGAGTCGTTGGCTTTAGCGGCTTGCTCATGCAGTTTGTGCAAGACCAAGGCGCAAAAATGGTGATACGCGGCCTACGTGCTGCCTCCGATTTTGAATACGAGTTTCAATTAGCAGGGATGAACCGTAAACTTTATCCACAATTTGAAACATTGTTCTTAACGCCATCAGAACAGTTTATGTTCATTTCTTCAAGTCTAGTGCGCGAAGTGGCCGTGCTGGGTGGCAATGTACATGCCTTCGTCTCGCCTACGGTGGACGATGCGATTATTGCAAAGCTAGGCAGCAAATAATGGCTTTAATGATTACTGATGAATGCATTAATTGCGATGTCTGCGAGCCAGAATGTCCCAATGGTGCCATTTATCAGGGTGAAGAGATTTATGAAATCGACCCCAATAAATGTACCGAGTGCGTAGGACATTACGATAAACCGCAATGCCAAATTGTTTGCCCAATTGATTGCATTCCATTTAACCCGAACGTGGTTGAATCTAAGGATCAATTAATGCAAAAATACTATCAATTAACTGCTGTTAAGTAGGTAAAAAAAAGGAAAAAATATGCGCATGCTACATACCATGCTCCGTGTTGGTAATTTGGAGCGCTCAATCAAGTTCTATACTGAAGTTTTAGACATGAAAGTATTACGCCACAATGATTTCCCCGATGGTAAGTTTACTTTAGCCTTTGTGGGTTATGGGGAAGAAAGTGACCATACAGTGCTAGAGCTTACATATAACTACGGCGTAGAAAGTTACGACATGGGCAAAGCCTATGGACATATCGCTTTAGAAGTAGATGATGCTTATAGCGCTTGTGATGCCGTACGAAATGCAGGCGGAAAAGTCGTGCGTGAAGCAGGGCCTATGATGCACGGCACAACCGTCATTGCCTTTGTGGAAGACCCAGATGGTTACAAAGTAGAGTTTATTCAAGCTGGAACTTATTAACTTAGCTATTTAATCCATGACTACCTCTTGGTTTTTATACCTGCTGGAATGCAATAACGGCGCGTATTACGCGGGCATTAGCAATGATGTAAAGGCGCGCTTTGCCACCCATGTGAGTGGTAAAGGTGCGCGTTACACCCGTGCAAATCCGCCAGTTAAAATCCTTGCCACTAAAACTTATGCAGACCGTTCAGCGGCAAGTGTTGCCGAGGCGCAATTGAAAAGTTTGCCAAGAAATAAAAAGCTACAATACTTCAATGAGTCTCATGTTGAATAAAGCTGAGTTAAAAGTTGCTGTACAAGCCGCTTTAAATGGTGATTGGGGTAATTCGCACAAAATCGCTCAGGAATATTCAGACCCCACCGCAAATTGGATTCACGCAGTACTTCACAAAATTGAAGGTGACGAATGGAATAGCAAATATTGGTATGCCAAAACTGTGGGTAAAAAGTTTGAAGATTTTAATGATACGACACAAGAACTAAATGCAATTCAAGCCAGCTTAATGTAAAACCCCGCAACTGCGGGGTTTATTGTTTATGAATCCTACTTGATTAACTAGTAAGCGCTTCTTTCGAACTGATTTGATACCAATCTACCTTACGGGTGATAATCATAGTCACTGCTAGCAAGCCAAATACGAGCAATGAACCCATAAGCAAGGCATTATCTTCTGAAGCCAATATGCCATATAACGCGCCATACAAAGCGGTGAGCAAACCTGCAAACATAAAGCCATGACCTTTACTTTTTAGTACGTAAGTGAGGTAATAACCTAACAAACTGACGCATGATAAGCTGGCAATTAAGTAAGACATGGCAAAGCTAATGTGCTCTGAAAGTGAGATAAGTAGTAGGTAAAACAAAGCCATTGCCAAGCCCACCAAAGTATATTGCGCAGGGTGAATGCGTAGGCGTTTGATAATCTCAAAGATAAAGAAACCAGCAAAGGTTAGGCCGATAAACAGTAATCCGTATTTAGTGGCACGGTCTGATTGGCTGTACACGTTGATAGGCTCTACAAAGCCGATTGAGAGTGACTCAAGTGACTGGTTTGAATTAGCCGCTTGTGCTGCTGCTGGGTATGATGCTCTTGCTGAATCAATTGCAGATGCAGAAGTCGCAGTTGATTTACCATTCCAACCTTGGTTAAGCATGTTCAATAATATGGTTTGATTGCTGCTAGAGAGTGAAGAAACTTCCCATTGTGCTTGAAAACCCGCAGGAGTGATTTTTTGTGTAGCGGCATCTGGTAAAAAGCTACCGTTAAAATGTGGATGTTGCCAGCTTGATTGCAAGGCAATTTTGTTGCTGTCGGCAATAGGTGTGAAATTAAAATTCTCCATACCGCGTAAGTTCAGCTTAAATTCAAAATGGATATTTTTTGTAGCAGCAATATTTAGTGTACCTAAATATGCATGAATCCCATTGCCGAGTGTGCTTAAGTTTGTACCTTGTTCAAACTGATAAGTTTCGCTGTTAACGGTGAGTTCTGGCTTACCATTAATACCACGGGTATCGCTAATGCCAATGCTGACATATGCTGGTAAATAGCTGATGACACCACCTTCATGCTGAGGTTTAATTTCATAGTTCGCGGGGAGACTAAATGAGCCTTTAATGTTGCCACCAAGTTGATACATAAGAGCTTTATATATACCTAATTTTTTATATTCATTAGTAAAGCCTCCAGCCAGTTCCAAGTTATCGGGCAGTAGATAATAGATATATTCATCTTTATGCCTCTCAACTTTTTTAACCTCATTGTCTATCACCTTTACATAATACTCTTCGGTATATGGCACAGCTAAAACAGGCCCAATAATGGTTTGAGATCCTGCATAACTAGAAGATATTTTGTGTTTAACGCTTTCTTGACTAGATTGACGCTCAGTAATAAGTGAGTTGATATAAGTTACCGCCCAAGACATGAGCATGGTGAGAAGAAAAATACCGATAACTTTAAAAATAAATGCCCGATTCATGATGAACTCCGAATTAGTAATGTGGAGTTAGCAGAATAGAAGGTGTGAGTGAAGTGCTGATGCGCTTATGTGAAGTCTGTGTGAAGTTTTGTGGAATTTTGTAGGAGTGGTCTGAGACCACGAACAGTCGCATTCGCGGTCTCAGACCGCTCCTACGTAGGGATAATGAAACTTGAGACTGCGCCGCCATTTGAATTATTTTGTAGAGTAACGCTACCACCATGCAGTTTTACGACTTCCTGAACAAAGTTTAGCCCTAGTCCTGTGCTTTTTTGCCCAGCATTGATTGAAAAGTTAGGGCGAGGTAATGAGTAAAACTTATCAAATACTTTATCCAAAGCATAGTCTGGAATGCCGCTTCCTATATCACATACAGTGAGTTTTATTTGCGTTTGACTGCTTTCAGTCGCTACGATAACTTCACCATTGGCGGGGCTAAAATCGAGCGCGTTTTCCAGTAAGTTGCAGATCGCTTGGCCGAGTAAAAATGTATCAGCTTGAATCTCAATAGCGTTAAGTGGTGAAAATTTAAATTGAATATTATTTTGCGCTGCTTTGTTCGCTAAATGTGATATTTGCGTTTGTATTAGGTCGTTCAAATTGACCGTGGTTAAGTGTTGTAGTTGCTGTTGATGTTCAAGTGTGGCTAAGCCCAACATATTCTGAATAATGGTTTGCACGCGGTTTGATTGCGTTTTAATCTGCGCTAAAAAGCGTGCTTGGTCTTCAGGTGGCATACTGGGCGAAATTAATTCCAAAGCCGCTTGTATTGCAGTAATAGGGCTTTTTAACTCATGTGTTAAGTGCTGAACTGAGTCTTGAATGTATTGTTTGCCATCTAACTCACTACGCATAGTTTGCATGGACTTGGCGAGTTCGGTGAGTTCGTCATTGCTAGAGATTGGCGGCGCAGCTTTTTCACCTTTCGTGATTTTTTCTGCATAATCGCGCAATGCGTTAATTTTTCGGGTAAATCGCCATGTGAATAACACACCGATAATCAGTGAAAGCCCAAATAATAATGCCCCCCAGCGAATAATCTTGTTTTGAGCTCGCTCAATAAATGGCAGCAAAGTACGGTTGGCTTTAGCAACCGTGAGAGAGCCGATAATATTGCTCCCATCTTTAATCGGTGCGGCGATGTACATGACTGTGTCACTTTCTTCATCGCCAAGCACAGCAGGGCTAGAGCGTACGCCATACTTACCTTTAAGCGTGAGGTAAACATCGTTCCATTTTGAATAATCATGGCCAAGCGCGAGGTTAGCCGAATCAAAAATGACAATACCTTTGGTGTCTGTAATGTATACACGGTAATCTGCAGACTGTTTTTTGATGCCCCAAATATTCGCTTTGGTGGCGTGTGACTGATATTTAATAAGGCTTTGTGCGAAGTTTCCCGTCTGAATCGTATCGGTTTTTACATCGTTTGCTGCAAGCTCAGCTAATACGTTGGCGGTATCGACCAGCGTGTCTTCCATGGCTTGGCGCACGCCAGGTTTCACTTCATCAACAAACACATATAGCACAAACCAAGCAGCAAGACCGACTAGTAAGAAATAGCCCAAGAATATTTTTAAGCTAATTTTCATTTTTAAACTAAATTTACTTTTTTGTCATACCGACGAAAGTCGGTATCTAGCGTCTTTAAGTCACTGGATTCCGTGTCATGCACGGAATGACGAAATGAATAGTTTGAAATATTGAGAGCTAATATCATGGTCATATTTTAAGCCTGCAAACTATAACCCATGCCGCGATGGGTAATGATGGCTTCAGTTTGTGTGTCAATAGCACGCAACTTTGCACGCAATGTTTTAATATGCGCATCCACGGTGCGTTCCAAAGTGTTCTCGGCATTTACCCAGACAATATCCATCAATTGATTACGAGAGAACACGCGTTGCGGTTGTTGAATTAAGGTTTTAAGCAGCAGGAATTCATAACGTGTTAAATCTAAGTGTTGTCCACGATATTGAATGCGATTCGCTAGTTCATCAACACTAAATTGTACGATTTGCTGACGGGCGTTTGTCTTTAGTTCTGTGCGGCGCAATATCGCTTTCACTCTTGCGACGACCTCACGAGGACTAAATGGCTTGATAACATAATCGTCAGCACCAATTTCCAAACCCACAATACGGTCAATTTCATGATTGCGTGCGGTTAAAAATAGAATGGGTATGTTTGACTCTGAGCGGATTACTTTGCAAACGTCAAAGCCTGTCATATCTGGCAAGCCTACATCTAGAATCACAAAATCAATTGTCTGCTGTTTAATTTGTGGCATAGCATCACCACCTAGAAGTCTGTGCGTGGTGGCGATACCAGCTTCTTTAAAAGCATAAATCAGTGTTTCTGCAATGGCAGGCTCGTCTTCAATAATCAGTACATGGAGTGGCATGGCAGTATTTTAGATGAGAAAGGTCTTCAATGTGGTGTTTCATTATTCATCTGATTTAAGGCATCGCTAATGACCTGCTCATGAGTAGGGCGTACTAGGCGACTGAGCTCAACACCATTTTTTAGAAACACTAACGTTGGCCACAATTTAACTGCATATTGGCGACCTAATCTTTGCCCTTTGCCATCTTCAATCTTGATGTGTTTGACATTGGGGTAGTTAAGTAGGGCTTTACTAATGATTGCTTGGGCAGCTTTGCAATAACCGCACCAGCTTGCACCAAACTCAATCACGGTAAGGCCTTGTAACTGCTCGATTTCTTCTTTAGTCATATGCGTATTTTGGGTTGAGGTTGTTTAAGTTAATTAAAAAGCATGCTTAAAATTGATTCTATATTAGGATTCCTAATCACAGCAGTGACTTAGCGTGCATATCCCCACGCGCCTCACAGTGTTATCCACAGAAATTGTGGAGACTGTTAATTAGCCAAATCCCTGCCGTAGTTATATCGCAAATCTCTGTTAAAGTGAATTTTTAATCGTAACTCGCTCAAAAAGACAATTAGTTAATTAAAATAGCGTTAAGTCAATTAAACTTAATATAAAAATTAAGTCGCACATCAATTTAAAAGGTTAGCTGAATGGCAGAAAAAGAATACGATGCAGACTCGGTAAAGGTGTTAAGGGGTTTAGAGCCTGTACGCGCAAGACCAGGAATGTATACCCGCACGGATTCCCCAACGCATATTGTGCAAGAAGTCATCGACAACGCTGCAGATGAAGCATTAGGCGGTCATGCCACCATTATCCAAGTCACAATATTTAAAGATGGCGCGGTTGAAGTCTCCGATAATGGTCGCGGTATTCCCGTAGAAATTCCAAAAGGTGAAACACAACCAGCCGTAGAGCTTGTATTCGTGCAATTGCATGCAGGTGGTAAGTTTGATAAAGAAGACGAAAATAGTTCATATCGCTTTTCAGGCGGTCTGCATGGCGTAGGCGTTTCTGTGACCAATGCGCTTTCTACTCGACTGGATGTAAAAGTAAAACGCGATGGAAAAGTACATAGCCTTTCATTTGAAAATGGTAATTGCGTTACGCCATTAACAGAAACGGGCAAGTGCCTTAAAAAAGACACTGGCACCACGGTAAAGTGCTGGCCTGACCCTAAATATTTTGATTCGCCCAAGGTTTCACTTCAGCAGTTAGAGCATCTAATTAAATCAAAAGCAGTGTTACTGCGCGGTGTGAGCGTGACACTTGCTATTGAAGGTGCTGAAGGCTTTGAAGAGCGCTCTTGGACTTATGTAGACGGCTTGCCACAATATTTGGATGAGTTAATTGGTGAACGCGAGTATGACGAAGACGAAACGCCCATTCCAATCATTTCGGGCGAGTTTTACCATCATGAGAATACCGATGGCATCTCCAAAGGCGAGGGCGCGATTTGGGCATTGTCATTTGGCTCAGGTGGCGGGCGAGGGGAGTCTTACGTTAACTTGATTCCTACGCTCTCTGGCGGCACGCACGAGGCTGGCATGCGTAATGGGGTGTTTGAGGCGGTTAAGTCGTTTATGGAGCATCACAGCATGATGCAACGCGGCGTAAAAGTCTCTTCAGAAGATGTTTGGAATAACGTTTGTTATGTACTGGCAGCAAAAGTATTAGATCCACAATTTCAAGGTCAAACCAAAGAGAAGCTAACTAATCGTGATGCCATGAAAATGGTTGCGTCTGCCGTGAAACCTTATATGGAAACATGGTTGAGCCAAAATGTAGACCATGCGAAGCGTATCTCTGACTTAGTGAATCGCTCTGCGGCGGCGCGTAATAAATCGACGCAAAAAATTGAAAAGCGCAAATCTAGCGGTATTAATTTGATGCCTGCCAAACTCACTGACTGCGAAGCAGCAGGCACGATGGAAGCCGAGTTATTTTTGGTAGAAGGTGATTCCGCTGGCGGTAGCGCAAAAATGGGCCGCAACAATGAGTTTCAATCTTTATTGCCTTTGCGCGGTAAGGTGCTCAATACTTGGGAAGTTGATGCTGGTCGCATATTCGGCAACTCAGAAGTACATGACATCTTTGTGGCGCTAGGTATTGAGCCACACACACTTAAAGATAACCCTGATTTTTCAGGTTTGCGCTACGGCAAATTGTGTATTCTTTCTGATGCCGATGTCGATGGCTCACATATTCAAGTGTTGCTGCTAACTATGCTGTTAAAACATGCACCTAAGCTAATCGAACGTGGTCATGTGTATATCTCGCAACCACCGTTGTACCGTATTGATGTGCCTGCACAGGGCAAAAGTAAACCTTTGCGTAAAATCTATGTGTCGGATGATGCAGAGAAAATTTCCACCATAGAAAAGCTTAAACGCGAAGGCATTGCTGAAGAAAAGTTAGGCATACAGCGTTTTAAAGGTCTTGGTGAAATGAACCCAGAGCAATTATGGGAAACGACTTTATGCCCAGATACGCGTCGCTTGGTCCAAGTACGTTTGCCTGAAGGTGAAGTCGCAGGCGCGCTGAAAATGTTTGATATGTTGATGGCTAAAAATGAATCAGCCGCCAGAAAAGAATGGATAGAGCGTCGCGGTAATGATGTGGAGGCGGATGTTTAATGGACACGACGATAAATACAATCATGCAAGAAAATAATGATGAAAACGCAGTACCGATTGGCGCATACGCAGAAGAAGCTTATTTAGCCTATGCCGTTTCCGTAGTAAAAGGCCGTGCGCTGCCTTCAGTAGAAGATGGTCAAAAGCCAGTACAACGACGCATTTTATTTGCCATGAAAGAAATGGGCTTGGTGGCTGGTGTTAAACCAGTTAAATCAGCTCGCGTGGTTGGTAACGTGCTGGGTATGTACCATCCGCACGGTGACAGCTCTGCGTATGAGGCGGCCGTCCGATTGGCGCAAGACTTTACGCTACGTTACCCGTTGATTGATGGACAAGGTAACTTCGGCTCACGTGATGGCGATGGCGCTGCCGCGATGCGATACACGGAAATGCGCTTATCGCCCATTGCTGACTTATTATTATCCGAAATCGACCGCGGTACTGTCGATTTCCAAAGCAATTACGATGGCGCTTTTCAAGAACCAGTATTGCTACCAGCGCGTTTGCCGATGATGTTATTGAATGGTGCTTCTGGCATTGCTGTGGGTATGGCGACTGAAATGATTCCGCATAATATGCGAGAAATTGCTAATGCCGTGTTGCATGTGATGGATAACCCAGATACCACTACAGCTGATTTTATGCAGCATGTGCCAGGACCGGATTTTCCAGGCGGTGGTCAGCTCATTACACAAACCGCAGACATCCTTTCTACCTATGAAACAGGCCGTGGCTCATTAAGGCTGCGCGCGAGATGGATAGTCGAGCCGATGGCGCGCGGTCAATGGCGCATTATTATCCATGAATTGCCACATGGGGTTTCTGTAGAAACAATCCAGGATGAAATCCTTGCCATATCGAATCCTAAGCCGAAAAAAGACAAAAAAACCATAGATCAAGATCAGTTGCTAGTGAAGCAATCGGCCTTAAGCATGATTGATACGGTGAAAAGCGAAGGCAAAAAAGATGTCCGCCTGATTATTGAGCCAAAAACCAGCAAAGTTTCCAGCGATGAATTAATGGCGTTCTTGCTGCTACACACCAGCATGGAAGTTTCATGTCCTGTAAATATGGTGATGATTGGCACCGATGGTCGACCTGCACAAAAAGGCCTGGTGGCGATTCTTAAAGAGTGGATAGCCTTCCGCCTGAATGTGGTGCGCAGACGCTGCCAGTTTGATTTAGACAAAATCAATAAACGCATTCATATTTTAGAAGGCCGCATGATTGCCTTCTTACATATAGATGAAGTGATTCGGGTAATTCGCAATTCAGATGAACCGAAAACTGACCTGATCGCAGCGTTTCAATTAAGTGAAATGCAAGCCGAAGATATTCTGGAAATCAGGCTACGTCAGTTAGCTAGATTAGAAGGCTTTAAGATTGAAAAAGAGTTAAAAGATCTACGTGAAGAAGCCGATGGCTTGCAAAATATCTTAGGTAGCGATAATAAATTACGCAAACTCACTGCAAAAGAAATTAAACAAGATGCTGAAAAATACGGTGATGACCGCCGTACATTGATAGAGCCAGTTGAGCGTGCACAGGGCGGTCAAAAAGCTTTTGTGGTGGATGAACCTGTGACTATCCTGCTTTCTAAAAATGGCTGGATTAGAGCTAGACAAGGCCACGGCGTTGAGCGCGACTCAATAGCTTGGAAATCTGGTGATGCTGAGTTTGCCGTCATAGAAACACGCACCGTGTTGCCTATCGTGCTGTTAGACACAAATGGCAGATGCTACGCCTTTGATGCATCTACAGTGCCAGGCGGTAAAGGTGATGGAATTCCGCTAAGTTCAATCATTGAAGTGCAGAATGGCGCTAAATTAGCCCATGCGCTATCAGGTAAGGACGACGACCGATACTTATTTGCCACATCCAATAGCTACGGCTTTGTTGCGCCATTGAAAAGCTTAGTGGCAAGACCTAAAGCAGGTAAAGGTTTTATGAAACCAGAAGGTGGTGCGTTGATTCTGCCACCCATAAAATTAGATGAACGTACCCACCTTGCGGTGACTTCATCCGAAAATAAATTACTGGTTTTCCCAATCAGCGAAGTGAATGAATATCCAAATGGCGGTAAGGGCGTGCGTATGATGGATATTCCAGATAAGGCCTCATTGTCACGAATCGAATTGAGTAATGGGCTTTCTGCGAATGCCGTGATTAGAGGTAAAGTTAAAGTGCTAGAAGGAGAAAGTTTAATTAAGTTTCTGCTCAAGCGCGCCAGAAAAGGTCATGATATTAAAGAAACTAAAGCGCCAGTTAAGCGGCAAGTTTCACTTTTTTAATCCCTAATTGAATTCAGATCAAAGCTGAATTTAGATTATCTATAAAAGCAAAATGCCGCATTAATGCGGCATTTTGCTTTTTAAACACTAACTGGTTTATTTAATGTTGGGTAAATTAACCAAAGAAGTCTTTTGCTTTATCTACCCAGCTTTTATTCTTTGGGCTGTGTTTGCCAGAGTCTGCCTGTGTGCTGGTTTCAAACTCACGGAGTAAATCTTTTTGTTTTTCAGTTAATTTAACTGGCGTTTCAACCACTACGTGCACCATCAAATCGCCACTTTCTGATTGGCGTAATGGCTTAATTCCTTTGCCACGCAACCTGAATACACCACCAGTCTGGGTTTCTGCTGGAATTTTCATTTTTGCAGAGCCACCCAAAGTTGGTACTTCAATTTCGCCACCTAATGCCGCAGTGCTAAAGCTAATTGGCATTTCGCAATGTAGGTTTCCGCCTTCGCGTTGGAAAATATTGTGCTCTTTTAGATGAATCACAACGTATAGATCACCTGTTGGGCCGCCATTAACGCCGCCTTCACCTTCGCCACTTAAACGAATTCTATCGCCTTCGTCTACACCAGCTGGAATTTTCACAGAGAGTGTCTTGTTCTGTTTTGTTCTTCCTGCACCGTTACAAGTTGGGCAAGGCTCTTTGACCATTTTGCCGTTACCGTGACATTTTGGGCAAGTTTGTTGAACTGAGAAAAAGCCTTGTTGCATGCGCACTTGTCCGTGACCAGCACAGGTTGTACAAGTCACAGGTTGCGTGCCAGGGCGTGCTCCTGAACCTTTACAGGTTTCACAAGTAGATTGCACAGGAATTCGAATCTTAGATTCAGTTCCTTTAGCTGCATCTTCAAGTGAGATCTCCATGTTGTAACGTAAGTCAGCGCCGCGATATACATTATTGCGTTGTCCACCAGCACGGCCACCACCGAAGATATCGCCAAAAATATCACCAAATGCATCCCCGAAACCCGCACCGCCAAAGCCACCTGCACCGCCACCTTGCTCTACGCCCGCATGACCATACTGGTCGTAAGCTGCACGCTTTTGGTCATCAGAAAGCATTTCATAAGCTTCTTTAGCTTCTTTAAAGTGTTCTTCTGCATTTGGGTTGTCAGGATTACGATCTGGGTGATGCTTCATCGCAAGCTTGCGATAAGACTTCTTGATTTCTTCCTCAGAAGCGTCTTTATTAACGCCCAATATTTCGTAATAATCTCTTTTAGTTGCCATAATTCAGTCAGTATTTAGTTATTGTTAGCCAGGTGGTGTTAGAGGTGTTGATAGCGAAAAGTCGTTAGCATCATTTTGCGATGCTAACGACTATAAGCTAAAGACTAAAAATTGTGAATTAGTCTTTTTTTATTTCTTCAAACTCTGCATCTACCACGTCGCCATCCACTGTTTTCTCAGTTTCTTGGCTCGGTTGAGCGCTTTGTGTGTTGGATTCCGCTTGTTCAGCAGCATAAACTTTTTCACCAAGCTTTTGTGATGCTTCAGTCAATACTGTTGTTTTAGCTTCAATCTCATCTTTATCATCAGATTGCAATACATCTTCAACGCCTTTAATCGCCGCTTCAATGGCTTCTTTTTCAGGCGCCTCTAATTTATCACCATGCTCAGACAATGATTTTTTCACACTATGTACCATGCCATCAGCCGCATTGCGTGCATCAACTAATTCACGATACTTCTTATCTTCATCTGCATACTTAATAGCATCTTCTTCCATTTGCTGAATTTCAGCTTCAGACAAGCCACTATTGGCTTTAATGGTAATTTTATTTTCTTTACCAGTGGCTTTATCTTTAGCAGAAACGTGCAAGATACCGTTGGCATCAATGTCGAATGTCACTTCAATTTGTGGCATACCACGTGGTGCTGGTGGAATATCACTCAAGTTGAATTGACCAAGAGATTTATTCGCAGCCGCTTTTTCACGTTCACCTTGCAACACTTGAATAGTTACCGCATTCTGGTTGTCATCAGCTGTAGAGAAAGTTTGTGATGCTTTGGTTGGAATCGTGGTGTTTTTCTTAATCACTTTAGTCATCACGCCACCAAGTGTTTCAATACCTAGTGATAATGGAGTTACATCAAGCAATAACACATCTTTAACATCACCTTTTAACACGCCGCCTTGAATTGCTGCACCAACTGCCACAGCTTCATCAGGGTTAACATCTTTACGTGGCTCTTTACCGAAAATTTCTTTTACTTTCTCTTGCACTTTTGGCATACGGCTTTGACCACCGACCAAAATTACGTCGGTAATGTCTTCAATTGAAACGCCTGCATCTTTAATAGCCATGCGGCATGGTGCCATTGTGCGTTCAATCAGATCTTCAACTAAGCTTTCTAATTTTGCACGCGTGATTTTTACCACTAAGTGTTTAGGGCCAGTCGCATCGGCAGTAATGTATGGTAAGTTAACTTCAGTTTGTGTAGCGCCAGAAAGCTCAATTTTTGCTTTCTCTGCAGCTTCTTTCAAACGTTGTTTTGCCAATAAATCCTTGCGTAAATCTAAACCGCCATTTTCTTTTTTGAACTCATCTGCCAAAAAGTCGATTAAGCGATTATCAAAGTCTTCACCACCTAAGAAAGTGTCACCGTTGGTTGAAAGTACTTCAAATTGATGTTCGCCATCAATGCTTGAAATCTCAATGATAGAAACGTCAAATGTACCGCCGCCCAAGTCATACACAGCAATTTTACGATCGCCTTCTTGTTTATCTAAACCGAAAGCTAATGCAGCAGCAGTAGGCTCATTGATAATACGTTTAACATCTAAACCTGCAATACGTCCTGCATCTTTAGTCGCTTGTCGTTGGCTATCGTTAAAGTAAGCTGGCACAGTAATCACGGCTTCAGTCACTTCTTCGCCAAGATAGTCCTCAGCAGTTTTTTTCATTTTACGTAAAACTTCAGCTGAAATTTGTGGTGGCGCCATTTTCACGCCACGAACTTCTACCCATGCATCGCCGTTATCAGCTTTTGCAATCGTGTACGGCATTAAACCGATGTCTTTTTGTACTTCTTTTTCGTCAAAACGACGACCAATCAAACGCTTAACTGCGTAAAGTGTATTTTTAGGGTTAGTCACAGCTTGGCGTTTTGCTGGCGCACCAGCCAAAATTTCACCGTCTTCTTGATATGCAATAATTGAAGGCGTAGTACGTGTACCTTCAGCGTTTTCAATTACGCGTGGTTTGCCACCTTCCATTACGGCTACGCAAGAGTTCGTTGTGCCTAAGTCAATACCAATAATTTTTCCCATATTCCTATTCCTTTTTTACTCATTAATTTGCTGCATTACTTTGCGTAAATAGCAGTGTTAAATTTTTACCTTGAAGCTATTGTGGTGATTGTTTTTGTTTTTTCAAGTGCTTGATATAACTTGATTGCTTAAATTATTTAGCGACCATCACTAAGGCAGGGCGCAACACGCGGTCATTCAACGTATAGCCTTTTTGTAATACTGTTGTCACGGTATTAGGCTCGCCACTATTTTCCAGCATGCTGATGGCTTGATGTTTATTGGGGTCAAACTTTTCGCCCAATGGATTAATTTCCGCAATATTGAATTTATCAAACACAGAAGCTAATTGATTAGTGGTAATTTGCACACCATCTTTGTAGCTTTGCACGTCAGTTGCTTCAAT
Organism: Methylotenera sp.; assembly: GCF_029946165.1. Lineage (GTDB taxonomy): Bacteria > Pseudomonadota > Gammaproteobacteria > Burkholderiales > Methylophilaceae > Methylotenera. The sequence continues at coordinate 21,480 of NZ_JAQSDZ010000005.1, forward strand.
TAACAAGGCCGCATCTAAGCTATCTTTTACTGCAAGTAATTCATTAGAAAATTTCTCTAATGCAAATTTGCGTGCTTTATCGATATCATCCATCGCACGGCGGCGAATATTTTCACCTTCAGCTTTAACATATAAAACTGCTGCTTGCGCTTCTTTAAGTTGAGCTTCTAGTTCACCAATACGTTCATCTAACGAGCCAGCAGCGCCATTTTGTTGTAAATCGTCATCAGCTTGCATCGCTTCATTTTCTGGATTCTGGTTTTCTTGTTGCATGAATTTCCCCACTATAAGTTTTCAGATTGATTAACAATGTTTTGAAAATGGGGCTGTCTGAGCTAATTTCAAGGGCAGATAGGAAAATTATTACTACGCTGAGAGTGAATTTTAGTTATTTATTAATACTTAAAAAAGCATTCAGCACGTCGACTACCTCAGGTATTTGATCAATATTACCTAAGTTAATTGCCCCGGTATAAGCCCCTGCATACACACCAGTTAATTTTGGGTTTGTGTCAGTATAAATCGCGATGGTGGGAATATTAAGTGCAGCAGCTAAGTGCGACAAGCCCGTGTCTACCCCTATTGCTGCTTGGGCATTGCTAATCACAGCGGCTACTTGTGCAATAGTTAACTTAGGTAGCACCGTAGCGTTTTTTAAAGCGGCAGCGATTTGTTGTGCACGTTTAAGTTCAGCCTCACTCGCCCAAGGTAACACCAATTTTAATTGCCGTTCATCTAGTTGACGCCCTAATTCTATCCAATGCTCAGTAGGCCATAATTTAGAGTCTCGACTAGTACCATGCAGCCCTATAACAAATGGCTCATTGATTATTGCATGAGTGTTAACAGAAGCTTTAATGCCATAGTCTGGAGCGTTATTCGGTACTGCATAATTAAGGCTCAGCGCTGCAAGCGTACGATTGCGGATGACGGCGTGTTGCTTAAAGCTAATGTGATGTTTTTGCTCATAGCCCCAACTTGCTAATGGTTCGCGTATCGATTCTTTATCATAACCATGCTTAACTCCATTCGTAAAGCTTGTGATAATGCTACTTTTGATGAGACCTTGGCTATCAATCACCGTATCGTATTTGTTAGCTGCAAGCTTTTTAATCACGGCCGAGATTTCACGCAGAGTATTAAGGCTTAATAAATGTTTACGCCAGCGCCGCATTGCAACGGTAATGACTTGCCCCACTTTAGGGTGTAGACGTGGAATGTCAGCAAAGCTCTCTTCCACAACCCAATCAATTTGTGCATCTGGAAAGTGTTGCAGAATATCATTGACCACAGGTAAGTTATGAATCACATCGCCCAATGAAGAGGTTTTAACCAGCAAAATTCGTTTCATACCATTATTTTCGCATACAATCCTGAAAATGAAGTTTGCGTTTACTATTTTTAAATACTTTCCCTACGGTGGAGTGCAGCGTGACATGTTACGCATTGCAAATGACTGTGCAAAGCTAGGGCATACAGTTACTATTTATACAGGTGAATGGCGAGGAGACAAACCTCAAGGTAATGTACAACACATAATATTGCCTAGTAAGGGCTTGTTGAATCATCAGCGATATCAATGTTTGCTAGATGCAATGCACGCTGCTTTGAAATTAGAACCTGTTGATTTTGTGGTCGGCTTCAATCGAATGGAAGGTCTGGATGCTTATTATGCAGCGGATCCATGTTTCATTGCACGGGCATATGAAGAAAAATCTTGGTTTTATCGCTTAAGTGCCAGATTTAGATTCTTTAAACGCTGTGAAAATGCAGTGTTCGCTAAACAGAGTAATTGTGAAATACTGCTATTAACCTCTCGCGATAAAATGGAATTTCAACATTGGTATCAAACGCCAGATTCGCGTTTACATTTATTACCGCCTAACATACCTGTAGATAAATTTAAAAATAAAGATAGAACGAGTGCGCGTTCATATTTATTGAAGCAGTTTGATTTGCCCGAGCAGGCGAATGTGATTTTGACAGTAGGCTCAGCTTATATTAGAAAGGGTGTCGACCGAGTTATTACAGCTTTGGCAGCTTTGCCAACGGCTGTAAGAGATAATACTTGGTTGGTTGCCGTTGGCGAGTATGAGTCCAGCAACACTTTTAATAAAGATGCAAAAAAATTAGGCATAGCTGGACGTTGTATTCAGGCCGGAGGCAGAGCAGACGTTGCTGACTTAATGCTAGGTGCTAATTTGTTAGCGCATCCTGCGCGCTCTGAATTGGCTGGACTCGTGATTATAGAGGCGATGACTGCAGGTTTACCTGTGTTACTAACAGATGTGTGTGGATATGCAAGTCACGTAAAAAACGCAGGTGCTGGAGTTGTTTTAGATTCGCCATTTAATCAATCGCAATGTAATCAAGCTTTATATGCTATGTTGATGGCTGATAGTTTGACATGGGCACAGGGCGCCATAGATTACACGCAGAACATTTTGCGAAACTCCTCACCAAGTTCTGAAGCAGATTTAATTATTGGTTTTGCACTAACGAAACAGAACTCTAAAAACAACGAAGCGGATTAAGTAAACGTGTGGATTAAACAATATTTATCGTTGCCAAGTTCTATGCTCAAGTCGGGCGTGGACATGTTTGCTTATATCATGCAAATGCAAGGCAAGGCCTACCGAGATGTTGGTATACGCAAAACCATACAGGTGAATATAGATGGTAGGAGTTATTTTGTTAAGCAGCATTTTGGTGTAGGTTGGCGAGAGATTTTTAAAAACCTATTCAGTTTCAAGCGACCTATTTTGAGCGCGATTACCGAAGTTAATGCCATACAGAAGTTAGTGAGCATTGGTATTGCAACGACGCCACTCGTAGGCTATGGAGTAAAAGGAAAAAGCCCCGCTACATTGCAATCTTTCATTATTACCGAAGATCTAGGCAATATCATCTCACTAGAAGATTTATGTGTAGATTGGAATAGTAAGCCACCTAGCGAGAAGCTAAAGAGAAGGCTTATTGTTGAAGTAGCAATGATTGCGCGTAAGCTGCATGAAAACGGCATCAATCACCGAGATTTTTATTTGTGTCACTTATGTTTAGACGCTGACTTGCTCGCAAAAAATGAAATTAAATTCTATTTAATCGATTTGCACCGCGTGTTAATACACAAAACAATTTCAACGAATGACAACATGAAAGATATAGCAGCACTATATTTTTCTAGCATGGGCATTGGGCTAACAAAGCGTGACTTATTACGCTTTAAAATGCATTACCTTCCAAAAAGTGTATTAGGAAATAATTTCTGGCAGGCGGTCGAGAATAGAGCAAGTAAGCTCTACAAAAAATTCCACAGCGATAAATTTCAGAAGAGACTTGCCGCTGAAAAGTCTGCGATTAGCTAATTACTTGTAGTCGTGATTGCTGATGTCGGGACTATTGCTTTCTTGCCCTGCAGTATCGTTATTTAGCGCATGCCTTCTCAATTTGTAACGAGGGTAGTTCCATAAATACTGTGTGGGTTGCTGTTCAATTTGCTTTTCAATGGCTTTGTTTAGCAATGCTGGCGTTGCAATGGCGCCATCTTCTAAACGTTTACAGTGCACGATAAAACCTTCGCCTTTCGGCAGGCGTTCTCCAAACACAGCAATTACTGCAGCTCCTGTTTTATTAGCTAATTTGCTGGCTAAAGTCATTGTATATGCAGGTTTGCCAAAGAACGGCGCCCATTCACCTTCGCCTGCAGAGGGTATTTGATCAGGCAGAATACCTACAGCTTCCCCTTTTTTTAAAGCTTGCATGAGCTTGCGAACGCCACTGGTATTGGCTTCAGCCAGCGTCACGTCCGTACGCGTGCGACCTTTTTCAATCAAAGGTAATATCCACTTCATTTTCGGCGCGCGAAATAACACGGTAACCGGGTACTGGGAGCCATAGTAAATTGATGCAATTTCGAAACAACCCAAATGCGGCGTTAAAAATATAACGCCTTTGCCAGCTTGTACAGCTGCCTCTACATCATTCCAGCCCTGTGTTTGTTTAATCAGTCCTACGAGTTCTTGCTCACTTTTTTGCCAAATTGCAAAAGTTTCTAAAATGGATTTACCTGATTCTTCGATATTCGATTTAACGGCCTGTTTTAGGCTGAGTTCGTCTTTAAAAAGATGACTTTGTCTTAAGTTTTCTACGATAAGTTGCTTGGATTGCGGCATGAAAAGAAACATCAAGCGCCCGAGCAAAGCGCCTAGGCGATGAATTGCTGGCAATGACATTAAGGAGAGTGGTTTTAATAAAAGGCTAAGCATACGTAAAATCATAACATAGCAATGGCATTGGACTTATCGCATTGCCAATACACATAGCCACTATCGTGGTCTAGACTGATATAATTAGCCTTAATGCATACAAAATATCAGTAAAATTTGACTAAGGCTATTAGCAGAATAAGCACGAATAAAAATGAACAACCACTTTATTGCACCACAGCATGTGGAAACCTTAGCGCTTAATAAACTCATTGATTTTGAATCAATATGGAACTTTAAAGTTGATTGGTTTGAAGAGCCTAACATACGTCGTGGCGGTTGGAGTGGAGTAGGGCGTTTGCAACTTAAGCGTGCGGGATTAGAGCCGCTAGATTTATTTGTTAAAAAACAACAAAATCATGGTCGCCATACCTTGCTCCATCCTATTTCCGGTGAACCTACATTCAGAAGAGAATTTGAGCGGTTACAGTTTCTGGAGCAAAATCATTTTGCAGCGCCTAAGGTGGTGTTCTACGCAGAGTCTAAAGTTGATGGAAAGCCGTGTGCAATTTTAATGACAGAGGCGTTAAGTGAATATGCGGCGCTTGATTCACTTTCTGATAGTTGGCGGTCTAGCGCCAATCGTGCGCAAAAGGGTGAGTTAATTAAGAAAATTGCTACTGAGCTAAGGCATTTCCATGATCTAGGCTTGGTACATCGCGCTTTATATCCTAAGCATATTTTTATAAAAAATGAATTTAACTCTCCAAATATTGCGTTAATTGATTTAGAGAAAGCAAGGTTCAGCGCATGGTCCGCATACCGTACTTTTTTTGATTTAGCCGCTTTAAACCGTCACGCAGAAGGTTGGCGCTCAACACAAAGATTAATGTTTTTTCTAGCTTATATGAAAATTAATAAACTTAACTTTTATAGTAAATGGATGTGTCGGTTAATTCTTAAGCGATCAAAACGATAAGCATTGTTGAATATGGACTCAAATTATAAAAACGAAAATTCTATGAAATTACCAAAATTTAGCATTGCTTTAGTTAATTATAAAACCCTAGAGCTCACTAAAATTTGCCTAGACTTATTAAAAAAGCATATTGATAGCGGCGATTTAGACAAAGATCGAGTCGATGTTTGGGTGGTGGATAATCACTCACAAGATGCAAGCGTTGAGTATTTACGCACCCTTGAATGGATAAACTTAATTGAGCGCGCGCCAACCGAAAGTGAGTCAGGTTTTGCTGCCCATGGTAAAGGGTTAGATTTGATTTTAGAGCGCATCCAAAGTGATTATGTTTTTTTATTACATACTGACACCTTCATTTATGACCCAAGTGTTTTTGATTGGCTGCTGAGCTATTGTGTGACGAATGAGAAAATGGCGGCTGTAGGTTGTCTAGAGCAATTAAATCGTGGTTATTTAAGAACCGCATGGCGAGTGAGTTCGAGATTTTATAAGCATTACTTTCGACGTTTAAAGCTGGCATTAGGTTTTACTGCAAGAGAACCTAAGCCATATAAAGAAGAGTACATCAAAAGTTTTTGTGCGTTATGGAATGCTAAGTTAATCAAACAACATGGATATTCTTTTTTAATGGCAAATCGTATTCCAGGATATGAGTTACAAGATAAACTTAAATTGGATGGCTATCAATTTAAACTGATTTCCCCTATGAAATTATTTAAATTCTTAGATCATGTTGAGGCTGGCACTGTGGGATTAGTATTAAGCTATAACGAAATGAACCGTCGTGTGAAAAGAAAAAATTCTATTTTGAAAAAATTTGAAAGTTAGTATGAGCGTGATAACCCCAGTGTTACCCATTGAGTGTGCGAATGGCTTCGTTCTAGATCAAGTTAAGGCTCGTACCATTGGTGATGAACTCATGAACGACTATGCTTTTGCTGAACCATTTCCTCATATGGTGATTGATAACTTTTTACCTACAGCGATGATTGAGGGAATACTGGCACATTTTCCCGCTGACGCCAAAGCTCACGATAAAGTATATCAAAAGGGCTATGGTGGAACCCATAAAAGACAAACGCTTCCTTATGACTGCGATGAATACGTAAGAAACGCTTTTAGCTTTTTTAATTCAGCAGCCATGCTGCAGTTTTTGGAAGGCGTGACTAATATTAAAGGTCTGTTGCCAGATCCCTATTTTTCTGGGGGAGGTCTTCACGAAACGGCTAAAGGCGGCTTATTAGGTATTCATGCAGACTTTCGTGTAAATGAAGGCCTACAATTATTGAGACGCGTTAACGTTTTAATTTATCTTAACAAAGATTGGCAAGAGTCTTATGGCGGAAATCTTGAGCTTTGGGATCGCGAAATGAAAGCCAATGTTAAAAGCGTGGCGCCTATTTTTAATCGCTGTGTCATTTTTAATACTGATGAAGATAGCTTTCATGGGCACCCAGATCCGCTAACCACACCTGAAGGATTAACGAGAAGGTCGATTGCACTTTATTACTATACCTCTACAGCCATTGCTAATGACTCTGGTGAATCAAGACACACACTTTATGTGGCTAGGCCAAATGACAGCGAGCAGGTTAAGGCTGACGTAAGAAAGCTTGCCAAGAAACGTGAAAAGCGTGCAAAGAAAATATTTAAAACATCCGAAAAAACATCGTTCATGCAAAAGTTGTTGAGCCTGAAAGATAAACTATTCAATCGAAATTGATTAAGCATTCAATGGAAAAACTTGTTGGTCAGGTAGACGACTTATTAATTTCACTCGGTTTAGAAGGCCGTCTAGTCAATTTGGCTGATGGTAGCCGACTAGAAGTGCTGGAGGTTGTGAGGGTCGTTCCAAGTAAGCGCATTGTTTGTAGATGCCTATGGAGTAATGGTAGCAAGCAAAATGAAAAAAAGAAGGTGTATGCCAAGATTTTTATAGGTCTTGAAGCAGAGCGATACGCTGATAGAGATAAAAGTGGTGTCCAGCTGTTAGAAAAAGCAAACATATGCACGCCACAGCTTTTGCTTGATGTCGACTTAATTAATCCTTCTGGCAAGGTACTCATATTTGATGAAGTTATCGACAGCATCAATGCAGAACAATACTACTCAGCTTTGATGACATCTGGAGATATCGCTGGCAGATTTAATTTAATGTCTTTGCTGGTATATGAAGTTGCCGGTCATCACAATGCACAGTTAATTCAAACTGACTTATATCTTAAAAACTTTTTAGTGCAGAACGAAACCATTTACACACTTGATGGCGATGGTGTCCGTCGTTTATCCTCCTTATTTAGAGAGCGCCAAAAGCTACATAATCTTGCAACGCTCTTTTCAAAAATGGATGTGTTAGATGATTGCTGGATTTCTCAGCTTTATGAGCGATATTGCTCAAAGTTAGCCTTAGTATCTAATCCTTTTGCAGAAGCTGAAATTTGGTATCTCACCCAGAAAATTCGTCGTAAAGTTGCAGGTAATTATGCCGATAAGAAAGTCTTTCGCACGTGCACAGATGTGAATGTGCTGAAAGAGTTTAGAAATTATACTGCGGTGGCAAGTCAGTTTGATGTGACTGATTTCCCCATATCGTATTTAGACGCAACGCTATTGAACAAAGATAGCAATCTCAAAAACGGAAATACCTGCACAATTTCTAAGCTATTGATTGAGAAAGCTTCGGCTCAGAGTACATCGCCTGAGAAAGTTTCGGTGGTAGTCAAGCGCTATAATATTAAGAGTTTTTTGCATGGTTTAAATCGCGCATTTCGAGTTAGTCGAGCCGCAATATCATGGGCGAATGCGCACCGATTAATGATTTCTGGAATTGCAACTCCTAAGCCCGTGGCTTTGATAGAAGAGCGTTTTGGATGGATTAAGCGCCGGACTTATTTCTTAAGTGAATATTTAGACGCACCAGATGCACTTCAGTACTTTTCTGCTAACGTAGACAAAGAATCAGCAGCGAGAAATTTAGCCACATTATTTTATAAGCTATATTTGCTTAAGTTTTCGCATGGAGACTGCAAAGCGACCAATATTAAAATGTTGAATGGCATGCCAATGTTAATTGATTTGGATGGCATGAATGCGCATTCAGTGCATTGGTTATTTGAACCATGGTTCAAGAGGCAGCATATCAAAGACCTTCAAAGATTGATGAAAAACTGGGAGCATAATCCCGATGTGACAACCATATTAAAAAGTGCCTTTATACAAAAGTATAACGAGCAATATCCGTTTGAAAATGACCCCATTTTGCGACGTGCGGGTATCGCATGAGATGTAATTTGTATCAAAATCGCTATTGAAGCCTCGCTTTAAGTTAAAATGCTAAAAATTCATTTGAAAGTATTCGCATGATTGTATTAGGTTTATCTGGTGCTTTAGGGCATGACGCTTCAGCCGCGATATTGGTTGATGGCAAAATTATTGCAGCGGCAGAGGAAGAGCGTTTTATCCGCGATAAACACGCTAAAAATAAATTCCCTTATGAAGCTGCAAAGTTTTGTTTAGAGCAAGCGGGCGTTAAACCAGAAGATGTTGATATAGTTGCATTTCCCTATGCGGAAATCCCATTAAGCAGCAGTGCGCGTTGGCACTATGCAATGCGTCATTGGTATGCGCCAGATCGTGCTTTAGATGCAATATTTAACGGTAATCGTCGTTTCCGCCGCAACCGCGATAAATCACTGAAATTGATGGCCGATTTAGGCTTAACTAAAGCCAAGTTTGTCCCTGTAGAGCATCATTTGTCACATGCTTCTAGTGCATATCATTTAAGTGGTTTTAAAGAAAAAACGGCAATTGTTGGCATAGATGGTAAAGGTGAATATGCCACGACATTTTTTGGCTATGGCGAAAATGGTGTTATCCACAAAATTAAAGAATTTTATGATCCTGACTCACTGGGTGGCTTGTATGGGGCGATCACCGAATATCTTGGTTTTGATATGTTGGATGGCGAGTTCAAAGTCATGGGGATGGCACCATATGGTGATGCCAGCAAATATGACTTATCAAAATTAGTCACTTTTGAAGATGGTGAATTGCGTATCAATACCGATTTCGTAAACGTCGTCGGTTTGCGCCGCTTTAAAGAAAATGGTCGTGGACATTACTTCTCGCCAAAATTGATTGAGTGGCTAGGCCCCAAGCGTCATGGTGATGAGATTGATGATCCATACATTCATTACGCCGCATCTGTACAAGCTTTGTTAGAAGACATTGCGCTAAAGATGATTGATTATTATCTTGGCGATATTATTAAAGAAACAGGCCGCATTGCCATGGCAGGCGGCGTTGCGCTGAATGTAAAACTTAACCAGCGCATTATTGCTATGCCGCATGTTAAAGAACTTTTTGTACAGCCAGCTTCAGGTGACAATGGTACTTCATTAGGTGCTGCCACGTATGCCGCGCATTTGGCTGGTGAAGTCATACAGCCTATGCAGCATGCTTATTTAGGGCCTTCTTATACGAGCGAGGAATGTATTGCCGCTTGTGAAGTGCATCCATCTAAACCAAAATTCACTCGCGTAGAAAACGCTGCACAAAAAGGTGCTGAGTTACTTGCAACGGGCAATCCGCTAGCTTGGTTGCAGGGTCGCATGGAGTTTGGGCCACGTTCATTAGGTTGCCGCAGTATCTTGGGTGACCCGAGTTATCCTGGTGTGGCAGATCGTATCAATGCGCAAATTAAATATCGCGAGCGCTGGCGTCCATTTTGTCCAAGTATTTTGGATCGTGTTGCGCCTGATATTTTACAAACGAATCATCCTGCACCATATATGACGTTTACGTTTGATGTAGCAGAACATTGGAAATCGCGTATTCCAGAAGTCGTGCATGAAGATGGTACAGCTCGTGCACAAGTGGTTTCGCATGATACTAATCCGCGTTATTACGAGTTAATCGAGCATTTAGAAAAGTTACGCGGCATACCCGTGGTGTTAAACACCTCACTTAACCGTCGAGGCGAGCCTATGATTTGCTCGCCGACTGATGCACTCAATATGTTTTTTGGTTGTGACCTAGAGTATTTAATGATGGAAGATATTTTGGTTACAAAAAAATAACTTCTTGCACATTAAACATACACTCTATTTGTTTAAAATCTATCTAATTAACTAAACAGGCCGCTTAAAACAGCGGCTTTTGTTTGACGATTAGGCTCAGTTTAGCGATAATCGGGGTTAGTGTTTTTTCTTAACTTAGTAAATTTTCTTATGGTATATTTTCTTAAGATCTTCTTACTAAGTTCCGCAAGTTAGTTATCAAGTAGAGTATCTAAATTATGAAACAATCCCATTTAGAGGTTACTGAACGTATTATTGAAAAAAGCCGCCCTACGCGCACGGCTTATTTAAATCGTTTAGATGATATTGTAAATCGCCAACGTGGTGCAGACCGCCTAGGTTGCGCCAATGTGGCGCATGCGTTTGCTGCCATGCCAGCCAACGATAAATTCAAAGTGGTCGTCGAAAAAGCACCGAATATCGGTATTATCACGGCTTACAATGAAATGCTTTCTGCGCATCAACCGTATGTAAACTATCCAGACATTATTCGCGATGAAGCGCATAAATATGGAGCAACAGTGCAAGTTGCTGGTGGCGTGCCAGCGATGTGTGATGGTATTACTCAAGGTGAGCCTGGCATGGAGCTATCGCTGTTTAGCCGCGATACCATCGCCATGAGTACAGCCATTGCACTTTCACATGATGTTTTTGATGCGGCATTATTACTTGGCGTGTGCGATAAAATCGTTCCAGGTTTGCTCATTGGTGCATTGCAGTTTGGCCATTTGCCATGTGTTTTTGTACCAGCAGGGCCAATGAGTACAGGTATTGATAACACGACAAAGTCTAAAGTGCGCGAACAGTACGCACAGGGTAAAGTTAATCGCCAAGAATTGTTGGCATCAGAATCTGCAGCGTACCACGGCGCTGGTACTTGTACATTTTACGGGACTGCAAATAGTAACCAAATGTTGATGGAAGCCATGGGCTTACATGTGCCAGGTGCTGCCTTTATTCATCCACACGATGGTATGCGGGAAATGCTAACTCGCGAAGCGGTGAAGTTGGTGTTGCAAAACACTAAGAAAGAGCAATTTACGCCAATTGGGCGCTTGGTAGATGAGTATGTGATTGTTAACGCGATGGTTGCTTTATTAGCCACTGGCGGCTCAACCAATCATTTGATTCATTGGGTTGCTGTGGCGCGTGCCGCAGGTATTATGATTGACTGGACAGACTTCTATCATCTAGCTAAAACAACACCGTTATTAGCAAGTGTTTACCCAAATGGTAAAGCTGATGTGAATGAGTTCCAAAACGCTGGTGGCCCTGCATTTGTAATCCGTGAATTGATTGATGCGGGATATATGTTCCCAGATGTATTCACTGTGGCTTATGGCGGTTTGCGTGATTATGGCAAGTTACCAGTGAAAGAAGATAACAAATTAGTTTGGAAAGATCTGCCAAAAGAAAGCCCAGATGAAACTATCGTGCGCACGGCAGCGTTCCCTTTCAATGAATCAGGCGGTCTACGTTTGCTTAAAGGTAATTTGGGCCGTAGCGTCATTAAAATTTCAGCTGTTCCAGAAGATCGTCACATCATTGAGGCGCCAGCGATTGTATTTGATGCACAAGAAGAGTTGTTGGCTGCCTTTGATCGAGGTGAACTAGAGAGAGACTTTATTGCCGTGGTGCGTTTTCAAGGCCCTAAAGCCAACGGCATGCCAGAGCTACATAAACTCACGCCTCCATTAGCCGTGTTGCAAAACAAAGGCTTCAGAGTAGCTATTGTCACAGATGGCCGTATGAGTGGCGCATCTGGAAAAATACCTGCAGCTATTCATTTGAGCCCAGAAGCGTCAGCTGGCGGCCCATTAGCAAAAGTGCGTGATGGCGATATTATTCGCTTAAACGCTACGGTTGGTATGGTCAACGTATTGGTCGATGAAGATGAATGGGCAGAACGTGAAGTTGCTGAGCTTTCAGATACTAAACGTCACCAAAATTCACATGGCTTCGGTCGCGAGCTTTTTGGTGGTATGCGTAGAAATGTACTCTCAGCTGAAGAAGGCGCAATCACTTGGTTGTAGCAGCTTGAACATATAATAAATTAGAGTTAACTTAAAATTAGGTAAAAAAGCATGAACACATTAGATTTAGCCAATTACGGCCCAGTTATTCCAGTTATTGTTATCAATCGCGTTGAAGATGCTGTGCCGATGGCAGCCGCATTGCTAGAAGGCGGTATCAGAGTGCTGGAAATCACGCTACGTACTTCATGCGCACTTGCAGGTATGGAGGCGATTGCCAAAGCATTACCAGAAGCGATTATGGGCTCAGGCACAGTGCGCAATCTTAAAGATGCACAAGCTTCAAAAGACGCGGGTTGTCAATTTGCTGTAAGCCCAGGTTACACGAGCGAACTAGGTCAAGCAGCACGTAAAATGGGCTTGCCTTTATTACCAGGCGTTTCTACAGGCTCAGAAATTATGATGGCAAACGCTGATGACTATTATTTCTTAAAATTATTCCCAGCAGTTGCAGTTGGCGGCATTAATTTACTTAAAGGATTTTCAGGACCGTTTGGCGATGTTAAGTTCTGCCCAACAGGTGGCGTAACGGTTGAATCTGCACCACAATTCTTATCATTACCTAACGTAGTGGTTTGTGGCGGTACATGGCTGACACCCGCGGATGCTGTAGCGCGTGGCGATTGGGCACATATTACTAAGTTAGCCAAAGAGGCGAGTGCGATTAAAGCAGCTTAATTAAACTGATTATTAAAGCTTGAAAATGTAATCAGGGTTTTGACCTTAGTGAAATCTAAGGTTAGAACCCTTTTTTATTACATGAATTTTCATAGTAGTTCGGCGTTAATATTGTTTGGGATTGATAGTGAATAATAAAATACAAGAATATAAATCGATAGTGTTCGACTGCGATGGAGTAATCTTAGATTCTAACGTGGTGAAAACTGAAGCTTACTTTCGCACAGCTAAAAAATTAGGCGCAACCGACGAGCAAGCTCAAGCATTAGTGGATTACCACGTTAAACTAGGTGGAATTTCACGTTATCACAAGTTTGATTATTATCTTCGTGAGATTTTAAAGCAACCAGCTACAAAAGAGGCTATTCAAGTGTTGCTAGATGAGTTCGCACATGAGTTGGAGATCGAGTTAATGGAGTGTGAGATTGCATCAGGCCTGCAAGCCCTACGTGAAGCCACGCCTAATGCTAAATGGTCTATACTTTCAGGCGGCGATCAGCAAGAGATTCGCACCTTATTTGCTAAGCGTCATTTAGCAGGTTTCTTTAATGGTGGATTGTTCGGCAGCCCTAATAATAAAGATGAGGTACTTGCACGCGAAAAAGCCAACGGTAATTTGCAGTTTCCAGCCTTGTTTATTGGAGATAGTAAGTATGACTATGAAGCTGCAAGTCGAGCTGGACTAGACTTCATTTTTGTTACGGACTGGACAGAGGTGGCCGATTGGCGGGAGTTCACTAAAGCCAACAAAATCCAAGTAATGGATAACATTAGTGACTTAATTAGGTAAATGTATCTTAGAGCTTTAATCCAATGACTCAAAATAAACAGCTTTCAATCATCATTGTTAACTTCAATACAGGTTTATATACCGTTGATTGCATAGACTCACTATTTAAGCAGGAGGACATTAATTTTGAAATTATCGTAGTAGATAATGCTAGTCAAGATAACAGTCTTGTATTGTTGCGTGAAAATTTTGCTGATCGCATAACCTTAATAGAGAGTAAAGAGAACTTAGGTTTTGGGCGAGCTAATAATTTGGCGGCTAACCAAGCTCGAGGCGAGTATTTGTTATTATTAAATCCAGATACTGCTATTGAAAACCGCAATGCACTTAAGATGATGTTTGAGCAACTAAAAAATAATGCCGAAATTGGCTTGTTAGGTCCTGCAATTGATGAGCCGAGAAAAAATAAACAAGTATTACCGCGTTATAGTTATCCATCATCTCGATATCTAAAACATACGGAAAAGTTTAAAAATTTACCTGGTGAAATTGCATGGTTACTTGGCGCTTGCATGCTTATTAAGCGTAGTTTATTTGAAGAGATAAAAGGTTTTGACCCTGATTATTTCTTGTATGGAGAAGATGCTGATATTTGCTTAAAGGTTAGAATCGCTGGTTACGCAATCGAATATTACGACTCTGTAAAGATTACACATATAGCTGGAGTGAGTGAGTTTAATGCTAACTCGCTTGATAAATGGTTAAGAAAAAAACGAGGGGTGTTTCTTTTTTGCGCTAAACATTATGATCCGAGAGATGTGCTTAGAATTGCAAAAAAAACCATCTTTAAATCAAATATGTATTTGGGGGCATTATTCATAACGAGTTGCTTGCGAAGAGTTGATGATGTTGCATTTTTAGATAAAAAGCATCGATTACAAGCATCTATAATTGCGGCTAAAGAAATCATTAGTAAATAACTTAGCCGAGTACTCTGCAATGTTTTTACTAGTTAGTTTTTTTTAGGTAAATCATAATTTCCTTCTTTTTTCTGTAGGCATAAAACTCTTTAACTAAATTATATTGTGGTAATTTTTCATCTAGTAGTGCCTTCCTAGCTGGAAATTCCTCATCAATGTTTATGTTAATAACAAGATAACTATATTGATAGATTGAACCATCTTCAATAGCTCTTTTTGTGTAATCCCAATATTTGTAACCTCGCCCTGCATACGGTGCTCCAGCAAAATAACGTGAGCGAGGAGTTACGTAAAACACCTTACTATTAGGTACATTCTGTGTTTTGATATAAGCGACAGCTTCTTGCTCAAAATTATAACCCGCTCGTTTGGGAAGCAGATTATCAATGCCAGAATATACTATGAGTGCTAGCAACAGTAGTAGGGCTAATTTTTTATTGAAATTTTTAACTGCGGATTTGGTTATCTCTTCAAATAGATGACTTAGATGAAAAGATGCGAATATTAATACAATAAACACAAAAGCAATGATGTATCGACTAGAAAGTATAAAGACACTTGCAATGATTACTGCCGCATTGAGAGTCGCAAGCATTAACACCCAATTGAAAATGTGACGAGTATCTTTTTGTATTTTATATTTAGATTGATCAATGTTGGAATTAGAACGATTCAGAGCGAAAATACTAATCACAGGCCAGCTTATGATTCCAAGAACTTTTATTATAAGAATGCTTGCTAAGCTAATTATAACCCCTAGCATCCCATAATCTGATAAGTAGTCACCGAGAACTTCATTCCCCATAATTGAAGCTTTGGCAATAAAGTTAGTTGAAATTTCATTCATTATTCTAGGAAATATTGACACGGCCTCTTGCAGTCTTCCAAAATCACTCAAATGTGTTGTGGGTGAAAGTATCAAAATACTTAGAATAAGCCCAATTAAAAAAATTGGTATTAAGTTTATGATTAAGTAGTGTGTGATTTTTTGTTTTAGTGAAAATTCATGTACTGTAAATAGAATAAGAGGTAGACAGACTAGAAAAGTAATCGCTTCGATTCTAAATAACACAGCGAGAATCGCGGAAACTTGCCAAAGTAGCGCATCACTCAGTTTATGAGTGCGATAAAACTTAACAAAATAAACCAAGCTGGTAAGGTACATCGCCCAAAAGCCTTGATCACGCAACAGCATGGGCAATACATCACCAACTATATATGAGGAGCTAAGTAGTAAAAATGTACCAGAAATAATGGTTAATTTGTCGCCACCTGCCAACTTGATTAGATTGATGAAGCTATAAGTAGTAATGCCAAAAAATATGACATTAAGTAACTGTGCAGATGCTTGAACACCTAAGGTTGTTAGTTGATGTGTAAAATTAATCAGTGCTGGATAAAACGGCCAATTAAAAAGAGCCGCACCTTGCTTCCACTCACCTAGTGAGAACAGTCTTGCAATTTCAAAGTATAGTACTGAATCATCATTAATCCAGCCGTGTTGAATATAGATTACTTGGCAAGTAATAGCGATGCTTGCTAGTGTAAGTAGCATTTGCAATTTCTCAGTTGAGAGAGAGAGTAATTTTTTTAATACCATATTAGATTTTAAATTCGTTAGGTGTTTGTTTGTTATTTACGTAATCTAGAAATGCTGAAATGTCATTTGAACAAATGACATCTACAATGCTTAGTAACTCTTCCTCTGGCCAGTCCCACCACGTACTTTGCAACAAAGCATTACGGGTGGTCTCATCAAATCGCCAGCGGATATGTTTTGCTGGGTTGCCACCCACAATCTCATATGGAGATACATCTTTAGTTACGATGGCGCCCGCAGCAATAACGGCACCATGCCCAATGGTAACCCCTGACAGAATCGTAGAGTTTTCACCTAACCATACATCGCTACCAACTGAGACATCACCTTTAGTTGTCTCATAATCTTTAATATGAGAAGCATGCTGAAAAAATGCAGGGAATGGAAATGTTGTGACCCAGTCTAAGCGGTGATTCCCGCCTAAATATATTTGGACATTTTTTGCTATGGAGCAATAATTGCCGATAGATAGAGTTGCATTTGGGAGTGCATTTTTAATCTTAGGCACGCCGTAACAGTTACCCCCCATTTTATGGCGAGGATATAACTTGTTGAATGTTTGTTGTGAGCGCTTTGGTTTGTTTAAAAGCTTTAGCTGGGATTTCAATTGTTTTTTTCTTATAAGAGTCTCTTTTAAGTGCTCTTTAAATGATGTGAACCAATTCATAATAGTTAGTTGTTGATTTTTAAAAGATCAATAATGCGAGAGGGTTCAATTCGTTTTAAACATTTTAGATTTTCATTAACGGGTTTTAACGGACATTCTCTTTTAAAGCATGGGCTGCACTCAACAGCTAAATACTCAACTGCTGCTTTGTCATTCATTGGTGGGGTATGGTGTGGGTTAGAGGAACCGTATATCGCAACCAATTTCTTATCTAATGCAGCGGCTACGTGCATGAGTCCAGAGTCATTACTAATGACGTTATCGCAAAGTGACATTAAGTCGATTGCTTCACTTAGATTGGTTTTGCCACCTAAATCTAAGCATTGGTTTTCAGAGAGTTGATTAATCGCGTTTGTGACGGGAATATCTTTTTCAGAGCCAAACAGCCAAACCTGCCAGCCTTTGCTTAATGCCTCTCGTGCAACTTCAGCATAATATTCTGCAGGCCAGCGTTTAGCTTCCCCATATTCCGCGCCTGGGCATAGCCCTAATACTTTATGACTTGGCGATGGGATGCCTAGTTTCTGCAAGGTCGCTAGTGCATTGTTCTTATTGGCGATTAGAGAGGGATTGAGTATGTTGTCAGGTAGAGAAGTATTCCTCTTCAAACCTAATGTCACAAATCTATCCACGGTGCGCGGTAGTTTGATTTTATCAAGTTTACGAACATCATTTACTAAGCCATAACGCATCTCACCTAAAAAGCTGGTGCGTTGTGGAATATTTGCGGCAAAAGGCAAGATAGCGGATTTAAGGGAGTTGGTCAGAATGATTGCTTGAGTATAACGTTCTGTGCGTAGACTTTTACCAAATTTAAACCGTTCAAACAATGCAAACTCACCGTGTTTAAAGGGCAGGGCGATGCCTTTATTTACTTCTGGCATGCGTTCTATGAGTGGTAGTGTCCATGCGGGCGCTGCAACGTCAATAATGCAGTCGGGGTCGTTCAATTTAAGCGTTTTGAACAGGCTTTGTGCAAGTACCATATCACCGACCCAAGACGGGCCAAGTACCAATATTTTGGAATGGGTTGATTGCTGCTTTGCCACTATGCCAGTTACCACTATGAACCTAGTTTTTTGATGATATTGCTCGTACTACGGCCTTGCACCAGTGGAATTAATTTAACACTGCCGCCCCACGACTTAACTTCGGTACCACCTACTACTTGGTCTTCTGTGTAATCGTCACCTTTTACAATAACATCTGGGCGTATGGCATCGATTAATTGTAAAGGCGTGTCTTCGTCAAATAAAATCACTGCGTCTACTGAAGCTAACGCGGCTAGTACGCGCGCTCTATCACCTTCATGCACCACGGGGCGTGTTGGGCCTTTTAGGGCGCTGACTGAGCGATCTGTGTTTAATCCTAGAATCAGTTTGTCACCAGTTTTCTTTGCTGCTTCTAAATAAGTGACATGGCCAGCGTGCAGTAAATCAAAGCAGCCATTGGTAAAGACTATTTTTTGTTGATTGGTTTTCCAGAGGCTTACAAGTTCAGCCAGTTGAGCTAGATCGCAAATTTTATCAATTTGAGACTGCCCATCTTCGCTGACTAAGGTTTTTAATAACTCAGCCTGAGAAACTGGCACAGTACCCACTTTGCCAACAACAATGCCAGCAGCAATATTGGCAAGTTGTAGGGCATCATGCGGGTTTAAGCCATGAACTAAACCTGCCGCAAGCGTAGCGATTACCGTGTCTCCAGCGCCTGAAACATCAAATACTTTTTTTGCCGTTGCTGGAATGTGTTGAATCTGCTTTTCATCGATAAGCGAAATACCTTCTTCACCACGAGTTACCGCGAGAAAATCTAAATCTAATGATTTTTTCAGTTGTTCTGCGGCCTTGAGCAAGGCATCCGTCTCGTTGATGTCAACGCCACAGGCTTCAGCGGTTTCTTTTTTGTTTGGGGTGAGCGTGCTTGCGCCTTTATATTTGCTGTAATCGCGGCCTTTGGGGTCGGCAATCACGGGAATATTCAGCTTTTTGCAATGCTCGATGATGGCTGTGCATGTGCTGTCACTTAATACACCTTTAGCATAATCGGACAAAATCACCATCGCAGGATTATTGTTCATGGCTTGAGTCACATGGTCGAGTAGCTGAGAATTTTCTTCAGCACTAAAAGCGGCGGCGCTTTCATCGTCAATCCGAACAATTTGTTGATTGCCACTCATGACTCGTGTTTTTGAAACGGTGGGGCGCAACTTAGAAGTCATCATGTTCGCGATCACTATGCCAGAATCAGCAATCAAGTGTTTTAGCATTTTGCCTGTTGCATCGTCGCCAATGCAGCCGATTATTTCGGTATGAAGCCCCAAGCCAGATAAGTTTGCAGCTACGTTGGCCGCGCCACCAGCTCTATCCTCGGATTGCCTAAGCAGTACTACAGGAACGGGAGCTTCAGGTGAAATGCGATTTACATTACCCATTAAGTAACGGTCTAGCATCACGTCGCCAATGACTAATACTGATTTTTTACTGCCTGTGAATTGACGTACAGTTTCGATTAATTGCGAATTCATATGGGTAATTTACTTTAACTTAGCAATAAGCATCATCATGCATTAAATAGTTCTGAACGTAATCTTGCACGCCTTCTTCTAAACTACAAAACGGCTGTGTGTAGCCTGCTGCGCGCAGTTTGGTTGCGGTAGCTTCGGTAAAGTATTGATATTTACCTTGTAGATCTTCTGGCATATCAATGTAGGTAATGTTGGGTGATTTGTTCATGCTAGTCATTACGCTAGAAGCTAAATCTTTAAACGCACGCGCTTTGCCAGTGCCAATGTTATAGATGCCATTAGTACATGCATGACCACTTAAAGCCGCACTTAAGAAGTGAACAACGGCTGCCGCCGCATCTTTAACATACACAAAATCGCGTAACTGCATGCCATCTGAATAGCCTTCTTTGTGGCTTTTAAAAAGTTTAACGGTGCCAGTTTCTTTAAATTGGTTAAAACTATGAAAAGCCACGCTAGCCATACGTTCTTTATGGTATTCGTTTGGGCCATAAACATTAAAGAATTTAAAACCGGCCCACGCTGATGGTGTCGCCAAGTTTTTACTTACTTGTTGTAAAGCCCACTGATCGAAGAAGTGCTTCGAGTATCCATAGCCATTGAGCGGGCGAAGATTTTCAATGGAAACATCATCATAGCCATGTTCACCGTCACCATAAGTCGCGGCTGAGCTTGCGTAGAAGAAAGCTGCGTTATTGTTGGCGCACCATGTCCATAGATTCTGTGAATAGTGGATATTGGCTTCAACAAGTTTGTTGAAATCACGCTCTGTTGTTGCGCTAATAGCCCCCATGTGAATAATGGCTTCAATATCTGTTCGTGGCTTATGCTCGGCATCGCCGTTAAGCCATGACATGAGTTGGTCTTTATCCAAATATTGCACATATTGGCGTTTAACCAAATTCTGCCATTGATTTTCATGCGTAATGCGGTCAACAATCACCATATCATCACGTTGAAGTTTTGTATTGAGATGCCAAGCGATGATAGAGCCTATCATGCCTGCGCCGCCAGTAATTACGATCATAAAGTTTGTTAAGTCAGCTTAAAACAAAAGTATAACGCTTATTGATTAGCGCCCATAGCTTGAGCACGTAATTTAGTCATTTCGCTGTCTTTTTTAGCTGAGTCAGTATTCCATTCAGTGGAAACCCAACCTCGTAGATTTTCTAGCGCAATGGCGGTCATAGCGTGAATCCATGCCTCATTTTCATTTAATGCAGGAATGTAGTGATACTCCCCACCACCATTGCTTTGGAATATGTGTTTGCCTTCCATCGCGATTTCTTCTAGCGTTTCTAAGCAATCGCTACTAAAACCTGGGCAGATAACATCAATGCGTTTGGTTTTAGCCTTACCTAAATCTTCAAGAGTGCTGGCAAGATAAGGCTTTAACCACTCTTGTTTACCAAAACGCGATTGAAATGCGATTAAATACTCGTCTTTTTTTAACTCTAAAGCCTCTGCTAGTAAGCGCCCAGTTTTGTGGCATTGGCAATGATAAGGGTCGCCGCTGGTCAGGTGTACCTTGGGCACACCGTGAAAACTCATGACTAATTTGCTTGGTTTACCGTTGATTCTCCAATGCTCACGCACGCTAGAGGCCAATGCGGCAATGTAAGCAGGGTGGTCATTGTAATTACGAATGCTGCGAATTGCTGGTTGATTACGTGTTTTGAGTAATACGCGAAATACGGCATCCATCGCCGAGGCTGTGCTACTTGCTGCATATTGCGGATAAAGAGGAAACACTAAAATGCGGTCGCAATGTTGAGCTTTTAGTTTATCAATCGCTGATTGCATGCTTGGGTTGCCGTAGCTCATGCCAAGTTCCACGACAAAAGGTGAATTTATTTTTTGACCTAAAAATCCACGTAATAACGTAGTTTGTTTTTTCGCATGAACTAATAGAGGAGAACCCTCTTTCAACCATACCTGCGCGTATTTTTCTGCCGATTTTTTGGGTCGAATTACTAGAATAATGCAATTTAAAATAAACCACCAAATGGCGCGTGGGATTTCTACCACGCGGGTATCACTTAAAAATTGACGTAAATAGGGTCGTAAAGCTTGGGCTGTTGGCGCATCTGGTGTGCCTAGATTAGCCAATAAAATACCAACTTTAAGTTGGTCGCCGTGTTCGTACTTTGGTTCTGAGTTGTAGTAGGCCATGTAGGTATTCTTGTATATTTTCTGTTTTATATATTTGGTTTTAATTGTTGGATAGTGCATTGGATAAAAGTTTAGCGGTAACATCCACAATCGGTATTACACGCTCATAAGCCATACGAGTAGGGCCAATCACCCCTAATGTGCCGACTACTTGGCCATCAGCTTCATATGGGGCGGTAATCATACTGCATTCATCTAAAGGTAAATAGCCACTTTCGCCACCGATGAAAATCTGTATGCCTTCCGCGCGTTGGCTGTTATCAAGTAATTGCATTAACGACGTACGACGCTCAAATATTTCAAACAATTTGCGCAGGCTACTTACGTTGGTGGAAAGCTCATCTACTTGCAGTAAATTGCGCTCACCTGCAATTACTACCCCCTCTTTATTGTTGTCTACTGCTTTGCTACTAGCCTCAAGCGCAGCCGCCATAAGGCGATTCATGTCCGATTGCATTTGTTGGAGCTCAATATGCAGTTTTTGTTGCACCTCTTCAAAGGTTTGACCTGAGAAATTGGCATTAAAGTAATTGCTGGCTTGTGTTAGTTCGCTTTGCGAATATTTCTTTTCAGCCATGAGTATACGATTTTGCACATTGCCATCACTGGTAACGATAATGACCAATATCCGAGTTTCAGATAATGGTAAAAACTCTAAATGCTTAAAAGCCACGCGCTTGCGCTTAGGAATCATCACCAAGCCAGCAAATTGAGTAAGCTGCGAGAGCATGTCTGCTGCACTTGCAATCAGTTCGGTAGGATTGGGAGAAGACAAGCCACTTTTGAGTTTCTGCAAAGCACACGTTTCTAATGGTTGTACAGTTAGCAGTGAGTCCACAAACATGCGGTATCCCTTTTGCGTGGGAATGCGGCCTGACGAGGTATGCGGGCTAGCGATAAAGCCCATTTGCTCTAAGTCACTCATCACATTGCGTATGGTTGCAGCGCTCACATCTAAGCCAGAATGCTGCAAAAGCGTGCGCGAGCCGATAGGTTGACCATCACTAATGTAATGCTCAACCAAGGTTTTTAATAATATTTGCGCGCGTTTGTCCATGTTTTCAATATGTGGTTTAAATGCTACTTTTAAAAGGGTAGTTTATTGTACCTTGACTGCTACATCTTTCTTTTTAAAAAATTTCCCTAAGTCTTTTACTAGTTGAACCATCGCACCTTGTTTTTTCTCAAGTATAGCTTTGCGTTCGTTCGTATTCAGTGGTTCATCATTGCCCTTGCTGGCTTTCACTAGCGCAAAACTTTTGCCATTGACGGGTTGCGTGATTTTAACGTCATCATCCACATAAGCAACTTTGTCCCAATCTGAAATATACGTAAGGTTACGTTTCTCACCTGCGAGCAGATTGTAGCCTATTGCGTAGTCGCTACTTGGATTTGTCACACCCAACAAAGGCATTACGGTTGGCACAACATCCATGTGGCTAGTCAATTGGTTGCTTACTAGTGGCTTCATGTTTGGTGCGTAAATTACTAAAGGCGTAAGCACTTGTTGGTCTACAAAGGTTGAATTATGTCCCCAAAAGCCATGTTCCATAAACTCTTCACCATGGTCACCAATAAGAACTACAATGGTGTTATCAAGTAATTCATGCTGTTTAAGATAATCAAATATACGACCAAACTGCATATCTAAATGGTGAACAGAGTTAATGTAACGGTTCTTGATCGGCACAATATCATTACGCAAAGCTTCTTTGCTTAATGATGCGTAGTTCAAGTCATCTCTGTATGGTTTTGCAATCACACTTTCTGGCGGAAAATAGTAACGCGCATGCGGTGATTCAAAGAACATGAAGGTAAAGAATGGTTTGCTTGTGTCACGCTTATCTATAAATGATAGAAGGTTAGTGACATTGTCGCGGTCACTTTCCCAACCTGAAGTAGGGTTAGCGATTTCATGTAGTTCATTGTTTGGCACTTGTGCAAAAATGGTTTTATCAAACTCTGGATAAGAGAATTTTGCGCTAGTGTAAAAGCTCATTTGATATTGTTGCTTTTGTAAAACATCTACAATTGCTGCGCCACGACGAGACTCCATAAATGGAAACCAATAATTGCCAGGTATACCCATAAACATACTAAACACGCCCATACGGGTGCCATTGCCGCCGCTATAGTTACGCGTATAGCGAGCTGCATTTGAAGCAAACTGCCAAGTATTTGGCATGACTTTTTCATCCAGTGTGTCAGCGCGCCATGATTCAGAAGTCAGCCAAATAACGTTATATGGCTTGGCTGGACGTGTGAACTGTAGAGGATTAAGTGGGTAATTCAACTTACCTTGTACTTTGAGCTTAGTTTCACGATGAGTGGTGAAGCCCAGTTTTTTAAAGAAGCTACGAGCCGATACAGTTTGATAGAACGGAATGGACTCTGCAACCATGTTTAATTGGTTATTGGTGTAGCTATCCAAGGCAAAGCCCATGTGTACCAATATTGCAATAAAGATTGCAGTGACAGGTAAAAATTTAAATGAAAACTGAAAGGTTGAGCCAGTTCTTTTAGTGTAGTAACGATGCGCTAACCATAAAATCAGTGCTTGTAGACTTAGAAAGCCAAGCGTAATAAGTGCGAAACCAATATCGGAAGCACGGCTACCGCCTAATGACTCAATACCACCTGGCGTCATAATTAGGTTAATCAGAAAACCATTAAAGAACATGCCATAAAGCGCGTAAATCTTAGCATTTGCATAAAGTAGTAAGGTTGTGATGCCTGCCGTTAAAATGGCTGCAATGTAAGTTGCCCGTGGGCTATTTGTTTTTAGACGATGGCTAATCCATTGAACAAGCGAAGTGATTGCTAATGCAGGTAATAAGTAAATTAACCCATAGAGCAAAAATGCGATTAACATAAAACCAAATGTGATTAGGCTTTCAGAATATGCTGTGGCAAATGGTAACGAATCTGAAACAAGCCATAGAATGACCAGATAGGTGACAAAGAAATAGGTTTTAAGGATGTTTTTTTGTTGGGCTGTTATCATTTGAAATTATGTGTATCGTTGTCTTGAGGTGGTTTTCGTAGGCAAAATTAATGCCAAATATTTTTTAATTTTCACTTATGTTTATTAACTATCTGTTTTATTTCAGTTACTAAGAGTTTTCGTTATCGTATTAAGTTCTTTTTAATGATTATTAAATATCATTATCGCGCAAAATTTACAGTATTAATGACAAATATTGCGTGCTATCTCAATGACTCGCTTTGCTTAGGCATTCCGACTATGTTTTAATTCTACCATGCATACAAAATTCAAAAAAATAGCCATCATCGGCAAATACATGAATCAATCGGCTTTGCAATTGATGCAGAGCGACTTGACCGACTTGGCGAAGCATTTGACCTCTATCAATATTGAAGTGTGGATTGAAGAAAACACTGCTCAATATATTGATCTGGCAGGTTTTAAAACCGCATCGTTAGAGAAAATAGGGAGCAAGGTTGACTTAGTGATAGTCATGGGTGGCGATGGCACTATGCTAAGTGTCGCGCGTAGTCTGATTGATGATAATGTACCGCTTGTGGGAATTAACCGCGGTCGATTCGGTTTTTTAACCGATTTACGTGCTGAAGATATGCTGGAGCAATTGGATAAAATCCTCTCAGATGATTTTATTGAAGAGCCGCGTATGATGTTGGCCGCTCAAGTGGTGCGTGATGGACAATTACTACATGCAAATTTTGCACTGAATGATGTGGTGATTAAGAGCGCTTTGCGGCTAATTGAGTTGGAAGTCACTATCGACCACAAATTTGTACATAAACAGCGTTCTGACGGCTTGATTGTGAGTACACCAACAGGCACGACGGCTTATGCGCTTTCGGCAGGTGGACAAATTTTACATCCTAATTTACAAGCCATTTCATTAGTGCCAATTTGTCCGCATACTCTCAGTAATCGACCAATTGCTGTGCATAGTGATAGCTTAATTGAAATTACTTTGATGCAGTTTGACGAAGCGCACCTGAGCTTTGATGGCCAGTTTCAGGTGACGTTGGAGGTTGGCGATAAAATCATAGTCAATCGTGCAGAGCAGACCGTTTCCTTATTACATCCAAGCGACTATTGTTATTTTGATATGCTACGCAACAAGTTGAACTGGGGCTAATTTAGTTATGCTACAAAGCCTCTCTATCCGTGATTTTGTCATTGTCAATCAACTCGATTTAGAATTTGAATCGGGTTTTACCGTGCTTACGGGTGAAACTGGTGCTGGTAAATCTATTTTAATTGATGCCTTATCATTAGCTTTAGGTGCGCGCGCAGAAGGCGGTGTCACTCGCGCAGGGTGTGATAAAGCTGAAATTAGCGCCATTTTTTCCATAGCAAATAACATTGAAGCCATTCAATGGTTGCTTGAGGCGGAAATGGAAAATGAAGCAAAAGAGTTGATTTTACGCCGAGTGATGTTCGCCGATGGCCGTTCGCGTGCCTATATCAATGGCGCTACCGTGACAGTGGCTCAACTCAAAGAATTAGGCGAGTTACTGGTGGATATTTACAGCCAGAATGCGCACCATTCTTTATTAAAGCTGTCCACGCAACGCAATGTGCTGGATAATTTTGGCGGTTTAACTGGCTTGGCAATGCAAGTCGCCGCGCAATTTAAGGTTTGGCATGGGCTTAATCAGCAACGTTTAGAAGTCGAAAAAAACGCTAGTGCGTATGCCGATGAACTCGCGGATTTGCGCGATAACACAAGAGAGTTAGCGCAAATTTCATTAAGCCCTGCGGAATGGGAAGAGTTGCAGCAAGAGCATTTGCGTTTATCCAATAGCGCGGGCTTGATTACAGGTGGTGAGGAGTGCCGTGAGTTATTGAGCGAGGGCGAATTGTCTGCCATGCGCTTACTGACCCAAGTGCAACATAAATTACAAAACCTATGCGAATATGACGCATCTATGGCTGAGGCCACTGAAACGCTTGATTCAGCCATTATTCAGCTTGAGGAAACCTCACGCTTTTTAAATCGCTATCTTCAACGTGCAGAGCTAGATCCCGCTGGGCTAGCGAAGTTGGATTCTAGAATTCAGAACATCCATAATACAGCCCGCAAAAATCGCGTTAAACCAGAAGAGTTAGCAGATTTGTTGCTTAAATCACAAGCACGCATGGCAGAATTGGAGCTGTTTGCAAACGATGGCGAGCTTGCCAAACAAGAAGTTCAAGCTCTAGCAGCTTATATGCAAATGGCGAAACAACTCAGTGACGGTCGTCAATCCGCTGCTGCGAAATTAGGCGCTCAAATTAGTACAGAAATGCAGCGACTCTCCTTAAGTGGCGGTAAATTTGAAGTTGCACTGACTGAGCAAGCACCCACAATTAATGGACTTGAGCAAGTTGAATTTTTAGTCGCAGGTCACGCGGGCGTGGTTGCAAGACCGCTAGCTAAAGTGGCTTCTGGTGGTGAGCTTTCACGTATTAGTTTAGCCATTCGCGTAGTCACCGCTCAAAAAGAAAGTATTCCGACCATGATATTCGACGAGGTGGATGTTGGTATCGGCGGCGGCGTAGCTGAAGTCGTTGGTCAGCTTTTGAAGCAATTAGGTGAACAGCAAGACGATAAAAATACAACTCAACGCCAAGTGCTAGTAATTACCCACTTGCCACAAGTGGCGGCTTTGGGTTCGCATCATCTTCGGGTGAGTAAATCGTTAGTGAATGCGCAAACGCTTAGTACCATTGCAGTTTTAGATGATGAAGCCCGCATAGAAGAGATTGCGCGGATGTTGGGCGGTATTGAAATAACTGAAACTACGCGCCAACATGCTAAAGAGATGCTGACGCATTAATTTTTTATTTATCGCAAGGCTGTTTTTCGCAAATGCCGTAAATGGTCAGCGAGTGATCTTGCATTTTAAAACCAAATTTTGCAGCAGCGGCTTCTTGCCTTTTCTCGATTTCAGCATCATAAAATTCTTCTACTCGACCACATTTTACGCAAACTATATGATCATGATGGCCACTTTGACTCAACTCAAAAACGGCTTTGCCGCTTTCAAAATGATGGCGCACTAACAAACCTGCTTGTTCAAATTGAGTTAGTACTCGATAAACCGTCGCTAAACCAACATCTTCACCAGAGTTAAGCATTACTTTATATATATCTTCGGCTGATAAATGTCGCTCTTTGCTGTTTTCAAACAGACTTAATACTTTAAGTCTGGGTAGTGTAGCCTTAAGGCCTGCGTTCTTTAAGTCTTTTTGATCATGCATCGTTGTTTGCTCACATTTAATAATTACAGTGTTTTTGGTTCGCTATCTACGTGTTATATTAACGCTAATTCAAACTAAAGTCATAATATGCGTATTTTTTCTACTTTGCGGTACTCAATTATTTTATTAGCAGTCCTTTGCGCATCATGCGGCACAGCGCTACCATCGATAAAACCTTATAAATTAGATGTGCAACAAGGCAATGTCGTGACTTCTAAAATGTTATTGCAATTGCGACCAGGAATGACTAAATCGCAAGTGCGGTTCATTATGGGTACACCTTTAATCCAAGATAGTTTTCACGGTAATCGCTGGGATTACGTTTATCAAATGCGCGAAAAAGGCAAAATTGTCGAGCAGCGTCGCGTAATTTTAGACTTTGAAGGTGAGGCACTAAAAGCTGTTCGCGGAGACGTTATTCCAAAAGGTAGCGAAATAAAACCAGAAGAGGGTTCTACAAACAGTGGTACACGCGTCATTAACCCAACTGAAAAGCCTGAAAAAAAAGGCGTGCTCAATAAATTGAAATTTTGGCAAAAAGACGAATCAGAGCTAGCTAAAGAGGCTGAAGCTGCTAAAGCAAAGGCGGAGGCTGAGGAAGCTGCGAAAAACGCAGCAGAACAAGCTGCAGAACGAGCTAAAGATGAGTTGGCTAGAAAATCAGCAACACCTATAGAAGAGCCGAGCTCAAATGAGCCGCAATCAATTATGGCTGTGCCGATAGAAGCTATGCCAATGACGGCGGATGAGCCTGCCGCAGCTAAAGCTGTTGAAGCGCCACCAGTTATTGCTACACCAGCCAAAATTGAACCAAAAAAAGCTGAATCGGTAAAACCTGTCACTGAGCCAATTAAACCAAACGGATCGACCTCCAGTAAAAAGTTTGATCGTAATCTTAAGGTGAATGAAGAGGCTGAAGTCGCTTCTCCAACACCTGCACCACGTGCGGGTAATAAATCTGTACCACAGCCAAAAGATTTACCAGAAGAAGGGGAACCAAGTTTCTTTGACCAAATGCTTGAAAAAATTGGTTTTTAATTTTTAATGGCGCGACTACTCGCTAATCCATGTTAATAATTACGAGTGTCTTTGAGTTTCAAAAATATTATAGATTTATTAGGTAATTAGAATCATGTCAAATCCTTTAAAAGTGGTCATTGCAGGCTGTTCTGGTCGCATGGGTCATGCACTTCTTGAATGTGTTATCGCTGATGCAGACTTAGAGCTTTACGGCGCTCTTGACCGTACAGGTAATCCTCAGCTTGGCCGTGATGCGGGTGATCAACAGGGTAAAGTCTCAGGGGTTAAGGTCACAGACAACATTGATGAAGCTTTGAAAGGTGCGGATGTTTTGGTCGATTTTACCCGTCCAGAAGCCAGTTTGATGTATCTGGCAGCCTGTCAAAAGCATAACGTTAAAATGATTATTGGTACTACTGGGTTTACAGCAGAACAAAAATTACTAATAACAGATGCTTCTAAAAACATAGCCATTGTTTTTGCGCCCAATACCAGTGTAGGTGTGTCATTGTTGATTAATCTAGTACAGTCTGCTGCCAAAGTGTTGAATGAAGGTTTTGACATCGAGATTATCGAAGCGCACCACCGTTTCAAAGTAGATGCTCCATCGGGTACCGCTTTGCGTTTAGGCGAAGCTGCAGCAAGCGCGTTGGGTCGCAACTTGGAAGATTGCGCGGTTTATGGTCGTGAAGGTGTCACGGGTGAACGCGACCCAAGTACCATCGGTTTTGCTACGGTGCGTGGCGGCGATGTGGTCGGTGATCATACGGTGTTATTTGCGGGTTTAGGCGAACGTGTAGAGTTAACGCACAAAGCTAGCAGCCGCGCAACGTTTGCATCAGGCGCTTTGCGAGCTGCTAAATTTTTAATTAGCAAACAAGCCGGGCTCTTTGATATGCAAGATGTTTTAGGATTGAGATAGGCGGATTAAGCATTCAATCAATGTCTTTAATATAAGCTGCCTCAGCTAACGCCAGCACTTAGTCTCATTTTGTAGGCTTAATGAAAAAGCTAAGAGATGTTAGACTTAATTCCAATCGGCAGAACTCCGATAAAAGCAATTTGCTTATCGTATTGCAATAAATATTTTCCACGTTTGGACTGGTATCGGGTTGTTGACCTTTCAATGAATTGAGCGCATCGCTTTTTGGTAAGCGCATTTCGCCAGCGCTTAAAATAAATCTTTCGGTAAAGATTTTACAGAGCGCGACACCTCTCACTAAATTTTTTGGATATGGTTCATAGGTAAGCTGAGAAATCGATTGTTTATCACTGACCTTAAGCATTTTTAATTTACGTCTACTTTAGAGTTCTACGCGCTTTTTTACAATCAAGTTACAATCAAAAGTTGAAAAGCATGCCGCTTGTCGGTATAATTCGTTAATTCTGAAACGGGAAGAGTATAAAGCTCCTCCCGTTTTGCGTATCTGCCATTTGTTCATATTGAATGCTATGTTGAACTAAGCACTAAAAAATTAATTAATGTTTTAATCCAAGGAGTTACCGTGTCACAAAACCTGCCCGCCATACTAGTACTTGCAGATGGAACTGTGTTTCGTGGCACATCAATTGGTGCTTCAGGCCAAACAGTGGGTGAAGTCGTATTCAACACCTCAATGACAGGCTATCAAGAGATTCTCACAGACCCCTCTTACACCAAGCAAATAGTCACACTCACCTATCCGCACATCGGCAACTACGGCGTGAATCTCGAAGACATTGAGTCTGGTAAAGTGTACGCAAGTGGTTTGATTATCCGTGATCTACCGCTGACGTATAGCAACTTTAGAAACACTCAATCACTTTCAGAATATCTGAGCGCCAATAATGTTGTGGCGATTGCTGATATTGATACGCGCAAGTTAACTAGAATATTACGCGAAAAAGGTGCGCAAACTGGTGCGGTAATAGCAGGCGAAGCTGATGAAGCGAAAGCGATTGAATTAGCCCAAGTTGCGATTGCAAGTTTCCCAGGTTTGTCTGGCATGGATTTGGCTAAAGTTGTGAGTTGTGAAAAGCCTTATGAGTTTACCGAAGGTGAGTGGGCGTTAGGCAAGGGTTTTGCATACGCAGCCACACCAAAATTTCATGTAGTTGCTTATGACTACGGTGTTAAACGCAATATTTTACGCATGTTGGTTTCGCGCGGCTGTAAAGTTACAGTGCTGCCAGCGCAAACTTCGGCAGCGGATGCGTTGGCATATAAGCCAGATGGCGTGTTTTTATCAAACGGTCCTGGTGACCCCGCGCCTTGCGATTACGCCATTTCTGCCATTAAAACCATTGTCGAAATGGGCGTTCCAACATTTGGTATTTGTTTAGGCCATCAATTATTGGCGTTAGCGAGCAATGCTAAAACGCATAAAATGAAATTTGGACACCACGGTGCAAATCACCCTGTGCAAGATGTGGGATCTAAACGCGTGTACATCACCAGCCAAAATCATGGTTTTGCGGTAGACGCTACTAACTTGCCAGCTAATATTAAAACCACGCATGTTTCATTATTCGATGGCAGCTTGCAAGGCATTGCACGAACAGACAAACCAGCATTTAGTTTTCAAGGTCACCCAGAAGCAAGCCCTGGTCCTACTGAAATGAGTTATTTGTTTGATAAATTTGTGCAATCTATGGCAGCGCAAAAGCAGAGTGCAAGAAAGTAAAAGTTTTAAATAACGTTTATTAAGCTAAGCATGTGTTTGAATGTTGTTTTTGGAAACTGCCGAAGATAGGCAACTTTAAGCGACGGAGTGCTACTTTTAGATTGTTGGCTTACTTTTCAGATCTGAAATATTACATGCTACGTTAAATAGTAGTTTTAAAAAATTAAATATCTATAAAGTTAAATTGAATGGCAAAACGTACAGACATTAAATCTATTCTAATCATCGGCGCAGGTCCAATTGTGATTGGGCAAGCTTGCGAGTTTGACTATTCAGGCGCGCAGGCATGTAAAGCGCTTCGTGAAGAAGGCTACCGCGTAATTTTGGTGAACTCTAACCCAGCGACCATTATGACCGACCCTGAAATGGCCGATGCGACTTATATCGAGCCTGTAACTTGGCAAGTGGTTGAGAAAATCATTGCTAAAGAGCGTCCAGATGCCTTGCTGCCAACAATGGGCGGCCAAACAGCGCTAAATTGTGCGCTAGATTTAGACAAACACGGCGTATTAGCAAAGTATAAAGTTGAGTTAATTGGCGCTTCAAAAGACGCGATTGATAAAGCTGAAGACCGTCAAAAGTTCAAAGAAGCCATGACTAAAATTGGCTTGGGTTCGGCGCGTTCTGCTGTAGCCCATAGCATGGAAGAAGCCTTGCAAGTGCAAGCAAGTATAGGCTACCCTACAATTATTCGTCCATCATTTACTATGGGTGGTAGCGGCGGCGGTATTGCTTACAATCGCGAAGAGTTCATGACTATTTGCGAGCGCGGCTTAGATGCTTCACCAACCAAAGAGTTATTGATTGAAGAGTCGCTATTAGGTTGGAAAGAATATGAGATGGAAGTGGTGCGCGACTCAGCGGATAACTGCATCATCATTTGCTCCATTGAAAACTTAGATCCAATGGGCGTGCATACCGGGGACTCAATCACTGTAGCTCCTGCGCAAACGCTGACAGATAAAGAATATCAAATCATGCGTAATGCCTCACTGGCAGTGTTGCGCGAGATTGGCGTGGATACTGGTGGTTCAAACGTACAATTTGCCATTAATCCTGATGATGGTCGCATGATTGTGATTGAGATGAACCCACGTGTTTCGCGTTCATCAGCATTGGCTTCAAAAGCAACTGGTTTTCCCATTGCAAAAATTGCCGCAAAATTAGCAGTAGGTTTTACTCTGGATGAGTTACGCAATGAAATTACTGGCGGTGCTACGCCAGCCTCTTTCGAGCCGTCGATTGATTACGTAGTGACAAAAATCCCAAGATTCGCCTTTGAAAAATTTCCTCAAGCGGATTCACGTTTAACTACGCAAATGAAATCTGTAGGTGAAGTGATGGCCATTGGCCGCACTTTCCAAGAGTCATTCCAAAAAGCTTTGCGCGGCCTTGAAGTTGGTGTTGATGGCTTGGATGAAAAAACTACAGATTTAGATACCATAACCAAAGAAATGGGCGTACCAGGCCCTGAGCGTATTTGGTATGTGGGCGATGCTTTTAGAATGGGCATGAGTGTTGAGCAAGTTTATAACATTTCAAAAATTGACCATTGGTTCCTTGTTCAGATTAAAGACTTAATCGATCGTGAACAAGCGCTTAAAGGCAGGCAGATTGCTGATTTAGATAAACAAGCTATGCTGAAATTAAAGCGTAGCGGTTTTTCTGATAGACGCTTAGCCACATTGCTTAATACAGATCAGCATGCAGTGCGTGCTTACAGACAAGCTTTGCAGGTTCGCCCTGTTTACAAACGCGTAGATACTTGTGCAGCAGAGTTTTCGACTAACACTGCTTATATGTATTCAACATACGAAGAAGAGTGTGAAGCAGCGCCAACCAATAAAAAGAAAATTATGATTTTGGGCGGTGGTCCGAATCGTATTGGTCAAGGTATTGAGTTCGATTATTGTTGCGTACATGCGGCATTTGCGATGCGTGAAGACGGTTACGAAACCATTATGGTGAACTGTAACCCTGAAACGGTTTCGACGGATTACGATACGTCAGACCGCTTGTATTTTGAGCCAGTAACCTTAGAAGACGTACTCGAAATAGTGGCACTGGAAAAACCAGTAGGCGTGATTGTGCAATACGGTGGGCAAACGCCACTTAAATTAGCGCGTGATTTAGAAAAAGCAGGCGTGCCTATCATTGGTACAACGCCAGATGCGATTGATATGGCAGAAGATCGCGAACGCTTCCAAAAAATGTTGCATGAACTTGGTTTAAAACAACCACCAAACCGCACTGCTAGAACGCCAGATGAAGCAATACGCTTAGCTTTGGAAATCGGTTATCCGCTCGTTGTCCGTCCTTCTTATGTGTTAGGTGGTCGCGCCATGGAGATTGTGCAAGAACAATCTCAGTTGGAACGTTACATGCGTGAAGCGGTAAAAGTATCAAATGAATCGCCCGTATTGTTAGACAGATTCTTGAATGACGCGCTAGAAGTAGATGTGGATGCGCTTTGTGATAACACGGGAGACGTGATTATCGGCGGCATTATGGAACACGTTGAACAAGCAGGTGTACATTCTGGTGACTCAGCCTGTTCATTACCTCCATTTAGCTTATCTGCCAAACTGCAAGACGAGTTGCGTGACCAAACTAAACAAATGGCGCGTGCTTTGGGCGTTGTAGGTCTAATGAATGTGCAGTTTGCCATTCAAGGGAAAACAGTGTTTGTGTTGGAAGTGAATCCACGTGCATCACGTACCGTGCCATTTGTTTCAAAAGCCTGTGGTTTACAATTGGCTAAAGTGGCGGCACGCTGCATGATAGGCACTTCATTGAAAGCACAGGGTGTAACGCGTGAGATTGTGCCTCCGTTCTACTCTGTGAAAGAGGCGGTATTCCCATTCATTAAATTCCCAGGCGTAGATACTATCCTAGGCCCAGAAATGAAATCTACGGGCGAAGTAATGGGTGTTGGTGCAACATTTGCTGAGGCTTTCCTTAAATCGCAGCTAGGCGCTTCTACAAAGCTGCCTGAAGGCGGTAGAGCATTTATTAGCGTACGTAAAGAAGATTACAATAAAGTCGTTGAAATCGCTCATGCTTTGCATGATTTAGGTTTTGAATTGGTTGCTACTAAAGGCACAGCAACGGCACTGACTGCTAATGGCTTAAAAGTAGCTTCAGTGAATAAAGTGGCAGAAGGTCGTCCACATATCGTTGATATGATTAAAAATGGCGACATTAGCTTTATTGTGAATGTGACTGAAGATAAGCGTGCTGTGGTTGACTCTTATGAAATTCGTCGTAGCGCGTTGCAAAATAAAGTGACATATTACACAACACTGGCTGGTGCTAAAGCAGCGTGTGTAGGTATGGCGCATATGCAAGAATTGACGGTTGAGTCACTTCAAGACTTGCATAAAAAGCTATCTTAAAATAAACTTTTAAACAGATTAATTTTCTTCTAAAGCCACACTCAGTTTGGGTGTGGTTTGTTTTTTATATAAGGTTCTAAAATGGCAGTTATTCAAGTCCCAGTTACAGTTAAAGGTGCTGAGCTACTTAAAGCGGAGTTACTTCGCTTACGCAGCGTAGACCGCCCAGAGATTATTCAGGCGATTGCCGAAGCGCGTGCCCAAGGCGATTTGTCTGAAAATGCAGAATATGAAGCGGCAAAAGATCGCCAAAGTTTTATTGAAGGTCGTATTAACGAGGTTGAAGCCAAGTTATCTAATGCCACCATTATTGATCCAACTACTTTGCATGCAGATGGTCGCTGTGTATTTGGTGCAACGGTAAGAATTGAAGATTTAGACAGTGGCAATATCATTACCTACCAAATTGTGGGTGATGACGAAGCGGATATCAAAAACGGTAAAATTTCAGTGAGTTCACCAATTTCACGCGGTCTAATTGGCAAGTCTGAAGGTGATGTCGCCGAAGTGATGGCGCCAGGTGGCGTTAAAGAATATGAGATTTTGGAAGTGCAATATATCTAATGAATAAT
This sequence comes from Methylotenera sp., assembly GCF_029946165.1. Lineage (GTDB taxonomy): Bacteria > Pseudomonadota > Gammaproteobacteria > Burkholderiales > Methylophilaceae > Methylotenera. Next base: position 57,017 of record NZ_JAQSDZ010000005.1, read on the forward strand.
CATTGGCTAGATAAGTTTAGTTTAATACTGATTACTTTCTGGGTTGGTGCGTTGTGGACTACAGGTGCCGTTGCATACTCACTATTTCATACTCTGCAAAATAATCAATTGGCAGGACAGCTAGCAGGGCAATTTTTTACCTACGTGTCTTACTTAGGTTTGTTTTCAGCGTTTTATCTGCTGATTCATCGTTTACTAGGTCATGGTACACAAGCATTGAAGCAGTCTTATTTTTGGGCGCTATTCGTGATGTTGTTATTGGTGCTGGCTGGGAATTTCGGTATTCAACCGTTACTAGCACAATTGAAAGCGAATGCATTTCCTGCAGATGTGATGCAAAGTGTGTTTGCTAATCGATTTAAAGCTTGGCACGGCGTGGCAAGCATTGCGTATGTAGTGCAATGCCTATTAGGATTTGTTGTAGTCGTAAAAAAGTAGGGTAGTCGATAAAAGCAAGTAAGTAGAAGCGACTTAAAATCGCTTCTAAGTTTGACTACTTAACAGGAACAACAATTTTTGGCTTAGTTGCTGATTTTCTATAAACCACTAATTGTTTACCAATATGATGTACTGCTACTGCGTTGGTTTGCGCGCAAATATCAACCAACAATTGAGCGCGTAATTCTCTATCATCACCCGCAACTTTGATTTTAATTAGTTCATGTGCGTCTAAGTTCAGGTTAATTTCTTTTAATACAGCCTCTGATAAGCCTTTATTACTTATCATAACAACTGGATTTAAATTGTGTGCAAGGCCACGTAAGTAGCTAATTTGTTTTGAGTTCACGGCGGTATGTCTTCTTGAGTTATCTTATTGATTTATATAGGCGAGCAGTTTAACAGATGAAACTAAAACCTTCCAGCAAAGCTTGGATGCACGAACATATCAATGATGAATTTGTTAAGCGTGCGCAAAAAGAAGGTTATCGCGCTCGCGCTGCGTATAAGCTGACAGAAATTGACGATAAAGATAGGCTGATTAAGCCGGGTATGACTGTCGTAGATTTAGGCTCAACGCCAGGCAGTTGGTCGCAAGTAGCTGTTCAGCGCTTAAAAGGCCAGGGCCGCATTATCGCTTTAGATTTGCTGGAAATGGAGCCAATTAAAGGTGTAGAGTTTATTCAGGGCGATTTTCGTGATGAAGCCATACTCAAAATATTAGAAAAAAGTTTAAATGGTAAACAAGTAGACCTTGTAATCGCCGATATGGCACCCAATATGTCAGGTATAACTATCGTTGACCAAGCAGGTGCAGCCTATTTAACTGAATTGGCCATGGAGTTTAGTAAGGAATGGTTGAAACCAAGCGGCAATTTTTTGGTCAAGGTATTCATAGGCGAGGGTTTTGATGAAATTGTAAAAAATATGCGGCCTATGTTTGATAAAGTTGTCACGCGCAAACCTAAAGCATCTCGCGGCAGAAGTAGCGAAGTCTATTTGTTGGGATTAGGGCGTAAACCCTAATCAAGAGCGCTAGTTTAAGGTTAATCCTAAAGACAATTTTTGTAAAAAGCGTAATATGGTAACTATTAATTAGCAAGTTAGTGACTTAACTTAAAGTTATTAAGCAGTAGTCATTAAGCAGTGAATTAGCTTAAGTTAATCCACTTTGAAAAAAGGAATGATATTTTGAACAATATATTTAAGAATATTGCCATTTGGTTAGCGATTGCTATGGTTTTTCTAGCAATTTTCAATGTGTCTGGCGTTAAAAATAGCGCTGAAGGCCAAGTAGTGTATTCCCAATTTATTCAGCAAGTCAAAAATGGTCAAATTGCTAAAGTGCAAATAGACGGTCGTGTATTGCACGGCACAACGCATGACGGTAAGAAATTCAATACCTTTGCACCATCTGACCCTTGGTTAGTTTCTGATTTGTTGAAAAATAATGTAAGCGTTGAGGCCAAACCAGATGAAGAACAATCATTATTAATGAGTATCTTTGTTTCATGGTTTCCAATGATATTGTTAATAGGTGTTTGGATTTTCTTTATGCGCCAAATGCAAGGTGGCGGTAAAGGCGGCGGTCCATTTTCATTTGGTAAAAGCAAAGCACGCCAATTAGATGAAACGAATAACACCACGACATTTGCTGATGTTGCAGGTTGTGATGAAGCCAAGGAGGAAGTCACCGAAATAGTAGAGTTTTTACGTGACCCAACTAAATTCCAAAAACTAGGCGGTCGCATTCCACGTGGCGTTTTGATGGTGGGCCCTCCAGGTACAGGTAAAACTTTGCTTGCTCGTGCGATTGCGGGTGAGGCAAAAGTACCATTCTTCACTATTTCAGGTTCTGACTTCGTAGAGATGTTTGTGGGTGTGGGTGCATCTCGTGTGCGTGATATGTTTGAGAATGCCAAGAAAAACTCACCCTGCATTATCTTCATTGATGAGATTGATGCGGTAGGTCGTAGCCGTGGATCTGGCACTGGTGGCGGTAATGATGAGCGCGAACAAACATTAAACCAATTATTGGTTGAGATGGATGGTTTTGAAGGAAACTCTGGCGTAATTGTGATTGCCGCGACTAACCGTGCGGACGTGCTAGATAAAGCCTTGTTACGTCCAGGCCGTTTTGACCGCCAAGTCATGGTGTCATTACCTGATATTAAAGGCCGTGAGCAAATATTGATGGTACATATGCGTAAAGTGCCAATTGATGCCGATGTGAAAGCAGACATTTTAGCGCGTGGTACGCCAGGTTTTTCAGGTGCGGATCTAGCTAATTTAGTGAATGAAGCGGCTTTATTCGCCGCCCGCCGTAATAAACGGACTGTTGATATGCAGGACTTTGAAGATGCTAAAGACAAAATTTTCATGGGTCCAGAACGTAAATCTATGGTGATGCGTGAGGAAGAGCGTCGTAATACTGCTTATCATGAGTCTGGTCATGCGGTAGTGGCTAAATTATTACCTAAAGCTGATCCTGTACATAAAGTAACGATTATGCCGCGTGGCTGGGCATTAGGTTTAACTTGGCAATTGCCGGAGTTTGACCGCATTAGTAACTATAAAGATAAGATGTTAGAAGAAATCTCTATTTTATTTGGTGGCCGTATTGCCGAAGAGATTTTCATGCATCAAATGTCTACAGGTGCTTCAAATGACTTTGAACGTGCGACTAAATTAGCGCGTTCTATGGTGACTAAATACGGTATGAGTGATGCACTTGGCATCATGGTATACGCAGGTGATGAGCAAGATTCTTTCTTTGGTAGTATGAGTTCAAAGACAGTTTCTGAGGCAACACAGCAGAAAGTAGATGCGGAAATTCGCCGTATTTTGGATGAGCAATATGGTATTGCGCGTAAATTGCTTGAAGATAATCGCGATAAAGTTGAGGCGATGACAGCGGCCTTAATGGAATACGAAACGATTGATTCTGATCAAATTAACGATATTATGGCCGGCATTGCAGTGCGCCCGCCAAAACCGACCCAGAGCAAACCTAATCCACCGCGCGATTCAGGCTCATCGGGTTTAGGAGCAAAACCCACACCTCAACCTACAGCTAAAAATGAGTAAATAGATAAAATTCAAAAGGGCTAGATTTCTAGCCCTTTTTTTATGTACTGAAATTTAAGTATAATGCGTTATGCAATCTGACTCTAAATTAAACTTTCAGCCACAGCATGAGTTCTCATGTGGCAAGTATCAACTACTTCTGAATCGTCCACACGTAATGGGTATTGTGAATGTAACGCCAGATTCTTTTTCTGACGGCGGAAAATTCTCTTCCACCGAATTAGCTATTGAACATGCTTTAAAGCTCATCGCTGAAGGTGCAGATATTTTAGATATAGGCGGTGAATCAACCCGTCCTGGCGCCGCTATTGTTAGTTTAGACGAAGAGCTTAAGCGTGTGATTCCCGTAATTGAAGCTTTAAGCAAGACTTGTCATGTGCCTATTTCAATTGATACCTATAAGCCAGAGGTGATGCGTCAAGCAATCGCGGCGGGCGTAGACATTGTAAATGATATTCGCGCTCTACAAGAACCAAATGCGCTGGAGATTGTGGCGCAAAGCAAGGTCGGCGTTTGTTTGATGCACATGCAAGGCACACCTCAAACCATGCAGCTTGAACCTTATTACGCTGATGTAGTGAGCGAAGTTAAGCAGTTTCTTGTAGATAGAATGAATGCAACACTGGCACATGGCATTGAAAAAAATCGAATTTTATTAGATCCAGGCTTTGGTTTTGGTAAAACACGCGCACATAATATTGCACTTATTCAGCACTTGGATGAGTTAAATAAAATCGGTCAGCCGATGTTAGTTGGATTGTCACGTAAATCTGTTTTGGGTTCAATTACAGGTGGCGATGAAGGCCAGCGCCTATATGCAAGCATTGCTGCATCGGTCATATCAGCAATGAAAGGCGCTAAAATAATACGCGTACATGATGTGAAAGCGACGGTAGATGCGTTAAAAGTTGTGACGGCAATTCAATAAAAATTAGAATATGTAGGAATGAAAAATGAGCAAAAAATATTTTGGTACTGATGGCATTCGCGGTAAGGTAGGAGAGCATCCAATTACCCCAGACTTTGTGATGCGTTTAGGCTATGCGGCAGGAAAAGTGCTCACCTCAGCGAATAGTAATCTTGCAAAAGGCGCACATCCTGCCGTGTTAATTGGCAAAGATACGCGCATATCTGGCTATATGTTAGAAGCCGCATTAGAAGCAGGTTTGTCTGCTGCCGGTGTGGACATATTGTTGACAGGACCAATGCCAACGCCAGCAGTTGCCTACTTAACAAGAGCTTTACGTGCGCAGGCAGGCATCGTTATTTCAGCCTCTCATAATCCATATTATGACAATGGTATCAAATTTTTCTCAAGTGAGGGTGCAAAGCTTCCTGACGATATTGAGCATGCCATTGAAGCTGAATTGGAAAAACCAATGCAGGTAATGGAATCAGCAAAGTTAGGTAAAGCACGCCGTATTGACGATGCAGCGGGGCGCTATATCGAGTTTTGCAAAAGTACTTTTCCTAACAATTTAGACTTGCGTGGCTTAAAAATCGTACTGGATTGCGCACATGGCGCGACTTATCATGTGGCACCAAATGTTTTTCATGAGTTAGGCGCAGAAATTGTATGCATCGGCAATAAGCCGGACGGGCTCAATATTAACGAACAGGTTGGTTCAACCCACCCGCAAGCATTGCAGAAAGCTGTGCTAGAACATCAAGCAGATTTAGGTATTGCGTTTGATGGTGACGGTGATCGTGTGATGATGGTCGATGCACAAGGCAATCTATTGGATGGCGACCAGTTGCTATATATTATTGCTACAGGCTTGCAGGCCAAAGGCGAGCTAAAGGGCGGCGTAGCGGGCACGCTCATGACCAATCTGGCCTTAGAGCATGCTTTGCAGAAACATCAAATTCCATTCGCTCGCGCTAAAGTGGGTGATCGATATGTGTTGGAATTATTGAATGAAAATAGCTGGAAATTGGGTGGTGAGAATTCAGGTCATATACTCACATTAGATAAACACACGAGTGGCGATGCGATTATCGCTGCACTTCAAGTGCTACATGCCTTAAAACAAAGCGGTAAAACGCTCACCGAAATGAATACCGAGCTGCTACTTTATCCGCAAGTGCTCATCAATGTCACTACTAAAACTAAACTGAATTTAGAAATTCCACAAATTCAAAACGCAGTTAAAAAAGCTGAGGACGAATTAAATGGATCTGGTCGAGTGCTGCTAAGAGCTTCAGGGACAGAACCTAAAATTCGCGTGATGGTGGAGGGGCAGGATAAGGCCTTAGTGCAGAAATTAGCTGAGGAAATTGCTGAAGTAGTTAGAGCCGCGGCCAGCTAAATAGGAATTTAACGCTAGCTGGAGTTTGTTTAATGCATATTAACCAAACTCCGCTTTATCAAATGAACTAGGGTATAAAATTAACTAGGTTAAAAATTTAACTTGGGTGAACTAGAAAATCTGAATGTTAAGTTAAGACTTCGCGTCTTCTTCCATTTGCTCTATCGTGGTATGGCGAACATCTTTACCTTTGACCATGTATACAACGTATTCAGAGATATTTTTTGCATGGTCGCCGATGCGTTCAATCGCTTTAGACACAAACAGTATTTCTAAGGACATCGAAATTGTGCGCGGGTCTTCCAGCATAAATGTAATAAGGTGGCGAATGGTCATTTGGTACTGGTCATCTACTTGTTCGTCCATTTGCGCAATCGGCAAAACTTTAGTGGCATCTGAACGAGCAAATGAATCGAGGGACATATGAAGCATCTCACGCGCTAGATTGGCCATAGTTTTGATTTCAGCAAAACGCGGCGTCCACATACGATCAGTCTCGCTTGATTTTAATGCTAAGCGTGCAACTTTTGCAGCCTCATCACCAATACGCTCTAAGTCTGTAATGGTTTTAATCATCATCAGCACCATGCGTAAGTCTCCTGCAGCGGGCTGGCGCAAGGCAATAATATGACTGCAATCCTCATCAATTTGCACTTCCAGTGCGTTTACTAGGTGGTCATTATTAATGACTCGTTTAGCTAGCTTGGCATTTGATGTAGTTAATGCGTCTAAAGCGTCCACAATCTGTTGCTCAACGAGTGAACCCATTTCAAGTACTTTAGCGCGTACAGACTCTAATTCTGAGTCGTACTGTTTGTATATATGTTCAGATCCCATCACTTATTCCTTTTAAAAACTTATTCAGTAGAACAAAAAATTGATTGTTTGGTTAGGTCTAGCAATGTTAATTAGCCGAATTTACCTGTGATGTAATCTTCTGTTTCTTTACGACTAGGACGTGTAAAAATAGTATTGGTTTGATCAAATTCCATCAGCTCACCCAAGTACATATAAGCGGTGTAATCTGATACACGAGCCGCTTGTTGCATGTTGTGCGTCACGATAACGATGGTGTACTCTTTTTTCAGCTCATGAATCAAGTCTTCAATACGCGCCGTAGAGATTGGATCTAACGCAGAGCAAGGTTCATCAAGTAACAATACGTTTGGTTTTACTGCCACGCCACGCGCAATGCATAAGCGTTGTTGTTGACCGCCTGACAAGCCAGAACCACTTTGATGCAGTTTGTCTTTCACTTCATTCCAAATGGCTGCTTTCTGCAACGCCCATTCAACGCGGTCATTCATATCTGATTTAGATAAGCTCTCGTAAAGTTTAACGCCGAAGGCAACGTTGTCATAAATAGACATTGGAAATGGTGTTGGTTTTTGAAAAACCATACCGACTTTAGCGCGTAGCAAATTCAAATCTTGTTCGGCAGAGTGAATATCTTTGCCATCAAGCAGGATTTCACCTTCAACACGTTGTTTAGGATAGAGCTCATACATACGGTTAAAAGTACGTAGCAAGGTTGATTTACCGCAGCCAGATGGGCCAATAAAAGCGGTGACTTGGCTTGCTGGAATATCAATATTGATATCTTTAAGCGCATGAAATTTACCGTAGTAGAAATTCATGTTTTTAGCTGAGATCTTCGCTTGAAGAGTTTGCGTGGACATATTTAAGTAATCCTAAACTAACTGTGAGATTGATTTTGACGGAACAAAGTGCGCGCTAATATATTCAGGCCAAGCACGAACAAAGTAATGAGTAAAGCGCCAGCCCATGCAAGGTGTTGCCAGTCTTCATAAGGGCTCATTGCGAATTGGAAAATCACAACAGCTAAACTTGAAATTGGTTGGCTCATATCCGTACTCCAGAACTGATTATTCAACGCGGTGAATAATAGTGGTGCGGTCTCGCCACTGATACGTGCCACAGCCAGCAATAGCCCCGTCAAAATACCAGTTCTTGCTGATTTATAAACGATATTCACAATGACTTTCCAGTAAGGTGCGCCAAGTGCTGCTGCGGCTTCACGCAAAGTGCTTGGTACCAATGACATCATATTTTCAGTGGTACGCACGACTACAGGTATGACTAATAGTGACAAGGCGAATGAACCTGCCCAGCCAGAAAAATGACTGACGCTATGGACAGCGACTTCATAGACAAATAGGCCAATAACAATGGATGGCGCTGATAGCAAGATGTCGTTAATGAATCTTGTTGTTGGCGCTAACCAGCCTGATTTTCCGTATTCTGAAAGATAAGTGCCAGCTAAAATGCCAACAGGTGTACCAATAACTGTAGCAAAGAAAACCATGTACAAACTACCCACAATGGCATTTAACAAGCCGCCGGAGCTGCCAGGTGGGGGCGTCATTTTGGTAAATACATCTAACGTTAAGTGACTAAGACCTTGGCTAAACAATGTCCATAAAATCCATACCAAGAATGTGAGTGCAAATATTACGGTGCCAACAGATAGGCTTAATGTCAGTCCATTCACAAATTTACGGCGCAGGTAGCGTTTGTTATTTAAAGCGGTCATGATTGTTTTCCTTCGCGCAGTGATAAGCGTATCAATAACAATTTAGCCAGTGACAGCACAATAAATGTGATTACAAATAAAGTTAAGCCTAATGTGATGAGTGATGAGGTATATACATCCCCGACTGCTTCGGTAAACTCGTTTGCCAATGCAGATGAAATCGTGTTCCCTGGCATCATTAACGAAGCGGATAATTCGTGAGCATTACCAATAACAAATGTGACCGCCATAGTTTCACCAAGCGCTCTACCTAATCCGAGCATAATGCCGCCAACCACACCTGTTTTCGTATAGGGAAGTACTACGTTCCAAATGACTTCCCAAGTGGTAGCGCCTAGTCCGTAGGCAGACTCTTTAAGCATGCTCGGCACAATCTCAAACACATCTCTCATTACTGATGCTGTGTATGGGATCACCATAATAGCGAGAATAAAGCCTGCTGTGAGCATGCCAATACCCATAGGTGGGCCTTGAAATAAAATACCTATCAAAGGCAGTGCACCGAGATGATCATTCATCCAAGGTTGCACGTGGTCGGCAAACAACGGTGCGAATACAAATAAACCCCACATGCCATAAATAATGCTTGGGATACCTGCTAACAGCTCAATAGCCACGCCAATTGGACGTTTAAGCCAGTTTGGAGAAAGTTCTGTGATGAATATTGCAATACCAAAACTCACTGGAATACCAATGAGCATGGCAATAAGCGCAGTGATAAAAGTGCCGTAAATTGGCACAACACCACCAAAATCAATCGTGACAGGATTCCATGACGTGCTGGTGTAAAAAGAGGCACCGAACATCTTTAATGCAGGCAAGCTGCCTACTAATAGAGTAATAATAATGCCAAACAGTAGGATAAAAACTAGAAAAGCAAAAAACATGGTGGTATAGCGAAACAGCTTATCTAGCATCGCTCCTATGTTTTTATTATGTGGACTATTCGGCATTGAAATTGATTCTCGAATGATGATTTCTTCATTTAAAACTGCTGAGGTGGCGTAGATATCCATTATTATATTTCCTTCCGCAGTGTTTAAGTTGATAATGTTAATAGGCGCAATTAAATTGCGCCTATTAACATTAGTGATTACTTTTACTTATTTTGTTTTATTTTACTAATTTGAAACTATTTAGTCCAAACTGCAGCGCCATCTTTGCTTTTCATGTTTGTTTTCCAGCTAGTTTCAATCAATTTTACGACGTTATCTGGCATTGGCACGTAGTCCAAACCTTTTGCCATCAAAGCACCGTTGCTGAAACTCCAATCAAAAAACTTAAGTACTTCAGTTGCGTTAACTGGCTTGTCTTGTAGTTTGTGCATTAAAATGAAACTGGCACCAGTAATAGGCCATGTAGTTTTGCCTGGTTCGTTAGTCAGAATTTCGTAAAAACCAGGTGCTTTTTCCCATTCGGCGTATTTAGCCGCTGATTGAAAGCTTTCGATACTTGGTTCAACAAACTCACCATCTCGATTTTGCAAGCTTATGGTAGGTAATTTGTTTTGTTTAGCGAAGGCATACTCAACGTAACCAATTGAGCCTTTTATACGTTGTGCGTATGATGCAACGCCTTCATTACCTTTACCGCCTAAGCCCGTTGGCCATGCAACAGAAGTATCAGCACCCACTTTATCACTCCACTCTTTGCTTACTTTACTTAAGTAGTTAGTGAATACAAAAGAGGTACCAGAACCGTCAGAACGATGCACTACAGTAATTGCTGAATCTGGTAATGCTAGGCTTGGGTTAAGCGCTTTAATTGCGGGGTCATTCCATTTAACTATTTTTTTCAAATAAATATTCGCTAGCACTTCACCGTTTAGACGCATTTCGCCATCAGCAACCCCAGGAACATTCACTACAGGAACAACGCCACCAACGATTGCTGGGAATTGCATTAAGCCAGCTTTATCTAGCTCTTCAGGTTTCAACGGTTTGTCAGAAGCACCAAAATCTACTGTTTTATTAGTGATTTGTTTAATACCACCACCGGAACCAATAGATTGGTAATTCAATTTAACACCAGTTTTAACGTTATATGATTCCGCCCATTTTGCATAAATTGGGTATGGGAAAGTCGCACCAGCCCCAGTAATGTCAGTTGCGAATGCGCTAGGGGCGAGGATAAGACCTGCGGCTAAAAGCGCTGCCTTAAGATTAAAGTTGTTAACTTGCATTAATTTCTCCAGTTGATTCATGAGTTGGTTTAACTTGATGACCATTCTAGAAATCAAATATGACAATTTAATGACAAATTGAATAAACGTTAAAAATAAAAAGGGACTCATAAAGAGTCCCTTTTTATTTAAAATGCTGAATTAATGACTAATTTAAAAATGTACTACCAAAATGATAACTCATTGCTGCAATTAAGCCTGCGCAAGGTATGGTCAGCACCCATGCCCACACAATGCGAGATGCTAGCCCCCAGCGAACTGCAGATACGCGTCTTGATAGACCAACGCCAACAATAGCACCAGTAATGGTATGCGTAGTTGAAACTGGAATACCTAGCGAAGTAGCAATAAATAAGGCGATAGCGCCAGATGTTTGTGCGCAAAAGCCACCAGAAGGGCGGATACGCGTAATGCCCATCCCCATGGTGCGAACAATACGCCAACCACCGAACAGTGTGCCGCATGCCATGGCAACTTGACAAGAAATGACTACCCAAAATGGCACATGGAAATCACCCTGAATATAACCGTTGGCATAAAGCAAAACTGCAATAATACCCATGGTTTTTTGTGCATCATTACCACCATGACCTAAGCTGTAAAGTGATGAGGAGACAAATTGAAGCTTATTAAACATGCGTTCAGTTGGATAGGGCGAAGATTTTTCATAAATCCACAATACCAACACCATTAAAATGAGTGCGAGTAACATGCCGAATAAAGGAGACAGAATAATAGCGATTGAGGTTTTAATGAGGCCAGCAGCTACAATAGCCCCAGTGCCCGCTTTAGCTACGCCCGCACCCACTAAACCACCGACTAAAGCGTGTGATGAAGATGAAGGAATACCAAACCACCAGGTAATTAAGTTCCAAGATATTGCGCCACTGAGCGCGCCGAATATCACGGCATTATCAATAATCTCTTTAGAAATTATGCCTTTACCGACTACATTGGCAACATGTAAGCCAAAAAACAAAAAAGCGATTAAGTTAAAAAATGCCGCCCAAACCACCGCAGCCTGCGGTGTGAGTAAGCGCGTAGAAACCATAAGTGCAATGGAGTTTGCTGCATCGTGAAAGCCGTTCATGAAGTCGAACATGAGGGCAACCACCACGAGCAATGCCATGATGAGGATTGCGTGATCCATGCTGTACTCCCTAAATTCGCTCTAGCACAACACCGTGGATTACATCGGCTACATCTTCACAGCTATCAACCGCCATTTCAAATAAATCATAAAGTTGTTTTGAGCGAATCAGTTTACGTGCATCAGCTTCTTCATCAAACAAACGGCGCATACCAGCACGCATCACATGATCTGCCTCGCCTTCAATCGCACTGATTTCTTCACAAGTGCGTAAAATGCGTTCAGCATTTTTCATGTCTGAAAGCATATTCACCGCATCGCGTACTTTTTCAGAAGCACGCAATAAAATTTGACCTAGCGCAACCATTTCAGGCGTGAAGTCACTGTGACCGTAAATTTTAGAACTTTGTGGAATGTCTTCCATGTAATCGATAATGTCATCTAGCGCCATGGCTAGCTCGCGAATTTCGCGTCGGTCGAATGGGGTAATGTAAGTTTTGTGAAGTGAGAGAAGAATTTCTTTGGTGTATTCATCAGCTTGGGATTCAATCGCTCTAATTTCAGCGAAATGTTCTTCAAATTTTGCTGGGTCATTCACGGCTGACATCATGGCAAGCACTTTGGAGCCTTTCACTGCGCTATCCGCTAAGTGGTTAAACAACACAAAGTAATTGTCGTTACGTGGTGATATTGCAGCCATTAATCGACCGAAAACCGCATTTGCCATACTTCATTCTCCCAATTTTTTTATTACAAATTTATTGCAATTTAATTTCAAAATTATTATTGCGCTATTTTAACCGCCCAAGTTTAAATCCGCGAGCGCTAATGTCATAAATAGTTAAATTTCTTACGATATAATTCGTACTTTATATATTAGTTGTATTTAAACAAAAATGAGTCTTTCTAACAAAGTGCAGCAGACAAACATCAAGCCAGTAATAGGGTCTTTCGAAAAAAATCTTACATGGTGGGTTTTAGCTTGCATTGTTGTTGGGGTTGCTATAGGTAAACTATTCCCCGAATTCTTTCAAATAATTGGTAGTTTAAAAATCGCTGAGGTTAACTTGCCAGTGGCTTTGCTCATTTGGTTGATGATTATCCCAATGCTGCTCAAGGTAGATTTTAGTTCGATGAAAGATGTGCTAACGCATAGCAGGGGCATTGGCGTTACCTTGTTTATAAATTGGTTCGTCAAGCCATTTTCCATGGCACTTTTAGCTTGGATTTTCATTCGCCATCTATTTGCTGGATTATTACCTATAGACCAAATAGATAGCTATATTGCAGGATTAATTTTATTGGCCGCAGCGCCATGCACGGCCATGGTGTTTGTATGGAGCAGCTTATGTAATGGCGATGCTAAATTTACACTTTCACAAGTGGCGATTAACGATGCCATTATGTTAGTGGCTTTTGCACCCATAGTGGCGCTTCTACTTGGTTTGTCTAGCATTATTGTTCCGTGGAATACGCTATTTATCTCGGTGATTTTATTTATTATCGTGCCAGTGGTGGTAAGTCAAATATTACGTAAACTGCTACTTTCTAAAGGTCAAAAAGCGCTAGACATAACACTTAAACGACTACACCCAATTTCACTTGCCGCCTTACTTGCAACGCTAGTTTTGTTGTTTGGTTTTCAAGGTCAGCAGATTTTGGCACAGCCAATGATTATTGGCTTGTTAGCCGTGCCAATTATTATTCAAACCTATTTCAATTCTATGCTCGCTTATTGGTTGAATAAGAAACTCAAAGTTGCCCATTGTGTGGCTGGTCCTTCCGCTTTAATTGGCGCATCTAACTTCTTTGAGCTGGCTGTAGCAACAGCGATTGCTTTATTTGGTTTTAACTCAGGGGCTGCACTTGCTACGGTTGTTGGTGTGTTAATTGAAGTACCTGTAATGTTATCGGTTGTGGCGATTGTAAATAGAAGTCGCAACTGGTACGAATCAGATTGATATTAATAAAGAGCGAATAAAAATGAAAGTAACTATTTATCACAATCCTGTTTGTGGCACATCACGTAACACCTTGGCCATGATACGCGCCAGCGGAGTGGAGCCTGAAGTGATTGAGTATATTAAAAATCCACCAAGTCGAGAGCGTTTAATTGAGCTTATTGCTGCCATGGGTGGCAATATACGTGCGCTTATCCGCGAAAACGGAACGCCTTATGCTGAATTAGGTTTAGATGATGCAAATTTATCAGATGACGCTTTGATAGACGCTATGTTGCAACATCCGATTCTTATTAACCGCCCAATTGTAGTGACTAGCAAAGGAATAAAACTATGTCGCCCATCAGAGTTGGTGTTAGATATTTTAGAAAATCCAAATATTGGCACTTTTACTAAAGAAGATGGCGAAGTGGTTAATGCGGCGACAAACGTTTGATAGTTAATCAACATGCCTTCGCAAGCTCTTTGGTTGGTGGTGTAGATAATGCCAGCGCGGCAGAAAAAAATATAAGCGAAATATTAACGCATGTTTTCAAACACGCTGCGCCGCATAAGGCTGTGGTTGTGTTTGATACAGCATGCGAGTTGGCTAACGCTTTGACGCAAGCCTATAGAAATTGCCTGCCAGAGGCACATTTTGTAGACTTTGATAAACACACGCCCGTTGAGGTGTTAGCGGTATTGGCTGATTTGACAGAGTCAGATTTAGTGGTGCTTGTTCAATCTACCAACTTCAGGCTGGAAGCTTTTCGCATTCGGGTTGAGCTATTCAAACGCGGCCTCAAAGTCATTGAGCATCCACATTTAAGCCGTATGGTCGGTGCAGAAGTTGGATATTACATTGACGCTTTAGCCTACGACCCACAATATTTTCGCGGTGTAGGTGAACAATTGAAAGCTATTATCAATCAAGCACAGACTGGTTGTATAGATAGTGGCGGTGATGCGTTTCCTGAGGCTCGCTTAATGATTGGTTCTGCCTTCGAATCAGCCAAACTCAATGTGGGTGATTACAGTGAGATGCCAAATGTAGGTGGGCAATTTCCTATTGGCGAAGTATTTACCGAAGCGCGTGATTTAGAAGCCGTGAATGGACGCGTACGAATTTTTGCTTTTGGTGACACACAATATAAGGTTAACCGCCCAGCCATTCCTATCACTTTGATTGTTGAACGCGGACAAGTGGTCGCCACTGAAGATAGCACGCCACAGTTTGATGCGGTTTTAGCTAATATTCGTGCGGACGAGCAAGTGGTTTGGTTACGCGAAATTGGCTTTGGCTTAAATCGCGCTTTTAGCAAAGATCGTAGTGTGAGCGACATTGGCAGTTATGAGCGCATGTGCGGCGTGCATTTGTCATTAGGCGCCAAACATGGTATTTACGGCAAACCAAACTTTAAGCGCGGTGACGGAAAATATCACATAGATGTATTTGCCGTGACTGAGCGAGTCACTTTAGACGAGCAAGTGGTTTATCGTGATGGCGCTTGGTGCGTGGGCTAGACTAAAAGTAGGGGTTGTTTTGCTGTATAATGTGCGCTTTCAATAGCACCGCAAGTCATTGTAGAAATCATTATGGAAGCTGAACAACTCAATATTATCGCTAATCGTTTAATCGATTTAGCCGAACGCAATCAATCCCTTAGGGGGTATCTTTGACTTTGAGACCAAGTCTCAGCGTCTAGAAGAAGTCAATGGTTTGTTGGAAGACCCCAAAGTTTGGGATGACAACAAAAAAAGCCAGGAATTAGGTAGAGAAAAGCGCGCATTAGAGCTTGTAGTTAATAATTTACAATCCGTTGAAAGCAGCTTAAATGATAGCCGCGAGCTATTTGAAATGGCGCGCGAAGAAAATGACGACGAAACCTTACTAAGCGTAGATACTGATTCGCTAGCAGTAGAAAAACAAGTGGCCGAAATGGAATTCCGCCGCATGTTTTCTGGCGAGTTAGATTCGAATAATTGCTTTATTGAATTTCAATCAGGCAGTGGTGGTACAGAAGCGCAAGATTGGGCGGCCATGCTGCTGCGTATGTATTTACGTTATTGCGAACGCAAAGGCTTTAAGGTGGAAGTGCTAGAAGAGTCTGATGGCGATGTAGCAGGCATTAAAGGCGCATCTATTAAAGTCACTGGTGACTATGCTTATGGCACATTAAGAACCGAAAATGGCGTGCATCGCTTAGTGCGTAAATCGCCGTTTGATAGTAACGCCAAACGCCATACTTCATTTGCTAGCGTGCAGATTTTCCCAGAAGTCGATGATTCGATTCAAATTGATATTAACCCAGCCGATCTGCGCATTGATACTTATCGCGCCAGTGGTGCGGGTGGTCAGCACATTAATAAAACCGATTCTGCTGTGCGTATTACGCATATTCCAACTAATACCGTGGTGCAATGTCAAAACGACCGCTCACAACATCGTAACCGTGATGAAGCGATGAATATGCTAAAAGGCGCGCTGTATAACCTAGAACTAAATAAGCGCAATGCCGACAAACAAGCGCTTGAAGATGCTAAAACTGATATTGGTTGGGGGCATCAAATCAGGTCTTACGTGCTAGACCAAGGCCGCATTAAAGATTTACGTACCAATGTAGAAATTGGTAATACGCAAGGCGTGCTTGATGGCGACCTTGACCCATTTATACAAGTCAGTTTGAAGCAGGGAGTCTAAGAATGAATAATCAAGAGAAGAGTCAGCAAATTAGTGAAGTTGTTGCCGTAGACGAAAACCACGTTATCGCCGAGCGTCGTGAAAAGCTAAAATCAATTCGTGAAGCCACTGGTGGCGTAGCGTTTCCTAATGATTTTAAGCCGCAACATAAAGCAGCTGACTTAATCGCGGCCTATGCTAATCAAGAAAATGAAGCATTTGAAGCAACACCAGTTAACGTTGTAGTAGCTGGCCGTATGATGTTGAAACGCGTGATGGGTAAGGCAAGTTTTGCGACCATACAAGATGGCAGCGGCGCAAATGCAGGTAGCCGTATTCAGCTGTATGTAGCTAAAGACATGATTAGCGAAGAAATCTACGAGCAATTTAAACATTGGGATTTGGGCGACTTTTTAGGAGCGACTGGTCATTTGTTTAAAACTAAAACGGGTGAGCTTTCAATTAAAGTCACTGAAATTCGTTTGCTGACAAAATCTTTACGTCCATTGCCAGAAAAATTCCACGGTTTGCAAGACCAAGAGGTTAAATATCGTCAGCGTTACGTTGACTTAATTACCTCAGAAGAAACGCGTGCGACTTTTGTGGCACGTAGCAAAGTGGTTTCTGCCATTCGTAACTTTATGATTGAAAATGAATTCTTAGAAGTTGAAACGCCGATGTTGCACCCGATTCCAGGTGGCGCCTCTGCTAAGCCATTCATTACGCACCACAATGCTTTAGATATGCAAATGTATATGCGTATTGCTCCAGAGCTGTATTTGAAACGCCTTGTTGTGGGTGGTTTTGAGCGTGTGTTTGAGGTAAACCGTAACTTCCGTAACGAAGGTTTGAGCGTTCGTCATAACCCAGAATTTACCATGATGGAGTTCTATGCGGCTTATACCGACTACCAATGGTTAATGGACTTTACGGAAAACTGTATTCGCACCGCAGCTATTGCGGCGCGCGGCACCGCAGTGTTGGAGTATCAAGGTCGCGAGTTGGATTTAAGCAAGCCATTTCAACGCTTAACCATTGTAGGTGCAATTCAAAAATATGCCCCGCAATACATGCTTGAGCAGTTAAATGATGAAGCGTTCTTACGTGCTGAAATTCTTAAACACGGTACAAAACCATTTGACCATGCAGGTTTAGGTGCATTGCAATTAGCCTTGTTTGAAGAAACCGCAGAAAGCCAATTGTGGGAACCAACTTATATTATTGACTACCCAGTGGAAGTTTCGCCGCTGGCACGTGCATCCGACAAAAACCCAGAAATCACAGAGCGTTTTGAATTGTTTGTGACTGGTCGCGAAATTGCCAATGGCTTCAGTGAGTTGAATGATGCCGAAGACCAAGCGGCACGCTTCCATGCGCAAATGAAAGCTAAAGAGGCGGGTGACCATGAAGCCATGTTCTATGATGCAGACTTTATTCGCGCTTTAGAATACGGCATGCCACCAGCAGGCGGTTGTGGTATCGGCATCGACCGTTTAGTGATGATGATTACTGACAGCGCAAGTATCCGTGATGTGATTTTGTTTCCTCATATGCGCGTTGAAAGTTAGCATTATGTAGGAGCGGCTTATAGCCTCGAACAACCCAAGCAACAAATTTCAGTGTGCAGGATATCTCTGCATTCGGGGCTAGAAGCCCCTCCTACAAAAACCTAAAAAACGCCTATTAGTGAAATCTAATAGGCGTTTTTTTGTTGTAAAAATACAACG
The DNA here is from genome assembly GCF_029946165.1 of Methylotenera sp. Taxonomy (GTDB): domain Bacteria; phylum Pseudomonadota; class Gammaproteobacteria; order Burkholderiales; family Methylophilaceae; genus Methylotenera. The sequence goes on from NZ_JAQSDZ010000005.1 coordinate 75,024, forward strand.
TAATAATCATTTATTTTGATAAATATAGCTCTGTCATCAAATTGTAATACTGATATCGCAGAATCCGTCTTGTTGAAAAAACGCAGTAAATAATTATTAAATTGACAAGGGGTTTTTAAATGAGTTACAAATTACAAAGCTTGGTTGCTGCAACACTTGCTGGATCATTAATGTTAAGTGTTGGTACTAATGCAATGGCTGATTCAACAGATGAACTTGTAGGTGCATTAGTTGCTAAAGGCGTGTTGACGGATGAAGAAGGCGCCTTGTTAATGAAGGGGCGTGCTAGTGAAAAAGAAGCTGCTGAGAAGAAGGCTAGAAGTAATCCAACATTAGAGGTTGGTAAAAAAGGCTTGGTAGTTAAAGGCGCTGATGGTGACTTTAGTATCAAGCTAGGTGGTCGTATGCATGCAGATTATTCAAGCCACTCTGGTGATGAATCATTGAAAGGTGGGAAAGAAGCTGTTGACGGTACAGAGATTCGTCGTGGCCGTATTGCATTGAGTGGCACTGTATACAATGACTTTGACTACATGATTGAAACTGACTTTGGCGGCGATAAGGTTTCTATCAAAGATTTATTTATGGTTTACCATGGCTTCAATGCTCCTATGGAGCTAACTGTAGGTCATCAAAAACATGCGATGAGCATGGAGGTTCAAGAGAGTTCAAACGATATTATGTTCACTGAACGCTCATTAGTAACTGCATTAACACTACCATATTTTGACCGTGCTATTGGCGTTAACATGAAAGGTTATGGTAAGGACTGGCATGTTAACGCTGGCCTGTACGGTGACTCTATGGCGAATGGTGCTTCAAACAAAGATGAGGGACATGGTTTTGGTGTCCGTGGTACATACGCCTTAATAAATGAAGCGGATAAAGTATTGCATGTAGGCGCCAACTATGGATATCGTAAAGTGTCTGAAGATAATTTGGCTAATGGTAAAACAACGGAATTTAGTTATAAAACTACCAATTTATCAAGCCTGAAGTTAGTAGATGCTAAGTTTACTAATATGGACGATGTGAAAACAGGTATTGTTGAATTGGCAGCGATGTATGGCCCACTTTCTTTCCAAAGTGAATATGCTAAATCAACGGTTTCAAGAACAACTGGTTCAGATGTTGATTTTGACGCGTTTTATGCACAAGTTGGTTACACGTTAACAGGTGAGTCACGTACTTATAAGGGCTCTGATGGTGAGTTCAAACGCTTAGTACCAAAAAGTAAGTTTAGTTTAAAAAATGGTACGTGGGGTGCTTGGGAAGTGGCAGCTCGCTATGATCAAGCTGATTTAGAAGATGACAATGTTACAGGTGGTGAGCAAAAAAGAATGTCAGTTTCTTTAAACTGGTACTTAAATGAGGATGTACGTCTATTGGCTGGCTACACTAAGGCATTTGAATTGGATGGTGGCGCTTTGACCAAAGCTGATGGTAAGTATGCAGATGACATTGATGTCTACACTGTAAGAGCACAGTGGGCATTCTAAAAAAGAGACTGTAAAGAATCTATTTTAGTAGTTTGTATTAGTTCCCATTTACTCAGACAGTTCAATTGCAAAGGTGAGCGTTACCGAGTTTGATATGGATGTTGAATCCGTAATCAAACTTAAAGAAAGGTAACGCTCATGTTGCATACTCACATCCAAATCATTAAACATAAGCAGGATTACTTAATCTTGCTTTAGAACTACAAAACGTTTCAAAAGCCTGCAAAATTATGGATGTCTCAAGAGACACGTTCTATCGCTATCAAGAACTGGTTGAAACCGATGGATTTGTAGGGCTCATCAATCGTTATAAACGAAAAACGAGTGCCCAATCTAACTAGGTGCTGGAATTCGACTGCATAAGTGATGACAGCTTCACCGCTAGTAATGAATCACGAGCTAAACAGATTAAGGCCTAGCGATGGCCTTCTTTTGCCATATTAATTGAGTACTTAGGTATTTCAACCACTAAATCCTCTTTACCAACCAGTGCTTGGCAAGATAAGCGCGAGTTGGGTTCTAATCCCCAAGCCTTATCCAGCAAATCATCTTCTTGGTCGTTTGAAGGGTTAAGAGATTTAAAACCTTCGCGCACAATCACATGGCAAGTGGTGCAGGCACATGCTTGGTCGCAAGCATGGTCTATATCAATATGGTTATTAAGCAATACATCGCATATCGACTCGCCTGTTTTAGCTTCAATCGCTGCACCATCTGGGCAGAGTTCAACATGAGGCAGTATGATTATTTGTGGCATGTGTTTTCCCTTTTTTGTAGGAGCGGCTTTTAGCCGCGAATGTATTCAAGAAAGCATTCGCGGCTAAAAGCCGCTCCTACAGGTTAATTGAATCTAAGTTCTTGCCGCTTAATGCATGACTCACGCTTGCATTCATTCGCGCTGCGGCAAATGCTTCGGTGGCATGGTTCAAAGCATCTACGGCTTTGTTAATAGCATCAGCATCTTCGGCTTGGCTTACCGTTTGCAGGTTTTGTATTTCAGTTTCTATTGTTTGCTTTTCATTATCACTAATTAGATGGCTATCTGCATTTAATGCCAGTGTGACTGAGTTAATAATGGCACCTGCAGAAACGCGGGCTTCTGCCAGCATACGCGCTTTCTTGTCAGCCTCTGCACTGCCAAATGATGATTTCAGCATACGCGTGATTTCATCTTCACTCAATCCATATGACGGTTTAACCACTACATGCGCTTCAACACCGTTGGTTTGTTCGCGAGCGCTGACTGAAAGTAAGCCGTCTGCATCCACCTGAAAAGTCACACGTATGCGAGCTGCGCCAGCCGCCATAGGTGGAATGCCGCGTAGCTCAAAACGTGCTAACGAACGGCAATCTGCGACCAGCTCACGTTCACCTTGCACCACTTGTATGCTCATGGCGGTTTGACCATCTTTGTAGGTAGTGAAGTCTTGCGCGCGTGCAATTGGCAACGTGCTGTTGCGAGGAATAATTCTTTCTACCAAGCCGCCCATGGTTTCTAAGCCTAAAGAAAGCGGAGTCACATCTAGTAGCAATAAATCATCTTCACTGCGATTGCCTATTAAAGCATTGGCTTGAATGGCTGCGCCAAGTGCCACCACTTTATCTGGATCTAAATTGGTCAGAGGTGTTTGTTTAAAGTACTCTTCAACAGCATGTCTTACTTGTGGCATGCGGGTAGCGCCACCTACCAGCACAACGCCTTCAATATCTTCTAATGTAAGACCCGCGTCACGCATAGCTTTGCGTGTAGGTGCGAGTGTTTTAATCACTAACTGTTGCGTGAACTCTACAAATTGCGTTGCGCTGATTGTTATATCTACTAAAGTACCAGTACTTAAACGACATACAATTTGCGCTTCATGGTTATCTGTTAACCATTCTTTTGCTTGACGTGCTTTGGTGAGTAACAAGCGAGTGTCGTTCTCATTGAGTGGACTAAAATTATTAGTAGTTTCTCTAATTCTGTCTAATACCCAGCAATAAATACGGTGGTCAAAATCATCACCGCCAAGCGCAGAATCACCATTGGTGGCAAGTACTTCAAACACGCCTTTAGTCAGTTTAAGAATGGACACATCAAACGTGCCGCCACCTAAATCATAAATAACAAAGGTACCTTCTGCAGCATTGTCCAAGCCATAAGCCACGGCAGCAGCAGTAGGTTCATTGAGTAGGCGTAATACATTTAAACCCGCTAATCGCGCGGCATCTTTTGTGGCTTGGCGTTGTGCATCGTCAAAGTAGGCGGGCACGGTAATCACTACGCCCATTAAGTCGCCACCTAGCGACTTTTCAGCACGCGCTTTAAGTGTCTTCAGAATTTCTGCGGAGATTTCTACGGGTGTTTTTAAACCAGCGCGAGTTTGAATTTGCAATAATTTGGTTGAGTCAGAGCTATCAACAAAGTTATATGGAATGTGCGCTCTATCAGCAATATCTTTTAGACTACGCCCCATAAATCGCTTGGCTGAGGCAATGGTATTCACTGGGTCTGCACTCTGCTGTGCTTGCGCATCATGCCCAACAACCACTTCACCTTCTGGCATATAACGCACTACAGAAGGTAATAGCGCATGGCCATGTTCATCTTGTAATACAGTCGCCATGCCACTTTTTACCGTAGCTACTAGAGAGTTTGTCGTGCCTAAGTCTATTCCAACCGCCAACTTGTGTTGGTGTGGTGCGGCGCTCATGCCAGGTTCGGATATTTGCAGTAATGCCATATTAAATGTCTAATTGTTCAATTGCGCGGTTAATGTCTTCAGAGACTTTTTCCATAAAAATCAGTTTTCGAGTAGCATCAGTGGCTGTGGCGTAATCCTTTTTCACATCAAGCAAACTGACTAGATTCTCTTGCAAACTTTTTGCTTCAACTCGAATTTCAGCAAGTAAATTATCTAAAGCGTCTACATCTTTAGCTGAAACTGCATCTTCCGTAGCTTCTCGCCATTCCATTTGCTGCATTAAAAAGTCCATCGGCATAGCGGTATTAGTTTCGCTGATAGCAGTAATGCCCTGCAATTCTAATAGATATTTAGCGCGATTAGCTGGATTTTTAAGGCATTGGTAAGCTTCATTTGCTAGCGTTGCAAGTTGCATAGCACTTAGCTTTTCTGTCGCTGATGCCGTTAAAAATCTGTCTGGATGCGACTCAGATTGTATCTTACGGAAATTGCTTTCTAGTGTGGCTAGTTCAATATTAAAAATTGGGTTAAGACCAAACAACTCAAAATAATTCAAACTCACACTGTAAAGCTTTCACCGCAACCACACTCGTCTTTTACGTTGGGATTGTTAAACTTAAAGCCTTCATTTAAGCCTTCTTTGGTAAAGTCTAATTCTGTACCATCAATGTAAACAAGGCTTTTTGGGTCAACAATCACTTTAACGCCGTGACTATCAAACGCGGTGTCTTCTGGATGCATCTCATCTACAAACTCCAGTGTATACGCCATGCCTGAACAGCCAGTGGTTTTAACGCCCAAACGTAAGCCAATGCCTTTGCCGCGATTGGCAAGGAATTTTTCTACGCGATTAGCCGCGGTTTCTGTGAGTGATATTGCCATAATGCTATACAGTCTCTTTCGCTGCTTGTTTAGCTTTAATGTCAGCTACAGCCGCTTTAATTGCGTCTTCAGCCAATACAGAGCAGTGAATCTTTACTGGCGGTAACGCTAATTCTTCAGCGATTTCTGAATTCTTAATCGCATAAGCTTCTTCAATAGTACGGCCTTTAAGCCACTCTGTTACCAAAGAGCTTGAGGCAATGGCTGAACCACAACCGTAAGTTTTGAATTTAGCATCTTCAATAATGCCGTTATCATTCACTTTAATCATTAACTTCATTACATCGCCACAAGCTGGCGCGCCAACCATACCAGTACCTACGTTTGGATCGTTTTTGTCTAACGTACCAACGTTGCGCGGGTTTTCGTAGTGATCTAAAACTTTATCTGAATATGCCATGATTCTTACTCCTTAAGTATTCTTTTCAAATTGCAAATGTGCACTATTTTTTCGTCTGGCAAGGCGGAGGGGTGCGACGCTTAGTTTTCTAAGCGAGTATCCCGACAACGCCGCTAGGCGATAAAAGAGAAGCATTTTAGTGTGCTGCCCATTGCACTTTACTTATATCAATTCCGTCTTTAAACATTTCCCATAATGGGGATAATTCTCTTAATTTGCCAATTTTACTTTTCATTAACTCAATCGTGTAGTCCACATCTTCTTCAGTCGTGAAACGACCAATTGAGAAGCGAATTGAACTATGCGCTAACTCATCTGTACGACCTAAAGCACGCAATACATAACTTGGCTCTAAGCTGGCAGAGGTACAGGCAGAACCGCTTGAAACAGCAATACCCTTCACTGCCATAATCAGAGACTCGCCTTCTACATAGTTGAAGCTAATATTCAAGTTATGTGGAACGCGGTGTTCTAAATCGCCATTCACGTAAACTTCTTCCATGCTTTCTAAGCCATGTAACAATTTATCGCGTAAACGGCGAATACGTGCGTTTTCTAAATCCATTTCTTCACGCGCAATTCTAAATGCTTCACCCATCCCAACGATTTGATGCGTAGCCAACGTGCCAGAACGCATACCACGCTCGTGACCGCCGCCGTGCATTTGCGCTTCAATACGAATACGTGGTTTGCGACGCACATACAAAGCGCCAATGCCTTTAGGGCCGTAGGTTTTATGCGCACTAAAGCTCATTAAATCGACAGGTAGTTTTTCTAAATCAATATGTACTTTACCAGTGGCTTGCGCGGCATCTACGTGAAAAATCACGCCATTTTCACGGCAGATATTACCGATTGCTACGATGTCTTGAATTACACCAATTTCATTGTTAACCAACATGACAGAGGCTAAAACCGTATCTGGGCGAATCGCCGCTTTAAATTTTTCTAAATCCACTAAGCCGTTTGGTTCTGGCTCTAAAAATGTGGCTTCAAAACCTTGGCGCTCAAGTTCACGAACTGGGTCAATCACCGCTTTATGTTCTGTGGCAACGGTAATAATATGTTTGCCTTTGCCGCTATAAAAATTGGCCGCACCTTTAATTGCAAGGTTGTTAGACTCAGTTGCACCTGATGTCCAAACGATTTCGCGTGGATCTGCACCCACTAATTTTGCTACTTCATCGCGTGCGTTTTCAACCGCTTTTTCAGCAGTCCACCCGTACGGATGGCTACGTGAAGCTGGGTTGCCAAAGTCTTCCGTGAGGTATGGAATCATTTTTGCAGCCACGCGCGGATCAACAGGCGTAGTAGCTGAGTAATCCAAATAAATTGGATGCATACTATCCTCTGCGTGTTTTGAAACTGGCATTTCTAGTGATGCTGACATTCTTTATTTATCCTTGCATTTTGTTAAATCGGTTGGATTTTGCAGGTCAGGAGAGAACCCCAATCTACAAAATCTTAATTAAGCGGCTATCGCCGTCAATTGTTTTAATCTCAAAATTTCATTTTTCAAAGTGGTTAAAAAACTCGCCACTTGTTCGGCTGTATTACTTGCGCCAAAACTAACTCTTACTGCACCACGCGCCACATCTGCTGTTACGCCCATTGCCAAAAGTACATGGCTAGGTTCAGTGCTGTCGCTCGAGCAAGCTGAGCCGCTCGCAACCGCGTAGCCTTTACGATCTAAAGCCATGACCAGTGTTTCACCTTCAATATTGTCAATGGCAAAAAAACTGGTATTCGGTATGCGCGTTACCTGTTTGCTAAAAATGCTAGCGTTTAATGCTTGTAAACCTTGCTCAAGTTGATTGCGCAATGATGATGTGTGTGCCGCAAAATTTGTCCGATTACTTACGGCTAACTCACAAGCTGCGCCAAAACCAATAATTGCTGCAACGTTTTCTGTGCCGCTGCGTAAACCTTTTTCTTGCCCACCGCCATGCAATAATGGCTGTATATCCAATTTTTTATCTACAATTAGCGCTGCCGCACCTTGTGGGCCATGAATCTTATGACTGGAAATAGTCATCGCGTTTACATTCAAATCTGCAAAATTCAGATCAATTTTTCCCAGTGCTTGCACCGCATCTGTATGCATGAACGCGCCTGCACTTCGAGCCGCCTCAGTAATAGTTCCAAGTTCTTGTATCACACCTGTTTCATTGTTTGCCAACATGACTGAAACTAAGCCAGTTGGTGTGTTTAACTGCGATTTAAAACCTTCTAAATCTACTTTTCCGTTTGCATCAACAACAATTTTTTGACTCATATAACCATGTTGTTGTATCGCGATTGCAGGTCGGGTCACACATGGATGCTCAATTACGCTAGTTAAAATTTGTCGCGCAATTGTTGCTGGTTTAATTGCTGCAATGCCTTTTATAGCAAAATTATTGGCTTCTGTACCACATGAAGTAAATACTACTTGCGAGGTATAAGCACCGCAAGCTTCAGCTACTTGAGTTCTTGCATGTTCTACAGCATCGCGGGCTGAGCGACCAAAGACATGACGGCTGGTTGGGTTGCCTGCTTGGCTTGTCATCCAAGGTAACATGGCTTCTAATACGCGGCTATCAAGCGCAGTCGTCGCATTATGATCAAAATAGATGTGTGCCATGACTCAATATCGCTAGTATTAAGCGCTTACCGCCTCGACAGTAGAGCCTTTATTGTTGCATGCATTGTTTGAGCGTGGCGTAATGGTGACTTTTTTATCTGATGTCTGTGAAGCAACCATGTCAGCCAGACTTACTCCAGCAAGGTAATCTAAAATTTTAGTGTTTAACGTAGACCATAAGTCATGCGTCATGCAGCGACCTTCATCCTTACAGTTTTCATGACCGCCGCAATGCGTAGCATCTATTTGTTCATCTACTGCATTGATAATTTCAGCTACTGAAATATCCGCATAGTTTTTCGCTAGCTTGTAACCGCCACCAGGCCCGCGAACACTGTTTACTAAGCCTTGGCGACGCAAGCGGCTGAATAGCTGCTCTAAGTATGATAGGGAAATGCTTTGACGCTCACTAATGCCCGCCAATGTCACGGGTTTAATATCGATTGTCTGGCTACTACCCTCAAGCTGATTCTCGCTACTGGCTAGCGCCTCATGCAAGGCTAAATCTAGCATTGCAGTCACAGCAAAACGGCCTTTTGTTGTAAGTTTCATTAGTTAATAGCACCTATATAATTACAGGTAATTTTATAATACTTGATAACTTTAGTCAACTATTAACCCGTTTAAGTTCACTCGGTCTAACTATTCCAATAAGCGCTAATTAACGGAGTGGATTTTTACCTAATTAATGACGAGCTTGCGTTTCTTAGGGATTTCTCAAAATTAGTTAATTAACAGTTTTTTGGTGTCTTTGTTTTTTATGGCTGTTTAACATCAAATGCCGTAGCAATTTTAGTGTCAATAGTTTCGTCGATACTGAGAGCTTTTATTTGAGTTGTTAACTCAGCCAATTTAGCATCCTGTTGTGCGCTGTGTTCAAGAAGTGTTTGGAGCGCTTTAGACATAGCCTCATGATTGAACTTATCGTTATCGTCTATTACTGCATAAGCCGTAAAGCTGGCAATATGCTTAGAATCGTCTTTACTGGCTTTTTCTTCCTCTAAGATTCTTGCAGGTATACCTACAGCAGTCGCATTAGCAGGCACATTCTTAACAACCACCGCATTTGAGCCGATTTTTGCACCAGCACCAACGGTAATCGGGCCGAGTACTTTTGCGCCAGCACCAATCACCACGCCACTTTCAAGCGTGGGATGGCGTTTACCCTTATTCCAAGAAGTGCCACCTAATGTTACACCATGGTAAAGCGTGCAATCATCACCAATTACCGCTGTTTCGCCAACGACTACGCCCATGCCGTGGTCAATAAATAAACGACGACCAATAGTGGCACCCGGGTGAATTTCGATGCCTGTGAGCCAGCGGGCTAGGTGTGAGTTGAAACGTGCTAGCCAGTAAAGTTGCTTTTTCCAAAGCCAATGCGATAAGCGGTACATGAGTAAAGCATGTACGCCAGGATAAGTGGTGAGTATTTCCCAGTGGGTGCGCGCCGCAGGGTCGCGCTCGAACACAATGGAGATGTCTTCTTTTAAGTGATTAAACATGGCGATATTATGCCATAACTTGCAATGTCGAATGTTTTTTAAAGCTATTAATAGGGCGGTTTTATTGGTAAGTATTTGATAAAGTATTTATTAATACTTAGTATGCTTTTTCGGTTCTATCGTTAGTGTGAGTATGCCCCTAAGCAAATTCACTTCTTCTTTTTCTAACTTGGCGCGGGCATAAATGCGACGTATGCGCTCGCTGAGTTTTTTTGGCGCATTAGGATTAAGATAGCCAATTATTATGAGCGTATCTTCTAAATGCGCATACAAGCCTTCCAATGCCTCATTGGTGGCGTATTCGGTTGGCTTGGCGTCATCAAGTTTACCTTCAAGCACCGCCATGCGCATTTCGTAACACATCACTTGAACTGCGGCGGCAAGATTAAGTGATGAATATTCAGGATTGGCTGGAATCATGGCAAGCAACTGGCAGCAATCTAATTCCGCATTCGAAAGACCGCTCATTTCTGTGCCAAAAACCAAAGCGATAGGCTGAGAAGCAGCTATTCTACTGCCTCGCAGGGCAGCCTCACGCACATTGACTAGCTCATGTGAAATTTGACGTTTTCGCGCACTCATACCGATAGCTAACACGCAACCTTGCAGTGCTTCGCTTAATGTTTCAGTGACGATTGCATTTTCAAGTAAATCTGCGGCACCTGTTGAAAGGGCTGTAGCATGGGCATCAGGGAACTTATCTGGTTTTACCAAGTATAAATGTTTTAGTCCCATGGTTTTCATGGCGCGTGCGGCGGAGCCAATATTGCCAGGATGGCTTGTTTGGCATAACACTACGCGGATGTTATTCAAGATTCCAGCGTTCGCTGAATCTGTAATGATTGTGTCTAATTTTACTGTCATGAAATATCACCATTAAAGCGATATTTTATCATTCTAAACTCTGCACTTAATGGATTTTGAACATTTAAATCTTTTAGTAGGTCAAGATTCGTGATTCAAGCTTAAATAGCAAAAAGCCTTTCATAAATTAAATTGTTTAAAAGTTAAAGGTATACTGGGACATGGTTCATGCAAAATATTTAGTGATAAGACAATGAAGAAGCTTATTACTTTATTAAGTCTAGCGATGGTTCTGTTTTCAAATGCCCTGTTCGTTAATAAGGCATTTGCAGACTCATTGCTTAGGGCAAATAATGTGGCGGTTGTCGTCAACACTGCTAATACTAATAGTGTCGCAATCGGACAGTATTATATAAAAGCACGAGGTATTCCATCAAGCAACCTCATTCAAGTCAATATTCCGGGAAATCCAAAGAAGCTAACGGTCGAGCAGTTTAATCAACTCAAACAATCAATTGATGAAAAACTGAAACCAGAGATGCAAGTCATCTTACTGGTTTGGACTGCGCCGTATGCGGTGGAGTGCAATGCCATTACCTCTGCACTGACTTTAGGTTTCGATGCGCAACAGTGTAAAAAAACTTGTGACCCTGGCAAAATGAGTCCTTATTTTGATAGTGTAACGACTCAGCCAATTGATGCGGGTTTGAAGCTGTCGATGTTAATGCCAACGGAGTCGGTAGATGAGGCAAAGGCATTAATTGATCGTGGCGTATTAAGTGGATTTGTGATGAATGAAGCAAGTGCTTATTATTTAAAAACCTCTGATAAGCAGCGTAGTTCAAGAGCTCGATTCTTTCCAAAATCAATGCATATTCCTGAAAGAAAACTCCAGATACAAACTTTGCAACTGGATGCTATCGAAAATATGAAAGACATCATGGTGTACGAAACGGGTCTGGCGCATGTGCCGAAGCTGGATACATTAACTTTTATGCCAGGTGCGCTTGCTGACCATTTGACTTCAGTTGGCGGAGACTTGCTCGGAACCAATCAAATGAGTAGCTTGAAATGGCTGCAAGCAGGGGCTACGGCTAGCTTTGGCACAGTGTCCGAGCCTTGCAATTATTGGCAAAAATTTCCTAATCCAAGCGTGCTGCTAGGGCATTATCTTTCAGGTGAAACTGCCGTGGAAGCGTATTGGAAAAGTGTTGCATGGCCAGCACAGGGTTTGTTTATCGGCGAGCCGTTAGCTAGTCCTTACTGCAGCACATGCAGAATTTTGCAGTATGTTCAGTAAACTTTGCGTTTATGAATAATGCGTATATTTAAATCATTAGAATTAGACTCATAGTTTCCTAGTAACCATTTAGCACATGCAACCACTTCACTTATCCTTAAAAACTCGTGTACCCCAAGTCGCTATTACCAAGCTAATTATTGCGGCTAATATTCTTGTTTTTGCAGCGATGTTATTAAATGGAGCAGGTATTTGGCATTCGCCCAATGCTATTCAGTTGGCTTGGGGCGCTAATTTTGGTCCCGCAACGCAAGATGGCGAATGGTGGCGTTTGGGTACGGCGATGTTCTTGCATTTTGGCGTCATTCATTTACTGATAAATGTTTGGTCTCTGTGGGATGCAGGGCAATTGGTTGAACGCATGTACGGGCATCTTCGGTTTGCGTGCATCTATATGCTCAGTGGCTTATCTGGCAACTTGGTGTCGCTTGTTATTCAAGGTGATTCCGCAGTATCTGGCGGTGCGTCAGGCGCTATTTTTGGCGTTTACGGTGCGCTACTGACTTTTCTTTGGCTTGAACGAAAATCGCTGACGAGGCATGAATTCCGCTGGTTGTTCTGGGGCGCTTCAGTGTTTTCTGTTGCAACCATCATCTTTGGTTTTATTGTGCCAGGGATTGATAATTCTGCCCACATAGGCGGATTTTTGACGGGTATTTTAAGTAGTATCGTGTTCTCACAATCCTTCGAAGTTAAGACTATTGCACGCAATACTAGGTTATTAGCCGGCGGTGCTATTGTGTTGGCCTTTGTGATTTTAGTAATAAATATTCCAACGCCTAAGTATCGTTGGAGTGATGAATTGCTCGTGCGTAAGAAAGTAGACGAGTTCTTATTAAAAGATCAGGCCATTAATCGTTCTTGGTTACAAATTATGCATGAAGGCAATAATGGTGAAGCCACGTTTGATTCTTTAGCCGAGCATATAGATGAAGCTATTAGCGAACCCTACGAACAAAGTTTTGAGCAATTATCACAATTACCTAATGACCCCGCATTACCTTCCGCGGCTAAACTTCAAAACCTATTGCAGTATGTGGAAAAAAGAAAGTCTGAATCACAAGTGCTAGCCGATAAAATACGAAGTAAACCGATTATGCAATTGCCCCCGCCTTAAAGTTTAGGTTTATATCCAAGCTTTAATCTTGCTCACGTCAACATTAATCATAGAAATCGCTGAGCAAGTGAATGCTTAACATGTTGATTGGTGAATAAGCGAAAAAGTATTAAAATGCTGACTTATCAGTTCTTTAACATGACTTTAAGCTTAAGTCATTGAAATTTATTTATGACTAAGCTACATTTAGCCTAAATCCTATCCAAAACAGGTTAAAGCAACAGACTACCAACAAAGATTCGAGAAAATATGCATCCTATGTTATCCAATGCAGTGAAAGCTGCACGCCGCGCTGGCAATATTATTACACGTGCCTCTGAAGACGTAGGCTCACTAAAAATTCAAACCAAAACTTACAATGATTTTGTCACTGAAGTAGATAAAGCCGCAGAAAACGCTATTATCGACATGCTGAAAGATTTGTATCCTACGCATGGTTTTTTAGGTGAAGAGAGCGGTGAATCGAATTCTGAGTCTGATTTCATTTGGATTATTGATCCTTTAGATGGCACCACCAACTTTTTACATGGCATGCCGCAGTATTGCATCTCAATCGCTTTGCAAGAGCGTGGCGTATTAACACACGCTGTGGTGTATGACCCAAATCGCAACGACTTATTTACAGCAACCAAAGGTCGTGGCGCGTTCTTAAATGACAAGCGCATTCGCGTATCTCAGCGTACTAAACTGCAAGATACCATTATCGGTACTGGTTTCCCTTTCCGTGATTTCACCCATCTAGATACTTACATGGATATGTTGAAAGACATGATTAAGAAAACCACAGGTATTCGTCGCCCTGGTTCAGCTGCATTAGATTTAGCCTACGTGGCAGTCGGTTGGTATGATGGTTTTTGGGAAATTGATCTGTCACCTTGGGATATCGCCGCTGGTGGTTTAATCGTGCAAGAAGCTGGCGGTATTGTAGGCGATTTTGAGGGTAATGAATCATGGCTTAAAACGGGCAATATCGTTGCGGCTAACCCAAAAGTATTCTCACAAATGTTGCAAACTTTAAGTCCACATTTAACAGATGACTTGAAAACGCCTAAATAAAAATGATAGAAAACGTGTTCGAGCGGCATATAAACGAATCTGTTTATTCGCCGCAATCAACCGCTAAGTTTATTGCAAGATTAATCGCTGAAATAAGGCCGCCAAAACCACATCAGGTGGAAGCTGCTATTAAAGCGATTCAAGCACTTTGCTATTTGCTCAATAGTCATCCTGAAAAAGCGAGTCAGTTGCGTGAGGCGATCTTAAGACTATTAAGTGAACATAAACCCATTTCCTTGTTCTTGGTGTCTCGTCATTCTGCATTTTCAGGCTTTTTTACTGAAATGCGAAGGCGGATAGGGCATAAACTTTTACCGGAAGCCGTCGACGAAACATATCTGCTAGATTTATTCGCATGTTTTTTCACTAAAACTAGCGACGAGATATGGGTTCAGGCTGTCCCTAATGAGGTTTGGGAAAAACTGATTATTGCCATAGGCTTCGATGAGCCGACTAATCTAGTTACACAGCCTATCATTGAATCTTGCAGGCAGAATTTTCTGGCGGCGACGCAAGTACTTTCCTACCGAATAGCGGCACTGGGCTTAGAGCCTGAGTTGCTTCGCAACCACCCTGAACTTGAACAACACACTTCACCTTTTATTGCGCAACAAATAGAATTAGCTAAGTTTTTAGCCTCACCAGAAGCTAATACTGATGAGTTGAATTCAAAAAGTAACGACACTGATATTAAGCATATTTTAGTGATGTTAAATCAGTGTAGTGAAGTGGTCATGAAAATTCGCCGTAATAGTGCAGTCATTGGCACCAGTATACAGCTCACTTTTATGTTGCAAGGCATGGCACAACAAGTCACTAGGCTTGAAATGCTGTTAGAAATTCTTGACCATATAAGCATTAATGAAAAGGCAATTCAACAAGAAGTTATTGATAACGTTGCTGGCTCCAATGCGAATTTAAAAATCATAAAACTTTTTAAAGAATTGGTTTATAGCGAGTGCCATAAAAACGATGTAAGTGAACACTTGCGTGAGAACATGGAAGTGATGGCGCTACGTGTCACTGAAAATGCAAGTCGCGCAGGAGAGCATTACATCACAGGTAATCGTAAAGAATATTATGCATTAATGCGCTCTGCCATGGGCGCGGGGGTGATTATCGCTTTTATGTCGATGATTAAGATATTACTGGCTAAACAACATATGGCACCGCTCACCGAGGCTATTTTGTTTAGTTTAAATTATGGCTTAGGTTTTATTTTAATACACATATTACATTTTACTGTAGCGACTAAGCAGCCAGCCATGACGGCGGCGGCAATTGCCGCAAGCATTGATGCGACTGATAGCAAGTCTAAGGAGATGGATAATTTAGTGGCGATGATTGCAAACACTATGCGCAGCCAAATTGTCGCAATTTTAGGTAATGTTGTGTTGGTTATTCCCATCGCGATATTGATTGGTTGGGGTGTGCTGCACTTTACAGGGCAACATTTCATAACGGTAGAAAAAGCAAATATTCTAATAGCAGATATCGATCCTATCCGTAGTGGTTCTTTATTTTATGCTGCAGTGGCGGGCATTTGTTTGTTTTTATCAGGCTTGATTGCGGGTTATCACGACAACTTGGCGATTTATAACAAAATTCCTCAGCGCTTACGTGCTGTCGCTGGTTTGCAAAAAATATTAGGTATTGCGCGCCTTAATCGCGTGGCCAACTATGTGGAAAACAATTTAGGTGCGTTGGCAGGTAACTTTTATTTTGGTTGTTTATTAGGCGGAATGACCGCGATAGGGGTGCTATTTGGTTTGCCGTTTGATATTAGGCATATTACTTTTTCATCGGCGTATGCTGGGTATTCCGCGGTTGCATTAGACTTTATGTTAAGTTGGCAAGCTGTCGCTTATATTGCATTGAGCTTGGCGTTAATCGGCTTTGTAAATCTTGCCGTAAGTTTTAGCTTGGCGCTTTATGTGGCTATGAAGTCGCGCAAGGTTCGCTTTAAACAATGGCGATTATTGCTCGGTAATTTAGCAACAAGATTAAACCAGCATCCAGGTGAGTTTATTTTCCCACCTAAAAAATCGACTGATAAAATTACAGTTAATCATGAGTAAGCCCCAACAAACCACCAGTCCGGCAGAATCAACCGCTACTCATACGCCCATGATGCGCCAATATCTTGCCCTGAAAGCACAGCATCCTGACATGTTGTTGTTTTATCGCATGGGCGACTTTTATGAGTTGTTTTTTGAAGATGCTGAAAAGGCCTCGCGCTTACTTGGTATTACATTAACGCAGCGCGGAAGCAGTAATGGTCAGCCGATTAAAATGGCGGGCGTTCCATATCATGCGGCTGAAGGTTACTTGGCTAAGTTGGCTAAGCTAGGTGAAGCGGTGGCTATTTGTGAGCAAATTGGCGACCCCGCAACCAGTAAAGGCCCCGTTGATAGGCAAGTAGCACGCATCTTAACGCCTGGTACTTTAACTGACACCGCCTTGCTTGATGAATCTCGCGATAACCAGCTTCTTAGCATATTTCAAGCAGACGGCGTGATAGGTTTAGCGCGTTTGAATCTCGCTTCTGGCGCTTTTGTTTTAAGCGAAATTGCCGTCGGGCTATTAGGCCAGGAGATTGAGCGCATCGCACCCAGTGAGATTTTGCTGACGGACGATTTTCAGCACGCGGCAATTGGTTTAAGTAAAGTTGCTAAAAAGCGTTTAAGCCCTTGGCAATTTGATTTTGACAGCGCTTTTAATACGCTCACTAAACAGCTCAACACTTACGATTTAAATGGGTTTGGCTGCGCCAGTCTTAATCCAGCTATTTGCGCAGCGGGCGCTTTGCTTGACTATGTTAAGCACACACAGCGCACTACTTTGCCGCACATCAATGCCATTTCGGTAGAAGTGACGAGTGCGTATGTTCAGCTAGATGCCGCTACGCGCCGCAATTTAGAAATTGACATGACGCTACGTGGCGAAGCTAGCCCCACCTTGTATTCATTGCTTAATACCACGCAAACAGCCATGGGTGCGCGGCTTTTGCGCCATTGGTTGCATCACCCATTACAAGATAGAAACTTGGTAATGAAGCGCCATGAGGCAGTGGCTGAGTTAATTCAGAATAATAGTTACACAATGTTGCCGCTAAAAAATATAGGCGATATAGAACGCATTACCGCCCGTATTGCGCTGAAAACTGCTAGACCGAGAGATTTGTCAGGCTTGTCTGCAAGTTTGCAGCAATTACCTCTATTGCAAACGCAATTACAAAGTTCGCAAACCAGTTTATTGCAAACATTGGGCTCCAGCTTAACTGCGCCGAATGCCGTTGTGAGTTTGCTTAGCACTGCTATTAAGGCCGAACCAAGCGTTGTGTTGCGTGAAGGTGGCGTGATTGCTGACGGCTATGATGCCGAGTTGGACGAATTACGCGCATTGCAAAATAATCACGGCGAATTTCTATTGCAATATGAAGCAGCCGAAAAAGCACGCACTGGTATTAACAATTTAAAAGTTGAATACAACAGCGTGCACGGTTTTTATATTGAAATGAGCCGCACGCAAGCGGAAACTGCGCCCGCCGAATATCGTCGTCGCCAAACGCTAAAAAATGTTGAACGCTTTATCACGCCGGAACTTAAAGCGTTTGAAGATAAGGTGTTGAGCGCCAATGACCGTGCACTCGCGCGTGAAAAGTTACTTTTTGCTGAAGTGTTAGAAAAATTGATGCCGTTTATCATCGCACTGCAAACTAATGCAGGTGCGGTTGCTAGCTTAGATGTGTTAGGTTGTTTTGCTGAACGTGCTGAAACGCTCAATTATGTTGCGCCAGAATTTATTACAGAGGCTGGCATTCAAATTGTGAATGGTCGTCACCCTGTGGTGGAAAGCATAAGCGCAAGCCAAATGTCGGCCCAACCGTTTATTGCCAACGATGTTGTCCTAAACCCTTATCGCCAGTTGTTGCTCATTACTGGCCCGAATATGGGTGGTAAATCAACCTTTATGCGGCAAACCGCGCTCATCGTATTATTGGCGCATTGTGGGTGTTACGTTCCAGCAAGCTCTGCAAAAATTGGCGAAATTGACCGCATTATGACGCGAATCGGCGCATCTGACGATTTAGCAGGTGGTCGTTCCACATTTATGGTGGAAATGACAGAAACGGCAAATATTCTTCATAACGCCACAGATAAAAGCTTGGTGTTGTTAGATGAAATTGGCCGTGGTACTTCGACCTTTGATGGCTTAAGCTTGGCTTGGGCTGTGGCGAAGCAGTTGCTAGAAAAAAACCGCAGCTACACATTATTTGCTACACATTACTTTGAGCTGACGCGTATTGTCGATGAGTTTAAGCATGCTGCAAACGTACATCTTGATGCAGTTGAGCATGGCAGCAATATCGTGTTTATGCATAAGGTTGAAGAGGGCGCGGCAAATCAAAGTTATGGTCTACAAGTAGCTCAATTAGCGGGCATTCCAAAATCAGTGGTAGCAAGTGCTAAGCGAAAATTATTACAGCTTGAGAATCAAAATGTGGCCAGTAACAATGCTCAAGTAGATTTATTTGCAAGTGATACAATTGCGCCAGATATTATTTTGCATCCAGCTGTTATTGAATTAGAGAGCATCAACCCTGATGATTTGACGCCCAAGCAAGCGTTAGAAGTACTTTATCACCTAAAAACTTTTGTTTAGTCTGTAAGAGAAGCAATAAAAAAGCACTCATCAAGAGTGCTTTTTTAACTTATTCGAATGGTTTAATTCGAGGTCTTAAAACTTCTTAGTGGTGATGACCGCCTGCGCCGTGCACATGTTGGTGTGTCACTTCTTCTTTATTGGCTACGCGAACATCTGTAACCGTCGCTGTAAATACCAAACGCTCGCCAGCCCAAGGATGGTTGCCGTCCACAATAACTTTGCCATCGGCGATTTCAGTGACTGTGTATAAAATCACTTCGCCAGTTTCGTCTTCGCCTTCAAACTGCATACCAACTTTTAATTCATCAGCAGGGAAAGCGCTTGCTGGCTCGATCTGTACTAACTCTTCGTCGTATTCACCAAAGCCGTCTACTGGTTGCAAATCTACCACTACTGAGTCACCAACATTTTTGCCGTGCATAGCTTCTTCCACTTTTGGGAAAATATTATCGTAGCCGCCGTGCAAATACGCTACTGGGTCAGTGCTAGATTCAAGCACATTGCCATCAGCATCTTTAAGTTCGTAAGTCATTGTTACTACAGTGTTCATGGCAATTTGCATGGTGTATCCTATCCTTGTCCTAAGCTAAAGTTTTAAATTGGAGTTTGTAATTGCAAACTCTGAAATTTGTTTGTTGAAATTTTAATCTATTTTTGTATTGCTTGTTTAATTTTAAGTGTTCAATGTGACAGCTAGAATTAACGACCTCTGCCACCCGTTCTGTGGGTGCTATTCGGGTTGGTATTCGTTCTACCAGCATTGCCGCGATTTTCGCTAGGGCGCGCTGCATTTTGGCGATTAGGCTGATGGCGACTCGGGCTTGGTGGCGCAAATAAAGCCGATTGAGGCATCGCTTGGTGGCGCGCTGCTTCAGACATGTTCTTTGTGTTTGCGCTTTGTGCAGGTCTAGCTTTGTTGCCTTGTGGCGCACGGCTTTCGCCATTAACTTGAGCGCCGTTTCTGTTAGGGGCTTGGCCGTTGCGTTGTCCATTAGGTTGACCATCGCGCTGTCCATTGCCTCGGTTTTGATTGCGACCAGCATTTGGGTTGGCGCCATTGCTTTCAGCATTCGCTGGCACATGCGCTTTGCGTTGCTGCCCTTTAACTTCACCGCGTGGCGGTCTACCATGTGCTTGCGTTGAGCGTGGTGCTTCTGGCTCTGGCTTGTCTGAGGGCACAAAACCTTCCACATGCACTTTTGGAATCTCGCGTTTGATTAACTTTTCAATATCTTTAAGCAGTTTCAACTCTTCGCGGTCTACTAATGAAACCGCCGCACCGCTGCTACCTGCACGGCCTGTACGGCCAATACGATGCACATAATCTTCTGGTACGTTTGGCAATTCAAAATTCACTACTTGCGGTAATTGGTCAATATCTAAGCCACGCGCTGCAATATCTGTGGCAACCAACACACGCATTGAGCCATCTTTAAATTGCGCTAATGCTTTGGTACGTGCGCTTTGGCTTTTGTTACCATGAATGGCGGCAGATTGAATGCCGTCTTTCACTAGTTTTTCGGCTAAACGATTCGCGCCGTGTTTGGTACGAGTAAATATTAATACTTGTTTCCAATCATTTTGCACAATGAGATGGCTCATGAGCTGACGTTTGTGGCCTTGTGCAACCATGTGTACAGTTTGTTCAACAAGCTCAGATGCCGTGTTGCGACGCGCTACTTCAACAAAGCCAGGGTTATGCAATAAGCCATCAGCTAAGGCTTTAATTTCGTCTGAAAAAGTGGCAGAGAACAATAAGTTCTGGCGTTGTTTAGGCAACATTGCCAATATTTTTTTAATGTCGCGAATGAAGCCCATGTCTAACATGCGGTCAGCTTCGTCTAACACTAAAATTTCAATGCCTGATAAATCTACATTTTTCTCACCTGCGTGATCAAGCAAACGGCCTGGTGTGGCGACTAAAATATCCAGCGGCTTTTTCAAACGCGCGATTTGTGGGTTGGCATTTACGCCACCAAATATCACGGTAGAAGTCAGCGGCAAGTATTTACCGTAAGTTTTTACAGATTCTTCAATCTGAGCAGCTAGCTCGCGTGTTGGCGTTAGCATTAAACAGCGTGGGCGACCTTTTACCACTTCGCTCAACGGCTTTTGGCTGAGTATATGTAAAATTGGTAAGGTAAAACCAGCGGTTTTGCCCGTACCTGTTTGTGCGCCCGCCAATAAATCGCCACCGCTTAATACTTGCGGTATCGCTTTAGATTGAATTGGGGTTGGGGTGGTATAGCCAGCGTCGTTAATCGCACGCAAAATGGGTTCAGATAAGCCTAACTCGTTAAAGTTAAGTGTTGTTTCAATTGTCAAAGTATAAAGCTCCAGCTTGAATTTAAGCCGACCTATTACTTATGAAGCAACACCAATCGAGGTAGGCAAATATAATAATCATTCGAATGATATGTAAATCAAGAAGATTAAGGTTAAGGACCGCTACGCAGATTGGTTGGCATAGGGAATTTGTATTATACGGTGAATTTCAATTAAAGCTAGTCAATGGCTAGTTTTAAATGGTGACTTAATTTTTGATGTTATGTCAGACTACATAGTTATCATTCCGTTGTAATACGGTATCAAGCGAAGAGGGGTGACAATAGCGTAGCGTATTGCGCCAAAGTAAACTCTCAAACGGCACAATGCCTTGTAGGGTGTCAATAAGCGAAGCGCATTGCACCAAAGTAAATTCTCATACGGCGCAATGCCTTTCAGTTATTGCGCCCTACGCGGGCTAAATCATTGATTTTGTTAAGTTGAGCAGACGTTAATACAATAGCCATGAAAATATCCTTTTTTACTAATTTATTGTTGATTAGGACTTACTAAAGGTGAAATATTCCACGTTTCCAATAAACGCCAGATTGCTGCATCTATTTCCCTCCAATGCTTCAAATTTTGAATATGGGTATGCCACTCAACATGGATTCCACCATAGATAGGCTCCCAAAACTCTCCAGCCACACCCCCGTCAGCATGCCTAGCAAAAAAAACACCAGAAACTGCCTTGTTACTAGATTCCCCGTAACACAAAAACCTACCAAATGAGTCGCCATTAAGCGTATAGCAATCTATGCCATACGCTTCTGATAGCTTTTTATCGTAACGACCATTTTTGGATTTTATAAAATATTCGCGCCTGCCCTTTGTTGTGTAGTTAGGATCAGCACCCTTAATCTGCACTTTTACTTGATTGATATCGTCTAGTTCTGAGCGAGTCCCTACTTGGTCCGTCGCCTTCTCCTTAGCTCCATTCAACATCAAACTAAACTCAATGTCATGCATGTCTTTTACCCCGTGCAACTTCTTTGCATACTCGGCTTCAAAAGCCACGCGCTCTGCTTCGGTAAACTTTGGAAAACGCTCTGGTACATAAGCAATAGGAAACTGACCAATAAACATCTCATATTCAGGCTCATAGATTAAATCATCAATTTTGCGTGGTATATGCTCGCGCCGTTGCCCTAGTTCGGCTCTAATGATGAGTGCTGAGTTTTGCATCCATGTTACAACGTCACCCTCTTTTGGAATGGCTGCGTCATTTCGCATACAAGCTCCCGTCAATAGCACCGCTATCATTAAGAATAAAGCCCGCGTAGGTTGGACTGCACTTGTAAAGCCCAACATGCTTGTTAACTTTTGTATCATGCTCATGCTGTCATTCTCCAGTGATTATTATTCGCCACACCACCATCATTGTTAATCTGAATCATTTATCTGCCATTTCTTCACCGTTTGCACTCACTTGATTTTCTGTTGCCGTTTCTTTCCCCAACAACACCGCCTCATCCACCGCCAATCCCTTCGGTATCTGATGCGTAATAACTTCGGTATCTGATGCGTAATAAACAGAATGGTGACTTTGCCTTTTAAGTTGGTTAATGGTTTGCGCAAACTGATCTGCGGTGAGCATCCATTAAATCGCCAAGGCGGTTAACAGAAATATCTGCTTTTTGGAATTCCTGCATTAAACCCATTGAACACCTTTTTATTTGTTCTAGTTATTGTCTGCATTATCAGATTAAATGGATTGTTAAGTAAATAAACTTAATGGTTTAAAAGAAAAATCTCAAATATTTTAAATAAAAGATTGACTAATTTAATAGTATTTGTAACAAAAGTGCTTTCCACAATATCTGTGGATAACTCTGTGATTATCTGTGATATGTAACTGTAACATGGCGTTTTATAAGGCTTTTGTAAAAATCGTATAAATAGTAACCACTAAATTTTATCAATATAAATCAAATAGTTACGTTTATCGTCTGGATTAGTGTGAGTTATTTGTGTTACTTAATGTAAAGCTTTAAGTGGTGTGAATAAGTCAGTAAAAAGTGGATTGGTATTCGGAAAAATGGCTCTATTAATATCAACAACTTACAAACTATTTACTTGATTGTTACAACTATGAATCGATGGTTGATTCAAATAATGGCAAGTTAAATTCTAGTAATTTAAATGCTGATGTCGCCAATCCCATGGTGCTATAGGATTGGAATCTGCCCAAAGTCCAAGCGTGAGTTGACGAGCATTTTTAGCGGCATTTTCGATTGCCTTATCGTTAGAATATTGTTTATAAAACCAAGCCAAGCCGTGTTCGGCAAGGTAGTAACTTGCATCAATACCGTTGCATTCTAATCGACCTACGGAACGCTGATATTTGTCTGTACCAGATATTTGTGCGGTAACAATCATATTTTTGCCTTTGCAGAGTTTCATGAGTGCGCGGCGAGATTTCAAACCGTAGCTTTGGTTGCGCTCAGGGGCGTCAATGTCGGTTAAGCGTAATTTGAATTCTTTTTGTGAATCATTTGTTGAAATATGACGCAGCTTTACGGTATCGCCGTCATAAACCCAGGTAACTTTTACGTAAGTTACTTTTTCATTAGGGGCATTGTGAATACTTTCTTCAGCATGGGTTGTTGCGATACCCAGCCATAAGAAAATGCAGTTGAAACAAATCCTAAATATCAATGCGGATGCTCTTTATTTGCCAAATGTATTGATATGTCTCATTCATTGTCTAGCAAGCTGTCATAATTAGAGGGTTCTAGCACAGTGTGGATAGGTTCGGCTTCTAAGTTTGTATGGTCTTTGCTGTAATGTAAACCGCGGCTTTCTTTGCGGGAGATAGCGCTTTCCACAATGAGTTCAGCCACTTGCAATAAGTTTCGTAGCTCGATTAAGTCGTTGCTGATTTTAAAGTTGCTGTAGAACTCATACACTTCATCACGTAGCATATGAATACGATGCAAGGCGCGACTTAGACGTTTGTCTGTACGTACAATGCCCACGTAGTTCCACATAAAGCGGCGTAACTCATCCCACGTATGCGTAATCAGCACTTCTTCATCCGCATCGGTCACGCGACTTTCATCCCAATAAGGTAATGATGGCGAGGGTTTCGTTGGCTGGCTGAGAATATTTTTTGCTGCCAACTGACTAAACACCAAGCATTCAAGCAATGAGTTACTTGCGAGGCGATTTGCTCCATGCAAGCCTGTGCAAGCGGTTTCACCTACGGCATATAAATTGGCAATGTCTGTGCGGGCTTTGTCGTCTGTCATGATGCCGCCGCAGGTGTAGTGTGCTGCAGGCACTACTGGAATGGGCGTTTTGCTGATATCGATACCAAACTCTAAACAGCGTTTGTAGATATTGGGGAAGTGCTCTTGAATAAAGCTGAGCGGTTTATCGGATATATCTAAATAGACACAATCTAAACCGCGCTTTTTCATTTCAAAGTCAATAGCGCGCGCCACCACATCACGCGGGGCGAGCTCTAAGCGTTCATCATGGTCAAACATGAATCTTGTGCCATCGGCTAGTTTTAATAAACCACCTTCACCGCGAACCGCTTCGCTAATTAAAAATGATTTAGCGTGCGGGTGAAATAAGCAAGTTGGGTGAAATTGTATAAATTCCATGTTTGCCACACGGCAACCTGCACGCCATGCCATGGCAATGCCATCACCAGTGCTAATGTCTGGATTAGTGGTGTAGAGATATACCTTACCCGCGCCACCTGTGGCTAAAACAGTGTTCTGAGCGGCAATCGTGAGTACTTTACCCGTGCTTTTATCTAGTACGTAAGCGCCTAAACAAGTGTTATTGTCGGTCGATTCAATTTTCGAACTTTCCGATTTATTTAAACTGCCCACTTTATTTTGATTGATTTTGCTAGTGGTAATTAAATCAACCGCAATGTGATACTCCATTAAAGTGATGTTTGGATGTTGCTTCACTTTATCTGAAAGCGTCATTTGTACAGCATGCCCCGTCGTATCAGCCGCATGAATAATACGGCGGTGGCTGTGGCCACCTTCACGCGTTAAATGGTAGCCAGAATTGTCATGTTCACGAGTAAAGCCTACGCCTTGTTCAATCAGCCACTCTACCGATTCTTTAGCATGCTCAGCTACCATTCTTGTCACTGCTTCATCGCATAAACCGCCGCCTGCGACTAAAGTATCTCGTACATGATTTTCTACCGAATCCTCATCATTGAGGACGGCAGCAATGCCACCTTGCGCCCAATCGCTGGCAGTATCATTAATACTACGTTTGCTGACTATGCATACACTCTTATGTTCTGCGGTTCGCAACGCTAAAGTTAAGCCAGCAAGACCGCTGCCAATAATAAGTACATCAAATTGCTGCATAGTATTTTTAGTTGAGTATTTTGAGTAAATGAAATGCCGTATTTGGAACAAATTCTGGAACTAATGAGAGTGTATCGCTGTCTTTAAAATAGGCAATAGATAAGCTTAAATAAACGTAGTAAAACACTAGTAAACAAATAAATTGTAGTTTTGTATCGTTGCTGAGAGGAAACTTAATGATGCGGATCGGAAACGTAGTCGAATTTACCCAATTAAACTTAATACAAAGTTTAGTGCAACCTGCTGCGCAAGGTTATACTGCGAAATATGAAAACAGCTTGGGTGAGAAAAATACAAATGAGCTTACAACTAAGCAGACTAAACCTAAAGGGAATTTAAGCGTAGTGGCCGTTAATCCAATATCTGGAAATCGCGAAATCGACCACGAGCTAGTGCTGCGTGCACAGCGCGGCGATAAGCGTGCGTTTGGTATGTTGGTGGATAAATATCAGCGTAAGTTGGCGCGCCTATTATCTCGCATGGTTCGGGATCAATCCGAAATTGAAGACATTGTGCAAGATACCTTTATTAAGGCCTATCGCGCATTACCAAACTTCCGTGGTGATAGTGCTTTTTACACTTGGCTGTACCGCATTGGCATTAATACTGCAAAAAACTACTTAGTTTCTATGGGGCGCAGGCCAACCGTTAGCACTGGCGTTGAAATTGAAGATGCGGAAAACTTTGAAGATGGTGATGAGTTGCGCACAATGGAAACGCCAGAGTCATCCATGATGACCAAGCAAATAGCACAAACTGTGAATGACACAGTAGCCAGCTTGCCTGAGGAGCTACGCACAGCGATTACTTTGCGTGAGATTGAAGGCTTAAGTTATGAAGAAATCGCAACGATTATGAATTGCCCAATTGGTACAGTAAGATCACGTATTTTTAGGGCGCGCGACACTATTTCATTAAAATTAAAACCACTTTTAGATACGCCTGATAATAAAAGGTGGTAGTAAGATTTAACGTGAAAAAAATTAGCATTAAGTGAGAAGTATTTTTTAAGACTTTCTAAGATACAAAGTATTAGATTAACGCATGAGATTTTGGAGTAAAAAATGACCGAACAAATATCCGCATTATTGGATGATGAATTTGCCTTAGAAGATGCTGAGCATTTGATGGCAGGGATGCAGACCAATGGCTACTCTAGCGAGGTTTGGAGCCAATATCATTTAATTGGCGATGTAATGCGCGGGGCAAATGCGTTGAGCCCTAACTTTAAACAAAACTTAATGGCACTAATTGATTTAGAACCTACCGTACTGTCTCCAAATGCAGCATGGGCCAACGACCCTAAATTATTTGACGAGAAAGATGAGTCAAATGATGTGGCAGTTAAAAAGCAAGCCACTAATTTTCCTCGGATTTGGTCAGTTGCGGCTTCATGTGCCGCAGTAATGGTAGTAGGTTGGATGGTATTGCAAAATCAAGTGGGCAATCAAGCAACTCCTAACATGGTGGCTCATGCGGCAATTCCACAAGAGACAGTTCTTTTGCCTGTAACAAATGAACAAGATGTTCCAGTTGAATATTTAATGGCACATCAAGCTTCTGCACCTTCAGCCAGTTCCTATTATATTCAATCAGCTAGCTATACCGAGTAATGCGAATGAGAGGCTTTGTTTTAGCTTGCTTGGTAGCCAGCGGATTATCTGGTGCGTGTCAAAGCGTACTCGCTGCTGCAGACGATGAGAAATGGCAGATACTACAGAAAGCCGCTTTAGCTGCTCATGCCTTAAGTTATCAAGGTATATTCGTTTGTCAGTCGGGTCAACAATCTAAATCAGTTCAAATTAAACATTTTTTTGATGGTCAAAATGAATATGCCCGCAATGTGCTGCTTGATGGTTCGCCTCGGGAGGTGCTTAGTCAAGGCGGCGATTTGATCATTTATAACCCTAAAAATGAAAAAATAGTCATCGAGAAACGTAGGGGGCAAAACATGTTTCCCGCAGTTTTGCCGGTAAATCTATCTATAGTTAAGCAAAGCTACACTTTGCGCACTGGTGATATAGAACGGGTGGCAGGTCGTGAAGCGCAGATATTGTTTTTAGTACCGAAAGACAATCTGCGTTACAGTTATCGTTTCTGGATAGATACAGAATATGGTTTGATATTAAAGTCTGTGATGTTTAATGGTCGTAATGAAATGATGGATAGTATTTCCTTCACCCAAGTTAACTTAGTGAACTCTGTTGATCTAGATTGGTTTAAACCACAAATTGATAACAAGAAAAACTATGTGATGGAGGATGAGGTGCCTACTCAAGCTGACTTTAACCCCAGCCCTCACTGGATGTTGAAGGACTTGCCTGCGGGCTATTATAAAGTTGATCAAATGTTACGTGTGGTGCAAGGTAAGCCTTTACCAGTGACCCATGTGGTGTTCTCGGATGGCTTAGCTTCGGTATCATTATTTATTGAACCAGTAACAAATGGAATTAAACCTAGGTCGGGTCACAGCGTTGTAGGTAATACTAGTTTTTATTCCAGTGTAGTAGGTTATTTGCAAGTTACCGTGTTGGGTGAAGTGCCTGAAGCTACCGTTGCAGCCATTGCAAACTCGGTAGTTTTTGTTAAATAAGCCCTTATATCTCAGTCATTAATCAGTTTAAATCCTCTTTAAATTCATTTAAAAGTAATAAAATATTGCCATGATAGAAGAATACGCAATAGTAACTAAATGCGCAGGCACAGTAGCTACACTAGAAATAGAAAGGCGAACAGCTTGTGGACTTTGTGGTCAAAAGCGTGGTTGTGGTAACGCCACTTGGGGCAAAATGCTCGGGCATGACAGTCATGATTTCACAGCTGAAAACCAAATAAATGCTCAGGTTGGAGATAGCGTTGTTGTGGGGATAGATGAACATGCTGTACTTAACTCTGCATTTTATCTTTACATAGTACCGCTAGGAGGTTTGTTGATTGGCACGCTTGCAGCAGACTACTTATTTAAGAACCAATTCTATGTGATTATTGGTGCGGTATTGGGTTTAGTGCTCGGATTCTTATGGGTCAAAGGCCATCTCATTGGTCATGATAAGTCGGGCGTAGCTTTTAGTAAAAAATATCAGGCGGTTATTTTGCGTTTAGCTGAGGATGACTCGCCAGAAAATCATTCAGAATTGGTAAATTAGCTTGATAAACACAGCACTGGCCCAATTATAGCTATGAGTAAATTGGAATTTAATAGCAAGAGTTTAAGCTTATTAATTTTCATCATGTTTGTAAAAATTAAATGAGGTGAATAGATGTTAAGAAATTGGATTACCGCCATTGGTTTTGGTTTAATTGCTTCAATAAATACAATTGCTTACGCAAAAGACTTGCCAGATTTTACTGAGCTTGCTGAAAAACACGGCTTTGAAGTAGTAAACATCAGCGTGACTCAAAATATACGTGGCAATCCTAATGCCTTGCCCTTTCCTGGTTTGGAAGGCGATGAGCAAATGCAAGAGTTCTTTAAACGCTTTGGTATTCCAGGTTTGCCAGGTATGCCTGGTCAAGGCGTACCTCCGCAAGATTACAAATCGCAGTCTTTAGGCTCAGGTTTTATCATTAGCAGCGATGGTTACATACTGACGAATGCACACGTGGTAAGTGAAGCAGACGAGGTGATTGTTAGATTATTTGACAAGCGTGAATTTAAAGCAAAAATTATAGGCTCAGATAAACGCACCGACGTTGCATTAGTCAAAATCGAAGCGACAGGCTTACCTAAAGTGAATATTGGTGACCCAGCAAAACTAAAAGTAGGTGAGTGGGTCGCGGCTATTGGTTCGCCGTTTGGTTTGGAAAATACCATGACAGCGGGCATTGTCAGCGCGAAAGGGCGAGCTTTGCCACAGGAAAACTTCGTGCCATTTATTCAAACAGATGTCGCGATTAACCCCGGTAATTCAGGCGGCCCGCTATTTAACTTAGCAGGTGAGGTGGTAGGCATTAATTCACAAATTTACAGTCGTAGTGGCGGTTCAATGGGTTTGTCATTCAGTATTCCAATTGACGTAGCAATTGATATTTCAAATCAGTTGAAGGCCTCTGGAAAAATTACTCGCGGCTGGCTAGGTATCGCTATTCAAGAAATCACTAAAGAACTTGCTGAGTCTTTTAACTTAAAAAATACCAATGGCGCATTAGTAGCGGGCATAGAGAAAAATGGCCCTGCAGATAAAGGTGGTTTATTAGTGGGGGATGTAATCACCAAGTTTGATGGCAAAGTAATTACAACTTCGGCAGATTTGCCAAGAGCTGTTGGTTCCACTAAACCAGGTAAGATAGTCTCAGTTGAGTTAATGCGTAAAGGCGTTACTCAAACGCTGAGTATGGGTATAGGTGAAATGCCATCTGAGCGTACAGAATCGGCGCAGATTAATAAACCTGTACCAAAATCTGAATCTAACAAGATTGGGCTTACCTTAAAAGAGTTAACTCCACTGGAAAAGAAAAAATTAAACGGTAAAAATGGCTTGTTAGTCACGGACAGCACTGGAGCTGCTGCTCAGGCAGGTATACGCCGTGGTGACGTAGTGCTAGGTTTAAATAATAGCGAAACGCAAAGCGTAGATTTATTTAATAAACAAATCAATGCTGTGGCTATTGGTAAAACCGTTGCCGTCTTGGTATTAAGAGGTGAAAACACTTTATATGTACCAATAAAAGTGACTAAATAGTTTGAAATCATTGGTATCAATAACAAAAGTCGCTTTTAGCGGCTTTTGTTATGGTTAAGCTATATGCAAACTCGATTCTTCACTGCTTATTTTTCATTAGAATGCCCAATAACGCCTAGAAATGACCTCACTATTCCATATGCAATCCATGAAGAAAAGCGTTTGAATACATCGCCTCTTGCCCAGTGCTCTGGATCAATACGCATTGCGCCCTCTTCAATGCTAGTTAAAAGGTCAGTTCGAAGTTCTTGAGCAAAGGTTTCATCTTTCACCACAATATTAGCCTCTCTGGCTAATAGCAAACTAAATGGATCTATATTAGAAGATCCAACGGTTGCCCATACGCTATCAATCACCGCCACTTTGCTATGCATAAAGCTTTTGTGATATTCGTAAATTTCAATGCCTGATCTCAAAAAATCGCTATAAAAAGCATGTGTAGCGAACATTAGAAAATATTCCATACGCCCTTGTAATAATAACTTGACCTTAACACCGCGCTTAACAGCGGCTAATAGTGCAAGGCGAAATCGTCTGCCAGGCACAAAGTAAGCATTGGCGATAATGATTTCAGATTTAGCTTGTTCGATAGCATCTAAGTAAGCATCTTCGATATCCCTTCTATGCAGCACGTTATCACGAAGCACAAGTGCCGCTTTAATATTATAGTGTTGAGTATTAAACGATGGTTTAATAGGCAAAGTTTTAATTGTTAATCTATTAGCATGTCGCATATGAACCCAAGCAATTCTGCGCCAAAGTTTTTGCACTTTATTAAGAATGACAGGTAATAGTTTTCCTTCAATCCGCACCGTGTAATCTATGCGTGGCGGTACATTGTTAGGGGCGCTAATAGGTACATCGTAATCGTCAATAATATTAATTCCGCCCACAAATCCAATAGTGCCGTCAATCACGACCATCTTTTGATGCAGGCGCCGTAAACGCCTTTTTTTGAGTGACCAAGGAGAAATCTTTGGACGGTAAAACATCACTTTGATGCCGGTTTCTTCAAGTTCTTCTATATAGCTTTTAGATAAGTCCTTGCTGCCAAAGCCATCAAGTAAAACATTGACCGCTATGCCTCTTCTAGCCGCATCTTTAAGTGCATCACCTATCTGTATGCCAATGACATCTGCTTTATAAATATAACTTTGTAGGTATATTTCTTGAGTCGCATTCTCTATTGAAACCAAAAGTGCAGGAAAAAACTCTCTACCACTTCGTAATAATTGAATGTGATTGCCGTTAACAAAATAGGTCATATTTTAGTCAGATCATATTCTGGTCAGTGTTGTCGTAAGAATCGCATGGTCAGATAATTTTAAAAAGTGCGCGCCTGAGTGCACTTCTACTTGCTTTACATTAAAACCACGTACATAAATACGGTCTAGCCTAAGCATGGGTAACCAAGCTGGAAAGCTCCTCGCAGGTTTGCCAACATGGTGCTCAAATACCTCATGCAGGTTTAAGCGTTTAGCAAAACTGCGACCGGTAAGCATTCCCCAGTCGTTAAAATCACCAGCAATAATCAATGGCGCATTTGCTGGAATATATTGTTCAATATATTCAGAGACGGCAACTAGCTGTTGGCGTCGCCATTGTGCAAATAAGCCCAGATGAACGCAAACTGCATGTAGGGGCTCATCCCACTGTGGGATATTGATTTCACAATGCAACATGCCCCGTTGCTCAGATGCATGAGCTGAAATATTTTGATTATTAGTCTTAATGATAGGAAATTTGGAAAGCAGGGCATTACCATGATGACCCGCAGGATAAACCGAGTTTTTACCATATGAGTAATCAGACCAAACTTCATCGGCTAAAAACTCCATTTGCCCAGAGGTAGACCAAGAAGCAAAGCGCTCAGTGTGTTTAGTATGCGCATCTTGCACTTCTTGCAAAAAAATCACATCTGCATGCAATTTTCGCAATATGTCGCGTTGAAGATGCAAAGAAAAATGGGCGTTAAAATGAGTAAAGCCCTTGTGGATATTGAATGTAGCTATGCGTATTGTGTTATGCAAAATTGACTTTTTGACTCATATTATTTATTAGTTTTATCTTACTCTAAAAGAGTGATAGTGTTGGTTAGGCAACGAACATTAGCTAAAATTGTTCTTGTAATTTTTATTCCAATTAGGAACTAATACGACTAATTAACCATGCCATTTACACGCTAAAAACCCATCCTATAGGCAATTTTTATAGCTAACGCCATAATTAATTACAAACTAATCAAGCATTTGTTGTAAAATCACGGCTATTGTGAAAAGGCGCTTTTGGCGCCTTATCTTTATTTAAAAAGCAGGATTAACCTAATAAAGCAATATTAAAATCAAGCAACATTAAAAGTTTTAAAAAGCTTAAAAAGACTAAATGAAAAATATTCGTAACTTCTCCATTATTGCCCACATTGACCATGGTAAATCCACATTAGCTGACCGCATTATTCATCTTTGCGGCGGGCTGGCTGATCGCGAAATGGAAGCGCAAGTACTTGATTCTATGGATATTGAGCGCGAGCGCGGCATTACGATTAAAGCTCAAACTGCAGCCCTGCAATACAAAGCTGACGATGGGCAGATTTACAATCTTAATTTGATTGATACTCCGGGTCATGTGGATTTTAGCTATGAAGTATCACGCTCACTTTCAGCTTGTGAAGGCGCGCTATTAGTTGTTGATGCTAGTCAGGGTGTAGAGGCGCAAAGTGTTGCTAACTGCTATACCGCACTTGATTTGGGCGTTGAAGTCACTGCCGTATTAAATAAAATCGATTTGCCTTCAGCGGATCCTGAACGTGTGATGCAGGAAATTGAAGATGTGATTGGTATTGATGCGAGTGACGCAGTGCGTTGCTCAGCTAAAACAGGTTTGGGCGTGCGCGATGTACTCGAAGCTGTTATCAAAAAAGTTCCGCCGCCAGTAGGCGATGTCACGAAACCGTTAAAAGCATTAGTGATTGATGCATGGTTTGATAACTATGTCGGCGTAGTGATGTTGGTGCGCGTGATTGATGGCGTTTTAAAGCCTAAAGATAAAATTCGATTAATGGCGACGCACGCGGAATATTTGTGTGAACAAGTTGGCGTATTTACACCAAAATCGCTACAAAAAACTTCACTTTCTGCGGGTGAAGTAGGCTTTGTGATTTCAGGTATTAAAGAACTTGCCGCTGCTAAAGTGGGCGATACCGTGACTTTGGCGGGTAAGCCAGCGGCAGAGCCATTGGCAGGTTTTAAAGAGGTTAAGCCACAAGTATTTGCTGGGCTATATCCCGTTGAATCAAGCCAATTCGAAGCACTACGTACAGCGCTTGAGAAACTGAGCTTGAATGATGCAAGTTTGTTATTTGAGCCAGAAAATTCTACAGCATTAGGTTTTGGCTTTAGGTGTGGCTTCCTCGGTTTGCTACATATGGAGATTGTGCAAGAGCGCTTAGAGCGCGAGTATGATATGGATTTGATTACCACCGCGCCAACCGTGGTGTATGAGTTATTACTCAAAAGTGGTGAAGTGGTGCAGATCGAGAATCCGTCACGCTTGCCAGAGTTGTCGCGCGTAGAAGAAACGCGTGAGCCAGTCATTAATGTAAACCTATTAATGCCGCAAGATTACGTAGGCCCTGTTATGACACTATGTAACAATAAACGTGGCTTACAAAAAAATATGCAGTATATGGGCAGGCAAGTCATGCTCAGTTACGAAATGCCTCTCAATGAAGTGGTGCTGGATTTTTTTGATAAATTAAAATCAGTGTCACGTGGCTATGCTTCAATGGATTACGAGTTTTTGGAATTCCGTGCGGCAGATCTAGTCAAGCTGGATATTATGGTGAATGGTGAGCGTGTGGATGCGCTGAGCATGATTGTTCACAGAGGAAACAGCGTGCGTCGTGGTCGTGAAGTGGCAGCTAAGATGCGTGAATTAATTCCACGTCAAATGTTTGATGTGGCTATTCAAGCTTCGATAGGCGCCAATATTATTGCCCGTGAAACCGTTAAAGCAATGCGGAAAAACGTGATTGCGAAATGTTATGGTGGTGATGTATCCCGTAAACGCAAATTGCTTGATAAACAGAAAGAGGGCAAAAAGCGCATGAAGCAAGTGGGTAACGTAGAGATCCCACAAGAAGCATTTTTAGCTATTTTACGTATTGAAGATTAAGTAAGTCTAAGATAATAGACGATAAGGATAAATAATGTACTTTGCTTTATTCATGGTGGCGATACTGTTGGTAACAGGTTTTATTTGGTTGCTAGATAGTTTAGTGTTGAAGAAAAAACGCGCAGTCGGCGCTGCAGAGCCAATCGTAGTTGAGTACGCTAAGAGTTTTTTTCCAGTAATTTTCGTGGTATTTTTTGTACGTTCATTTATTGTTGAGCCTTTTAAAATTCCTTCAGGCTCTATGATGCCAACACTATTGGCTGGCGATTATATTTTGGTCAATAAATTTACTTATGGTCTACGAGTGCCAATTTTGAATAATACTTTTTTTGAAATTAACCATCCGACCCGTGGTGATGTGTTCGTATTTCATTATCCGCCTGAGCCATCTATAGATTATATTAAGCGTGTAGTAGGTTTACCGGGCGATAAAATTAGTTATCAAGATAAACGATTAACAATTAATGGAAAATTTTTAGATACACAAGAGATGGGTAGTTTTGCTTATGTTAAGCCTGGTTTGAATATGGTCACAGCAAAGCAATATCGAGAGCAATTAGGTGATGTTAGTCATGATATTTTGATTAACGAATGGGTTAATAGCTACGACTCTGATGCCATAGGTGCAAAATTTGCAAATGACGAGGAAATAGTCGTGCCTGCTGGACATTATTTGGCGATGGGTGATAATCGTGATGACAGTTCAGACAGTCGCGTATGGGGGTTTGTACCAGAGAAAAATTTAGTCGGTAAGGCATTTTTCATCTGGATGAATTTTGATAAAGGTTCTCGAATCGGTAATTCTATTCATTGATTTAAAATATTCAACTTTCTAAAATAGGGAGAAATTTATGCATAATTCACAAGTAGAAAAGCATATGAAAAATTATATTAATCTTAAAAAACAAGCAGGTGCTACCTTATTAGGCATGTTATTTGTCGGAGCCATGTTGTTTTTGGTTGCGGTGATAGCAATGAAAATGTTCCCCGCATATCAAGAATATTTCTCTGTAAAAACAGTCTTGCGTGCAATGAATAAAGACTCTTTAAGTGATATGAGCAAAAAAGACATTCAGGATTCTTTTGACAGGCGGGCTAACACCTCATATATCACCGTCATTAATGGCAAAGATATAGTGATTGGCAAAAATAGCGCGGGTGAAACCACTGTTTCAGCGCAGTATCAAGTCATCACTCCTTTATTTGGCAATATTAGCGTCATGATGGATTTTAATGCTTCGTCAGACGGCAAGTAATTTAGAAGCACAGGCAATCAAACATATTCAATGACTCAGCAGGATTTAACAAAACGCCTTAGTTACAAGTTTGTAGATAAAAATCTGCTGACTCAAGCACTGACACATCGTAGTTATGCTTCTCAAAATAATGAGAGGCTTGAGTATCTGGGCGATGGTGCGCTTAACTTCATTATCGCAAATCAGCTATATCAGCGTTTCCCAAGCTTGGCTGAGGGCGATTTAAGCCGCTTGCGAGCGCAACTGGTAAAAGAAGCTACCATTAGTGAAATCGCATTTTCCTTAAATATCGGAGATGCGCTAAAGCTAGGTGAAGGTGAGCTAAAAAGTGCAGGTTGGCGTAGGCCATCTATACTTGCTGATGCCTTAGAAGCCATTATTGGCGCCGTGTATCTTGATGGTGGGTTTTTTTCTGCCGAAGCTTTGGTATTAGAACTTTATACAGAAAAACTCAGCACCATAGACCCTAAGATTATTGATAAAGATCCTAAGTCTTTATTGCAAGAAGTACTGCAAGGCAAAAAAATTGCTGTGCCAGAATATGCGGTTGTTCACACGAGCGGTGAAGCACATGCTCAGGTGTTTATTGTAGAATGTTTCATACAGAAACTAGATATTCGTACCGTAGGCGAGGGCACCAGCCGTCGCATCGCAGAGCAACAAGCAGCCCAGCTTGCTT
Organism: Methylotenera sp.; assembly: GCF_029946165.1. GTDB lineage: Bacteria > Pseudomonadota > Gammaproteobacteria > Burkholderiales > Methylophilaceae > Methylotenera. Next base: position 111,023 of record NZ_JAQSDZ010000005.1, read on the forward strand.
TGCTAGCATTAGAAAAAATACGCTTTGGTAAAAGCCAAATTGCATAAACTCAACTATAAATTGATTATTGGATAGCCCAAAATGACAGACTCAAACTTGGATTCAGATTTGGATGTAGACGCATTGTCTGCATTCAAGTGCGGCACCATTGCAATTGTAGGCCGCCCTAACGTAGGTAAATCTACCTTGTTAAACCATATTTTAGGAATGAAGTTAGCCATAACTTCGCGTAAGGCGCAAACCACGCGCCATCGCTTACTGGGCATTCATACTACAGAAGATACCCAGTTTTTGTTTGTAGATACACCAGGTTTTCAACAAAAACACCTGAATACGCTCAATAAAGGTTTGAATAAAACTGTAACGCAAGTGCTCACTGAAGTTGATGTAGTGCTGTTTGTGATTGAGCCAATGAAATTAGGCGAGGCTGATCGCAAGGTATTAGCTTTATTATCAGATAAAACGCCGACAATTTTAGTGGTGAATAAATCAGATTTAATGGGCGATAAGGGTAATTTATTGCCTTTGATTCAAGACTTTGACTTGGAATTTCCATTTACAGACATCGTGCCTGTGAGCGCAAAAAAGAGCCTCAATTTAGATGAGCTTTTACATACGATTCGCAAGTATTTACCAGAGCAAGCAGCGATTTACTCTGAAGATGAGTTGACTGATAAAAATGAGCGCTTTCTTGCGGCTGAGCTAGTTCGTGAAAAGATTTTCAGATTACTTGGCGATGAAATTCCTTATTCAGTGGCCGTAGAAATTGAGAAATTTGAAGTGGTGGGTAATCTTCGCCGTATTTTCTGTGCCATTATTGTCGATAAAGATAGCCAAAAACCAATGCTTATTGGTAAAAATGGCGACAAAATGAAACAAATTTCTACTGAAGCCCGTCAGGATATGGAGAAATTGTTTGGCGGTAAAGTTTACCTAGAAACTTGGGTAAAAGTTAAGGGCGGCTGGGCTGACGATGAAAGAGCGCTAAAAAGTCTAGGTTATTAGAAGAGCAGCCATTTTAACGGACTAATTTGGAGTATTTGCTATGCCGAATAACGTCTATAACATACCAGTTTATGGTCAGCCAATTGAGCCAGATGAGCAAGGCATATATTATGCTATCAATCGCAAAACTGGTGACATTAATAATGTGTTTCAGTTGGTTTATGAAAGCGCCACGAATGCCGAGACTAATGAAGACCAAAATTGGTATTTATACCAATTAAAAAATACGGGTAAAAATGGCGAAATGGGCTGGGTGATACTGGCTGATAATGGCGATTACCCTTTAAAAGAGGTGTCTACTGAAGAGATTAAACATCACTTCGATAAGCCTGAATATGCTGAACCTAAAGGCGCTTGGCAGCTTATTCGTAACTCTAGATATGGGTTTGGTAAATTTACCCCCATTCATGCAGATGAGAACATACGTTTTGCAATGATTCTATTTTCAGGGGCAGAGATGTTGGTGCCATTACTGATTTTAAAGGCGGATGATAATCCTGATTTGCAAAGTACAGTTGAGCCAGAACAATAATGGCGGTAAGTTCTAATCCACACCGCCAAGATAACCAACCCGTCTATGTGCTTCACACTTACCCGTTTAAAGAAACTAGCTTAGTTGTAGAATTGTTTGCACATGGTTTTGGCCGAGTGGCAACAACGGCCAAAGGGGCGAGGCGACCAAGATCTGCCATGCGTGGCATGCTACAGTCTTTTCAGCCTTTACTGGCTACTTGGTCTGGCAAGTTAGAACTTAAAACGTTGCATAGCTTAGAGTGGGGCGGCGGCTTACTCCTACTTAAAGGTGAGGCGCTCATGTGCGGCTTCTACCTGAACGAATTATTATTGCGATTGCTTCCGCGTGAAGACCCGCATGAAAGCTTATTTGAATATTACAGTGCGACCTTAAAGATATTAGCGACTGGTGATGATTTAGCCACAACACTTAGACGCTTTGAGCTGAAGTTGTTGCAAGAACTTGGCTATGCCATTCCGCTACAACATGATGTGAATAATGAGCAAATTGTACAAGATGTTAATTATCGGTATACCGCTGAACACGGTGCAACAAGGTTAAGTGCATCGCAGACGCGAGTAAATAATGGCATACAATTGCTCGGTAAAATCTTGATAGAAATGGCGGCTGACGATTACACTTCTGTTCAAACTCAGCAACAGAGTAAACAGTTGATGCGTTATTTATTAGCCCATTACTTAGGCGATAAACCATTGCATACTCGACAACTGCTAATTGATTTACAGGGCTTATAGTTTTATAAAATTTAAAGATAGAAGTTAATTATGATTAAATTAGGTGTCAATATCGACCACGTAGCGACAATTCGTCAAGCGCGTGGCACCAAATATCCAAGCGTGGTGCAGGCCGCTTTGCGTGCCGAACAATCTGGCGCAGATAGCATTACTTTGCATCTGCGTGAAGATCGTCGGCATATGCAAGATGCGGATGTTCATGCTTTACGTAATTTATTGCAAACTCGTATGAATTTGGAATGCGCTGTAACTGATGAAATGGTTGAGATTGCGTTAGAAGTTGCACCGCAAGATGTCTGCTTGGTGCCAGAACGTCGCGAAGAACGTACTACCGAAGGTGGTTTAGATGTGGTGGGGAACTTCGCCAATGTGCAAAAAGCTGTGAAAAGATTAAGTGAGGCTGGCATACGCGTGTCATTATTCATTGGGCCAGATTTTGCGCAAATTGATGCTGCAAAAAAAGCAGGTGCGCCAGTCATTGAACTGCATACAGGTACATTTGCTGATGCTGAAAATCCAATTGATAGAGCACGCGAGTTGCAGCGCATTAAAGATGCCGTTGCTCACGGTTTAAACTTGGGTTTGGTGGTGAATGCCGGCCACGGATTGCACTACCATAACGTACATGAAATCGCCTCAATTGAAGGAATAGACGAACTTAATATTGGCCACGCGATTGTTGCTCATGCATTATTTGTAGGTTGGGACAATGCTGTGCGAGAGATGAAGTCGCTAGTCAAAGAGTTTAGCTATAAATAATTTAACGGATTGAAGCTCAAGTAAATGATTTTTGGCATTGGTACTGACATCGTAGAAGTGGCTCGAATCGAGGCTTCTATTCAACAATTTGGCGATGATTTCGCTAGACGCATCTTAGCTGAGAGTGAATTAGTCAGTTATTTGGAGTCTCACATAAAAGCACGTTTTCTAGCGAAGCGTTTTGCTGCAAAAGAAGCATTTTCTAAAGCGCTTGGTACAGGCTTAAGAGCACCCGCAACCTTTCAGAATATTGCAGTTTCGCATGATGATTTAGGCAAGCCCTTATTGGTTTTAGCGCCAGAGTTACAAGCCTTGTTGCAATCTAAAAGTATCACGCAAATGCATATTAGTATTAGCGACGAGAAAAACTTAGCCGCAGCATTTGTCGTACTAGAAAATAATAATCCAACATGAGTGAGCCCATGGATATAGCACGTCGATTTGGCGGTGTTTCAAGGTTATACGGTGTTGATGGTTTTGCAACATTGCAAGCGATGCACATATGCATCATTGGCATTGGTGGCGTGGGTAGCTGGGCTGCTGAAGCAATTGCACGCAATGCCGTAGGGACAATCACATTGATTGATTTAGACAATATTGCAGAGTCAAATGTCAATCGTCAATTGCATGCGGTAGATGGCGCATTTGGTAAAGCTAAAGTGACGGCAATGGCTGAGCGGATTAAGCTCATTAATCCAGCTGCGATTGTGCATGAAGTTGAGGATTTCGTGACTGTTGAAAATGTAACTGCAATGCTAAATCGTAATTTTGATGGGGTCATCGACTGCATAGACGATGCGAAAGCCAAAGCGGCTATTGCTGCATTTTGTCAGCAAAAGAATATTCCATTAGTCATGACAGGTGCGGCAGGTGGGCGTTTAGATGCAAGTCGTATCAAGCAAGCAGACTTAAGCCATGTTAGTCATGATAAATTGTTGGCAAAAGTACGTAACTTGTTGCGTAAAGATTATGGTTTTGCAAAAGCAGATGCAGGTAAATCTAAGCCTACAGAGTTTGGTATTCAATGTATTTATTCTGATGAAGAAGCCATCATGCCCGATCGTGTATGTGAAACAAATGACACGGCAATCACTGGTTTAAATTGTGCTGGTTACGGCTCTAGCGTTTGCGTGACCGCACCTTTTGGATTTGCGGCAGCAGGTTTGCTGATTCGAGGTTTGTTAAAAAATAAGTGATTATGCATTTCTATTCTAGAAATATGACATAAAAAATGTACCAAACTTCAGCTCTATCGCTTAGATTGGTTTTCATCAAATTATCATTAATTTGTCACAATTGGCGCATAATATGTTCTGCATATCCATAATGAAAATAATATGCGCACAACTTACCCACCATTAAAATTACTTAATCGCGACACTAGCATTTTAGCTTTCAACCAGCGTGTATTAAGTCTTGCACAAAACCCAGATTACCCATTATTAGAGCGCTTACGCTTTATTTGTATCGTATCTTCGAATCTAGATGAGTTCTTTGAAGTGCGTGCCGCGCCACATGTCGATGCGATGCGTGAAGACGAACATAAAACCGATATTAACGTACAAAGTTATGAGGCCATATCAGAAGCCGCGCATACTTTAGTCGATAAGCAATATCAAATATTTAATACCGAATTGATGCCCGCGCTGAGTAAAAAAGGTGTGTATTTGGTTTCGCATGGTGACCGGACTGCAGAGCAACGTAAGTGGGTCGCCAAATACTTTGAAACAGAAGTGCGGCCTTTATTGGTGCCAGTGGCGCTTGATCCATCCCATCCATTTCCGCTTGTTGCCAATAAATCGCTTAACTTTATTGTGCTGTTGGGCGGCAACGATGCATTTGGCCGCGATAACAATATTGCCATTGTTAAAGTACCAAGAGTATTGCCGCGCTTAATTAAACTGCCTAAACATTTAAGTGATAAACAGCAAAAATTTGTTTCTTTATCTAGTGTGATTAGAGCGCATTTGACTAGTTTATTTACTGGCCGTGAAGTGATAAATTTTTCTCAGTTTAGGGTCACGCGCCATTCAGATTTGGCTGTAGATGAAGATGATGTAAAGAATTTGCGCACCGCGTTGAGGCAAGGTCTAGTGCAACGAAACTTTGGTGATGCGGTTCGTTTAGAAGTATCACATGGCTGCGATGAAAAGCTTGCTAAGTTTTTATTACAACAATTCGATTTACCTAAACTGTCTTTATACCGGGTTAATGGTCTTGTGAATCTTGCTAGATTGATGCAGTTGGCTGATTTAGCCGAAGGCAATGATTTGAAATTTAAACCATTTGAACCTAAGCGTAGTGAGCAATTAGTTTCTGGGCAATCATATTTTACGCAGCTAAAGCAAAGAGATATATTGATTCATCAGCCTTATGAAAGCTTTGAATCAGTCATCGATTTTCTGCGTGAAGCGGTTTATGACCCAGATGTATTGTCGATTCAGCAAACGATTTATCGTACTGGTTCGGATCCACGGATGCTTAAATTGCTGCAAGAAGCCGTTAGGCGTGGCAAAGAAGTCATGGCTGTGGTTGAGCTCAAAGCGCGTTTTGATGAAGAGGCTAACATCAACTGGGCGGAAGATTTAGAGTCAGTTGGTGCGCAGGTGGTATACGGTGTTGTCGGCTTAAAAACGCACGCCAAGATGTTGCTAGTCATGCGCCGCGAAGGTGCGCATTTAAAGCATTACGGACATGTTTCTACAGGCAACTACAACCCGAGAACTGCACGTTTATATACCGATGTGAGTATGCTAACTGCTGACGTGCAAATCACCCGAGATATGGAATATTTGTTTAGACATATTGCAAGTCAAATACAATTACCTCGCATGCAAAAGCTATTGGTTGCGCCGTTTAATCTGCATAGACAAATGTTAAGCAAAATTAGAGCGGCTGAACTTGCTGCAAAAGCGGGTAAATCTGCCCGCATTATTTTAAAAATGAATGCACTTACTGATGTCGCACTCGTGCAGGCTTTGGTGAATGCAGGACGGGCTGGCGTTGAAATTGATTTGATATTACGTGGTGCTTGCATCTTGCCTATAGATGCGCCTGGACTAGATGGACGTATCAGGGTGCGGTCAATTATCGGTAGGCTGTTGGAGCATTCTCGAGTTTTCTATTTTAAAGTGGATGAAGTAGAAAATATGTGGCTTTCCAGTGCCGATTGGATGAACCGTAATATGATGCGCCGTATAGAAATTGCCTGGCCTATTGTTGATGCTGAGAATCGTGCGCGAGTTTTGTTTGAATGTTGCCAAATGTACTTGGATGACAACATTGATGCATGGCTACTTAACGCAGATGGAACTTATACATTGAGTAATTCAGCGTTGCCACCTACTAAGTCTAAAGAGAATTTGTTGAGCGCACAGCAACAGCTACTAAAAAAATACGAAAACTAATAAAAAAACTTTGTTTAGGAAGCCTGATTTAGAAAACATGGGTTTAGAAACATAGCGTAGAAAATATAATGGCTAATTTAATTTTTTGGCGACATGCCGAAGCAGAAATACATAGTAAAAGCGGCGCGGACTGTGACAGAGCGTTAACAAAGCGCGGTCATAAAGACGCTATTAAAATGGCAAAGTGGTTGAGTCAACATTTACCATCGAATACCTTTGTATTATGTAGTCCTGCAATACGTTGTCTGCAAACTGTAGCCGCATTACAAGCGCTAAGCTCAATACACGTTGAAGTGGCTGATTATCTGAGTGTGGATAGTACGCCAGAAATAATCGCTAGCAAGGTTAACAATAACGATATCAACCAAACCATCTTAATTATTGGGCATCAACCCAATTTAGGTGCGTTAATTACAAAGTTACTTGGTATGAATGAGGATGCTTGCGCAGTGAAGAAGGGCGCAGTTTGGTGGCTGCGCCAGCGCATGAATGAGGGTGTTCTACAAACTTATTTATATACTGTTAAACACCCTAATTTATAGGCAGTATTATTTCTTTTTTGGGCGGCCAGTTTTAATTGTTGGCACTTTGCTCATAGCCACTTTTAACGCGGCATCTGTCATAGCCGTTAATTGCATAATACCTGCGCGTAATAATTCACTTTTCTTTGCAGGATTACCAAGTTTAACTAAACGTTCTTTCAACACGTAAAGTTGAGCATATTCAGCTTTTGGCATTGTAAAGCTATCACGCTCCATTTTTAATTTTTGCGCTTTTTCTTTTTCTTTTTCTTTTTCTTTTTCTTTTTCTTTTTCTTTTGCTATTGGTTTGGCTGCAACTTTAGCTTTTACAGCTTTTGGCGCAGGGGCTACTTTAGCTGGGTTACTTGTAGTAGCCGCTATGGCAGCTAATGGTTTTGGCGTTACAATTTTTTTGACGGCAGCTTTCACTGGAGTCGTTTTTTCAACGGGCGCTTTTAGTGCTGCAGCTTGTAGCTGATTAATTTTTGACATTATGGTCTCCTAAATAAACGGTATAAACAGTTTATACCGTTACGAAATGTTTGACTGTGAATTTTTTATGACAAATTGTTAAATATTAGAAATCTCAAACTGCCAATTAATCTTCTGCCAAGCGATGGTTTCTTCGTCTAATAGATAATAAGATTGCGGAAATTTCTCAGGCCAAGACTTTGGTATGTTTAATTGAATACGGTTTTGACTGTAAAGCAGCTGAAACCCCCTTAGATTAGGTATATGGCGAGCATGGCATAAAATAACTGCTAGACGCAAACAGACGAGTTGCATGACAAAAATTCGGTCGGAAAAGTCAATCTCCAAGCGTTTTAATTTGCCTTTATAACCTAGCGTTAACAAGCTTAAACAGTGCAACTCGCTTTGTGAGAATCCGGCTGGTTCGGTATGTTCGAGTATGTAGGCCCCATGTAAATTTGCATCAATTGGCGAGACTGCGCATCCGATCTCATGCAGGAGGCCAGCCCAGCGTAATTTTCTGGCGTGCACTTGTTGTTCACCAGGTGCAAAATGTATATTCTCACTAATTTTTTCAAATAACTTTCCAGCAACCTCTGCCACAGTTTTTGCGTGTCGTTCATCCACATCAAACTTGCGGGCTAAACGCTTAACAGATGCATTTCTTAAATCGACCATTTCATTGTCACGTGCAAGCATGTCATACAGCAAACCGTGTCTGAGTGCGCCCTGAGCTACGTTTAACGTTTCAATTTTTAAGAGATCAAATATACCGATAAGGATAGATAAGCCACCAGCAATGACTGGTTTTCTATCTTCTTTTAAACCTAAAAGTCGTAATTTATCTACATGCTTAGTGCGGAGTAGTTCATCTTTAAGCCAATATAGACCTTCTTTTGTGACTGTGTTAACTGGTCGTCCATATTGTTCTAATACATCAGCAACCGCGCCAACAGTGCCAGAGGCACCATAGGCAATATCCCATTGCGCATGGTTAAAGTGTGTGCCTAAGGTGTCAAAAATGGATTCAGCGGCAATTTCTGCGCGAGTAAAAGCATTTTCGGTGTAGTCACCTGAACCAAAATGTTTGAGTGACCATGCAACCGAACCTACATGTAAGGAGGCTGTGTGTTGTGATGTAAAACCTTGGCCTAAAATAAACTCAGTAGAGCGGCCGCCAATGTCTATCACCAAACGACGCTCATTCGATTGCGGTAGAAATCTACTAACGCCTTTGTATATGAGGCGGGCTTCTTCCACGCCAGAAATGACTTCTACATCAAAACCTAGTGCTTTTTTAGCGAGTTTGATAAATACATCGCGATTATTGGCTTCACGCAAAGTCTGTGTGGCAACAGCACGCACATGAGATGGGTCAAAACCTTGTAAACGCTCGCCAAACCTAGCTAAGCAGCGAATACCACGCTCCATAGATTCTGCCGTTAGGTTACGGTTTTCATCTAAATCCCCACCTTGCCTGACTGCTTCTTTTAGATATTCTACGCGCTGAATATGACCACTATCTAAGCGACCGATTTCAAGTCTGAAACTGTTTGAACCTAAATCAATTGCCGCTAGCAAGGTTTTGTCTGCAGGCATCACAGATGAATTATTTAGGTTATTTTGCATTGAGTCGCCAACTTAAACTTTAGAGTGTTTTATAAAACAATATTATTGTTTACTTTGTCATTATAGTTTGAAACTTTAATGACATTTCTAAAATAAATATCAGGGATTTGTTTATTCGTTTGTCTTACTAATAGTAGCTTCGGCCGAACCTATACCGAATGTCAGCGTAACATCATCCCCTTGTTGTAACTGTTGGCTTGAACTGATAATCGACCCTAGTTTGTTTTGCACAAAAGCATAACCTCGAGTTAGCACGGCTTGTGGGTTAAGATGAGTTAAATTCTGACTGACACGTAATAGATTTTGCTGTTTATTTTTTACTTGTTGATTCATCGCCGTATTCAAACGCAGCCCCATTTGCGCCAGTTGAGATTTCTGCTGCTCAACTTGTTGGGCAGGTGAAATTAGCCTACGAGATAGATAATCTAAAGCTTGCGCACGCTGATTCAGTTGATATTGCATCATTCGGTTGAGTTGCTGTTTCAACTGGTTAAGTGCGCCAAGTATGTTTTCTCTGGAAGGAGTGGCTAACTCGGCTGCGGCGGTTGGCGTTGCGGCGCGTATATCGGCTACAAAATCGCAAATGGTAAAGTCGGTTTCATGACCTACGCCACTAATGGTCGGAATCGAGCACTCTGAAATGGCGCGCGCAACAACTTCTTCATTGAATTGCCACAAGTCTTCAATACTACCGCCACCCCTACAAATAATCAGTACGTCACACTCAGCGCGCTCATTAGCCAATTGAATGGCATCGGCAATTTGGATTGCTACCCCTTTACCTTGCACAGGCGTGGGGTAAATCACAATCGGAATACTTGGCATGCGGCGCTTGAGTGTGGTGAGTACGTCGCGTAATGCCGCTGCGTCAGGAGAAGTTACAATGCCGATTTTTTTAGGATGCGATGGTAGCGGCTTTTTAAACGAGGCATCAAATAAGCCCTCGTTTTGTAACTTAGCTTTTAGCTTATCAAATGCCTCAAATAGCGCACCTAAACCAGCGCGTTGCAAAAACTCGATGGTGAGTTGAAAGTCACCGCGTGCTTCGTATAAGGTGACAGTACAGCGAGCTTCAACTTTGTCGCCTTCTTTTGGCACCCAATCTAAATAGCTATTTCGGCCTTTAAACATCACGCAACGAACCTGTGCGCTGCTGTCTTTAAGTGAGAAATACCAGTGGCCACTCGCAGCGCGCGTTAGGTTAGAAACCTCGCCAGATACCCAGAAAAGCGGGAAACTTTGTGTTAATACCTGATTGGCTAAACGATTTAGCTCGCTCACGGTCAAAATTTTCACGTTACGAATTTGCTTTTCATTCAATAAAGTAGGTTCAGTCATCAGGCGTTATCTATTACAATGTTTATGGTTCAATTATAAGCGACAGCTAACAAAATCGCGCAGCTAAAAACTAAAGGTATTCGAAATGAAATGTGAAATGATTAATAAATTGTTTGGTGGTAAACGCGGCTACTTACTTGGCTTTGTGGCTTGTTTCGGGCTGGTTGGGCTAGCCTTAGCTATTCAAACACACTATCAATTGAATCCTTGTCCCTTGTGCATATCGCAGCGCATGGTGTTTATGGGTTTGGGCGTACTATTTTTAATCGCAGCATTCATTAAACCTGCCACTATTCTAGGTAAATTATTGACTTTTTTACAGGTGTTAACTGCGCTAGGTGGCGCTGGTGTGGCCATTAGACATTGGTGGTTACAAGCGCATCGCGACACTATGATTGCCGATTGCGGTGTTGGTTTCGATTATATGTTCGAAAATTTTCCATTACAAAAAGCATTGAAATTGGTGTTTCGCGGTACAGGAGATTGTGCCTCAATCGATTGGACTTTTCTTGGCTTGAGCATACCGCAAATGGCACTCATCGCTTTTATTAGCATGGCTGTATATGCCTTGTTTTTGGCAAAACTAAAGTCTTAGCCAAGCTAAATAATAAACACAAATAGAACTACATTAAAGAAGCTTAAAGCAAATGTATAAAACATTAGATGATTTTGTCGGTAATACCCCCTTAGTTAAATTGCAGCGCATGGCTGGCAAAACCAGCAACACAATTTTACTCAAGCTCGAAGGCAATAACCCTGCTGGCTCAGTTAAAGATAGGCCAGCATACAGTATGATTACTCGTGCGGAAGCACGCGGCGATATTAAACCTGGCGATACGCTAATTGAAGCGACAAGTGGCAACACTGGCATTGCATTAGCAATGGTGGCGGCAATGCGTGGTTATAAAATGATATTGGTGATGCCTGAAAATCAAAGTGTAGAGCGTCGTCAAAGTATGAAAGCTTATGGGGCGGAGCTAATATTAACGCCTAAAGATGGCAGCATGGAACTTGCACGTGATGTTGCGATGAAGTTGGAGGCTGAGGGCGAGGGTATCGTATTAGATCAGTTTGGTAACAGTGACAATCCGCTGGCGCATTATGAGACGACAGGTCCAGAAATTTGGCGAGATACTGCAGGCAAGGTGACGCACTTTGTTTCAAGTATGGGCACTACTGGTACGATTATGGGAACTTCTCGTTATTTAAAAGAGCAGAATCCCAATATTCAAATTATTGGCGTGCAGCCAGAAGAGGGCAGCCAAATTCCTGGAATTCGTAAATGGCCGGAAGAATACTTACCTAAAATTTACGAGGCAAACCGTGTGGATGAACTGCGCTATGTGAATCAAAAAAATGCCGAAAATATCACCAGAAAGTTAGCGACTGAAGAGGGCATATTTGCAGGAATATCGAGTGGAGGCGCGCTTTATACAGCGCTGCAGCTTTCTAAAGAACTCGAAGATGCGGTGATAGTCACTATTGTTTGCGATAGGGGTGATCGGTATTTGTCTACTGGCGTTTTCCCCGCCTAAAATGTTTCTACGGTTAGTTTTTGCGATTGGTTTTTGTTGCAGCTTGTTTTCTCCGCAAGTTCTAGCGATTAGTGCCATTCAAATTCAAGTTGGCGAAGTGGATGCGCCTGCAGGTAAGCTCAAAAATGCGCAATTTCAGGTGGATTTAAAAGGTACGAAGCCGACTCTAATCCTAAAAGCAGAAGTGAAGCCCACCAACGAAAAGGAGTTCATTCCCTTCAATCTGCAATGTGAGCAATTTAATACCGAGAAAATCGGGCGAGTTGATTGCTTGAAAGGCAGTTTTACGGCCAAGCAAGTAAAAGCGCCATTTTCAGTACATTTTGTGAGTTATCCGAATGACTTTGCAATGGATATAGCTTTTAATGCGGCTAATTTTAGCGATGAATCTGGTTTGCATGCGGGTGAAAACCTCACTGGTCAAATTAAACTTGCGGCAAAAAGTGTCAACAACATTTGGCAATGGAACGGCCTGATTAGCTGGGATAAAGGCGAATTGTTTTGGCAACCATTTTATTTCGGCAAAGCGGGTAATCGTTTTGAAGTTAACGGCACTTTCAAACAGCCTATGCTGAATATTGAGAACGCTAGCTTACTGGTGAATGAGGTAGGTAAAATGACCTCAAGCGTGCAAATTAATACCAAAACTCAAATGGTTGAAGATATTAAAGTCAATGCAAAAGATGTTGATTTTGCCGGGCTCTACGCTATATTCTTGAAACCCATGGCTGAAAAGTCAGTGTTCGGTAATTTAGAGGTATCTGGCAAAGCCGATTGGCAATTTGAGATTAAGAATTTAGAGCCGAGTAGTTTTGAGCTTAACTTACGCGATGCCAACATTGATGATAAAAATGGCAAATTTGCTTTCAAGCATATGAATGCGCATTTGCCATGGGATTACAATAATGCCAAAACCGTGAGTATTGAATATGAAAGCGGAAATTTGCTCAAAATGCCTTTGGGAGACACCAAGTTAAGCGCGGTAATTAATCGCTACTCATTCACTACACCGCAACTCACCTTGCCAATTTTAGATGGCGCGCTTAATTTCACAGATTTATCCGCGGCGATGATTGCCGATAATTGGTACTGGCATGTCGGCATGAATGTTTCACCAATATCGATGAGCGCATTTAGCAAAGCGCTGGGTTGGCCAATCATGCAAGGTAAAATATCAGGCCGCGTGCCGCAAGTGACTTACGCAGGTAAGCAACTAGTGATGGATGGTGCGATGACCTTTAATGTATTTAATGGCACAATTGGCATGGATAACCTTAAGATTGAAGATCCGCTAGGTGTGGTGCCACGTTTACAAGCTGATTTGCAAATGCGCGATTTAGATTTAGGTGACTTAACGCGTACATTTAGCTTCGGTAATATTGAAGGTAAGTTAGACGGTGATGTAAAACACATGGTGCTGGAAAATTGGAAACCAGTGCGCTTGGATGCCTCTATTCAAACCAGCGAAGGCAAACACCTTAAAAAGATTTCACAACGCGCTGTGGAAAACATTACCGCTTTAGGTGGCGAGGGCACCGCAGTTGCTTTGCAAAGGACATTTTTACGTTTTTTTAAAGAGTTTAATTACGACAAAATTGGTTTAAGCTGCAAATTACGTCAAGATGTCTGCGAAATGGGTGGCGTTGAGTCAACCGCAACAGGGTATGTGATCGTTAAAGGAAGTGGAATACCTGCAGTGAACGTGAATGGCTTTACACAAAGAATCAGTTTGTCTGATTTGTTAGGTAGAATAAAACGCATTACTGACGGCAACACCAAAATGGTGGTGGAATAGTACTAGCAAAGTGGAGTTGGCAGAGAATGCGCAAATTGAACTTTAGTTTTACGCAGTCATTAGGTCGCAATTGAATAAGGAATAACAATGAAAAGTAATTTAACCAAAAATCTATGTTTGCTAGCGGTGATTGCTGGCCTATCAGCCTGCGTGACTATCAACATTTATTTTCCCGCCGCTGCAGCAGAAAAAGCTGCGGATAAAATCATCGACGATGTTTGGCAACTAAAAGATGACGCACAAACATCTACCAATAAACCTGTGGATGCACCAGCCGCTAAATAGCCAGAGTTTCAACCCGATAGTTTGATTTGAATTAAATCGAACAGATTAAGTTGGAAACGAACGATAAAAAAGGAAATAATATGCAAAAACTTATGAATGTTTTTATAGTGGTGATGACGATGTTTTTAACAATGAGTTTGGCAAATGCAGTGCCAGACTTAGAAATGAATACGCCTGCGATTTTGGCGATTAAAAACAGCATGCAAGCGCGCCATAATCAATTGGCGCCGCATTATGCGAGTGGTGCTATCGGGCTAACTAAAGATGGTCTAATTGCAGTGCGCGACACCACTGCGGTGCCCCTAAAAGATAGGCAAGGTATCAATGCGCTAGTCGCAGCTGAAAATGCTGATCGCAACGCCTTATATAAAGAAATTGCCGCAGGTAACGGTCACCCAGAATGGCGTGGTGATATTCAAGGCACATTTGCAGGTCGCTGGATAGATAAAGCACAAGCTGGCTGGTACTATCAAAATGATAGTGGCTGGGTCAAAAAATAATCACTCAAAAATAATAAACCTCAAGGCTGCATAGGCAGCCTTTATTTTTTATACAGAGCTAAATTTATAATTGAAGTAAGCTATTAATCTTACGTTGTTTCTGGTTAAGACTTCATTCTTCAAGGCATACACTAAGCTTAACTTTGATAAGTTAAGGGAGTGCAAAAATGCCAAGTCATTCTTCAAGCATGCCAAGCAATATCTCAAGTAACGTGATTAACTTTCCCTCTTTTGGCAAGCCAATTACCTTAGACGATCAAGGCGTGTACTACGCAATGAACACGCGAACGCAAACTATCCACAGCATATTTCAATTGGATTATCAGGGTGATGATTGGTATTTATTTCAGTTAGAAAGCACCGACAATGAAGATGAGACACGATGGTCACTTTTGATAGGCAATGTGGATTATGTGCTTCATAGTATGGCTTCTGCACAAATTAAGCAGCACTTTTCAAAGCCAGAATATGCCGAGCCCAGAGGTGCATGGCAAGTCATTAAAAACTCAAAATTTGGTTTTGGTAAATTTACGCCAATCCAAGCTGCTGAGCCAGTTCTTTACGCGATGTTAGCCTTTGTAGACGGTGAAATGCTGACGCCAATATTAATACATAAAATTGAAGAGTCAGCGGAATCTGAGCAAGTCGCTACATTAGATACAGCGGAGTTTGCCTAAATAGTCACACAGGCTGGTTGCTCATTAGATGTTGAATCGTGTATGCTTTTGGCATGACGCCTACCTTAGTATTTGATATCGAGACCATTCCTGATACGAATGGTCTTCGTATTTTGTATAATCTGCCCCCAGAAATTTCGGCAGACGATGTTGCCAATATTGCTTTGCATCAACGTCGCCAGCAAAATGGTACAGACTTTTTACCCTTGCATCAACATCGTATTTGCGCCATTTCATGCGCCTTGCGAGAAGGTAATAATTTCAAAGTGTGGACGCTTGGTGATGCAGATGCGACCGAAGCTGAAATCATTCAGCGCTTTTTTGATGGAATCGATAAATTCACTCCGCAAATCATCTCTTGGAATGGCAGTGGCTTTGATTTACCAGTTCTGCATTATCGCGGGCTGATTCATGGTATTAACGCCAGCCGTTATTGGGATTTAGGCGAGGACGATAAAGACTTTAAATGGAATAACTACATTAGCCGTTACCACATGCGCCATTTAGATTTAATGGATGTGATGGCGATGTACAACGCGCGTGCCAATGCGCCCTTGGATGATTTGGCTAAGTTGTGTGGTTTCCCAGGAAAATTGGGTATGGATGGCAGTAAAGTTTGGGATGCCTATAAAGCAGGTAAGATTGAAGAAATCCGCAATTATTGTGAAACAGACGTCGCCAACACACACTTGGTTTTCTTACGTTTTCAACTCATGCGTGGAAACCTGTCGCCTGCCGCGTACGAAGCTGAAATTAAGCTTGTTCGTGAGACATTAACCAACTACAGCGCACCGCATTGGACTGAGTTTCTATCTGCTTGGTAGCCATCTTTTTTTGTAGCGGTTTTTGTAGGGTGATCCGCTACTAAATACATGACACTTTTAACAATGCGTTAATAATGCGTTAAAATCACACCTCATTCAGAAATTCAGGTTTTCACATGGCACGTCACGCTAGAAATCGCAATAAACCCCCAGCTGTCCTCGAAACAAAACATGCGACTATTGAGTCGCTAGATCAAGAAGGGCGTGGTGTTGCGCATGTCGAAGGTAAAACCATTTTTATTGATGGCGCTCTGCCAAATGAAAAAGTGACTTATCAGTCCATTCGCATTAAGCCGAGTTATGAAGTTGCTAATGTGGTGGAGGTGCTCAAACAATCTACTCAACGCGTGATACCTAAATGCCCGCATTTTGGCTTGTGTGGCGGTTGTAAAATTCAGCATTTAGATTTCGCCGCGCAAGTGGCGGCAAAGCAAAGATTACTTGAAAATGATTTATGGCATATTGGCCAAGTAAAAGCCGACAATATGCTACCGCCACTATATGGTCCTACATGGGGTTACCGTCACAAAGCGCGCTTAAGTGTTAAATATGTAGAAAAGAAGCAGCGCGTACTGGTCGGTTTTAACGAAAAAGCAACACGATACGTGGCAGATATGAATTCTTGTGAAGTGCTAGTGCCGGAGGTTTCCGCACTGATAGCGCCATTGCAAGACATGATTTTGCAATTAAGCATACGTGACAAGTTACCGCAAATTGAGTTAGCGGTGGGTGAAGCAGACCTAGAAGCTGGAAGCAATCACCCCGTGATCGTATTGATATTGCGCATTATGGAGTCACTAAATTCGGATGATGAAGCCTTACTAACAACCTTTGCTGATACGCATAAAGTACAGATTTGGACGCAAACTAAAGGCCCTGACACGATTAAGCCGTTTTATCCATTGGCTGGTTCTGCGCTTAAATACAGCTTGCCAGAGTTTGGTTTAACTTATCCATTCAAGCCAAATGAATTTACACAAGTGAACCCATACATTAATCGAGTGATGTTGCGCCGTGCAATGCAGCTATTAGCACCGCAACAAAATGAGCGCATCGCAGACTTTTTCTGTGGAATTGGCAACTTCACTTTACCCATTGCCCGCAGTGGTGCGCAGGTACTGGGCTTAGAAGGTTTGGCGAATTTAGTCGATAGAGCCAATGAAAGCGCAGTTTTAAATGCTATCGAGCATGTTAAGTTTGGCGTTGCCGATTTATTTAAAATGACCGAATCAAGCTTAGCCGAACTTGGCAACTTTGATAAGTGGTTAGTAGATCCACCACGCGATGGAGCATTTGAGCTAGTAAAAGCTATTACGCCAGAAACTGCACCAAAATTAATTGTTTATGTGTCATGTAACCCAGCCACATTAGCACGAGATGCAGGTGTGTTAGTGAGCGAAAAAGGCTACACATTGAGTGCGGCTGGCGTGATTAATATGTTCCCGCATACGGCTCATGTCGAATCAATTGCATTATTCATGCTTAATTCATAATAAAAGCCCTAATCCTAAAAAATTCACATCTAGCTTTTACCTTAGTTAGTTAAGCCTTGTTGTAAAAAAACAACGCTTAACTTTTTAATACATGTAATTGATACACATCAAATGGCTTATCCATAGCCCCTCGTAGAATTCACACATCGGATTTATTAATTTCTTATGTGGAGAGTTTAAAAATGAAAAAATCATTATTAGTATTAGCGCTTGCAGCCGCTTTCGCACCTGCGTTAGCTCAAGCTGAAGCTGGTGATTGGGTAGTGCGTATACGTGCAGTGGATGTTAGCCCAAATGAAGATAGTAAATTAGGCCAGACTGTTGCTAAAAATGTTGCCCCAGGTTTAATCAACACAGGTGCAAACTTGTCTGTAGATAGCAATGTGATTCCAGAATTGGATATCTCTTACTATTTTACTAAGAATATTGCTGCTGAACTTATTCTTGCATTAGGTAGTAGACATGATGTGAGTGTTACTGGAGCAGGTTCAGGTGTGCTTCAAAATCAAAAATTAGGTAGTGTGAATCTTCTACCTCCTACACTAACTGCTCAATGGCATTTCATGCCAGATCAAACATTTGATCCATATATCGGTGCTGGTGTTAACTACACAAATATGTTGGATCGTAATTTACAATTTAGCCAAGGTATTACTGGTACTAAAATTAAGATTGATCGCGATAGTTTTGGTTTAGTAGCCCAAGCAGGTTTTGATATTAACTTGAAAGATGGTTGGTTAATAAACGCTGATGTTAAATATGCAAAAGTAGATACAGACGTAAAAATGAACTTTGGTGGTAATTGGATTAAGATCGACTCATTAGACATCGATCCATGGGTATTCGGTATCGGTATTGGTAAAAAATTCTAAGAATATGTTTTTAATATAAAAGATTTTAAGGCTCCACCTTTGCCTCTATCGTTTTCGGTAGGGGCTTTTTTTTGTGTCTACTTTTAGAATAATAAAAATCAGACAAAAAAATAGCCGATAAAAAATTCTATCGGCTATTTCTGTAGTGATTAACTTAAATTATTTTTGAAAAACGTGCGCGATTACGGTCAGTTTGTAAGTATTTATCAAACAACATTGCAACAGCGCGTACAAAGAACCAACCAGTGTCGGTGACCTGTAAACCGCTATCATCCAGTTCTAGCATACCTATCGCTTGTTGCTCTTTTAATAGCTCAAGCTCTTTTGCGAAGTAAGTTTTAAAGTCAATTACATAAGCCAGTTCAATTGATTCATATTGCAATGCACCTTGGCACATTATGGCCATAATCACCGCGCGGCGTATTAAATCGTCTCTTGATAATGCTAATCCGCGTACCACTGGGAAGCGGCCTTGATTGAGATAGTCATAATACTCTTCAATGGTTTTTGCATTTTGGCTATAAGTTGCTCCCACGCGACCTATTGCTGAGACGCCCAAGCTGATTAAGTCACAATCTGGTTGTGTGCTATAACCTTGGAAATTACGATGCAATCTACCTTGACGTTTTGCGATAGCTAAATCATCGTCTGGTAAAGCAAAGTGATCCATGCCCACATACACATAACCAGCCTCAATAAATGCTTTTAAGGCATTCGATAGCATGGTAATTTTATCTTGCGCTGCGGGTAACTCATATTCGCTTATTCGACGTTGTGGTTTGAATCTCTCTGGTAAATGCGCATAGCCGTATAGCGCAATTCTATTGGGCCTTAGTTCTACAATTTGTTTTAAGGTGCGAGTGAATGACTCGGGCGTTTGCATCGGTAGTCCGTAGATTAAATCTACATTAATAGACTTAAATTGTAGCCGACGCGCGGCTTCAACTAAAGAAAACACTTGTTCAGCAGGCTGAATGCGATGCACTGCTTTTTGCACTTCTGGGTCAAAGTCTTGCACACCAAAACTTAGGCGGTTAAAGCCCAATTCGGCTAAATGTTTTAAGCGTTGTTCATTCACCGTGCGCGGGTCAACTTCAATTGAATATTCGCCATTTGGCGCAAAAATAAAGTTGTGCTTTAGCATATTCATCAATTCAGATAATTCATCATCTGAGAAAAAAGTGGGTGTGCCACCACCCAAATGTAATTGTGAAATGGTATTTGCTGAACTTTTCTTAGTACCTTTTGCAGTACCCAAATGCTCCATATGTAAATCAATTTCGCGATTTAGATAACGTAAATATTCCGCACTACGTTCATGATGCTTGGTAACAATTTTATTGCATGCACAAAAGAAGCAAAGTGATTCACAAAATGGAATGTGCACATAAATTGATAAAGGCAGTGCTGCACCCGCAACACGTCTTTGTTCTAAGGCTAATTTGTAAGCGTCTTCAGTAAATGCCTCTACAAATCTATCCGCAGTGGGGTAAGATGTATAGCGAGGGCCAGAAACATCATATTTCTGCAACATATCTATTGATACGCCTGGCATGATATAGCTGGGGTTTGCTGATGAGGCGATATTAATTATATCGTCATCAGGCTCTATTGAAATGTTATTAGCGTTCATGAATCCACTCCTACAATTTAGTTCAGCCTAGTACTATGCCAGCTTTGGTAGAATGGCTCTTTGATGCAAATCAAACGATAATGCGTGAATTTAGTTTTACTATCTCGATGTGGAACTATTGGTATGTTGATGAGATATAATATATCTTGAATAATCCGTAGTAACTAGGTGTGATTAGCGTTATGCTTGCATTACCATCTTAAGTTTTATCAAAATATGAATCTAGCCATTACTCCAGAATCTGTAAAAGTAGCCTGCTCAAACTGCAACCTGCGCGAGCTTTGCATGCCTGCTGGATTTAATACTGCGGATATGAAAAAGTTAGATGAAATAGTCGCAACGCGACGCAGAGTTAAGCAAGGTGATATGCTTTTCAGTAATGGTGATGTGTTCACCTCGCTTTATGCGATTAGAACAGGTTTCTTCAAAACCTGCGTTTCAACTGAAGATGGTCGAGAGCAAGTGACAGGCTTTCAAATGGCAGGTGAAATTATCGGCTTAGATGGCATTGTCACAGACCATCATAGCTGTAACGCAGTAGCATTAGAAGATGCTGAAGTTTGTATAATGCCTTTTGCCAATGTTGAAGACTTATCCCGTGAATTCCCTTTGTTACAACGTCATGTACATAAAATTATGAGTCGCGAGATTGTTCGCGAAAATAGCGTGATGATGTTGCTCGGTAATATGCGTGCGGAAGAACGTTTAGCGGCTTTTTTACTGAATTTGGTGCAGCGTTTACATGCCCGTGGATTTTCACAATCTGAATTAACGCTTAGAATGTCGCGAGAAGAAATAGGCAGTTATCTTGGCATGAAGCTAGAAACCGTAAGCCGCGCTTTTTCTAAATTTAGTGATGAAGGCATCATTGAAGTAAAACAGCGTTATGTGCGTATTTTAAATGCAGATGCGCTCAAGAAAATATTCAATCCAGAAACCTGTAATTAAAATCTAATTCTTTTTAGCGTGATCAATATTGATTACGGTAGGTTCAAAATCCCAGAATGACTGACCAACAAACACTGACCGTATCGGATCATAACCGCGATGTAAGCGGTATGAAGTACGTCTATCCAGTTGTTTCTCGTCGCGCTGGTGGCGTTTCAATTGGCATTAATCTTAATGTTAATAATGCCTGTAACTGGCGCTGTGTCTATTGCCAAGTGCCCAATCTTACGCGTGGTACGCCGCCGCCAATTGACTTACCTTTACTAGAAAAAGAGCTTAGATCTTTCTTGACCTATGCATTGCATGGCGACTTTATGGCGCGCTATGTGGCTGAAGGGGATAGACATCTGAAAGACATCGCCTTTTCAGGCAATGGCGAACCTACGAGCGCGAAAGAGTTTCCCGAAGTAGTGTCCTTAGTGGAGAAAGTGCTAATAGAATTTAACTTGTTAGGCGCTAGTGGCAATACCAATCAAGTTAACCTTATCAAATTGAGATTGATTACCAATGGCAGTTTGATGGATAAGCAAACCGTACTTGATAGTGTGAGCCACCTAGCTAAATGCAATGGTGAAGTTTGGTTTAAGCTTGATGCAGGTACTAAAGAGGGCATTTCCCGAATTAATGATGTGAATTTGACTCCAGAAAGTCATATTCAGCGCCTAATAAAATGCGCGGCAGCTTGCCCAACTTTTATACAAACTTGCATGTTTGGATTAGACGGTGAGCCGCCACAAGAAGCTGATATTGAGGCTTATTTAGCGCTCATTAGCCAAGTTAAGGATGTCGTTCAAGGAGTGCATCTCTACGGACTTGCACGTCCATCATACCAAGCTGAAGCGGCAAGATTAAGTCGTTTGTCAGAAGAGTGGCTGGGAGGCGTAGCTCAACGCATACGCCAGCTAGGCCTTACTGTATACGTTAGTCCGTAACTCTAGCGTGCGTCCGCTAGAAAGCCAGCCACTGCCCGTTTGAACGGTGCTAATCGATTACCTAATCGTAGCGCCCCCGCTCTTAATAGTCTTGCTGGCGGGCTGTTGCTGCCATAAACTTTAGCAATGGCATGCGTAGCAAGAAACAATGGGCGCGTGTCACGTCTATGCTTTTGTTCGTAACGCAGAAGTAGCGAGTGAGAAGCAAAGTCTTTACTCGCTGCAATGGCTGATTTGATTTCAGCGGACAAAGTTGCAATGCCCTTTAATCCAAAGTTAAAGCCATGTGCAGTGACTGGGTGCATACCCACCGCAGCATCGCCTATTAATGCAAAGCGTTGCCCTATAAGGCGTTTGGAATATACAGTCACTAATGGATAGGCGTGTTTGGTAGAA
This sequence comes from Methylotenera sp., assembly GCF_029946165.1. Classification (GTDB taxonomy): domain Bacteria; phylum Pseudomonadota; class Gammaproteobacteria; order Burkholderiales; family Methylophilaceae; genus Methylotenera. Next base: position 133,312 of record NZ_JAQSDZ010000005.1, read on the forward strand.
ACAAGGTGCATGGCACCAAGTCTATGTTTGAACCTTGCAGAAACTTCGCTGTTAAAATCTGCCTCATCCATTTTCATCAAAGGATTCATTTCATCTGGGGAAAGTGTAATGACCACAGATGAACGCGCTCCATTCATCGGCAGTAATGCCAAGGTTTGCCCATAGTCAAACCACTCCCATGCAGTATGTTCATGAGAAATAGGGTGTTCCATCACGCAGACCATCATGGTTTTGCCGAAATCATGCATATCAGCAGCAATGCCCATTGCGCGACGTGTTTCAGAGAATCGGCTATCCGCACCTATTAATAATTTAGCTTGGATAATTTCGCCATCACTCAATGTAATTTGAGCAATGTTAGCGTCAGTCTTAATATTGGTGACTTCTACTTCTGTTTTAAAGCTAATGGCGGGGGATGATTTAACCGCCTCGTAGGCTGCTTTACGAATAAGGTGATTTGAAACTAAAAAGCCAAGTTCAGCTTTTTGCGTGTCGCGATGACCAATATCCATTGAGAGTAATGAAGAGCCGTTAAAAACGCGCGCATCTCGTAATGGTGAAATCGCATCAGGCGACAAATGTGCCCATAACCCTAACTCACGCATGAGCTCTGCTGAGTGGTGAGTTAGCGCAATTTCACGACCATCAAAAGCAGGGGAGGCAATGCTATGCTCAGATTGGCGCTCAATTACTACCGTGTGAAGACCCAAATTTGCAAGTGCTTTAGCAAAGCATAAGCCAGCTGGTCCTGCACCTATGACAACAACATCCGTGATAGTCGCCATAATCGCTAAGTTACTGATTTTCTATTGGCTTAAGACCAGTTGCTGCATGGTTGCGTGCTTGCATGGCGGGCGCCATGCCATCACGATCAGCACTTAGTGTTTTGTTGATTTCCATGCCTTTGCGATAGTAATCATCAATCACTGCATCAGGCCGAGTGACTGCTAAATATAAAGTAATAAAAGATGCGATAACAACGAGTAAAGGCCCAGCAATAATTAGCCAAACATAACCAAAATGCCACCAAGGTTTTGTATCCAGTTTTTCCATCATATTTCCTTATATTATCTTTAGTTTTTACACTAAGGTTTTAGCTTAAGTTTTACCTTAATAATTTCTTTAACTTCTTATCTAGGCACTAAAAAGACCGATTTCTCAGTGATCGTCTCTTTGCTTTCAACGGCCTCAATAGAAAATTGAATTTTATGTGAACCAGATTCTGCACTGCCATCAGGGATCTTTAAAGCAACGATCACCCAGCGTGATTCTGTCGGTTTAACCATAAATGTAGGACTGTTTTCATCGACCCGTGCATTACTGTCGCTTTTATCTTGTATTTCTTTAGAATCTTTCGCATCAATTGCAATACCCTTTAATCCTTCAACACTCACGCGGTAATGCTGAGTATCTTCTGTCCCATTCATGATTTGCATGCGGTAGACATTTTCTAACATGCCATCCTCAGTTATACGTCCCATGACAGCGCTATCGCGCATAATGTCTACTCTAAAAGGTGTTCTGAACCACAAGCTGGCTAATAAACCAACAACCAGAAGTAAAAGTACTGAAGAGTAAATAAGCACACGTGGACGTAGTATGCGCATAAACATTTGATGGTGAGACCAACTATTTGTCAATGCGTTCTGTGTAGAATATTTTACTAATCCTCGCTCATAGCCCATTTTGTCCATTACCGTGTCGCATACATCTGCACAGGCGCCACAACCAATACATTCATATTGCAAACCATCACGAATATCAATACCAGTCGGGCAAACCTGAACACAAAGGCTGCAATCTATACAAGAACCCATTGATTTTGAATTAATCTCAGCCTTACGTGAGCGTCCACCGCGTGGCTCGCCGCGAGCTTCATCATAAGTAACAATGAGTGTGTCATCATCAAACATTGCACTTTGAAAACGTGCGTAAGGACACATATATTTACAGACTTGCTCGCGCATGAAACCAGCATTACCGTAGGTCGCAAAACCGTAAAAGCCCACCCAAAACATTTCCCAAGGACTTAAGCTTAGTTTAACAACTGCATCAGCTAGCTCACGAATCGGCGTAAAGTAGCCTACAAAAGTAAAGCCTGTCCATAATGCAAATGTAATCCAAGCAAAATGTTTAATCACTTTTCTGCTGAGTTTTTTTGAAGACATTCCAGCGGCATCGAGCTTCATGCGTGCGGCGCGATCACCTTCAATTTTCTTTTCTATCCAAAGAAATATTTCGGTGTAGACGGTTTGAGGGCAAGCATAGCCACACCATAATCGACCAGCAATTGCGGTAAATAAAAATAAAGATAGGGCGGAAATAATTAGAATTGCAGTGAGGTAAATTAAATCTTGTGGATACAAAACTAATTTAAAAATATAAAAGCGCTTGGCTTCAAGATCAAATAATAGCGCTTGGCGATTGCCCCATTCTAACCAAGGCACGCCGTAGAAGAAGAGCTGGGTTAACCAAATCATTACCCAGCGCCATTGTGTGAAGAAACCCGAAACGCTACGTGGGTAGATTTTCCCAGCCGATTCGTATAGAGAAATGACTACCTCATTTAAGGGAATCGTTGTTTCTGGGTTATTGCCACTTGGTGCTTTAGTCATGCATCCAACTTTCTAAAACTCGCTTTAATTTCTATTTGTTACACGGCATTAAAGAAGATACTTTAATGCCGTTTGTGACTATGCTTACATATTAACGACTTACTTTGTCTCCGAGCTTAGTTGCCAACCTTATTTATTGTTAGAGAAGCCCCAAACATAAGCTGCCAATACATGAATCTGAGCAGGGGTAAACTTCTCACTCCACGCAGGCATTTGGTTGACTTTACCTTCATTGATACGTTTGATAATAGCTGCCTCACCTGCGCCATGTAACCAAATTTTATCTGTTAGGTTAGCTGATCCCATATCTGGATTACCTTTACCTTCAGCACCGTGACAGGCAGCACAAGAAGCAAATTTTTCTTTACCTAAACCAGCGCGACCTGAATCGTAAATACTGCCAGATAAGCTTAGAACATAATTCGCCACGTTTTTAACGTCTTCTGGGCTTCCTACAGCAGCCGCCATTGGAGGCATCATACCGATACGACCACCAACGATTGTTTCTTCAATTTTAGCTGGACTACCGCCGTGTAACCAGTCGCTGTCAGTAAGATTTGGAAAGCCACGACTGCCTTTAGCATCTGAACCATGACATTGAGCACAGTTGTTCATGAATAAGCGCTCGCCAATGGCTCTTGCTTCAGGATTCTTTGCCAAGTCTTCAGTTTTCATGACAGCAAATTTAGCGTACATAGGTTCTAACGCTTTATTTGCAACCGCTACTTCTTGCTCGTATTGTTTAGTTGCAGTCCAACCTAATTTACCAGCAAAACTACCTAAACCTGGGTAAGCTGCAAGATAAAACAATGAAAAGACTATCGTAATTATAAACATCCCAACCCACCAGCGTGGTAATGGATTATTTAGCTCATGAAGATCTTCATCCCATACATGACCACTACCGGCTACTGGTATTTTTATTTTGCTTGTTTTCCATAACAGAAAAGCACAGCCAAATATCCCTACCAATGAGATGGTTGTGATAAAAATAGGCCAAAAATTATTCGTAAAGTCACTCATTTTATTTTCCTTTATTCTTCACAATATGAAGCATTCTTAACTCTAATCTTCTTTAAAAGGCAGATTAGCTGCCTCTTTAAAGTCTGAAGTTTTTCTATTTCGCCAAACCCAGATAAGAATGCCAATAAACACAATAAAACTAATAATGGTCGCAGCAATGCGAAGTGTAGTTATATCCATTTTGGGTTCTTCCTTATATTGAGTTACTTCAACTAATTTAGCTTACTTCAAGTGAATACCTAAAACTTGCAGGAATGCAACCAAGGCATCTAGCTCAGTTTTACCTTTAATATCTTCCACAGCACTTGCAATTTGAGCGTCAGTGTAAGGTACACCTACGGTGCGTAACGCGCGTAGATGAGTTGGCATTGAGTCTGCATCAACAAGTGTTGTTTCTAACCAAGGGTAAGCAGGCATAATAGATTCAGGCACTAGATCACGTGGATTAATCAAGTGAATGCGTTGCCAATCATCACTATATTTACCACCAACACGTGCTAAGTCAGGACCTGTACGTTTACTACCCCATTGAAATGGATGATCGTAAACAGACTCGCCAGCTACAGAGTAGTGACCATAACGTAAAGTCTCCGCACGGAAAGGGCGAATCATTTGTGAATGGCAGTTATAACAACCTTCACGCGTATAGATGTCGCGACCTGCCAATTGCAATGCCGTGTATGGTTGTAAACCAGTGATAGGCTCTGTTGTTGATTTTTGAAAGAATAAAGGAACGATTTCCACTAAACCACCAAATGCAACTGTGAGCAAAATCAGCACGATTAGTAGAAAGTTATTCGTTTCAATTTTCTCGTGGCTAAAGCCACTTTTTGTTTCACTGTTTTTATTTATGTCAGACATAATTTTTCCTTAAGCGTGAGCAGTAAGAGCTGGAATTGTAGTAACAACAGCTTTTCCATTAGATGCAGTTTTAAGCACATTCCACAACATAATTACCATGCCGCTTAGATAGAGTAGTCCACCTAATGTACGAATGATGTAGTACGGATGTTTTGCTTTCACGCTTTCTACGAATGTATATGTCAATGTGCCATCAGTGTTAATCGCACGCCACATTAAGCCTTCCATCACACCAGAAATCCATAGTGAAGAGATGTAAAGCACGATACCAATAGTGGCTAACCAGAAATGTAATTCAATTGCTTTGATACTGAACATTTGTTTTTGACCGAACAAACGTGGAATCATGTAGTACAAAGCACCCATTGAAACTAAACCAACCCAACCTAAAGCACCTGAGTGAACGTGACCAACAGTCCAGTCTGTGTAATGTGATAGTGAGTTAACTGTTTTAATCGCCATCATTGGACCTTCAAACGTACTCATACCGTAGAAAGATAATGAAACAATTAGGAAGCGTAAGATAGGATCTGTACGCAATTTGTGCCATGCGCCAGACATTGTCATCATGCCGTTAATCATACCGCCCCAGCTTGGTGCTAACAGAATCAAGGAGAATGCCATACCGAGAGATTGAGTCCAGTCAGGTAATGCTGTGTAATGCAAGTGGTGAGGACCCGCCCACATATAAGTGAAAATTAATGCCCAGAAATGCACGATAGACAAACTATATGAGTAGACAGGGCGACCAGCTTGTTTAGGCACAAAGTAATACATAATGCCCAAGAAACCTGCTGTTAGGAAAAAGCCAACCGCATTATGACCGTACCACCATTGAACCATTGCATCTTGCACACCAGCGTAAGCTGAGTAAGATTTCATATAGCCCGCAGGAATCGCTGCGCTGTTTACAATGTGTAGTAAAGCAACCGTTAAGATAAATGCGCCAAAGAACCAGTTAGCTACATAAATATGTTTTACTTTACGTGTACCAATCGTACCAAAGAACACAATCGCATATGACACCCAAACTACTGCGATTAATAAATCAATTGGCCACTCTAGTTCAGCGTATTCTTTACCTTGTGTGAAGCCTAAAGGTAGAGAAACCGCAGCGGCTACAATGACTAGCTGCCAGCCCCAGAATGTAAAAGCTGCCAACTTAGGCATAAATAGCTTAGTTTGACAGGTACGTTGTACTACATAATAAGAAGTGGCAAATAGAGTACAGCCACCAAATGCAAAAATTACTGCGTTGGTATGTAGTGGTCTTAAACGACCAAAACTTGTCCAAGGTAATCCGAAATTAAGTTCGGGCCAGACAAGTTGTGAGGCGATAATCACGCCCACCAACATACCGACCACACCCCAAACTACGGCCATGATTGAAAATTGCCGTATGACGCCATCTTCATACGTAATTGCTTGAGTTTTAAGGTCTTGCATTTATTTCCCCTATCGCACTTATTGATAATTCTTTGTGAGTTTCACACGTGACATTCTGTCGCAGCTTGCAAAAAACCTAATTGATTTATATCAACTAGGTAGAAATTGACTTAAGTTCTAAAGGTCGACATTCTAGCGCTGTTGTATACGCTTAGCTAGAATTAATTGCTTGATAACGTAGAAGATTTTTGAATTTTAGCTTAATTAAATCAGTTACAAATAGATACAATTTTCACCGATAAGTTTCAGTGATTATTTTAAAAAATTTTAATTTACTAAAACTTCAAAAAACTGATAGTCAGACTTGATGTTGTTTTAAGATTTGCTATGAAATGGACTTAAAATATACGCAACTATCTGTTAGTTCATAAACCGCAGATTAATAAAATCTAATTGAACGCAATATTTTAATCTGTTAAGTGATAACGGCTTAATTTATACCAAAGTGTACGCTCGCTAATATCTAGCAATTTTGCTGCACGACTTTTGTTGCCGTTGACTTGTGTCAGTGCCTCTGAAATCATTTTTATCTCCATAGATTGCACCGCGTCAGGTAATGAGAGTGATTGCCTTGAATTTGATGTGTCATTTGTATGTGTTAATAATGGAGCTATAGGAGTAGCTTTCTTAACAATATCTGCAGGTAAGTTTTCCGCTCTTATTAATTGACCGCTGCAAACGATGGCCGCACGTTCCAGCACATTTTCTAGCTCACGAATATTTCCTGGCCAAGCATAGTTTTCTAGTAGGCTGGCGGCATTGTCATCAATACGCACGTTACGTTTTTTTAGAAAATGCGCTGCTAGTATTTTGATGTCACTTAGTCGGTCACGCAAAGGGGGTAAGTCAATACGGAATACATTCAGGCGATAATATAAATCCTCACGTAACTTACCTTCTTTTATCGCCTGCATGGGGTCGCGATTGGTTGCGGCCACAACCCGAATGTCTACATTCAATTGCCGATTGCTTCCTAAGCGCTCAATGCTACCTTCTTGCAGCGCGCGAAGTAGCTTGGCTTGCAAGGCAATTGGCATTTCAGTCACTTCATCCAGAAATAAAGTACCACCATCAGCTAGTTCAAACTTGCCTATACGTTCTTTAACTGCGCCAGTAAAGGCACCACGCTCATGGCCAAATAATTCAGATTCCAGCATTTCAGACGGAATCGCTGCACAATTGACTGCAACAAAGAGAGCATCCTTTCTTGGAGATTGTTGATGAATGGCACGCGCTACAAGTTCTTTACCCGTTCCTGTTTCACCAGCAATCAGTACGGTAGCTTTTTCAGCAGCCACTTGGGAAATAGCCTGATGCACTATGCGAATAGCTGGACTCTCGCCAATTAAACTTTTGCCTATTTGCCCAGCTTCATCTCGAAGAAACTGATTTTCGACTTTTAATCGAGTAACCGATAGTGCTCGACTAATGGCAATTTCAAGAGTTTCTAAATCAAATGGCCGTAGGATGTAATCTGAAGCGCCTAATTTCATGGCTTGCACTGCTGAAGAAATTTCACCTTGAGCCGTGACGATAATCACTGGTATCTCGATATTTTCCGCGCGCAAGGTTGCTAGTAGTTTTAAGCCATCCATCACTGGCATGTGCAAATCGCTTACGACTAAGTCGATATTATCATTTCGCAAAATTGTAAGTGCTTCTTTACCATTTTCTGCGACTACTGGCTGATAGCCAGCTTGGCGTAAGCTAATTTCTAGCAGACGTCGCATATGGGGTTCATCATCAACAGCGAGAATGCGTTTTTGCTGATTCATTTTTTGATACGTTCCATAAAAATATTTTGTTTTATACAGCTATGTCGACAGGTAGTTGTAGCCGAAATTCGGCACCGCCTAAGCTACTTTGATGCACACTAATATTGCCATGATTTGCCATTACAATTTGCTTTACAATTGCCAGTCCCAAGCCAATGCCGCCTCTGCGTTTACTGAAGAATGGCTCAAATACTTGGTTACGATGCTCAACGGGAATGCCTAGACCATTATCGGAAACGGTAATTAACACTTGGTCAATTGAGTGAGTTACTTTTAATATTATTTTGCCATTATCTTGCAATACTTGAATTGCATTGAGTAGTAGGTTTAATAAAACCTGTGTGATTTGCTCTGCATCGCACAGGGCGATAGCTTTTTCATTCGCCTCGCAAATCAGTTCTATTTTTTTACTCTCAGCCTGTATGCGCAACATTGCAACGCATTGCTGCGCTAGTTCCGTAAGGTCGGTATGTTTAAAATCAGGTAATCTCGGCCTAGCTGAGTCAATCAATGCCGACACCAGTTTATTTAAACGTTCTGTTTCGCTAATAATGAATCCACAAACTTCGCGGCCTTCTTCACTAATATTGGGCTCACGTAATAAGACTTGGGCGGATGAGCGCAAAATTCCCAAAGGGGTGCGCACTTCATGACTCATGGCGGCTGCCATTTCACCGACTACTGCTAGTTTCGCTGCTCGTGTCAAATGCTCTTTGGAGCGCTCAAGGTCGTTAATCATTTTGCTGAAAGCGTTTGAAAGTGCTGTGATTTCTTCGGGCTCAACTAGGTTACTCGTACTAGGAGGCAAGGCATTGCTTGGCTCACGAATAAAATTATTGGCAAAAGCCGTGAGATTAACAAGTGGCTGAGTTAATGCTGTAGCGACTGGGAACGCAATTAAGCTAGCTAGAATAATGGTGGCAACCAATAAGCCAATAAAAATATAAGCCATTTGTTGGATTGGCGCTAATGCGTCTAAACGATATTCTGCAATCACAACGTACCACTTGAAGCCGTTATAACCTTGATAACCTTTGGATTTAGAAGAGGTCGATAATTTTTCTTTAGTTTGAACGTCTGACCAATGTGCGGTCATCGATAATACTTTGTTATTACCCTCAAAAAGTGCCGCACCGCTTCTTCCTGAAACAGCGCCTTCTAAAATAGTGGTGATTTGATTCCAGTTAAAAACCGTGACCAGAGTGCCAAGTTTATTGCCGTCAAAAGCATCTTTAACATCGGTTGAGATGTTGAGTTGCTCCTGCATAATAGGCGCAATACTTATGTGATTACCCTGAATTTTAGTGCTTAACCAATCGCTAAACTGTGCGCGATGTTTACCAATTGACTCGGCGTTGCTCGATGCAATCACAATGCCTTTGTTATCTACAACATAAAGTTCATTATAAATATCGTGGTAACTGAACTTTAAATCACTTAAAAACTTGGATAGACGCTTATCAATGTCACCAATTCGAACATCTTGCATAATTTCCAACTGGCCCCAAGACGCAGTATTATGCAGACGTTCGAACATAATGCGGTCAATTTCATCTACAGTAGCGTTTGCTCGGGTTTGGGTATCATGTTTAATTTCGGTCTTTAATGCACCGCGAGCCTCAAAAAAAGCCATGCCGGTGACCAGCATAGTTGGCAGTAAACCTACTAGCAAAAATGCACCGAGTAGAATAAAGCGGATAGGCAGGGCTTTTTTAAGCATCTGATTTAGTGCGAGAATGAAAGCATGATAAGTTGTAGTAAATTAAGCAAAGTAATTTATACCGAATGATTCGTTAAGCAAAATGGAATGATATACCGTTGCTAGTTTATCGACGTAGTAGTTTTTTAGAGATGAAGAAATTATGCATGGAGTGAAGATGCTTAGAGCTATTTTAATAAGACCACTGCTATTTTTTATATGCGTGACGATTCTTATGCCTATGCAAACAGCTTTAGCTGCGGAGACAGACGATACATCACCATGGGAGAATTTTAGTTTAGGTGGTTATTCCCATGCCAAAATTAATGTGCATCCTGGTGGAAAAGTAGAAGGAGCTATTAATGAATTCAGCATTTTACTCAGCTGGGAAAATAATAGCCGCTTCCACTTTTTTACTGAGCTGGAAATTGTCAGACCAATTAGCTTCAATACAGATGACACTTCAATTGGCAAAGACAGTTACCTAGATCTAGAGCGCTTCTACTTAGATTACAATTTATCCGAAAAATTGAATGTACGTGCAGGTCGATTTTTAACTCCTGCGGGTCGCTGGAATCTACTCCATGCCGCTCCTCTCGTTTGGACAACGACTCGTCCCTTGGTGACAAGCCGCTTATTTCCTACCGCAATCAATGGTTTGATGTTTTATGGCGCTACCCCTTTAGCAGATAATGCTTTTGAATACAGTTTCTATTTGGAGACATTAAAAGATCAAATTGTAAATCATGAGGAAATTCCATTTGAAGAGACCAAAGGTGCGCGTTTTACGCTTTCGGGTAACGTCAATTGGGGGCTTTCTTTATTGGAGTTTCGCGAGAACATTCCAAATAGTCCTGAATTTCATATGGTGGGATTGGATTTCTTAATACAGCGTCAAGGCTGGGAATTTAGTGGTGAAGCTTTTCAGCGTTACTACAATAATTACACTAATGGTGGCAGCGGCGCTTATCTGCAAGGCGTTGCACCGCTCGGCAATCAGTGGTTTGCAATCGCACGGGTAGAGAATTATATGCGTCCTGAAGAAAGTTCAACGGCGCGTTGGCTGATTGGTTCAGCATGGCGGATGACACCCAGTAAAATACTTAAAATTGAGTATGTAGGTGGCAATGAAGAAAGCACTCAATCGCCGAAAGGCTTACTCGCTTCATTCTCAATTTTGTTTTAGCGCGTCAGTCCTGCATGCATAAATTTAAATTGTTAATGTTGTCTATAAGTGTGCTGCTAGGTAGCCTTATTCAACAGGCGCGCGCAGAAGTGCTGGTTGTGATTGTGCCACGCAATCACAATATTCAGCAGGTAAATGCTAACGAGCTTTCTCTCATTTTTTGGCGAAAGAAGTTGTATTGGGCAGATGGAAAACGTATTCAAACTTTGAATTATTCTGCAACCAATCCACTTAGGTTGCAGTTTTCGCTATCAATCTTAAGAAGTGCGCCAGAAACTCAAACCAATTATTGGAATGGCTTGTATTTCCATGGTATTTCGCCGCCGCATGTTGTGAGTTCGCAAGAGGCGATGCTCAGATTCGTCGCAGCTACGCCAGGAGCGATAGGTTATATTGGAGCTTGTAAGTTAGACGATAGGGTTAAACCATTGGTTTGGATTAATGCAGATCATAATGTTTTATCTACGGCCCCAGAACTCAATTGTTCTGAAAAATCTGCCAGTACTGCTCAGTAATTTAATATAAAACCCTACAAAAATTGCAGGGAATATCAAGTAGTAAGCTGCAAGTCTGCAAAAATTGTGATTATAAAATCATCCGTAGCTATTAAAAATTAAAGCGAATAATCATTGTAACATTATGATTAATATCGATTTAATTTTATAAACAACAATAAGTAACTGACTTGGCATAACGCTTGCGTATATAAAAACATTCTTACAGGAGTGTTTTATGCAATTTGCGCAACAATTAGCTACTGCTGATATTCAACAGTCAGTAATCGATACGACTTCTACACAAAGCAAAAGCGCCGCTATTCATCTGCATGGCGCGCAATCAGTCACCACGGCGATTTCAGGGCCATGCGCGGCTGATAGACAAGAGCTGGAGAGCTTTGTTCGTGCGATCTACCGACGTGCGCATAGTGCAGAAGTCAGTCACTTTATGCCTAAATTATTGAGTGTTCGTGATGCTGGCGGTAAGTTACTTGCAGTATGCGGATTGCGTCATGCCAATCAAGAGAATTTGTTTTTAGAAACTTATTTTGACTCGCCAATCGAGGCGCTATTGTCTCAGCATAATCAAACAATAATCTCACGTAAGGCTATTTTAGAAGTTGGAAATCTAGCCGTTGCTGATCCAATTAATGTACGCAGTTTACTCGCTAGCATCAGCCTGTATTTGCATAGTACACAATCTGAATGGGCGGTTTTTACAGGAATTTCAGTATTACGTAACTCCTTAACTAAGCTCAATATGTCTTTACAGTTTTTGGGAGAAGCGAGTATTAAACGTATTCCAGAACATGAACGTGCTGCTTGGGGTACTTATTACAATGAACGTCCGCAAGTGATGGCGATTCGTCGTACGCAACCAATTGCCCCGTAGGATTTAACATGTTGAATACTCAATCTCATTCTGTTCTTAATGCGATTTCGCATTTTTCAACTCACACACCTCATAAAATAGCGCTACAAGGTAAAGTAGCAGAATCCTTAACGTATGGCGAGTTAGTCACTTCAATTGAGTTGGTCACTTATCGACTAAATACTGCCTCAACTAAAGTTTTAGGCTTAGCCATGGATAACTCCCCAGCATGGGCCATTGCTGATTTAGTCGCTATGGAATTGAATTTACCTGTAGTGCCTTTGCCATATTTCTTTTCCTCAGAACAAACAATTCACGCAATTGAAGATGCTGGTGTCAATGTAGTGTTAAGTGATCAGCCTATCTTACTCAAGCAAGTACTTGATGAGTGTGGCAAAAATATACTGCAAGAAAAACAGTATCTGATAGGCGATAAAGTTATCACTGAATTTATTTTAGAGATTAAAACTTTCCATGATCTGCCAAAAGGGATAGCCAAAATTACCTACACATCAGGAACAACTGGCAAGCCTAAAGGTGTTTGTTTAGACCTCTTGACGCTGAACCGTGTTGCGCTTTCCTTGCTTAATGCAACTAAAGCAATGCCTACAGATCGTCATTTAAGCATATTGCCACTTTCGACTTTACTTGAAAATATTGCCGGCTTATATGTGCCGCTGTTAGCTGGAGCAACGGCAATATTGATGCCGTCTGCACTGGTTGGATTATCTGGTGCAACAGGCTTAAATATTGCCAACATGATGGAGGCATTAAGCGCCTCTAGAGCCACTACCACGGTGCTTACTCCAGAGTTGCTTAATGCTCTAGTGAGTGCCATTGAAGTAGGCTACACCAAGCCACATCATTTAAGATTCTTAGCTGTTGGCGGTGCTTCAGTTTCACCTCAATTGCTTAATCGTGCTGCAGCAATAAATTTACCTGTCTATGAGGGTTATGGACTGTCTGAATGTGCTTCAGTAGTTGCACTTAACACACACCTTGATAGAAAAATAGGCAGCGTAGGAAAGCCCTTACCGCATATCTCGATTAAGTTGAGTGAATATGGCGAGATATTGGTGAAAGGTGCTTGTTTGTTAGGCTATGTGAGTGATTTAAGCAACGAACGCTCAAACCTGCAACAGAGTACTGAATATTTCGCTACTGGTGACATCGGGCATTTGGATGAGGATGGCTATTTATACATCACCGCCCGTAAAAAGAATCAGTTTATAACCTCGTTTGGTCGTAATGTCGCACCAGAGTGGGTGGAGCGCGAATTAACTGTCTCGCCATTTATAGCCCAAGCAGCTGTATTTGGCGAGGCAAAACCCTGGAATGTGGCGATTATCGTTCCTGCAAAAAATGCTACATCAGCTGATATTGATATCGCCATAGCAGAAATAAACCAATCCCTGCCAGATTATGCCCGCGTCAGCCAATGGCTATCGGCAGATGCGCCATTTACTCCGCAAAACAATCAACTTACCGCCAATGGCCGCTTACGCAGAATCGCTATATGGCAACATTATCAAGAAAGAATTGACGAAATATATAAGGAAAAAAGCTATGCCGTTTTATGAAATATTACTTCAGGAAACTCAACAAGAACGCGAGGAATTATTTAGCTTACCACTCATACAGGCGGGCGCGAATGGACAAGTGAGCCTGCCTGCTTACGTCGCTTTTTTAACTGAGGCTTATCACCATGTAAAACACACAGTGCCGCTTTTAATGTTATGCGGCGCTAAATTACCCGAGCGATATGAATGGCTACGTGAAGCCGTCGCTGAATACATTGAGGAAGAGTTAGGCCATCAAGAATGGATACTTAATGACATTAAAGCTTGTGGTAGTGATTCTGAAGTCGTGCGTCATGGACAAGCTGGCGTTGCGACTGAAATGATGGTGGCTTATGCCTATGACATGATTAACCGTGTGAATCCCATCGGTTTTTTTGGCATGGTATTGGTGCTAGAAGGCACCAGTGTAGCACTTGCCACGCAGGCGGGGGCTTCATTACAACGTAGCTTAGGTTTGCCTAATCAAGCGTTTAGCTACTTAACTTCTCATGGCTCGCTTGATGTTGGTCACACTGAATTTTATGAAGGGCTAGTGAATAAGATTGAAGATAAAAAAGAACGTGAATTATTGATTCACAGTGCGAAAAACTTTTACAAATTATACGGTGACATTTTCCGCGATTTGGGTAATCAATTTATCGCAAATAACACTACTCCATCAGCTTTACAGCAGGTTTCCGCATGAATTTGAATGGTAAGAACATCATGCTTACTGGTGCTGCGGGGGGCATTGGTCAGCCATTAGCATTTGCACTATCTAAACGAGGCGCTAGGTTGGCTTTGGTTGATAGAGACCAAGCGCGAGTTGAAGGCTTGTGCAATAAAATCAATCAATTAGGTGGAGTAGCTTTTCCAATTGTCACTGATTTTAAAGTGAGTGAAACTTCACCTAATCCCACGCAAAGGGTTGTAGATGAGGCCGTTCATTTGCTTGGAGGTGTCGATATTTTAATCAATAGTGCTGGTATTCTTGATTTCACTTTGTTTCAAGAACAAGACGCAATGCGTATCGCACAAATGATGTACATCAATGCAGTTGTACCGCTGCAACTTACCCGTGCTTTGCTGCCAAAGTTGCTGGAGCAGAATGGCGGCCAAATCGTCAATATCGGTTCAATTTTTGGCTCGATAGGTTTCCCTCACTATGCAGCGTATAGCGCAAGTAAATTTGCCGTACATGGTTTTTCTCAAGCACTCAGGCGTGAATTGCTAGATACCGACATTACTGTGACCTACATTGCTCCGCGTGCCATTAAAACTTCCATGAATGACGAAATCGCTTCAAAAATGTTAGCCGCTACGAAAACCGCCATGGATGATCCACATGTGGTTGTCGCAGAAATCATCAAAGCCATAGAGACCGATAAACATGAGCATTACATAGGTCAGCCAGAGTCTTTCTTTGCATGGCTGAATGGGTTTTTACCTAGCGTTGTCAGTTTGGGTTTAAAGAAACCAACCAGAATCGCGCGTCAATTTTTTACGGCTAAGTATTAGTACCTAAGAATTAGTACCAAAGAGTTAATACATAAGAATTTATACCGTATTTTCAAATATTAAGGAGAAAACAGATGAAAAACATGATGTTATTGCTAAGTTTTATTGCGCTATCAAGCCCAGCATTTGCGGATGATAACTTAGATGCCCAAATCGCCGTGATTCAGCACGAATGGGCTAAAGCGACTTACCAAACACCAAAAGATGCACAGGAAGATGCTTTTAAGCTCCTTATCGAAAAGGCGCACCAAGTAACAACTGCTAATGACAATGCACCAGAAGCCATGATATGGGAAGCCATTTCTAACAGTGGTTACGCAAAAGCCAAAGGCGGAATTGGTGCTTTAAAGTTTGCTGAAAAGGCGCGTGACTTATTAGTTGAGTCACAAAAAGTCAGCCCCAATGCCCTGCAAGGCTCCGCCTACACTAGTTTAGGCTCTCTTTACTACAAAGTCCCAGGCTGGCCTGTCGGTTTTGGCGATAAGAAAAAAGCACGTATGTACTTAGAAAAAGCCCTACAAGTTAATCCATCTGGCATTGATCCTAATTATTTCTATGCTGACTTTTTAAGCGGGCAGGGCGAGTACGCAAAAGCAGTAGAGTATTACAAAAAAGCTTTAGCCGCACCTGCACGACTTGGTCGTGAAGATGCCGATGCAGGGCGAAAGAAAGAGGTTGAAGAAGGTTTGAAAGTTGCAGAGAAAAAAGCGAATTAACAAAATTTAAAAAGTTGCAATTTTATTGATTGTCGAATTAATATTTATCAAGGAAGGATATGCGGCTTGTAGCCGCGAACCTTAGCGGAAGGTATTTACCTTTGTTTTCGGGGCTACAAGCCACTCCTACAATGGTGAGATTTTGAAATATTATTTTTAATAGTTAATCTGGGTTAAATATTCATTTAGCCTAAGCATCTAAGCGACTCATAATCTAGTAAACTTCGATGCTATGAAGGCATTGAAAGTTTTAGCACAATTTTGTTTCGTTTTACTATTGTTGAGTACAGGTTCTTGTACTCAACAACATCCATCCGCATCACCTTCCCATGAAATTGTATTTGCCATTGGGCAAATGCCACTGAATTTAGACCCGCGCTATGCCACGGATGCCGCTTCAGAGTGCATTAATCGGCTGGTATATCAAAGCTTGGTAGATTTTGATGCGCAATCAAAGCCAGTCGCAAGCTTGGCTAGCTGGCTGGAAATTAGTCCAACATTGTTTAGATTTACCCTAAATAAAAATCGCGCGCCATTCCACAACCAAGCGCCATTAACCGCTAACGACGTAAAAGCTACTTATGACTCTTTAGCCACTTTAAAAGACTCACCCAATACCGCCGAATTCGCCAATATCAAAAGTATCACCGTGATAGATAATGACACGGTTGAATTTCAACTCAAACAAGCAGATCAACATTTTCCCGCTAAACTCGTGTTAGGTATTTTGCCGACAAAACTTATATCAGAAAATCATGATTTTTCGCACGCACCTGTGGGTAACGGCGCTTTAAAATTTGTGTCTTGGCAGAATAAATTAACCTTGCAGCGAGTCAACGATAACCAAAAAATCAGCTTAATAGAAGTAAAAGACCCAACCGTTCGTGTATTAAAGTTACTGCATGGCGAGGTGGATTTATTGCAAGGTGAATTGCCGCCAGAGCTTGTTAAATACCTACAAACCAAGCCAGAAGTTACGGTTAAAACCAGCACAGGCGCTAATTTTTCATATCTAGGTTTAAATTTTAAGGACCCAATATTGCAACAACTTAAAGTCAGGCAAGCGCTCGCGCATGCCATAGACCGCAAACAAATCATCGCCAAAGCTATGATTGAACATAGCCGTGAAGCCGATATGATTTTACCGCCCGAACATTACACGAATCAAAACTCTTTAGCTCCTGCAAATGACTACAACCCAAGCCTAGCTAAACAATTGCTGCAAGAAGCAGGCGTTAAGCTACCCCTTAAACTTGTGTATAAAACCTCCACAGATGCACAACGCGTTCGCTTCGCCACAATTCTGCAAGCGCAAATGGCAAAGGCAGGCATAGCCCTTGAAATCCGCAGCTTAGATTGGGGCACGTTTTTTGAAGATGTAAAACAGGGCAACTTTCAACTATACGGCCTTACATGGGTGGGTATTAAGACCCCCGAAATTTATGCAAAAGCCTTTGGCTCACATAGCTTTCCTCCCAACGGTTTTAACCGTGGCCGATACGCAGATGCTGAACTAGATAAATTACTCGCTGATGAAAACTGGCAAGCCGCTACCGTGCGTATTCGACAGCAATTGCCTTATGTGCCGCTTTGGTACGAAGGGCAGTTTTCCGCCATGCGCAAAGGCATCAGCCAATACAATGCAAAAGCTGATGGAAATTGGGATGATTTGGGTACAATTAGCTATGCGCATTGAAATATCTATTTCCAATCAAACCTTAACGCTGTTCGATCACTTCGGCGGCGTTAAAGCTAAGTACAGCATCTCCACTGCCGAAAATGGCGCTGGATGCGAGAAAAACAGCGGTTGCACGCCATTAGGGCAGCATATTATTCGCGCTAAAATAGGTGCGGATGCGCCTGAAAATACTGTGTTTGTGGGGCGCAGACCAACAGGTGAAATCTGCACGCCTGAGTTAATGGCTGAATTTCCAAACCGAGATTGGATTTTGACGCGTATTTTATGGTTATCAGGTCAAGAAGTTGGTAAAAATCGCTTGGGTAATGTAGATACAATGCAGCGTTACATTTATATCCATGGCACACCAGATAGCACAGAGATGGGGCAGATTGGCTCGCATGGTTGTGTGCGTATGCGCAACAGTGAGATGATTGCGTTATTTGATATGGTTGAGATTGGAACGTCGGTGGTGATTGCGGAATGAGCACAGATTATCCTTTAAACATCATATTTCCAAAGCTCACCATAGTAGGAGGGGTTTGTAGCCCCGAAAGCAACGGTGAAAACATCCCGCAAAGATTCGCGGCTACAAGCCGCTCCTACAATAGCGCAGGTAGGAGGCACGTCCAAGTGCCGATTATCGGTGGTGATATATACCACATTGTTTTTTGCGACCAGGATTACGCTCCTACAATGAAAACGTTAGGTGGCAATGCCATGCATGGGTGCGTGGGAATGACGGGGTTTAATGTTGTTTTTAATTAAAAAACTATCAAGCTTAGCTACCGTCGTTTTTGGCGTATTGCTCCTCACATTTTTACTAATTCATTTGGTACCGGGTGACCCCGTAGAAGTGATGCTGGGTGAATCTGCCAGCACAGCTGACCGTGCGGCTTTGCGAGCAGATTTGGGGCTAAATCAGCCGCTAGTTAAACAATTTGGCAGCTATTTAGTTAAGTTGTCGAATGGGGATTTTGGTAGCTCAATTCACACCAAAACACCGATTATCGAAACGATTAAGGCGCGTTATCCAGCCACAGTAAAACTTGCCGTACTGGCCTTGTTAATTGGTATTAGTATTGGTGTGCCAATGGGAATTTACGCCGCGCTTAAAGCAAATCATTGGCAAGATATTGTGGTGACACTTGTCAGCGTGCGCCTTTCAGCCATGCCTGCGTTTTGGCTAGGGCCAATGCTTATGCTGATATTTGCCGTGTGGCTGGGTTGGTTGCCTGTGAGCGGTATGGATTCAAACGCTTCGATTATTTTGCCTGCGTTAACTTTAGGGTTTGGTTTAAGCGCAATACTGACGCGCATGACGCGCACCAGTCTGCTTGAAGTGCTGAATGACGATTATATTCGCACCGCACGCGCCAAAGGTTTAACTGAGAAAACGGTGATTTTACGCCATGCTTTGCGCGCGGCTTTATTGCCAATTATTACCATTGTTGGCTTGCAAATGGGCAGTTTGCTGGCAGGTACAGTGATAACTGAAACCATTTTTTCGTGGGATGGCATCGGGCGCTTATTGGTAGAAAGCATTGAAAAACGCGATTACCCCGTCACGCAAGCTTGCGTGCTGATGGTGGCATTGAGTTATGTGGTGGTGAACCTAGTGACAGACGTGCTATATAGACTTGCCGACCCGCGTGTAAAATTTGCTTAAAAAGAATGAAGAAATTTGCAACCACCATTTTGTTGTTCTGGCTCGCGGCGGTCTTGTTGGGGCGCTTGTTTCAGCTAAACCCCAATGCAATTAACTTAAATGCGATTTTAAGCACGCCAAGTTTTACCTATTTATTAGGCGCGGATGATTTAGGTCGTAGCGTATTGGCTCGGCTATTACGCGGTGTTGAAGTGTCGTTTATGGTGTCTATCACCGTGACCGTCATCACCATGCTATTGGGCGTGTGTGTCGGCTTATTTGCAGGGTTTTATGGTGGTAAAGTTGACCGCGTTTTAATGCAAATAACCGACGTGTTTTTAGCCTTTCCAGGTATTTTGCTTGCGATTGCCTTCGCGGCGGTGTTAGGTCCAGGTTTGGTTAACTTGATGATTGCATTAAGCATCACTGGTTGGGTGAGCTACGCAAGGCTCACGCGCGGACAGGCGTTAGGGCTGCGTAATCGTCAACATGTATTGGCGGCTGAATCGCTTGGTGCCAGTGTGCCACGCTTGATTTTTAAGCATATTTTGCCATTACTCACGTCAATATTGGTAGTAGAGGCCACTTACAGCTTAGCTAGCGTAATGATTGCTGAAGCCAGTCTGTCTTTTCTTGGCTTAGGCATACAGGCGCCCAATGCCTCTTGGGGTGCCATGCTCCGCGATGGTGTGCGCTATATGCTAATCGCGCCACATTATGTGTTAATAGTAGGATTAAGCTTGATGAGTTTGATTTTAGCGATTAACCTAGGCGGCGATTATTTACGTGATAAATTAGACGTAAGAATAGAACAGTAAAAATATTATGGAAAAAATAGATTTTAAAAGGTAAATATGTCATTAGGTCCTATTATGTTGGATGTGGTTGGTACAGTGCTTACTGCGGAAGATATTCGCCGTTTGCAACATCCATTGGTGGGCGGTGTTATTTTATTTAAGCGTAATTATGAAAATAACGCACAATTAGATGCCCTCACAGCTAGCATTCATGCGGTTCGCCAGCCACCTCTTTTGATCGCCGTGGACCATGAAGGTGGTCGCGTACAGCGCTTTAGAGACGGCTTTACCAAAATTCCACCCATGCGCGAGTTTGGTAAAATTTGGGATACTCATCCGAAAAAAGCCAAAGAATTAGCGGTGGAAGCGGGCTGGATTTTAGCTGCTGAATTACGTGCGCACGGCATTGATTTTAGCTTCACACCCGTGCTGGACATGGATTACGGCGATAGCTTAGTGATTGGCGATAGGGCATTTCACCTTAACCCACAAGCCATTAACGATTTAGCTTTTTCCTTAATGCAAGGCCTTAAAAAGGGCGGCATGGCGGCGGTGGGTAAGCACTTTCCAGGTCATGGTTTTGTCACGGCTGACTCGCACGTGAGCATGCCAGTGGACGAGCGTGAGTTTGACCAAATTGCTCAAAATGATATGCAACCATTCAGAATGCTGATTGATGACGGCATTCAAGCGATTATGCCTGCTCATGTGATTTATTCTAAAGTGGATGATAAGCCCGCTGGTTTTTCACCTAAATGGTTGCAAAAAGTATTGAGAGAACGCCTTGGCTTTAATGGCGTAATCTTTAGCGATGATTTGAGTATGGAAGCAGCAACCGCGGGGGGCGATGTGACTACACGCGCGTTAGCTGCTTTAAATGCAGGCTGTGACATGGTGCTACTATGCAATCAACCTGCGATGGCGGACGAGCTGTTAGCTAATCTCAAATGGACAATTTCAGCGCAAAGTATTGCAAGGCTGGCGCGCATGCATGGGCAACGGCATCCGTTAAATTTAGATCAACTGCATGAAAGTGCGGATTTTGTAAAAGCGGTACATCAAGTGGCGCTTGTAGGTAAATCAGAAGGCGAGTTGTTTGCTTAGGTCTTTTTGCTTAGTTTAAAGTTTAACTATTTTAGCCATCATTAATTTGTAACAATTTATCTCTTGAAACTTATTAACTTAAACGCTATCTTAGCGTATGTAGTGATTTAGTTTTTTATTACTTAAAGGAATTCACAATGTTTGACAATACACCTGTTTTAGGTCGTTCAGAATCAGCGCAACTGGCTACCAATAAAGTATTGCGCAACACTTACGCAATGCTGAGCTTAACCATGATCCCAACTGTAATTGGTGCATTCATAGGGATGAGCCTTGATTTTAGTATTATCGCGCTTCATCCATTTATCGCATTTGGTGTGTTTATGGCAGTAACGATTGGTATGCAATCTGCAATTATTGCGAACCGTAATAGTGGTTTGGGTATCGTACTACTATTGGCTTACACATTCTTGCTTGGTGTCATGTTAGGGCCATTATTGCAACATGCCTTACACCTACGTAACGGTGGGCAGTTAGTTGGCTTAGCAGCGGCGGGTACTGGTATTATCTTTTTAACTTTAGCTGGTATCGCAAGTACTACAAAGAGAGATTTTAGTTTCTTAGGCAAGTTCTTAGTGATAGGTGTGGTCATCGTCTTTTTAGCGATTATTGCCAACCTATTCTTACAAATTCCAGCATTATCATTGACGATTTCAGCAGTATTTATTTTGATCTCATCTGGCTTTATTCTGTATCAAATTAATCAAATCGTACGTGGTGGTGAAACAAATTACGTGATGGCAACATTGACACTTTTCATTAGCATCTACAATATATTCAGTAATTTATTGAGTATTTTGATGTCATTTGGTGGTAACGACTAAATTTGAACTAGTCTTTTAATTAAGTGTTATCCCAATAAAAACCCGCGAAATGCGGGTTTTTTTATAGCTTAATTTTTAGGCGTCGTTGTTTAAAAAATTCACTTAATATCGCGCCACATTCTTTAGCAAGCACGCCACTAATGACTTCGGTGTGATGATTCAATTTTGGCTCTGCCATTAAGTTAACCACACTGCCGCAAGCGCCTGTTTTGGCGTCACTTGCACCATAGATTAACCTAGCGATTCGCGCATGTTGTATTGCCCCAGTACACATGGCGCATGGCTCTAATGTTACATAAAGTGAGCAGTCGACTAAGCGGTAGTTACCTACATTTTTGGCGGCATCGCGCAAAGCGGCAATTTCCGCATGCGCTGTTGGATCGTGTGTATCAATCGGTGAGTTGCCACCACGACCAATCACCACGCCACCCTTAACAACAATCGCTCCTACAGGCACTTCACCTGCATTAGCTGCTTCGAATGCAAGGGCTAAAGCAAGTTGCATATAACGCTCGTCAGCGGCTTGCTGGTCTATATTGATTGAGTCTTCGGTCATTATACTTTTAGGTTATTTACTAATTGTTTGAGTAAGTTCAGCGACTGTATATTTGTTATTTTGCTATTAGCTTGTTTAGCATATTGCATTGAAGAGTATAGCGCTGATATTTCTAGTATTTCACTGGCTTGATTAGGTAAGGTTTTAGCGGCACGTTGACCAAAACTAATTGCACCTTCATGCTTTAGTTTAGTCACGCCCGCTTTAGCTAGTTTCTTCAAAAACTGTTGGTAGATTCTGTTGCTTGGGTTTAGCACCATGCCTTTATTACTCAGCAATAAGTAGCTGACAAAAAGCATTAAGGCAATCATGGATACGACTAATATCAAGCCAATGTCTTCCCATGCAATATCTTTGTTAATTAGTTTTTTGAGCAGCGCGAGTTGTTTAGCTTGGTCGTAGCCCAGCACCCATTGATTCCAGCCGTTATTCACTGCATCCCAATTCATATAGAGATGTTTCAACATGGGGTAGTCTTGGCGCGAGAGCAGGGGTAGTAAGTCGGAATCGGTTAACGCGGCTCCTATGCCCATTTCAATACGGTCTGGAGAGACTGCTGAAGTAGGGTCAACGCGAACCCAACCCCTATCTTGCAGCCAGACTTCCGCCCAAGCATGAGCGTCGGATTGGCGCACGATAAGGTAGTTGCCATTCGGGTTGATTTCTCCGCCTTGGTAGCCTGTCACAATGCGCGCGGGCACACCTGCAGCCCGCATTAAATAAACAAAGCTGCTAGCATAGTGCTCGCAAAAGCCACGTTTGGTGTTAAATAAAAAGTCATCGACGGGTTCTTTGCCTAATCTTGGCGGCGCAAGTGTGTAAACGAACTCTTGCTCACGAAACATCTTGAGTGCGGCTTCTACCATTGCCGTTGGAGATTTTTTCTCGCTGATCCATTGGGCAGCAAGTTGGCGTGTTTTAGGATTTTCGTCCTCTATTAATTGCAAGGCCAGTGTGCGCTCATGCTCACTTAATTCAGCGCCCAATTTGTATTGCAAGTATGAGCTTCCTTGATAGCGAATGCGCGTGCGAATAGGCTCTTTGGAAAGCACTTGCATATCATGTTTAACGCGTGCTTCAGCAGGCAGTGTGCTTGCTGAAATCTCGGGTAAATCCAGCATTAACAGCCAGTTGCGGTTATGCGGCTCTAGCGTGATGGTGTAATCAGTCGCTGACCCTGAGGTTTGCAAGGTTTCCATAGGCAGTGGAATACGGTCACTAGCCATTTGCCAACGCCGACCTTCTTGATGCCATAACACAGGACCGCGCCAGTAGAGTTGGTTGTTTGCTGGAATTGCAGATTTGAACTCAACGCGGAAAGCGATTTTGCTGGATAAGCTAAGTTGACTGATATTGCCAGGTTCCATGCTGTCTGATAGTCCAGTCATGCCACTATAACTATCTTGTGGAATGCCCCAAATTGGCCCTGGAATGCGCGGAAACAGCACAAACAACACTAGCATAATGGGCGTCGCTTGCAGTAGTAATTTACCTGCTAGTTTTACTTGAACTTTGAAGTGGTTCTTCCAAACTTGTGTGCTGATGTTTGTTTGCATACTTTGATGACTCACGCTAATTAGGCAAGCGGTAAGCCCAGTCAATGCGAGTAATACAGCGAGAAAAACCCAGATTGCTTGTGTGAAAAGTAGGATGTTAACCGTAAGGAAGTAACTTAAAATCACCATCACAATAAAGTCGCGTTTTGTTCTGGTTTCAAGTAGCTTCATTGAAATCATGACTGCTAGCAAGGCAACGCTTGCATCGCGCCCAAACAGTGAGCCATAAGTCAGTAAGACAGCTAATCCACCAGCAATGGTTAGTGGAAAACGCAGCCACAGTGTTGGGTATGACCAATTATTTTTTTCAATTAAATAGCGCCAAATGGCAAATACTACAAAACATGCAGGCACCCAGTTTTCTAGGTTAAATGCATACAGCGTGAAGGTGATGCTTAACGACAGCAATAGCCAAATAATGGCGTGCATGCTGAGGTTCGTTTGTGTGCCAGCTTTATTTGTCATTACATGAGCGCCAGCGCAGTTAAACATTGGTGATAATGAGCAGCGCCACTATTGGGTTGAATGCTGTGTTGCGGTAAACGTAGGCCGTATTTTAGCTGTTGAGCATCTGCATCTACTAACCAGCGCGTGAGTTGGCTGATGCGTAATTCAATATTGTTGCCTGTTGTAGCATTAAAGTCTAACCACAAAGTAGAGCTAGCCTCCCCCTGAAACTGCTTAACCAGCATACCTTGTTCTCGTGAAGAGGCTTTCCAATCAATACGCTTAGGCGAATCACCAAATTGATAATTGAGATGCCCAGCAAAGTCATCATCACCTTGGGTAGTTGATAATTGCCCAGTGGCGCCATCGGTATCTGCACTAGGGAGTATTTGGCTGCGTAAGCTGGGGTGCGGATATATCAGACATTGATTTTCCGTTTCAGCATATGCCCAAACATGAAATAGCGACACAGGAAATTCAGTACTTAAAGTAATGCGTGGCGCTTTGAGCCAACCACGTTTTTGGCTAGGTAAAGATAGTCTAAATGTACTTTCACCAAGTGCTGGGATATCTTGAATGTCAGACTCTTTATCTGCGAACGCTGCAAAAATACTATAACGAGCGCGGTTGCTATCATCAATAACGTTGAATTCAAATACTGCTTGCTCGCCCGCAAATACAGGGTTCGCGCGTTTGGCTTCAATTTTTAAATTAGCTAAATTACGCCAAGTATGTAGCATGCCAATTAACCCTAATCCAGCCAATAAAAACGTGATGGCAAAACCTAAGCTAATTGAATAATTGATAGAGCCAGTCAGTAGGCCTATTAACAACAAACCATACAGCCAGCCAAATCTAGTAGGCAATATGTAAATATGTCTGCGGCTTAAAGTTGTCGTTGAATCTATGGCGATTGCCGTGCGAAACCAAGTTTTTGGTGAGTTGAGTTTGAAGTCAGGTTTAAGACTGGTGTCACTCGAAAGGTTTAAGCCTTTTGCCATATTGAATGCGGATTAAAAAGCTTAAACAGCAACAGACTTGAGCAGTTGGGCGATATTGTCTACGCTGCCTGTCAATGTAATATTACTGACCAACCGGTGACCCGCCACGCTAGGTAAAATGCTTTGAATGTCTTCTGGAATGACATGGTCACGACCATCCAACATTGCCCATGCTTGTGCACATTGTTTTAAACTCAAGCCCGCACGTGGTGAAAGCCCTGCATTGAATTGTGCAGATTGTCTTGTGTATTTCAGTATGGCTTGCAAGTAATCTAGCAATGCATCCGACACATGAATGTCATGACAAGCACTTTGTAGCGCTTGTAATTGTGTGGCATCAATCACTGGGCTTAATTTTGCTAGTTGTTCGCGACCGCCATTGCTTTGTAATAGTTGGCGTTCAGAAGCGGCATCTGGGTAATTAATGGTAATGCGCATCAAAAAGCGGTCTAGCTGAGATTCTGGTAATGCAAAAGTACCGATTTGTGAACTGGGGTTTTGTGTGGCAATCACAAAAAATGGTTGGGGTAGGGTATAAGTAACAGCATCTATCGTCACTTGAGCTTCTTCCATCACTTCAAGTAATGCGCTTTGCGTTTTTGGGGTTGCACGATTAATTTCATCGGCTAATAAAACATTAGTAAATATTGGCCCAGGGTGAAATTTGAAGTTAGCTGTGTTTCTATCGTATACAGACACACCCAATACGTCGGCAGGTAGTAAGTCGCTGGTGAATTGCACTCGTTGAAATTGTAACCCCAGCACTTGCGCCAGCGTATGTGCCAAGGTGGTTTTGCCCATGCCAGGCAAATCTTCTATGAGTAAATGCCCCTTAGCCAAGATGCAGGCTAGGGCAAGTTTGATTTGCTGCTGTTTACCTAAAATGACTTCGCTAGTTTTGGCAATAATGGCATCTGTGATTTTTTTCATGTGCGTAATTCATAAAACGAATTTAAAGCATTATGATACAGATAAAGCTTGGTGAAAGCTTAGGGGGAGGGCTGTTTAATCTGTAAATATGGTTTCTTGCGTGGCTTTAGAGCTACTAATTTGAACCTGATACAGCAGTTACCATTCTTGAAACTAGATTAGCTACTCTTTGCTTACATCAATAGTTCGTCTAAAGTCAGTTGTTTCAATTTTTCAATTAACCATTGCTGGGCTTTACCACCTTTATTATGCCAAGCCAGATAACTAGTGACTTTTGGTTTAGGTTCAGCAACCGCTTTTATTACCAATTCGCCAGTAGCTACATGGCGTTCAGCCATTCTAACTGGTAAGTATCCTATTCCCAAGCCTGCTATTTGTGCTTGTAGTTTAGCTTGTATGTCTGGCACTGACAATACTTCCTGCCCCGTAATAATACCTGAGGTCTTAGGCTCAAGGTTGCGTGAGCTGTCTGTGGTAGAAACTGCACGATATTGCTTAAGGTCTATGTTTTGTAACGGCTCTGTCGCTGTTGCTAATGGATGATTGGCGGCAACTGCATAATGAAATTCCATAATGCCAATCGCTTTAGTGCTGTAACTACCCGCATGAGGGCCATCACCTGATGCGCCTACTGAAATCGCAGCACGACCCGATACTAAGGCGTGCCAACTTCCACCGCTAACTTCGCGAATTACTTTTAGGCGTGTACCAAAATTTTGTAAGTAGAATTCATCTATCACCTTATAAAGCGCATCTAATTTAAATAGCTCGCTTATAGCAATAGTAAGTTCAGTTTCTACGCCGCTGGCGACTAGCTTCACATGAGACTCAAGCTCACCCGCCGCATTAAGCAAGTAACGGCCCTCGCGTAGCAGTTCTGTGCCGGCTTCAGTTAGTTCCGCCCTATGTCCGCTGCGGTTAAATAAAGCCACACCTAAATCTTGCTCTAACTTGCGTATGGTATAAGTAATAGCCGACGGAACACGGAATAATGACGCAGCTGCAGCGGCAAAACTTCCTTTGCTAGCAATGGCGTCTAGGACCTCTAATGACTCTAAAGATATTTTGGTAGGCATGGTATTTATTATAATAGTTGAATGTAATAGTTGGAAAGCGTTATTTTAATCAAATACTTTGAATTTAATGGTACTTTATAACTCGAAATAACTTTTTAAATAGGCTCAATAGCGGCTTATTAGTTATTTGTTCAGTTTTTTTTTATTGAAAAAATTAAAAGTAAATGTTTTTAATCAATATAAAAATATTTTTTTTATGAATTAAATATGCATAAACCAAGGATAAACAACGCTACACAATGAAAATCTCATTTAAATTTAAGGTTCATCTGTATTGGTTAAAACAAATATCGCTCATTTTTTAGGGTTTATTTTGACAACCGAACTCTTAATTAATCAGTATTACTTAATAAACTTTTAGTTTAGGCTGGTAAGATAAACATAAGGTGTTGGTTTATGCCAGCCAAAAACGTAAATTATTTCCGCTCTTGCAACAGCAATGAACCTCGACCTATAACAGCTTGTCGAATTACGTTAAAATGGTTTTCCTGAGGCTGATCAACTAATGACTTTAGCATGAAAAAATACATATTAAACATATTGGTTTTACTCGCGACACTGATAGTCTCTAGCTTAACTTTGGCCGATAATGATACCTATCGCATTGATAAAACCCATAGCTTTGCGAATTGGACGATTCGTCATGTCGCTTCTAAAACCGCTGGGACTTTTAGCGATGTTAGCGGTAAGCTGAAGATTGATTCAACTAATTTAGCTAACTGCACAGTCACGGCGAAAATAAATGTTCTGAGTGTTAACTCCAGCCATGCTAAGCGAGATGAGAATATCAAAAAAGAAGCGTATTTAGATGTAGTAAAATTTAATCAAATGACATTTGTTAGTACAAAAGTCACCCCTAGTAACGATTCCGCTACTGCTAGCACCGAAGGTGTATTGACTGGAAATTTCACCATGCATGGTGTGACAAAAGAAATATCGTTTCCCTTTAAAATTTTAGGTTTTGGTTCAGATCCATGGGGTGGCAATCGTGTGGGCATTGAAGCCCATACCTTAATTAAAGCCTCGGACTATGGATTTGGCTGGGCAAGTAAACCTGATGCGCCTATTGGCGACGACATTGAAGTAACCCTATTAATAGAGGGTGTTAAACAGCCAGCTGAGATTATTTTCAAGTAAGCATAATTCAATATCGACCTTGATTCAGTAATAAGCTCTGCGTAAATTTATATCGCACAATCACAGTAATAATATGGAGAAACATATGGCATTAGATTTATTTAGTCCTATCAATTTGGGTTCAATAACACTTAACAATAGAGTGGTGATGGCCCCATTGACGCGTAATAGAGCGGGTGAGGGTGGCGTACCGCAAGCAATTAACGTGGACTATTACGAACAACGTGCGACAGCAGGTTTAATCATTACAGAAGCTACGCCGATTTCAAGCATGGCGCACGGTTACCCAGCTTTGCCAGGAATTTATACAGATGCACAAGTTGCGGGCTGGAAAAAAATCACTGATGCAGTTCATGCTAAAGGTGGGAGAATCGTTTTGCAATTGTGGCATGTAGGCCGAATTTCGCATCCGAGTTTATTGCCAAATGGCGCGCTACCAGTTGCACCTTCAGCCATCAAGCCAGAAGGTAAAGCCTTTACATATCAAGGTTTGGTGGATTTTGTGGCACCTCGCGCACTAGATGTAAGTGAGCTTTCAGGCATAGTGGCAGATTATGTACATGCTACTCAATGCTCCTTGGCTGCGGGTTTTGATGGTGTGGAAATACATGCAGCCAATGGCTATTTGTTAGACCAGTTTTTACGTGATGGTACCAATAAACGCACTGATAATTACGGCGGTAGCATTGAGAATCGAGCTCGATTATTGATGGAAGTGACCAGAGCAGTTGTTGCAGTAGCTGGGTCAGACAAAGTCGGTATTCGAATCTCACCTGTTAACCCGTTCAATGATATGCAGGACAGCAATCCACAAGCACTATTTAACTATGTAGCAGACGCCTTAAATCAATTTAACCTTGCCTACTTGCATGTATTAGAGGGAGGTATTCATGGTGGTGGAATAGCGGATCCATTTGATTTTGCAGCTTTACGTCAGTTGTTCAAAGGCGCTTACATTGCTAATCTAGGGTATGACAAAGTGCGCGGTAACGCAGCAATCGCAGGCGGTCATGCTGACGCGATTGCTTACGGCGTACCATTTATCGCTAATCCAGATTTAGTGCAACGTTATAAAACAAATGCCGTACTTAATGAGGCAGATTCAAATACATTTTATGGCGGAAGCGAAAAAGGTTACACTGATTATCCTTTTTTAAACGCCTAGTTTGGAGCAGAAACCTACATGCACAACCCAGCAAACACCCAAGTCAACATTGATGAAACCCTAGCTAATCGCTGGAGCGGTCGTGCTTACGATGCAAATAAATCAGTTAGTACGGAACAGATTACTGCACTGCTTGAAGCTGCTCGTTGGGCACCATCATGCTTTGGTGATCAACCATGGCGCTTTGTTGTTTGGGATAAAAATACCGATACACCTGCTTGGCAACAGGCGTTTGATTGCTTGGCACCAAGCAATCAAACTTGGGTAAAAGATGGTTCGGTACTTTTATTAGTGTGTGCGGATAGCTTGTTTAATCATAATCAACAGCCAAATCGTTGGGCGCAATATGATACAGGTGCCGCTGCCGAAAACTTGTGTTTACAAGCCTCAAGTATGGGTTTGATGGCGCATCAAATGGGTGGTTTTAATGCAGATTTGGCGCGTGAAAAATTTAGTATTCCAGCGCAATTCACGCCGATGGCGATGGTTTGCGTTGGTTATGCTGCAGACATTGCAACAGTCACTGGCGAAGCATTAGCACGTGAGACTGCACCACGCTCACGTCGCCTATTGAATGAGTTGTTTTTTGCGGGTAGTTGGGGTCAGCCTATTAATAAATAGGCTCGCTCAAATTTAGATGATAGTTACTAATTTATCGGGTTTAATTTAACTTAGCGTGTTGTTTAAGCCCTTGGACTTAACTTAACCTGCTAGGTCTGCTAAACTCTAGTCTGATAGTTACAAATTATTACAATTTACTTAAATCACCAATTAATCAATTAAGTTTAGGATCTAGTTATGGCGGTTGTTGCACTCAACAAAGAAAATTTTAAAGAAACAATCGAAAACAATAATTTCATTATTGTTGATTTTTGGGCACCATGGTGTGATCCATGTATAGCATTTACACCAACTTTTGAGGCAGCGGCTGCTAAAAATCCTGATATTATATTTGGTATGGTCAATACTGAAACAGACCCTGAAATTGGTGAGTATTTTGAAGTGAATCAAATTCCAGGGGTTTTAGTCATTCGCGAGCAAGCCGGAATCCATGCGCAGGTTGGTGAAATTGGCGCACCAGCGTTAGATGCTATTATTCAATGGGCGCGTGATTTTGATATGACAGAAGTACGTGCTTATTACGAACAAGAAGCTAAAAAAGCTAACTAATAGCAATTCAAACTGGTAGTAAAATAAGCAGGTTGAATGTAATAAAAAAGCGGCGCTAAGCCGCTTTTTTATTGGTTTTTAATGTGTCTTAGAAAGAACCTGTGGTAATTAATCTGAACAGATAATATGCACCAATTAGCATCATCACATACATCGGAACATCACCACTTCTCTTAGTTTCAGACTTACTGCCAGAGCTCATCCAACGATTAAGCAACCACAACACAAAAATAATCACTGGAATCATCATCATACTGGTAGTGGATTCAAATAATTTACCTAGTATTTTTTTTAGTATGCCATCATCACTGAAAAACTCCATGGCAATGCCAACAATACCAATTAGCATTAAGCCCATTCTAACTATTGCGGTTAGAACACTAAGCTTGCTTTCAGGGTTAATGTCTTTATTCTTGAGGTATTTATTTGGATCTACCTTATCGTTTGGTCTCTGCTTGGCCATATCATATTCCTTAATATTTAAAAGCTTTTCAGTAATATTTAAAGCTTATTATTTTTAAACTTTAGCTAAATAAATGGTTAATTAGAAGCTAGATATTTACTTGGATCAACCGATTTACCTTGACGGCGAATCTCAAAATGTAACTTTACCGTGTTGCTATCGGTATTGCCCATTTCGGCAATTTTTTGTCCCTTAGTCACTTGCTGACCTTCTTTGACAAGTATCAGGCTGTTATGCGCGTAAACCGATAAGTAATTGGGATTATGTTTAATAATGACTAGTTTGCCATATCCACGCAAATCTGAGCCGCTATAAATCACTTTACCATTCGCCGCGGCGGAAATTGCTTGACCTGTAGTGCCTGCGATATCAAGCCCTTTATTGCTTGCTTCATTAAAGTTTGCCACAACCTTACCTTGAGTTGGCCATGCCCAGTCGATATCTTCACTTGAATCAGAGCTTGGTTTAATATCTGTATTCGCTTTTACATCAACATTAGGTTTGGTCTCCACTTTGCTAGTAGAGCTTGAAGTGACCACAGGCTTATTTGTAGTAGATGTTGTCAGAGATGGCTTATCAACAGGTTTTTCAGTGCTTTTCTCCGTGGCTTTTTCAGCCACTATAGCCGCAGGCAAAGGTCTTTTTAGTGCTTCTTCATTGTAGGGCTCGCGTATCGCTTTAGGCTCAGTAATAGCGACAATGGTAGGAGTTTTAATCGCAACGCTCGTAGTGCTACTCACGCTGGAGTTGTTATCCGTATTGATTGGGATAATTTCAACACCATCACTATTAGTGGTTAGCATTGGCTTTATTTCAGCCGTGGCTTGTTTGTCTTTTAGTGCATTAAGTTTGAGCGTTTGCCCCACATTGATATTGTATGGCGGACTAATATTATTTACCTGAGCAATATCTTTATAGTAATAACCATACTCAAGGCCGATGCTAAAAAGCGTATCACCTTTCTTTACAATGTAACTATCAGGCCGCCAATCACCAGCTTTGTAAGTTGGCCTAATGGTTTTTTTTGCTGGGGTGGCAGTTGGTACAGTATTTGTGGGTTTACTGTTTGGCAAGCGGTCGATCACTGGCGCAGGTGGGGTGCTGCTACAGCTTGCAAGAAATGCAAGGCAGATTAAACTTGAAGTAATGCGCATCGTTATGAAGTGCCTCCTAATAGCGGCACAAATTTCACTGGCTCGAGTTTAGTATGGCGGTAATCTTTTTGAGTGTGTCGTTCTACAAGATATAAGATTTGCTCATCTGTGCCCACTGGAATCACCAGACGACCACCTACGGCAAGTTGATCTAATAAGTCTTGTGGCATATGGCTGGCAGCGGCGGTGACGATAATGCCGTCAAATGGCGCATATTCTGCAATGCCTATATTGCCATCAGCATGGCCTAATTTTACATTTACGCATTTGAGTTCACGCAGATGTCCGCGCGCCTTCATTACTAAAGGGCGAATACGTTCAACGGAATAGACCTCTTTAGCAAGTTTGGACAATACTGCAGTTTGATAACCGCAACCTGTACCAATTTCTAAAACTTTATCCAGCGTTTTGCCGTTACGTAGTATCTCTGACATGCGCGCAACAATATAAGGCTGTGAAATAGTCTGGCCAAAACCTATTGGTAATGAAACGTCTTCATAGGCGCGTATCGAGAGGGCTTCATCTACAAAAATATGTCTTGGAATACTACCAATCGCTGAAAGTACCACTTCATCTTTAATGCCTTGCTCACGTAAACGCACTAGCATGCGGTCGCGTGTGCGTAATGATGTCATGCCTATGCCGGACTGTGTGGAGGGTCTTACGAGTGCCACTATTGATTCTTTCCTGCGCTGCTTATTTCAGTGCTATTTGTATCAAGAATATTTGAGTTGATACCAAGCCAGTCTTTGATTTCGGCAAGTTGTGAGTGACAGGTTAAGTCTACTTGAATCGGAGATAATGAAACTTTGTTATGTGCAATAGCGTGAAAATCTGTGCCTTCGCCGCCGTCATTCGGCAGACCCGCAGCACCTACCCAATAAACCGTTTCGTTGCGTGGGGTTTGGAGTTTTATCACAGGTTCGGCTTTATGGCGTTTACCCAAACGTGTCACTACGCGACCTTGAAGCTCGCCATATGGAATGTCTGGTACGTTAACGTTTATCAATGTGGGCGATTTAAAACCGACTTTTTGATAATGCTGCACAAGCTCAACGGCTATTCTAGCCGCAGTTTCAAAATTGGTGCAGTTATGTTGCGACATTGAAATCGCAATCGATGGAATGCCAAGAAGAAAGCCTTCCATAGCTGCAGCAACAGTACCTGAGTATATTGTATCGTCGCCCATGTTCGCGCCATCGTTAATGCCGCTAATCACCATGTCTGGCATAGTGTCCATCAATCCAGTTAAGGCGATATGAACGCAATCTGTTGGCGTACCATTGACATAAAAAAAGCCGTTTGCGGCTTTTTTAACGCTGAGTGGGCGATCTAATGTGAGAGAGTTACTCGCGCCGCTTCTATTTCGCTCTGGAGCTACAACAGTGATATCGGCAATTTTGGCAATATGTTCAGCTAAAATATTAAGGCCTGGTGCAAAATAACCATCATCATTGGAAAGTAGTATTTTCATACGCAGCTTGCTGTTAAAAGAATTTTCATATGCAAATTATAGTGTAAGACGGGCTGTTTAGTACGGGGTAACGCTAAAAAATGCTTGAAAATGGAAAATGCTAGAAAATAGCGAGTCATTAAAGCCATGATTAATTAAACAGCATCCTAAGTTTAAGCGAAGCTTAAGCCATACCTTGAGTTAGCGAGTTTAACTACAACTGACTTCCTTAAATTCAGCTTCTGGAAACTCAGATTTTAATTTTTTAAGCTCAATGATTTGAGTATCTGTAAGTTTGTTAAATTGTAAGCTTGCCTGTCCTTTGCCTTGATTGCGTAATGCTTTCACAACATCTTTAATGCCTTTGGCTTTCAGCTCATTCAGTAAGTGATTAGCCAGCTTCTCATCTTCAAACACACCAAATGAGATGGCATTTTTCCATCTGGCATCTTGCACAATATACATGTCTTGAATGCCCAAAGCTTTAAACTCTAATGCTTTTGCCTGTGCTGCTTCCACTGATTTTAGTGGCGTTTTGTAAACCCAAAAACGTTTCGCTTCTAATGATGTTTGCTGTTTAACTATGGGTTGTATCGACAGCTTTGATACTGCGAATTGCGCACCAGTCAAATGGGCTGCTGAAAATACTCCCCATTCATAACAAGCTGTTGTAATTGGCGCTGGCTCTGGCTCTGGCGCTAGGGTGGTAATCTCTGTGGTTGAGGTATTCACTGAAAGCAGCGAAGTGGGAACTGTACTGGGAGTTTTAGCTGGAACATCTTTTTTAGGGAGAGCATCAATCTGTTTTTGGTTTAGGATTCTGATTTTTTCAGGCTGAATAGCGGGCAATGTCACCGTTGGAGAATTTGGCAAAATGCGGTCTATATTAAAATAGCTTAGTAAAGCTACGTTAATCAATACTAAAAACCAAACCAACTTTTTCATTGCTTTTCACTCGTCAAAAGGTATTCAGGCGCAAACTTGTCTATTAAATACAAACCGCGTAATACCAAATTATCTACGATTAACGCAAGATTTGTCACGTCACTCAAAAGATTATCTTTGATGAGTTGCGCGTTGCCCCCACTAATGAAAATATAGGGTGCTTGTTTACTCTCCACGCTCAGTGCTGCAAGCGCATTATGCATTTGCTTGATTGCACCACAAGCAGCATTAATCGCACCTGCGCGCATGGCATCGGCAGTGTTTTTGGCAAAAATATCTTGATATTGATTTAATGCAACTGTTGACGATTGGTCTGTTTGAGTTTTGGGTAATTGTGCAGTGGCTAGACCTAAGCTTTGCTGCATTAAATGGATGCCAGGCAAAATCATGCCGCCGACAAACTCGCCTTGTTCTTGGTTTTTTATTAATGCATCGATAGTCACAGCTGTGCCGGCATTTACTACTACGCAGGGTGAATGTTTAATATGCCAAGCCGCGATTAACGCTGCCCAACGGTCAGTACCAAGTTTTTCCGGTTGATCATAGTGGCTGTTTACGTGACATTCACTGAGTTTGGCTGTAATCCAAAGGGTAGGGATGTTCTTTGGCAACATATTTTCAAGCTGCTTCTGGATATACTCCCCAGCCACATTCGAAATGATAATGCGCGATGAAGCAGGCAGAACAGTGCGTGATATTTCAGCATTCAGACAGGCGTCGTTTACAAGCAATGTGCCATGCGCATCAAATAAGCCCCATTTCAAGCGAGTATTGCCAGCATCTATGGCTAATAAGTAATCCATTATGAAGCCCGCAAACTAATCTCGCCCGATGAGAAGCGTTGTTCCCCAGCAGCGGTGCTCACTAATAAATTGCCATCTTCCGCCACGTTAACGACAATACCTGTGGTTTCGCGACCATCGGGGTGCAGCATTCTCACTGCTTGCTGATGGTAAGCATGGTAGCTTGTCCATTCATCTCGCAAGCTAGTAAAGCCGCGCTGTTCAAATGTACTGAGAATATCGGTTAGATGTTTCAGTACTTCGCCAAGTAGCGCATTAGGGTTAATCGGTGTTTGCGTCACGCTTGCTAAATCCGTGGCGGGCTGGTCTATCTGTTGTTTGATGTTAGTTGGTAAGTTTAGGTTAATGCCCACGCCAATTACAGCCGCGCTTGGGCCTTCCATATCACCTTGTAATTCAATCAAGATGCCAGCTAGCTTTTCGCGGCCAATTAACACATCATTTGGCCATTTAAGCTGTGCTTGCGTCACGCCAAAGTGATGCAGGGCGCGAATCAAGGCAATCCCTACGGCTAAACTCAAGCCAGACAAACCTGCCGCGCCACATTGAAAGCGCCATAGTAGTGAAAAAGTTAAACTAGCGCCTAAGCCAGCTTGCCAAGTGCGGCCACGCCTGCCGCGACCATTGGTCTGTAAGTTAGTAGCAACGCAATTTGCGTGGGCTTGCCCCGTGCTTAGCTTTTTCATCAAATAGGTATTGGTTGAATCCAAATGATCGTGAATCTCTAGTTTCAGTAAAGAGCTTTGCGAACCCATCGCGCTCAATATTGCATGTTCATCTAGCAGCGTAACTGGTTGCGGAAGTTTGTAACCACGTCCACGCACTGAAAAAATCTCAATGCCAAGCTTTTCTGCGTGTTGAAGCGCATTCCACACCGTTGCGCGTGAAACTTTTAGCTGTTGCGCAATCGTTTCACCTGAGTGAAATTTGCCGTCAGCGAGCAGCCGTAAAATAGGAAAAGTGAGTTCGTTCATCATTTGATTGCATATTAGCATAGCGCCTGTACACAACAAACAAGCGCCATCAATACGCTACGTCATTCCGACATACCAGTGCTTGGCATCTCCGTGGAATATATGCGCTAAAGCGCATTATTCACACGCGAAAGTCGGAATCTAATGTCTTTTTCGTAATTTTAAGTCGCTGGATTCCGACTTTCGTCGGAATGGCAAAAATTACAGTGTAAAATGAGCATAATTATTTCGACTTCAAACTTAAGTTAAAAACATGTCATCAGAAAAAACACCCATTCCTTTAGGCTCTAATTTTATTCGAGCGATTGTTGATAAAGACCTTGAACAAGGCGCTTACGCATCCCGCAAATGGGCGGGCAGCCCTGGTGATGCAGCGCACCAAGCTGCAGGTCAGCCAGACACAGCTAAAATTCGCACCCGTTTCCCGCCCGAGCCAAATGGTTATTTGCACATTGGTCATGCCAAAAGTATCTTTTTAAATTTTGGTTTAGCACGCGATTACAACGGCGTGTGCCACATGCGATTTGATGACACCAACCCAGAAAAAGAAAGCCAAGAATACGTTGATAGCATCACAGATTCCGTTAAATGGCTTGGCTTTGGCTGGGAGAATAGCGGCGAAAGTAATCTGTACTTCGCCAGTAACTATTTTGACTTTATGTACCGCGCGGCGGAAGCGCTTATTGAAAACGGTCATGCATATGTAGATAGCCAAAGCGCAGAAGAAATGCGTATTAACCGCGGCACGCTAACTGAAGCGGGTAAAAACTCACCGTGGCGCGACCGTACAGTGGCAGAAAACCTTGCGCTATTTCGCGAAATGCGCGATGGCAAACATACCGATGGTAGCTTGATTCTACGTTCTAAAATTGACATGGCCTCGCCAAACATTAATCTGCGTGACCCAGCCATCTACCGCGTGCGCCGAGCACACCACCATAATACTGGTGATAAATGGTGCATTTACCCGATGTACACTTTTGCGCACCCCATTGAAGATGCATTAGAACAAGTAACGCACTCTATCTGTACTTTAGAGTTTGAGGATCAACGCCCATTCTACGATTGGCTATTAGAGCGCCTTGCAGAAGCTGGCTTGCTCGCACATCCGCTACCAAAACAATATGAATTCGCACGCTTAAACCTCACTTACGTGGTGCTGTCAAAACGCAAATTGATACAATTGGTTGAAGAAAAACAGGTCAGCGGTTGGGATGATCCACGCCTGCCAACACTAGCAGGCGCGCGCCGTCGTGGCTATGTGGCGGAAGGCTTTAAACTGTTTACCGATCGCATTGGCGTAAGCAAAGCAGACTCATGGATTGATTACTCAACCTTTGAAGACTGCATGCGTGAAGTGCTTAACATCAACGCAGAGCGCCGTATTGCTGTGTTAGACCCGATTAAATTGGTGATTGATAACTATGCAGAGAATCATGTGGAAGATTGCTTTGCGCCAAATCATCCATTAAAACCAGAACTAGGCAAACGCGTAGTACCGCTCACCCGCGAACTATGGATAGAGCGTGAAGACTTTATGGAAGTACCAAGCAAAGGATTTTTTAGATTGGTACCTGATGGTTTAGTACGCTTGCGTTACGGCTATGTGGTGAAATGCACAGGCTGCGAAAAAGATGCCCAAGGTAACGTCACCGTAGTGCATTGCGAATACCTACCAGATACTAAATCAGGTACGCCGGGGTCAGACAGCGTTAAAGTAAAAGGCAATATTCACTGGGTTTCTACGCAACACGCCTACGAATGTGAAGTGCGCCTGTACGACAGATTGTTTAAAGAAGCGCATCCAGGCGAAGGCGACCGTGACTTTTTAAACGACATGAACCCAAATTCAGTCACTGTGATTACCGCACAACTAGAGCCAAACTTAAAAGACGCTAAAGCCGAAGATAGCTTTCAATTTGAACGCCACGGCTATTTTGTGGCAGATAAAAAAGACAGCGTAGCGGGTAAGCCAGTGTTTAATAGAACGGTGACTTTAAAGGATGCTTGGCAGAAGTAATGAAAACTGACATGATGTAAACGCAATCTTTGCAGGAGAATTACATGAAAACAGCAGAAATTATCAGTGAATTGGCTAACCTTCCAATAGAAGAGCGAGCTTTGATTGCGGACAGTCTTTTACAAACACTTAACCCAACTCAGCCAGACATTCAGCAAGCATGGGTTAAAGTCGCTCAGCAACGACTTAATGATATTAGCTCTGGCAAAGTGGAACCCATTCTAGCCTCAGATGTATTTGCCAGAATCAATGCCCGCCTGAGCGCGTGAAAGTCACGTTCCACCCAGAAGCGGCTCAAGAGCTAGAAGAGGCAGCGCTTTATTACGAAGACTGTCAGCTTGGCTTGGGTAAGCAACTCACGCTAGAAATCGAAACTGCGGTCAATTTGATTACCGCCTTTCCACAAGCATGGACAATCATTGAACCTCCAGTTAGACGAGTGCTGGTGAGGCGTTTTCCGTTTGGCTTGCTTTATACAATAAGCCATCATGATATTTATATACTAGCTGTGATGCACCTGAACCGAGAGCCCCGTTATTGGAAAAATCGCAAATGAAGAAAAGGGCTGAAGATTTTGCAAAAGCATTACAAGGTGTAGAAGCCGCTTTGCGCCGTGCGGTAAGGCAAAAGAAGAAGCCGAGCGTAACGGTACGCCTATGTTGTATATGATGCGGAAAATGATGACGTGGCAAAAAATACTAATGCACAAGCTAACAAATAAAAATTACGGCTATTTTGTGACAAGTAGAAAAGATTACATTTTAGGGTGGGCAAATTATTGCCCACGCTCTATATTGAAGCTTGAACTGTGCCATTAAGAGCAATTAATCACGATAATGTATTTAATGCTTTTGAGTACGATGAAAGCGCATGGCTTGAACTTAAAAATACCTACGACTTATTTATTGCGGAAGTGGTTGCGGCGCATGCCGATGAACGTGTTTTTAGTGATGGTCATTGGCATTTTGAAGGTCATGACCAAGTTACCTATGACAAGCTACGCACCATACATCACATTTCGGGCGGAGCCTTTTTTGCTACGGGCGTCGCCATTCAGGCTTAGGTGTTAATCATGCAGCAAACACCGTTACTTATTGTTACCCTTAAAAAAGCGCTTAGAGCCAATAATGTGACTTACAAAATCTTAGCGGATAAGTTGGGGATGAGCGAATCAAGCATCAAGCGTATTTTCTCTGAAGAGAGTTTGTCTTTACAAAGGTTAGAGCAAATCTGTGCGCTGATTAATATGGATTTATCTGACTTAGTACAGATGATGAACCGTGATAAACCTCGTATTAGTGAGCTAACCGAGGAGCAAGAACAGGTCGCTACGGCAGATATGCGTTTGCTTGGCGTGGCGTTTTTAGTAGTGAATGGCTGGGCATTTAACAACATTCTGGCGCACTATCCCATTAAGCCTGCGGACTTGGTGCATTACTTATTGGTGCTGGATAAGTTAAGAGTGATTGATTTAGAGCCTAATAACCGAATTAGATTGCTGATTTCCCCTAATTTCTCTTGGCGCAAAAATGGGCCAATTCAACGTGCCTTAAGCCAAACAGTACAAAAAGATTTTATGGAAGGCGATATTGAAAGCTCAGGTGGCCAGCAACAGTTCGTGTCTGGCATGCTTTCTGCCACTTCTAGAGATGAAATTTCCAAACATTTAGAACGTCTATGTTTGTTATTTAACGAGCTTAAACATCAAGATCAGCGCTTGCCATTGAGTCTACGTACTGGTTTTAGCATGGCAACTACACTGCGGCCGTGGCGTGAAGGTTTGTTAGCTTCCATGATTAAGAAACCTGAATGCCAGTAGCTTTAACTTACTTCAAAGCTAACTTATTAAGCGATTTGGTTAGTCAGCGCATTGCATAGATATTCTTTTGGTATTGGTTTACGATACCTTTATGCATCAAGCTTGTAGTTAAAGTACCTGATAAATACACTTCAATTTCTCTCATTTGAGAGTTTAATTGGAGTGTTGAAATGCTTATCGCCATTAAGGCCTTATTACTTACGTTGCTGGCAGACTTTGTTTCTGGTTTTATTCATTGGTTAGAAGATGTATATGCAAAGCCTGGTATGCGTTTTATTCATCAGATTGCAGTTGATAACCAATTGCATCACACACGCCCACGCGATTTTCTTAAAAAGAATTGGTGGCATAGTTCATGGGATATTGTTTTAGCTTGTTTAGTGCTAATAGCAACTTGCTGGTGGTTTGATTCGCTGAGTTGGGAAGTTGTGCTGTTTTCAGTGTTAATTACCAACGCTAACCAAATTCATAAATGGTCGCATCAAAATCATTCAGAAAAGCATGCCATTGTGAAATGGTTGCAAGCAGTGTATATCCTGCAGGGACCTCGCCAGCACGGTAAACACCATAGTGGTGAGAAGAATACACACTATTGCGTGATGACAAACGTGTTAAATCCGCTTTTAGAAAAAGTACGCTTTTGGCGCGGGCTAGAAAACTGGCTTAAGAAAGTTTACTTAATTTTACTTTCGCTTAACGTAATTTAACGGGTCTCTCTCTATAATTGTTTGCATATCGTTAGCCCGCTGAAAGCTTAATTTGAAATAAAATAACACTAATCTTGGTATGCAGCTGTTGAAATGGAGCTAATTAGTTAACTGATGTAATTTTTACACCCATCCCCTTGAGTTAGCCTTAATAAGCTGCTCCTTCGCGCACCTAGTGTTTTAGGTGCGCATTTTTTTTGCCTAACAGGCACGCCAAACTAGCCTTTTATTGCAGGCTGGCATTACAATGGTTTGAACTATTCATTTGCAAACCGTGACCAGATTATGAAAAAACCTCGTTTACTCCGCCGCAAAAAACATCGTGTAAGTAAAATTGGCTTGCCACCAGGTGCTCTGGTGTATATAGGTGATGCCGACCCTAAAAGTCTAGCCAAGCCTAAAGTGAGTAAAATTATTTATGATGGCAGTGAGTTGGTTGAAGGTGAGTTATCTATTGAAGACATTGCTAACTATAAGCGCGATGACACCAAGAAAATTTGGCTCAATGTACATGGTGTGCACGATGCACAATTAATTAAGCAAGTGGGAGATTTGTTTCAACTTCATCCTTTAGTCATTGAAGACATTCTAAACACTGAGCAACGCCCCAAAATAGATGAATTTGACGACTATATTTTTTTAGAAACTCGGCTGTTTTATTATCATGCAGAATCTATGTCGACTAGTTCTGAGCAAATTAGCTTGGTGTTAGGGCATAACTTTCTACTGACATTTCAAGAGCGCTCAACGGGGGCATTTGAGCCTATACGTGAGC
The DNA here is from genome assembly GCF_029946165.1 of Methylotenera sp. Lineage (GTDB taxonomy): Bacteria > Pseudomonadota > Gammaproteobacteria > Burkholderiales > Methylophilaceae > Methylotenera. The sequence goes on from NZ_JAQSDZ010000005.1 coordinate 175,280, forward strand.
GTTTACGCGCAACTCGTGCGCCAATTAGAGATTTAGGTGTAGATTATCTTGCTTATGCTTTGTTGGATAGCATAGTGGATAGGTATTTTAGTGTGTTGGAAGAGGTGAGCGATGCGAGTGAAACATTGGAGGAAAAGCTTTTTAAAAGTCCTACTAACGCAGAGTTGCACAGTATTCATCAACTCAAACATTCCAGCATAGAACTGCGCCGCGCGGTATGGCCCTTGCGAGAGGTGATTAATAGCTTAACGCGCAACGAAAAAAGCTTTTTCAAACCTGCCACAATGCCGTATTTGCGTGATGTGTATGATCATACAGTTAGCTTTATTGAATCGTTAGAGTCGATACGCGACACTTTGAGCGGAATGATGGATATCTATATGGCGAGCGTGAGCCAGCGCGTGAACTTGGAGCTTCGCGCCTTAACCGTGGTCGCCATGTTGTTTATGCCTGCCACTTTGATTGCAGGTATTTTTGGCATGAACTTTGAGCATATGCCTTGGATAGACCATTACAATGGGTTTTGGTATGCCGTTACTATTATGACGGGTATTGCGATGGTGATGGTTCTAATATTCTGGCGCAGGCAGTGGTTGAGTAGTAAGTCTTAATGTGCGCGAAGTATGGAGCACTTAAGACACTGGATACCGACTTTCGTCGGCATGACAGTTTTTTGTAGTATCAGATTCAGTTTAAGTAAGTTTCGTTAACCCATTTCGTCATACCGACGAAAGTCGGTATCCAGCGTCGTCAATATGCAACCTTGTGTTTACATTCTAGCCAGCCAGCGTAACGGTACGCTCTACATAGGCGTTACTTCTGATTTAATTCAGCGCGTTTGGCAGCACAAATCCGAATTTGTGGATGGATTTACTTAAAAGTATCATGTACATCAATTAGTTTGGTATGAAATACACGAAAATATGCCAAGCGCTATCGTTCGCGAGAAGCAATTAAAAGAGTGGAAGCGTGAATGGAAGTTGACCTTGATTGAAAAAACTAATCCATATTGGAATGACTTATACGAGAGTCTTATCTAGTTAGCTTTAAAACTTTAAAGACGCTGGATACCGACTTTTCACACTTTACTATGCCACTAAAGTGACAAGTAAAGTGTGAAAAGTCGGTATCCAGCGTCGTCAGTATGTCTGCGAGGAAATCAGCTTTTTAATAAACTTGCATACTTAGCCCGAATCTTAGCTGCTTTCGGCGCTGCCACTGCCATGCAATAAGGGTTTCCGGGATTTTTATCAAAGTAATATTGATGATAATCTTCGGCTGGGTAAAAAGTGTCCGCACCATTAATCTCAGTGACAATGGGTGCGCCATAAATCTGAGCCTCATTAAACTCAGCAATCATTTTTGCAACTGCATCATGCTGCGCCTGATTCTGGCAAAACACCGCTGAGCGATATTGCGTGCCTACATCATTGCCTTGGCGATTGGGCGTAGTTGGGTCGTGGCTAACTAAAAAAACTTCGAGCAAAGTTTCAAAGCTTACGACATCGGCATCAAAGGTAATTTTAATGCCTTCTGCATGACCTGTATCGCCATTGCAAATGGCTTTGTACGTTGGGTTGGTGGTATGTCCACCAATATAGCCAGATTCAACCTTGCTTACGCCTTTTAACTGGCTAAAAACTGGCTCAGTGCACCAAAAACAGCCGCCTGCGAAAATTGCAATTTGTTCATTATTCATGTTTTCCACCTTCAGGAATTTTCAATTATCTTAGTTCAAAATAAGCTTAAAATTGAGTCTTAAATTTGGGTTAATTCATCTTACAATGGTTAGTCAACGCTTCGACTAAAACATTACATATTTCTTATTTTATTTAGCATGTCTTTAAACGCTCTCTATGTTGATTTTAACTCTTACTTTGCTTCGGTAGAGCAGCAACTCGTGCCGGACTTGCGCGGTAAGCCTGTCGGCGTGTTGGCAGTGATGGCCGAAACCACTTGCTGTATCGCGGCGAGTTATGAAGCGAAAGCGTTTGGTATTAAAACTGGTACATTGGTGAAAGAGGCGCGAAAGCTATGCCCTGATATGATTTTTGTTGAGGCGCGACCCGCCGTATATGTGACGTTTCACCACAAGCTGATCGAGATTGTAGAAAGTTGTACGCATGTTGAAAAGGTGCTTTCGATAGATGAAATGGTCTGCAAACTCACGGGTAGTCAGCAGGTACCCGAAAATGCGCTAAAACTGGCGGTTAAAATTAAGCGAGCCTTAGCTAAACAGTTTGATTATATCCGCTGCTCGATTGGCATCGCGCCAAATACCTTTTTAGCGAAAACTGCATCGAATATGCAAAAGCCTGATGGCTGTATATTGATTGAGCAGCATGAGCTTCCACAGCGTTTGTATGGCCTTAAATTGCGTGCTTTGAATGGCATCGGTAAGCAGATGGAAGCGCGTTTGAATCGTTTTAAAATTACCACGGTTGAACAGTTATATGCGGCAAATCGCCAACAACTTCAATCTGCGTGGGGCAGTGTAGAAGGTGAGCGCATGTATGATAAATTGCGCGGCTTAGAGCCTCATTACGTGAAAAATGCACGCAGTAGTTTAGGGCATTCGCACGTAATGCCGCCTGAGCAACGTAATGCGGCAGGTGTTAAAGCCGTGTTACATCGATTGTTGCAAAAAGCCTGTATGCGTATGCGTAGCTATGATTTACTGGCCTCAAGAATCAGTGTGAAAGTGAAGTTTCGCAATCAGCCAAGTTGGGGGCTAGAAAGCGCGATTTCACCCACTGATAACACTTTGCGCTTGATAGAAGCACTAGAAGCATTTTTGCAACATTACCCCCAAACTAACAATGAGCCTTTTGCAGTTGACGTGTCTTTTTCTGGCTTAGTTACCGCAGATGAAGTTGCGCGTGATTTGTTTCAGATTGAGCCATTAGAAAATGAAAAGAAGCTTAATAAGGCGATTGATACGCTGAATCTAAAGTTCGGTAAGAATACCGTCTACTTTGGTGGTGCGCACGATGCTTTAAAAGATGCACCTATGCGCATTGCCTTCAATCATATTCCAGATTTAGTGGTGGAGGGCGGTGGAGATGATTGAGTTAATGGGGTGATTCCAGCCATTGTTTGTTAACTATTTTAGCGTGCAATCTACACATTTACCTTTTGATTCTTCATAGCCTTTGATGGCCTCTAAACCTTTTACATTTGTCATAATTGTTCCATCTAGTATAGCTTCAGCCATTTTTGCGCCTGTAATATCAGCCCCGGTTAAATCGGCTTTGCTAAAGTCAGCACGGAATAGGTCAGTATTGCGTAGATTTGCACCTTTAAAATTGGCAAATCTAAAGTTAGAGCGATTAATGTCAGCACCTTCAAAATTGGTGTTAGAAAAATTGCCACCAATCGCATCAAAACGCATGGCCCCCATAGGTTGATTGCCAATATCTAAACCAAAGCGCCCTCTGATCACGGTAGCATCACTCATGTTCACATTGCCTAGGGTACCTATCATGCGCGCATTGGTGAGGTTTGCTCCTTGAAAATTAGTTTTATCGAAGATTGCTTGAAAGATGGTTGCATCAGTTAGGTCAGCACCGCTTAGATTGGCATCTTCAATTCTGGCAAGATTTAAATAACTCTTTTGCATATTGGCGCCACTTAAATTTGCACCGCGTAAATACGCACCAAAAAAGCTAGTATTGACCATTTTGCAATGACGTAAATCCATTTTATCAAACTCTAAATAGCCCGCGTCTTTATTGCTTAAATCACATGTTTTACTATTGATTTGTTTAAGTGCGTCGGCTTGACTGATTTTTTCACGTTCTGGTTCTACATCTTTAGTAATTTTCTCTACAACTGCCTTATCAGCATTTTTTGCATAAAACGCGTTGGCTTTTTGAATCACATGTTGTGGTTTTGCCAAAAAGGTGGCTTTTGCAGACTCACTACTAAAGCAATAAGTTTTTCCTTCATATGTTTCTTTTATTTCACAGTTCGTTTTAAATGAGATGCCTTGTGACAAGCCATTGGTACATTGATTATTAAACTCTGCGGCGATGGAATAGCTGCTTAATGTTAAGCCTATGATAATTGTTAATAGCTTGAATTTATTCATTATAGTGCTCCTGTGTCCTGCTTTGTGGTTAAGCAGGTAATGCATTATTCGCTCTTCATTGCTAATAGTTTGTAACTTTAGTCACACAGTAATAATTCGTTGTAATAAGACTATTATTCGACTCGATAGTTTCTCTAATGAAAATCATTAGTTACAAATTGGCAACACCTTATTGTATTCCAAACCGAAAATAGCGGCGTTAACTGGTCATCTGCAGAATAGATCGCAGAGATTGAATGATAAAAAATACAAATTTTAAAATTCAGTCCATCGCGCTAATTGGGCGTAACTAAGTCTAGCTACTTAACTTGATTCACCAAGTAAGTTAGACAAAAAGGAGAAATAACATGAGTTTTGTAAAAAACGTGCGAGTAAGAATGTTAGTACCAGCTTTATTGACTGCAGTGTTTGCAGTGCCAGCATTAGCTGACCAATATACAGATACAGCCCGCGTGCTTTCATCAACACCTCAAATGGAGCGTGTGAATGCACCGCGCCAAGAATGCCGTACAGAATATCAACAACAAAGCTACAACAATGGTGGCAATAACTCGATGACTGGAGCCATCATTGGTGGAATTGCTGGCGGTTTACTAGGTAACACTGTAGGTCGTGGTAGTGGACGGGTTGCCGCTGCTGCAGTAGGTGCTGGTGTAGGCGCAATTGCTGGTAACAGTATTGGTAGTAGTCAACAAAGTTATGGCGGAACTCGAAGCGTGCCAGTGCAAACTTGTTACCAAGTTGATAATTGGCAAAGTGTGACTACAGGTTATTTAGTGAACTATGAATACAACGGTAGAGCTTATAGCACTGTGACCAATGAGCAACCTGGTCGATATATTGATGTGAATGTAGCAATTGAGCCACGTAGCCGTATCGTTTCGCAAGTGACTTATCTACAGCCTGTTGCTTATAATCGAGGTTGGGATGGTAATAATGGCCGCCGTGACCACAGTCGCCGTGGTTGGGATAAACATGATAACAAACGTGGTAATGGCCGTTACTATTAAGTCTGACTTTAAAGTGATAAGAAACAACACAATTAGCTTGAAGATAGTCTTTACTTAGCTCATAAAGCTAGGCAATCGTTAAACCCAGTAGTCCCAAAAAGACTGCTGGGTTTTTTTATTGCTCTAAATCTCCCATGCAAAGGTGCTTACAAGTAAAATCTAACTTGTAGATATTTTTGATATGAGTTTTGTGTGAAATTAACGGTTGATTGCGTTTTAAGCCATGAGTTAGCCAACTTACCAAGCGCTAGTGCGTTAGCGCGCTTGCTTGGCAAAGCTCGAGTTGCACAGATAGATGTGCCGCTAGAAGCCTTAATATGTAAGCAGTTTGGTCTAAATGAAGAGGGCGATTTACCTATTGCCACTATTAGCGCAGCCGCAGATGGATTAGTGGTTGGCGAATACTATTGGTTACGCGCGGATCCTGTACATTTTGTTATGCAACGAGATTGTTTTAGTCTAAGTGAGCCAGCGCCCTTATTGGTAGACTCAGCGCATGCCGCGCTGATGGTTGCTAGCTTGAATACGCATTTTGCCCAAGATGGCTTGCTTTTCTGTATTGGCAAATCTGGCGCATGGTATTTACGTGTGGATAAAGTTGCGCAGATTACAACGACATTGCCTAGCGTTGCTATGGATAAAAACGTGCATCATTTTATGCCGCAAGGCGTAGATTCTGCTAAATGGAAATCCATACTTAATGAAATGCAAATGCTATTACATGATCATCCCGCGAATGAAGAGCGTGAGTCTACTAGTGAGCTTGTTGTTAATAGTGTTTGGTTGTCTGGCGGCGGCGTGATGCCAGCATTTAATGACTTGCCGTATGATGTAGATTTAATCACAGCGAGTGATGTTTTAAACCAAGGCTTGGCAACATGGGCAAATATAGCTAGCCAACTTGTACCTATGAATTTTGATGAAATTTTACAGTGTACGGCACAGCATGTGCGGCTAGCACTGCCACAAAACAAGCACTCTAAAACGAGTCATTCTGATAATAATCATTTTGATGAAGTTTGGTTTGCACCCCTTTATGCTGCATTAAAGAATAAGCAGATTGAACAACTTACTTTAAATATAGGTTTTTATGAAAAATGCTTAGTGGTCATTATCAAGCCCTTAGATACATATAAGTTTTGGCGAAAAGCAAAACCTATAATGCAATACCTCGAATAAGCAACCCTCTAGTAATCGAATTTAAATGACCAAAATCGTACAACGCATTATTCCAGCTCAAGCTGCGCAAACCTTGGAAGCCTCTGGTGCTTCCTCATTAATGGCGCGTTTATTGGCAGCGCGCGGCGTGACTGAGGCGAATCAACTCAGCATTAACCTAGCGAATTTATTGCCTCCCAATTCTTTGACCAATAACCCAACAATGGCAAAGCTTTTGGCTGACGCAATTCAAGCCAATAAGAAATTATTGGTGATTGGTGATTATGATGCTGACGGCGCCACTGCAACGGCAGTTGCAGTAAAAGGATTAAAAGCCTTCGGTGCGAATGTTGGTTTTTTAGTGCCGAATCGCTTTGAGTACGGATATGGCTTAACACCAGAGATTGTAGCGCTAGCTGCTACACAAAATCCTGATGTGATTATCACTGTTGATAACGGTATTGCCAGTGTGGATGGCGTGGCGGCGGCAAATGCCTTAAATATACAAGTATTGATTACCGACCACCATTTACCAGGCCAAGTTACGCCAGAAGCCGCTTGCATTATTAACCCTAATCAACATGGATGTGATTTTCCAAGCAAGAATCTGGCAGGCGTAGGGGTCATGTTTTATTGCTTGCTCGGTTTGCGTGCCGAAATGCGTGAACGTGGCCTTTTTGCAGAAAAACCAGAGCCAAATTTAACAGAATTACTTGATTTGGTCGCTTTGGGTACCGTGGCAGATTTGGTTAAGCTGGATGACAATAACCGTATTCTTGTTGAACAAGGTTTGCGTAGAATCCGTGCAGGCGCTTGTTCGCAAGGTATATTGGCATTATTAAGAGTGGCAGGGCGTCAACCACAAAGTACCAATGCTCAAGACTTGGGATTTTATGTTGGCCCACGTTTGAACGCCGCGGGCAGGCTAGACGATATGACCTTAGGCATACAATGTTTACTTGCTGAATCTGAACTTGAAGCCACCAGCATCGCGCAACGTTTGCAAGATTTAAACGTGCAGCGCCGCAGTATAGAAGCTGACATGCAAGATGGCGCCAGCTTGTCTTTGGAAGAGATTAATATCGATAATCAATTCGCAGTTTGTATTTATCAAGAAGACTGGCATCAAGGCGTCATTGGTATTTTGGCCTCAAGGATTAAAGAGCGTCATCACCGCCCCGTGATAGCTTTTGCTAATGCTGGCGACGGCTTACTCAAAGGCTCCGGTCGCTCAATTTCGAGTTTACATTTGCGCGATGCGCTAGATTTACTCAGTAAACATAGCCCAGATTTGATTTTAAAGTTTGGCGGACACGCCATGGCTGCAGGTCTTACGATTAAGCAGGTAGATTTTGAATTGTTCAGTCAAAGCTTTGAGGCAGTAGTGAAAAGCTTGATTACAGAAGCAGATTTGGAATCCGTTCTTGAAGTAGATGGTAGTTTGGGTAAAAATGAAATGACGTTTGCCACAGCGCAAGCATTAGAAAATCAAGTGTGGGGGCAGGGGTTTGCACCGCCATTATTTTATGATGAATTTGAAGTGTTGAATCAGCGTTTGTTGGGTGAGAAACACCTTAGACTTAGCCTGAAAAAAGATGCAAGTATCATCGATGCCATTTACTTTAATCACGCTGAATTTTTACCAGACGCGATTCAAGTTGCCTATCAGCTACAAACCAATAGCTATAACGGGTCGCAAAAAGTGCAATTGAATCTGCGTTATGTAGCGACTTGAATCTAACTAGTCGTCGTGCTTTTCTTTTAATTTATCAAGGCTCAAGGCATATTCCAGATGTTCCGTCTTCAAATGAAATACCCACCAATCCTTTAAAAACTTAAGTAATATAAAAGGATCTTTATAGGCGATAGCTTCTTGTGCTGCCGCATCAACATCTTTTGTGAATTGCTTTTGAGCCACAATATGCTTATGTAACTCTTCATATCCAGCCTTGGATAATATGCCTTCTTCAGTTTTGAAATGGAAATTAGAGTAACTTTTAATAATGTTGAGTGTGGGCGCGAGAGCAGAAAGTCCCCAGCCCTCTTGAATGAAATAGTAGAGTGAGTTAATGGTAGCAACAATAGCGTGATGTTGCTCATCAATAATGCCAATGCCTAACTCGTCATGTGTTTTCCAAACAATATAAAGTACGTTCATCATAATATTCGCTCCTCTTTCAATATTGTACGGGTCTAGTTTTGCCTTAACTACTGGTGGCCATGTAAAATATTTCAAATACCATTGGATTAAATTTTAAGACCAATTTTGTGACTATAATAACTTTCAGTCTTCAGTCACAAGCTTAATTAGAGTGTTATAAAGTAGATTAATTCTTTTTTTGTTAAAGAAATGCTTGAAGCATCTTAAAACTTTAGGATCTTATATCATTAAAATTACACAATCTAACGCTCATTTGTTATTGCAAAGTACCCTTGTTAATGTGTTGCCAGCGCGTCAAGTTGATGCGCATAAAGGCACATTCGGCAGTGTGGCGATTATTGGCGGCGGCATGGGTATGATCGGCGCTGTGTTGTTATCAGCGAGAGCTGCCTTGTTAAGTGGCACGGGGCGTATTTATGTGTCTTATTTAGCAAGCGATGCGCCTAGTGTTGATATATTACACCCAGAAATCATGTTCCGTAAGCCTGCGGATTTAACCAGCTTATCGCAATTAGATAGTGTTGTAATTGGCCCTGGGCTTGGTCAATCACAAGCAGCGATTAAGTTGTTGGAGTTTTGGTTAAGTCAAAATGTAGCAATGTTGATAGATGCCGATGGACTTAATTTACTTGCCAAGCATCCACGTTTAGCTGCAATTTGCAAAAATCGCAGCGCTGAAACAGTTATCACTCCCCATGCTGCTGAAGCTGCCAGATTACTTGGAAAATCTAGCGAAAATATTCAGCAAAGCAGAACTGAAAGTGCACTTAAGTTAGCCCGTGATTTGCACGCAACCTGTGTGCTTAAAGGCGCTAACACTGTGGTAGCACATGATGATAATTACTTTATTAATACCACTGGTAATGTTGGCCTTGCAAGTGGTGGAACTGGTGATGTGCTTAGCGGTATTATTGGCAGCTTTTTAGCGCAGGGTTTAAGCGGTTTAGATGCAGCTAAGATGGGCGTATTTGTACATGGTGCGGCGGCTGACGCACTAGTTGCAAAAGGCATAGGCCCCGCAGGGCTTACCGCATCAGAAGTTTCGATTGAGGCGCGGAATATCATTAATCAGTTAAGTTTAAACTAGCTTAGTAAACTCATAGGATAGTTAAACGATGACTATCCACGATTAAAAATGTAAAATCTCCCCTGTAGATATTAACTAAGGTTAGCATGGGTAAAAAATTAGTCGTTGCCAATTGGAAAATGCATGGCAATCTAGCCGAAAATAAGCGCTTGTTTCAAGCTTATATCGATAAGTTATCATCCCTCAAAAATACCGATGTTGTCGTTTGTGTGCCATATCCTTATCTGGCGCAGGCGCAATCTATGTTGCAATATACCAATATCGCCTGGGGTGCGCAAAATTTAAGTAAAGACGCCGTTGGGGCGCACACAGGTGAAGTAAGTGCGTCAATGATTAAAGACTTTGGTGCAAAGTATGTGATTATCGGTCACTCAGAACGGGCAACTGCTTATTGTGAATCTGATGAAAATATCGCTACTAAATTCGTGCAAGCGCAAGCCCACGGATTAACGCCCATTTTATGTGTAGGTGAAACCCTGATTGAGCGCGAGGCTGGCGTCATGCAAATGGTAGTCGGCAAACAATTAGATACTATTATCAATATGTATGGTGCAGCCATATTTGCTAATACCGTGGTTTCATATGAGCCAATTTGGGCTATCGGCACAGGGTTAGCTGCAAGCTCAGAGCAAGCGCAAAGCATGCATGAATTTATCCGCGGCAAGGTTGCAGTGCTAGATAGAACAGCCGCGACTAGCATGAAAATCCTCTATGGGGGGAGCGTAAACCCGCAAAATGCGGTACAATTATTTGTTATGCAGGATATTGACGGTGGTCTTGTCGGCAAGTGCTCATTAAATGCACAAGAATTTGAACAGATATGTTGCGCAGTAGCCTGAGTAAGGCTCAAAAATTATTGAGACATCAGATCTTCATTGGTTATAAAAATTAAATAGCATTAGGTGGAAAATGGAAAAATTAGTATTAGTCATTCATGTAATAGCAGCATTAGGCGTGATTGCTTTGGTTCTGTTGCAACACGGTAAAGGTGCAGATATGGGCGCTTCATTTGGAAGTGGTGCATCTGGCAGTTTATTTGGTGTATCAGGTTCAGCTAACTTTATGAGCCGCGCAACTGCTGTTTTTGTATTAATATTCTTCACTACAAGTTTAACATTAGCCTATATGTCTAGCCATAAAGAAGGTAGTGGCAGTGTGGTTAAAACGATGGCAGAGAAAAATGCTTTAGGTAAGACTACTCCAGCATCAGGAGCGGATACTGTTGCTCCTCCAGCAGCTCCGACACAGGATATACCAAAATAGTTAAATCTACTGAGCTCAGTCTCAGAAAAATGCCGTCGTGGTGGAATTGGTAGACACGCAACCTTGAGGTGGTTGTGACGAATAGTCGTGAGAGTTCGAGTCTCTCCGTCGGCACCATTTAAGAGTTTTTAACAGTTCTAAATAGTTCATTTTAGACCGTAAGTTATTAATTAATAATAGTTTTATTGTTTGTTATGGTTCTGCATAGTTCTGAATGGTTCGTTTGCAACCGCACTAAAATGATGGTATAAGTGTTGGTATCTTAGGTTTTTGCAAATTACGATACCAACAAATGCTAAATGACATAAAAATAAAGGCTGCCAAGCCTTCCGAAAAAGACTACAAACTTGCAGACGAAAAAGGTTTGTATCTCTTCATTAAATCTACCGGCTCTAAACTTTGGCGAGTTGCTTATCGGATCGATGGCAAGCAAAAAACACTCTCACTCGGCACATATCCAGTTGTTACCCTAGCAGATGCGCGCGCTAAGCACTTAGAAGCGCGAAAATTGTTGGATAGAGGCGCTGACCCATCCGAAGCTAAAAAATTAGCTAAAACCGCACGTTTTGAAGCTTTAACTAATTCCTTTGAAGCGGTTGCACGTGAATGGGTGCTTGTGGCCAAGCAAGGCAAAGTGGCAAGCTATCAGCACAACACCATGCGTCGCCTTGAAATTCACCTGCTGCCGTGGTTAGGTAAAAAGCCCGTTGATGCAATCACGCCAATGGAAGTTTTAGCCTGCATCAAACGCATTTGTGACGGCAATAAAATTGAGACTGGTCATAAAGTGCTTAACATCGCCAGTCAAGTGTTTAGATACGCCAAGCAACATGGCAAATGCCAAAATAACCCTGCCAGTGATTTATCTAGCGCTCTGCCTCAGCCGCAAGTTAAACACATGGCGAGCCTAATCGAGCCTGCGCAAGTGGCAGAGTTATTACGTGCTATTGATGGTTTTACAGGCACCTTTGTGGTGAGGCAAGCTTTGCGATTGGCACCCTTGGTATTTGTTCGCCCAGGGGAGCTACGCAAAGCAAAATGGGCTGATATTGATTTAGATGCTGGTACATGGAAGTATCTTGTTACCAAAACTAAAACAGACCACCTGGTACCGTTATCAAAACAAGCAATTGAAATTCTACGCGATTTATTCCCAGTAACAGGCCATCGCGAATACGTCTTTAACAATGGTCATGACCCCATGCGTGCAATGTCTGAAGCCGCAATCAATGCAGCACTTAAGCGCATGGGCTACAACACGCAAACTGAAATCACAGGGCATGGCTTTAGAGCGATGGCTCGAACCATTCTGCACGAACGTTTAAATATCGACCCACATATCATTGAGCATCAATTAGCGCATAGCGTGCCAGATTCATTAGGCACCGCCTACAACCGCACAAAGTTTATCGAGCAACGCACAGCCATGATGCAAACGTGGGCTGACTATTTAGATGGGTTGAAAATGGGCAATGGGGTCGTTACCTAACAGAGGTATTATCTGCTGGGTTAATTTGCACACCACTTGTGGTTCCACGGATAACCCACTCAGTAAACATTGGGCGATCATTACAAATGATACAAACCATTTCTGCTGTTGGCTCACACCTGCCTATAATCAATTTCGACCATTCTTGAGCCGTAACAGAACCTTGCATCTTTGGTTCTAGACAGTTAAAAAAGATGCTCCCCCTTGGCGACGCATATTCATAAATAACTCAGGCCAACCAATTCAGTCATATCAACACCTAAAGATTTAGCTAGAGCAGGAAGCTTTTCTTTAGCAGTTCTTCCAGTTACAAATTAACTTCTTACAGTTTGCTTAGTTTCAGACTAATAAGTAACTAATATGCCGATAATTATTCGCTTTCTTTACACCTATAAACTCTTCCGTAAACTGCAATTTAGTTGATGGTTCTTGTTGAACCGCAAGTCCTACTCCGAACACTAGTTTACTTTAAAGAAAGGCATTAAAAATGAATGAGCCAGTAGTAATTTCTCTTCAGCAGCTATTGCAGATTATCCCGTTTTCAAAAACTAAAATCTATGATTTGATAAAAAATAACGAATTCCCCGCGCCCCGCCGAATTGAAGGAACGCGCAAAAGCCTTTGGCGCAGGGATGAAGTAAATAATTGGGTATTAGTGCACGCTAAATAAAATGGGTGATAGCGGCCACCAAGTAGCCATAAATGCTGCTCAACAGCGCGCCTATCTTAAGAAGAGGGGGGTTCGTCTTGACCAGCCATGCCAGTTAGATATTCTATTTCCAAGTATCATCACCGATCGAGATGATTTAAGGCATATCCCTAACGACTATGCGAGATCATCTCTTTTTACGGCAAGAAATAAATCTGTGCCACGTAAAACACTCACACGCGAAAAGCTGTTTTGTTACAACGAGTATATAACCATCTTATACACTGGCATTGAATTGCGCGCGGAGGATGATGAACTTGTTTGGTTGCAAATTCTGCACTATAGCCAAACAGTGCCCATGGGACTGCCTTTCAAATTCACGATTAAAGATTTAGTAAGAGATGTGGGCTGGGCAAAAAATGGGAATAATTACAGGCGTGCTAAGAATTGCATTTCGCGCTTAAGGGCGAATGAAGTTTTGTGTTTGAACACTAAAGCATACGGCAAAAGCGAGCCAATTTCTCTGATTAAAGATTATGAATCTATCAACGACGAAAATGGCAGCCAGATGGCTTATAAAATGTGGGTAGATTTAAATTTAATTTTATTATTTGCTGGAAATACATTTACAAGTCACGATTGGGAGTTATATCGGGGCCTTTCTCAGGTTGCTCGTCGCCTCGCTGACTACGTTGTTAGCCACGAAAGACCATTTCCCTTGGCAATTGAAAAACTAAAAAAAATATGTGACTCTACCGATCTTAAGGCTACAAGTTGGCGACAAACTGTTAGAAAAGCTTGCTGCGAATTAGAAATAGCAAAAATAGCAAAAATAGCCAATTTGGGAATCGATGACAAAATATTATTTGTTAGATAAACATAATTTTAACATCGTGACGTTTGACCTACAGTGCGTGACGTTTGGCCTACGAAATTTAGTAAACCATAGGTCAAACGTCACGGTTTTAACTAAATTACCAGTAAAATTTTAGATTTTTTGAATTAAAAATAAAGTTATCAACAACTGGCAAGCAAACTGGGGGAGTTATCCACAGAAATCGTGACGTATGACCTACGTTTTCAAGTTTAAATCTAAAAAATCGTGACGTTTGACCTACAAAATCGTGACGTTTGACCTACAAAATCGTGACGTTTGACCTACACTCATTATTTACAACTTATTGAATATGCTAAATAAATACACTCTTTTTTACGACACTAACCGTTCTTTTAACCATTCTTTAACCAAACCATTAAAAACTTAACCATAAACGTACACAATACGGCAAGGCTGTGCCCTCACGCTTCGCGTTCACCGCTGTTTAAAATATTGGATAGCAAAAAAGGGTGGCAGTTTGGAGGTTAAAAGGCAATAGAGTGATTTTGTAGTGGGGTAGGTGTGATTATTACAACACAAGTAACATATTGGTATCGGTCGCCTAAAAATGACAGCTCACGTCGCTTTAAAATAAATTGTGTACAGATTTGGTCCTTTTTATAACATTGCGGGAAGCCAATAATTCCGACTCTGTCGGCTTTGCTTCTTGTACCGATCTCTTGGCTTGACTGTTGCTTAGGCCATCAGCCCTTAGTTTGTTAAGCATCAAACGGCGCGCATAATTATCTGCCAGATTTTTTACTTCCAATTTTTGTTTTAATTGTAGGCCTTCCATTTTCGTATCCTTTAAAATTTGACTACAATTGTTTCAGTTGCGTATTAGTCACCAAAGTGTTTGTTTGGGCTATTTGCAATCTGAGGTTGGATTCGAATGATGTCCGTCTATAAGCAAGTGCTCTGTTTCGTGCAATATCTGCTTTAAAAGATAGGGCTGTTACGCCGGCTAGGTCATTCAGTTTCGATGACTGCAATACTGTTGCAATGGCCATTCCATAAGGGAACGGCACCGTCCGTGGTCGGCACAGAGCCGACCTTAACTACCATTGATTAGGCTGCCCAATAGCGGACAGTTGCGAATGCACACTAAGTCCCCAAAGCAGCCGCCAATCTTCTGTATCCTATCGTGGCTGAGGCTCAATTCATAATTGGTCAATTTGATATTAGAGATAAGCTAGTCACCATATCCTCTGGTTAATAAAGTAGATTGCTAAAAGTCTGGGTGTTTTTTAAGTCATGCATTTGAAGCATTCTGTTGTCACGTACATTTAAAAGCATAACGCTTGTTTTATGCTTTTTACTATAAAATTAGCAATTCGTGCAAAAGTATCATTGACTAACTAGTTCTCATCCATAAACACCTGCTTTTCAAATTCCCAGACACATGATAGCGCCATAAAAGCGAGCAGGAAACCAACAACAACAACCATTTGTTGCATTATCGCTTTCGCGCCATCCACTCGCCTCAGTTTTGACATTTTCAAGGCGAGCGCAACCATCATGGCACTACATATTGTAATTTTCTTTACAGCTTGCCAGGTTTAAATCGACAACCGCGCAAACTTCTGCAAGTTGTAAGCCAGCACCGACGACATCACATAAGCCTTGAAATGATCCAGCCCCTTCCAGGTGCAGCGATCCAGCCCGAATGAACGTTTCAGGTTCGAGATATTGCCCTCGATTCCGGCACGGAAGCGCTTGAGCTTATTGTAAACCCATTCGCTCCCAGTCATGGCTTCGACCGTCATGCCGCGCTTCTTCGGCAGACCCACGGCCTTGATGCCCAGCTCTTTTGCCCCCTGTGTCAGACTAGTTGTCGCCTCTAAATTTTAATTTTAATTTGGAGGAAGCAATGCAAAACCGTTATACAGAAGCTTTTATCGAACAAGCATTAATTAAGTGATATTCACGTGGTGACAAGACCATAAAGTCGGTTGCTGAAGAACTGAATATGAACATTTATACGTTAAAGAACTGGTTAAAAACAAAGGCAAAGATAGTAGAAAAAATGAATATTTCAACCATAAAAGAGCGACGCCCCCAGGATTGGAATGTCGAATCCCAGTTACACGCATTACATCAAACGCATGCATTATCTGGCGAAGCATTACAAGCTTGGTGTCGAGAAAACGGCCTATTTCCCCATCACCTAACTGATTGGAAAGCAGCGTTTTGCGCTGGCATCAAAACACCCACCAACCTCCGCGAAATGCGCACATTAAAAGAAGAAAATGCGCGGCTGAAGCGAGAATTAACGCGTAAAGAAAAAGCCTTGGCGGAGGCGGCAGCGTTACTTATTTTACAAAAAAAGTTCCGAGCGCTTTGGGAGGGAGAGGAAAAATGACCCGCCTGACAGAGCGTAGCAACATCATCAAATTGGTATTAGAAGCCGTGGCTTCAGGTGCGCGCTTGTCGTGCGCCTGCTCAGTGATTTCCTTGAGTTCACGCACATTACAACGTTGGCAACTCGCTCCACTTTGCGGGGATCAGCGCCCCGTTCGTGTTCAGAAGCCCAAAAACAAGCTCAGCGAATTGGAGCTAATAAGGCTACTTTCCGTGGTCAATTCGGAGGAGTTTGGTCGCCTATCGCCAAGTCAGATTGTACCCACGCTGGCTGATCGCGGACAATAGTTCGCTTCTGAATCAACGATCTATCGCGTGCTAAAAGCGGTCTATCAAATGACCCATCGCGGTGCTGAGCGACCTGCACAACCGCGTCACAAGCCACGCGCGTTTGCTACGACAGCCCCTAGGCAAATATTACCTATCTGCCGACGTTGGTCATGGGCAGCTATTGTTATCTGTATTTATTCATGGATATTTTTAGTCGCAAGATTATTGGCTGGCAGGTTTACGACGTGGAAAGTAGTGCACTTGCTGGTGAAGTGATGCGAGATATTTGTCTAAGGGAAGACATCCTACCCAATCAAGTGGTCCTGCATTCTGACAATGGCAGCCCGATGAAGGGGGCTACCATGCTGGGTACATTACAGGCGCTAGGCGTGATGCCTTCATTTAGTCGCCCGTCAGTCAGTAACGACAATCCCTATTCTGAATCACTCTTCAAGACGATGAAATATCGCTCCGATTACCCCGTTAAAAAGTTTGAAAGCCTGCTGTCTGCAAGGCAGTGGGTGGGCAAATTTGTTGATTGGTATAATAATGAACATCGTCATAGCGCCATCAAATTTGTGACACCAAGTCAGCGTCATGATGGGCTAGATGTTGAATTGCTAAAGAAGCGTGCTGCGGTCTATGAATCTGCAAAAGAAACCCATCCTGAACGCTGGAGCGGTGATGTACGTAACTGGCAACCCATTCGCATCGTGCACCTAAATCCAAATCAGAATATCGTCAAATCACATATGGAAAAGGAGGTCTGTTTAGAGGATAAAGTGGCAGCATAAATCAAATACTTAGGCGACAACTAGCTTGAAAAATTCCGTTTGCGGCATCAATATTTTCACGGCTGGCATAGCCCGCATCGGCGGCCACCTGATTCGGCAACTTGCCATACACCTCATCTACGCGCTTGATCATCGGCAACAGACGGGAGCTGTCCGCAGGGTTGCCCGTCTCGATCACGGTATCCAGTATCATGCCGTGCTTGCCGCTGCTAAAGTTGATCTTGTGGCCAATTGCACGCAGCGTTTGTCCTTGACGATGATGTCCGTATGCGGCTCGAACAGGCTGGTCAGCTTTTCTGCGGCGAGAACCTTTTCGCCTTTGACAGCACGGCGTTCGGCTTGATCAATAATACGCCCAATCAAGGGGAGGTAATGCGCAGCCTTTGCTACCCAATCCGACCATTCGCCATGCATCAGCATGGTGTCTTGTACGATGCCCGATATTTTGCGGGTGTATTTGATGAGCTTTTTGTAATACGCTCGCCTCTTCTCATCACCCTTGCAATTGCGGATCGCCGTCACCAGTTTCTTTACTACCCGCTGATGGCAGGTATAGCTCAACTCAGGGCAACGTTGCCGCGCATCCTGCATCATCCGGCTCATGACCCGAACCGCATCACCCAGCAGACTGCTGTCCCACGGCGCATGAATCGGGCTGTCTGTCACAGTGCTGTCGATGCGGATCACTTTGGCGCTTTCGAGCTTCGTCTCCAGTGCACCCCGCACGAGCAATTGACTGATGCGCTCCCATGTCTCTGCCCGGATCAGGCTGATTGCGCCCTGCAAGGCTGAAGCCTTCGGATACAAGCGGAGTGGGAGTCTGGAAAATCCACGATTGACTGCCGAGTCCGTCAAATGGAAGGCCAGTTCATCGTAGGTCCATTGCCAGTATCTGAGTAGCAATCCTGAGCGCAAAATAGATTCGATGGTCATCCCGGAGCGACCGGTGTCTTTCAAATTCTTGCGTTGGATGTCGGCCTCAACCCAATTCAATATCTCAAGATGATTGTCCATCCACCCCGAAATCTTGCCAAGCTCATGCGCAATTTCGTGATTGACGGAAATTTCATATATACTCATTTGGCTTGTGCGTTTCATGCGCATTTTGCACCTCCAGTGGTTTTGTTTATTGATTATAATCAATGGCTTGACTGTAATCATACGCTTTTCCGCTGGAACTTCCATCTCTTTTTTGGGTATTTTTATAACAAATTCATGGACTTACGTTTATGGATGAGAACTAACTAATTTATTCAATTCATCATCTTTCCAATACTTGGTTCCTTTAACTGTGGCTTGTAATGCCAAACCACTCTGAGTTAACTGATAAATTGTAATCCCATCTATTAAAGCCTCACCTCCAACTGCAGATCCTTTTTCACCTGCCTTCGCTGCCGCATCAGCATGCCCGCCAAATACCCATCCGTTATTGATAAACTTATCTAAAGTTGCTTTTGCGTGCTCCTTTTTACAGCAGACTACCATCTTAATTCACTGTCCTAAAATTGGGGTCCACTATAGAGGGCGCCAAAATTTGTTCAGCATCGCTTATGGATGACGCAGCTGATTAATTGAACTTATGAAATGAAAAAGCCACTGTAGATAAACTCTCAGTGGCTTTTTTTACGGGAGGACAAAATACCTTAGAGCTTGATTGCCTCAAACGCCTCCACCATCGCTTTGTCGCTCAGTATCCTGGCATTAGGATTAGCGGTCTTTAGCTCTGTCGCCAATTGCGCAATTAGACCCAGGAACTTCTCCCTGTCAGTTACTGGCTAAACATCAACAGACGGCCAGCATGAGTGGCAAAGGTCATTGTGATGACAATGCTGTGATGGAGCGATTCTTTTTAAATTTAAAAATGGAGTGTGTATGGCAAACTCATTATGCCAACCATCAAGAAGCCATCAGGGATATTAGTCATTATATTGTTGCTTTTTATAATGCGTGTCGACTACACTCAACCTTGGGCTATCTATCGCCCAATCAGTTTGAATCTAATGTGGCAGAAATACACCAAAATACGTCGATTGAGGTGTCCTAATTTATTGGACCACTACAGTTTTGGCTGGATGAAGGATATTGGCCTGATGCGCAAATTGAGTCATCGCGGAAAGAAGTTGGTAAATCAACTCCTCCTGTTTACAGATGCGGCTTACAATCTGGTCAGAATGAGACGATTGTTGGCGTAATGCGGCATAAATCCGCCCATAAAGCGGAAAAACGGGGAAATTCCCGTGAAATCGGCCTGTTTCCGGCTCAAAAAACGAGATGTCGCTGAAAAATTCACTCGAAAGAGCGGGTAAGGGGAAATAAATGTGAGTTTTTCAGCAGCCTGCTAAAGTAAAATTTAACTTGCCCACATCTTCTACAAAGCATTTTATGCCCCTCTATCTAGTGGTAATTTTATGATTTACTTTGTGTGTGCTTAAGCATCACAATATGTTCTAACATGGATAATCGTCTTGAATTTGACAAATAAATACCTTTCCACATTTTGTTTTTTGATTGCTTACAGATAGCCAATTTCAAGACTAGAACTCTTCCCAGCCACCATCGCCAGTCGTTGTTTTAGCTGCGACCTTCACTGGCGCTGACTTTGCAACAGGCCCGGCAGCTGGACGCGTTGCTGGGCGACTAGCTATTGGCCGAGATGGTGTTTTATGGGCAATTAATGAAACATTGTTGCCGCCATTCAGCTTAAATGCACTTACCGTATCCATCAGGCTATTTGATTGTTCTACCAGTGATTCAGCCGCAGCTGCAGCCTGTTCTACCAACGCGGCATTTTGCTGCGTAGCTTCATCCATGCTGGTGATGGCTTCATTGACTTGGTCAATACCAGCACTTTGTTCAATAGAGGCAGCGGCAATCTCGCTCATGATGTCGGTCACGCGTTGTACTGAACTGACGATCTCTTGCATGGTTTTGCCAGCGTTTTCCACCTGGATGGTGCCTTCGGCTGTTTTATTTACAGAGTCAGTGATAAGTCCTTTGATCTCTTTGGCTGCAGCCGCTGAACGTTGGGCTAAGTTACGCACTTCACCTGCAACTACGGCAAAGCCACGACCTTGTTCGCCTGCTCGTGCGGCTTCTACCGCAGCATTCAGCGCCAGGATATTGGTCTGGAAGGCGATGCCGTCAATGACGGAAATAATGTCTTCAATCTTTTTAGCACTAGCGTTAATAGCACCCATCGTGCTGACGACTTGGCCGACGACTTGCCCCCCTCTAACCGCTACCGTTGAGGCTGAGGCCGCTAACTGGTTGGCTTGTTTGGCGTTCTCAGAGTTTTGTTTAACAGTTGAAGCGAGCTCTTCCATACTTGAAGCGGTTTTTTCCAGACTGCTCGCTTGTTGCTCTGTGCGGACGGAAAGATCGGTGTTACCTGTGGAAATTTCACCCGCAGCGGTGTTGATGGTTTCACCGGCTTCACGCACTTGCGTAATGATTTCGGCCATCTTGTTCATGATGGCATTTACACCATCACATAAAGCAGAAACTGACCCAGACTTACCTTCAAGCGGAATGCGATTGGATAAATCACCTTTAGTCGCTTCTTCTACGATATTGGCAATTTCATTCTCAACGTTTCGTTCGGCGGTAATATCCAGCCACTCTAATGCTGTCCCTAAACGCGTACCTTCTTCATTGATAATGGGGCTGGCGGTTAATTTGAAGATTAAACCACCCACCGGTACTGTGGCCACATAAGCTTGCGTTAGCGACGCCAGCAGGCTTCTTTGATGCGAGGGGTTTTTATGGAAAATATCAAAGCTTCGACCCACGATTTTATTCGGGTCAAATTGTGGCAAGGCTTTTTTGAATTCTGATATTGATGAGCGCATGAGTCTTTCAGCGGAGGCACTCATGTACAAAATAACGCCATCGTTATCTGCCATCATCATATTCACTGAAGCGTTATCTAGCGAGGTCTTGATTAGGCTGGCAAAGGCGAAGGCCTTTTTATTGGCTTCATCCGCATTCTTTTGCGCGGTAATATCGGTGGCATATTGAACCATCTGGAAGGGCTTGCCATTTGAATCCATAATTGGATTAAATGAAGTTTGTAGCCAGAACTCTTTACCGCCTTTGCCTATGCACTTGTAGTCGCCACTGATGGCTTCACCGCACCCTAGTTTAGCCCAGAAACTCTGGTATTCCGGACTGGCTTTATAGGCCGCATCCACAAACATGCTGTGGTGTTGGCCTATCACTTCTTTGGGGCTGTAAGCTGTAAGCGTTGCAAAGTTGTCATTCACAGCGGTTACTTTGCCATCCAGGTTAAACGCTACAATGCCTTGTGATTTGCCAATCGCCTCTATTTGGCCTTCAAAGCTGGCATTTTTGAGCTTGTCTTCCGTCACATCCGTAGCGTATAGCACCACTTTGTAGGGCTTGCCTGTCTCGTCTAGAATCGGATTGTAAGAAGCTTGCAACCATGATTCCTTGCCACCTTTGCCGACAAAGCAGAATTCTCCAGTGATTGCCTCACCATTACCGAGTTTGTTCCAGAACTGTTTGTATTCATCACTATTGGCCGTGGTGCTAGTCACAAAAGTGCTATGGGGTTGCCCCATCACCTCATTTAAGCTGTAGCCAATAGCCTTTAACAGAACATCATTAGCGGCAAACACTTTGCCATCCATGCTAAATTCCATGACGCAGGAGGATTTAGCAATGGAAGATAACTGGCCTTCGTACTTGATTGATGTAGCTTCTATCTTTTTAGATAAATCCTTCTGCTCGTTCACATTAACATTCAGCATCGTTTGCATCGTTTTGAGTGCGCGTAATACGTCACCCATTTCATTGTTGCCTACAGCATTAATACTATAATTTAATTCGTTTGCAGCAATCAGTTTAAACACATGAATTGCTTGTTTTAGCGGATTGGTGATTGTGCGGGCGATGAATAAACCCAACCCCACCATGAGTGATATTGCTAACAACAATCCACCAATGGCTATTATGCGTACGGTTTCATAGGTTTTGACGGCAGCCTGATACGAATTGTTTGCCATTTCAAACTGTAACTTAACTAAAGCTCCGGCTGCTTGACTAGCATTTTCACGCAATGGTGCTGCTTGGCTATAGATTTTTTGTGCTTCCGCATAGTTGTTGGCACGCAAGGCAACAATGCCGATCCGACTCATCCCTGCATCAAATTTGTCACGGGCTTCCTTATAGGTTGTTGCCAGGATTTTCTCTTCTGGTGAGAAATTACTAGTCATGTAACCATCCATTAATGTGTCGATGCTTTTAATATTACCTTCCATCGTATCAGCCGCCTTGGCAGCCACTTCAGCATTCATCACTGGCGCTACTTCTTTGCCTTCTCTAACATGACTGGCTCTGTTAATGGCGGAACTTAATTGGGTGAAGTTGTTTTCTCTAAGTGTTTCAATCGCATATAAGTCTTTAACCGGCAGCATACGGTTGTCGTACACCGCTTTAAGGTTGGTATTGGCATGCTCAAGCGCATTCAAGGAATAAACAATGAGTGATGTTGCTATCAGTACGTCAACCGCCACCATGGTAAATAAACGATTGATGACCTTGAAATTTTGCAACCATGTTTTTAATTTATAGCCGAGTGTATCGTGCACCCCTTTACCCTCGACAATACGTAAGCCTTTGGCTTTTCCCTCTTTAAATAAGCGATAAGCTGCGTCAGCCCCTTCTACTTGTTCTCGTGTTGGTTTTCTGCGCGCAGAAAGATAACTGGTGATTTGACCATTCTCAAAAATTGGTGTGGCATTGGCTTCTACCCAGTAAAAGTCACCAGATTTAGTGCGGTTTTTAACCAAGCCAGTCCAAGGCCTTCCTGCTTTTAACTGTACCCACAAGTCAGCGAACGCCTCAACGGGCATGTCAGGGTGGCGCACTATGTTGTGGCTAGCACCCAACAATTCTTCTTCAGAATACCCACTCATCTTAATGAAATCCTGGTTCACGTAGGTGATAATGCCTTTAAGGTCGGTTTTGGTGAGCATAAACTCATCATCACCGAAGAAGACTTCATGGTTAGTGACTGGCATGTTGATTTTCATAATGCTATTACTCCCTACCTATTAAGTTAATTTAAGCGACTTTTTAAAAATAGCGGCTACGATTCAAATATATAATAATAAATGCTCGGATTGAGCAAGCAACGCCTCAACCTCTTCAAAGAATTCTTCATAAGGGCACTTCTATAAATTCACTCTATTGAGAAAGTTACGATAAATATCTCTTAAGATCGTCATGCTGGCGAGACCGTAAAGGTCTTCCCCGTGGAATATATGCGCCAAGCCAGCATTTGGCTTCCCCACAGAATATATGTGCTAAAGCACATTATTCTGAGTGAAAGCGCATTATTCACACGTGAAAGGCCAGTATCCAGTCAAGTTTCAATGTAAGTTACTGTAATTAAATACTTTATTATTTAACGTTGACTGGATTCCGGCCTCCGCACCACAGGCACTCCGATTTGCTAAGTGCTGAAGCACTTGCAAAGTCGTATGCCGGAATGACGGATTTTGGAAGATTTCATGTAATTTTTCACTAAAAATGTATTTATAGAAGTGCCCATAAAACTGGTTCATATTCATGGTCAATTTTCTACTTTATGCTCAAAGCTATACATGAATACTTGATAAAGAAATTAGCTCTATCGAGCTTAGACCCATGGTCATGAATACAGCAATTACATTCAATCGCATGAACCTACATATTTTCAATATATCCATTGAGTATTAATTTATCGAGGTAAATGATTGTGATAAAGGTTTCCGTGTGCATAACTACGGCAGATTATGCCAACGATATGGGGAATAATAGACTCCACCTGGCAGCCTCTATTTGCCATTGCCCAAGGGGCTGCCGTCACGCAACAATCGGCCCACCTCGTCCACCGGCAAGGGCTTACTGTACAAATAACCCTGAATGTAATCGCAACTACGTTCTCGCAAGAACTTGGCCTGTTGGTGGTTCTCCACACCCTCTGCCACGCTGCTGAGGCTCATATCCTGCGCCAGGTTGAGTAGAGCCTTGGCTATTGCGCTGTCGTCGTTGTTGTGTGGCAGGTTGTCCACAAAGGACTGGCAGATCTTAATCGTGTCGACTGGAAAGTCCTTAAGGTAAGCCAGCGAAGAAGCTCCGCTGCCAAAATCATCAAGAGCGATGGAAACACCCAGTGCCTTGAATCTTTTTAGAGTGTCGATGTTGCCGGCAGCGCTGTCCATGAACATACTTTCGGTTAGTTCCAGCTCCAGTAATTCCGGTGATAAGCCGCTGGCTCTGAGTGCTTCCGCCACCTCTTCGACGATGCCCGGCAGCCTGAACTGATGTACGGAAAGGTTGACCGCTACGCGTACTGGCGTGCCGTTATCGCTCCACTGGCGCGCTTGTTGGCAGGCGTTACGCAGCACCCAATTGCCGACTGGAATAATGAGACCACTTTCCTCTAGCAAAGGAATGAACTCGGCAGGCGAGACAAGACCTCGCTCTGGATGCTGCCAGCGCAGCAGGGCTTCTAGTCCTGTGATATGAGTGCTCTTTGCTGACACTTGTGGTTGGTAATACAGGATGAATTCATTGCGCTCCAGCGCGTGGCGCAGTTGGTTCTCTAGCACCAGACGCTCGTAGGCAATGGCATCCATGTCTGGCGAATAGAACTGAAAATTGTTACGTCCACACGCCTTGGCGTGATACATAGCCACGTCAGCTTTTTCCAGCAGAATGTCGCGGTTATCCTGCCCTGGTCGGTAGAGTGTGATGCCGATGCTGGCGCATATATGCACCTCATGCCCACTCACCTCGAATGGCAAGCGCAGGGCATCGACGATCTTCTGTGCAGCTATTGCGGCATCACTCTCTTCGCGAACATTGGCGAGAATGACGGCGAATTCGTCGCCGCCCAGACGCGCTACCGTATCAGACTCACGCACGCAGAGTGCGATGCGACCGCCCACCTGCAACAGTAGTTGATCGCCAGCGCCGTGCCCAAGCGTGTCGTTGATATTCTTAAAACGATCAAGATCGATGAACATGAGTGCCATCGTATCCATGGTTCGATTAGCCTGTACCTGCGCCCGTCGTAGGCCGTCATTAAAAAGTAAGCGATTGGGCAGGCCTGTCAGCGCATCGTAATGAGCAAGGTAATGCAGTTGCTGCTCGGTGCGCTTGCGCTCACTGATATCACGCACAATACATAAGACCTCCTCACTGGTAGCGCGAATGAAACGCGCTTCATAATCGCTTGATCCTTCCAGAAATGTGAGCTGGTATTCAAATGAGACGATCTCGCCGTCAAGTAGCGCTTTTTCCACACAGGCCATGGTCTGCGAAGCTATTTCCGCTGGCATGACTTCTGTTACAGTACGGCCAGGCAGCTGCTCGGGCTCCATATAGAAGGGGAAGTCCCTGGCTGGCTTGCAATCGACGAAGCGTCCGTCACGATCTATGAATAACAGCAAATCAGGGAGAGCCTCATATAGCGCGCGGATTTTTGCCTCACTCTGGCGTAATTCAATTTCGGTACGTTTGCGTTCGATGGCGTAGCGCATCACGCGTAACAACCAGCGTCCGTCTATGCTGCCCTTGATCAGATAGTCCTGGGCGCCAGCCTGTGCCAGTTCGGCGGCGAGCGTTTCGTCATCCAGACCGGTCATGACGACAATGGGGACACTCGGCGCTGCCTTGTGCAAGCGCCAGAAGGTGCTTTTGCCTTGCGCATCCGGCAGTGACAGATCCAGCAGGATAATATCGAAGAGCGCTGCCTGCACTAGGTCAACAGCCTGTGCTAGCGTATTGGCTTGTGCCAGATGGTAGTCTCGCAGCGCATCCTGCAACATAAACTCGAGTAGTCTGGCGTCGCCTGGATTATCTTCAACCAGTAATATTCTCATTGTGCCACCGCCGCAACGGGACCTAGGTGCTGCCCGCGCATGAGCAAATCGGTGGCGACATCAGTTGGTACCGGGAGACAATAAAAGTACCCCTGCGCATCGTCGCAGGCCAGATTACGCATGACGCTCAACTGCGATGCAGTCTCCACGCCACCTGCCAAGCCTTTCATGCGGAACACATGCGCCACCTGAATGACTGCGCGCGCCAGATCGGCACCGTCTGGGGTGGACGATGCTTCTTGGGTAAGGCTGCGGTCAAGTTTGATGGAGTGAAAAGGAAACTTGCGCAAGAAATGGAAGGAGGCTCGCCCACTGCCAAAATTGTCTAGCGCCAGTCTGACTCCCAGACGATTGGTGTCGTTTAGTACTTTTAGCGCGCGATCCTCGTCTTCCCACAGCGCGCGTTCGGAAACATCCAGTTCTAGATTTTGTGGATCGAAGCCGGTATCCTCGAGAATGGCGGCGACGGTCTCGGCAAAGTCTTCCTGCATTAACTGGCGGTGCGACACATTGACTGACAGGGTCAGCGCGGGCAGCCCCATTTTGCACCAGATGCTACCTTGCGTACACACGTGGCGCAGCACCCATTCCCCCACCTCCAGCGCCAGGGTGGAACCTTCAAGCACACCTATGAACTCCGCTGGTAGCAGCGGTCCGCGCTGTGGATGCTGCCAGCGCAGCAGGGACTCCATGCCGATGATGCGCCCGCTACTGATGTTTACTTGTGGCTGGTAGTGGATAAAGAACTCATTACTTGCCAGCGCTTGCTGTAGCTGCTCTTCCAACGCCCAAGATGTCCCTGCCCTAGCATGCATTTCGGGTGAGTAGAAGCGGCATGTATTGCCGCCATCGCCCTTGGCGCGATACATGGCAATGTCAGCATTGTGTACCAGATCCTCCATGTGGTCGGCATCGTCCGGGAACAGGCTGATGCCGATGCTGGCATGTACCTCTAGCCGATGAGCGCCGATATGGAATGGCTGCTCAATCTGATCCAGAATCTTGCGCGCTACCGCTGCTGCATCGTTGCTGTCACGTATGTCGGTGAGTGTCACAGTAAACTCATCGCCACCCATGCGCGCTACGCTGTCGGTTTCACGTACGCACTCGCGTAAACGCCGCGCCACCTCCTGAAGCAACTGGTCACCTGTATGGTGGCCGTAAGTATCGTTGATTGGCTTGAATTCGTCGAGGTCGAGCAGTAGCAAGGCCAGCGGCCGCTCATGCCTGCGCGCGGAAGCCAGTGCGGTTTTCAGGTTATCGTAGAATAGCTTACGGTTGGCCAGCCCAGTCAGGCTATCGTGATGCGCCAGGTCGTGCAGCCGTTCTTCCATGTATTTGCGCTCGATGGCGTAACTTAGGGAGCGCAGTAACATGTGGCCGTTGACGTGGTTCTTGACTAGGAAATCCTGTGCCCCTCGCTGCACGGATTGTACCGCCAGGCGTTCGTCAGAGATGTTGCTTAGCACTACGATGGGCACGCCTGGTGCAATTGCATGAATTTTGAGCAGAGTATCGAGTCCGTTACCATCTGGCAGTTGCAGGTCGAGCAAGATCACCTCTACTTTCTGGTGCTCCAGGATTACCTGTGCATTTTCCAGGCAGTCGGCGGTTGTCATGGAAAATTTTCCAGTACCCTCCATGGTGAGAATTTCCTGCACCAGCCGGACATCGCCGGGGTTGTCCTCGATCAGCAACAGATTGAGCGATTCGGTTTTCATGATGAGCTCTCTAGAGTCTATTTCAGCAGGGATCGCAAATGACGACAAGGTTAGTCGTTGAGGTTTGAAGGCAGCTTGACAATGGTCAGCCAAAAATTCTCAATGGACTGAATGACCTTGATGAACTGGTCCAGATCCACTGGCTTAGCTACGTAGCAGTTGGCGTGCAGATCGTAAGTGCGCATGATGTCCTGCTCTGCCTCGGAAGATGTAATGATTACCACCGGGATACGCTTCAGCGCCGGATCTGACTTGATGGCCTCCAGCACTTGGCGGCCGTCTTTCTTAGGCAGGTTAAGGTCGAGCAACACCACATCCGGGCGCGGGGCATCGGCATACTTACCCTCGCGGCGCAGGAAGGCCAGCGCCTCTACGCCATCCTGTACCACGTTGAGGTTATTGAGCACCTTACTGTCGCGTAGCGCTTCCTTGGTCAGGCGTACATCGCCGGGGTTGTCCTCTGCCAGCAAAAATTCGACTGGTCTTCCTGATTTAATCTGCATGACTACTTTCTTCTTTGGTTTTGGTTCTAGCGGGTAATGTAAAATAAAATGTAGCGCCTTCGTCTGGCTTGGATTCCAGCCAGATATGGCCCCCATGCCGCTCAACGATTTTTCTGCACACGGCGAGCCCGATGCCGGTACCCGGATATTCCTGCTTGCCGTGCAGGCGCTGGAAGATGACGAAGATGCGCTCGAAAAACTCTGGCGCGATGCCAATGCCGTTGTCGCGTACCGAAAACACCCAATCGTCCTTCTGGCGCTTGACCCCGATATGGATAGCTAACGGCGCCTCACCGTGAAACTTAAGTGCATTACCTATCAGGTTCTGGAACAACTGTGTGAGCTGGGAAACGTCTGCTACCAAGTGGGGCATGGTGTCATGCGTCACGAGGGCACCTGATTCTTGTATAGCGAGGCGCAGATTAGCCAGTGCTCGCTCTAATGCCAGTCCAGATTCACACGTTGCTAGTGCCTTGCGGCTGGTGCCTATTCTCGATAGTGCCAACAAGTCGTTGATCAATGCCTGCATGCGAGTCGCGCCATCTACTGCGTAATGGATAAACTCGTTAGCGTCATCGTCCAACTTGTCCTTGTAGCGACGCGCCAGCAACTGCGTATAACTCGCCACCATGCGCAAGGGCTCCTGTAAGTCGTGAGAGGCCACATAGGCAAACTGTTCCAACTCCTGATTGGAGCTGGCCAATTCCTCAGTGCGCCTTGCCAGCGCCTCTTGCGTCTGTTTGAAAGCAGTGATATCGGAAAACTCGGCGATCACATGCGTCACCTTACCAGTGCTATCCTTGACTGCGCTTAGGTTCATCCATGCTGGATATTCTTCACCACTCTTACGTTTCTCTCGGATTTCTCCCTGCCACTGGCCACCGCTAACAACTGTACCCCAGACGGTGTTGCAAAGTTCGTCCTGGCCTTTTGCATGAAGGTTGCACAAGAGAGATCCAATCAGCTCTTCTGGTATATGTCCAGTAATTGAAGTCACCGACTTGTTGGCATGAAGAATATGGCCTTCCAAGTCAGTAATCATCACCACTTCCAGATTACTTTCAAACACTTGTGCCAGTAAGCGCAGCATTTCATGGTCTGCGTGGAAATAGGCCGTGAGGGAAAGCTCGCAATCG
The DNA here is from genome assembly GCF_029946165.1 of Methylotenera sp. Taxonomy (GTDB): domain Bacteria; phylum Pseudomonadota; class Gammaproteobacteria; order Burkholderiales; family Methylophilaceae; genus Methylotenera. The sequence goes on from NZ_JAQSDZ010000005.1 coordinate 204,740, forward strand.
AACAGCGTCGCTTTGATCAAGGCTTGGGTGTAATCGAGAAATCGCTCTGGATCGTTGTTGGCATGGCGCAATACTTCCGGCAGTAGCCAGGACAAATACTTTCCATAAGCACCCAGATACCAGCGCGGCTCCAAGCCGATCTGCTGGTGAATGACGCCCACGCGCATGCGGCTCTTGACGTAATCTGGCCCGTATTCGCCAGAAAGTAGTTGTTCAAAATATTCGCGCTGCTTCTGCTTGAGGTGGGTCACCCGCTCTGGGCTGCCCATCAGTGCGTGCGTTTCTGGGTGGGCTTCGAGATGGCCGTAGAATGATTCTACAAAGGCATCTTCCAGCGGTGCCAGCATCGGCCCTAGCTCCTTGAGTAGAGAGGCTTCGCGCTCGCCGAATTCAAGAAAATCCTTGCGCGAGCGGATTTGCTCAACACTCGGAGTCATACTGTCGATCATGACCTCTGCGGCCGACTGGTGCAATACCATGCTCTCTCCCATGTAACTATTAGTGTAATTCCGGAACTGCCAGAGAGAAAACTGGAGTGGGGATCGTGGATAAGAAATGCGGGAAAACCCGCACAATCTGGCACTTCCGCCGCCCTAGAGTCATCGTCCCGTAGGCCGGAAATTTTGCACCCCCGCCTTTCGGTCGGGTTTGCCCTTTTTAGATGTAAAACTCTTGCAATTAAAAGGAAATCCCACAAGGCTGTCAAGCGTTCGCAGAACGCTGAATGCCATGTCGCGCCAAGGACACGTTCACGCAGAGTATCTTGCTGCATCAACCCCCCAAACCAAGTGACGGCTCATTGTGCATTTCGCGCATAGGCATGCCTAGATGGAAGCCCTGAGCGTAGTTGATTCCCATACCCTTGAGCGCATCGAAAATCTCCTGATTCTCAACGAACTCTGCCACGGTCAGTATTCCGATATCTTGGCATAGTCGTGAAAGGTTCTGTACCAACGCGTAATCTACCTTGGAGTTCAGGATGTTGCGAACAAAAGCGCCGTCAATCTTTACGTACTCGAAATGCAATTCGCGCAGATAGTGGAAAGAGTTGTAGCCGCTGCCGAAATCGTCCAGCGCGAATGCAAAACCCTTCTCACGTAATTTAGTGAGAAACTTGCGCATATTGGTCATATCGCCGATGGCGTCACGCTCAAGGATTTCAAATACGATGCATTTCGGCGGGATTTGCAGTTGAGTGCATAACTCTTCGGCATAACCGAGGATGCCGCGCCCCTGGATTTCCTGAGCAGAGAGATTGATGAAGATTTTTGTAGTAATCTGCTCAGACGTCATTTTTTCGCGTTTAGCTTGTAGCGCCTTGCTGATGATGGCTCGATCCAGTTCACGCCCCATACCGTACTTTTCGATGGTTTCCACAAACACGCCAGCGGAAATAGTTTTGCCACTAGGTTCGATCAAGCGTGCCAAGGTCTCGAAAGCAAAGACTTCACCACTTCGGACGTTAAAGATGGGCTGGTAATAGGGGATGATGCGATCCTCGCGCAAAGCATCGCGTAAATCTTCCGCATAGCCGCGTGTAGTGCGGTTAGCTTGCAGTTGCTTTTCACCCAGTGCGGCGACCGAGGACACTCCATCTTTACCGAGATCCTTGACGTGATACAAAGCCAAATCCGCGCCAGCCAACAGATCGGCTTCACTTTCTCCATCGTGAGGGAAGGTCGCACAACCAATAGACACCGTCAGATGGAAGTGCCTACCGTCCAGCGCTGGACATATTCTTTCGCGTAGCGCCCTGCCAATAGTTGCTGCGGCCGCCTCTGCACCCTCGCGCCCTGTTTCAGTGAGGACGATAGCAAATTCATCGCCACCGATTCGCGTAGCGACATCGCCCTTGCGAGTATGTGACCTCATAATTTCACCTACCAAGATCAACACTTCATCACCGGCAGGGTGTCCATAAGAATCATTAACATCCTTGAAATCGTCGAGATCCAACAGCAGGATGGAAAATTCGTGGTTGTGCCGGGTGGAGCGTCCGACTTCATACTCCAGCATGTTATTGAAGTAGCGTCGGTTATAGAGACCAGTGAGCGGGTCATGCATGGAGTAGTATTCGAGTTCTTCCATTGTGCGCGATAGCGCCTTACTACTGCCGACCACCATCACCATTACCGAGAGAATGGATCGAACAATGCTTTCTTCCTGCGGTGTCAATGTCTCCTGTGAAGCATAGGCAACACCGAGTAAACCAGCCAGTTTAGGTGTGTGCTCAGGTACAGCTACCGTAACCAGATGAATATCCTCGATATGGTCGCTCATACTGTCTTGCTTAACAACAAACTCCTCTATATCGATCAGGGCGTCAAAGGGAAGTTTGAGGCTAGCAATCATCTGCTTGGCTAGCGTATCACGCGCAGTTTGCTTAATTGATTCTGTATAGTTGCCTAGGTAGTATAGGTAAAGTGAAAAGTTATGCTCCTCGGCAAAGGCGATATAAAAAAAGTTGAATGGGAAAATGGCGTGAAATTCGATTAGGATTTCCTGCACGAACACTTTCCACTGCGACACATTCTCATGTGAGAGAATGATCTTCTCAAGCACCTGGCTCTGACGCTCGAACAGGTCTTTTTCAATTAATGTATTAGACAGCCCGGCTAGAGTCTCATTAAACTCGCTCAGTAGCGCCTGCACGTAGTCACCATTCTTATGCCACTGGCGTTGCCGTTCTGCAAACAGCAACGCCAGCGTTCGATCTAGGCGGCCGCATGTTTCTATGGCTTTTGATAGCACTGACGCAAATGCCGGGTCGCTGACTGTCCCCAATGCATCCTTCAGATCTTGAGCAATCTCCACATGTAGCGCGCTAACCAGTTCGGCTAGGTTATTGCCAAAAATCTTGGTACGCACCTGACTTTCTTTTAGCGCTGCAAGGCGTTCAATGACGCGCAGCCGAACCGATTCCAGTTGACCTGTCTCAACATGGCTCATACAAAGCGCCCGCCTGCCTGCATGATATCGACGCCGCATTGTAGGTCTTTCAGCCAAGCAAGGAAATCTGCCACCGCCTGCCCTCGATACACTGGTCCATGTTGTGGCGCAATCATGTCGATTTCGAGATCGGCGATGGTTTCCAACCAGCAGCGGATTGCTTTGTTGGAACACATATAGCGACGGTGGAAGCCTTCAATGTAAGGAATGTGGCCAGCAAAGTCGTCCACATAGGCATCATCATTGTCCAGCGGCAGCATGGCGGCACCAATATCGCCGGTGAACAGTATTTTTGATACAGGATCATAGATATTAATCTGGCCTTCAGAATGCAGGAAATGTGCCGGCACGATTTTGAGTGTAAAGCCGGGCGCTACTTCCAGTGGCATGCCCTCATCTGGCACGCCGATGAAACGCGACATATCCTTTAGTCCATAATGCGGCAGAAAACGCAGCCAGATCCGGGAAATATAGACTGGACAATTGGTCATTTCGAGCCAAGTGGAAATGCCGCCAACAATATCAGGATCCTGATGCGACAGAAAAATACCGCTGATCTGCTTGGGTTCGAGATAGCGCAACAACTCTGCCAGTACCCTCGGCATCACACCGAAGCCACCTGGATCACACAGAACGCCAACACCGTTATGCTGAATAAGATACTGATTGGAGCGGATGCCTTCTTCTTCACCCGGCTCGCTTTCGTTGAGCAGGATAAACTTATGATCTGCAGAGTCGAACAACTTTACGTTACGCATTTAATATCATTCCTAACCTTATCGTTATATTTTTGGTCAATATATAGAACTACCAGGCATAACAATTTTCATCTCTGGCACAATACACTTAAACACCCATATCTACGGAGTAGAGCACCCATCTTTAAATTTAATATCTAGCATCAATCAGGTATGGTGGCTCAGCTTTTAATTCCAACCTGATATCTACTAACGATTTAACTAGTTTTATCACTTCGTTGCTAACAAAAACACAAAGCATATAGGTCTACTAGCAGATTGAATTAAACTGGAACCATCGATCTTTTTTAGCTTAATTTCCACCAAACGCTGTTGTTACTATTCAATATCCGACTTACTTAACCTGTAACTCATTATTAAATTTGGTGACACAGATAACAGATGTAAGAACATGATGAGTAGGATGACAACAGTTAGCCACTGTGACTAGTCGGGAGATGATGATTTGATGTAGGATTGGGGATTACTATGCTGTAGGATAAATCCTATACAAGCTACTTAACCATATGAATACTATGCTTTTAATTTTAAAGCGGTAAGATTTGGAGGATGTGAACTAGATTAAATCATGCTGAAAAGCATAGCGCACCAAGTCGGCCGTGCTTGAAAACTTCATTTTTTCGAATAGTCGTGTTTTGTGGGTGCTTACCGTCTTATTACTGATAGTCAGTTGGTCAGCAATCTCATTCACACCATTGCCTGATGCGAGTAAGCGAAATATCTCTAACTCACGATGAGAAAGCTGTGCATGAGGGACTGGTTGTTCTGGCAGCATAGATTCAAAAGCCAATTGTTCAGCCAAATCCGGATCAATAAAACGACCACCGCTAGCCACTTTACGAATGGCAAACCAAAGATTTTCTGGCTCGCTATCCTTAGTAATATAGCCATTGGCACCTTCCTTTATCGCACGGATGACCACTTGCAACTCGTTGTGCATACTCAGCACGAGAATGGGCTGTGTTGGGTGGTGTGCACGAATACATGTGAGTAACTCTATGCCGTTAATGCCAGGCATGGTCAAGTCCATCAGCAGGACATCGAAATTACCCTGAGCGAGCTTCTCCAGCGCCTCTCCACCATTTATAGCTTCGCCGGCCACCTCTATATCTGAGGTTAATGCAAATAACTGTTTTAACCCTCTGCGCATAATGGCATGGTCATCTGCAATTAATAGCCTGATCATTTTTCGGTCAACCCTTGCTCCATTGGGATAAGTACTGAAACAATCGTTCCATTTCCTAGTGCGCTTATGATATAGATATCCCCTCCTAATGCAATAGCGCGCTCGCGCATCCCAAGCAAACCAAAGGATTGTCGAGTTGAACGTAATTCAGGGTCAAAACCTTTACCATCATCACTAATCTCAACTAACAGATCAGCCCCACGCAAGCCTATAAAAATTTCAACATGACTCGCTTCTGCATACCTAGCCACGTTAGTTAATGACTCCTGCACAATGCGAAATATTCCTACAGATCGAGCTTCATCAATATTGAAAGGTTCTTCAGATGTATGCAACGTGCAGGGAGTGCCAGAGTGCTCAGAAAACTCAACACTTAACCAATCCAATGCAGATTCAATACCCATATCCAGCACTGCAGGTCTTAAGTTTGCCGCAACATCACGTACGCTTTGTAGTGCGCGATCTACTAATTCAGTCATTCCCAGCACTTTATTCATTAGATCCGGATTATTTAGGCCAAAACGTAATCTCACCATAGAGACATCCAGCCTAAGCGCAGTGAGTGTTTGTCCTAATTCATCGTGCACTTCACGTGAAATCCGTTTTCTTTCCTGTTCACGCGTGATTTCACTTCCGGCTGCCAGTTCACGCAACAATTGACGTGATTCTGCTAACGCAATTTCAGCATATTTACTTCGAGAAATGTTTAACATCACACCGTCCCAGACAATCATTCCATCTTCCTGCCGGCGAGGCATGGCGCGCAAATTGACCCACTTTTCGCCATGGTTCACAGAGAGAATTCTGCCTTCCCAATCCCACACCTGAATATCCTTGGCTGACTGAATGCGGCTTGCATCGAAACTCGACACATCAGCTGAATGTATATGTTTATAAATGATAGCAGCATTAGTCAACAATGCATCTGAAGTCACCCCGAACAACTGTGAGGTACTTTCATTGAGATAGACAAAAGAAAACTGGTCCGCAATTTTAGACTCAAGCAACTGAAATACCATCCCGGGTAAATGTCTGACAATACGGCTAAAGCGCTCCTGACTTTCATGAAGCAAGTTTTCTACAGCTTTACGTTCGGTATAGTCTGATTGCGTACACACAAAGTGCGTGACTGTTTCAGCGTCATCCTTAATTGCTGTGATACTCATCAATCTCGGATGGATTTCCCCAGTCTTGTGCTTATCCAAGATTTCGCCTTGCCAGTAACCAGTAGATTTAATTGAGCTCCACATTTCTTGGTAGAAGTCGCGGTCGTGTATACCAGAACTTAATATCTTTGGGTTTTTTCCCAACACATTTTCCAGAGTGTAGCCAGTGATTGCCGTGAAAGCAGGGTTGATGGCAATGATCTGATTGCTCACATCAGTGACCATTATGCCTTCGCTGCTGTTCTGAATCACCATGTTAGAAAGTCTTAGTTTTTCCTCTGTCTGTTTGCGTTCGGTGATGTCAGCAAGCAGCGCAACATAGCTCTGCACTTTGCCCTGATCGTTGCGTACTACGCTAATAGTAAGCTGTCCAGCATATCTCTCTCCACTCTTGTGCCGATTAAACACCTCGCCTGACCAGTAATCGTTTTCAGCAAGCGAACGCCACATCGTGGCATAGAATTCAGAATCGTACCGTCCGGATTGCAGCATACGAGGACTCTGGCCGACAGCCTCATCACGCTCGTAGCCAGTAATGCGGGTAAAGCTGTCGTTAACCTCAATAATGGTGCCAGCAGCATTGGTGATCATGATGCCCTCATGAGAGTGGGTGAATACGCTGGTGGCAAGTTGCAAGTCATCCACATACTTGCGTATATTTTTGTGTGAAAGTCTTAATTCAAGATGTGCCATAACATTGTCAGCAAGTGCTTTAATTGCGTTTAGCTGCTCTGGTGCTAGTTGTCGCGGCACATAGTCAATAACACACAATGTCCCTAATCGATAGCCCGATGAAGCGACTAGCGGTACGCCTGCGTAAGAACGAATATCAGGGGCATTAGTCACCAGTGGGTTATCAAAAAAACGTTCATCAAGCAGAGTGTCTGTCACAACCAGTGGATCATCCTGCAAAATGGCATGGGTACAAAAAGCAATATCACGACTCGTTTCTTTCGCATCCAAGCCAACACAGGCTTTAAACCATTGCCTTTGCTCATCAATCAAGCTAATCGCTGCAATCGGTGCCTGACAAATGTACGCTGCCAACTGAACGATGCTATCAAAAGAAGGTTCGGGGTCTGTATCGAGAATGCCATATTTTTTAAGTTCAGCTAAGCGATCTAATTCGTTGGCCGGTAGTGGTGCTATTTTCATCAGAACCCCATATGAATATTAACTTTAAGTGAAGTTCTTACTGGTAACGCTTCGCATTTAAATCCACCAAATGTTTTTACAGAAGCGATTGAAAGTTATCTGGTTAAGGTAGAGCAACACATTGGAATGTATAAATTATATACGTGCAAGCACGCATGTAGAAATATGACAGCAATAAATAACTGCTTTGGCCGATTATGCAGCCTTAATTGCAAGTCTTTGTCCGCTATGGTTAAGGATTGTCGGATGTCAGCCCTCAACCACTGCGCGATCAGAATGCAGCAGACCCGTCCGGGCTGACGTCGGACAATCACTCCATGGAGGAAACCGCGTGAAGTACTGCCGCACTCAGATCAGCGAAACGGCTATGGGGATTTGATGGGTGGACTTTGGATCTGCACAGTCAACTGTGTTGATCAACAAGCGTAAAACTTCATTCAAGTCGTCAATTCCGGAATCGTTTGGCCAAACGTATGCATCGTGTGCGGCTGTAAATGCATAGCTATTGCCCCGCCAGGCAAAGCCGTAGCGTGTCGGCACAGGCCAACAGGATTTTGTCTGGCGGTAAAAATAATTCGATTTCATGGCAGCACTTTCGGATGAGGTGGCCCGCGTATCGGTTGTGTGCGTGCCAGCGTTTCAATGATCAACATCGCCGCCCCGCAGTGTGGGCAGATGAAGGTGGGTTGGGCAACGCAGCCTTCTGTATCCGGTCCATTGGCTTCAACATCGGCGACGGGTTGGACGTGCAGTAACTCGCGTGCCCGCGCAAGGTTATCGCGACGCCCGCCATTGGCGATCAAGCCGTAATGCCGAATGCGATGAAAGCCACTCTGTAGCACATGCAACAGGAAGAGACGCATGAACTCGCCTGTGCTGAGCGCCATCGTCTTGTGGCGCGTCGTGCCCTTATTGCGGTAGTCTTTCCATTTGAAGGTCACGCCGCGCTCGTCTAGGGTAAGGAGTCGGCTGTTGGAGATGGCCACCCGATGGGTATAGCGCGACAGATAAGCCAGTACCGCAGCAGGACCTGCAAAGGGACGTTTGGCATAAACCACCCATTCGCATTTCCGTAGTGGGGTAAGCCAGTCGGCGAAAGTCGCAGCGTCTTTCAGTGCAACGTACTCACCGAAGAATTGCAACTGGCCCAGGCGATAAGCCTTATCCAGTTCTTCTGTAAAGCGCCGACGAAACAAACGCGACAGCACGCGCACTGGCAGGAAGAAGCCGGGCTTGCAGGACACCCAACGTTCACCGTCAAACGACAGGCCGCCGCCAGGCACAATGCCATGCACATGAGGATGGTGCGTCAGCGCCGAGCCCCAGGTGTGCAGTACCAATGTCGCCCCGATGCGGGCGCCCAGATGTTTGGGGTCGGCAGCGATGGTACGCAGCGTTTCTGCGGCGACCTCAAACAGCAACCGATAGATTACCGCCTTGTTGTAAAAGGCAAGCGCGCTGATCGGTTCCGGCAGGGTGAACACCACATGGTAATAGTCCACCGGCAGCAGCTCGGTCTGACGGGCTTCGAGCCAACGCTTGGCTGCACTGGCCTGGCACTTCGGGCAATGCCGGTTGCGGCAGGAGTTATAAGAGATCGAGGCATGTTCACAGGCGGTACATTGCAGCACATGCCCACCCAGTGCCGCACTGCGGCATTGTTCAATGGCCGACATGACCTTCAACTGACCCAGACTCAGGTGACCCTGCTGGCTTTGTCGCCACGCAGGCCCATGCGCGCGGAAGATATCCGCGACCTCCAGCGAGGAGCGTTCCATGACTGCACGCTACTTGGGCTGCAGGACTTCCAGCGGACTGATCACCTCGCGCAGCAGGTCAGTGGCAACCTGGGCATAGCGCGCAGTGGTGTCCAGCTTCCGATGACCCAGCAGTACCTGGATCACGCGGATGTCCACCTTCTGCTCCAATAGGTGGGTCGCGAAACTATGGCGCAGCGTGTGCATCGAAACGTGCTTGTCGATGTGCGCCTCATCCGCTGCGGCATGGATGGCACGGTTGAGCTGGCGAGTACTGAGCGGATCGATCGGATTCAGTCCGGGAAACAGCCAGCCACCTTCCAGCATCTTGCCCTGTGCTCGTGCTTCACGCCACCAGACACGCAGTTGTTCAAGCAGGACTGGAGAGAGCATGGCGTACCGATCCTTGCTGCCTTTGCCCTGCTCAATGCGCAACGCCATGCGCTGGCTGTCGATATCACTCACCTTGAGTGCGCATATTTCGCTCACGCGCAGTCCCGCGCCGTAGGCGACGAACAACGCCGTCTTGTGTTTCAGATTCCCAGATGCAGCAAGCAGACGCGCCACCTCGTCGCGACTCAACACTACCGGCAGTTTGTAAGGCACGCGTACCGAGTGCATTTTACGCATCAATTCGGGGTGATCCAGCGTGTGCTCGAAGAAGAACTGCAAGCCGCTGAGCGCGTTATTGATTGAGACTGCCGAGGTGCCGTGATCAACCATATACAATTGATAAGCGCGTAAATCTTCGGCGCTGGCGGTGTCGGGTGAATGCTTGAGATAGGAAGCGAATTGACGGACTGAGCGAATATAACTTGCTTGTGTCTTGGGTGAAAGTTTACGCATCCGCATGTCGTCGAGCATGCGTTGGCGCAACGGACTGATGGCTTGAGTTGATGAGTTCATGATTCTGCTCCCCTCGTGAAATAAGGCGGATTGCCTTACTTCATAAGAGTTAGGAAACAGCAATAGGGTTTCAAGACTCGTGGAGTAAATTCAACACGTGGATCGGAGCTCACCTACCGCGAAGCGGTTTAGTCCATGGGTCGCACTCAGACCGTCCGTCCAGGGAAATGAGCGGCGGTTGCCGAGCACATTGCGGCCATCCAGCCGCCGTAGAAGTACCACCGTCTTGCCTCACTTCCAACCAATGCGATGTTTAACCGTTTGCATACTTCAACGCAAAAAGTTCAGATTTCCAACCTCAGATTGCAAATAGCCAATTGTTTGTTACCCACCAATCTAAAAAATGTTGTGATGAGGCGCTGTCGATTGCTGATTACAATCGATGGTGCTGACTTAAGTTAACGCTTAAAAAAGTACATTAAAAGAGCGCCCAGTAAGAAAAGTCCAAAGTACTTGGCAAACTTAAGAACATTGTCATCGGTGATCCTTGGTCGTTTAAGCCTTTCGATGAGTGGCATCAATTCTTTTGGTTGCAAATCGAAGCTTTGATTTTCCACCATCAACTTTTCAATTGCCCAAGCCTTTCTCTGTATATCAAAACCACCTGTTTTCTGTGTAGCTTCTTCATGCGTTAGCCCGCTGAGTATGACTAGGCGACATCCAGCGATCGTAGAAGCAGCAAGCTTTTTATATGGAAAACCTCCAGATTTAGAAGCAGCAAGCTTTATATCAAGTTTTAAAACTGCTTTATCAAAATCGCTGTCAGATCCACCGTCTAATCGAGATAACTTAAAGCCAACAAGGGCATCGCTGACAGCTTGATTGATCAAGGTTGCATTTTGCGATTTGCAAACTTGTATGCATTGATTTGAAATGTCTTTCAAAACTATTTCATTCAGCGCAAGAATTACTATTAGCGGATCGTTTGCATCGATTCTTATACCTGTTTTTAGATAAACTTCATCTTGGATTATTTTGATGTCCATTTTTACCAACTTACTTTGTTGAGATCTGCAAAAATTTCATCAACAATTTTTTGTAAGCGTCTTTTTGCAAGAAAATTAAAATCAGGGGATTCCAGAACTTCTGAAAGCGTTAAATGATTTTCTGTCATTTGCTTAATGTCGCCAGCGAACGTATCCGATTTACGTTCAATGATTCTTACGATACCGGCAATTTTTCCGGCTTTTTCAGCTTCTTTGTAAAGTTTAGTATCTGTAACAGGGCGGCCATCGTATTCAACCTTGCCCCAAAACTCGTTCTCCCAAACAACCACTTTGGCGTGTGATCCAATCTTATCCAATAACTCGGCGAAGCCGTTGAAGGTGTCTGATTTGGCCTGTCCACCAGTTAAAACGGTATGCACATAAACTTTTTTGCCAGCCTCAGACATGATTTGAAAGATGTCATTTTCAGCCAAATACCGTGTTAGTGGCATAAACGTGGCTGCACCATTGTCAATGACACAATTGGATTGTGTCTTCAAAATAGTTTCCATCAAAGGATCAAACTTGCGCTGAATGATGTTGCCATTTTCAGCTATTTCAACATGCGCAACATCCAGGGCTTTGTACTGAGTGAATGTAGCATTTACTGGGTCAGTATCTGCGCACAAAACCGTGCCAAATTGTGCGTAATATTGAGCCAGGAGGCTGGCAATAAGCGATTTTCCTACGCCACCTTTTCCTTGTAGTACCATGTTTAGACTGTTATTCATTTTTTACCTTATCTATTAACTTAATTATCAAATTCAGGCTTGGCACTTGGAACAGGGTTGAATTCTCCTGCCTTTACCTCACCTGTTAGTGCGTGAAACGGGTTTTGCTCTGCTCTTGTCTCCTTGCTAAAATTTTGGGCTGTTTGAACAAGGCTATTTACTACTGGTATATCTACTTGTTCAGTTTTGGTCGTAGTGGATAAGGCAGAGGTTGCCTTTGTTTTAGGCTGAAAATTTGAGACTTCTTTTTTTGGCCTCCTTACAAAGTCATTCTCACGGTCCAAGTCAAACAAATAAACTCTGAATAGTTGTTCAGTCATTGGAATGCCGTGATTGTTAAACCATGCAACCACGTCTTTAGCAGCCCACCCACGTTCAGTAATTTTTAGATGTATTTCTGAATAGACTTTCCGCATTTCGCCTTTAATAGATGGCCTATTAATGTCATCTGCATTTGCAAATTCCTTTGGGTCAATTGGCTTGTATTTTCTTTGCATGTTAATTCTTTTATTGATTAATTAGTGACTAATTGCATACTAATAAATAATATATGTCCGAACAATACACAGTTATTATATAATGTTATGTATAAATAATTATATATTTGTCCGTTTTATTTGAGGTGTTTATGGTTCTAACAGAAGAAGAGTTATTTGCACATAATTCGCTTAGGCAATACGAGCAGGAAAAGCAGGAGAGTGATATTGATCTAATGATAGGTGCTTTTCATGCCTCGAAATATAGCTGGAAGTCTTTATATGAAGTACACGCGTACAAAGAGCAATGCCAGATAAACTTGGCTAAGCAAAAAATTAGAGATTTTCAAATTGAAATAAATAATCAGTTAAAAATTATTGAAGAAGCTGAAGAAAAAATTTCTACTTTTAAAGTAAATATAAAAGAAGAAAATGCAGCGAAAGTAAAAGAAGAAAATGCAGCGAGAGTAAAAGACGGAAATGAACCGAAAGATAGTAAGGGGCGTGGCAGGCCAGAGCGGTCAGAGGGTATGGAAAATATTGCAAAAAAATTCATAACTAAATGGGTGCATTCCTTAATGGTTGAACTAGAAGTTAGCAGTTGCACCAAATTGCAAGATATGATTTGTTCAACAACAGTGGTAAATACAATTAATAAGAAAAGTAAAAAAATGGAAGACGAAATCATTTCATCTAGAGCCACAGAGCGTAACTGGAGAAGATGGAGGAATGGCGAAACCATTCCCACTTACTCTACTTTATATATTATTTTGAGTGCAAAAATTGAATCTGGAAAATACTCAGGGAAGATGCTGCTAGATGTACCTACCACGCCAGAGGCCAATGCTTTATTAACTTTGCTTCATTTTATGTGACTGTTAAATTTCCCATCAGAATAAAATTAGCAGCTTATAAGTAACTAATAAGTTGCTAATTACTCGCTTTCTTTACACCCATACTCTCCCCCGCTAAATTAGAAGTACAGGCACGACAGATATGTATGACAAGTTGCTACGCACCTAGTCAACATATCGCGATGCCAAAGGGGAATCCCCTTTGAAACCCCGCCAGCCGTTGGCTGTCAGGTGGTGCTCCGCACTTTAAAACTAGTTCACGAAAGAGTTTATGGCTGACGAAAAAAAAATAAAAGAGAACTTTGACGTTCGTATTAATTTCAGGATCACCGCATCGATGTCCGCCGAGCTAGAACTTCAGTTGGTTGCTGCAAATTTTAAAAAAAGCGAGTGGTTTCGCGAGGCGCTTATCAAAAACAAAACCAAAATTGTTGTTCGACACCGCAAATCAATCGATGCAAAACGCATCCTTTTTTTAGTTAATAAAGCATCTAACAACGTTAATCAGATTGCACATAATCTAAACATTGGTGTGAAAATTAATACCGTCGCCCCTCGCGCATTTGAAGCAACGTTTTTTGAGCTTAAAGTGTTAAACGATTTTCTAAGCACGGCGGCCAAAGTTGCTGATTAGAATTTCTGGTGGAAAAGATGGCATTGAGGACTATCTAATAAATGGCAAAAAGGCAGGCCGTGAGTTTTCACGCGACGAGCTAGACGAACGCGTTTTTTTGCATGGCGGCCTTTCCCTCACTAATTCCATTATTCAATCGATGGAAACAAAGCATGAGAAATATTTACACATTACGCTGAGCTTCCGCGAAGATAAGGTAGATGAAAAAGACTTGCAACAAATTGTAAAAGATTTCCAAGCCTTTGCTTTTTCTTCTTTCGGCAATGATGAGTTCAATTTCTACGCTGAGGCGCATCTACCCAAAATCAAGAGCTACATTGACAAGTCAACCGGCGAGGAGGTATTTAGAAAGCCACACATCCACATAGTTATCCCCAAAACCAACTTAATGAGTGGGCTTGGGCTAGATCCCTTTCCGCCTGTTAGAAAAAAATTACCAAATGGTAAATGGATCGTGGTTGATCAAAAGACCGCTTTCACGGATGCCTGGCAAGAATTCACCAACGCAAAATATGGTTTGCAGTCACCGAAGGATCATCCTCGCGTTAATTTCACCGACAAATCAGAAATCATCGGCAGAGAAAAAGGCGACCTGTTCGGGCAGCAGCGCCGTGACTTGCAGAGTTTCTTTTTAGACCAAGTGCTTGAGCGTGAAATAGAGAGTTGGGCAGAATTTGAAAAGATGCTGGGTGAGCATGGCCAAGCACGCGAAGTTAAAGGCCGTTACGCCACCTACATGCACTTCCAGCCAGAAACAGGTAAGGGCATCAACCTCAAACGCGTGTTTACTCAAGAGTTCATAGCATTGCCGACCGCAGAAAAACTTAAACGCCTAGCGCCAGAACTTCAAAAATCTTACGTGACGCAAAGCACTGCGCGTCGAGAGCCTGATCACATAGCCGGCACGCTGGCGTACTGGCACAGCATCAAAGCGCGTGAGATCAAGTATATCAATAGCGGCAGCCGCAAACGGTATGCAGAATACAAAGCTGCCGACGATGCTGGAAAAATCGTCATCCTAGACCAGCTAGAAACAAAATTTTATGAAAAACATAAAGCAGAGGTGGCGCCGGTTACCCCGAGCTTCACTCCAGATTTATCAAAATTAACACAACAACAACTTCAAAAAGGAATTGCACATGTCACAGGAACAGGAACCACCAGTCACTATAGCGACTACATCACAAACTTTGAACATGCTCCCCGAGGATCGCCGCCCCAAAGAAGAGGTGGCCTGTATGAATTGTCCTATGTCAGCATGGATGGCGACGGACAAGTCAGTGACCGCGTATTGCAGGATACTATATACAATCGTGTGGGAAACCAGCAACCCGGGCAAGGTCAGGATATGCGACATACCATACCAACTGGCGGCAGCCGCAGCGGAAGCGTAGTTGATCAATCGCTTAATGAATTGCACAAAGCTAAGCAAATCAACGCGGCCAGCAAAGAGTCGCGCACGCAAAAAATAAAGCGAGAACTCAATGCACAATTGTTGCTTGATGCGCTCGTAGAGTCACATGGCCTCGTTGCTGAAAAATACACCATCAGCAAAGGCGCAGATGGTGGCGACCGCATCCTTGCGGGCAAGCAAAATCTCAATGTTAGCGACTTTCTTACGAGGGAAATGCACATGCCCTGGGCGGAAGCCTCAAAAATTCTCAATGACGTTTACATCACACAAGATAAAACCAATGCCACGCTGTGGGAACAATTCAAAGTTTTCAATGCAGCTCAGAAAATTGAGTATAAAACCACCCGTGAAAAAACATCACCCTACCGCGCGTTGCAGGTAACAAAAAACAAAGAAGAGTTAGCAACCCTTAATGAATCTAAAAAACAAAACAGCAATGCCTTGTGGCAAAAATATAGGAACGATCCAGTCGCCTTGCAGCGTGAAAAAACCTTACTCATTAAAGCGCACCTTGACGCTAAAGCGACCCTGCAAGAAAGACAAAAATTAGACCTCGAACAATTCAAACTACCGAAAGCATTGGATTATACAGAGTGGCTTAAAGCACAAGAGCTGAGTAGAGAACATCAGCTTGCGCTTGATAAGGCAAACAAAACTAAGGCTGAAAAAGAAGAAGAGAGCGACTTCAGTATCAGGGGAATTAAAACCAAAAACATTACAATAGACATCCGCGACTTCAAGGCCGAGACAAATCCTTTAAGTGGCAATGTGCGCTTGATGAATCAAAAAGGTGAACTAGCGTTTGTTGTTACCGCTGATAGAATCAACGTGATACTGCAACGTGATACTGAATCGGTGTTGGCGGCGCTTCAGCTTGGCGCAGCAAAATATGGTAAGTTGAACATAACGGGAGACGATGAGTTCCAAAAACTTTGCGTTGAGTTGGCCGCGCAGCATGGATTCAAATTCGTTGATGAAAAACTTAACGATCAGGTTAAAGCAATCCGCGATGAGCGGAATAAAATTACAGCAACCAAACCAAAGCAAGAGCCAGCCGCCGCAGCTGCACCCAACCCAACAAAGGTGCAAAGCACCGCAGATGTTGAACTTGCAGAAGAGGTGCTTAGCACCACTGTCAGTAAAGAACTTGCGCCAGTTTTGCAGAGCTTAGCCGAGTTATTAGCAAGCAAGCAATACCAAAGCATCGACGGAAAATTTATGCCGATTGCCGATACTGCAAACGGAAAAGTTGTCGAGCATGTTCATACATCAGACGGCATCTACACAGTAGTAAACGTGGGCCGAGGCACATATAATCTGGTGAAGGGCACTCATGGTGTGATTGGTGTCACAAGCGACATTAAAAAAGGTATCGAAATTGTCAAAAAAGAGAAAGACGGCCGTGGCAGATAATTTCACAGTTTTCAAGCACCAAGGATCAACACTGCGCGACTGGCCAGTCGAGTGGGACATCAACCATGCCCGCAAAAAAATCACGCTAACTGCGCCTTTCATTTCAACCAGCTTGCTGATTTTGGCGTGCCAAACAATCGCCAAAAAACACCCTGAAGCTGAAAATTACGCATGGATTTTGAGCGTTGGCGAAACGCAATTCAGTATAGTTTTCGGCAATACTTTCGTAAACGCAGGCAACGAAATGTCGGCCAATCTAATGCCAATTGTGATTAATAAAAAGTTACTGTAACTTATTGACATGATGTTTTACCTCTGGTATTATTTAGTTACTGTAACTAAATGGATAAAATCATGAGCAACCAAATAAAAGAAGAAATGTTGATAGTATTAAAAAAGGGTAGAAAACCAGTTTACCCAACAGGCGCGATGACTGCATCGGAAAAGCAAAAGCGCGCTCGCACCAGGTCTTATATTGATTTTACAAGCGGCAGCATGGACGCAAAAAAAATAAGTACAAGTAATTTAATTGCCATGTTGCCTAAATTTTTTTCAAGCGAATCACTCATTGACGCTGAAACTAGGGCTTTTTATCTAAAGCGAGCTTTAGCTGAATTAACTAAAAGAAGTGCACTGCTTAATTAAAGTTACTGTAACTAAATACAGCTATAATCAACTAATTACGAATACATTAAAAGAGAAAGACGGCCACGGCCGATAAAAATGGGAAACTGGAATTTTAATGAAGTTGTTGTGATTGATCTCGAAGCCACCTGCTGGGCAACGCCAGAAGAGGCAGCACTCAACACGTCTGAAATCATTGAGATCGGTGTCTGCGTTTTAGATGCAACAACTGGTGAAATCAGAAAGCCAAGAGGATTAATTGTTAAACCACAATTGTCGATCGTTAGCGATTTTTGTACTGAGCTTACAAGTATTACACCTGAAATGGTGGAGCAAGGGATGAGTTTTGAGGATGCTGTAAACATTCTGAAAAAAGATTACGGAATTTCCAAAAAAATCGTTGCAGGTTATGGCAACTACGACCAGACCATGTTCAAACGTGAGTGCGAGCGAAGAATCATTAAGTTGCCGTTTGGACCCACTTATCTGAACATTAGCGCTATGGCGACCTTGAAGGCTAAAGCAGGCAAACGCTTGGGATTAAGTAGAGCTTGCCAAAACTTTGGCTTGCCGTTTGAAGGTCAATTACACCGTGGTGTGGATGACGCCGTAATGGCGGCAAAGGTTTTGTGGGAAATCATTAAGTAAAAATGACAAATAAAAAAACAAGATTACTACTTTTTTTCGACACGGAGTTCACTCATTTTATCGACATCGATCTAATCAGTATTGGTGTTGTGTCTCAGCACAGCCATGAGTTCTATGCTGAAAACGCTGAATACCAGAAAGCCTGGTGCAGTGATTTCGTCAATTCCGTGGTGCTGCCAAAGCTCCAAGGTGGTAAATATGCCATGCCTTACTCTCAGCTCCAAGTAAAAATACAATGCTGGATTTCAGGATTGCTCGAAGAGTACGCCTCAATATTATTCATTTATGACTACTGCGACGACTGGGATTTATTGATTGACTTGCTAACCGATTACCCGCAAATGGATAAGATTCAAGGGATAAAAGAAGACGTTTCTGATTTAGCTGAGCTATATTTTTTGGGTGAACATCCCAATCAGCATCACGCTTTGTTCGATGCGAAGGTGCTGATGAATGACTTCAAAATGAAATATGCAGATAGTGAGCCGAGGCATTAACAATGATCCTATTTCTTGACTTCGATGGCGTGCTCCACCCAAGTTCTGTCTTCCTCGAAAAAGGCCGCCCAGTGCTACACGGCGAAGGCGAATTGTTCATGTGGGCACCTTACCTAATTGAAGCGCTTGCACCTTATACGCACGTCAAAATCGTACTCTCGACAAACTGGGTGCGCGTGCGTGATTTTAGTCGCGTCAAAAGTGCATTGCCCAAATCGTTGCGAGATCGTGTCATTGGCGCAACTTGGCACTCCTCAATGTTGCGTGGAGACGATGATTTTTCGACGCGAACTTGGTATGACGATGCGACGCGTTACGAACAAATCATACGGCATGTGGCGCGCGCCAATATCTCGCAATGGATTGCGATCGACGATTTACACGAAAATACCGAAACTTGGCAGTTGGCACACGAAAAAAACTTTATTTTAACTAATCCTCAAAAAGGACTTTCTGATATAGCAGTTTTGGAGCGGCTACAGGAGTTGCTGACCTCAATATGAAAATTCACATCATTTCAGATCTACATTTGGAGTTCTCAAGATTCCAACCTCACTCCGCTTCAAATGAAGCCGATGTCATTGTCTTGCCTGGCGACATCGGCAAAGGCGTTCAAGGCGTTAATTGGGCGCGTGAGCAATGGCCGGACAAAGAAATCGTTTATGTCTGTGGCAACCATGAGTTTTATGGTTTGGAAATTAACGGTACGCATGCGCAAATCAAACAAGCCGGCATCGATAAAAATGTGCATGTGCTCGATAACGATGAAGTCATCATTGATGGCGTTCGCTTTCTAGGTTGCCCACTATGGACAGATTTCAAGTTGTTTGGGGATGCGCTGCAAATGGATTGCATGCTCCAAGGCGAGAAAGGCTTGAATGATTTCCGTTTGATTGCTATGGATGAAAGGAAATTCAGGGTGCAGGACAGTATCGATCTGCATAATGAGTCAGTTAAATGGCTAGAAATGAAGCTTAAACGTGAGTCCTTTGATGGGGCAACGGTTGTTGTCACCCATCACTTGCCTTCAACAAACTCCGTAGTAGCACGATTTAAACTGGACTTGTTGTCAGCGTGTTTTGCCTCCAATCTTGATCACTTACTTGGCTTCAGTGAACTATGGATTCATGGCCACACGCACGATAGTTTGGATTACGTTCAGGAAGGCACTCGTGTGGTCTGTAACCCTCGTGGTTATTCACGCTACGATAAAGAGTGCGGAAACAGCGAGTTTAATCCTAAGCTGATCATCGAACTTACAAAGACAGTAAAAATATAAGTAGAAAGGTTTTTTGTGATTAGCAGAATTATTTTTGTAAGCCGTATCGCCGCCGAGAATACCATTGGTTGGGAAAATTGGGCAGTGATCAGCATTAGCGAACCAGATTCGTCATTTGGCGAAGCCAAGTTGCTAGACGGCTGGTTTGCTGTACATCGGGCGTGTTTTCACGACGTTGATCCAGCTCGCCCATGTGGTGAGCCGCACGTGCTAATGAATGAAAAACATGCCAGAGATATAGTCGCCTTTATCCACGAAGTTGCACCAAACGTCGAAGGGATTTTGGTGCATTGTAAAGCTGGTGTGAGTCGATCTGCGGCTGTTGCAAAATGGATTGCCGACACCTACGACATGCCTTTTCCAACAAAATATGACGCTTACAATCGCTATGTGTATGCAAAACTCGCAGAAGCGAAATCGAACTTATTGCCGAGGGAAGGCTATACGCTTAAAGAGTTGGTAGCGCAATGTAACCCTAATGCACCTATGCCCGCTGAGGTATCTGATTGGGAAAACAATGGCTAGAATCACCCCGCTAAACCTCCATGACACGAATGCTGACACAAATAGGTTATGAATAGAGCGCAATTTCAATGACCAAAATGGAAACTAAAGAACAAAACTCACCGTCACTCATAGTAACCAGTGCGAATGCACTCATTGCGCTTGCGAACATGGAAAACGATGAGATACATATACTAACTGGTTTTGATGTCACTATTATTCCAGACATGGTGAGGCACGAACTGGCCATGCGCGTAACCGAACCAGGCGCAAAGAAATGCCTCAATTTTCTGCGAGAACGGGAATACCTAATCCGCATAGTGTCGAGTTGTGAGAGCTGCAAATACGTAGCTTTTAGCGGCAGTCAATCGCTGTAAAGTAGCGTCGTTGCTGTGAGGGGGATTTCTTAGCGTGATATATTTTCCGTATTGCCTCGTGACCACTTTCTTTTTGAACGCAAGCCACATAAAAACTTGTAGGGTCACAATCGGTTTATATTTTTTGGCTCCTAATGGAGCCTGTTTTTTTGTTATGATGTTGCTATAAGCTAAAATAAGATATTGATCGCTGTATTAAGGGTTGAAATGACAACGACAGAAGGTCAAATAGAAAAAGACTTCATCCAAAAGCTAGTACAACTCAAATACACCTATCGCCAAGATATTCGCGATAAAGCAACACTTGAGCAAAACTTCCGGGAAAAGTTTGAAGCACTTAATAGGGTTAATCTAACAGACTCAGAATTCGCACGCCTGCGTGATGAAATCGTCAATGCCGATGTCTTCACCGCTGCCAAAACACTGCGCGAAATAAACACCTTTCAGCGTGAAGATGGTACACCGCTACAATATACCTTAGTCAATATTAAAGACTGGTGCAAAAACGAGTTTGAAGTCATCAATCAGTTACGCATTAATACCGATAACAGTCACCACCGTTATGATGTCATTTTGCTGATCAACGGTATCCCCGTCGTACAGATTGAACTCAAAACGCTTGAAGTGAGCCCGCGCCGCGCCATGGAGCAAATCGTCGATTATAAAAACGACCCCGGCAATGGCTATACCAATACGCTGCTGTGTTTTATGCAGCTATTTATTGTCAGCAATAGAAGCAATACGCGTTACTTTGCCAACAATCATAATCAGCACTTTGGCTTTAATGCCGACGAACGCTTTTTACCGATTTATCAGCTTGCCAGTGAAGACAATAAAAAAATCACCCATCTGGACGACTTTGCCGATAAGTTTCTCGCCAAATGCACGCTAGGCCAAATGATCAGCCGCTACATGGTGTTGGTGGCCAGTGAGCAAAAACTGATGATTATGCGCCCCTATCAAATCTATGCGGTTAAGGCGATTGTTGATTGCATTCACCAAAACCGTGGCAATGGCTACATCTGGCACACTACGGGCAGTGGTAAAACGCTCACCTCGTTTAAAACTTCTACCTTGCTCAAAGATAACCCGTATATTGATAAATGTCTGTTTGTGGTAGATCGTAAAGACCTCGACCGCCAAACGCGCGAAGAATTTAACAAGTTTCAAGAAGGTTGTGTTGAAGAAAACACCAACACCGAAACCCTAGTGCGGCGCATGTTGTCAGAAGATTACGCCGATAAGGTGATTGTCACTACCATCCAAAAGCTGGGCTTAGCACTCGATGAAAACAGCAAACGTAACCAGCAGCACAAACAAAATGGCAAGCTTACCTATAAAGAGCGGCTAGAGCCTTTGCGCAATCAACGCATTGTGTTTATTTTTGATGAATGCCATCGTTCACAGTTTGGTGATAACCACCAAGCTATCAAAGGCTTCTTCCCCAATGCACAGTTGTTTGGTTTTACGGGCACGCCTATTTTTGAGGGCAACGCCAGCTACACACAAATTGACGGCACCGTAGGCTCGTTTAAAACCACTGAAGATATATTTCAAAAGCAACTGCACGCCTACACCATTACCAACGCCATTGATGATCACAATGTGTTGCGCTTTCATATCGACTACTTTGGCGAAGAAGCTAAAAGCAAAGCGCTGAAAGAGGCAGCGCCAAAAGATACAGACGCAAAAGATGCACAAGATAGCAAAGCAAAACGCAAACCTAAAAAATTGAGCACCATACCTGCACCCAAAGCTGTTGTAAAAGAGATATTGGATAAACACAACGCCGCTACCAATCAGCGCCGCTTTAATGCGCTACTGGCTACAGCCTCCATCAATAACGCCATTGAGTATTACGCCTTATTTAAAGAAGCCCAAGCCCAACGACAGTTAGACGACGATAGTTTTCAGCCCTTAAATATTGCTTGCGTGTTCTCACCGCCTGCCGAAGGCAATAAAGACGTGCAGCAAATTCAAGAAGATTTGCCGCAAGAAAAGGCTGATAACCTACAAGCGCCCGATGAAAAGAAAAAAGCGCTTAAAACCATAATTGCCGACTACAACATCCAATACGGCACTAACCACAGTATTAACGAATTTGATCTTTACTATCAGGATGTACAACAACGCATTAAAGATCAAAAATACACCAATGCCGATTACCCGCACAAAAACAAAATAGACATCGTGATTGTGGTCGATATGCTGCTCACTGGTTTTGATTCCAAATACCTCAATACGCTGTACGTGGATAAAAACCTTAAACACCACGGTTTAATTCAAGCCTTTTCGCGCACCAACCGCGTGCTAAATGACACCAAGCCCTATGGCAATATACTGGATTTCCGTTATCAAGAAGACGCCGTCAATGAAGCCATTGGCATGTTTTCTGGGCAAGACAAAGAGCGCGCCAAAGAAATCTGGCTGGTAGACCCAGCGCCAGAAGTCATTAAGCAATTAGACAGCGCCATTACCAAACTGAAAACCTTTATGGATGCACAAGGCCTCGCTTGTACGCCAGCAGAAGTGAACAACCTTAAAGGCGACGAAGCGCGCGGTCAGTTTATTAACCACTTTAAAGAAGTCCAACGCCTTAAAACCCAGCTTGATCAATACACTGATTTAAGTAGTGAGCAAAGCGAGAGTGTTAACGCGCTCATGGATGAAGAACAACTGCGCGGCTTCCGTGGCATGTACCTAGAAACCGCACAGCGCCTTAAAGCCCAACAAGCTAAAAGTGGTGATGACAACCCGGTGCAACAACTGGATTTTGAACTGGTGCTATTTGGCTCGGCCGTGATTGATTACGACTACATCATGGGCTTAATCGCCAACTACACCCAAAACAAACCCAGCAAGCAAAGCATGACGCGTGAGCAACTTATTAGCTTGCTTAGCGCCAGCGCTAATTTGATGGATGATCGTGACGATATTGTGACCTATATCAAGAGACTGCAAGTGGGTGAAAGCTTAAACGAGAAACAAATCCGCGAGGGCTACCTTGCCTTTAAAGCCGAAAAATCTGCCAAGGCGCTGGCCACTATGGCCGAAAAGCACGGGCTAAAAGCCGTGGCGCTGCAAACCTTTGTGCAGGGCATTATGAGCCGCATGATATTTGACGGTGAACAACTCAGTGATTTGTTAGCACCGCTAGAACTGGGCTGGAAAGCTCGCAGCAAGGCAGAACTAGCGCTGATGGAAGACCTAGTGCCACACCTTAATAAACTCGCCCAAGGGCGTGATATTTCAGGCTTAGCAGCTTATGAGTAAGCTAAGCGCCATAAGCACTGGCAACACCCAGCAAACCTTTAGCGAGCTGCTGCAACATATTCAGCAAGCACGGCAAAAAGCATTTACCCAAGTCAACACAGCGCTCATTGATTTATATTGGTTGCTGGGTAAAACCATCAGCCACAAAGTACAAAGCGAGGCCTGGGGCAAAGGTGTGGTGACAGAACTGGCGCACTACATTGCCCAAAATGCGCCGGAAATTAAAGGTTTTAGCGACAAAAACCTGTGGCGTATGAAACAGTTTTTTGAGACCTATGCCGCTGACGAAAAACTCTCACCACTGGTGAGAGAATTACCCTGGACACACAACACCATCATTTTTTCGCGCTGTAAAAGCGCAAAAAATCACGCTTATTACCTTAACATAAAAACGGCTACTCTTGAATTGGAGCGACTATGAACCCACTCAAACCTACAAGCCAACAGCAACATCACACCTTTGAAAGCATCAAACATATTGATGCCGAAGGCAATGAATTTTGGTATGCACGCGCATTGGCAAAAGTGCTCGACTATAGCGATTTCCGTAACTTTGTCACCGTTATTGAGAAAGCAAAAAAAGCCTGCGAACAAAGTAATGTAGAGGTTTCCGACCATATCGGTGAAGTCACCGAGATGGTCAGGATAGGTTCTGGCGCACAACGCCCCATGGAGTCTTATGCACTCTCTCGCAACCTATCGCCCACGCTTATTGCCCAGTACCAACTACAACTGCCCGATAAAAAACTGATTCAAGCAAAACTGCAGGAACTCTTAGCGCATGCGCTAGATAGCCAACCATGAGTAAACCAACAACAAAAACGCTAGTGCCTAAGCTGCGCTTTCCTGAGTTTCTGGATGCGGGGGAGTGGGAAGAAAAGTCTTTGGGGGAATTATCTCAAATAGTTCGCGGCGGCTCACCACGCCCAATAGATGAGTTCATAACAACCGAAACGAATGGATTAAATTGGTTGAAAATTGGTGATGTTAGTCAAGAGGCAAAGTACGTTACTCACACGCAAGAAAAAGTAAGTTTAAGTGCGCTGAAAAAAACTCGGGTGGTTAACCCTGGCGATTTAATACTTTCAAACTCAATGAGTTTTGGTAGACCGTACATTCTGAAAATAAAAACTTGCATCCATGATGGTTGGATAGCCGTTACGAAAATCAAGGGTCTAATCAATGTTGACTACTTGTACTATTCGATTTCATCACCAGCCAGTCAATCATATTTTTCAAACAATGCTGCAGGTAGTGGTGTTCAGAATCTTAATGCTGACATTATTAAGCTGCTACCTTCTCCACTTCCCAAGTTAGCCGAACAACAAAAAATCGCCGATTGCCTGTCTTCCATCGACGACCTCATCACCGCACACACCCAAAAACACGACGCACTCAAAGCCCATAAAAAAGGCCTGATGCAGCAGCTATTCCCCGCTGAGGGCGAAACCGTGCCCAAACTGCGCTTTCCTGAGTTTCGGGATGCGGGAGAGTGGGAGGAAAAGCAATTGGGAGAAGTTGCAACATTTGCAAAGGGCAAAGGTATTTCTAAATCGGATATTTCTCTGAATGGGTCGCAGCCATGTATTAGGTATGGTGAGCTTTATACTCATTACAAGGAAACAATAAACACTGTTATATCTTACACAGACATACCATCGAATGATTTAGTGTTAAGTCAAGCTAATGATGTGATTATTCCTGCATCGGGCGAAACCCAAATAGACATTGCCACTGCTTCATGTGTGTTAAAAAGCGGAATTGCACTCGGTGGCGACTTAAATATTGTTCGTACAAAAATGAATGGTGTTTTTCTATCTTATTACTTGAACAATGCTAAAAAGAAAGCTATTGCAGAATTGGCGCAAGGCATTTCAGTGGTGCATCTATATTCAAGCCAATTGAAAACACTCAATATCAATACGCCTAAATTGTCCGAACAACAAAGAATTGCTGGGTTCCTTTCTTCCATTGATGAACTCATTGCCGCACAAACCCAAAAAATAGACGCACTCAAGGCGCATAAAAAAGGCTTGATGCAGCAGCTATTCCCTGCCTCAATAGCGGAGTAAAACATGCAAGAACCCTATGTGTTGCCAATTCATTTCGACAACTTTCAGGGGAAACATGAAATTAACTCTGATTCGCTGCTCATCTTTGTAGAAGCTTACAAAGAAATAGCAGAGTTCTTTGGGCTAAGCGTTGATATACAAATTGGTGTACCTGAAGAAGGTGGATGGAAGACAAAATTAACTATAAGTGCTTTTGTATTAGGTACTTTGAACTTTATAGGTATTGATAATTTATCTATTCTTTTAACAGGAAAGGAGTCTAAGGAGTGGTTTCAAAATGCGCATGAGCGTCTTGTAAAAATTAATGAATTTATCACCCAAGAGGCGAAAAATATACCTGATGAATTCCCCAAAGAATGTACCAAACAGAAAAATAAAATGTATCAACAGTTTCAAAAGGATGGTTGCATAGATAGTTTTCATTTAGGTGGTTATCTGCCCATTCCACGAGCTAATTTTCACCTTTACATCAAAAAACTACCTGATGAAGAGTGCTTGTATTTAGGCGAAACAAATATTACTGTTCATAGTCCAGACTGGAAAGGAAAGCGTTCTTGGCGTGGAAAAATTGGAATCATTGAAGACAAAGAAAGCGCCTTTGATTTTGATAAAGACTTAACTGGGAAATTTTGGGAAATGGTGAAGTTGGACAAGCTACTACTACATACAATTGGTGACGTCATGCGGGTGCAGTTAGTAAAACGACCTGCCAATAAAGTCAAATACTTGGTTGTTCGAGTATTAAGTTATAACAACGAAGAAATTGATAGTTTAATTAGTGAGGAAGATATTCGTAAATTTGCGATATTTGACCTTCAACAAACCAATGTTGGCAACAAGCCACACCAGACAGACTTTTTTAATTTGTTAGAACAAAAACCATGACTGAACACAATCAAAAACAACCCGGCATTACCTTCTCCGTTATCTCTCAGATAACTCGCTACTAAAAAAGAATGAGGGGCTAAGCCATGGATAAACAGTTGCAAAGCCTGCAACACAATCTCGAGGCCGTTGTGCAACGCGCAGATGCGGAAGGCGTTGAATTTTGGTTTGCTCGCGATTTACAAGCCCACTTGGGTTATGCGCGTTGGGAGAATTTTCAAACCGCCATCAATCGCGCTATAGAATCCTGTGAGGCCTCAGGGCAGGCGGCTTCAGATCATTTTCGTGGCGTCACGAAAATGATAGATTTAGGTAAAGGGGGCAGGCGCGAAATTGATGATTTTATGCTCACGCGCTATGCCTGTTATCTTATCGCGCAAAATGGTGATCCACGTAAGCCAGAAATTGCTTTTGCACAAAGTTATTTTGCTGTACAAACGCGCAAGCAAGAGCTAATTGAAGACCGCATGCAACTACAGGCAAGAATGGATGCGCGTGAGCGTCTAAAGGAGTCTGAAAAAGCACTGTCACAGAATATCTTTGAGCGCGGAGTGGATGATACTGGTTTTGGCCGTATTCGCTCACAAGGTGATAAGGCTTTATTTGGCGGTTATACCACCCAAGCAATGAAAGACAAATACGGTATTGTGAAAGAGCGCCCACTGGCTGATTTTTTGCCCACCTTAACCATTGCTGCCAAGAATTTGGCAACTGAAATGACCAATCATAATGTTGAACAAGCCAACTTGCAGGGCGAGCGAGCAATCACCCATGAACATATACAAAACAATGTGAGTGTGCGCGACATGCTTGGGCAGCGTGGTATTAAACCCGAAAGCCTGCCCGCTGAAGAGGATTTGAAAAAACTGGAACGACGCGTGAAATCTGAAGAAAAGAAGTTGGCAAAAACCACTAAAAAACTACCCCCGCATTCTGATGATAATGAATGAGCAGGCTCACTATGGCTAACCCACTGTCTAAACCACGGACTACACCACTGTCTAACAACGTAGAGACCAACTTACTATGACCGAACACAATCAAAAACAACTAGGCGTTACCCTCTGGGGCATTGCCGATGACTTACGCGGCGCAATGAATGCCGATGACTTTCGCGATTATATGTTGTCGTTTCTGTTTTTGACGTTATTTGTCAGATAACTATGAAGCCTCTGCTAAGAAAGAGCTAGGGGCAGATTATCCAACACTGGCAGACAATGATAAACGTGCGCCTTTATCTGTGTGGTATGAAGCCAATGCTGAGGATGTAGCAGAGTTTGAAAAGCAAATGCGCCGCAAGGTGCATTATGTGGTTGAGCCACAACACCTTTGGAGCAGTATTGCTGATCTTGCCAGAACTCAACATGATGATTTGCTGACTACTTTACAACAAGGGTTTAAGTACATTGAAAACCAATCATTTGAAAGCACTTTTCAGGGCTTGTTTTCAGAAATCAATCTGGATTCAGACAAGCTAGGCAAAAAATATGCAGAACGTAATGCCAAACTTTGCACCATTATCACTAAAATCGCCGAGGGCATTGCTCAGTTTTCGACTAATAGTGACGTGCTTGGCGATGCCTATGAGTACCTGATTGGCCAATTTGCCGCTGGCTCTGGCAAAAAAGCGGGCGAGTTTTATACCCCGCAACAAATTTCTACTATTTTGTCTGAAATCGTCACGTTGGATAGCCAAGAACCAGCCACTGGTAAAAAGAAAAAGCTCGATAAAGTATTGGATTTTGCTTGTGGGTCTGGTTCGCTTTTGTTGAACGTGCGTCATCAGCTTGGCCCCAACGGTATTGGCAAAATCTACGGGCAGGAATCAAACATTACCACTTATAACTTAGCGCGTATGAATATGCTGCTGCATGGTGTTAAAGATTCTGAATTTGAAATTCATCACGGCGATTCACTATTGAATGATTGGGGTATTCTTAATGAAATGAACCCAGCTAAAAAGCTGGAGTGCGATGCCGTTGTTGCTAACCCGCCTTTTAGTTACCGCTGGGATCCTACCGAGGCACTGGGCGAAGACTTCCGCTTTAAAAGCTATGGCCTTGCGCCAAAATCTGCTGCTGATTTTGCCTTTTTACTGCACGGTTTTCACTTTTTGGGTGCTGAGGGCACCATGGCGATTGTGCTGCCGCATGGCGTATTATTCCGTGGTGGTGCTGAAGCGCGCATTCGTACCAAACTATTGAAAGATGGACATATCGATACCGTGATTGGCTTGCCAGCCAATCTGTTTTTCTCAACAGGTATTCCAGTATGTATTTTGGTGTTGAAGAAATGCAAAAAGCCGGATGATGTGCTGTTTATCAATGCCAGTGAGCACTTTGAAAAAGGCAAACGCCAAAATCGATTGAATGAAGATCATATTCAAAAAATTGTTTCAACTTATCAATTCCGTACAGAAGAAGAGCGTTATTCCAAACGCGTTTCGATGGAAGAGATTGAGAAAAATGATTACAACTTAAATATCTCACGCTATATCAGTACGGCGGTAGCAGATATGGAAATAAAATTAACTGATGTAAATGGTGAGTTGGTGGATTTAGAAAAGAAAATTACTGAGGCAAAAAACACGCATAATGATTTTCTTAAAGAGTTAGGGCTTCCACCGTTGCCATAGTAATGGTTAGGAGATGAGCGATATAAACCATCTCCGAGAACAACGCTTGACTACTGAAAACAAAATGGACTTCATCTGCAGCTTTGATATGAGTGAAGAGATGCCACATTTCAGGCTTATGCCAGAAGATGTGCGGTGGAGCGCTGAAGCGAATGTTGTTGGTGTGATTTACGAGTCCTTTGTCGTGCCAGGCGATCAGGATTATTTAATGTCTCGCTTATTGGCGCAAAAAGGACTTCATCGTGGGTTTTACTGGGCTGCTGCACAAGCAACAGAAAAGTATCTAAAAGCCTTCTTATTAATGAATGGCGTAAGTGTAAAAAACTTTAAACTCCATCCAATAAAAGCGTTGTATGAGGCGGCTGAGAAAGTAGATCCTACTTTTGCTAATTTTGATATATCGCCTCATCAAGGAATTCAAGTTGAAGCAAGCGTTTCTGAACATTTGAAAAAGTTCACCATCATTGAATTCCTTGAAGATCTTGAAACGCATGGCAGCGCAGATAACAGATACAACACCTTTGGGGTTGATTACAACACAGGCCACCTTTTCGCAATGGATAGCCTAACATTTCACGTGCGCGGAAAAATTGGCGTGCCAGCAATAAACGATAGCTCCAAAAAACTAGACTTAGATTTGCAGGCAACTTTTGAGAAGATCAATCCTTGGTTTCAAACCACTCTTGGCCAGTCAATTTACAAACTCCCAACTGTAGAATTTCCAATCCATGACAGTGTCACTGTCACAAAATTTGAGATTCTCCTCAAAAATAAGAACAACCCAGCAAATAGTTTTGCATTGCGTTGGCTAAGAGCCAAAATGAAGCTCCCGAAGGAAAAAGATAAATAAGTTATTGATAAACCAAAAAACACTTAGCCCGCGTTGAGCTGAGCTTTGCGAAGCCCAACACATCACCATCACGTCACATCCAGAGGATATAGACGGGGAGGATATTTTTTGGATGACGGCGACCGGGGGCTTTTCCTCGATGTGCTGGCGGAGGTAGATCAACAAAAGTTCAACGGCGTAGTTACGCAGCTTGATGAATTGTATTAGACGTCAGACAAGACATTGCCTAGTCATACGATTTGGTTTATTATCACTCGGGTTCGGTTCTCTGTTTCTTTTTAGAACTCACGCGAAGTTTATACATTTAATATTTGTTGGTATATTTGTGGGTATCTCGTTTAAATAAATAACTGAAATCATTGTTTTATGCGGGCTTGGCGCGTTTGTTCGAGTCTCTCCGTCGCACCATTTAGTAGTTTCTGTAAGTCTCAAATAGCCTCAAACTCCCTGTAAACACTAGCTTTAAGTCATATTTACCGTATCACACGGTAGCATACGGTTTTGTACAATCTCTTTACAAAACGTACAAAAATCTGTACAAAAACACATCTACTTAATTTTTTGTACAAATACACATGGCAAAGTTAAATTCTGACCTGTTAGATGACCTCTCAATCAAGGCAACTAAGCCAAAAGAAAAAGAGTATGCCTTACGTGATGGCAACGGCTTATTTTTGCTAGTACACCCAAACGGCAGTAAATACTTTCAGCTACGCACTACGCTTCACGGCAAGCCAAAGAAAATTCAACTAGGCAAATATCCTGATTTAACTTTATCTCAAGCACGTAACCTTGCAATGGAAAAGCGTCGAATGGTAGATGACCACAAAGACCCTATCATTGAAGCTAAGTTAGAAAAAGCGCAAGCAACCAAAAACGCAGATGCAACCTTTCGTTCGGTAGCTGAAGCGTGGTTAGAGATTAAGAAACACACATTAGCCAAAAGCACCCATTTAAAGATAGTTCAAACCTTCAATGCAAATGTCTACAGCAAGCTAGGTGCTTACCCTATAGGCAAAATTGATAACCACATGGTGCGCGATTGTTTATTGATAATGCAAAAGCGTGGTGCTTTAGAGATTATGGAAAAAACACGGGGTTGGATTAAGCAGGTGTTTGATTTTGCACTAAGCGATAAAATGATTAGTGAAAATCCTATTCCAGTCACAGACCTAAGATTAAAAAAACATATTGGTGAAAAATTCCCACGCCTTAAATCAGCTAATGACGCTGGCAAGCTATTACGAAACCTTACCGAATATACGGGTAGTTTAGAGGTATCAACTTGCGTGTACCTCATGCTTAACTTTGCACAAAGACCCAGTGAGTTAAGGTGTGCTAAGTGGGCAGACTTTGACTTAGATAAGGCAATATGGACAATTCCCCTTGAACAATCTAAAACACGTAAGCATATGACTAAACCACACACCGTTATGCTATCTAGGCAAGCCATAGGCGCGTTAAAAGAGTTAAAGCAATACACAGGGCATAGTGAATATGCTTTTAGCTCACGGCTCGATAGAAAGCCATTATCGGAGGCAACCATTCGTAAAGCATTTAGATTAACTTTTACTGATTATCACATTGTGCCTCATGGTTGCCGTCACTTCTTTAGTACACAAGCCAATGAAAGCGGATTATTTAGAAATGATGTAATTGAAGCTGCTTTGTCGCATGGTGATAAAGACAAGATAAGAGGCATTTATAACGAGGCAACCTATGACCGCGAGCGTAAAGACTTAGCGCAATGGTGGAGTGACCAATTAGACATAATGCGAGACGGTGCTAAAGTAATACCGTTTAAAACAGCGTAACAGTTTAGCCACACCTAGCATTAGCCTAATTAACTAATGCGAACGCTAAGCAACCCTAGCTTAGTTGGTGTGGTTTCTTTTTTAGGGGCGTGAGGGGCGTATATTGAAAGATTTTGTCAATTTAGATTTACTCGACGACTATTTAACCAGCTCGGTGAGTGAATATGAAGATTATTTCGATAGTATTGTATTTTCAGAAACTGGTTATAAGTTCAATGAGTTGCCAGAAAGTGAGGGTATAACAATTAGTTATACCGAGCAGGGTGAGTTTTTTGTTAATGACATTAAACAAGCAGCTGGAACTGGAATCTTATTTATTGAGCTTATAAAAAAAGAAAAAAACATCATTCGCATATTTAACTGTTATGAATTAATGTTAATTTGTTATGGGTATATCAAAAGCTCAGAAAGTGATGGTATTTATTCAGAAAAAGAAACTTTCTCTAAATATATGTCAAAAAACGGTGCTAAAGGGGCTGCAATAAAGAACGAGCCAATGAAAGCATTAAAAGCTATGGCTTTAAAATTATCAAGAGAATATCCAGTCACTAAATCTGCAAACTCAATTGCATTTAGTATAAAAGAAACAGTCATTCAGCATGGCAAAACTATAAGTGCTCACCTTACTCAACATAATGCCCAAGACACTATAAAAAAATGGATTAATGAAAGTAGAAATAATTAAAGTCGGGGGGCTAGCAGCTAGAGTGCTGTTATAGGCGGCTTTAGTAGCATTGCAGCAGTTAGATGCTACATACATAAAAAATTGATTTTGTAAGAATTGCCTTGTTATCAACAACAACCTAAAGGCATCTTATGCAACGAACCACAAATAGTATAAGTCACACACTTCGCGATTTTGACCAATTACCCGATAGCGCACATATAAGACCCAAAACAGCAGCCCAGCTTTTAGGCGTATCTATAGCTTCATTTTGGAGGCTAATTGCTAGTGGCAAACTCAAGACCCATAAATTAACAGAGCGTACCACTAGCGTTAAAGCTGGAGATTTACGTGCCTTTATTGATAGCAAGGCAGGTGTTTAATCATGGCAAATAATGAGAACACCAATAACAAAGAGGTAGTAGCTCCAACTACCACCCCTAAAAGTAAAACAACTAAACCCAATTTTAAAGACAATTCAGCAACCAATCAATGTTTAAAAATATTAGATTGGTTATTTGAAAAGGGCAGTATCACCACAGCGCAAGCCCGTGAGTATTTAGATGTTATGTCACCCGCTGCAAGGATATTGCAACTTAAAAAAGTTGGTTATCAAATTATTACTATTTGGGATAGTTGGACAAGTGAGCATGGGATTAAACATCGTATAGGGCGATATGTATTAACGCAAAAGCAACCTATTAACGACAATATCAGCGAGGTGCAAGCATGACCTATGCAATGTTATTTAATCAAGCCTATGCGCTTTGTGTGAAGTTAAACAGCCATGCTATAGCCCATGATTTAGACTATATGTCTGAAGTTGAGTTAATCGGTATTGTTAACTTTCTAACGCAATTGCAAAGTTGTTAAACAATGGCTGCCAGTCATATTTTTAGACTTGGCACAATCAAAGGTAAAAATGGTGTTTTAGTCGCATTGCAACACAATAAACGCACACTACAGCTTGAACGTGGTGGAAGTGCAAATATTGACGCGACTAGAACATCATTAAACTATTGTTTGGCTAGTGATGGCACGCCTCAAGATATAGCTACTCACGCAAAGGTGCAAATGTTGAAGGCAGGAATTGAAAGCCCTCGCAAAAATGGTGTGATGGCTATAGAGGTGCTTTTTAGTTTACCGATTGACCGACATAAGCAAGATACTAAACCGTTTTTTACGGATTGTTACGGCTGGGTAAAACAAACCTTTGAAGGTGAGTTACTTAGTTTTGATGTTCACTTAGATGAAAGCGCGCCTCATGCTCACGCGATTATTTTGCCTTTGATTGATGGCAAGATGCAAGGCAATAAACTCATGGGTGGGCATGGTAACTTAATGCGTTTAATCAATTTGTTTCATAACGAAGTAGCAAAGAATTACGGCTTGAGTAGAAGCGATAAGAAGCGTTTAAACGAGGCAGACAAGCAAAGCATTGTAAAACTTGTATTGTCGCGTTTAAAAGCCGATAGCGTGATGTTGTCGGGTGTTTGGGCTTGTGTACGTGATGCAATCTCAAGTGACCCTATGCCATATGCTCAAATGTTGGGGATTGATAAACCACAGCAAGCTAACATTAAAGTAATTAAATCGTTTATTGATATAAAACGCTCAAAAGGTAAAGGCAGTTTCATAACATAAACGCTATATAGTGAATAAGGCACTAAAAAGAGTAAACGCTATCTTGTGTATAGCGTTTCTCTTTCTCAATTGTTACTTACAACCATAAATCTATAATCATTATGTATATATAAGTTATAAGTGATGATGATTATTAGCTTAAATGTTTTGGAAACTATAGACTAGTTAATATCGGCAAAGTCTTAGTAATTAGGTTGTTAGATATGGCACACGTCTGTAGTAGATAAAGTAGAAAAATCATATCGTTGGATTTAGTTACGATTAAGTTTTTTTGATAAATAATCTAGTATATCAAGTTAATACTTAGCTTAAAGACAGGGGCTATCAAAACCCTACGTAGTTAGAATGTGTAATCCACTTACATATATATGTTCACACGACCGCATAATGAAAGTAATTTTAATAATATGTAGGGGGTGTCAAAACTTATATGACTTGCAATCTGTAACCCGTAAGCATTGGTAAGAGCGCACATCCGCAATTCAGTAACTAACAATTTTTAGGTTATGTAGGGGCGGTGCTAAAACCTTGCTGACTCACAATCTGTAATCCACTCTCAATCAATCACAAAGTTAAACATAACCAAAAAAGATAATGGGGCGGTGCTAAAACCTTGATGCCTCGAAATCTGGAACCCATATACAACCAATCACAGTGTTAAACATGGATAAAAAAAGGATATGGGGGGGATTAAAAACCTTATATCTTAGTTAATAGGAACCCATTCGCTATCAATCAGTGTGATAAATCGTAACAATACAACGATTTTTTTTTATTGGATTTATAATGCTAACTGTTAAGAAGCAGATAAATAAAATATTAAAATAAGTGCTAGTGAAATAAAAAACGTACAAAAATACGTACAAAAACAAAGTCCGACTTTTAAAGTGTTAATGATAGCAATGGTTTAAAGGTTAAATTCGAGTCTCTCCGTCACCATTTAGTAGTTTCAGTAAGTCTCCGTTGCACCAGTAGTTAGTTTCAAGTAGTATCAAATAGCCTCAAAACCCCAGTAAATTCAACCTTCTAGCACAAATCACCGTATCACACGGTAGTATACAGTTTTGTACAATCTCTATACAAAACGTATAGAAACATATCTCGATTATTTTTTTATCCTTTTATGATCAATAAGTTAAACGCAGACCAATTCACGACCTCACTATACGTGCTGCAAAGCCAAATGCTAAAAAAGCAACCTTTAGGAATCATTCGATTACGTGCATGCACTTGTTTTTATGCACCATAATAATTCAATAGACAGTGCTCGTCATAAAAAACTCACATCTTATCAATAGGTTATATATGGCATGAAATTTGCTTTTATATTCCAGTGCCGCCCAACGAAGGGCTGCCTAATCGAATTAAGACAATGACGTCTGCCTTGGTCCTGTGACCGGCAGACGTTTTTTTTGGGGATAACTATAAAATGAATCTGGCATACTGTGAAACAAGTCGAACTTCCACCACTCTAGAAGAAGTGCAGCGTGCTACCACCGTCAAAATGGGTCGAGCATATGGACATTTTAAAGAAATGCTTTTAGACAGCGCATTCCAGCCCATTTATAGTCTTTCCCATCGTCGTATTGTTGGACATGAAGGCTTAATGCGCGCGTCCACAGCGCAAGGAAGCATAAACATCTCTCCCTTACAGGTACTAAACAGCGCGGACAATGATTCACAATCGGTATTTCTCGACAGACTCTGTCGTGCCATCCACTTACACAACTACCAGCCAAGGCAGGGCAATAACCAGTGGCTGTTTCTCAATGTGTCTGCGCAGGTAATCAACCGCCGCCGAGACCACGAACCGTTCTTTGCCGAGTTGCTGGCTAATTATGACGTTACCCCCAATCAGATCGTCGTAGAAATTGTCGAAGGGGTTATTCCCGATTTTCATCTACTAGCTGAAGCAGTCGAGTTTTACCGAAATGCGGGGTGCGTAGTAGCTATTGACGACTTTGGTGCTGAAGCCTCGGATATCGAACGCATTTGGCGCGCCAGCCCCGACATCGTCAAACTTGACCGTAAACTCATTGCCGCAGCTGAATTCAACCATAAAGCACGACGCATTCTGTGTGCCACTGTGGCGCTAATCCACGAAGCTGGTAGCTTGGCCTTGCTTGAAGGAATAGAAAATACCGAGCAGGCCATGATCGCACTCGACAGCAATGCCGACATGGTGCAGGGATTTCATTTCTCACGGCCCGCAGCGACTCCATTAATGCAAGGTGACGGCGGTATTGGCTTGCTTGCCACTAGTCACTTACCCCCAATGTTCGAGGACAAGAAGAACCAATTGCTGCAACCTTACCTCCTAGAATTCAAGTGCGCATTGCTGCGCTTGACCAGCGGCCTAGCAATGGAATCGGCCAGCGCTACGCTGATAAGTCTCCCCAAGATAGATCGCTGCTACGTTCTTAACGCCAGCGGCGAGCAAATTGGTCATAGTTTGATGGCGAAAAAAAATGAATATGCCTCGCGTTTTGCACCGTTGGCAGATACCACGGGTACCAACTGGGCGCAAAAGCCCTACCACTATCGTGCCATTTTGCAGCCAAATGAGGTGCAGATTAGCCGACCCTATCTTTCCATCACTAGCGCGCGCCAATGCATCACACTTTCATCAACCTTTCAGATGTATGGTGAATTGCAAGTACTATGCTGCGATATAGAGTGGCAGGAATAAATTGTTAAAGTACAAACACAATGATGCAAAGAAATGTGGCGAATTAGAAGAAATTGCATATTTACAATGCAAAGTTGCAAGGACGTAACTAGCCCTCGGCCGGCTAGTCTGGTAAATGACTGGTGTGGTTAAAGCTTTGGCCGATAAAGTGCTGTTGGGATTACAATAGCTCCAAAAGCAAAAACGGAAGTTGTTACACAGCTCCTACGGGGGGATTTGTAACGCGTTCCAGAGGCTTTTCAGTGTTTGTGTTCGCTGATTAAGGCAGTGGTTAAAACATAACCTCAGATTACGTCAAAATTAAAGTTGTCTAACCTCAATTGCTTAAAGTGAGATGTCACAATATAGCATGGGTTATGTTACTTAATATTACCACTTACTTAAGGAAATTTTTAGTCGTATTAATGCTTCCAATCAGTAGATCTGCGTAAATTTGGATCTAAAATTACACGAGCAGCAATTTGCAACGGCACATGATTGTCTTTCATTACTTTAATGCCTTCATGAACGCCATCCATCAAAATGGCGGCTATACCTTTATTCACTGCGGCGGCAAGTTCTTCATTAACTCTAGAATCTTCCATTGTCAAGTCCCCTACAATTTAGTTGATTATATTACTCTTAATTAAAGAGAAATATAACGTAAAATAATTATTTTATATGTGTGGTTTCGAACATAAAGTGCTTAAATTTTAATTTGGTATCATGGAGGAAAGCTGAGGGATATTCTTTTATTAAATTTTTTGCGATTGCTAAAGTGTAGTTCTTTGAAGTTTGATAAACCATTATCGTTTTCATGAATGCTTTTATTAAGCACATTAAATCATACCTATTTGACCAAATTTATAAATATGATGAATAAATGAAACTCTAATTCTGAATTTTATTGCTATAATTCGGTCTTTCGTTGATGCCATATTTGAGCAATTAATTGCTAAGCAATTAGAGTATGTGCAAAACGCGCCCGATTTACCCGTTGCATGCTTGTATGAAGTTGAAGTCAGTAGTCGACACTCTCCATTTGTACGTTTTTATATTGGTGTAGTGAGTGTTACTTTGGTCAAGAGCGTGTCATATAAATTGCGAGCTCGTCTGAGTAAATGGTAGGCATTGCTTAAGTTGAGTTTTTTTAAAATTTAAGTTTACAAAATAAGTTTGGGGCTGGTCAGTGTTAGAAAATTACTTTCCAATAATGTTGTTTATTCTCGTTGGCTTAGCGGTCGGCGTGGGACCTCTTGTATTGGGTTTATTGGTTTCACCACATAAACCAGATGCTGCGAAAAACTCTCCTTACGAATGTGGTTTTGAGGCATTTGAAGACGCACGTATGCGATTTGACGTTCGTTATTACCTCGTTGCCATTTTATTTATCCTGTTCGATTTAGAAATTGCATTTTTATTTCCTTGGGCAGTGGTATTGCAAGAAATTGGTTTGTTTGGCTTTATTGCCATGATGATATTTCTAGGTGTGCTAGTAATTGGCTTTATTTACGAGTGGATGAAAGGCGCCTTGGAATGGGATTAAACCTCAGAGCGGGACAAAGTTAGCCATGAGTATTGAAGGTATTTTAGAAAAAGGTTTTGTTACAACCACACTTGATACGGTGATTAACTACACCCGTACAGGTTCGATGTGGCCGATGACTTTTGGTTTGGCATGTTGTGCAGTAGAAATGATGCATGCAGGCGCTTCACGTTACGATTTAGACCGTTTCGGTATCGTATTTAGAGGAAGCCCACGTCAGTCAGATGTGATGATTGTTGCTGGTACGCTTGTTAACAAAATGGCTCCTGCACTGCGTAAGGTATACGACCAAATGGCGGAGCCGCGCTGGGTAATTTCAATGGGCTCATGTGCCAATGGTGGTGGTTATTACCATTATTCTTATGCTGTTGTGCGTGGTTGCGACCGTATCGTGCCTGTTGATGTTTATGTACCAGGCTGCCCACCAACCGCTGAAGCATTACTTTACGGCATTATCCAGCTACAAAATAAAATCAAACGTACTAATACCATCGCTAGATAGTGCGAGCTAAAAGAAAAATATGTCAGCTAAATTAGACCAGTTATTAAGTGATTTGCAAGCTTCGCTAGGCAACAAAATCACTAAGCAAGTAGTAGCGCTTGATGAAATTACCATTGAATGTAAAGCCGCAGATTATTTAGCGGTTTGCCAAACTCTACGTGATAATCCGACTTTAAAATTTGAGCAGTTAATCGATTTAAGTGGTGTGGATTATCAAACTTATGGCGATGGTGCTTATGATGGCTTGCGCTACGCGGTAGTTTGTCATCTGCTTTCTGTTACGCTTAATCATCGTGTACGTTTACGTGTATTTGCGCAAGATGAAGATTTCCCGATACTACCGACCTTGGTCGATATGTGGTCAGTTGCAAACTGGTATGAGCGTGAAGCTTTTGATATGTTCGGTATCATGTTTGAAAATCATCCAGATTTACGTCGCCTTCTCACAGATTATGGCTTTGTTGGCCATCCGTTCCGTAAAGATTTCCCTATGATTGGTAATGTTGAAATGCGTTACGACCCAGAACAACAGCGCGTAATTTATCAGCCTGTGACCATTGATGAGCGTAATAATGTGCCGCGTGTCATTCGTGAAGAAGGAGCGCACCGTGGCTGAAATTCGTAATTACACGATGAACTTTGGTCCGCAGCATCCTGCGGCACACGGCGTTTTACGCTTGGTGTTGGAGTTGGATGGTGAAGTCATTCAACGTGCAGATCCTCATATTGGCTTGCTACATCGTGGCACAGAAAAATTAGCTGAAAACCGTACATACTTACAATCTGTTCCTTATATGGATAGGCTTGATTATGTTTCGATGATGTCGAACGAACATGCCTATGTGATGGCGATTGAAAAGATGATGGGCATTGATGTGCCTATCCGCGCACAATACATTCGTGTGATGTTTGATGAGATTACTCGTGTACTAAATCACTTATTATGGCTTGGTGCACATGCGTTAGACGTGGGCGCGATGACAGTGTTCTTATACGCTTTCCGCGAACGTGAAGATTTGTTTGATTGCTACGAAGCGGTTTCTGGCGCACGTATGCATGCGGCGTATTACCGTCCAGGTGGCGTATATCGCGACTTGCCAAATCACATGCCGCAATATGAAGTTTCACCATTGCGCAACGCTAAAACTGTTAAAAGCCAGAATG
This sequence comes from Methylotenera sp., assembly GCF_029946165.1. Lineage (GTDB taxonomy): Bacteria > Pseudomonadota > Gammaproteobacteria > Burkholderiales > Methylophilaceae > Methylotenera. The sequence goes on from NZ_JAQSDZ010000005.1 coordinate 244,771, forward strand.
AAAACCGTCAAGGCTCTTTGTTGGATTTCATAGAAGACTTTACAAATCGCTTTCCAAAGTATGTGGATGAATACGAAACACTACTAACGGACAACCGTATTTGGAAGCAGCGTACGGTTGATATTGGCATCGTCACACCAGAACGCGCTTTGCAGCTGGGTATGACAGGTCCAATGTTGCGCGGCTCAGGTATTGCTTGGGATTTGCGTAAAACACAACCTTATGAAGTATACGCAAACATGGATTTTGACATTCCTGTTGGCGTTAACGGCGATTGTTACGACCGTTATTTAGTGCGTATGGAAGAGTTCAGACAATCAAACCGCATCATTAAACAATGTATTGATTGGTTGCGTAAGAATCCAGGCCCAGTAATTACTAGCAATAATAAAGTTGCACCTCCAGACCGTGAAGGTATGAAGAGCAATATGGAAGATTTGATTCACCACTTCAAGCTCTTTACTGAAGGTTTTCATGTGCCAGCTGGCGAAGCTTATGCTGCTGTTGAGCATCCAAAAGGTGAGTTTGGTATTTACATGGTTTCTGATGGGGCCAATAAGCCATATCGCCTAAAAATACGTGCACCAGGTTTCGCACATTTGGCCGCTTTGGATGAAATGACACGCGGTCACATGATTGCCGACTTAGTTGCGATTATTGGTACTCAAGATATTGTATTTGGCGAAATAGATAGATAAATAGGTCTGATAGATAAAAAATGTTAAGCCCACAAGCTATAGAAAAAATAGATTACGAACTGACAAAGTATCCAGCTGACCAGCGTCAAGCTGCGGTCATGAGCGCTTTGCGTATTGTGCAAACAGAGCTTGGCTGGTTATCAAAAGAAAGCATTACTGAAATTGCCCAATACTTACGCATGCCCGAAATTGCTGCGATGGAAGTGGCAAGTTTTTATAATATGTATGACTTGTCACCGGTCGGAAAATACAAAATCACAATTTGTACCAACATTTCATGCATGTTGCGCGATAGTGATGTAATTGTGAATCATCTAAAGTCAACTTTAGGCATAGGTTTTAATGAAGTGACAGCCGATGGAAAATTCTGCTTAAAAGAAGGTGAGTGTATGGGTTGTTGTGGTGGCGCACCTTTGATGCACGTTAACAATACTGACATGCATGAGTTTTTGACGGTAGAGAAAGTTGACGCAATTCTTGAGGAGCTTAAATAATGGCGACTCCTAACCCAGTGATTAATAAAACGGCGCTTCATAAACCAGTGGTTATGACTGATTTAAAAGGTCAAACCTTGGTGACCTTGCGGACGCTCACAGAAGAAAATCCAGCTTCTTTAGAAACCTATCTTAAGATCGGCGGTTACTCTGCGTTAAAACGTATCGTGACTGAAAAAACAAAAGCGACCGATATTATCACTGAAGTGAAAAACTCAGGTTTGCGTGGTCGTGGTGGTGCAGGCTTCCCAACAGGTCTTAAGTGGAGTTTTATGCCACGCTATTTTGATGGCACAAAGTATCTAGTCTGTAATACCGATGAAGGTGAGCCAGGTACATTTAAGGACCGCGATATTATTCGCTATAACCCACACCAATTAATTGAAGGTATGGCAATCGCTGCTTATACCTTGGGCGCGCGCGTAGGTTATAACTATATTCACGGTGAAATTTGGCAAGATTACGAGATTTTCGAAGCGGCTTTACACGAAGCAAAAGCCGCTGGCTATTTAGGTGAAAGAATTTTAGGCAGTGATTTCAGTTTCGATTTATACGCTGTTCATGGTTACGGCGCTTACATTTGTGGTGAAGAAACTGCACTGATTGAATCGATTGAAGGTAAAAAAGGTCAGCCACGTTTCAAGCCACCATTTCCAGCGAGTTATGGCGTGTTTGGTAAGCCTACCAATGTTAATAATACTGAAAGCTACACTTCTATCCCTTGGATATTAGAGCATGGCGGACAAGCATTTGCGGATTTAGGCGTGTCTAACTCTGGTGGTACTAAACTTTTCTCAGTGTCTGGTCATGTTGAAAAGCCTGGTAACTATGAAGTTAAAATGGGCATGCCTTTCAATGAGCTTTTAGAGTTAGCAGGCGGCGTTTGGAAAGGTCGTAAGCTAAAAGCAGTCATTCCAGGCGGACCATCAACACCAGTGATGCCAGCAGCAGCAATTATGGCAGCCACCATGGATTATGAAGGTTTAAGTAAAGCGCGCTCTAGTTTGGGCGCAGGCTCAATGATTGTGATGGATGAAACTACATGTATGGTGAAAGCTTTGCATCGTTTATCTTATTTCTTTTATGAAGAAAGTTGCGGTCAATGTACACCTTGCCGTGAAGGTACCGGTTGGGTTTATCGTGTGATAGACCGCATCGTGAACGGTAAAGGCAAAATGGAAGATTTAGATTTGCTAACTGATGTGAGTAACAACATTGCAGGTCGTACTATTTGTGCCTTAGGCGAAGCGGCTGCAACGCCGGTGTTAAGCTTCATTAAACATTTTAGACCAGAGTTTGAATATTATATTCAGCATGGTAAGAGTATGGTGGAAAGTCAATAATGTTAAATATTGAAATTGATGGCAAAGCGTTAGAAGTCGAACACGGCAGTACTATTATTGATGCTGCGGATAAGGCTGGTATTGCTATACCACGTTTTTGTTATCACCCAAAATTATCAGTAGCGGCTAACTGTCGTATGTGTTTGGTACAAGTTGAAAAATTCAACAAGCCGCTTCCAGCATGCGCAACGCCAGTAGCGGACGGTATGAAAATTTTCACGCGCTCTAAATCCGCCATTGAAGCGCAAAAGAGTGTAATGGAATTTCTGTTAATTAATCACCCGCTAGATTGCCCGATTTGCGATCAAGGTGGCGAGTGTGATTTGCAAGACATTGCGGTAGCTTACGGCACAAGTGGTTCACGTTACACTGAAGAAAAACGCGTTGTTTTCAACAAGAATATTGGCCCGCTAGTCAGCACTGATATGACTCGTTGTATTCAATGTACGCGCTGTGTGCGCTTCTTAAAAGAAGTCGGCGGTATGATGGAGTTGGGTATGGTCGGCCGTGGCGAGCATGCTGAAATTACCGCTTACGTCGATAAAAGTGTGAACTCAGAGCTGTCAGGCAATATCATTGATTTATGTCCTGTTGGCGCATTAACCAGTAAGCCTTACCGTTACTCAGCTCGAAGCTGGGAGTTGACACGTCGTCCAAGTATCGCGCCACATGATGGCTTAGGTTCACACATAGAAGTACATGTAAAAGACAATAAAGTCATGCGTGTATTGCCTCGTGAAAAAGAAAGTATTAACGAGTGTTGGTTGTCAGATCGTGATCGTTTCTCTTACGAGGGTTTGAATAGCCCAGACCGCCTCAAAGTGCCGATGATTAAACATAATGGCAACTGGGTGGAAACCGACTGGAAGACCGCGCTAGAGTTTGCTGCAGGTCAGATCAAAGACATTACCAATGAACATGGTGCAGAATCATTAGGTGTGCTTGTTTCGCCTAATAGCACTATGGAAGAGGGATATCTAGCTAAAAAACTGGCTGATGGCTTATGTTGTGGCAATGTAGATTACCGTTTGCGTCAAACTGACTTTAGGTTAGATGGCAAACGTTTAGGAACGCCATGGATGGGCTGCAATATTCAAGAGATTGAAGAGCTAGATCGTATTTTGGTCATAGGTTCAAACCTGCGTAATGAACATCCATTATTAGCTCAACGTTTCCGCAAAGCTGTAGCTAATGGCGCTGAACTTTCAGTGATAAGTCCACTGGATAATAATCCTCTAATGGATATCGCGCATAAAGTGATTGTGCGTCCAAATGATATGGTTAACGTGCTTGGCCAAGTGTTAAAAGCAATGTCTGGCTTGCAAAAGTTATCTTTATGCTTGCCGCCAACGCTTACCCAATTGCTGTCTGATATTAAAGTGCGTCCTAATACCCAAGCGATTGCTGAAAGCATGGCTGGGCATGGTGAAACTTATGATTTGATTTCACCTAAAGTCGGTATTTTCCTAGGCAACATGGCATTAAGCGACCCTAGATTTACTGAAATGTATAGTATGGCTGAAGCGATAGGTGGTATTTCAGGAGCTAAAGGCGGTATTTTGCCAGCGGCTGCCAATAGCACTGGTATGCATATGTTAGGGGTTATGCCTAACAGCACAGGCATGCATGCGCGTGCGATGTTGGAAGTGCCTCGCAAGGCTTATTTGCTTGTGAATATTGAGCCTGAACTTGATTGCCAGCATGCAGCTTTAGCTAAAGCTGCCATGGAAAAAGCTGAATGCGTTGTAGCCTTAACAGCGTTTAAATCAAAAGCTTTAGAAAATGCCGATGTATTGTTGCCAATTGCACCGTTTACCGAGACTTCAGGTACATTTATGAGCATGGAAGGTCGAGTACAAAGCTTTGTTGCCGCGACTAGACCATTAGGCGAATGTCGTCCAGCTTGGAAAGTATTGCGTGTTTTAGCCAATACTTTAGGTTTGCAGGGCTTTGATTATGAGACTAGTGAACAAGTTAAACAGGCTGCATTTGGCGGTGAGAAGCCATCTACAGTTGTTTGGCGTAGTTTGAACAATAACTTGAAAGAGTTAGTTGAAATTCAAATTAACATTAAAAAAGATGGTTTGCAGCGTATCGGTGAAGTGCCACAGTATGAGTCTGATCCGATTGTGCGCCGTTCAGAACCGTTGCAAAAAACCAAATACAACATTAAACCAATGGCACGTATGTGTGCAAGTCAATTAGCTGAGTTGGGCTTGATGGATGGTGACTTTGTTTCAGTTAAGCAAGATAAAGGCAGCGCTGTACTTACGGTGAAGCTGGATGAACACGTAGCTAAAGGTTGTGTGCGCGTAGCTGCGGCCCATGAAGATACCATTGGCTTAGGTGACTTGATGGGTGATATTACTGTTGAGAAATTATCACCTGAGCTACTCAAAGGTGATGCAATTGTTGCGGAGGCGCGAGCATGATTGCGTCATTTTTAGCACTATGCTCCAGTTTATTTGGTAGCTATTGGCCAGCAGTGCAATTGACTGTTTGGACTTTGATTAAAATCGTTGCAATTGTTGCGTCTTTAATGGCTGCCGTAGCCTATTTAACTTTGGCTGAACGTAAAGTTATTGGCTATATGCAAGTACGAATCGGACCCAATCGTGTGGGTTATTTTGGTTTACTACAACCGCTTGCAGATGGTTTAAAACTATTATTTAAAGAAATTGTTGTTCCTACAGCTTCTAATAAGACTTTGTTTTTACTAGGACCAGTATTAGCCATTGCGCCAGCCTTTGCGGCATGGGCGGTTGTGCCATTTGATGCTACTTTAGTTTTAGCTAATGTGGATGCTGGTTTGCTTTATATTTTAGCGATGACATCTGTGGCGGTTTATGGGGTGATTATCGCTGGTTGGGCGTCAAACTCTAAATATGCGTTTTTAGGTGCGCTGCGTTCTGCAGCGCAAATTGTTTCATACGAAATTGCCATGGGTTTTGCTTTGGTGGGCGTATTAATGTGTGCAAACACATTGAACCTAGGCAAAATCGTAATGGGTCAAGAGGGGGGGGGTTGGCATTGGTATTTCTTACCCTTATTTCCGTTATTCATCGTATATTTTATTAGTGCTGTCGCTGAAACTAATCGTGCGCCTTTCGATGTGGCTGAAGGCGAGTCAGAAATCGTTGCGGGTTTCCATGTGGAGTACTCAGGCATGGCATTTGCAGTGTTTTTCTTAGCCGAATATGCCAATATGATTTTGGTATCTATGCTCGCTGCCATCATGTTCTTAGGCGGATGGTTATCACCTGTACCATTTATTCCAGATAGTTTCTTATGGCTTTTAGCTAAAGTGGGCTTCTTGTTATTCCTATTCTTATGGTTTAGAGCAACTTTCCCTAGATATAGATACGATCAGATTATGCGCCTGGGTTGGAAAGTGTTTATTCCAATTACTATTGTCTGGATTGTGTTTGTAGGCGGTATGATGCAGACGCCATACGCATACTTATTCCACTAATTTGATTTAACTTACTTGATATTGACTTAAAAAATTTATGATCGCAAAAATTAAATCAACGCTTTCTAGCTTAATGCTGGTTGAGCTATTAAAAGGGATGGCATTAACAGGCCGCTACTTTTTTGCGCCTAAAATCACGGTGCAATATCCTGAAGAAGTAACGCCGCAATCCAACCGTTTCCGTGGCTTGCATGCCTTACGTCGCTATCCCAATGGTGAAGAGCGTTGCATTGCTTGTAAATTATGCGAAGCGGTATGTCCAGCATTAGCAATTACGATTGAATCGGAACAGCGTGAAGATAATACGCGCCGCACTACGCGTTACGATATTGATTTAACTAAGTGTATTTTTTGCGGTATGTGCGAAGAATCATGCCCAGTGGATTCTATTGTTGAAACGCGTATTTTTGATTATCACGGTGAACAACGCGGCGACTTACTCTACACAAAAGAGATGTTGTTAGCGGTGGGCGATAAACACGAGAAGCAAATTGCTGCTGACCGCGCGCTTGATAAATCATTTAGATAAAGAATTAAGATAAATATAAGAATTTAGGTAGAACCGAATCGATATGACCATTTTTGGCTTACATTTTCAAGACATTGTTTTTTATACGTTAGCAGCTGTATTGCTGTACGCGGCTATCAGCGTGATTACTACCCGCAACCCTGTATACGCTGCCTTGTACTTAGTATTGGCATTCTTCACAGCGGCTGGAATTTGGTTGCTATTGGAAGCAGAATTTTTAGCAATCGCACTGGTATTAGTCTACGTAGGTGCGGTGATGGTGCTGTTTTTATTCGTAGTGATGATGCTAGATATTAATTTAGATAAGTTACGCGAAGGGTTCTGGAACGCACTACCTGTGGCTTTGCCTGTTGGCGGTTTAATGGCAATAGAAATGGTAATGATTGTTGGCGTGCGTAACTTTGGCGCTGATAAAGTGGTTGCACCGCCAGCGCATGCCGCCGATTATAGCAATACTGCAGAGTTAGGTCGTGTCCTCTACACCGATTATTTACTACCATTTGAGCTTGCCTCAGTGGTGTTGTTAGTAGCGATTGTTGCGGCAATTGCACTGACATTGAGAGACAGAAAAGAAAGTAAATCAGTAGACCCGTCTCAACAAGTGCTAGTTAAAAAAGCCGATAGACTTCGCATCTTGAAAATGGATGCAGTAGTTGAAAAAGCTGAAGATGCAACTGTTACGCAGGAGGCTAAATAATGACAAATTTGACTGTAGGCTTATCTCATTACCTAATTTTAGGTGCGCTATTGTTTGCTATTAGCGTGATTGGCATATTTTTAAATCGCAAAAATGTGATTATTTTATTGATGGCGATTGAGCTAATGCTGCTCGCGGTAAATTTGAATTTTATTGCGTTCTCACATTATTTGCACGATATTGCAGGTCAAGTATTCGTGTTTTTTATCCTCACAGTCGCGGCGGCAGAATCTGCGATTGGCTTGGCGATATTGGTAGTGTTGTTCAGAAATCTACGCACAATTAACGTAGATGATTTAGATAGTCTAAAAGGGTAGCGAAAAGAATGACAATGCAACAAATTTATCTCGCTATTCCTCTATTGCCATTATTGGCGGCAATCATAGTCGGCTTGTTCGGTAAGCAATTGCCACGAGCCGCTGCGCATGTCGTCACAATATTAGGTGTAGGCGCTTCATTTGCTTTATCGGTTTACGTACTTAATGATGCGATGACCAGCGCGCCTTATAATGAAACAGTCTACTCTTGGTTAAAAAGTGGTAACTTCACTTTCGAGATTGGCTTCTTAATCGACAGACTTTCAGCCATGATGATGGTCGTTGTGACCTTTGTTTCGCTTATGGTTCATATCTACACGATAGGCTATATGCATGAAGATAAAGGCTATGCCCGCTTCTTTAGCTACATTTCATTATTTACTTTCTCAATGCTGATGCTAGTCATGAGCAACAACTTTATGCAGTTGTTCTTTGGCTGGGAAGCGGTTGGTTTGGTTTCTTACCTATTGATTGGTTTCTGGTACACACGCCCAACGGCTATTTACGCGAACTTAAAAGCTTTCTTGGTGAACCGTGTTGGTGACTTTGGTTTCTTACTTGGAATTGGCTTGGTATTGTTCCATTTCGGTAGTTTGGATTACGCAGCAGTATTTTCAGTCGCACCACAAATGGCGGATGTACAAATCAATCTTATAGGTAACGCACAGTGGTCATTAATGACTGTGACTTGTATCTTATTATTTATAGGTGCAATGGGTAAATCAGCACAAGTGCCTTTACATGTATGGTTGCCTGATTCTATGGAAGGTCCAACCCCAATTTCAGCATTGATTCATGCGGCAACCATGGTGACAGCTGGTATTTTTATGGTGGCACGTATGTCACCGTTATTTGAATTGTCTTCAACAGCACTTTCTTTCGTGATGATTATTGGTAGCATCACCGCACTATTTATGGGTTTCTTGGGTATTATCCAAAATGACATCAAGCGTGTGGTTGCTTACTCAACTTTATCTCAACTCGGTTACATGACCGTCGCGCTAGGTGCTTCTGCTTATTCAGTGGCGATATTTCACTTAATGACGCATGCCTTCTTTAAAGCTTTATTATTTTTAGGCGCAGGCTCTGTCATTATGGGCATGCACCACGACCAAGATATTCGCAACATGGGTAACTTGAAGAAATACATGCCTGTGACTTGGATTACCTCGTTAATTGGTTCATTGGCTTTAATAGGTACGCCATTTTTATCAGGCTTCTATTCAAAAGATAGCATTATTGAAGCGGCTAAAGCTTCTACTATCACTGGGAGCAGTTTCGCATATTTCGCAGTATTAGCTGGCGTGTTTGTGACAGCATTTTATAGCTTCCGACTATATTTCTTGGTGTTCCACGGAGCTGAAAAATGGCGTGCTGTCAAACATGACGTTCACCACGATGATGAACATGCTGCGCATGATCACCATCATGGTCTGGCACCAACAGATGATCCACATGAGCCAGGTTGGGTGATTAAATTGCCTTTAATTTTATTGGCAATACCATCATTAGCAATTGGCTATTTCGCTATTGAGCCTATGCTCTACGGTAATTTCTTCAAAGACATCATCTTTGTTGATTCTGCCGCGCATCCAGCTATGCATGAGCTGACACTCGAATGGCATGAAGTGATGCACAACGCTGCTGGCATGGCTTTGCATAGCTTTATGTCGTTGCCATTGTTGCTTGCGGCTTTAGGCGTTGCGGTAGCTTGGTTTTTCTATATGAAGCGACCAGATATTCCAGCAGCTATCCAAACTAAATTCTCTACTATTAATAAAATACTTGAGAATAAATATGGCTTCGACAGCTTTAATGAACGCGTATTTGCAGCAGGTTCGGTGTTTATTGGCAATAAACTTTGGCAAATTGGTGATGTAAAAATTATCGATGGAGCTATGGTCAATGGCACTGCTAAATTAATCGGCAAACTTTCAGGCATCGTTCGGAAGTTACAAACAGGTCTTATTTATCACTATGCATTTGCCATGATTATTGGCGTGTTTTTAATGCTTACATTCTTTAATAAAGTATAAAAAATGTTGAATTACTTTAGCTCGGACTATTTTTTTAGTCATATCCTAAGCTACTCTATTTGGGTGCCCGTGTTGGCAGGTATCGCTGTATTGTTTACCGCTAACGATAACAAGCCAGACACCACTCGCTGGGTTGCGCTTATCGGTGGTCTTGCAGCCTTTTTGGTTACGATTCCACTTTACACCCACTTTAATTTCGCCGATGGTGGCTTTCAGTTCCAAGAGGGTTTTAGCTGGATTCCAGCGTTTCATATTAACTATCATCTAGGTGCGGATGGTATTGCAATTCCATTGATTATGCTCACAAGTTTTACCACAGTGATTGTTATCATATCGGCATGGCAAGTGATTGAGAAACGTGTTGCCCAATACATGGCAAGCTTCCTCATAATGAGCGGATTGATGATTGGCGTATTCAGTGCATTAGATGCTATTTTGTACTATGTATTCTGGGAAGCGATGTTAATACCAATGTTCTTAGTCATTGGTATATGGGGCGGTCCAAACCGTGTATATGCCACGATTAAGTTCTTCTTATACACATTATTAGGTTCATTATTAATGTTAGTGGCGTTCATCTACTTATATATGAATACCAACAGCTTTGAAATTGTCGATTTTTACAATTATCAAATGCCGCTAAATGTGCAAATATTGATTTTCTTGGCTTTTTTTGCAGCTTTTGCCGTAAAAATTCCAATGTGGCCAGTGCATACATGGTTGCCAGATGCTCACGTGGAAGCCCCAACAGGTGGTTCTGTAGTATTGGCTGCAATTGCACTTAAGCTCGGCGGATATAGTTTTTTACGTTTTGCCATGCCAATCGCGCCTGATGCGGCGCATTATTTATCTGGCTTCATGATTATCTTGTCATTAATCGCCATTGTTTATATCGCATTGGTTGCATTAGTGCAAAAGGATATGAAGAAACTCATTGCTTACTCATCTATTTCACACATGGGTTTTGTTACGCTGGGTTTTTTCATATTCAACAACCTCGGTCTTGAGGGTGCAATAGTTCAAATGGTCTCGCACGGTTTTATCTCTGCGGCTATGTTCTTGTGCGTGGGCGTTCTGTATGACCGCGTACACAGTCGTGAAATTAAGTCTTATGGAGGCGTAGCGAATACCATGCCCACTTTCGCGGCATTTGCAGTATTGTTTGCCATGGCGAATAGTGGTTTGCCTGGTACATCTGGCTTCGTAGGCGAGTTTATGGTGATTCTAGGCGCTATTCAAGAGAACTTCTGGTATGCATTCTTAGCTTCATTCACCTTGATTTTTGGTGCGGCTTACACCTTATGGATGGTGAAGCGCGTATTTTATGGTGAAATTGCTAACGCTAAAGTGGCTGCGCTTAAAGATTTAAACCAACGCGAATTCTTAATTTTAGCGATATTAGCCGTCATGGTATTAGCTTTAGGTATTTACCCACAGCCGCTCACTGATATGACAAATGCATCAGTGACACAACTTCTTTCTCATTTAATGCAAAGTAAGCTACCTGTAGGTATGCCGTCAGGTCTATAAGTCATGGAAAATATTAGTTACGACCTTATCACAGCTTTACCTGAAATCGTCATCGTATGTATGGCGATGTTTATTTTGCTAACAGATTTGTTTCTAAAGCCTGCTAATCGCATAGCGATTTACTTGCTGGCCCAAGTTACCTTATTGGTTGCGGCTTACATCACTTTCACTACTCACGTACCAAGCGTTAGCTATGCATTTACTAATACTTTCGTAGACGATGCAATGGCGGATGTATTGAAGCTGATGATTTATTTAGGGACTTCATTAATCTTTATTTATAGCCGCCAATATCTACAGCAACGCGATATGTTTCGCGGTGAGTTTTATGCCTTAACCCTATTTTCGGTCGTCGGTATGATGATTATGGTGTCAGGCCAAAGCATGCTAACGCTATATATAGGTCTAGAGTTGTTATCATTAAGCCTATATGCATTAGTCGCGCTTGACCGTGATAACGCCAAGGCAACCGAAGCGGCAATGAAGTATTTTGTTCTAGGCGCATTAGCGTCAGGTATGTTGCTGTACGGCATGAGTATGATTTATGGCATGACAGGTAGTCTGAATATTGCCGAAATAAGTAATGCATTAATTGGCGCTAATCAATTGCATTCTGTATTGATTTTAGGTTTGGTGTTTATCGTCTCAGGTCTCGCTTTCAAGCTAGGTGCAGTGCCATTCCAAATGTGGGTACCCGATGTTTATGAGGGTTCACCAACTGCAATGACCATGTTGATTAGCTCAGTGCCTAAGCTGGCGGCATTTGCATTCGTAATTCGTTTATTAGTACAAGCATTGCCATCATTAGCCATCGACTGGCAGCAAATGCTCGTGTTCATGGCGGTGTTGTCCATTATTATTGGTAATGTCACAGCAATCGCACAAACCAACTTAAAGCGTATGTTGGCGTACTCAACCATTTCACATGTTGGCTTTATGATGTATGGCTTGATGAGCGCTAGTACAAATGGTTTTGTATATGCCATGTTTTACATTGTTAGTTATGTACTCATGACGCTAGCTGGTTTTGGCATGATACTTTTACTCTCACGCAAAGGTTTTGAAGCCGATAAAATAGAAGATTTGAAAGGCTTAAACCAACGCAGCCCATGGCATGCATTTTTAATGCTTATCGTGATGTTTAGTATGGCCGGTATACCACCAACTTTAGGTTTTTATGCGAAATTTACGGTGTTACAAGCGGCGTTACAAGCTGGCTACTTATGGCTAGTTGTGTTTGCCGTATTAATGGCCGTTATTGGTGCATTTTACTATTTACGTATTATTAAAATGATGTATTTCGATGATCCTGTAGATCACAATCCAATCGCAGCGCCTATAGATATGCGCATTGTGTTGGGAATCAACTCAATGGCATTATTAATAATTGGTTTGATGCCTGAAAAATTGATGGAGCTTTGTATTTACGCCATCACCAGAAGTTTAAGTTAATTTTAATACCGTTAAACTTTCACTAGTTGTTTGCCTTTCCTCTTAAACAATCAAAATAAATTTCAAGCTAGCTTAACCGATTAAGCTGGCGTTCTTAATAGCAAAAATATACAAAAAGTACTTGTATATTTTTGCTTGTCATTCAAAATAGAAACAGGGTAAACCCAATTTATACATAGTATTTAAAGGTTTCTATATGCGCTTAGATGACAAACGTGAAAGTAGTAACGTTGAAGATAGACGTGGCAGTGGTGGTGGCTTGCCTATTGGCGGTAAAAGCATAGGGCTAGGCACAATCGCAATTGCCTTAGTCGCCATGTATTTCGGCGTTGATCCTTCGGTTATACTAAATATGGGGCAAGGCCTGCAACAACAAGCGCCAATAGAAGCTAAACCCATTCCAGCCGATGACCCAATGGCGAAATTCGTAGCTAAAGTTCTTGCTAGCACCGAAGACACGTGGGGGAAGATTTTTGAAGCCTCTGGTCAACAATATCCTGCACCAAAATTAGTCTTGTTCAATGGTCAAACCTCAACTGCTTGTGGCTCCGGCCAAGCTGCAATGGGCCCTTTTTATTGCCCGGGTGATCAAAAAGTCTATATTGATCTAGCCTTCTATAATGAAATGAAAACGCGCTTTCATGCCCCAGGTGATTTTGCTCAAGCTTATGTAATTGCGCATGAAGTTGGTCATCACATTCAAAACATCACTGGTATTTCAGATAAAGTCCAACAAGCGCGTCAGAGTGCGCGTAGCGAGGCACAATCGAATCAATACTCCATCAGGTTGGAGCTACAAGCAGATTGTTTTGCTGGCGTTTGGGCTAATCGTGCAGATGGCGCAGACCGCATTTTAGAAGCTGGTGATGTGGAGGAGGCGATGACGGCTGCAGCTGCGATTGGTGATGATGCCTTGCAAAAACAAGCACAAGGTTATGCCGTACCAGATAGCTTTACACACGGCACATCGGCACAACGTACACGTTGGTTTAATGAAGGTTTAAGCAACGGTGATGTTAAAAAGTGCGATACTTTTAGCGCCTCGTCTATTTAGCAACTATTAATTTAACTTCGGTAATTTAATCCAAAATATTTTATGCAAACGCTAGACCATGATTTAACAGAACACTGTATTGATTCGCAGACCATTGCTTCAGGGGGCATGCTCACGGTTAAACGTGATCAAGTACGTTTGCCAAATGGCCATACTAGTCAACGCGAATATGTAACGCATCCCGGCGCAGTATTGGTTATTCCCATTCTGCCTAATGGCAATATAGTGTTAGAAAAACAGTTTCGCTACCCCTTACATCAGGTCTTTATTGAGTTGCCCGCAGGTAAAATCGACGCGGGTGAAAATCCCTTAAATACTGGCAAGCGTGAGCTTGAAGAAGAAACAGGCTATACAGCAAGCCATTGGGTGAGCTTAGGCTGCCAGCATCCTTGTATTGGGTACTCCAACGAAGTGATTCATACTTACTTAGCACATGGATTGATTGCTGGTGAGCATCTTCGCGATGATGATGAGTCTTTAATTGTTTATGAAGATACTTTAGTCAACTGTTTGAACATGATACATACGGGTGAAATCACCGATGGGAAAACCATTATTGCCCTGTTTCTGGCAGAGAAATATTTGGCGCTTAACCCTAATTTAATCCAGCCTGAATAGAAAAATCCATGGCAAAAGTATTGATTGTTGGTTGTGGTGATTTAGGCGGTACGGTTGCTAAGCAGTTAGCGGCTATTGGCAATGAAGTAACGGGCGTTAGACGGAGTAAAGTGGCCATTAGTGGCGTGAATATTATTCAGGCTGATATTACCGACGCTCATACTTTAGAGGTTCTTAATCCAATAAAGCCAGATATTCTTATCTATTGTGTGGCGGCAAATGGCCAATCAGATGAACAATATAAAGCACATTATGTCGATGGACTTCGTCATGTATTAGCTACGCAAGCTGAAAACAAAAACCTTAAACACGTATTTTTTGTTTCTAGCACGCGCGTATACGGGCAAAGAGCCGATGCACTTTTAGACGAGTCCATACCTGCGATAGCCGCAGACTTTGGTGGTGAGCGCTTGCTAGAAGCAGAGGCATTGTTAGATACGCTCCCTTGTAGTTCTACGGTCTTAAGGTTATCTGGTATTTATGGTGCGGGACGTTTGCGTATGATTAACTTAGCGAAATCCCCACAAAATTGGCCCGCACAAAATAGTTGGACTAACCGAATTCACAAAGATGATGCGGCAGCATTTATGGTGTTTTTGGTACAAAATGTGTTGGCAAACAAGCATATTGCAACTTGCTATATCGTGGCTGATTCAAAACCTACTAGTCAATATGAAGTGTTAAGTTGGATTGCAAATCAGATGCAAGCGAGAAATAACGTTACAGCGCCGACAATAGAAGGTGGTAAACGTTTGAGTAATCATTTAATGTTAAGCACTGGTTTTCAATTGCAATATCCCAATTATATGGCGGGTTATCAGGCTCTTTTGGTTGCGACTCACAATACGGGTTCTGATTTAGCATGAGATTCTTAGCTATTTTTAATTTATTTTTCTATGGTTTGTTTACAAGCCCAGCTTTTGCTCAAGAAGATTTCAATGTTTGGCTTAATGACTTGACACAGGAGGCTTTAAGCGTAGGCGTGACTGAAAAAACTGTTAGCGATGCCGTTAATCATATCGAAATATTACCCAATATTATTCAGCTTGATCGCGATCAGCCAGAGTTTGTTAGCCCGTTTCTTGATTATTATCAGCGTCGTGTAAATGCATTAAAGATTAATGAAGGTCGCAAACTCCTTGTTCAACATGCCGATCTGCTGGATAGGGTCGAACAGCAATACGGCGTACCAAAGGCCTTATTAGTAGCGTTTTGGGGAATGGAAAGTAATTATGGCCGCTATCAAGGCAATATTGATACCTTATCCGCCTTGGCTACCTTAGCATACGATGGGCGACGCGCCAGTTTCTTTCGCAATCAACTCATCGATGCAATGCGTATGGTAGATGCTGGTAATGCTAATGTGGAGCAATTTATAGGTTCATGGGCCGGCGCTTTCGGCAATATGCAGTTTATGCCTACTACTTTTATTACTTATGCGGTTGATGGGGACGGTGATAAAAAAATAGATGTCGTCAACTCTTATGCTGATGCGTTTGCATCAGCAGCCAATTATTTATCTCAAGTTGGTTGGAAAAATGGTCAACCTGCAATGCTAGAAGTGCAATTACCTGCAGATTTTGAATGGCAAAAGGCTCAATACACGTTAAGAAAACCTATAAGTGAGTGGCTTAAGTTAGGCGTAACTACTATGCAAGCAGGCAACCTATCTGCTGCAGGTGGATTGACACAGGCTAGGAGTGCAAACATAAAAATAAAAACCAAAAAATATCAATCAAACATACATCAGATTAACTTTAAATCAAAAAAAACTACAGCCTCTATCGTTAGGGATCAGCCTGTTCGTGCGATAAAATCTACACTGCCTAATGTGTCAGGGCAGGCCGCTATTATCTTACCTCAAGGTTGGCGCGGCCCAGCTTTTATGGTGTTTGATAATTTTGATGCAGTCATGGATTGGAATCGCTCAATCAATTATGCGCTATCGGTTGTGCAATTAGCTAAACGCCTCAATGGTGAGCCGCATATATTAGGCGGTCAATTTGCCGAGCTTGGCGCCTTATCATTTCAGCAAATGAAAGCATTGCAAGTTGAGCTAAATAATCATGGATTTGATGCTGGAGAGCCAGATGGCTTTCCTGGGGTTCGTACGCAAGAAGCCGTGAGAGCTTTTCAGCTAACACAGCGCTTACCTGCAGATGGTTATGCCAGCCCAAATATTTTTAATTATCTAAAGGCGGCGCAGTGATAATATTAATCTAGAATTAAATGCATATTACCTATGATTTGTTATTTGCGCCAAAGTCCACAATCAGCTAAAATCGCGCTCTGTTTGAAATTACACAAAATGTGTTCAAACAGATTGTTAAAATAATAGGCGGTTAGCTCAGTTGGTTAGAGCGCTTGGTCGACATCCAAGAGGTCACCAGTTCGAATCTGGTACTGCCTACCAAATTTAAAGCCACTTCATGTTGAAGTGGCTTTTTTATTTCTATCTTTCACTCACAATAGTTATCTCAATGCATGCGTTTTAATTCACGCAGATCATTAAGTTCTACTCTTATTAAGTCTATATAGCAATATCTAAAAAGTTGGTTGATATGACACGTGATGTGGTTGATATGGCACACATAGTGGTTGTTAACAATCAATGCCTATCGGTAATCTATTGATTAGTTGTTGTTAATCATTATAAATAAACAAATTAAATCAATTGGTTGTAACTTATTGTGGTGGGTTAGGCTAATTTGGAACGCACATTGCTAATAAATGAGGCTAAAAGTTTATAAACTTTTTTCTAGTCATGATATTGGAGTGTATTTTAATGATAAAAAATCTTAATCGAAAAAAAAGCGCGATTGCAGTCGTAGTCGCATGTTCTGTGATGACCACATTTTCTTATGCAGAAGAGTCAATCATATTAGACAAAGTGGAAGTTACAGGTATTTTGCCTGAGAAGTTGGAAGCTGTACCTGGTTCATTTGATGTTGTTACAGAAAAGGAGTTAGAAGCTCGTCGTCCATTTTCTATTACTGAGGCTTTAAATAATGTGCCTGGTATAAACGTTGTCGGCGAAGATACATTCGGTCTTGGTTTAAACATCGGTATCCGAGGTATGGATCCTCGTCGCACGTCACGTACGCTGTTGCTTGAAGATGGCATGCCATTGTTCTTAGCACCTTATGGTGACCCCTCTGCGCATTATTCAACACCATTAGATCGTGTTAGCCGCATTGAAGTGGTTAAAGGTTCAGGCCAAGTACTTTATGGCCCACAAACCGTCGGCGGTATGATTAACTTTGTCACTAAACCAGTGCCTAAAGATGGTTTTGCAGGTAGCGTATCCGCAGTGGGTGGTAATAACGACTTTTATGGCTTACATGCCAATGTCGGTTATGGCACAGAGCTAGGCGGCATCATGATGGATGCGATTAAAAAACAAGGTGATGGTATTCGTAACAATCATGAGTTTGATGTAGAAGAATACACATTGAAGGGGCAGTTGAATATCACTGATCGACAAACCCTAATTGCGAAAGTTGGCTACTACAAAGAGGAGTCTCATGTTTCTGAAACCGGCTTAGGTGAGGTGGACTATGCAAGAGATAAATTCCAAGCACCATCAGGCAAGAATGACTTCTTCTCACATGAGCGTAAATCAGCACAGCTACAACATATTTTCCAAATTGATGACAAAATGAAGTTATCAACGCAAGCCTACTACGCAGACTCATACCGTAGTTCGTTTCGCCAGACCGATGCGCCTGGTGGCTATGACGATGACGAAGCAGGCGAATCTACTGGTGTGACCGTGATGGATAGATGTAGTGGCTTAACGCTGACAGAAACAACAGCAGAACAGTGTGGTGGTCGTCATCGCCCAAGAAGCTACAATTATTGGGGGATCGAACCACGATTAGACGTAAGCCATAATTTATTTGGGGTCGATAGTGATGCTGTACTTGGCTTCCGTTACCATGAAGAAGACATTAGAAGAAGACAGTTCCGTGGTGCTGACCCAAGATTTCAAAGTCTACCTTATGCGCAAGCCAACTCTTTATCACGTGAGGATATCGGCATCAAGGTTGAGGCTAAATCTTACTACGCACAAAACACGTTTCATGTGAACGACTGGGCGATTACCCCTGGCGTGCGTGTTGAAGATATTCAGATTAAGACCGATGTGCGTCGCGCCGATGGGCAAGTACAAAATAATCCTGAATCAAAACTAACCAACAATCAAACAGAAGTGTTACCAGGTTTTGGTGTGGCTTGGAATGGCATTGCTAATACCACGTTCTTTGGCGGTGTGCATAAAGGCTTTGCACCGCCACGCCCTGATCGTGACTTGCGTGCTGATGGTGCGAATACAGCTGTTGTAGATAAAACCAAACCAGAAACCAGCACTAACTGGGAAATTGGTGTGCGTTCAAGCTTCTTCAAAGGCGTAAACTTCTCCTCAACTTTGTTCCATACCAAATTTGATGACATTGTGGTGAATAACGGCTCAGGTGAGTTTGTGAATGGTGGCGAGTCTGAGATGTCTGGCCTAGAGTTTGGTGGACGTGTAAATTTCGGTACGATTTACAATACAGCGCATAATATTTATGTGTTGGGTTCTTACACCAATACATTCACTGCAAAGTTTAAGAAAGATGGTCCTGATGTTGACAGTGGCATTATCAGTGGTGATCGTTTACCTTACGCGCCACGTCATTTAGCATCGATTAGCGTAGGTTACCAACACCCAGTAGGGTTAGACGCACGTATCGGTGCTACTTATATCAGCAAACAAGAAGTAGATGCTTTTGCAAGAGTGCTTGATCCAGTGGATGCTGCATTGTCTGGTTTGGCTGGTGATGTTCCATCTTACACATTGTTTAATGCTTCTGCGAATTTCAAACCAGTGGGGTCTAAAGCGACTTACTTCGTTAGTGGTTACAACTTAACTGATCGTGAATACTTAGCAAGCCGTGTAGATGGCATGTCTGTTGGTCGTGGTCGTCAGGTGTTTGGGGGTATTCGCTATGACTTCTAACTAAGTTTTTGCTTACTTTTCAGTAATGTAAGGTAATCAAGTGGTTAATTTAAACGAGCTTTATCTGCAAGGATGGGCTCGTTTTTATTTGGTATCAGTATTCATATGCATAAATATTAAACAAGTTTTAGCTTATTAATACAGTGTACGATAAATTGCAGTCTTTTATGTTGCTGTGCGATAATTCTAATCTTTGTACCTTATGTCACTCAAAAGCCGCTTGCGGCTTTTATGTTTTAGAGAGAATTGTATGCCAGTCATTCGCCTGCCCGATGGGTCGCAACGTAGTTTTGATCAGCCAGTTACTGTGGCTGAGGTCGCCATGAATATCGGTGCTGGTTTAGCCAAAGCCGCATTGGCAGGTAAAGTGAACGATAAGCTCGTGGATACCAGCTATTTGATCGAGGTTGATAGTGACTTAGCTATTATTACCGACAAAAATCCAGAAGGCTTGGATGTGATTCGTCACTCAGCCGCACATTTGTTGGCATATGCTGTTAAAGAGCTGTTTCCTGATGCGCAAGTGACGATAGGGCCTGTGATTGACAATGGTTTTTATTATGATTTTTCATACAAACGCCCATTTGCGCCAGAGGATTTAATTGCCATTGAAAAGAAAATGGCTGAACTTGCGAAAAAAGATGAGCCTGTTACAAGGAAAGTGCTGCCTCGCGATGAAGCCGTGGCTTATTTCAAAAGCATAGGTGAACAATATAAAGCTGAGTTGATTGAATCTATTCCTGCTGGTGAGGATGTTTCACTCTATACAGAAGGAAGTTTTACCGATTTATGTCGTGGTCCGCATGTGCCAAGCACAGGTAAGATTAAATCATTCAAGCTAATGAAACTGGCTGGTGCTTACTGGCGAGGTGACAGCAATAACGAGATGTTGCAGCGCATTTACGGTACGGCTTGGCGTAATAAAGAAGAGCTTGAAGCGTACTTGTTCCAACTGGAAGAAGCTGAAAAGCGAGACCATCGCAAATTAGGCAAACAACTTGATTACTTCCACATGCAGGATGATGCACCAGGAATGGTGTTCTGGCATCCGCGTGGTTGGAGCATTTGGCAAGAAGTTGAGCAATATATGCGCAAAATGTTCCGCGATTACAACTATCAAGAAGTGCGCACGCCTACCATTATGGATAGGACTTTGTGGGAGAAGTCGGGACATTGGCAGAATTACCGCGAAGGTATGTTTGTCACTTCGTCTGAAAGCCGTGATTACGCAGTTAAGCCTATGAATTGCCCGGGACACGTGCAGATTTTCAATAGCAGTTTACATAGCTATCGCGATTTACCATTACGTTTGGCTGAGTTTGGCTCATGTCATCGTAATGAACCATCAGGATCGCTACACGGCTTGATGCGAGTACGTGGCTTTACGCAAGATGATGCACATATATTCTGTACTGAAGAGCAGGTTGAGGCAGAAGTTGCTGATTTTATTAAGATGTTATACAAAGCTTATGGTGACTTTGGTTTTAATGACGTATTAGTGAAATTATCTACTCGCCCTGAAAAACGCATCGGTACAGATGCTGATTGGGATAAAGCAGAAACGTCGCTTGCAAATGCGCTTAAATTAAACAACCTAGATTTTGAATATCAGCCAGGAGAGGGCGCATTTTATGGCCCTAAGATTGAATTCACCCTTAAGGATTCATTAGGTCGTTTGTGGCAATGCGGTACGATTCAGTTGGACCCTAATTTGCCGGAGCGCTTGGGGGCTGAATATGTTGCCGAAGATAATAGCCGTAAACATCCTGTGATGTTGCATCGCGCTATCGTTGGCTCTATGGAGCGTTTCATTGGTATTCTGATTGAAAACTATGCAGGCGCAATGCCACTTTGGTTAGCACCTATACAAGTGATGGTGCTCAATATCTCTGAAAATCAAGCGGATTATGTGCGTCAAGTAGTTGAAATGCTAAAGAAAAATGGCATTAGATGCGAATTTGACTTGAGAAATGAGAAGATAACCTATAAAATACGCGAACATTCGATGCAGAAAATGCCTTACTTGCTAGTTGCAGGTGAGCGTGAGATGCAAACGGGACATGTAGCCGTGCGTACCAGAAAAGGCGAAGACTTAGGTTCTATGCCGATTGAAGCGCTTATTGAGCGCTTAAAAGCAGAGATTGAAGCTAAGGCTTAAGCCTACTGAAAGCAATTTAAAATTCGCTTTCAGTTGATTTCTGAAAATGCGCGGCTTAACTATTTGGAGAATTTGATATAGCACAGGACAAAGAAACACGAATTAATGGCGATATTACAGGGTCGCAAGTTCGTTTGGTGGGCATTGAAGGCGAGCCTTTGGGTATAGTAACGTTAGCTGAGGCTTTTGCAAAAGCTGAAGAGGCTGATATTGACCTAGTGGAAATTGCACCCAATGCGGTGCCACCAGTGTGCAGGTTGATGGATTACGGCAAATTTAGATATGCCGAAAGCAAGAAGCAGCACGAAGTTAAGCTTAAACAAAAGCAAGTGCAAGTAAAAGAAATTAAGTTTCGCCCTGGTACAGATGATGGCGATTATGCAATTAAAGTGCGTAATATTATTCGTTTTATTGAAGATGGTGATAAAGCGAAAATTACCCTGCGTTTTAGAGGTCGTGAGATTACCCACCAAGAGTTCGGTCTAGCCTTACTTAGACGTGTAGAAGCAGATACAAAAGAAGTGGCGCTAGTTGAGCAGTTTCCAAAAATGGAAGGTCGCCAAATGGTGATGGTATTGGGCCCACATAAAAAAATTAAGTAGTAAAAAAGATGTAGTAAACCCTGGAGTGATACGGCTTAACGGCATGCCTAAGCACTCATAACTTAAGTTCAAGGAGAACAAAATGCCAAAAATGAAAACCAAGAGCGGTGCTAAAAAGCGCTTCAAATTCTTGGGTAACGGTAAAGTGAAACGTACTCATTCTCACCTACGCCATATCCTTACAAAAAAGACCACCAAGCAAAAGCGTAAACTACGCGGCACGGCGATCATCTCACCAACAGACGTCAAACGCGTTCGCGCAATGATGCCAACACGATAAGGAGACCGATATGCCTAGAGTAAAACGTGGTGTCATCGCTCGCGCAAGACACAAAAAAGTATTAAAAGCCGCTAAGGGTTATCGCGGTCGTCGTAAAAACGTTTACCGCGTTGCTAAGCAAGCGGTAATGAAAGCTGGTCAATATGCTTACCGTGACCGTCGTCAGAAAAAACGTCAATTCCGCACATTGTGGATTGCGCGTATTAATGCTGGTGCTCGTGAATTAGGCTTAACTTACAGCCGTTTCATGAACGGTTTGAAAATTGCATCAGTTGAAGTAGATCGTAAAGTACTTGCTGACTTAGCAGTATTTGATAAAGCAGCATTTGCCAAATTTGTTGAAATGGCAAAAACAGCTTTGGCTGCTTAAGTTGTAAAGTTTGAAATTTCAAACTTAAATTATCAAGTTTGAGTAAAAAAGAGGCCTCGGCCTCTTTTTTTTACTGTAAAATCAATGCATTGTAAAAATTTAGCTCTAATCAGAAGTTCATTTAAAGATCAAAAATATATATGGCCGATTTAACGCATTTAATTTCAAAAGCGCAGGCGGATTTCGCAAATAGCGCAACAATGAATGACTTGGAAATAGCAAAAGCTAAATATCTAGGTAAAACGGGTCTGTTGACCGATGCATTAAAAGGTTTAGGAAAGCTTAGCAATGAAGAACGGCCAGCTGCTGGTGCCGCTATCAATGTGGTTAAGCAGGACGTTGAGACGGCTTTAAACGCACGTCGTGAAGCCATTTTGAATGCAGAGCAAGCTAAACAGCTTGCGCAAGAGTCGATAGATGTTACCTTGCCAGCGCGAACTCAGTCACAGGGTGGCTTACATCCAGTGACGCTTACTTTAAGACGTGTCGAAGAGTTATTTCATTCAATTGGTTTTGAAGTGGCTACAGGTCCAGAAATTGAAACGGATTTTTATAATTTTACCGCGCTGAACATCCCTGAAGATCACCCAGCGCGGGCTATGCACGATACCTTTTATATTGATGAAGCAAACGTGTTAAGAACACATACTTCACCAGTGCAAATTCGTTACATGGAAAATGCATTAAAAACCAACAAAACTCCGCCGTTAAAAATCATTGCACCTGGTCGAGTGTATCGCGTGGATTCCGATGCAACCCATTCCCCTATGTTCCATCAAGTGGAGGGTTTGTGGGTCGATGAAAATATTAGTTTTGCTAATCTTAAAGGCGTTGTGCAAGATTTCTTGCAAAAATTCTTTGAGCGTGATGACTTAACTGTACGTTTCAGACCATCATTTTTCCCATTCACAGAGCCTTCAGCAGAAATGGACATGAGCTGGAATGGTGGTTGGTTGGAAATAGGTGGTTGCGGTATGGTACATCCTGAAGTGTTTAAACATGTAAATCTAGATAGTGAAAAATACCGTGGATTTGCCTTTGGATTGGGCGTGGAACGCTTGACCATGTTGCGCTATGGCGTAAACGATTTACGCCATTTCTTCAATAATGATTTGCGCTTCTTAAGCCAATTTAAATAATATACCTACTAACAAACCTAAAATTTAAGGTCACAAAAGCATTATGCAGTTTTCAGAAAATTGGCTACGCAGCCTTGTAAATACTGATTTAGATAGTCAAGCTCTGAGTCACGCGCTGACTATGGCTGGGCTTGAGGTTGAGGACATGCAGCCAGTTGCTGCGGCCTTTAGTAAAGTGGTTGTAGCTAAAATACTTTCAGCTGAAAAGCATCCAGATGCAGACCGGTTGCAGGTATGTAAAGTTGATGTAGGTTTAGCCGAACCTTTACAAATCGTATGCGGTGCTGCCAATGCACGCGCTGGCTTGCTGGCTCCTTGTGCTATGGTAGGTGCTGAGTTACCTGGCATCTCGATTAAACAGGCTAAAGTACGCGGTGTAGAGTCTTTCGGCATGATGTGCTCATCTAAAGAACTGGGTATTAGTGCTGAAGCGACAGGTTTGCTGGAGTTGGATGATAGAGCAGTCGTGGGTCAAAGTATTCGTGAGCATTTAGATTTGGATGACACTTTACTTACCTTAAAGTTAACTCCCAACCGCAGTGATTGCTTAAGTCTTAAAGGTATTGCACGTGATGTTGCAGCCATAACAGGCGCGGCAACTCATTTTGAAGCTATTGAAGCTGTACCCGCGACTATTAGAGTAACTAAAAATGTCATAGTGAGTGAACAAGCGGTTTGTCCAAGCTATTGTGGTCGATTGATTAGTGGTGTCAATGCCAAAGCAAATACACCTGATTGGATGATTAAACGTATCGAGCGTAGCGGCCTGCGTAGCATTAGCGCATTGGTTGATGTGACTAATTATGTGTTGCTTGAATTGGGTCAACCCATGCATGCGTTTGATGCGGCTAAGCTCAATGGCGATATTACGGTGCGCTTTGCCAATGCCAATGAGTCATTAAGCTTACTTAACGACCAGACTGTAGAGTTGAAATCGGATGATTTAGTCATTGCTGATGCAAATGGTGCCGTAGCCCTTGCAGGTATTATGGGCGGTAAACCGACCTCTGTAGATGATACAACAACTGAAGTTTTCTTAGAAAGTGCTTTTTTCACACCTTCAGTGATTGCTGGTAAGGCTCGTAGATTGGGCTTAAGTACAGACTCCTCTTACCGTTTTGAGCGTGGTGTGGATTTTGGAAATACGAAACATGCACTGGAATATGCCACTAAGCTAATCATGCAAATTTGTGGCGGTCAAGCGGCTGAGGTGACTGAGGTTGTTAGCAGCTTGCCAGTACGCCAACCAGTCAAATTAAGAATGGCGCGCTTGGTATCAGTATTAGGTATTCCATTTGAAGCGGCTAAAGTTGCACAACTGCTGACACAGCTTGGTTTTGACTTTACAGAGGCGAACAGCATATTTACTGTCGTGCCACCAAGTTATCGATTTGATATTAGTATTGAAGAAGACTTAATCGAAGAAATTGCTCGTTTGCATGGCTATGATCATATTCCTGCAATCGCGCCCTTGGCTAACCTACTCATGCTTTCAGCGCCAGAGGCTAGATTACATCAAAACAAACTACGCGATAGTTTAGTGGCGGTCGGTTATCAAGAGGTGGTGAACTACAGTTTTGTGGATGAAAGCTGGGAGCGAGATTTGTTAGGTAATCCCACGCCAATCAAGCTTCAGAACCCGATTGCAAGCAACTTAAGCGTGATGCGCACTAGTTTATGGGGCGGCTTGCTTGATACCTTAACTTATAACTTGAACCGCAAGCAAGATAGAGCATTCTTGTTTGAAATTGGTGCAGTTTATTTTAAACAGGCCAATAGCTTTGTAGAAACAACACGCGTTTCAGGCCTCGCGTACGGCAGCGCAAAGCCTGAGCAATGGAGTTCTGATAGCGCTGATGTGGACTTTTTTGAAGTGAAAGCGCATGTTGATAGGCTGGTAGGCGCAAAAGCTATATATGAAAAGGCTGAACACAATGCCTTGCATCCTGGGCAAACAGCACGAATTATAATTGATGGTAAAGCAATTGGCTGGTTAGGTAATTTGCATCCAAAATGGCAGCA
The DNA here is from genome assembly GCF_029946165.1 of Methylotenera sp. GTDB lineage: Bacteria > Pseudomonadota > Gammaproteobacteria > Burkholderiales > Methylophilaceae > Methylotenera. The sequence continues at coordinate 270,581 of NZ_JAQSDZ010000005.1, forward strand.
ACAATATAGCTTAACTAAAGCTACCTATTTATTTGAATTGGATATGGAAGCAATATCTAGCCATCAAATACCAGCTTACCAAGAAGTATCCAAATTGCTCCCAATTCGTCGTGATTTGGCAGTAGTATTGGATGAAAATATTGCAGTTGGTGATGTGTTAAGTGCGATTATAAAAACCGAAATTCCATTGGTAATTGACGTGGCATTATTTGATTTATACCAAGGTCAAGGTGTGGCTGAAAATAAAAAAAGCCTTGCATTATCAGTACTTATGCACGATACTCAAAAAACATTAACGGATAGTGATGCCGACACAACCATTACTATTCTGCTACAATTATTACAAGATAAATTTGCAGCTACACTTAGAAATTAGATCACAAAACTATGTGGCTTGATTTTAAATGTGATTGAATTTTAATAAATGGTTATGTAGATTTAAATTATTAGAATAATAATCTGTACATTAAAAAAAGCTCAAAAGCTAGAAATGAAATGGGAGTGGGTATGACATTAACAAAAGCTGAACTTGCTGATTTACTCTATGAGCAAGTTGGGTTAAATAAGCGTGAAGCCAAAGATATGGTTGAAGCATTTTTCGAAGAGGTGCGCATTGCGTTAGAAGCGGGTGATAGTGTGAAGTTATCTGGATTCGGTAATTTTGAATTACGGAAAAAATCTGAGCGTCCAGGCCGTAACCCTAAAACTGGTGAAGAAATACCAATTACCGCTCGTCGTGTAGTAACTTTTCATGCCAGTCAAAAACTAAAAAGTAAAGTGGAAGCCAATTATCTTAACTAATTGAATGGTCAACCTATAAGTATGAGTGAACACAATATAAAAGTGCAATTACCGCCAATACCTGCAAAGCGTTACTTTACCATAGGTGAAGTTAGTGAGCTTTGTGGTGTAAAGCCGCATGTACTCAGATATTGGGAGCAGGAGTTTACTCAACTTAAACCAGTTAAGCGTCGAGGTAATCGTCGCTATTACCAGCATCACGAAGTACTACTCATTCGCCGTATTCGTGAACTGCTATATGAACAAGGTTTCACTATTAGCGGTGCTCGTAACCGTCTTGATGGTCCCAACGAAGTTGAGGCTAAAGTGGATCTAGGGCAACCCGCGATACAATCAGATTTGAACTTAAATCATTCCTCATCAGCAAGTAATAAAGAGTTTGACTTCACTTCAATTAAAGCTGAGTTGGTAGAGATTCTCCGTTTGCTTAATCCAGTGTTTGCCGCCAAATAATACACTGATTTATTTCGGAGCGCCTTTTATCTCCTGACGCCTTATTGCGTTATAATATCACTCTTGTTTGTAAGCTTTATTACAACATCGGTTCGGGGCATAGCGCAGCCTGGTAGCGTACATGCCTGGGGGGCATGGGGTCGCAAGTTCGAATCTTGCTGTCCCGACCAATAAATCAATGCAAAGACAAGCCGCTGATAAGTGGCTTTTTTGATTTTGACTGGCGCTATTATTTTAGCACCAGTCGGTAATGCACGAATGGGGGTTCATACCCAAATAGTTAGCAATTAATTCTGAGTAAAAAAGAGAGTTTTTACATACACGCATTAATTAGGCTAGTTATGTTCACTCGCCTCATCTTTAATTGCCTTGCCACCTTGCTCAATATCTTTTCCAGCGCCTTCCATAGTATTGCAACCAGACAATGCCCCTAGGGTTCCGGCAAGAAATAAAGTAGTGAATAGTAATGCAAAAGTTCTTTTAAACATGATAAATCTCCTGGATATAGAACTAGTACAAAATAATTTAGCAAACATTAAACTTCACAAACTATTGCGCACTAGCGATTGGTGAACTGAAGTTACTCTTTCTTAATTAACAAGCTATTTTCAACTGATTTAACACCTTCGATTTCAGAGGCAATTAGTCCAGCTTGTCTAATTTGATCTTCTGTTTCAACAAACCCGCTGAGCAAAACCACGCCTTGATTGGTTTTTACGCTAACATTCAAGCTTTTCAAACCCTCATCTTTTAATAAACTGCCTTTTACTTTTGAAGTGATCACACTATCTTTTACAACACGTTTTACTTCTTTTTGCTCAGATTTAGATTTGTAGTTCGTATACTCTTGCTCATCAAGAGTACCGTCGTTATCTATATCAGCAGCTTTAAAGTGTTTTGCAAAAAGTTTTTCCTTATTTGCTTCTGTTTTAGTTAATGTAGTGTTGTTATCTACATCTAAAGCTTTGAATGATGTGCTATAAGCAGATTGATTGGCTTCACTTAAATCTTCTGCTGCGAAAGCCTGTAGACTTAAGGTGCTGCTAGCCAAAGCCATTGCTAGTAAAGTAGATTTGAAATGAGAATTATTTTTCATGTTGATTTCCTATAAGTAATATAAAAGAATTACAATGCAGAGTAAGCGCATGAGCTATTTAGGTCTGTACGCTAGCCAACATAGATAATTTGTTTGTTTTTTTACTTAGAATTAACTTTTGAGATTAAAGGTGGACTACTTACCCCTTAATTTAAAGTTAAAGTAATGGACAATATTAAGACTTCTTATTGTTGACGATTGGGCGTAAATTTGAATAGAATCTCGCTACAAATGGCACGCTTGGCTTTAAAAAATGTAAATTGATGCACTTATGGTGATAAAACAATTGACAGTTAAATTAAATGCCAGCAAAGTAACGGTGCTTTTACACAACACTTATCATGGGAACCAAATATATGAATAAATCTGAATTGATTGATGCTATTGCAGCAAGCGCTGGTCTTACTAAAGCTGATGCAGGTCGTGCTATTGATGCAACCACAGCAGCTATCACAGCAGCACTTAAAAGTGGTGATGCAGTTACGCTTGTAGGTTTTGGTACATTTAAAGTAACACAACGTGCTGCTCGTACAGGTCGTAACCCACGTACAGGCGCTGAGTTGAAAATTGCTGCACGCAAAGCGCCAGCTTTCACTGCAGGTAAAACATTAAAAGATTCAGTTAATTAATTCTGATTCTTGGTTAATGATAAAAAAGGAGCTATATGCTCCTTTTTTTGTCATATAGCTTGCATGGGTAAAGTTTTTTGTCTAAAAATCTCATTTGTAATCTTGCGATTTAGCATAGCGTATTGCCGTTGAAGTATATTAAATTTGCGTCGAATTTTCATAATGGAACTAAGACCCGTTAAATTAATCCTAATTATTCAACCATTCAAGAATCGTTAAGATTTCATAAAGAAAGCAAGCTGATTTGAAAATAATAATGTCGATAATTGTTTTTGTTAGTTTGTTAGCTTGGTTTTTTCTAATAAACACGCAAAATCAAGCTCCATCTAACCATGAAGTCACAAAACTTGAACGTATGGGTGATGAGTGTGTTGGCATTTCAGAGAAAGCAATTATAGGAATGACGCCAGTAGTTGAGTTTCAAAAGTTAGAGTTAATAAGTCGCAAAGCGAACGTGTTAAAGAACTGTATGGCGGATAGAGGTTTTCGTGAAGACCCCGCTTGGCGGAAATATGCGGAGCCCTTAGCTAATGTAATCGCTTCAGAACAAAATATCTCTTTCGATGAGGCCATCGAAACTATGAGAAAAGCCGATATGTTGCTTTTTAAAAAGCAAAATCAACGTCCTTTATATTGGATTTCAAATATAAATTAGAATTTTCTAAGGCTAACAAAAGCGCCAAATGAGGAAAGAATATGCTTAATAAGCTGATTGTGTTTACGGTAATTAATGCACATTTTTCCTTAGTTCACGCTCAACCAAGTATTGGTGAAATATTAGTATTAAGCGATTCTTTAGTGCAAGTGGCTGTTGAGCTACCTAATGGCATTACGGGAAATGGGTCTGGGGTGGTGGTGAGTAAAGAATATGTAGCAACCAATTGCCATGTATTAGCCAATGCCAAGGGCGCCAACATCATTAAATATCGAGATGCCTATCGACCAATCGGTTTGAAAGCTGATTGGAAGCATGATTTATGTTTGCTTAAGTTTGACAGCTTGCCATTTAAAGTCGCAAAAATGCGAGATAGCCGCACAGTGAAGTACGAGGAAGTAATCTTCAGTCTGGGTTATCCCATTGGTAATAATGTGCCACAGCCTTCTTATGGTAGTGTTAAGGGCGCATACCCGTTAGACGACAGCGTTGTGATACGCACCAGTGCTGCTTTCGCCATGGGCTCAAGTGGAGGTGCTTTGTTTGACCAAAATTTTAATCTTATCGGAATCACCAGTTTCAAAAGCCCAGGCTCGCAAGGCTTTTTTTATAATCTACCGGTTGAGTGGATAAAAGCGTTGTTTGACTCGCCAGATATTCTGTCTTTAAACACGAATGATGTACCGTTTTGGGCGTTACCTTTAGATCAAAGACCTTATTTTATGCAGGTCGTCATTCCTTATCAAAACAAGGATTGGTTGGCTTTAAAGAAAATTGCGAAAGCTTGGACGGTGCAAGAACCTAAATCATCTGATGCGTGGTATTTTTTAGGTTTAGCTGAAGAGGGCGTCAATCAAACAGTATCAGCCAAAGAAGATTTTAAAAAAGCACACACCTTGAATAGTCGTCACTTGGATGCAATGCTCGCTTTAACTCACATTGCCTATTTGCAAAAAGATTTACCCGCCCTTGAAACATTCAAAGCTAAAATTGACTTTCTTGATCAAGAACAAGGTGCATTGATTGCCCAGAAGATATTTGAATTAAAAGCTAAACAACTTAAAACTACAGAACTTAAAAGTCACTAACTTCCATTACTAGTTATATCTAAAACTCTTAGTGCTCTTAGCTAGAGTATTCTCGCCATAAGTAGGCTGTTCTGGTAAGCGCTGATTTGGCCTGCTTTCCCTGCTTTATTAGCCTCTTTGTAATAAGTCATTGTTAAATATCATAGTGGGCGGTATTTATTTATATTTTTTAAAGAATAATTTTCTATTTTGAATTTAATCGTTATACAGATTATTAACGCTCTGTAATCTAATCATGGCGTTGTTCTACAGAACATTTGTGAATATGAACTGATATAAAAACCCATGAGATATTTAGCATGATCCTAAAGTTTTGAAAACCCAGACCGATACTCTTTACATCAGCATTGCTTAATCGGCAAAAACGATAAAAGAAAATTTAAGCCTTACCCTAAATTTTCTTAAAAGCTTACCGATAACAGTTACAACAGCAGCGCAAATCACAACGAGTTACAAAAAGTGAGATGCCGAGCTAACAGTAATAAAGATGTAATTGAATTTAATTTAACTTTAGGAGAATTATCATGGCTTCAGTAATCAATACCAACATTAGCTCATTAAACACACAGCGTAATCTTTCAACTTCACAAAGCTCATTGAATACATCATTACAACGCTTATCTTCAGGTTTGCGTATTAATAGCTCTAAAGATGATGCTGCTGGTTTAGCGATTGCAACAAAAATGGACTCACAAATTCGTGGTCAGCAAGTGGCTATTCGTAACTCAAACGACGCGATTTCATTCGCACAAACCGCAGAAGGTGGCTTGGCTAAACAAACAGACGCTATCCAACGTATGCGTGAATTAGCGGTTCAATCTGCCAACGCGACAAACAGTAGCAGTGACCGTGCCAATCTAGATGCTGAGTTTACGGAGTTAGAAGCTGAAGTAACACGTTTGAATACTTCAACTAAGTTCAATGGCTCAACTGTGTTCGGTACTGCGGCAAAAGTATACCAAGTTGGTGCTGATACTACGGACACGATTAGCGTGAGCGGTGTTGCTTCAATGACTACAGCAACAGGTTCAATTACCTCAGTAACAGGTGCTACAGCAGCGATTACCGCGCTAGATACAGCTTTGACTACATTAAGTACTAATCGCGCTAAATTGGGTGCTATTCAAAACCGTTTTGAATCAGTGGTAAGTAGCTTACAAGTTTCTGTAGAAAACCAATCTGCCTCTAAATCTCGCATCATGGATGCTGACTTTGCAGCAGAAACAGCAAACTTGACACGTGGACAAATCTTGCAACAAGCAGGTACTGCAATGTTGGCTCAGGCGAACTCCCTACCTAATGGTGTATTAGCACTATTAAGAGGCTAAACGAAATTTAAAATATAAACCTTATCACCCACAGGACTGATCATCCTGTGGGGTTTTGCAAAGGAGTAAATCATGTTCAACTCATCATTAGATGGTTATGGGTCCATTAGAAAGCTGGCTGCCGTGCAAAATACTGCCGGCAGCCAAATTGCCATTGATAGAACAACAACGAGCCCAACAGGGCTTAAACCCGTTATAAAGCCTGAATCTAATAAAGTAGATGTAAGACCTGTAGCGGTAGATAAAGGTGAGTTAGTCACTGCTGTCAAGAAGCTTAATGACCTTGTGGCACCAGCGTTACAAACCGTGCAATTTTCCTTGGACGATCAGTCTGAACGTATGGTCGTTAAGGTGGTTGATACAGCCTCTAAACAAGTATTGAGACAGATTCCAAATGAAGAAGTGTTGGCCATGTCGAAAACACTTGATAAATTGCAAGGGTTAGTGATTAGGCAAACAGCTTAATTACCTTACCTAGTTAGTTTTAAATGTTGTGAGCGTGAGTGGAGGTTGGCTAAAGTTTTTGTGGTTTAAGCCGATGATATTAGTAACTGTTTTGAAAAGGATATTCACATGGGAATTACAACTACAGGTATTGGTTCTGGCCTAGATGTGGAATCTATTGTTAGTAGCTTAATGAATGTTGAAAGGAAGCCATTAACTGCAGTAGCAACAGAAAAAACGGCTTATCAATCTCAGATCTCCGCTTATGGCACGTTAAAAAGTGCGCTCTCTACTTTTCAAACCGCTTTGAGCGCACTTTCAACGGCAGCAAAGTTTAATGCTCAAACAGTGAGCTCTGGTAATACCAGCATTTTTACTGCCACGGCAAATGGTACCGCTTCTCTTGGTGATTATGCGGTCACAGTGAACCAACTTGCTAAATCGCAAAAACTATCATCAGCGGGCTTTACCAATACTACAGACACGGTAGGTACAGGCACGCTAACGATAGGTTTTGGCACTTATAACGCCACTGGTAATACCTTTACCGCTAATGCAGCAAAGAGTGATGTCACCATTACTATCGATAGCTCAAATAACACTTTAGCTGGTGTGCGCGATGCAATTAATGCAGCTAACTCAAGTGTGAGCGCCACCATTGTGAATGATGGGTCGACCAATCGTTTGGTAATTACTTCAAAAGATACTGGCGAGGTCAATAGCTTAAAAATTAGCGTGGCTGATAGTGGCGATGCCAACAATACAGATGCTGTAGGATTATCAAGTTTAGCATTTGACCCAACGGCTAGCGCTGGTAGTGGTAAAAATATGACGCAGATGCAAGCTGCAAAAAATGCCTTATTTGAAATTGATGGTATTTCTATAGTTAAAGCCAGCAACACCGTGACTGATGCGATTAGCGGTGTCACGCTTAACTTACTCGCAACTAGTGCCAGCAGTGCTAATCTCGGCGTGACTAGCAATACAGAGTCCGTCAAAACATCCGTGACTGCCTTTGTGGATGCCTATAATAAGTTAGATACAACATTGCGTAGTCTAACCAAATACGACGAAACCGGTAAAGCCTCGGGGATATTGCTTGGAGATGCCACCGCCCGCTCAGTGATTAATCAAGTCAAGGCAGTGATGACTAAAGCCATTTCTTCGGGCAATACGATTAACTCTTTAAGTCAGATTGGCGTGGCATTTCAACGCGATGGTAAGTTAGCCCTAGATTCCACCAAGTTAACTACTGCGATGAGCAGTAACTTCGCAGAGATAGCCGCGGTATTCGCCACATCAGGAAAGTCAACTAATCCACTCGTTAGCTATTCTAGTGGCACTAGCAAAACGCAAGCTGGTAGCTATGCAGTGACTTTTACCATGACTGGTGGAGTCCTTCAAGGCACGATTAACGGCGTTGCTGCAACTGCTAGTGGCAATAACCTCACTGGAGCGACCGGTAATGCGAGTGCAGGCTTAAATATAAGTTACAAAGGCCCTACACTTTCTGAAGGAAGCTCCGTTACCAGTACTGTGAACTACAGTATTGGTTATGCTACCCAATTTGATAGCTTGATTACCAGCTTGATGAGTGAGACTGGAATTGTAGCGTCAAGAACAGAGGGCATAAACAGCTCCATATCACGTTTAGATAAACAGTCTGCATCGATTACAGTACGGTTAGCTGCAATTGAAACGAGATATCGTAACCAGTTCACAAAACTAGATACGCTGATGGCAAGTATGTCCTCAACAAGTTCATATTTAACTCAGCAGATTGCCGCGATTAACGCTAACAATTAAGAACAAGCGAAGGATATAAAAATGTTTGGACTCAATCAAAAAGGTGTGAATGCTTATGCCAAAGTTGGTATGGAAACTGGAGTGTTAGCAGCTAGCCCAAATAAATTAATCATTATGCTATATGAAGGCGCTATTGCAGCATGCCGAAGTGCAGACTCCCATATGCAGAGCAAAGATATAGCGAATAAAGGCCTTATGATCTCGAAAGCAATTTCTATCATTGAGTCAGGGTTAAGACTTAGCTTAGATAAAAAAGCTGGCGGCGAGATTGCTATAAGCTTAGATGCGCTTTACGCCTATATGAGTAAACAATTAATGACTGCAAATATTCACAATAAGCCAGAATTAATACATGAAGTTATTAAATTGCTGACTGAATTAAAGGGTGCGTGGGAGGCCATTGATAACGTTAAAATGCCAACTAAAGACATGGCAATGGCGATCCCGAGCCAAACGGCAATTAAGGTTAATCACAATATTGCTAATTACGCAAAAGCCTAGATAACTTACAATAATAGAGAACTACAATGGAACCTCAAGACACAATTATGATTTATGAAGCTGTTGCTGAGATCACCAAAAAAATGTTGATTGCTGCCAAACTACAGGATTGGGATACATTGGCTGAACTGGAAACAAATTGTGCTCAGCAGATAGCCAAATTAAAACTTATTGAAAATGCACCGCCGCTACCTAGCGATGCGCGCGCGCGCAAATTGGCAAGTATAAAAAGTATACTTGCTGATGACCGTGAGATTCGCAACATTGTTTCACCTTGGATGGTGAGATTGAATTCATTAATGAGTAGTTTACATATGGAGAATAAACTGACGCGCTCTTACAATCAGTAGTCCGCGTCATTATCAAGATGCTCAAACAAGCTGACATCGCAAGCATAGGCCCTGTAGCTAGAATTTTACCAATACTCGCGGTAGAGAATATTGGCAACATCAGGCAGGAGCTTGCTGATCGAGCCACACAGTTTGTGAAGGGGCAGGATTACTTTGCTCATGTGTTATCAAAAGTGGGCGACACTGCCTACAACGTCAAGGTTGAGAGTGGCAGTCTTAAGGGAACGCTCCTTAAAATGGATTTAGGATTAGCGGCCAAAGCAGGCCAGTTGATTACCTTGCGTTATATGCACGATAGTCCTGTGCCAACATTTTTACTCACAGCTACACCCTCTAATGTTGCTGGTAGTAAAACAGAATTAAGTACTGCAGCTAATCTCATTGGGCACTACTTGAAACAAGCTGAAAGCGAGGGCGTAACAAGTCGTTTTCAAGCCACAGCTGTCGTAACAAATAACCCAGGTAAGCCACAGGTTCTGGCGCATGATTTAAAAAACGCCGTGAGTAAAAGCGGACTGTTTTATGAGTCGCACTTAAGTGACTTGGCACAAAGTAATCAGTCGCTTGCTGCTCTTAAACAAGAGCCGCAAAACCAAGCCAATTCGCCCATTGCCAATTTAATGTCTCAGCAATTGGCAATTCTCGAGCACCAGCGCATGAGTTGGCAGGGGGAAGTATGGCCTGGACAGAAAATGGATTGGGACATCTATCAACAGAGTAGTGACGATGGAAATCAATCAGCTAATGACTCCGAATCAGATCAAAAGCAATCTATTTCTAGCGAGATGACTTTGCATTTTCCACATTTAGGTAAAGTTTCCGCGAGAATCAGCCTGGTTGATGGACGTATGCGTGTCAATATTTTGGCAGATCAGCCTGAAACATTAGAAATGTTAAAAGCAAAGCGATTAAGTTTGGCTGAATCAATCAGTAAGAATGGCCAGCAATTAGATGCTTTGACGGTTGAGCGAGATGAATAAACTTCAATTCAACACACATCAACCCCACACTATTGAACATAGTAGTTCAGACTTCAATCTTAATGGTGCTGTAAACCCTAATCAGCAAGCTATTGCTTTGGCTTATGCTGAGGGCTCATATGCACCAAAAGTTGTGGCTAAAGGTCGAGGTGTTATCGCGGAGCAGATTATCGCCAGAGCGAAAGAGCATGGTGTGTTTGTGCATGAGTCTAAAGATTTGGTTGCGTTGTTAATGCAAGTTGATTTGGATGATCATATTCCGCCAGCTTTGTATCAGGCAATAGCCGAGATTTTGGCTTGGTTATATAAGCTAGAGCAGGGTAATGATGATGAAGACACGCCTGCATTTTAAATGCAAGTATTTAGCTACCAATTATTTAATTACCAATAATCTAATACCAATATTTCAAATAAGCTTTAAGTGATTAATAGTTAAACCTGCATATTCATAATGTCATGGTAAGCTGAGACTAGCTTATTGCGAACTTGCACCGTTGCTTGAAACGAAATGTTGGCCTTTTGCCCAGCAATCATCACATCAGAAAGACTGACGCTATCATCACCCATCGCGAAGCTCTTACCTAATTGTTCTGCTTGAACTTGTATTTTGTTAACTTGATTGAGAGAAGCTTTTAGCGCATCAGCGAAGTTAACTTTAGAAGTGCTTGGGCTTGCTCCTTGCATTCCTGAAAGACCAGCCGCAGAAGCTAATCCAGATGCCGCATCGGCATGCGGGCGCTGTGCAGCCGTTTTTAACTGCGCAAGCATAGATTCTATTCTACTTGCATCAATTCCACCTGTTTTCATGGTTTACCTCCCGCTTAAATTCGTATGTGTATTAACAATCTTCTTACTTAAATTAAGATGGTTAATTCATTGCCATTTCTGACAGTTACTAATTTAACACTCTGCGGTAATAGCGAGAGTCTAAATAGGTCGAGGAAAATTGCTCTATTCCTAAATTTGAAAATCCTAGTCATTGGCATAATGGTATCCAATAGCTTATAGAAGTAACTCTTTTATCAATGCTAAACAGAAAAACGCAAAAAGTTAAGTATTTGAAGAACAGTAAATTGGAGAAATACAATGGCGACAGAGAATAGCGCTGCGCTTATTAATCAAGGCGTTAATGAAGGTGGAACTGTTTTGAACTCACAGTTAGGTAACAAGTTAATTTTGGTAGTCGCAGCCGCTGCAGTCATCGCAGTGATGGTGGTATTTTGGCTATGGAGTCAGCAACCAGATTATCGCGTGTTGTTTTCTAACTACTCTGACAAAGATGGTGGTGCAATTGTTGCGGCACTCGAAAAAATGAACGTACCTTACAAGTTCTCTGATAGCGGTACTGCGATTCTTGTCCCAGCCTCACAAGTGCATCAAGCACGTTTAAAATTAGCTACAGATGGATTACCTAAAGGTGGCAACATCGGTTTTGAGATTTTAGAAAATCAAAAATTTGGCGTTTCTCAATTTGTAGAGCAAGTCAATTTCCAACGCGCATTAGAAGGCGAGCTTGAGCGTAGCATTCAATCAATAGGCGCAGTTGAAGTCGCACGAATCCATTTAGCTATTCCTAAAGCCTCAGTATTTGTAAGAGATCAACAGCATCCAACCGCTTCAGTGTTATTGAATTTGCGCGCGGGTCGTAGTTTAGATGCGCAGCAAGTGGGCGCAGTGGTGCATTTGGTTGCAAGTAGTGTACCGAATTTGCCAGCTACCAACGTAACCGTGGTGGATCAAAATGGTAACCTACTCTCCGATACTTCTAAAAAGATGGGCGCTAATAACTTAGACCCAACGCAACTCAAATATATTGACGATATTCAACAAAGCATCACTAAACGCGTTGAATCCATCATCTCACCGATTGTAGGCGCTAAAAATGTACGTGCTGAAGCGAGTGCAGAGATTGATTTCTCCAGCTTAGAGCAAGCAGCAGAAATCTACAAACCTAATCAAAAGCCTGATGATGTTGCAATACGCAGTTTGCAAAGTAATGAATCATTAACCAGCAATGGTGGTTCTGCTACTGGGGTTCCGGGTGCTTTATCCAATCAACCACCAGAAAATGCTACTGCGCCAATTACAACGCCTGATGGAAGTGGATCTGGTGCAACAGCCGCAGGTACTCCTGTGAATAATCAAAAAAATACCACAACTAACTTTGAGGTAGATAAAACCATACGCTATTCACAACAAGGTATGGGTGGTATTAAGCGTTTAAATGTGGCTGTAGTCGTCAACAATATGCCTGTAGTTGGTAAAAATGGCAAAGTGACTTACAGACCACTTACCACTGCAGAGAAAACACAAATCAATGATTTAGCTATGCAGGCCATGGGTTTTAATAAAGAACGCGGTGATGCATTAACAGTGGTAAATAGTTCATTTGCAGGTGAGCCTGAAGAAATTATTCCTGAAGTAGCAATGTGGAAGAATCCAGAAGTTATTGAGTACGGCAAAGATGCATTGCGTTTTATTGTTGGTATTGTGGTGTTGGTGTTAATTTATAAACGTGCCTTAAGTCCAATGTTGCGTAAGTTAACAGCACCAGCGCCAAAATTATTAAATGCACCTAGTGATGAAGATGCTGTAGTGAATTTAAGTGGTGAGCAAGACCAGACTCAAATAGCTGCTGGTGCAAACAGTATTAGTAATTTAGCAGCCGCCAAGCAGCTTGCCAAAGACAACCCAAGAATGGTGGCTAGTGTTGTAGCTAATTGGACAAGTGGAAATGAGTAGCGAAAATGAGTGATGCAGGTGTGGTGAGAAGCGCAATCTTAATGCTTGCGCTAGGTGAAGATGAAGCTGCGGAAGTGATGAAGTTTCTTAGCCCTAAAGAAGTGCAGAAGCTTGGTACGGCTATGTCAACATTGAAATCTGTTGGCCGTGAGCAAGTAGAAACCACTGTTGCAGCTTTTATGACTGAGGTAGAGCAAAGTAGTGATTTTGGCTTAGATTCCGATGAGTATATTCGTTCAGTGCTGAATAAAGCCTTAGGTGAGGACAAAGCTTCAGGATTGTTAAATCGTATTTTGCAATCTCGCGATGCAAGTGGTATTGAAAGCCTCAAGTGGATGGATGCGCCTACCGTGGCGGAGTTTATTAAGAATGAGCACCCACAGATTATTGCCACCATACTTGTGCACTTAGATGCAGATCAAGCTTCTGACATTATTGGTCACTTCGCAGAGCGCTTACGCCAAGACGTCATGCTACGGATTGCAACGCTTGATGGCGTAAAGCCTATTGCTTTACGTGAGTTGAATGACGTGATGACTAAGTTGCTAACAGGTAATGAGAACCTTAAAAAACAAACAATGGGTGGTATTAAAGTGGCCGCCGAAATTATGAATTTTATGAGCGGCGACAATGAAGCCATCATTATGGAAGGCCTTAAAAATTACGATGATGACATGGCACAACGGATTATGGATGAGATGTTTGTGTTCGATAATATTATCGATATTGATGACAAGGGCATTCAAGTCATGTTGAGAGAAGTGCAATCTGAAACACTGATCATTGCACTTAAAGGTACCACTGAAGAAATGCGCGAGAAAATATTCAAAAATATGTCTTCTCGTGCTGCAGAAATGATGAAAGAAGATTTAGAATCTAAAGGGCCTGTGAAACTTTCAGAGGTTGAAGCGCAGCAAAAACAAATCTTGCAAATTGTGCGCAGGTTGTCCGATGAAGGTCAGATTCAACTCGCTGGTAAAGGCGGAGATGATCAATATGTCTAAAGGCAGTATTTTTAACTGCGATTATTCTAATTTTATTATGCAGTATGCATAGGAGTGCTATGAATATTCCCAAAGAACAGCAAACTGCCTATGAACGTTGGGAGATGTCTTCTTTTTCTGATGGTAATTCCAGTATTAGTACTAGTAAGCCTAAGAAAAAAGAAGACACTGTCGCTTCAGAAAAAATCACACAAATCTTTGAAGTCGCACGCAAAGAGGCTTACACCAAAGGCATGCAAGAAGGTTTTGCAGTAGGCATGGAAAAAGCACGTGAATATGCTCAAGAAGAAAAAAATAACTTTTTAAAGTTGATGAACTCTTTCAGTGATGCCTTGGAAAAATCTGATGAGCAAATTGCGGATGATGCACTGTCATTAGCATTGGAAATAGCAAAAGCCATGTTGAAAGTTAAACTTAATATTGACCCTACAGTAGTGCTACCTGTTGTTATGGATGCGATTCATTATTTGCCTTATGTGCAAAAGCCAGCAAGAATATTAGTCCATCATGATGATGCGCAAATGTTGCGTGAATATCTTGCTGAAGAAATTGCCAGCCAGCATTGGCAGATACAAGAAGATATTAATGTTGAGCGTGGTGGTTGCATTGTAGAAACAGGCGCTAATCAAATTGATGCAAGTAATGAAGTGCGCTGGAAACGTATTAGTGATGCTTTATCACAAAAAAGTGACTGGTTGCTAGCATGAACTCCGCAGAACTCGATTCGCAGGTGTTAGTTCAGCAGACTCCTGGGTCGAATAACGACCTAGCTGAGGTTGAGCAATTAAGCGAAACTGTTCCTCAATCAATTAAGCCAAAAGTTGACATGCAAAATATACATAGTCAACGCTGGCATGATCATATTCGTGATTGCAAAGAAATTTTGCGTATTGTCGAGCCCTTAGAAATTGCTGGGCGTATTACTAAGTTAACGGGCTTAGTTATGGAAGCAGCTGGCATTAAATTACCAATTGGCAGTGCTTGTTATGTGCCACTTGCTGAAGGTAGGCGTGTAGAGGCAGAAGTGGTGGGTTTTGACGGCGAGCGTATGTTATTAATGCCACAAAGTAGTGTAGACGGTGTAATGCCAGGCGCAAAAGTTTTCGCCTTAGAAGTTGCAGAAGCTTTGCCTAAACCTCACCACAGTAACCCGCCTCGCCGACGCGTAACAGACCGTGCACGTCATCTTCCTGTTGGCAATGAGTTGTTAGGACGTGTGGTAGATGGCGCAGGCAATCCTTTAGATGCCCTTGGGAAAATATCCGCTGCTCAAAGCTCACCGCTTAATGCACGTCCTATGAATCCATTAATGCGAGCACCCATTGAAGAGATTTTAGATGTAGGCGTGCGCGCAATTAACAGCATGCTCACTGTGGGACGTGGTCAACGAATGGGTTTGTTTGCGGGTTCTGGTGTTGGTAAAAGTGTGTTACTAGGCATGATGGCGCGCTATACCACTGCTGATGTGATTGTGGTGGGTTTAATCGGAGAGCGGGGACGTGAAGTCCAGGAGTTTATTGAACAAATATTAGGCCCCGTTGGTTTAGCTCGCTCGGTAGTAGTAGCCGCACCAGCCGATGCGCCAGCTTTAATGCGTCTTCAAGGGGCAAACTATGCAACCACCATCGCTGAAAATTTTCGCGATCAAGGTAAAAACGTATTGTTGATTATGGACTCATTAACCCGTTATGCCATGGCGCAACGTGAAATTGCATTAGCGATAGGCGAACCACCAGCGACTAAAGGTTATCCACCGTCAGTATTCGCTAAATTACCTGCATTGGTTGAGCGTACAGGTAATGGTAAACGTGGTGAGGGTTCAATTACAGCTTTCTATACGGTGCTAACAGAAGGTGATGATCAACAAGACCCAATTGCCGATGCAGCGCGTGCCATTTTAGATGGGCATATTGTATTAAGCCGTAGCTTGGCTGAAAGCGGACATTATCCAGCGATTGACGTAGAACAGTCTATCAGCCGAGCAATGCACAATATTACTAGCCCAGAACACCAAAAGCTTGCACGTAAATTAAAGCAGCTTAACTCGCGCTATATGCGTAGTGTTGATTTAATTAACGTAGGGGCTTATGAGGCAGGGAGCGACGCCATACTAGATCAGGCGATTGCTAGGCATGAAAAGATAGATGCATTTTTGCAGCAAGGAATTTCTGAGAGATCAGGGGTTGAAGAGAGTGTTGGCCAGCTAGCGTATGTTTTAGATGGTTTGTAAATTAAACGTAAACATAGATTGAGAAAGTATGGCAACGCAATCAAGCAATGTATTAACAATGTTACAAGACCTAGCCTCAAAAGAGGTGGATGAGGCTGCATTGGCTTTGGCTAAGGCAATGAAACTGGCTCATGAGGCGCTCGTTAAGCAAGAAATGCTAAATGAATATAGGCTAGATTATGTGAGAAATCTGAATAAGCTTTTAGAGACTGGGATGGGCGCTGAGTCTTATCAAAATTTTCAGAATTTTTTTGGTAAGTTAGATCAAGCAATCGCTGGGCAGCAACAAGTGGTTGAGATGGCGAATCAGCAAGTAAAAGTTCACAAGCAATTATGGCAAGAAAGTCAGCGTAAAAAACTTTCTTATGAAGTGCTAACAAATCGATCTGAAAAACGCATGCTTAAAGTAGAGCAAAAAAAAGACCAGAAGCTTATGGATGAGTTTGCGATGCGTATTACTAGAACTAAGCATCAGTAACTTAACCATCATTAACTAATTATTATTTTATTAATTGAAGAATTAATTGAAACTTAGGCTAACAATAAACGACTTTAGTTTTAGGGATTAAATAACATGAAGAATTTATCATTACAAATGACCGAGACATCATTAAAAAAACCATTAGATGCAGTTAACAAAAACACTCCAGTATCTAGCGCATCTAATACTGAAAATAACGCTTCATTCCAAATGATGTTAAACAAGCAAGTGCAAGCCAAACATGCTTCAGCCAGAGAAATTGAGAGTAAACAAAACCAAACGAAACAAACTCAAAAAAATGCTCAAAATGGAAGCGCTTTACCACAAGTGAAGACTGCGACCAATCATACCAAAGCTATCAAGGATGCGGAAAAAGTTGACCCCATGCAACTGGCCTCTAAAGAAATAATGGCGCTTGATACAAAGTCTGCCTTACTCAAAGGGGGTGATGAATCTCAAGTTGAAAATGATGGTGCAATTCTGAAGGATGTCAATTTATCAGATAAAACGCCCATCACAGATATCTCTGGCCTGCAGATGTTTTCCTCTATGATGTCTGAAGTTAAACAGACAGCATTAGCAAAAACTGCGGTAGCGGGGAATGGCTCGGAAATGACTGCCGATAAACAACTCAGTTTAGGCGCCGAAAAAGGCTCTATATTAAAAGATTCGGTGTTAAGCAATGCCTTGTCTCAAGGTAAAAATAGCGCTGATGCTAAAGATTTAGCCGTTATTGATGATAAACAGTCTGGTCGTGAGTGGATAGATACTGTGTTGCCAAATGCTAAGTCTGCAAATGGTGATGATGCTGCTAAATTGATGCTAAAGGCTGAAAAAGACTCCTTAAATAAAGAAATGGCGATGCCTGCTAACTACCAAACAACCAGTCTACCAAGCATTCAAGCTAAAGCCGCAGAAGCCATGCAGCAGTTAGGCAGTAGCAATACCCTCAATGTCTATCCAGGAAAAGCAGGTTGGGATCAAGCCATTAGTCAAAAGGTCGTATGGATGCTAGGTGCTCAAGAGCAATCCGCCACGTTAACACTTAACCCTCCAGACCTAGGGCCATTACAAATCGTGATTCGTGTACACAATGATCAAGCCGATACGACGTTTATTTCGGATAATGCTGAAGTAAGACAGGCGCTGCAAGATGGTATGGATAACCTACGTGGAAAAATGAATGAGTCCGGTATTCAACTGGGTCAGGCAAACGTGAATTCTGGCGGGCAAATGCAACAACAGTTTCAGCAAGCTGCCCAGCAATCAAGAGCAGAAGCATCAGTTAAAGATTCAACTATATCTTCCACTGAACAGGTTAACAGCTCTAATAAAACCTTAGTGCATACCTCCAATGGTTTAGTCGATACCTTTGTATAAGTGAAAGTCAGCATGGTTCTTTTCGATTAATTTTGTAAGCATAAAAAATGCTAGGCATTCATATTTTACAATCACAATCACAATCACAATCTTCAATTTAACACCTTTTTCCCTCTCTTATCTAAGCATGTTACTAAGCTGTTTTTTTCCATAATGTAAGCATCAATAACACCAGTGACTGCCAAACAGGCAGTACAGGTTTAATACATATGGAAAGGCAATAAAATGGCAGCAGATCCCAAACCAAAAGGCGCTGAAGAACCAGCAGAAACAGCGCCAAAATCCAAAAAGAAATTGATTGTTATGATTGCCGTAGCTGTATTGTTGGCTGGTGGCGCTGGCGCAGGTTGGTTTTTAACACACCAAAAGTCAGATCATAAAAAAGAAGTTAAGCATGAAGAGCCAGCGCAGGTGCCAGTATTTGTATCGCTTGATGTCTTTACGGTTAACCTTCAACCTGATCCTGACGATAAATTCTTGCAAACGGAGATTTCATTACAAGTGGCTAATGCTGAACAGGCTGAGCTATTGAAGGCGCAAATGCCCGCAGTTAGAAGCCGTCTATTGATGTTGTTGACTAGCAAAACCGCGTCTGATATTTCAACCTCTGAAGGTAAACAGAAATTGAGTGATGAGATTGTCGCTGAGATTGTTAAGCCATTTTCTAAAAATGCTAAACCTCAAGAAGTGTTAGGTGTCTTTTTTACATCCTTCGTCATTCAATAATGCGTTCGATACTAAGCCATGGCCGATAAATTTTTATCACAAGACGAAGTTGATGCCTTATTAAAAGGTGTCGACGGCGATCAAGACGACGAACAACCTGCTGCAAATGCGGGAGATGTGCGAGATTACAATCTTGCCACGCAAGAGCGCATCGTTCGTGGGCGGATGCCTACGCTTGAGATCATTAATGAGAGATTTGCTCGCTTGGTGCGTATTGAATTGTTTAACTTTTTACGTCGTACCGTGGAAGTATCAGTTGGGCCTGTGCGCATTACTAAATACAGTGATTTTGTGCGTAACTTAGTGGTTCCCACCAATTTAAACCTAATACAAATGAAGCCATTACGTGGCACAGCACTCATGGTGTTCGACCCTACATTGGTGTTTTTGGTGGTTGATAATATGTTTGGCGGCGATGGCCGTTTTCATACACGGGTAGAAGGTCGTGACTTTACTCAGACTGAACAACGCATTATTCAGCGCATTCTCAATATTGTATTTGAAACTTACGCAAAATCATGGGAACCAGTTTACCCCGTTCAATTTGAATATATGCGTTCTGAAATGAATACTCAGTTTGCCAATATCGCTACGCCGAATGAAGTGGTGATCGCAGTTACGTTTAATGTTGAATTAGGCCCAGCTAGTGGCGAGATTCATTTTTGTTTCCCATACTCTATGTTAGAGCCGCTTCGTGACATGCTCAGTTCACCATTGCAAGGTGAGGTGTTAGGCACTGATAAACGTTGGGTAAAACTCATGACTCAACAGGTGCAAGCGGCTGAAGTTGAGATAGTGGCTGACCTTGCCAAAACCAATATGATGATTGGCCAAGTGCTTAATATGAAGGTCGGTGATGTGATACCACTTAATATTGAAGAGTCTATTGAAGCGCAGGTAGATGGTGTACCTGTGATGCTTTGCAAATATGGGATGTTTAATGGTCAATACGCGCTACGTGTAGAAAAATTATTGAGATCCAATTCCACCGAATATATAAAAGGAGAACCTTATGGCGAATGATGCTATAGATGATACTGCCGTTGCGGAAGATGATTGGGGTGCCGCGATGGCAGAACAAAGTACAGCCGAAGCCGCAGATGATTGGGGCGCGGCGATGGCCGAGCAAGAGGCTACAGATGCTTCAGTTTTACAAGCCAAGAATGTTGAGCAAACTCAAGTGTTTACAGAATTTACCGCTAAAAATAAATTACAAGATACGCAAAATGATATTGATTTCATTTTGGATATTCCAGTACAGCTTACTGTTGAACTTGGCCGCACTAAAATTGCGATTAAAAACTTACTACAACTAGCACAAGGTTCAGTGGTTGAGCTTGATGGCATGGCTGGTGAGCCGATGGATGTATTGGTTAATGGCTGCTTGATTGCACAAGGTGAAGTGGTGGTGGTGAATGATAAGTTTGGTATTCGTTTAACGGACATTATTACGCCTGCTGAGCGCATACGTAAAATCAATCGCTAAAAAGTGCTTGCTATGACAAAACATCATAAACATTTCGCTCTGAATATTTTAGCAATACTTAGCTTTGCACCAAGTTTAGCATTTTCTGCAGAAGCGGTTGCTGTATCGCCCACAGGTGGCGTGTTAAAAATGGTGATTGGTCTTGCTGTGGTATTAGCTGTGATGGCGCTGATAACTTGGGTTTTGAAACGTATGGTGCCAGGTGTAGGCAACAAGCAATCAGTGATTCGCATTGTTGGTGGCGTAAGTGTAGGTTCTCGCGAGCGTGTGGTGGTGTTAGAAGTTGCGGGTCGCTGGATTGTGGTTGGCGTCGCTTCAGGACAAGTCAGCAGTCTTGCGAATTTAGAAAGTGGTACTAACAACCTTGCTGAAAGTATGCCGATGGGTGGAAGTATGACCGATTCAGGCAACGATGGCTTTAGTAATACCTTTGCATCATGGTTACTAAAATCAACAGGTAAGATTTTAGAAAAAAAAGATACAGATAGTAAAACAGACAATTCAATTTAAGTTAGCCATGACTACATCATTACTAAAATCTATACTCAATAAAACCGTTGCATTCGCTGCACTGATTTTAGCCAGCATGCTGATATTGCCTGGCATGGCATTCGCTGAAAATGGTATGCCTTTAGTGAATGCATTGCCGGCAGCGGGCGGTGGTCAGAATTACACCTTGAGCTTGCAAACGCTCATTTTACTGACTTCACTTACCTTCTTACCAGCCGCTTTATTAATGATGACAGGTTTTACACGCATCATTATCGTGTTGTCATTGTTGCGCCAAGCCTTAGGCACACAATCTGCACCACCAAATCAGGTGATGGTTGGTTTGGCGCTGTTTCTAACATTTTTCGTTATGAGCCCTGTGCTAGATAAAATTTATGTAGATGCTTATCAACCGCTTTCAGAAAATAAAATCACTATGCAAGAGGCTATGGAGAAGGGCGCAGCTCCACTTAAAGCATTTATGATGAAGCAAACGCGTGAAGGTGATTTGGCACTATTTGTGAATATGGCAAAAATGGAAAAAATTGACACCCCAGATCAAGTACCTTTATTAGTGTTGGTCCCCGCGTTTATGACAAGTGAATTAAAAACTGCGTTTCAAATTGGTTTTGCCATTTTCATTCCATTTTTGATTATTGATATGGTGGTTGCGAGTGTGTTGATGGCGATGGGGATGATGATGGTCTCGCCTGCTATTGTGTCATTACCATTCAAATTGATGTTGTTTGTACTAGTCGATGGTTGGCAATTATTGCTAGGTTCGCTGGTGCAAAGTTTTTACTAACACTCCATCTATTTCTAAGACGATATTTTCTAAAGGAAACCTACAATGACCCCAGAAAGCGTGATGACATTAGGTCGAGATGCAATGGAAATCACTTTGCTAGTTGCCGCGCCTATTCTACTGGTCGTGCTTACAATTGGTCTTTTGGTCAGTATTTTTCAAGCGGCAACCCAAATAAACGAGGCTACTTTATCTTTTATTCCTAAACTGGTCGGCGTATTTGGCACTTTGATGTTTGCAGGTCAATGGATGTTAACTACATTGGTCGATTATATGCATTTAGTCTTTACGAGTATTCCCGCTATGGCTAACTAAGCTATAGTTAACTCGGTAGATTAACAAGCTTAAGCCAACGTAAAGTCGTCAGGTTATACAATGATTTCAATCAGCAGCGATCTTCTACAAACTTGGATTGTGAACCTGCTTTGGCCGTTGACACGAATATTAGGCGTGATAGCGGCAGCACCTATATTTAACCATACAGCCATTCCCAATCAAGTCAAACTTGGCCTAGGCATCATGCTGACTTTAATCATAGTGCCAACTTTGCCAGCGATGCCACAGTTCGAGATATTTTCATTTCAAGGTTTACTGATTCTAGTGCAACAGTTGGTCATTGGCTTGGCCATTGGGTTTAGTATGCGCATGGTTTTTTCTGCGGTTGAGCTAGCAGGGCAATTAATTGGTATGTCGATGGGCCTTGGTTTTGCTAGTTTCTTCGATCCACAAACTCAAGGACAAAGTACGGCAATTAATCAATTTTTGGTGCTACTAGCGATGCTTATTTTCTTAAGTTTAGATGGCCATCTATTAATAATAACAGCCGTAGCTAATAGCTTTGTGACCATGCCAATTGCACTCGGAGGTAGTGGTATCGAGCCCTTAAAAATCGCTATGTGGGGCGAAGCCATATTTAGTGTAGGTTTATTATTAGCATTGCCTGCGGTGGCAGCTTTGTTGATCACTAACATGGCATTGGGCATACTCACAAAAACGGCTCCACAACTCAATTTGTTTGGTATTGGCTTCCCTGTTACATTAAGTCTTGGGCTGGTTGTTATAGCGCTTTCATTACCAGGAATGCTAAAACCGATTGAGAATTTTATAGAGAAAGGTGTTAGCAATATGATGCAGGTAGCAGTGCCCACAAACAAATCAAATTTAAACAACTAATTTAAATTAGCTGTATTCACACGGAAAATGCAGTGATTAATTATTTGTAGTTAATATTGACAGTAGAAAGTTTATAGGAAGATCATGGAAGACGTTACACATGCATATGATGAAGAGCAGTTTATTGTTCAAAATCAAAAAGAAATCATTCAGATATTAAACGAACTGGCTAAGCATCACGAGATGATTAAAATATCATTCAGTCATGACACCTGTCTGACTAATGTGATTTCTGTCGATGCCCATAATAATGTGGTTTATCTTGATATTGGTATTGACGATGCATTTAACAATCGATTATTGGCAAGCCATCATGTGGTTTTTTCTAAAGAAGATGGTGTTAGAATTAAATGGATAAGTGATCAACTCACTTTAGCAACACTGAAAGACGGTAAGGCCATTAAGATTGCTTTGCCTCATAAGTTAATGCGTTTACAACGTAGAGAATTTTTTCGATTAACTACCCCTATTGTTAACCCAGTACCATGCATTATTCCCATTCCAGATGCAGAAAGTCCTGATGCAAATCGAGTGCTTGAGTTAACATTGGTCGATGTTAGTTTAGGTGGCATTGGCGTGATAGTAGCTAATCCGTTAAATGAAGTATTTGTCATTGGTGCTAATTTCGATCAATGTAGAATCAACTTCCCCGAGATAGGGGAGACTAATCTTACGTTACAAGTGCGTAATATCAGGCCAATTACCATGAAAGATGGCACAGTCAAACACAGAGTAGGGCTACAGTTTATATCACCATCACGCGGTAACGAAGGTTTAATCAATCGATATACCTTTAATTTAGAACGCCAAGCGATGGCGCTGGCAAGTAAGTTGTAATGTATTAGAATAGTGTTCAGTAAAAAAATTATACAAAGCGGCTTTTTTTAAAACCTAGCCTATTCTTTTGTAAGGAATAAATAGTCCTTATATAAAACATCGCTTAATCATAAAAAAAGCCCCAATCAATAAAAATGACTGGGGCTTTTGTATAATAATTTGACCTAAATTCCTAGTGTTTCAACCCAAGCCAGTGCGGCAATATGGCATTCATTCACTTTAGAGGCGTCATACTGCAACAATTCGGCGATTTCCAGAATGCGCTTATCGTCAGAGTCTTCGCATGCTTCTGTCAATTGCAAGAAAGGACCATAAATTCCTGTGCGTGTGAGAAGTGCTTCACTGACAGTTTCTGGCAGTTGAATTTTCTCCAGCACTGTTTCCATCGGCATTTTTAGAATGGCGTCTAATAAGGAGAAAACACCAACGATGAATAGATTATCGCGGTCATGTTTCTCAAAGTAGCTTTCACCTAATAGTTCGGTCAGTCGTCCGCGGGTGATAGATGTTTTCATTAAAGCTGGTGGCGTAGAGTTTTCACCCGCCGTCACCATTAATAAGGTTAACCAACGGTAAAGTTGCTTTCTGCCTAGAATAGTTAACGCGTGATTGATGGATTGTATTTCGCATGAAAGCCCAAATCCAACAGAGTTAATATAGCGCAATAGCTTGAATGATAAAGCAGTATCTTTTTTAAACCCTGCTTCAATTTCACTATTTTCACCATCTTTACTGACTGTATTGAGAATATTCAATACACTGTCAAATGAAGCATTAATGACTTTAGAGGTAAATGTCTCAGGGCGTGCAAAATGAAACCCTTGAAATAAACGGAAACCAATTCTTTTACACTCATCAAACTGCGCATCGGTTTCAACTTTTTCAGCAATCATTTTTACTGAAGATCCGTGGAGTTGATTGTAAGCGTTTTGCAATTCTGCAGAACTAAGAAGTTGAATATCTATTTTAATATAATTGGCAAATGGCAATAAGGGAGATTTTTCCGTGTTTAAATTGGGATTATCTAATGCAATTTTAAAGCCTTGTTCGCTTAGACTTTTGCAACGCTCCGTCGTTTCTGCACTGTGTGATACTGTACGTAAAATCTCAAGCACAGTACGTTTTGGTGGCATTAACTCCAAAAACTCGCTGTTAAGCATTTCTTCATTCACGTTTATAAATGCGAGTTTGTCACCTAACAGCCACTGCATATCAATGCCTCCTATGGTGTTCATTAGCACGCTGGAATAGGCTTTAAATTCATCTTCAAATATGGCGCTATCTGCCTCTGCACTATGCCTAAAGAAAAGCTCATAGCCAATGATTTGTTGCTTCTCATCCATAATGGGCTGACGCCCGATAAATGCTTGATCTTCCATATCTTCGACTCTCAAATTCAAACTATTAAACAATGTTCTAACTTAGGTAAATAAATAACTAATTCTTATACAAATTTTACCTCAAAACTGAGGTGGATTACTAAGTTTCTAAAGCATTTCACTACTTTCTCTGCGCTTTTCAAGGGCTATCAAATTCAAAATAAATGTTATCCTACTTGCACCTTAAAACATTACCTCCATTAGAATAAAACAATCATTACGATGGCTAGCTCCGATCTCCCAAAAACAGGCTTGCACCCGCGAAATAATCATCGAGGCCGATACGATTTCGATCAGCTAATTCAAATCAATGCTACATTAGCGCCGTTTGTTAAATTAAATGAATATGGCGAAGCTTCCATTGATTTTTCTAACGCACAAGCCGTTAAGGCATTGAATCAGGCGCTACTCAAGCAATTTTATGCAGTTGCTACTTGGGATATTCCCAAGCAATACCTTTGTCCACCTATCCCTGGGAGAGCAGATTATCTGCACTACATGGCAGATTTACTTAGCTCGGTGAATGGCGGGGTCATACCCCAAGGTGAATTTATAAGGGGTTTAGATATTGGCGTAGGTGCAAATGCCATTTACCCGCTGATTGGTAATTACGAATACGGCTGGCATTTTGTAGGGGCAGATATTGATGGTAATGCCTTAAAAAATGCACAGCATATTGTCGATGCGAATATGCTGTCGAGCATGATTGAGTTGCGCCTGCAAACTTCACCTAAGACTATTTTTAAAGGCATTATTAAGCAGGGCGAAGGCTTAAGTGAAACCTTTGATTTTACAATGTGCAATCCACCTTTTCACGCCTCATTAGCTGATGCGCAAGCAGGTACACAGCGCAAATGGCGCGGCTTAGGTAAAGCAAAGAAGAACCCCCAATGTTCATTGCTGAATTTTGGAGGTCAAGCCACTGAATTATATTGTGAAGGTGGCGAAGAGGCTTTTGTCACTGGCATGATTAATGAAAGCAAACAGTTTGCAACGCAATGCCTTTGGTTTAGTACGCTCATCTCAAAAGCAGCAAACTTGCCTAGTGTTTACCGTGCGCTTAAAAATGCAAATGCTTTAGAAGTGAAAACCATAGAAATGACGCAAGGGCAAAAACAAAGCCGTATTGTTGCTTGGACATTTTTGAATGCTAAGCAGCAACGAGCTTGGTATTCTTCTTAGGTTAATCAAGCCCCAGCATTGCTATTAGCTTCCTTAATTAAGTACCTCATTTTTAAGGAGGTCATTTTTTTAGATGAATTGACGCGTATTAATTCATCGTCGCATGACAAATTCAGCCCCCGTACTTTTAACAGCAGAAGCCCAGTGAGAGGGTGTAGTTTTCAAGCATGTATTAAGAACGTATGCCTTCAGTGCCGTAGATAAAGTGATCCTCAAATAATGATCGTTTCCAGCCGCCAAAGCTATCAAAAGTAATTGGTACAGGAGTCGCGACATTCACGCCGATTATCCCCGCTTGAACACGGGCAGTGAATTCACGCGCAACTTCGCCATCACGCGTGAAAAAGGCTGTGCCATTATCAAATTCGTGGTCGTTGACTAGTTTTAGTGCTTCTTCAAATGTTTCCGCACGTACTACACATAATACAGGGCCAAAAATTTCCTCTTTAATGGGATAATGTGCCTATGGAGGTTTCTTCGGAACATTGAGGACTGAATGTTTACATCCTTACAAAATTTAAAACTAGAGATAAAGCTAAGCGCCTGACGTTTGAATATATATTGAGGTGTTTTACAACGCATTTGCAGACATGCAAAAATTAGGAATAAAATTCCGACTGATTTGCCAAAACTTACATACAAAATACAGAGAAAATTGCTACATAATTATCAAACTTGCCCTGCTAAGAAATCGGGTCAAACTTACTTTGAAGTTGCTTTAATATTGGCTAGGGATTTTAAATGAGACGTAAGCTAGTGGTTGCAAACCGAAAAATGAACGGCTCTTTATCCAGCAACAAAGCTTTTTTAGAGGGCTTGTTAATAGGCACTCAAGATTTTCCAAATGCAGATTACTCGGTCTGTATGCCGCATCCGTATTTGTTTCAAGCTGAAGCTATATTAAAGAATAGCCCAATTACTTGGGGCGGACAGAATATGAGTCGCTATGAATCTGGTGCTTATACGGGCTCGGTTTCGCCTGGCATGATAAAAGAGTTTGGCTGCGAATATGTCATTATCGGCCATTCTGAGCGTCGTCAGCGAGGTCACGATACCGACCACGCGATAGGCGAGCGGTTTGAAGTGGCAATAAAAGCAGGCTTGAAGCCTATTTTCTGCATGGGCGAAACCTTAGAAGAATATGAAGACGGCATTACCGATGTGGTGACGATACGGCAACTTAATGCGGTAATTGAAGAGATTGGTGTCAAAGGTTTAGCTGGTGGAGTACTCGCTTATGAGCCTGTATGGGCAATTGGCACTGGGAAAGCCGCTTCGCCAGAGCATGCGCAAAATATTCTAAGTTTTTTACGTGGGCATATCGAGTTATTAGATGCTGATATAGCTGAAAATATTCGCATTCTGTATGGTGGAAGCGTGAAAGCCGATAATGCCGCCAAGCTTTTCTCAATGCCTGATATCGATGGTGGTTTGGTGGGCGGCGCCTCGCTTAATACCGATGAGTTTGTTGCTATATGCCAAGCTGCCAGCAATGTTTATGAGAGTTAATACTTAGGGTTTAATCATCATAGTTTTTTAAGCATTTTGTTGGCGAGTTGGCTTTCTTATAGCTTTATCTTTCTATTAAGTTAATCTTTGTTTTCCAGTAACGGCAAAGCTAAGCCTTCTTTAACTTCTTCCATCACAATATAACTTCTAGACTCTTGTGCGCCCGGCAGCGTGAGTAATATGTCGCCTAGTAAGGTTCGGTAATCTGCCATTTGCGCGATTCGTGCTTTGATTAAATAATCAAAATCACCAGACACTAAGTGGCATTCCAGCACGCTGGGCAGCTTGAGAATTTCTTGTTTGAACTTGCCGAATATGGCGCCAGACTTTGTTGAAAGTTTTAGTTCAACAAAGACTAATAAACCCAAACCTAGTGAGTGCGGGTCGAGGCGGGCGTGATAACCTAAAATCACACCTTCTTTTTCTAAAGTCTTAACTCGCTCTCCGCATGGTGTCACCGAAAGCCCAACGCGTTCGGCAAGTTCTGTAATAGGAATGCGGGCACTTTCTTGCAACACGGATAGAATTTTTAAGTCTATACGGTCAAGCTCACGAACAGCATGGGTACGAATTCTCATGATGCAATCCTTAATTAATTCAGGTAAAAACTATCATAAGTCAGAAATTTGGAGATTAATATCAATTTAATGATGATATTAAGCATACTTATCTAAATAATTTGTAATAATTAGTTAACTGTTATCTATGTAACTTAATAAACTAACATAGAATAAATTCTGAATGCCGTGTGAATGATTTAGTGGAGAGTCATGATGCGAGTGCTGGTATTGGGTTCTGGTGTAGTAGGTGTAACAAGCGCTTATTATTTGGCAAAAAAGGGATTTGATGTCACTGTGATAGATCGGCAACCAGCGGTAGGTTTAGAAACCAGTTATGCCAATGCTGGACAAATATCACCGGGTTACTCTGCACCTTGGGCGGCGCCAGGCGTACCAATGAAGGCGCTTAAGTGGATATTTCAGCGTCATTCACCACTTGCATTAAAACCAGATTGGTCATTATGGCAGCTTCAATGGACGCTTAAGTTATTGCAAAACTGCAATGCTAAAAGTTACGACCTTAACAAGGAGCGCATGATACGTTTAGCTGAATATAGCCGAGATTGCTTAGGTGAACTTCGTGTGAATGCTGGCATTGCATATGAGGCGCGTACCCAAGGGACTTTGCAGGTATTTCGCACGCAAAAACAATTAGATGCCGAAGCAAAAGACATCGCTGTACTAAAACGCATGGGCGTGCCGTTTGAACATTTAGACCCAGCAGCTTGCGTCAAAGTTGAGCCGGGGTTGGCCTCGGTAAAAGATAATTTATTAGGTGGATTACGTCTGATACACGATGAAACTGGAGATTGCCAGATGTTTACTATTAATTTGGCGAAAGAAGCGCAAAAACTAGGGGTAAAATTTAGGCAAGATGTCACTATTAATCGCTTGCTAACTGCTCAGGGAAAGCTGACTGGTGTGGAAATTAGCACTCAAAGTGGCAGTGAAATATTAGATGCAGATCAATATGTAGTTGCGCTAGGCAGTTATTCGCGGCAATTAATGCAAGGTTTGGGCTTAGATATTCCAGTTTACCCGGTAAAAGGATATTCACTTACCGTGCCCATCATTAATAGTGATGCCGCACCTATTTCTACCGTGATGGATGAAACTTACAAAGTTGCTATTACCCGCTTTGATAATCGCATTCGCGTGGGTGGCATGGCAGAGTTAGCTGGGTTTGATTTAAGCTTAAATCCACGCCGACGTGAAACCTTAGAGATGGTGTTAAATGGGTTATTTCCTAATGCTGGTGATACTTCGCAAGCGCTGTTTTGGACAGGGTTACGTCCAATGACGCCAGATGGCACACCTATCATAGGCAAAGCATCTGCTTTACATAGCAATGTTTGGCTCAACACTGGTCACGGCACGCTGGGTTGGACAATGGCGTGTGGTTCTGGGCAAGTGCTCGCAGATTTAATTGCCAATCTTCAACCAACTATTCTTACAGATGATTTGTCGCTTGGTCGATATGCTGGAAGTCGCTACAATAAATACGCACAAATAAGCCTTGCAATGAATAATATTTAGGTTTAAATAATCTCTAGGTTTAAATAATTTAAAGTTCAATAGTGGTGCTTAATAGCAATCGATAATCCCAAATAAATTAACTTAACTCAAAGCAAAATTAATAGTCATGTCACGCCCAATAATCGCTCATATTCGTTTAGATGCATTTAGGCATAATTACCGTGTTGCCAAACAATCGCATGGTGGTAAAGCCTTGGCCGTGATTAAAGCCAATGCTTATGGGCATGGTGCTGTGCATTGTGCTAAAGCCATTGAAGGTGAAGCTGATGGCTTTGCTGTTGCCTGTTTAGAAGAGGCCTTGCAACTTCGGGAAGCAGGTCTACCTGAGCCGATTCTGTTACTAGAAGGCTTTTTTGAGGCGATAGAACTGCCAGAAATAGTCGCGAATGATTTGTGGATTGTAGTGCATGCTCAATGGCAAATAGAAATTTTGTTAGCGGCTAAACTCGCCAAACCTTTGCATGTGTGGCTGAAAATGGATAGCGGCATGCATCGAGTTGGTTTATCGCCAAGTGAATATGGTCAAGCTTATGAGCGTTTAAAAAACCATAAAAACGTGGCAAATATAGTAATGATGACGCATTTTGCCAATGCGGATAATCTTAGTTCGAACCATACCTTGCAGCAAATCGAGATTTTTCACAACGCTACTCACGGATTGGGCTCAGAAACTAGCTTGGAGAACTCAGCCGCAATTTTAGGTTGGAAGAAGGCTATATGCATAGGTGATACAAAAAACCAGTGGACGCGACCCGGCATCATGTTATACGGCGCAGATCCATTAATGAATACGGACACCAAGCTGAAACCTGTGATGCAGCTTAATTCGCAAATCATCTCGATTCGGACTATTAAGCAGGGTGAGCCTATAGGCTACGGCAGCATATTCACCGCCGAACGTGACACAGTGGTGGGCGTGGTTGCATGCGGTTATGCTGATGGTTATCCACGATCAGCTGTGACTGGAACGCCTATGGCAGTTGAAGGTAAAATGACACGCTTAATCGGTCGCGTTTCTATGGATATGCTATTTGTCGATTTAACTGACATTCCTAATGCAAGTATTGGTAGTTCTGTAGAGTTATGGGGTAATAACGTGTCTGCCAATGCAGTAGCTATAAGCGCTGGCACCATTGCTTATGAGCTGTTTTGCAATGTAAAACGCGCACATTTTCAATATTTTGATGCGGCTAATATATAAGCGCGTTATCTCTAGCATAACTTCCTACACTTCATATCACGCTATATTATAATCTCGCTACATTAACTTTTTCAAAAAAGGACTTCATATGCACGTTATCCAAACACCAAACGCACCAGCCGCAATCGGCCCATATTCACAAGCTATGGTAGTAGGCGACTTATTATTTACGTCAGGGCAAATTCCATTACGTGCGGATGGTACTTTGCATGAAGGCGATATTACGGTGCAAACCACGCAAGTCTTGGCTAATTTAAAAGCTGTGATTGAAGCGGCTGGATCAAGTTTAGATAAAGTAGTTAAAACGACTGTATTTTTAAAGAATCTTGATGATTTTGTCGCCATGAATAAAGTGTATGCCGAAGCTTTTGGCACCCACACTCCAGCACGCTCAACAGTGCAAGTAGCTAAATTGCCGCGTGATGTATTAGTAGAAATTGAAGCGATTGTTTCTTTGGCTTGAGTAAGACTTAATGGAAAAGAACCGTCTAGAAGCTTTTAGCGATGGCGTGCTTGCCATTGTCATTACGATTATGGTGCTGGAGATGAAAGTGCCGCATGGTAATGATTTTGCGTCAATCAAACCATTGGTTCCTGTATTTCTAAGCTATGTGTTGAGCTTTATATACGTGGGCATTTACTGGATCAATCACCACCATATGTTGCAGACAGTGGAGAAGGTGAACGGAAGCATATTGTGGGCTAATTTACACTTATTGTTTTGGCTATCACTATTCCCGTTTGTGTCTGGCTGGGTGGGGGAGAATCACTTCACCGCCATTCCATCTGCACTTTATGGGCTTGTATTGTTAATGGCCGCGTTTGCTTATGCAATATTGCAACACACTATTATTGTTAGCCAAGGTGAAAATTCCTTATTAGCCAAAGTAGTTGGGCGAGATATCAAAGGTAAGTTAACTTCCTTTCTATATGTTGTGGGTATCGTAGCTGCATTCTTCTGGCCTATAATCTCTGGTTTGATTTATGCAGTAGTGGCTTGTATCTGGCTGGTACCAGATAAACGCATAGAACGCTTAAAAAGTAGAAGTTTTTAAGTTCAGCCTATATGCCTCACTAGAAACTGCATTATTAGAACTTAACCGAGTATAAATGGGTTAAGAGCTCGTTAAATACTCGTACTAATTTTGCAGTTTTTGCTTCAGTGATGGCAGGTCAGGCTTAACAGGCTGGCACGGTTGTTAATCAAGAATGATAATTTATAGCAACAGCCTGAATATTTACCCTGACGGTATACCAGCTTTCGCTGGTATGACGAATTATTTAATTAGTAAACTGCTCATTAATGATTTGTTTTAAGCTAATCCCAGCTTAAAGCACCGCCAGTTTGATACTCGGTCACGCGGGTTTCAAAGAAGTTTTTCTCTTTCTTTAAATCCATCATTTCACTCATCCATGGGAATGGATTTGTCGCCCCAGGATAAAGAATGTCTAAGCCAATCTGCGTGCAACGACGATTGGCAATAAAACGTAAATATTCTTTAAACATCGTGGCATTTAGCCCTAGTACGCCGCGCGGCATAGTCGATTCTGCGTAACGATATTCTAGTTCTACACCTTGCTGCATCAAGCTTTTGATTTCTTCGCGGAATTCAGCTGTCCATAAATGCGGGTTCTCAAGTTTTATCGTGTTAATTACATCTATGCCAAAATTACAGTGCATTGATTCATCACGTAAAATGTATTGGTATTGCTCAGCGGCCCCTTGCATTTTATTTTGACGACCGAGTGCAAGAATCTGCACAAAGCCTACATAGAAAAATAAGCCTTCCATAATGCAAGCAAACACAATTAATGAGCGAAGCAGCTTTTGATCCGCCTCGGGCGTACCAGTTTTAAATGTAGGGTCAGTTAAAATGTTGATGAACGGAATTAAAAAATCATCTTTATCTTTGATACTCGCCACTTCTTGGTAGGCGTTAAAAACCTCTGACTCGTCTAAACCCAAACTTTCTACGATATATTGATAAGCATGCGTGTGAATTGCCTCCTCAAAACCTTGACGTAGCAAGTATTGGCGACATTCAGGCGCGGTAATATGGCGGTAAGTACCGAGCACGATATTGTTCGCTGCGAGTGAGTCAGCGGTAGTAAAAAAGCCTAAATTACGTTTAACGATTAAGCGCTCGTCATCCGTGAGAGCGGTGCTATCTTTCCATTG
The DNA here is from genome assembly GCF_029946165.1 of Methylotenera sp. GTDB lineage: Bacteria > Pseudomonadota > Gammaproteobacteria > Burkholderiales > Methylophilaceae > Methylotenera. Next base: position 303,611 of record NZ_JAQSDZ010000005.1, read on the forward strand.
TGCAATGTCTCGGCTCATACTCACCTCTTGCGGCATCCAATGGTTAGCACAGCCCGCTAAATACTTGTCCCATGCCCAATGGTATTTAAACGGCACGAGTTGGTTAACGTCAGTTTGGCCGTTAATCATGCGTTTATCAGAGGCGTTAACACGGCCGCTGAATGCGGGTTGATTGGCGGCGACTGGTGCGGCTAATTGTGAAGTTAAAGCATTATTTTTCACTACTTTTAATGCTGGCGTTGTTATTGGTGTTTCTTCGAGTACCACATCATCTTCAAATGAAAGCATGATTTTTCCTTAATTTTTGTTGGTTGTTTTTGTAGGAGCGACTTGTAGTCGCGAAAGCAATTGACTCCTCGCTCAGAATTGCTATTCGGGGCTACAAGCCCCTCCTACAAAAAAATTATTGGCAAGATTCACATTCTGGATTGTCTATCGAACACAACTTCGGGGCTTCTTCTACGCCCGCCGAAACTGCATTCAACTCGCCACCCGAGCCTGTCGATTTCTCCGCCGCTGTTGCACCTAATGACCGTAAGTAGTAAGTAGTTTTCAAACCGCGTTGCCATGCCAACAAGTAGGTGTCATTCAGTTTTTTGCCAGATGGCACAGCAAAATACAAATTGAGTGATTGCGCTTGGTCAATCCATTTTTGGCGACGCGCTGCGGCTTCAATTAACCAAGTTGGATCAACATCAAACGCAGTTGCGTATAGCTGTTTTAAATCAGCTGGTACGCGGTCTATTTTTTGTAATGAGCCATCAAAGTATTTTAAATCAGACACCATGACGGCATCCCAAAGTCCACGCGCTTTTAGGTCAATCACCAACTGCTCATTCACAATAGTGAATTCGCCAGATAAGTTAGATTTAACGTATAGGTTTTGGTATTCAGGCTCAATGCTCGCAGAAACACCAACAATGTTAGAAATGGTTGCCGTGGGTGCAATGGCCACGCAGTTAGAGTTGCGCATACCAACCTTTTGAATGCGGGTGCGCAAAGCATCCCAATCTAGCGTTTTGCTTCTATCAACTTCTACATTGCCGCCACGTTCATTAAGTAATAAATCTAATGTGTCTAGCGGCAAAATACCTTGATCCCACAAGCTGCCTTTAAAACTTGAATAGGCGCCACGCTCTTCTGCTAACACGGTTGAAGCGTAATAAGCGTTGTAGCACACCATTTCCATTGCATGGTCAGCAAATCCCACAGCTTCCATACTGGCGTAAGGAATCCGCATAGCATGCAAGCAATTTTGAAAGCCCATAATGCCCATGCCTACTGGTCTGTGACGGGTATTGGCATTTCTGGCTTTACCAACTGGGTAAAAATTAATGTCCACCACGTTGTCTAACATGCGCATGCCAATTTTAATAGTGGCTTGTAATTTTTCGGTATCAAGCACTAACTTGCCTTTAACTTCGGTTAAATGTTGCAATAAATTCACAGAACCCAAATTACACACGGCAATTTCAGTTTCTGATGTGTTTAGCGTGATCTCTGTACACAGGTTTGAGCTATGCACCACGCCCACATGTTGCTGTGGTGAACGAATATTGCATGGATCTTTGAATGTAATCCAAGGATGGCCTGTTTCAAATAACATAGAAAGCATCTTGCGCCACATTTGCAGAGCAGGAATTTTCTTAAACAGTTTGATTTCACCATTTTCAGCACGGCGCTCATATTCCACATAAGCGGTTTCAAAGGCTTTGCCGTATTTATCATGTAAATCTGGCACATCAGAAGGTGAGAATAATGTCCAATCACCAGCTTCAGTCACACGGCGCATGAATAAATCGGGAATCCAATGCGCGGTATTCATGTCATGCGTGCGGCGACGGTCATCGCCTGTGTTTTTGCGTAAATCTAAAAACTCTTCAATGTCTAAGTGCCAAGTTTCCAAATATCCACAGACTGCACCTTTGCGTTTGCCGCCTTGATTCACGGCAACAGCCGTATCATTTACGACTTTTAAAAATGGAATTACACCTTGACTCTTGCCGTTTGTACCTTTAATGCGCGCGCCCAAAGAACGCACTGGCGTCCAGTCATTGCCTAAGCCGCCTGCGTATTTTTGCAGCATGGCATTCTCTTTAATGCCTTGATAAATTCCGTCTAAATCATCACTGACGGTCGTTAAGTAGCAAGAAGAAAGCTGAGAGTGAAGGGTGCCAGCGTTAAATAAAGTAGGGGTCGAGCTCATAAAATCGAACTTACTCAAAACATTGTAGAACTCTATTGCACGGCTTTCGCGGTCTATCTCATTAATCGCTAAACCCATCGCTACGCGCATAAAGAAAATTTGCGGTAACTCAATTCGGCGTTCTTCAATATGTAAAAAGTAACGGTCATATAAGGTTTGTATGCCTAAATAACCAAATTGAAAATCACGTTCTTTGATCAAAGCAGCCGCTAGTTTAGTTAAGTCAAATTGGGCTAATCTTGAATCTAGCAATTCTGCAGCTATGCCTAATTTGATATAACGAGGAAAATACTCCGCGTAATGAGCATCCATTTCAGCATGGCTCACACGTTCGCCGAGCACTTCAGCTCGTACTAAATCTAATTGCAAACGGGCGGTCACGTAATTGTAGGCCGGCTCAGTTTCAATCAGGCTACGAGCAGACAGAATCAGCGCTTTATAGACTTCTGTAAATGGAATGCCGTTGTACAAATCGCGAACTGCTTGCTCTACCACTAGGCTTGGTTGAACGCTTTCTAAGTTTAAGCAAGCCTCACTCACCATTTCATTGAGTTGATTAATATCCAGAGGAATCAGTTTTCCATCCATATTCACACTAAGCAAATGCATAGGCTCTGTAGATGTATGGGTCGCTTTTTCTGCAGCGCGTTCAGCATTGCGTTTTTCACGGTAAAGAACATAGGCACGTGCCACATCGTGGTTGCCACTGCGCATGAGTGCTAATTCAACTTGGTCTTGAATATCTTCAATATGGATCGAACCGCCAGTAGGCAAGCGACGCATTAAAGCATGGTTAACTAATTGACTTAATGTGGCGACTTGATCGCGCACACGTTGCGAGGCGCCGCTTTGGTTACCTTCAACCGCTAAAAATGCTTTGGTGATTGCGATAGTAATTTTATCGAGTGTAAATTGAACTGCAGCGCCGTTGCGACGAATGACTTGCATTGTGGGTAAAGATAAATCTGAGTTAACAGAAGGTCTGACATCATCCATTTGGATATTCCCTTTTTCAAAAAGGGCAGGTAGCTTTAAAATTGGCGCGACTAGCTGACATGGAGTCTGCGCAAATATTAAAAACAGCATGGCGAATAGTGAATGCACCAATAGTGAATGCACTAGTCATCTGCCGAGGACACCCCGCCTCAAACGTTATAAAAATATTTTTGCGCATTCCAACCATGATTAAATTTAATCATCGCAAAATACACAAAAACGCACACGGCAGGTCTCCTGGCTTTCAGGTCATCATGATTTGTTGGCCTTCCCAAATTGACAATCCAATTCAGTGGCAAGTGCTTTTAACTAAGCGTAACAAATTACTCGCTGATTACAGTTGCGGGGGCAGCTAGGGCATAAGTGTTTGAAAATATGACTCAAACATCGCACCGTATTCCCTTTTATCTTAGGTTTTGACTAAAACTTAAGAACCGTGTGATAAGACTATAACGCAATATAGCGGAAAGTTACAATATAAAATCACTATATGTTGATTAAATTTTAGAAGGTTATTTAATGCGATTGAATAAATAATGGAATTTTAGCTTAACTAAAATGCGCACTAGCAATATTGCGTAAAAGCAATTGTTTAATAGCAAGCTTTCATCCAGTGTGGGCTTGTTGGGGTATGAGTTCGAGATAAACTGGTTTATCTGTTTGTAGACAAGTACACCATTATTGAAATTTTTAACGAACTATCTTCTAATGACACTTATTGACTTCATCTTAGAGTTTTTTGCTTCACGAAACTAAAGGTTATTGTTGATACTTACAGACCCGATTGCGTCCATCGCCCTTGGCTTTATAAAGCGCTTGGTCGGCTCGATTCAACAGCATATCCACAGTGTCATTTTTTTCCTCAAGTGTCACCACGCCAAATGAAGCCGTGAAATGCAGTGACAATCCGTTGTCTAGTTGCACTGCTGTAGAAGAAAGCGCAATTCGCAAGCGTTCAGCAGTTTCCATGGCGGTTTCTATCGATGTTTCTGGCAGTAAAATAGCAAATTCTTCGCCACCAATTCGTCCGATAATATCAATGGCGCGTAGCGAGGCAAGGCAGATTTCCGCCAATTTTTTTAAGACTACGTCGCCTGCCTCGTGGCCGTAGTTATCGTTAACCTGTTTAAAATGATCTATGTCCAGCATCAAAATAGACAATTTTTTACTATAACGCAGGGCGCGTGCCAATTCATTTTCTGCTTTTTCAAAAAAGTAGCGGCGGTTGGCCAGGCCCGTCAAATAGTCTGTATATGCACGGCGTTCCAACTCTTCCAGCGCATAGCGGTTTTCAATAGCAATAGCAGAAAGATTTGCAGCGTAGCCTATGCGTTCAATATCCCAAGGTTTTGGAATTTTTGGCTCGGTATGATAAATAGCAAATGTTCCCAGCACTTTGTCGCGAGAAGAAATAATAGGTTCCGACCAACATGCACGCAATCCAGCCTTTTGCGCTAAATGAGCGTACGGCTTCCAAAGCTCATTTGTCTGAATATCTTCAGCAATTACGCGCTGACCAAGATAGGCTGCTGTACCACAGCAACCCACATTTGGGCCGATTTCTACTCCCTCGAGGGCATTGTTGTAGGATTCTGGCAGACTGGGCGCGGCGCCAGTATGAAGGCACTTTCCTTCAAAATCTAATAGCATAATGCTACAAAGGGCGGTTTTATCCTCCCGCTCAATCTCTTGAACGATAGCAATAAGAATGTCATTTAATTTAGCTCCTCTGGCCACCATTCCCAGCATTGCATCATGCGCCTGCTCGCGTTGCTCGCTTTTCCAATGTTCAGTAATGTCGGTAAAATTGACCAGTCGGCGCTGCGCGACCCGTGATGCTCTAATGATAACACGTCGGACACTACCATCTTTGCAGACAATATCGGCTTCCAAGCCACTTTGGTGTGAACGCGCTACATCCCTTAACCATGGACGGATAACACTCTCTCGATAGTTCTCGTCTGGGTAGGCTAGACGGTACCATGTTTCTAAATTAGGCAAGTCACTGAGTTCATACCCAAACAATTGGGTGAATTGAAGGTTGATGTATTCTATCCGCCCATCGTCATCAGACCAGCCGATTGCAATTGGAGAAAAATTTAGAATATCCTCAAGCTGGATTCGTTTTTCGGTGTTAACACTAATCTCATGCTCCAGCGTAGCTTGCCTGAGCCTAGCGAGTCCGCTTGCAGCGAGCGTTTGAGCCATTCCCACCATGACGGTCATGAGAGCTTCAGCGTGAGACTTATCAATGATCGGAACAGACTCAATTGATTTCATATATTCTATTTCGTCAAACCCGAACTTCTCTGCCTGATTTCTAAAGAACTCCAAATCAGGTGCTGTGTGCAGAACCTGTCCCAAAAACAAGGTGGCTAGTTGCTGGCCTTCTACTACCACTGGCGTGGCATAATCCATCAATCCGTTGTGGCATAGGCTGTTAGCAACGTGGCCGTCACGCAAGTCATGCATGATAGCTAAATTGCTTTCGCGACAACGCTGGGCAGTTTCTGGGTGGGCGCGATGATAGCGCGTACAGGCATTTTCCCAGCCAGCCTGACTAAGCAACTCGCCATTTACATCCACCAGCCCATTGGAAATGCCAGTTGCCTTAGCGAAGCTTTCCAGCATGCTTGCAAATGCTGAAAGATCAACTAAGTCAGCGAAGCGATATTGGGTTTTATCGGTAACGTTGCGAGCCATAGGTGTTTATGTTTCATAATGGTTGTAGTCTACATTTTAGCATATTGACTACTTGTTAAGTAACACAACGGGCGCTTAAGCATGGCCTGATGCATTGATTTTAAAGATAAAACTGCTAGAAAGCTTTCAATCGGGCAATGATTTATATTCAAGATATTTAGATGATATTTTTAGTCGATGTAATTGGTTTGCTGTAGGTATAAAAAACATCATGGTACACCCGGCCTAATGACTCATATAGTGATTGAGCTGACTTATGTAGATTTCGCTTGTTGCTAACTTAAGAACCTAGTCGCGAACTTACTCCAATTTAGCCTATCTGTCATAGTTAATAAGGTTTTACCCAGATTTACACGGATTTACTATTCAGCCTATTCTATTTTTTCTGCATGTCGTCATAATAGATTCAACGTTTTTAACGAGTTTTAAAGCTAAACTATGAATGTTTTAACCCTATGAATGTACTATTAGGTGATCTCAAAAATCCTTACCAAAAAAGTCACTCAGGCAATCATCAAGTTAAAAGTAATTATCAAAATAATTACAGTTTAAACTTAATAAGTTTAATCAGCTTGCTACTGACACTCAATGGCTGTGCGCTGATTAACCCCAGCCATCCTGAATCCGAAAAAATTGAGGTGTCAGCGAAGTGGTCAGTGGATGAAGCGGTGGCGATTTCAAGTTCAAGCTCGCTCAATCATTGGTGGCAGCGGTTTAATGATCCGCTTTTGGTGAACCTTGTACAGCAGTCTTTGCAAAGTAATACCAACATCAATAGCGCAAAGTCAGCACTGCAAGAGGCGCGAGCCTTGCGCGATGTTGCCGCGGCTACCTTGTTGCCAACGCTTGATACTTCAGCATCGGCTGGACGAAATAAATCGGGTCAAAAAAGTGCAGTGAATAACTTTTCAGCACGTTTGGATGCAAGCTGGGAGTTGGATATTTTCGGCGCTAATCGAAGCGGACTCAACGCAATTGAAGCCACTGCTCAGGCAAGTGAGGCTAATTTAGGTGATGTTCAGGTGTCAATTGCAGCTGAAGTCGCGCTGGCTTATATTTCTCTACGCAATGCACAGGCTCGCTTGGTGATTGCTAATAGCAACTTAACTAGCCAGCTAGAAACCTTGCAAATTACCGGGTGGCGTACTCAAGCAGGGCTAGTTTCCGCTTTAGATGCTGAACAAGCGAGGGTTTCAGCCGAGCAAACACGCGCTATTATTCCTCCATTACAGACCTCCATTGCACAGATGAGCCATGCGCTTGCGGTACTCACTGGTCAGCCACCAGCCGCTTTGTTGCAGCAATTGTCAGTAGCCAACCCAGTGCCCCAAGCAGCGAATGACTTGGCTTTGAATTTTCCTGCTGAAACTTTGCGTCAACGTGCCGATGTGCGTGCTGCCGAGTATCGGGTGACGGCTGATTTAGCCAAGTTGGCGCAAGCGGATGCGGCGCGATTGCCCAATTTTTCTTTGAGTGGCTCGCTTGGTTTAAGTGCGCTTACTTTGGGCTCTTTAACTAGCGGTTCTTCTGTGGTGAGTTCATTACTGGCGAACGTGGCTATGCCATTATTCGATGGAGGCTCTAGGCGGGCTAAAGTGCGCGCTCAAGAAGCGGTATTGGCGCAAACACATTTAACTTATAAAGCTACTGTGCTCACTGCGCTGCAAGAAGTTGAGGATGCTTTGGTTGCCTTGCGTGGGGATATTCAGCGTGTATCTCGTCTGAACTTAGCCTCTGAAGCAGCTAGCAATGCCGCGATTATGGCGCGTCAACGCTACGATAGTGGGCTAGTTGATTTTCAAACGGTGCTTGAAACGCAACGTTCATTATTAAGTACGCAAGACAGCGTAGCTAGTGCAAATGCCGCTGTAAGCTCAGACCATGTGCGCCTGTATAAGGCGTTAGGCGGTGGCTGGCAGGCAAGCGAAGCTGAAAAAACAACATCAATTACTGAAAAATCGAAATGAATTTCCCTTTATGAACACCAATAAAGCTTCAACTGAAACTATGACCTCTAAAGACGCAGCCATTGATATTGCGACCTTACTAGATGAGCCCGCAAAAGCTGCTTGGTATCGCCGCTCGACTTTGTGGGGTGGATTGGTGTTGCTTATTATCATTGTTGCGGCTTACTTATACTGGCAGGCGGAACGTGCGAAAGAAGCATTACCTAAATATACAACGCAAGAAGTGACGCGTGGTGATTTGACTCTAACCGTGACGGCCAACGGCACCATTCAGCCGACACGTTCTATCAATATTGGTAGTGAACTTTCAGGTACTGTACGCAAGGTGAATGTTGATGTGAATGATGTGATTAAAAAGGGTCAGGTGTTGGTGGAGCTTGATACTTCAAAATTAAGTGATCAGGTGTTGCGTTCAAAAGCATCTTTGGCTGCCGCGATTGCTAAGGTTGCACAGACCGAAGCGACCATCAAAGAAACTTCCGCTTCTTTGCAAAGACTCGAAGAAGTGTCGCGTTTATCAGGTGGAAAAGTGCCATCTAAATCTGAGCTTGATACGGGTCGCGCTACCTATGACAGAGCCGTAGCGGATGACCTGAGTGCGAAGGCGGGTGTTAATGATGCACGTGCTGCGCTATCAACAGACCAAATTAACTTAAGTAGAGCCTCAATAGTTGCGCCCTCAGATGGTGTGGTGCTCACGCGGGCAGTTGACCCAGGCAATGCTGTGGCTGCTTCGCTGCAAGCGGTGACTTTGTTTACGATGGCGGAAGACTTAACAAAGTTACGTCTTTGGGTGTATGTAGATGAAGCGGATGTTGGCTCGGTTAAGTTAGGCCAAGATGCTACTTTTACCGTGAGTGCTTATCCAACACGCAAGTTTCCAGCAAATATTACACGCGTAGGTTTTGGCTCAACCATTACTGATAATGTCGTGACTTACCTGACTTATTTAGATGTTGATAATTCAGACCTTAGTCTACGCCCAGGTATGACCGCGACTGCCGCGATTAAAGCCCAGCAGGTGAGTGATGCGGTGTTAGTGCCTAACACCGCGCTACGATTCACGCCCGCATCTGCCGATTCTGATAAATCGCCAGTAGCTAAAAAGGGACTCGCCACGAGCTTAATGCCAAGTATGCCGCGCAATAAAAGTAACCGTAAATCTGGTGCTGAAAGAGCAAATATAGCCTTAGCTAAACAAGTGTGGGTATTGCCTAAAGATGGCACAGCGGCAATCGCCGTCGCAGTGAAACCTGGTATAAGCGACGGTCACATGACACAAATAATCGGTGGTGAGTTGAAAGTAGGCATGCAAGTAATAACCGATCAGAAAGTCGTAGCACCGTGAGTGAGCCACTAATCAATCAGCCCCAGCAGTTGCCATTTATACAGTTAATTGATGTTAAGAAAACCTACGGCTCAGGCGCAACTGAATTCCTTGCCTTAAAAGGCATTGACTTAAGTATTTATGCAGGTGAGTTCGTCGCTATTATGGGTCCAAGTGGTTCAGGAAAATCTACCGCCATGAATATTCTAGGCTGCCTAGATAGCCCTAAACATGGACAATACCTATTTAAAGGTGCGCATGTAGAAGACTTAACTCGCGACCAGCGTGCAAGACTGCGCAGACGCTACCTTGGTTTTGTTTTTCAAGGTTTTAATTTACTCGCACGTACCACCGCGCAGGAAAATGTAGAACTGCCTTTACTCTATCGCGGTGATGATGCTAAAAAGCGGCAGATAGCCGCTAGCAAGGCCTTAGCGGCAGTAGGACTGACTGGTTGGGAGCATCACACACCAGCAGAACTTTCAGGTGGTCAGCAACAACGTGTCGCAATTGCCCGCGCCATTGTGACTGAGCCAGCGGTGTTACTTGCTGATGAACCTACTGGGAATTTAGACACGCAGCGCAGCCATGAAATTATGGCGCTTTTAGTGGCACTTAATAGAGACCAAGGCATAACCGTGTTAATGGTGACACACGAGTTGGATATGGCGGCATATGCACATCGAATAGTGACTTTTGTCGATGGCAAAATTGCAAAAGATGAGCTGAATGAACATCCCACCATGCCTACAACCATGTCTACAGATACGACTGAGGTTATTTAATGTTATTCAGTGTTTTTATGTTGGCGTTGCGGTCGGTTAGGCGCAATCTGCTTAGGTCGTTTTTGACCATACTCGGCATTGTGATTGGTGTTGCTGCGGTGATTACTATGGTGACATTAGGTAACGGCGCCACCCAAGCAATCAAGAAGCAAATTTCTAGCCTCGGCACTAATTTGTTAATGGTTAATCCTGGTCAACGTCAACCTGGCGGTGGAGGGGGTGGTGGCGGCGTACCGCAATTCACCGAGGCAGATGCTGTTGCCATACAGTCAGAAATTGGAGGCGTAGCTGCAGTTGCGCCCCAAGGTCGCACTAGTGTAACGGTGATCGCCAATGGGCGAAATTGGTCTAGCACTGTTTACGGCAGTACTAACGCATGGTTTCTGACTGGAAACTGGAAGTTGGCGAGCGGCCGTGTTTTTGACCCAGACGAACAAACCGCTGGTGCAGCCGTTTGCGTCATTGGTGAAACGGTACGCCGAGAACTTTATGCGGGCACAATAGGGCAGACTGGCCTTGGCGAACAATTACGTATCAAGCAGTTTTCATGCACTGTTGTAGGGATTCTGAATGCTAAAGGTCAAGGCGGTATGGGCGATCAAGATGATGTAGTGCTGGTGCCACTTCATACCCTTCAACGCCGTGTGACGGGTAGTTTAAAAGTGAGTACGCTGCTAGTTTCAATGCAAGATGGCCGAGATAGCGGCCCATTAAAAGCTAGCCTGCGCGATTTGCTGCGTGAGCGTCGTAAACTTGCCGAGAATGATGACGATAATTTTAATATTTTCGATACGCAACAACTCGCCGAAACACTCTCTAGCACGACCAAGGTAATGACCACGCTGCTCGGTGCGGTTGCCGCGGTAAGCTTGCTGGTAGGCGGCATTGGTATTATGAATATCATGCTAGTGAGCGTTACAGAACGCACACGAGAGATTGGGCTGCGCCTTGCGATTGGCGCGTTAGAGAGAGAAGTCTTGTTGCAGTTCTTGATTGAGGCCGTTGTGCTGTCAGCGCTTGGTGGGCTGATAGGCATCATCATTGCATCCATTGCCTCTTACGGACTTTCTATTTTGATGAATGTGCCGTTTATTTTTGATGTCACCACTAACGTAATGTCCTTTCTATTTTCTGCAGGTATTGGCGTGTTGTTTGGTTACTTTCCAGCTAGACGCGCTGCGCAAATGGATCCGATTGAAGCGTTAAGGCATGAGTAGCATTTGTTTCAAAGGGTCTGAACGGCTTTTCGCGTAGACACTTTTTTCGCGTAGACGCATTGAATGAGTGGTTAACTTTTTGTAGATGAAGTTCTAATCGATTCAAGACGATCTTCCAATTCCCCTATGTACGCTGCAAGCGAATTACCTGAATGCTCAATTGTGGTTCGAAGATTGTGCTCAATCAATTCAATTTTGGTATTAATTTCGGATTTTGATTCCGCATGTAAGTTTGTTAATTTCACAAGCTCTGCTTTTAAAAAAAATTGTAACTCATTAAATCGCGATGCTTCTGCTTGATCTGCAAGCTCGCGGCTGGATTGTAGTTCTTTTGTGTGTCGGCGAGTTTCCAGAAGGGATGACGCTTGAAGATAGAACACAAAGCCTAGAAATAAAATCGTAAGAAGTACCAACAGTCCAAGCATGGTTAGCCCTAACGGGATTTTGGTCGTAGTGAAACCTAATGACAACTCAGTTGGTGTAACAAAAACACTCCAATTAAGCGCCGAAAAGGCGGCGATAAGAGTTAGAGTCAGAATTAACAGCAGGGTAGAAAACTTCATGAGGAGCAACTCCAGTGATTAATCAAAGTATATTAAGGTTAACGATTGCTATGTGGGCGAGTGCGTCCGTCCGATTATTAATGTTGTGAGTACTTGTTTTTTTACGCGCGCTTTTCTTTTTTTAAATCTTATAATTAAACACTGCCAGTTTGTATAGTAATTAATCTCGAGTGCGTATGCAATTTAAAATGTTTAGCTCATTCGGATTCAGTTAATTCATTGCCTTAACGCAGTTTGTATAACCTCTGCCAGCTTACTTCCATACTCCGTAATATGCTCCGTGGCGGAATACGCATAGCCGATAATTAAGCCTTTTTCTGTGCTTTTGCCCATGCAGTAGTGCGACAGCGGGTATACGCGTAGGCCATGAACTGAGGCTAGTTCAGCGACGCGCACGTCGTCGCATATTGCATCAAACTCCACCACTAAGTGCAGGCCAGAATCTACGCTGGAAAGCCTTGCGCCTACTGTGGCGATTGGTGCTAGTGCTGCTTGTAGTAGCCGTCTGCGTTCACCGTATATTTGTCGTAGTCTTCTAATATGGCTTGCGAAGTGGCCTTCTTCTATGAACTCTGCCAGTGCGGCTTGAATAACGACTTGTCCAGGGCGTTGTAGTTCGTATAAGCCACTTTTAAAGCTTTCTACCAAATTGGGTGGCACCACTAGATAACCTAAGCGTATGCCTGGGTACATGACTTTAGAAAAGGTGCCTAAATAAAGTACACGACCATTTTGATCCATGCCTTGTAAGGATGAAATAGGACGGCCTTCAAAACGAAATTCGCTATCGTAGTCATCTTCAATAATCCATGCTTTGCAGTTTTGCGCATAATCTAACAATAAGCGGCGGCGGCCATAACTCATGACCATGCCTTTGGGGTATTGGTGCGAGGGCGTAGTATAAATTAATCGCGGTATAGTTCGGTAATCTTTAATGCTTGGTGCCATGCCTTCTTTGTCTACATTTACTGGGTGTAGTTGTAGGCCATTCACTTCCAATACACGCCTTGCCGCCCAGTAGCCTGGGTTTTCTACCCATGCACAATCACCGTGGTCTGTGAGTAAGCGTGCGCATAAATCAATGGATTGTTGTGTGCCTGAGATAATCAGTACTTGGTCGAATGTGAGGTTGACCGCGCGAGAAACACGTAAATAATCGGCAATGGCTTTTCGTAAAGGTAAATAACCGCCATCGTGACTGGAGTCGAGCAGGGCAGGGTCTGGCGTGCGCCATTGCCGATTGAGTAATCGACGCCATAGCGCATAAGGAAAGCCTGCGTAATCATCCTCACCTGGGGTAAAAGGTTGAACTTCGTTACCTATTTTAATATTACTGTCTTTGCGTGAGCTACATGCAGCTAGGCCGCGCTTTGATAGGCCAATGGGATTGTTAACAGTTAAAGCAATATTTTCTGATTCAAATTCACCGCTTGCATTGGCTGATTGGATTTCTGTAATGTTTTTTTGTGAAATGCTTTTTGTAAAGCCATCGTGCTGATTGTAGGTGACATAGGTGCCACTACCCGTTTGTGATGCGACATATCCTTCATCCAACAGTTGTTCAAAAGCCGCTAGAATGGTGTTGCGCGATACGGTTAAATCTTCTGCCAAACTTCTTGTAGATGGAAGGCGTTCTCCAGCTGCTAAAAGTTGTGTAGTAATAGCGCGGCGGATCACCTCGTAAATGCGCCTGTGGTTTGGCATGCGAGCAGGAAAATCTGAATGGTTAAGCTGAGTTAATAACCATTCTGAAAGCACATCTTGTTTCATATTATTAGAAAATTCCAAATGAAGCTGCGCGGTTTAAGCGTGTTAAAGTGGTTCTATCTAAATAATCTAAATGGCTCTTGTTGCATTACCAATTATAGGAATAGTATACTTAGCTATAAGGCAACGCAATTGCTGAATAGCAAAAACGTAAGTCTATAAACTCAATCTGAAAACGATGACAACAAAACGAAAACCAGTCGTATTAATCCCAGCGGATGTTAAGCCGCTCGGTGAGCATCCATTTCATATGGTGGGTCATAAGTATTTAGTAGCGGTGGCAGAGGCAGCAGACGCAATACCTTTAGTGGTTCCAGCCATCGGAGATTTATTAGATATAGCAGCTTTAATCAACATTGCTGATGGTATTCTGCTCACCGGCTCCGTTTCAAATGTCCATCCCTCCCATTTCGATCAAGAAGTGCACAATCCAGCTTTACCCTTAGACCGTGCACGTGATGCGCTCACTTTAAAACTCGTGCAAGCAGCCGTTAAAGCAGAAGTGCCTTTATTGGCTATCTGTCGAGGCTTTCAAGAAGTAAACGTTGCATTTGGTGGAAGTTTGCACCAAGCCGTTCAAGAAGTATCTGGTTTGAAAGATCACAGGGAAATTAAAGATGTTTCTAGCGAGATTCAATATGCGCATGCTCATCACATTGACTTAGTACCGAATGGTCAATTGGCTAAAATAATCGGCGCATCGCAGATGATGGTGAACTCTTTACACGGTCAGGGCGTAGATAGGCTTGGCACAGGATTGGTAGCAGAGGCATACGCGCCAGATGGTTTGGTAGAAGCTATACGTGTCGAAAAGGCCCAAGCTTTTACTTTGGCTGTGCAGTGGCACCCCGAGTGGAAAGTCATGGAAAACCCACAGTATTTGGCTATTTTCCAAGCATTTGGTGATGCTTGTAGATTTAGATTGAAAAGGCACGAGCCACCAGATTAACGCAAAAGATGCAAAACCTAAGAACTCATTTTAGGCGGTTAATAACAAGTGGTTAAAAAAGCAGTACAGGAGAATAAAAATGACAGAACAAGTAGCAATGAACCATATGGACATGGATAAGTGGTTAACGGAAAACAACATTACTGAGATTGAGTGCTTGGTGCCTGATTTAACAGGGGTAGCACGTGGCAAGATTCTACCTCGCGAGAAATTTTCAACAGACCGCGCTATGCGTCTACCAGAAGCTGTGTTTGGCATGACAGTAACGGGCGAATCGCCTGATGGAAATGAAGGCTATGATCGTGTATTTGGCTTCACCGATAAAGACATGGTGCTTATTCCAGACCCCACCACACTTAGATTAGTGCCTTGGGCGGTAGACCCAACAGCACAGGTCATTATGGATTGTGTAGATCATCACGGTAAACCCATTGATTTTGCGCCCCGAAATGTGCTTCGCCGTGTGACTAACTTATACAAAGACTTAGGTTGGACGCCAATCGTGGCGCCAGAGTTAGAATTTTATTTGCTTGAGCGTAATCCTGACCCTGATATTGCTTTAAGCCCACCAGTTGGACGTAGCGGACGTAAAGAAACTAGTCGCCAGTTATACAGTATTGATGCGGTGAACGAGTTCGATCCCTTATTTGAAGATATTTACGATTATTCAGCACTCATGGGTTTAGAGCTTGATACGCTTATTCATGAGTTTGGCGCCGGGCAAATGGAGATTAACTTTTTGCATGATGAGCCCTTGATTTTGGCTGATAAATCTTTTTTCTTTAAACGTTTATTGCGTGAGGCTGCGATGCGACACGGCATGTATGCAACTTTTATGGCAAAACCCATGCAACATGAGCCAGGTTCCGCCATGCATATTCATCAAAGCGTGATTGACAGCCAAACTAAACAGAATATTTTTAGTAACGCTGATGGCACAGCTTCACCAATATTTTTCCATTACATTGCTGGTTTGCAAAAATACTTACCTGCGGCAATGGTGTTGCTGGCGCCTTATGTTAACTCCTATCGTCGCATTGTACGAAATGGTGCCGCGCCAATTAATATTGAGTGGGGCTACGATAACCGCACTGTGGGTATCCGCGTGCCGATTTCTGAACCATCAGGTCGCCGCATTGAAAATCGCGTAGTCGGTGCAGATGCTAATCCTTACCTAGCCATGGCCGTTACCTTGGCTTGTGGTTACTTAGGCATTAAAGAAAAACTTAAACCAACTGAGGTCACCACTGGTAGCGCTTACGCTTCTGATTATCAATTGCCACGTGGTTTGTCTGAAGCGATACGTGAACTAGAACACTCACAAGTCTTACAGGAGGTGTTAGGCAAAGATTTCGTGGATGTATATTTAGCTGTGAAAGATGCCGAGCACGACGAGTTTATGCGCGTGATTAGCCCTTGGGAGCGTGAACATCTTTTAATGCATGTTTAATAAATACTCACGCGATTAAAAATTAAAAAATAGAGTAAAAAAATGATTAATACTAAAGAAATACAAGCAATAGATTCAGCGCACTATCTGCACCCTTTTACCGATCATAAAAGCTTGTCGGATAAAGGCTCACGTATTATTGTTAAGGCTGATGGCATTTATATTTGGGATTCGGTTGGTGAAAAAATCCTAGATGCGATGTCTGGTTTATGGTGCGTCAATGTGGGCTATGGGCGTAAAGAGCTAGTCGATGCCGCAGCTAA
Organism: Methylotenera sp.; assembly: GCF_029946165.1. Lineage (GTDB taxonomy): Bacteria > Pseudomonadota > Gammaproteobacteria > Burkholderiales > Methylophilaceae > Methylotenera. The sequence goes on from NZ_JAQSDZ010000005.1 coordinate 319,804, forward strand.
ACAAATGCTAGAGCTTCCTTACTACAATAGTTTTTTTCAAACGACTAATGTCCCTGCGGTTAAACTCGCAGAAAAAATCATTCAGTTGGCTGGTGATGATTATAGCCATGTGTTTTTTAGTAGCTCAGGCTCTGAGTCTAATGATACTAATGTTCGCATGGTGCGCCATTATTGGGCAACGCTAGGTCAGCCAGAGCGTACGGTTATAATCAGCCGTAATAACGCCTATCATGGCTCAACGCTAGTTGGGTCATCCTTAGGCGGTATGGAAGGCATGCATATGCAAGGCGGCATGATTCCTGGCATAGAACACATCGAACAGCCATACCATTATGGACTAGCGCCAAATCAAGATAGTGATGCATTTGGCATAGAAGCTGCAAGTTGGTTAGAGAAGAAGATTTTAGAGGTTGGCGCAGGTAAAGTAGCCGCATTCATAGGTGAGCCTGTGCAAGGCGCGGGCGGAGTGATCATTCCCCCCCAAACTTATTGGCCTGAAATTCAACGCATCTGCGATAAATACGGCATTTTGCTGATTTGTGATGAAGTGATTTGCGGTTTTGGTCGTCTTGGTAAATGGTTTGGTTCACAATTATTAGGTTGTAAACCCGATTTAATGACTTTTGCTAAAGGTGTGACTTCTGGCTACATTCCTTTAGGCGGCGTAGTTGTTGGCAAGCGTGTCGCTAAAGTCTTAATTGAGCAGGGTGGTGAATTCAATCATGGCTATACCTATTCAGGGCATCCAACCGCTTGTGCAGTGGCTTTAGCGAATATTGAGATTATGGAGCGTGAAGGCTTAGTGGATAAAGTGCTCAATGAAACTGGCCCATACTTAGCGAAAAAATACGCCGAGCTAGCCAAACATCCATTGGTAGGTGGCGCAGAAACACTGGGATTAGTGGCTGGCTTCATGTTGATGAAAGATAAAGCAAATCATGTAGCCTTTGATGAAGACGTTGGTGTAGGCATGATTTGTCGTGGACATTGCTTTGGCAACGGATTGATTATGCGAGCGGTCGGCGACCGTATGATTATTGCGCCACCGCTAGTGATAACTAAGGTGCAGATTGATGAAATGGTGGCGTTAATTCAGAAATGTCTAGATGCAACATTGGCTGATTTGAAAGCGCAAGGGCTTTATGATAATACGTGATTTTACGAGGCTATTAATAGGGTTGTAGTTGGTTTTTAGGGCCGCCTATTGTAAGATTGCTTCGAATCTATTTGGTCAGCATGTGCGATTCTATAGCGCAAAAAGTTAGTAAACATTTTTAGCAATACTTTCTCTGTCAAATACTTTTTAAATGGGTTAATAAATATGAATTTTTCTTATAGTAAATACTTGCTCGGTATGGCGATTATTACTGGGTTAGCTACGGTTTCTTGTAGCAAATCTGACAACACTACAGCTGAGGCAGCCAAATCAACAATGGCAACGGCGAGCGAACAAGAAGAAAAAATCCTCAATATTTATAACTGGTCAGACTATATTGCACCAGATACGATCGCAAATTTTGAGAAAGAAACGGGCATTAAAGTTCGTTATGATGTGTTTGACAGTAACGAAATTTTGCATGCAAAACTAATTGCTAAAAATACTGGTTACGACATCGTTGTGCCAGGTTCAAATTGGGCAAAATTGCAAATTGAGGGTGGTTTGTTACAAAAGTTAGATAAATCTAAATTACCTAATTGGAAAAATCTTGATCCGGGCATCTTGAAACAAATGGCAGCGCTAGATCCTGGTAACAATTATTTAATTGACTGGATGTGGAGCTATAACACCGTTGGCATTAATGTAGATAAAGTAAAAGCAGCGCTTGGCGACACGCCTATGCCAGATAATGCATGGGATTTAGTGTTTAACCCGACATACACTCACAAATTAAAGTCATGCGGGATTACCTTTTTAGATACTCCAGCCGATGTATTCCAGGCTGCATTGCATTATTTGGGTAAACCTGTTTTCACAGGCACACAAGATGATTACCAAGCAGCTTTTGATATGTTGATGAAAGTACGTCCAGACATTAAAAAGTTCAATTCTGGTGGTCAGATTGATGACTTAGCGAGTGGTAATGTTTGTGTGGCTTATGGCTGGGCTGGCGACTTTAACTTAGCGCATAAACGTTCAATCGAGAATAAAGCCGAGCAAAACATCGAAGCGCTAGTGCCAAAAACGGGTGGCATCATGTTTATGGATACCATGGCGATTCCCGCTGATGCCAAACACCCTAATAATGCGCATTTATGGATGGACTATATTATGCGTCCACAAGTAACAGCGGCCATTACGAATGAAGTGACTTATGCGAACCCGAATAAGGCCGCCACTGAGTTTGTTGACCCTGAAATTAAAAACAACAAATCTATTTTCTTATCTGATGAAGATATTGCAAAGTTGGTGTCACCGGGTGTTGAAAGCGCACAAACTAAACGCAACATGACTCGCCTCTATACCAAGTTTAAAACAGGCATTTAATTGTTGTTTTATTTGTAGGGGCGTTGTTGACTACGTCTCTACAAAGTTTAACCCCGATTGTCCATTAGAAATAATAAAATTAACATAAATCCAATGTAGGAGGGGCTTGTAGCCCCGAATGGCGATGGCGATTCGAAGTGATATTTTGTTCGGGGCTACAAGCCCCTCCTACAGCCATCCGCAACAGTTTGAGTGGAAAATTCTACAAAATTAAATGTTCTAATGGATTATCTGCGTTTAATACGCAACAGTTTTCAATATCATAGATAAGGGTTTTTATGGCAACAGCTCCTAAAGAAGCTAATAAAGCTGCGCAGGAAATTTTACTACGTGTTGAAAATGTCACCAAAGTCTACGATGGTACGGTCAAAGCTGTCGATGATGTTTCTCTCACGGTAATGAAAGGTGAGATATTCGCGCTACTAGGCGGTTCAGGTTGCGGGAAGTCTACCTTACTGCGCATGATGGCTGGCTTTGAAACGCCTACTAAAGGTAAGATTTTTTTAGCAAATCAAGATATTACTAATCTGCCGCCGTTTCAACGTCCAATCAATATGATGTTTCAATCTTATGCGCTATTTCCGCATTTAAGCGTTTGGGAAAATGTAGCTTTCGGTTTAAAGCGCGATGGCATGCCTAAAGATGAAATTGCCGAGCGGGTTGAAAAAATGTTGAGTTTGGCGCAACTTAATCAATATGCAAAACGTAAGCCGCATCAATTGTCAGGTGGTCAGCAACAACGGGTTGCCTTGGTTCGCAGCCTAGCAAAACGTCCACAATTATTGCTATTGGATGAACCTCTAGGTGCACTAGATAAAAAATTACGTGAAAGTACTCAGCTTGAACTGGTGAATATTATTGAAGAAGTCGGCGTGACTTGTGTGTTGGTGACGCATGACCAAGAAGAAGCCATGACCATGGCATCGCGTATTGCCGTGATGTCTGAGGGTTACTTCTTGCAGGTCGGTGAGCCTGATACAGTGTATGAAATGCCAAATAGTCGCAAAGTGGCTGACTTCATTGGTAATGTAAATATTTTTGAAGGTAAGATTGAAGAAGATGAGCCTGACCATGTGACTGTGCGTTGCCCAGAGTGCGTGCATTATGTGGGGCATGGCGTGAGTGGTCATTCAGGGATGGATGTAGGCGTGGCCTTGCGACCTGAAAAAATCATGTTATCTAAAGATAAGCCGAATAGTGAATACAACTGGTGCGCGGGAGAAGTCATTGAAATAGTGTACTTTGGCGCCCATACAACTTATCACTTGAAACTTGATAGTGGCAAGGTAATTAAGGCTCAAGAGCTTAACAATACGCGCGATTTAAGTTGCGGTTTAACTTGGGGTGATCGCGCTTATGCAAGTTGGAGCGATTTAGCCATGGTGGTGTTAACTCAATAAGGTTAACTAAACTTTTAATTCATTAAGAAATTCATTAAGAATTCATAAGGAAAATTGCTGTGGCTAAAAAACAAAGTTTCTTCACCAGTCTTTCAGCTGGGCGCCTTGTGGTTATTGGTGTTCCATATTTCTGGTTTTTGTTGCTCGCAGCTATCCCGCTTCTCATTGTGCTTAAAATTAGCTTGTCTGAAATGGAGTCAACTAGCATTTCGCACATGATAGATTGGAGTCATGGCTGGCCTAGATTGACTTTAAACTTTGGCAGTTATCAGTTTCTTGCCACTGACTCGCTTTACTTTAAAACGTATTTATCCTCTATTAAATACGCCGCCATTACTACATTGTTATGTTTAGTTATTGGCTATCCATTTGCCTACTACATGGCGCGCTCACCAAAACATATGCAGCCAACCCTGTTAATGCTGATTATGTTGCCGTTTTGGACATCATTTTTATTACGCATCTATGCCTGGAAAACCTTGTTGGTGAGTAATGGCGTCATCAATAATATACTCATCAGCTTGCATGTGATTGATACACCTATCGAGATGATGAATAACTCTTTTTCATTGTTATTAGGTATGGTGTATTCATATTTGCCGTTTATGATTTTGCCGCTATACGCCAATTTATCTAAGATGGATATGCGTTATTTAGAAGCTGCCGCAGACCTTGGCACCAGCCCATTTAAAGCATTTTGGCTCATTACCGTACCACTTTCAAAAGCGGGCATTATCGCAGGGTCAATGTTGGTATTTATCCCAGCGGTAGGTGAATATGTAATTCCTGAATTACTAGGCGGCTCAAGCACCTTAATGATAGGTCGCGTATTGTGGGATGAGTTCTTTAGTAATAATGACTGGCCAATGGCATCAGCCGTGGCAGTAGTCATGATATTGCTAATCTTAGTACCAATGGGTGTTTACAATAAAGCCCAAGCAGAGCAAATGGAGGGTAAATAATGAACAGCGCTTCAAATAAAATATTTGCTAAAGCTTGGATGGCTATCGTTTATTTGTTTTTATATTTGCCAATCATCACACTGGTTGTATTTTCTTTTAATGATTCAAAATTGGTCACCGTTTGGTCTCATGCCAGCTTTCGTTGGTATGCCGCACTGGCAAAAGACTCTGATTTAATTTCAGCCGTATTGTTATCACTAGAAATTGCAGGATTGTCTGCGTTAATGTCAGTATTTTTTGGTACGTTTACTGCATTTGCATTAAATCGTTATAAGCGTTTTCATGGGCGTACTCTGCTCACTTCTATGTCTAGCATGCCGTTGGTGATGCCAGATGTGATTGTGGGTTTGTCGCTTTTATTAATGATTGTTTCTGTGCAAAATTGGCTAGGTTTTCCAGAACGAGGCTTGTTCACCATTTTGTTAGGTCACGCATTATTAGGCACGGCTTATGCTGCAGTGGTCGTTACTTCACGCTTACGTGAAATGGATAGTAAGTTGGATGAAGCGTCGATGGACTTAGGTTGTAAGCCAATGCAGGTGTTTACTTTGGTCACTTTCCCTTTGTTAGTGCCTGCGCTAGTTTCGGCATTTTTACTAACATTTACCCTGTCGTTTGATGATGTTGTGCTGTCTTCATTCCTCTCTGGTCCTGGCTATTCAACAATGCCCATGGTGATTTTCTCGCGTGCTCGATTAGGCTTAAACCCAACCATTAATGCAGTGGCAACGGTGACAATTGCCGTGGTCACCATTGCGGTGATTGCTTCAAGTTTTTACACCTCGCAACAAGAGCGCAAACGTAAGCGCGAAGAGGCGCAAGCTTACAGCAATAGCAATAAGTAGAATCTGTAGGAGGGGCTTGTAGCCCCGAAACCATGGTGCAATTATTGCCAACGTTTTCGCGGTCACAGACCGCGCCTACCAAACAAAAAAATTAAACCAAATCAAGCAGAAAATTATGTCCATTCAATTAAAGCACTCCGCATTACTTAAAACCAATCTTACCTTGCTGGCTGGGCAATGGGTGAGCGCAGATTCAGGTGGAACGATAAGCGTCACTAATCCTGCTACAGGTTCAATTGTCGCGTCAGTGCCGTTAATGGGTCACGCCGAAACTGAGCGTGCGATTGTGGCCGCTGAAACTGCGCAAAAATCATGGAAAACCCTCACGGCTGCGGCACGTGCTGCAATACTTAAGCGTTGGTTTGACCTGATTATTCTGCACCGAGAAGATTTGGCGCAATTACTGACTGCCGAACAAGGCAAGCCATTAGCCGAAGCACGTGGTGAGGTGAATTATGGCGCAAGTTTTATCGAATGGTTTGCTGAAGAAGCTAAACGTGTCTATGGGGAAACAATTCCAGCGTCTATGAGTGACCGTCGATTATTGGTGCTAAAACAGCCAATAGGTGTCACTGCGGCTATCACACCCTGGAATTTCCCAATCGCGATGATTACCCGTAAAGCGGCGCCTGCGCTTGCTGCTGGTTGCAGCATGATTATTAAACCTGCCGAACAAACACCATTATGCGCCATTGCTTTAGCTGTATTGGCCGAGGAAGCTGGCGTGCCGAGTGGCGTATTGCAAGTGATTACAGGCGATGCACGTCAAATCGGCGCAGCTTTGTGTGCGAGCCCAGTCGTCGCCAAACTTTCGTTCACAGGATCAACCGAAGTTGGACGTATCTTAATGCGCCAATGTGCCGATACCATTAAAAAGCTATCACTTGAATTGGGCGGTAATGCGCCATTTATCGTGTTTAATGATGCAGACTTAGACGCAGCAGTTGAAGGCGCGATGATGAGTAAATACCGTAATGCTGGGCAGACCTGTGTATGTTCAAATCGCTTATTTGTGCAAGATGGCGTGTACGATGAATTTGCCAAAAAACTAGCGGTCAAAGTAGCGCAACTTAAAGTAGGTGCTGGTAATGAGGAGGGCGTTACGCAAGGCCCATTGATTGATGCAGCAGCGATTGAGAAAGTTGAAAGCCATGTGGCAGATGCAGTTGCCAAAGGTGCAACGGTGTTACAAGGCGGCAAGCGCCATACATTAGGTGGCACATTCTTTGAGCCTACCGTACTAGCCAATGTGAGTGATGATGCGCTCATTTTTAGTGAAGAAACCTTTGGCCCTGTGGCGCCATTATTCCGCTTTAAAACAGATTTAGAAGTGATTGAATTAGCAAACCGCACCGAATTTGGTTTAGCCTCATATTTTTACAGCCGAGATATAGGTCGAATCTGGCGCGTGGCAGAGGCGCTGGAATACGGCATGGTGGGCGTGAATACGGGCATGATTTCCAATGAGGTGGCGCCATTTGGTGGCGTTAAGCAATCAGGACTAGGCCGCGAGGGCTCGCATCATGGTATTGATGAATATTTAGAATTGAAATACGTTTGTATGGCGGGGTTATAAAATGATAGAGATTAAAATTGATTGGCATGAACGCGCAAGAGATTTAAAAATCGACGGACGCGCTTTTATTGACGGACAGCGGGTGGATGCGCTTGATGGCACTATTTTTGAGTGCTTTTCACCGATTGATGGCCGTAAATTGGCCGATGTCGCCAATAGTAAAGCCGCAGATGTAGACCGTGCTGTAGTGGCCGCACGCGCGGCTTTTAAAGATAGACGCTGGGCGGGTTTATCACCGCGCGAACGCAAACAAACTATGATTCGTTTTGCAGATTTAGTGACTGCACATAAAGCTGAATTGGCCCTGTTAGAAACGCTAGATATGGGTAAACCTATCTCGGCCAGCTTGAGTGTAGACGTCAATTCAGCCGCCAATAGTTTGCGCTGGTTTGGTGAGGCGATTGACAAGGTTTACGATGAAATTGCACCAACGGCAGACCATACACTTGCCATGATTACACGTGAGCCAATTGGCGTAGTCGGTGCAATCGTGCCGTGGAACTATCCTATTTTAATGGCTTGCTGGAAAATTGCACCGGCCTTAGCTTCAGGCAATAGTATCGTTCTTAAACCTTCTGAAAAATCACCGCTGACTGCATTGAGATTGGGTGATCTAGCAATCGAAGCGGGTATACCAAAAGGCGTGTTGAATGTGGTTCCAGGCTTTGGCTCAGAGGCAGGCACGCCACTGGCTATGCACATGGACGTAGATTGCATCGCCTTTACAGGTTCAACTGGAGTGGGTAAAAAAATTCAAATCATGGCAGGGCAGAGCAACCTCAAACGCGCTTGGTGCGAGCTAGGTGGCAAATCACCCAACATTGTATTTGCCGATTGCAAAGATTTGGATAAAGCTGCCGCTGCTTCTGTTGGCTCAATTTTTTATAATCAGGGTGAAAGTTGCAATGCGCCTTCGCGTTTACTCGTTGAGCGCTCAATCAAAGATGAGTTTGTTAAAAAACTTTTGACACATTTACCTGAATATCAGCCAGGTGACCCATTAGATGTCAATACTACGATGGGCGCAATTGTAGACCGCGGCCAAATGGAAAATGTACTGAAATACATTGAAAGCGGTAAAACGCAGGGTGCAAAATTGTGCGCTGGCGGTGAGCGCGTATTAACTGAAACAGGTGGCTTTTATATCAGCCCAACTATATTTGATGATGTGACCAATGATATGAAAATCGCTGCTGAAGAGATTTTTGGACCGGTGCTATCTATCATTACATTTGATACAGAAGAAGAGGCTATCGCGATTGCTAATGACACAGAATACGGCCTTGCCGCTGCGATTTGGACGCAAGATCTAACTCGCGCACATATGGTGTCACGTGCCTTGCGAGCAGGCACAGTCCATGTGAATAGCTATGATGAAGATGATATTACCGTGCCTTTTGGTGGTTATAAGCAGTCTGGTAATGGTCGCGATAAATCCCTACATGCTTTGGAAAAGTACACAGAGCTTAAAACGACTTGGATAAGATTAATTTAAAAAAACAAGAGCATCTAAAAATTAGATGTGAGGAAGAGAATATGAGTAGCACACCATTGACCAATCAAGATTTACACAACAGACGCTTAGCAGCCACGCCACGCGGCATAGGTGTAATGGCTAATTTCTTTATAGAACGCGCGCTTAACTCAGAAGTGTGGGATGTAGAAGGTAAGCGTTATATTGACTTTGCAGGCGGTATTGCTGTGCTTAATACGGGGCACAGGCACCCGAAAATAGTCGCGGCAATTGAAGCGCAGTTGCAGCAGTTTACGCATACTTGTTATCAAGTCCTCCCTTATGAAAGCTATGTCACATTAGCGGAACGTATTAATAAGCTTACGCCCGGCACGCATGCTAAGAAAACTTGCTTTTTTTCGAGCGGCGCAGAAGCCTTAGAAAATGCTATTAAAATTGCACGCGCAAGTACTGGGCGCCCAGGTATTGTAGCTTTTGCAGGTGCATTTCATGGGCGGACTATTATGACCAGCGCCATGACCGGTAAAGTTTCCCCTTACAAAATTGGGTTTGGGCCATTCCCAGCTGAGATATATCACATTCCATTTCCGATTGATTTGCATGGCGTGAGTGTTGAAGACTCTATCAATGCGCTGCACTTGTTATTTAAAGCTGATATTGATCCTAAGCGCATCGCCGCGATTGTGATTGAACCTGTACAGGGTGAAGGCGGTTTTTATGTAGCGCCACCAGCCTTGATGCAAGCGCTACGCCGCGAATGCGATGAACATGGCATTCTGCTGATTTACGATGAAGTACAAACGGGCTTTGGTCGTACAGGTAAATTATTTGCGGCAGAACATTATGACGTGATTCCTGACATTATCACTATGGCAAAAAGCTTAGCAGGCGGTACTACGCTATCAGCGGTTTGCGGTAAAGCTGAAGTGATGGATGGACCAGCGCCGGGTGGCTTAGGTGGCACCTATGCAGGTAACCCATTAGCAATCGCGGCTTCTCACGCCGTGCTAGATATTATTGAAGAAGAGAAGTTAGTTGAGCGCGCTAATATATTGGGAGCCAAGCTCACGGCGCGCCTCAAAGCGGCACAGGCAAAAGTGCCTGCGATAAAAGATGTGCGCGGCTTGGGCTCTATGATTGCCGCTGAGTTTTTTGATCCCGCCACCAATGAACCATCTATGGATGTAGTAAAACGCGTACAACAGGCGGCATTAGCAGAGGGATTGATTCTGCTTACATGCGGTGTTTACGGTAATGTGATTCGTTTCTTGTATCCATTGACTATTCAAGATGAAGTATTTGATGAAGCACTAGATATTATTGATAGAGCCTTAGCGACAGCCTAAACCCATTTTTTTAATTTAATTTTATAAATCTCTCACGTGCCGCCGCCATGCGGCATATTGCTCGCTATAATGGTACTAAATTCAGCTATATTCTATGGGTAACTCTATGCAAATTCAAACAATTAAAACTACCGCTTTTAACGACCAAAAACCTGGAACTTCAGGTTTGCGCAAAAAGGTAAAAATCTTTCAGCAAGTAGGTTATTTAGAAAATTTTGTACAGAGTATTTTTGATACGCTTGATGTGCCCAATGACGCGACATTGGCGCTGGGTGGCGATGGCCGATATTTTAATCGCCAAGCGATTCAAACTATCATTCGAATGGCGGCAGCTAATGGCTTTGCTCGCGTGCTGATTGGTCAAGCGGGGATTTTATCTACACCAGCGTGTTCACACATTATTCGGCAATACAAAACGTTTGGTGGCATTGTGCTGTCAGCTAGTCACAATCAAGGCGGCATCAATGGTGACTTTGGCATTAAATACAACATCAGCAACGGCGGCCCTGCGCCTGAAAAAATCACTGATTCAATTTTTGATTTAAGTAAAAAAATCACAGAATATAAAATCGCAGACTTGCCCGAAGTGGATGTTGATGCCTTAGGTAAAACCCTATTCAATGATGGAAAATTTACTGTCGAGGTCATTGATGCAGTAGAAGACTACGCAGATTTAATGCAAAAACTATTTGATTTTCCCGCGATTAAAGCATTCTTGGCAAGCGGCTTTAAAATGCAATTTGACGCTATGCATGCGGTTACAGGCCCTTATGCACAAGAGATTTTCGTTAATCGATTAGGTGCATCAGAATCTAGCTTAATGAATTGCATTCCTTCAGAAGACTTTGGTGGCGGTCATCCAGACCCCAATTTAACCTATGCTGAAGATTTAGTAAAAATCATGTTTGCCGGTGAAAGCTCCCCAGACTTTGGTGCTGCTTCTGATGGTGATGGCGACCGCAATATGATTTTGGGTAAAAACTTTTTTGTAACACCTTCTGATAGTCTCGCGGTTCTTGCCGCTAATGCAACCTTAGTGCCAGCTTATGCGAATGGCATTGCTGGCGTGGCACGTTCTATGCCTACGAGCTGCGCAGTGGATCGCGTTGCGGCTAAATTCAATATTCCATGTTATGAAACACCAACAGGTTGGAAGTTTTTTGGTAATTTAATGGATGCAGGCAAAGTCACTTTATGTGGTGAAGAAAGCTTTGGTACTAGCTCTAGCCATGTGCGTGAAAAAGATGGTTTATGGGCGGTATTGTTTTGGTTGAATATTTTGGCGAAAAAAGCTGTGTCTGTTGAACAGATTTTGATGTCGCACTGGGCGGAATTTGGTCGCAATGTCTATTCACGTCATGATTACGAGTCGATTCCAACCGAGGCTGCCAATAGCGTCATCGCGTTTATTAAATCGCAATTTACTAGCTTGCCCAGTCAGTCATTTGGCGCATATAAAGTAAAAACCTGTGATGATTTTAGCTACCATGATTCAATTGATGGCTCTATCAGTAACAATCAGGGTATTCGTATTTTGTTTGAAGATGGCTCGCGAATTGTGTTCAGACTATCTGGTACAGGCACAGAAGGGGCAACAATTCGTATTTATTTAGAAGCCTTTGATCCTGATGAAAAAAATCATCATTTAGATGCGCAAGTGGCTTTAGCCGAGATGATTAACATTGCATTGCAGATTTCGCAACTTAAAGAAAAAACGGGTCGCGATACACCAACTGTGATTACCTAACCTTACTGTAGGAGCGGCTTGCAGCCGCGAAACCATGGTTAATCGAAAACTATGCTAAATGTCGCGCAAAACTTCGCGGCTGCAAGCCGCTCCTACACAACCATTGGTTCGCGAGAATACTTGTATTAGTTTTCTATCTGCTTGATTGTCATCTCGCCTTTATAAAGCCTAACATCCATGCGGCTTAGGAAGGACATGCCGAGTAACACATCGCCGTCTAAGCCAGGTGCAATCATTGCCGATACATTATTGGCATCAACGCCACCCAGTTTTACTGAGCGCAGTCGCACCATATAACCTACGCTAACACCATTAGCGGTATTTGTACGAATAGCGTCTATGCTTTTTAGATTAAGTCTGTCCGCAACACCTTGTGAAATGGCGACACCCGTTGCGCCAGTATCAACCAGCACATTCACTTTTACACCGTTGATAAGCGCTTCCGCTCGATAATGCCCATCCATCCCACGTTTTAATACAACGGTGCTACTTTCACCCAATCGATTGATTTTATTCGGGTTTTGAATGTTATCTGAAAGGTAATAAATGACGCTTGCAAGAGCAATCCAAATGGCAGCAACTAAAATAGTATTTTTAGACATGCTATTTTTATTGGGGCTACTTGATTAGTTGCAATAGCTTGAGTAGTTACAATAGAAGGTTTTAAACTAAAAATTACTCAGCTTCATCAATCCAAGCCAGTTGTATCGCCTCTAATATTTTCTCACCGCAATGTTCTGGTAAATCATTAAAGCCATCAAGTGCCATTACCCAATCCATTAAATCGGTAAAGCGCACCGTTTTTGGGTCAATATCTGGATGTTTGTCGTAAAGCTCTTCAGCAATTCTTAGGCTGTCTGTCCATTTCATGGTGTTACTCCAAATAGATATTTAAGTTAATTTATATTATAGCTTGCTACAGTTACGCAACTAAATCTTTTGCCTTTAATCTTAGTGCTTGAGCGTGTTAAAATGCGCAAACATTTTTTTCATTAAAATAATCTAGCATTTGGAAAACTAAAACCATGTCGCAAGCACCATTTAACTATACCAATACCCTTAACAAAGCAGATCCAGCCTTAGATGCTATGATTAATAGCGAAGTTGTTCGCCAACATGAGCATATCGAGCTAATTGCTTCTGAAAACTACACTAGCCCCGCTGTGATGCAGGCGCAAGGTTCTCAGCTAACTAATAAGTATGCAGAAGGTTATCCAGGAAAACGTTTTTATGGTGGTTGTGAATATGTAGACCAAGTTGAACAGTTGGCCATTGACCGCTTGAAAGCTTTGTACGGCGCAGAGTATGCCAACGTGCAACCGCATTCAGGCTCACAAGCTAACCAAGCGGTGTATTTCTCTATTCTAAAACCAGGCGATACCATCATGGGTATGAATCTTGGTCACGGCGGTCACTTAACGCATGGTTCGCCAGCTAATTTATCAGGCAAACTATTTAACATCGTGCCATACGGCTTAAATGATAAAGAAGAAATCGATTACGACGAGATGGAACGCATTGCCATTGAATGCAAACCAAAATTGTTAATCGGCGGTGCGTCTGCTTATGCTTTGCGTTTTGACTGGGCGCGTATGGCTGAAATTGCTAAAAAAGTAGGTGCTTATTTCATGGTTGATATGGCGCACTATTCAGGTTTGATTGCCGCTGGTGTATATCCAAACCCAGTGCCGCATGCGGATTTTGTGACCTCAACTACACATAAAACTTTGCGTGGTCCTCGCGGCGGTATTATTTTAGCTAAAGCTGAATTTGAAAAATCATTGAATTCAAGCGTGTTCCCAGCTTTACAAGGCGGCCCATTGATGCACGTGATTGCTGCAAAAGCGACAGCGTTCTTAGAGGCTTCTCAACCAGAATTCAAAACCTATCAAGCGCAAGTCATTAAAAATGCACAAGCAATGGCTGAAGCCTTAACTGCCCGTGGTTTACGCATTATTTCAGGTCGCACTGAATCACATATGTTCTTGGTAGATTTACGTACAAAAGGCTTAACAGGTAAAGCCGCTGATGCAGCACTAGGCTTAGCGCATATCACTGTGAACAAAAATGCGATTCCTAATGACCCAGAAAGCCCATTTGTAACTTCTGGCATTCGTATCGGTGCGCCAGCAATTACAACACGCGGCTTTAAAGAAGATGAAGCGCGTCAAGTAGCCAACTTGATTGCTGACGTGTTAGATAATCCAATAGATGAAGCGGTGATTGCGGCGACTAAAGCAAAAGTACATGCTTTAACTGCGCGCTTTCCTGTTTACCAAAACTAGGTAATAGTTAATCAATGAAATGTCCTTTTTGCGGTGATGCAGACACACAGGTAATCGATTCGCGCGTCAATGACGAAGGCGACTCTATACGCCGTCGCCGCAAATGTGGTGTTTGTGATAAGCGTTTTACGACTTACGAAACGGCAGAGTTACATATGCCGCAAGTGGTTAAAACCAATGGTACACGTGAGGAATTTAACCGCGAAAAACTGCGCTTGTCATTCACGCGAGCATTGCATAAACGACCAGTGCCAACAGAGTATGTAGACCGTGCATTAGATAGAATCTCACAAAAATTGCTGAGTTTAGGCGAACGTGAAATTCCAGCCAGAGATTTAGGTGAAAGCGTGATGCATGAGCTTAAGTTGATGGACAAAGTCGCTTATATTCGCTTTGCTTCGGTGTATCGTAGCTTTTCGGATGTGGGTGATTTTAATGATGCAATTCGTGATTTGTAAGCCGTTTTATTTTCAGTAATTATCACCATTAGGATGTAAAACATGAAATTTATTAACTGGGCTACCATTGTATTTACCGCATTTACGGTGTTGGTAACGGTTGTATTTTTCGGATGGTGGATGATGAAAGATAGCATCGTTTTTGGTGATGAAAAATTTGATCAAGTAAAGTGGATGCAAAGCGCGGCGACGATTGAGCAAGATTGTAAGCGTGGCGATATGGCTTATGATTTGCAACAGCATATTCTATCAAAAGGCACCAGCAAAGACGCTATTGGCGTGTTGCTAGGTCGCCCAAGCTACGAAGACGGCAATGCGGTGGAGTATGATTTAGGCAAGTGTATGCATGTTTATCATGGTCTATTACTCTTCTTCGATGAAAATAATCGCTTAATTAATAGTCGTATTTCATCACATTAAATTCAAGCATGGCTATTAAATGACCTCGTTTACAGTAGCCGACCACACTTACATGACGCTTGCTCTGCGCCTAGCAGAGCAAGGCTTTTATACTACTCAGCCTAATCCTCGTGTTGGCTGTGTCATCGTCAAAAATAATCAAATTGTAGGCCAAGGCGCGCATCTAAAAGCAGGTGAGCCGCATGCGGAAGTGTTTGCTTTGCGCGAGGCTGGTGCAAATGCAAAAGATGCTGTTGCTTATGTTACGTTGGAACCATGTAATCATCATGGCCGCACGCCGCCTTGTGTCGATGCATTGATTAATGCTGGCGTGAAGCGCGTAGTCGTGGCAATGCAAGACCCCAATCCATTGGTTGCTGGAAATGGTATAAAACGTTTGCAGGAAAATGGCATCGAGGTTGATGTTGGGTTGATGGAAGCTGAATCTAAGTCATTAAACCTTGGCTTTATTTCACGCATGACTTCTGGCATGCCTTATGTGCGCTGTAAAGTCGCGGCGAGTTTAGATGGTCGCACGGCACTAAATAATGGCAAAAGCCTGTGGATTACTGGTGAGCCAGCAAGGTTGGATGTTCAATATTGGCGTGCGCAATCATGTGCAATCGTGACTGGCATTGGTACTGTACTCACAGATAACCCCAGCATGAATGTTCGCTTGGCAAAAACAAGTCGCCAGCCCTTACGAGTTATTGTCGATAGCAATCTGCAAACGCCAACAGATTGTAAAATGCTTATTCCTGAATTACTTTCTATGAGCCCCGTATTAATCGCTTATTCGCAAGATACAAATCATAAAGCCGATTTATTAACAGCTGTTGGCGCGCAATTATTGTATTTGCCTCACGAAAATGGCCGTGTAGATTTACAGGCTTTACTTACGAATTTAGGCTCACGTGGCGTCAATGAAGTGTTAATCGAAGCAGGGCAGGGCTTGAATGGCGCATTCTTGCAGGCAGGTTTGGTTGATGAGTTTATTTTCTATTACGCTCCCAAATTGATGGGCGCAGATGCCAAGGCGATGTTTGCAATTTCTGCGTTAGTTGAAATGCAGCAAGCCACGGAACTACAGATACTTGATGTACGCCAAATTGGGCGCGATATTCGTTTGCGCGCAAAACCTGTTAAAAACTTAAGTTGGCCATATGCTGATAGATACCCATTGCCATCTTGATGCCCCTGAGTTTGATGAGGATCGAGACAATATTGCCATACAGGCTTTGAAACAAGGGATTTCAATCATTGTTATACCTGCTGTAGCGCGCGAACACTTCGACGCTGTGATTCGGATATGCATTAAGCATCAACATTGCGCCTACGCGCTTGGAATTCACCCCCTGTTTGTTGATAAAGCCCAGTTGAGCGATATTGACACTTTAAAAACCTTCATTGAAAAAAATAATCCTGTGGCGATAGGTGAAATTGGTTTGGACTACTTTGTCACTAAAAGTAATTTACAGCAACAAACTTACTTTTTTACAGAGCAATTAAAGTTAGCTAAACAGTATGATTTACCCGTCATTCTGCACGTAAGAAATGCAATTGACGATGTTTTGAAAAGTTTACGCAGATATCAATTGAAGGGCGGTATTGCCCATGCGTTTAATGGCAGTTTTCAACAAGCGGAGCAATTGATAGCGCTTGGTTTTAAATTGGGATTTGGCGGCGCAATGACTTATAGCCGTGCTTTAAAAATTAGAGAGCTCGCAAGAAAATTACCATTAGAATCTATCGTCTTAGAAACAGATTCACCAGATATACCACCCGAATGGGTAGGATCGAAAGGTAGAAATAGCCCGCTAGAACTGAATAGAATCGCCCAAGTTTTAGCTGATTTAAGAGGGGTAAATGTGGCTCAAGTGCTTGATATTACTAGCGCAAACGCCCTAAAAGTTTTGCCAAAATTAGCTGACTTATACACACCACCTCATGTGCTACTTTAACTATTGCTAAAAACCCTTATAAAACAATGTGATTAATTTAAGTTATTGATTTGTATAGGTTAAATATTAGGTTAAAATTTAAGCGATTTGAAAAAAGCCTTATAAATTGGTATGTTACATTTTCAAGTCACAGTTATTCACAAAGTTATCCACAGATAATGTGGAGTATATTTTTAGTTTCAGGGAACTTTTTAAATGTCAACTTTTGAATTAAGCATTTATGATAATAAACAATGAAAAATTTCGCACAATTTGGCCTAATGATGCTATGGCGATTGATGGTCGATTCGTATCGATAATTGACCAAACAAAATTACCTCATGCATTTGAGATTGTTGAAATTTACAGCGTGTCGCAAATGATTGTTGCGATTAAAACCATGCAAGTTCGTGGTGCGCCATTAATAGGTGCCGCCGCCGCTTATGGGGTTGCGTTGGCCATGCAAGATGATTGTTGCGACGAACATTTGCACCTTGCCGCAACGCAGTTAATACAAAGTCGCCCGACAGCAGTTAACTTGCGTTGGGCGGTAGAGCGCATGAAACAATTGTTATTACCAATAGAGGTAGAGCTTCGTTTGCAAGCAGCTTGGGAAGAGGCTGCAAAGATTTGCGAGGAAGATGTTTTACTTAACCAAGCCATCGGTCAGCACGGCTTGAGATTAATCCAAAGTTTGCATGCTAATCACCTAAGTAATCATCCTGCACGCCAATTAAATATCCTTACACATTGCAATGCTGGTTGGCTAGCCACTGTGGATTTCGGCACAGCGCTTGCGCCCATCTATGCCGCGCACGATGCGGGGGTTAAGGTGCATGTGTGGGTGGATGAAACGCGCCCACGCAACCAAGGCGCAAGTTTAACAGCTTGGGAGTTGGCGCAACATGGCGTGCCACACACCGTGATTAGCGATAACGCTGGCGGACACTTAATGCAACATGGTCAAGTGGATATGGTTATCGTCGGGGCTGATCGTGTGACCAGTACAGGAGATGTATGCAATAAAATTGGCACCTATTTAAAGGCGCTGGCGGCGTTTGATAATCATGTGCCATTTTACGCTGCAGTACCATCGCCCACCATCGATTGGACTATGTTAAATGGGCTGCGGGAAATAGAGATAGAAGAGCGAGATGGCCGTGAAGTTACTTGGATAACTGGGATGCTAGCCACTGGCGAAGTGGCAGAAGTCAATATTTTGCCAGAAAATACTCGGGTGGCTAATCCTGCGTTTGACGTTACGCCTGCACGTTTGGTCACAGGCATCATCACCGAACATGGTGTATTTGCGCCAAGTCAGCTAAAAAGCATTCTTTAATTAATTAAAATATACATTAACTATGCAAAACAAACGTGAGCAATTATTAAATATTAGCCAGCAGTTGGTGAGAATGGGACTAAATCGTGGCACGGCGGGCAATGCCAGCGTGCGTGCGGATAATGCTGAGGGACAGACAGGTTTTCTAATCACGCCTTCAGGTCTGGCAGCAAATAAAATGACACCATCCGACATGGTGTGGATAGATTTTGCAGGCAATGCAACTGGTACGCGCCCGCCATCCAGCGAATGGCGATTTCATTTGGATATTTTGCAAAATAAACCACAAGTCAATGCAGTGATTCATACGCACAGTATCTATGCCAGCACTTTCAGCACCTTTCGCATGGATATGCCCCCATTTCACTATATGATTGCCCTAGCTGGCGGCGATAGTATCCGCTGTGCGCCCTATGCTTTGTTTGGCAGTCAGCAGCTTTCAGATAACGCCATAGAAGCACTAAAAGACCGCAAAGCTTGCTTGTTAGCCAATCACGGCATGATTGCAGTGGGTGAAACTTTAGAAAAAGCGCTCGACATTACCCAAGAAGTGGAAACGTTGTGCGAGCAGTATTTACTTGCCCTGCAAGCAGGTGAGCCACATATTTTAAGTCAGCAAGAAATGTTGGATGTGCTAGAAAAATTCAAAAGCTATGGCGCGTGGACTGAGACTCGCGCAGATAATAAATAGTGGCGTAGTGTGGGGGGAGGCGAAGCCGATACTCACAAAGCGTAGTTTTTAGGCTGTATCTCTGCAGTTTCAAGGATAGTAGTGGTTGTTTGTTTGCCCAAACGTAAAAATTTTGTTTCATTCCGCATTGAAGGTAAATGCTTTGTTTGCGTGATTAAAACCAACCATTAATCAACGTCTCGATATTATGAAAATCTTTGTAGGAGCGACGTCTCGTCGCGAAGTTATACTGCAAATCGCGACGAGGCGTCGCTTCTACATAAACCTATTTTATGAATGATTGAAAAAATCAAGCAAATTAATACACTTTTATTTTGGATAACGTTTTGTGAGGCATCTGTTTTGCGGTAAAATCTTATCCCGTCTGCAACAAATAATAAGTGCCTTTCCATGACCAAATATGTATTCGTAACCGGCGGTGTAGTTTCTTCTCTTGGTAAAGGCATCGCTGCCGCTAGCCTTGGTGCTATTCTTGAATCGCGTGGCATTAAAGTGACCATGCTCAAACTCGACCCTTATATCAATGTTGACCCGGGAACAATGTCGCCATTTCAACATGGTGAAGTGTTTGTCACTGACGATGGTGCTGAAACCGACTTGGATTTAGGCCATTACGAGCGCTTTATTTCACAGCGCATGGCAAGGCGTAATAGCTTTACCACTGGTCAAATTTACGAAACAGTGATTAAAAAAGAACGTCGTGGTGAATACCTGGGCAAGACCGTGCAGGTGATTCCACACATTACCAATGAAATTAAAAATCATATTAAACGTGGCGCAGAAGGCGCTGATGTGGCGATTGTTGAAGTGGGCGGTACGGTAGGTGATATTGAGTCACTACCGTTTTTAGAGGCCATTCGCCAAATGGGTTTTGAAGAGGGTCGTAACAATGCCTGTTATGTGCATTTGACTTTATTGCCTTGGATTCCTACCGCTGGCGAGCTTAAAACCAAGCCTACACAGCATTCAGTTAAAGAATTACGTCAAATTGGTATTCAGCCAGATATTTTGTTATGCCGCGCTGAGCGCGAAATTCCAGAAGATGAAAAACGCAAAATTGCTTTATTTACCAACGTTGCGTTTGAGGCTGTCATTAGCGCGATTGACTCAGACTCTATTTATAAAATTCCAGGGCTTTTGCATGAGCAAATGATGGATGAGATTGTTTGTCACAAGCTTAATATTTTGGCTAAAGCAGCTGATTTAACGGCGTGGAAAAATATTGTTACGCGCATAGAAAACCCAAAAAATACGGTTAATATTGCCTTTGTCGGTAAATATGTAGATTTAACAGAGAGCTATAAATCTCTCACCGAAGCTTTAATTCACGCAGGTATTCATACCGAATCTAAAGTCAAAATCCACTTTATGGATAGTGAAGAGATTGAAAATTCTGGCACAGATTGCTTAAAATCGATGGATGCAATTTTAATTCCGGGTGGTTTTGGTGTGCGTGGTACAGAAGGTAAAATTGCCGCAATTCAATATGCGCGCGAAAACAAACTACCGTACCTTGGCATTTGTTTAGGTATGCAATTAGCAGTGATTGAGTTTGCTCGTAACGTAGCTGGTTTAAAAGGTGCAAATAGTACTGAGTTTAATGCTGATGCACCGTACAAGCTGATTGGCTTGATTGACGAGTGGAAAGACGCCAGCGGCAAAATTGAAAAACGTGATGAAAATTCTGATCTTGGTGGAACCATGCGTTTAGGTGCGCAAGTTTGCCCAATAGAACCAAACACGATGGCTGCAAGCATTTATGGCACCCAAGTGAATGAGCGTCATCGCCACCGTTATGAAGTGAATAACAATTACGTTGAGCAGTTAAAAGCTGCTGGTTTGGTGATTTCTGCCAGAACGCCAACTGAGCAATTATGCGAGATGATTGAACTACCAAAAGCAACACATCCTTGGTTTGTTGCGGTGCAGTTTCACCCAGAATTTACTTCTAACCCACGTTCAGGTCATCCGCTATTTACTGCTTATGTAAATGCAGCATTGGCTCACAAAGGCGTTAAGTAAAGCTTTATTAAAACCTATTAATTAGCACGTATAAATCATTGCGGATTCTCTATTTAGAGTCACCAAGTATTAATTCGCTAAGTTAAAAAACTAATTTGTATATTGAGGAGTAGTTATGAGCGCAATTGTAGATATTATCGCCCGCGAAATTTTAGATTCTCGTGGCAACCCAACAGTAGAGTGTGATGTATTGCTTGAAAGCGGCGTGATTGGCCGTGCCGCAGTGCCATCAGGTGCGTCTACAGGCGCTAAAGAGGCAATGGAGTTACGTGATGGTGATAAAAGTCGCTATTTAGGTAAAGGTGTTCTTCAAGCAGTAGAGAACGTGAATACAGAAATCACAGAAGCGATTATCGGTTTAGATGCTGAAGAACAAAGCTTTATCGATAAAACATTGATTGAGCTTGATGGCACTGAAAACAAAGACCGTTTGGGTGCTAACTCTATTCTTGCTGTTTCTATGGCTTGCGCGCGTGCCGCTGCTGAAGAAAGCGGCCTACCTTTGTATCGCTATTTAGGCGGTTCTGGTGCGATGCAATTGCCTACTCCGATGATGAACATCATCAATGGCGGTGCGCATGCTGATAACAGCGTGGATATGCAAGAGTTTATGATTATTCCAGCTGGCTTGCCTTCATTCCGTGAAGCGATGCGTTGCGGTGCGGAAGTATTCCACCAATTGAAAAAAACTTTGCATAAAAAAGGTTTAGCAACAACAGTGGGTGATGAAGGTGGTTTTGCACCTAATTTACCATCTAACGAAGCGGCTATTCAATTGATTTTAGAAGCTATTTCAGCCGCAGGTTACGAGCCAGGTAAAGATGTTTACTTAGGTTTAGATTGCGCAAGTACTGAGTTTTATAAAGACGGTAAGTATCATTTAGAGTCAGAAGGTTTATCTCTAACCTCAGCACAATTTACTGATTATCTAGCGACTTGGGTGGATAAATATCCAATCATCAGTATTGAAGATGGCATGGGAGAGTTTGACTGGGATGGCTGGAAATTACTCACAGATCGCTTAGGTAAAACAACGCAATTAGTGGGCGATGATTTGTTTGTGACTAACTCTAAAATCTTGCGTGAAGGCATACAACGTGGCGTGGCCAACTCAGTGTTAATCAAAGTAAACCAAATTGGTACCTTGACTGAAACTTTCCAAACCATTGAAATGGCTAAACGCGCGGGCTACACAGCGGTTGTTTCGCATCGTTCAGGTGAAACAGAAGACACGACAATTGCGGATATTTCTGTAGCAACTAATGCATTGCAAATTAAAACAGGTTCATTGTGCCGCTCTGAGCGCATTGCCAAATATAACCAATTGTTGCGTATTGAAGAAGAGTTGGGCGATTCATCTAGCTATGCTGGTATTGGCGCGTTCTACCAATTGTTCAAGTAATTCCAAATGCATTCAAGCCGTTACGTCGTTGAGCCATCTAGGAGTACTTTTTGTACTATCTTTGAAGGTTCGCCTAGTCTCAGCTTGAATGCAATTAGAGTTGAGTTTATCTGATTTGAAAGCCTTAACGCTCATATTCGTTATCCTCATTGCCTTGCTGCAGTATCCGTTGTGGCTAGGTAAGGGGAGTTGGTTGCGAGTATGGGATTTAAGTCGTCAGCTTGCCACTCAGCAAGAGAAAAATAGCGCTTTAAAAGCACGTAATGAAACATTAGATGCTGAAGTGCGTGATTTAAAAAGTGGTAGTGCGGCTATTGAAGAACGCGCTAGAAGCGAGTTAGGCATGATTAAGCAAGATGAGGTTTTCTATCAAGTGCTTGATAACTCAGCGCATGCTCAGTCAGTTCAACCTATTCAAAACTCTAATCCTAGTGAAGCTTCAAACCAAACACCTAGTAAAGATACGGTAATGCAACGCACTACTAATGCTAAGGCTTTGCCATAATTTTCTTAGTAAAATTTTACGTGATAAGCGCTAATTAGCAAGCATCACTAACTGTTCTCATACGGCCACTTAATAAACACCTCAAACGTTTTAATCAACAGTTTCTAATGAGTAGGGTAGTTGCTTGATGCTCAAGGCTATACTATTCCAATAAATATCAGACTGAGCCAAGTTCTCTAATCTGCATTCTGCTAACACCACAAACCCTGTATCGACCGCTGGCGCACTGCGTACAATCTTACCAATGGCTTGTTGATTCGCATCCATGACATCATCACCAACTGCTGGACAAACGTCACTGGCAATATGCGCTAGTTGTGTACGGCGTTTTACTTTACCTAAGTAATGCGTACGCGCCACGATTTCTTGCCCTGTGTAGCAGCCTTTTTTATAGTTAATGGCGTTAAGCGCATCTAAATTTAGCATCTGCGGCACGAACTCCTCTTGGGTGCTCAGGTAAACATCTGGGATGCCTGCTTGAATTTCTAGCCACTCCCAACAGGATTTACCAACTGGTTTACAGTCTTTTTTCAGAGCTTGCCATAAGCTCTTTGCCTGTTCAGTATTGCAAATTACCTGATAGCGTGGCAGCCCTGCATTAGGTAGGCAAATGATAGTGCCATTTTCAGTACTTATGCTTTCATAAGCAAGTTTAGGCACTGTTGCAAAAAACGGAGCAAGTAAATCGAGGATGTTATTGCCACTTAAACCGATTCTGACGTTAGCATCAGATACATCATTAATCGTTACTTTTGAGCGCATCACGAACATTTTCAAGCGCTTGGCGATGGGTTCGAGCAGCTTTTGGTTGAATTCTAAATGTAGTTTTTGATTGTGTGAGAAAGCAAAAAATAGTGCAAGTAAACGCCCTTTAGGGCTGCAGTAGCCTGTGTAATGCGCATGGGTGTCATCGAGCAACTTAACGTCATTAGTGACTTGACCTTGCAAAAACGTAACAGCATCATCGCCACTGATTTCTAGCAAGCCTAAATGCGACAAATCGCAAATAATGTTCTGACTTTGCGTACATACTAGCTCGTTTTCTATATTGCCGAATGAGGTGACGGTTTCGTTATTAAATACTGCGCCTTGAATGAATTGATATTCTTGCCAGTCATTGTTTGCCATGTGGTACTCTTTTGTTTAATGAATTTTGTAAATTGAACCAAGTATATTCTATCTTGAAGCCTATCACCCTTATTTTCAAGCCCTCGACTAAGTTAATAGCATTGCTCATATCAGCTGGAGTGTTTTTTAGCGCTATGCTTTTATTGACACCCATTCCGCTTAGTTTAAGTGTGTTGCTGCTACTAATAATAATTTCGACTAGCTATTTCGTCATGCTGGATGGGACTTTAAGTCTGCCTAAATCATGGAAGTCGCTTAAGATAAATAAAGCAGGTGAGTGTCATATGATACAAAAGAATGACGAGGGTTTTGGTGTGCAGATCATGCCTGATAGCTTTGTCAGTGCTTATTTAACTATCTTACATGTGGTGCCAGAGGAATTTAAATGGTTTAAATTTTGGCAAAATCGTTACATCCTGCTACTGCAAGATAATACTGATGCGGAATCATTTCGCCAGCTTAGAGTGTATTTACGTTGGCATAAAAACGCTGTTAATCATCGTTCAAATTCAATAGATTAACAGCGTTCATAAATTGATTAATTGATGTGATTGTCGTGCGCAATCGCTAGTTCGTTTTTAGTATGTTGTTTTCTTATTGCATTTTTTCTATACAAGCTAAGCGCTTCGCCAATTTGCTTAATTGGATGTTTGCTAAAGTACGCGGCTAGAAGCAGTAAACCAGCCAAAGAGGCTAACACCCAGCTTAAATCAAATGGGGCAACGTCCCGACGCGCAGGTTTTTGTTTTTTCATCGCATCTAAAATGTTATGTACGTTGTCACCATCAACATAAGTTGAGCCAATTTCTTTAGCGATACTTTTCATATACTCTGCGTTAAGTTTTGAAATAAAGCGATCTTGTTCGCCACTTGCCACGTTGTCATCTCTAACACCAAGATTTGATTCGGAAATTTGCGCAATACCAGGTTGTAGTGCAAAGCTTTCATTTGACCAATATCCAATCAATTGATTTTTTTCACTGAGTTTTGGAATTGATGCGCCTTTTTCCGAACCTACGCCGACTAATAACCAGCCGTCTGCACCCTGAAAGTTTGTGAGGTCTTTGGTATTGAACGCGTGTAATTTAGGCGCTTCTTCGCCATCAGTAAAGAATACTACTTGGGCAGTTTCGGGGAAGCTACGAATAGCTCTTGTAATGCTGAACATACCTTCACGAAGGCGGCTATTACCTGACCAAGCGGTTCTCCAGTCAAGATGGTCAATAGTGTCTTGAATTGCTGCGAAGTTATTGCACACCTCAATTGGGTTATACAAAGCCGCAACGCTACCGCCTGCAAATAAGCCCACACTGACTTTTGTACCACAAGGTAGTGAAGAAACAACTTCATGTAACATTTTTTGGGTATGTGCCATACGTGATGCTGGTTTACCATTAATAGTCGTGTCAACAGTGTTCATGCTTTGTGTAATATCCGCGACTAGTAAATAGGTATAGATATTATGTCTTACTGGGACGGTAATATGAAACATGGACAACACAAGCATCAGCAAAGCGCCACCCAGTAATGCAGAGTCACGATGCGTTTTAAAATAGACGATAAGCTTTTTCATTCACTATTTCTCTATGGAAGGCCAACAGGAATATTACCCATAATCAGTCCTGGTGAGTCGGATTCACCAACGCCAGGCGTGGGAGTTTCTGGTAGCAAAGTAATCACACGGTCTAAGTTTCGGCGTGTGCCCCAGTTGCTATTATCTAACTTGAGTGCCTGTTTGTATGAGCTATGAGCTTGCGTTAATAGATATTCAACTTCATCTCTCACTTTTGGGTCATTACCACCGCTGACTTGTAAGCTTTTTAAGAAAAACATATTGCCTATGTTGTGATGTACCGCAGCCCGTTGGCTAGGTGACCCTTTTTCGGTGAGCTGAGAAAACAGTAAAGTAGCTTCTTTATGCCTATCGTTATTAGCCAACCAATACGCTGTTGCAAACTTCGCTTCATAACTTAGCCTGTCGGTCTGTGGATTTTTACCAGTGCTAACCGCATGATTAAAAGCATTAATCTGACGTATCCGATTAAGTTCTGCAACAATGCCCGCTGTTGAAGCGACAGCAATTAAAATAAGTGTAATTGTCAGTTGTTTGACGGTAATAGATTTTAAGCTAAGGCTCATATAGTTACTTTCCATGTTCTATGCTCCAGATATTTAACGCTAAGTAATAGAGCAATCATAAGTGCTGCAATGATGTAACAGAGTTTTGTATAGTCATGGCCTGGAATTTTTTCCATATACTTAATCGGTTTTCTTTCTTTTTGATTAATATCGGCTATTGCTGCTGCCAATGATTTAGGATCCTCAGCCTCGTAGGCACTAAAAGGTGTACGCAGTGTTTTAAAATACTCAAAAAGCTCAATCTCTGAGGGCAGAGGGCCTTCTTCTTTGGGTAGGTATTCGTTAAAAATACTAATGCCTCCCGGCTGTCTTAATACAATCCAATACAGCGTAATATTGTATCTTTGCAACCATTCGCGTAGTTTTTGTTGTACATCACCACCCATGCGACCGCCACCGTCAGAAAGAAGAATAATGGCGCGTGAACCTGAATCAGGCACATTTTCAAATAAACTCACGGCGCTGGTTAATCCACCACCAATATTTGTTTGGAACAAGGAGTTTCCCGCCGTTGCCTTGATTGCAGCTTGAATAGCTTCGCGGCTTTCTGTAAGTGGTAATACATACATGGCGGAGTTGCTGAAAGTAATCACACCAATCATGTCATTTTGACGAGAGTTTACAAATTCAGTCATTAATCTTGCAGCAGCTACGGATTTAGTTTCGCCGACGCGACCTTCAGCAGTACCTCCTGAAAACGGATCGTCCATGCTGGCGCTTCTGTCGATTACCATGCCAATCTGAGCGCCGACACCAACACGCTCCACTTTTTGTTCTAAGCTATGTGGCGCTGATAAGCCAATAATGATGCTGATTAGGCTGATTGTAGCTAAGATTTTAAGTAATAAACCAATCAAATTTGAGAGTGGGTCACTTGGCAGCATATCTACCCAAGAGTAACTGCGGCTATTAGAACGCTCAAGTAAAATCGGCAGCAGTGCAAGTGGCAATAGCCATAACACTAATGGATGCAGAAATCCCATCATGCGCTCGCTTCTGGTCTCAAGCCACTTTCACAATCGCGCATGTGGCGGCAAAACTTCATTAACCAAACTTTCGAATATTCGTTTAAGTTTTGTGCAGACTCTGCTTCAAAAAACACTTTCCGTGACAGCGCAAAGAACTTTTCAATATCTTTCTTCACTGGTGAAAAAGCTGGCTTATCTTGAATAAAACTGTCGATATTGTTACCAAACAAACTTGTGCCAGCTGTCTTGTTAAGTGACTCATGAATGCGCGCTGTAGCCTGCTGTAAACCTGCCGCAGTTTCAGGCATCTTACGAATATCACGATACGCTTTTGCGAAAGGTGCACCCATTCTAGGTAACCAAGCATGCATACCGAGTATATATAGCAGCCCTAGCAAGGATAAACTTAATATGCCAAAGAGCACTTTTAGCGTTAGTCTTTGTTTGCTTGAGTCGATGAGAAAAGGTGGCGTGAATGGACTCAGCTCTTCCTTGAGCTTCACCGAGCCAAATACAGATAGTGGCGAAACGCGAAAACTGAAAGAAGGCACACGATATTGCAATACTTCTTTATTCTCAGTGTTTCTCATTTTAAGGATTTCAGCTCTTAGCGCGGCTGGTTTGGCTAACTTGCCAGTGGTAAACACTTGGTAAGTTAGATGAATGACATGGGTTACGCTATCACTATGTTGCATTTCTTCTGCACTGACTTTAGAAAGCTCGATGCCTGAGATTTGGCCTTTCCAGCGATGTTCATAGCCAACAATAGGGATAGATTCTTTCACTAGTTCATAAGGTTTTTTAACGGTAATAGTAATGGTTCTTTCCAATATATCACCTACAACATAACCTGCGTCTCGCGTTGGATTTTCTTGTTTAATGGTGACATGTTTGGTATTAATATCTGGCAACACGACATCAGCTAGAACTGGCTGACTTATGAGAGATAATAATACGCTTGCCGCTAATAAAAATTTTGTATGGATACTTGTTTGCATAAATATACTCATTAATTAAGCTGCCACATATTGGTGGAAGTATTCTGACAGTTGGTCAGCATCGAAGCTGTTCTCCACGAAAAATGGCTGCATGTCGTAACGTAAAAACAAATTCTCTATGGCGATACGTCTATCGGAAAAACTTTTTAGAATGCGGTCACGATAGGATTTGCGTAAGAATAAGGTGCGTTTAGCGCCTGTTTCAGGATCGGTGACATTGGTGATGCCAAATTCTGGCAAGTCGCTATATTCAGAGGAGTCCCATAACACAATAGGCACAATATGATGGCGCTGCATTAACACCAGTGACTCCTCTAAATCGGCAATCGGCATATGAAAATCTGACACCATAAAAATAAGTGAGCGCTCTCTTGGCAGTAATCTTACGATTTCTGTAACGCCACGGCTGCCAACTTCCTCTGCTTCATATGTCCTTAAACTTTCGGCCATTTCTAAGGTGGTATGTGGCCTAGCCGAGAGGGTGCATAACCAGTCCTCACGCACTACGTCATCAAAACCGATAAAGCCAACCAAATCGCGATTACGGGTGGCAGATTGCGCAACCGATTGTGCAATATCTGCCGCAATTTCAATTTTTTTCTTGGAGCTGCCATCTAGCTTAGTGCTGGCATACTGCATAGAGCCAGACATATCACACAGCACAAACACAGGCGTGACACTTTTTTGGTTGAAAATGCGTACATGAACCTGTTCAAGCGGATCACGTATGGTTTGGCGTATGTCTATGCGGCGCGGATCTGGGTAGGCGAGTAGGGTGGTATGCCCACGAAACTCCATGCCCATGCCGCGCTGGTTGCTTTTGTGTCTGCCAGGTCTGCGTGAGCGTGAGCGCCACGCAATGTGATAACTGAATTCTTTTATATGGGCTTGTGACATTTGAATTACTAAGGCGCTGCAATCGCATGAATGATGCCGCTCAACATATCGCGTGCAATCTCCGTACGGCGCATTTCATATACTGGGCTGAATACCAAACGGTGAGCAACAGTGGCATGAAATACATCATGAATATCTTCTGGTAAGACGGCAGTACGTTCATTCAGCCATGCATTTACACGCGCGGCGCGCAACACCATCGCCATCCCTCGTGGGCTTGCGCCAGATAACACCAAGCGGTTCATATCCACACCAGAAACTTTTACGCCAAATTCAGTTGGCGTTTTAGTCGCGCGCCACAAGTTAAGAACATAACTGCGTAGAGTTGGGCTTGCAGAAATGCTGTTTTGTAAAATACTGGCAAACTTATTTAACTGATCAAATTGCAAAATATTTTCAGGTACGTTTGAAACTAGCGCATCTGCGTCATGGAAACGTGTGTCAAATACTAATGACTCCATAATGCTGTCGTCATTTGGCACAACAATTGGAATTTCCATCATAAAACGGTCACGCGCAGCTGATGGAATATCGAAAGTCTCTTCTTTTTCCACTTGGTTACGGTCAGCAAATACCAACATATGCGGGAAATGATGCTCTTTATTAAACGCGGTTAAAGTACGTTCTGCCATTACACGCAATAACAAAGAGTGAACTTGAGGACGCGCGCGGTTAATCTCGTTAAAGAAAAATACGGATAGATTTTCACCAGACATCAAAATAGGGCCAGGACTTACGTGAGGTTTACCATCTTCACCAAGATAAGTGTGATACACCAAATCATTAGGCATCAAGTCGATGGTGCCCTCGATACGTTGATAGCCGCCACCGATACCGCGTGTAAACGCACGTAGTAGTGTGGTTTTACCAACGCCGACATCACCTTCAAGCAATACATGTCCGCGTGCGAATATTGACGTAGTAATCAAGCGAACTGGAATATGCTGACCCACAATCACTTTGTTGACTTCAGACTCCAAGGTAAGTGCATGGTTGCGCCAGTCGGCTAGTTGTATATCGCTCATTTAATGTGCCCTAACTAAGTATTAGTGGTAATTGATTTGTAGGAATTTGTAACAGAATGTAGCTAGTGTAATTGTTTTATTTAAAGGTGTAAACAGATCTGTATACACCTGGCTACAATTTATTAATCTTAAGTAATAACTCCAGAAAAGCAGATATGGAAAGGTGACAAGCTGAAGTTTTAAAGTTTATTGCTCATCAAGCTTTAATTAAGTGCTTCTGCTTGAAATAACCTATCATTTATTCAATAGATTATTAAGTAAGTGTAAATCCTATTGCTTATGAATTACCACACATGAAAAAATTCGACGCATGCTTGTAAAACTCACATATAACCCCATATTATGTTGAGCTAATAATCAAACTTGTGATAAAAAATGCTAATTAAGCGTGAATAAGACTTTCGCTAAATCGGATTTCCAGCGAAAATAGCAACTTAGATAATTATATTTAGAATAAAAAAACATGCAAAAACAAAGCAGCTTTACAAAAGAAGAGTTACTTAAGTGTGGCAGGGGTGAAATGTTTGGTGAGGGCAATGCACAATTACCATTGCCTCCAATGTTGATGTTTGATCGCATTGTTTCTATTACAGAAGATGGTGGTAAGTATGGCAATGGCCAAATTATTGCTGAGTTAGATATCAACCCAGATCTATGGTTTTTTCAATGCCATTTCACTGGTGACCCTGTAATGCCAGGTTGCTTAGGCTTAGATGCTATGTGGCAGTTGGTTGGATTTTATTTAGGTTGGGCAGGTGGACCTGGTCGCGGACGTGCATTAGGTGCGGGTGAAGTTAAATTTACTGGGCAAGTGTTACCAAGCGCTAAAATGGCAACCTATACTATTGATTTGAAACGTGTGATTATGCGTAAATTAGTGATGGGTGTGGCCGATGCCACCATGAGTTTAGATGGTCGTGAAATATATGCGGCTAATGATTTGCGTGTGGGTTTGTTCACACAAACGGACAATTTTTAATCATTATCTTAATACAATAAAAAATAATTTGAGGAGCACGAAATGCGTCGTGTAGTGATTACTGGAATGGGAATCGTATCCAGTCTGGGTAATAACAAAGCTGAGGTGCTGGCGAGTTTACAAGCTGGTAAATCAGGTATTACTTATCAACCTGAATATGCTGAACGTGGTTTGCGTTCGCATGTAGCTGGATCAATTAAAAACCTTAATGTTGAAGAACTAATCGACCGTAAACTAATGCGCTTCATGGCAAAAGGGCATGCCTATGCTTGGCTTGCCATGCAAGAAGCAATTGCAGATGCTAGTTTGCCAGAAGAGCAAGTTTCCAATGTTCGTTCAGGTTTGATTGTGGGTGCTGGCGGAGCATCGCACGAAAGTATTTTAGAGGGTATTGATACCTTACGTGAAAAAGGCGTTCGTCGTGTTGGCCCATATATGGTGACCAAAGCCATGGCGAGCGGCGTTTCAGCTTGTTTGGCAACCGGCGCTAAAATTAAGGGTATCAATTACGGCATTAGCTCGGCTTGTTCTACTAGTGCGCATTGTCTCGGTGCAGGCGTTGAGCAAATTCAGCTAGGTAAACAAGATATTATCTTTGCAGGTGGGGCAGAGGAAGAACACTGGACACTGTCATTTATGTTTGATGCCATGGGCGCATTAAGTAGCAAATATAACGAAACGCCAGATAAAGCCAGCCGTACCTATGATGCAAACCGTGATGGCTTTGTAATTTCAGGCGGCGGCGGTATTGTGGTGCTAGAAGAATACGAGCACGCTAAAGCACGCGGCGCAAAAATATACGCTGAAGTGGTCGGTTATGGGGCTACGTCTGATGGTTACGACATGGTGGCACCAAGTGGTGAAGGTGCCGTTCGTTGTATGCGATTAGCGCTTCAAGGCCATGATGGTAAGGCGATTGATAAAGTAGATTACATCAATACGCATGGTACAAGTACGCCAGTTGGCGATACTAAAGAGCTTGAGGCTATTCGTGAAGTATTTGGTGCAAATAACCCAGTTGCAATTGCTTCAACCAAATCACTATCTGGCCATGCGCTAGGCGCAGCTGGCGTGAATGAAGCAATTTATACTTTGCTAATGATGGAAAATAACTTTATTGCCGCCTCGGCAAATATAGACACTTTAGATCCTGCTGCTGAGGGTTTGAATATCGTTCGCAAAGCCATTGAAAATGTGAAGATAGAAACAGCTTTATCTAATAGCTTTGGTTTTGGCGGTACGAACGCAACATTAACCTTGTCAACAAAAAACCTTTAGTCTGCATTGCTAGATCAAGACTAATCCAATCTAAAGGTAAGCAGTGAAATTTAAATCGTTCTTATTGCTGATTGCATGCTTGACTACTATGCTTCTGAACGGTTGCGCCATCATGGGCGACCGTACAGTGAGCATAACTGAAGCGCAATTACAGAAAAAACTAAATGAACGTTTAGCCATTCCTATATCGCTGCTAAAGATTTTTGACGTCAATTTAAGCAACTCAACCGTAAAGTTTGATAGTAAGACTGGACGCATGATGACTAGTCTAGATACCACTTTGACCAGTATTTTAAGTAATAAAGTGCTAGCTGGAAAATTAGATATCTCTGGCAAGCTACGCTTTGATGCGGCGACAAGCTCCATTGTATTAGACGACCCAAAAGTGGAAAGTCTGAATTTAGATGGCTTAGGTAGTCAATATGGCGAATTTTTTAATTTGATTGCACAAAAGCTTGGCGGTGAAATGCTTAATGGCTTACCCTTATATACTGTAAAGCCAGAAGATTTAATTGTTGGTTCAACGCAATATAATCCTAAAGATATGCAAATCACTGACAAAGGTTTGCAAATTACATTAAGCCCAGTTAGGTAAGGTTGTAGTTAATAGCCCTATAAGATTAAGGCAGCCAGCACATTGCGACCCTCGCTCATCAAAATGTTATAGGTTCTGCAAGCGGCTGCAGTGGTCATACATTCAATCGGAATGCCTTTAACAGCTAAGGATTGGTAGATTTTTGGATGCAAGAACTGGTGTTTCTCACCAGTCCCTAACAATACTACCTCTGAATTAAATTCAGCAATTTTTGATAAGTGTTGTTCGGATAAATCAGAAAAGCTTAATACTCCCCAATCAAGAATAAGTTCTTGAGGCATGACGATTAAGCTGCCAGCGTGGCGTCGCTTATTCACTTCAATATAGCTCTCGCTATATCCAGTAATCAAATTGTTGTTATCAGCTGTAGTTAAATGTAGTTTCATCGCGCGAGTTTCATTACTGGGTTTAATTGATAGACACTGCTATTCTAATGTAAACTAACGCCTTTAACTATTGTGCTTTTAAGGCAAAAAATAAGCGCGCTATGCAGCCAATTAAATCAATCTCTTCGACACAGCAAGATATCGTTCAGCCTATCAATCCAGGTCAACAGAAAGCGTTAGCTAAATCAAATAAGCTCGCCAACGTCTGTTATGACATTCGTGGGCCTGTATTACAGCGCGCGCGCCAAATGGAAGACGAGGGCCAACGAATCATTAAGTTGAATATTGGTAATCCAGGCGTGTTTGGCTTAGATGTGCCTGAAGAGATGATGCAAGACGTGATGCGTAACATGAGCAAAGCTGGCATTTATACAGATAGCAAAGGTTTGTTTGAGCCGCGTAAGTCTATTATGCATTACACACAAAGCAAGCATATTGCTGGTGTCACGGTGGATGACATTATTATCGGTAACGGAGTTTCTGAGCTGATTGTCATGGCGATGCAAGGTTTGCTGAATAATGGCGATCAAGTGTTAGTGCCAATGCCTGATTATCCACTTTGGACTGCAGCCGTGACTTTAGCAGGCGGCACCGCGCGCCATTACTTGTGTGATGAAGCTACTGGCTGGTTGCCAGATTTAAAAGATATGGAAGCAAAAATCACTGCCAATACACGTGGCATTGTGGTGATTAACCCAAATAACCCAACAGGCGCTTTGTACCCACGTGAAACCTTAGAAGGCATTATTGAAATCGCACGTCATCATGGCTTGGTAATCTTTGCTGATGAGATTTATGACAAAGTGTTGTTTGATGGTAATACTCATACTTCTATTGCTTCATTAGCTGATGATGTTTTATTTGTAACCTTTAACGGCTTGTCAAAAAACTATCGTGCGTGTGGTTATCGTGCAGGGTGGATGATTCTTAGTGGTGAGAAAAAGCATGCTAAGGATTATATAGAAGGCCTTAACATGTTGGCCTCTATGCGCTTATGTGCAAACGTACCTGGTCAATTGGCAATTCAAACGGCATTAGGTGGCTATCAAAGTATTGATGATCTAGTCGCACCAGAAGGCCGTTTATGCAAGCAGCGTGATGTAGCTTATGAAATGCTAACTGCCATTCCTGGAGTGACATGTACTAAGCCAGCTGCGGCGATGTATTTGTTTCCAAAACTTGACCCAGAAATTTACCCGATTAAAGATGACCAACAGTTCATTTTAGATTTGTTATTAGAAGAAAAAGTATTACTTGTACAAGGTACTGGTTTCAACTGGCATACTCCAGATCATTTCCGCGTGGTATTTTTACCGAATGTAGATGATTTAACGGAAGCCATTCATCGTATCGCAAGATTTTTAGAAAATTATAGAAAAAAGCATGGAGCTAAAGTTTGAAGCAACTTAATGTAGGCCTTTTAGGCATCGGTACCGTAGGTGGCGGTACTTATACAGTTTTAACACGTAATGCAGAAGAAATTAGCCGTCGCACAGGCGTGGCGATTAATGTTGTGCAAGTGGCAGATCGAAATATTGACCATGCTAAAGCCGTTACAGGTGGAAATGTTGATGTCACCAATGATGCATTTGCAGTGGTGAATAACCCAGCGGTGGATGTTGTGGTTGAGCTGATTGGCGGCTATGGCTTAAGTAAAGAGCTCGTTCTTAAAGCAATTGAAAATGGCAAACACATTGTTACAGCTAATAAAGCTTTACTCGCTTTGCATGGCAATGAAATTTTTACTGCAGCGCATGCTAAAGGGGTGATTGTTGCCTATGAAGCGGCAGTGGCGGGTGGTATTCCAATTATCAAGGCCTTACGTGAAGGCTTAGGTGCTAATAAAATTGAATGGGTTGCGGGCATCATTAACGGCACTACCAATTTTATTCTTACAGAAATGCGCGAAAAGGGTTTAACTTACCAAGACGTAATTGGCGAAGCACAACGCTTAGGCTACGCAGAAGCAGACCCTACGTTTGACGTAGAAGGGATTGATGCAGCACATAAGTTAACTATCATGTCGGCCATTGCCTTTGGCATGCCAATGAAATTTGAGCAAGCTTACACTGAAGGTATTACCAAGCTTCAACAAACTGATATTAAATATGCTGAAGAGTTAGGCTACCGCGTTAAATTACTTGGTATTACTAAGCGTACAGCGTCAGGTGTTGAGTTGCGTGTGCACCCAACATTGATTTCAGAAAAGCGCTTAGTCGCTAACGTAAACGGCGCGATGAATGCGGTAGTTGTGAAAGGTGATGCCGTAGGGCCAACGCTTTACTACGGTGCGGGTGCAGGTGCTGAACCAACTGCTAGCTCTGTTGTTGCAGACTTAATGGATGTTGCACGTTTAAGCAGCGCCTCTGTTGAGCAACGTGTGCCGTATTTGGGCTTTCAAGCTGGTCAACTGAATGATTTGCCAATCTTGCCTATTAGTGAAGTGAACAGTGCTTACTATCTACGTTTACGCGTTTCAGACAAACCTGGTGTTTTAGCTGGCGTGACTAAAATATTGGCAGACCGCAATATTTCGATAGATGCTATGTTGCAAAAAGAGCCTGCTGATAACGAAACCGAAGCAGACATTGTGATTTTGACGCATATCACGGTAGAAAAAAACATGGACGCAGGTATTGCAGAAATAGAAGCTTTGCCTGCGATTGTTGGCAAAGTAGTCAAATTGCGCATGGAAGAATTAGGCAGGTAACTTTAGGCAAGTAACTTGAGCTTAGTATCAATAGGTAAGTCACTTTAGGTTAGTTAATAATGAAATATATCTCTACTCGTGGGCAGTCGCCTGCTCTAAGTTTTACAGAAATTCTATTAGGTGGCTTAGCACCAGATGGTGGTCTGTACTTGCCAGAAACTTATCCGCAATTTACTGATGCAGACCTTACGGCCATGCGAGGCTTAAGTTATCCAGATTTGGCATTTGCCATTTTAAGTCGTTTGGTTGATGATGTTCCAGCGGCTGATTTAAAAGCAATTATCGATAAAACTTATCGGGCGGATGTGTATGCAAACACTCGTGCAGAGCAAAATGCTTCAGATATTACCCCAACAGTTAAATTAGAAGATAACTTGTATCTTTTGAGTCTTTCAAATGGCCCTACGTTAGCATTTAAAGATATAGCGATGCAACTGCTCGGAAATCTATTTGAGTACGTGCTTACTAAAGAAGGTAAAACCACTAATATTTTAGGTGCGACTTCTGGTGATACTGGCTCTGCGGCGGAATATGCAATGCGTGGCAAAAAAGGCATCCGCGTATTTATGCTTTCTCCACATAAAAAAATGAGCCGATTTCAAACTGCACAAATGTTCAGTTTGCAGGATGACAACATTTACAACATTGCCGTAAATGGCGTATTTGACGATTGCCAAGATATGGTAAAAGCCGTTTCAAATGACGCAGAGTTTAAAGCCCAATACAAAATTGGCGCGGTGAATTCAATTAACTGGGGTCGCATTATTGCGCAAGTTGTTTATTACTTTAAAGGCTATTTTGCCGTGACAAGTAATAACGCACAAAAGGTAAGTTTTTCAGTGCCTAGTGGCAATTTTGGTAATGTTTGTGCAGGGCATATTGCGCGCATGATGGGCTTGCCAATTGATAAGCTAGTGGTTGCGACTAATGAAAATGATGTGCTTGATGAGTTCTTTAAAACTGGCGTGTATAGCCCACGTGGTTCAGCCAAAACTTACCATACCTCTAGTCCGTCAATGGACATCAGCAAGGCTTCAAATTTTGAGCGTTTTGTCTATGATTTAGTCGGTCGCGATGGCGCTAAAACGCGTGCGCTTTGGAGTAAGGTGGATGCAGGTAATAGCTTTGACTTAAATGCTGATGGCTACTTTGCCAAAATTGCTGATTACGGCTTTCAATCTGGTAGCAGTTCACATGCAGACCGCATGAAAACCATTCGTGAAACCGCTGATAAATACCAAGTGACTATTGATACGCATACAGCTGACGGCCTTAAGGTGGCTTTTGAGCTTCGTGACGCTAATGTGCCTATGGTGGTATTAGAAACGGCTTTGCCAGTTAAGTTTGAAGATTCCATTATAGAAGCTTTAGGTAAAGCCCCAGAGCGCCCAGCTAGCTTGCAAGGCATAGAAAGTTTGCCACAAAAGTTTACGGTAATGGATGCAAGTGTTGTGGCGATTAAAGATTTTATTATTAAAAACACTTAGGCTGCCATTCTGATTCTCGCGAAGAATGAAGAAAGTGAAAATAGGTTTTAAATGAAACAATATACTGACTTAATGCGCCATGTCTTACAGCATGGCAACAAAAAAGAAGACCGAACTGGCACTGGTACGCTTTCAGTTTTTGGTTATCAAATGCGCTTTAATTTAGCGGAAGGTTTTCCACTTCTTACCACTAAAAAAGTTCATCTCAAATCCATTATCCATGAGCTGCTTTGGTTTTTGCAAGGTAGTACTAATATTGCTTACCTTAAAGAAAATGGTGTACGCATTTGGGATGAGTGGGCAGATGAGAATGGAAATTTAGGCCCTGTGTATGGCTATCAATGGCGTAATTGGCCTAAGCCAGATGGAACACATATCGACCAAATCACGCAGGTCGTGAATGCCATTAAAAACAATCCAGACTCACGTCGCTTGATTGTTTCAGCTTGGAATGTAGCTGATGTTGATCAAATGAAACTGCCACCTTGCCATGCTTTTTTTCAGTTCTATGTAGCAGACGGTAAGCTAAGCTGTCAGCTTTATCAGCGAAGCGCGGATATATTCCTCGGCGTGCCGTTTAATATTGCGTCCTACGCCTTACTTACTATGATGGTGGCGCAAGTTTGTGGCTTAAAGTTAGGTGATTTTGTACATACCTTGGGTGATGCGCATATTTACACCAATCATATGGAGCAAGTACACGAACAGCTTTCGCGAGATGTTCGGACACAGCCTCTAATGAATATCAATCCAGAAGTGCACAATATCTTTGATTTCAAATTTGAAGATTTCACCCTTGAAAATTACGACCCACACCCAGCCATTAAAGGCTTAGTGGCTGTTTAGAAATTTCTGAGTAATTAACAATTCATTTTTTTTAAAACAAAAAAAAGGTTGCCCTAACTAATAGGGCAACCGTAAAAACTTGTGATTCTAGGGGAGTGAATCACAAGCGCTCAAACGCTTACTAAATCAAAACAAAAACATGGTATTACTCGGTTAGTTAGCCATAAAGGCTAACTAACATGGCAAACGGCTATCAGTTAGTAGTCGAAGCTGGGGGTTCAATACCAGTAGCTGACGCTGCTGTTTTGTAGCTAACGTATTCATCAGCTGATACCATGCCATCATGATTTATATCTGCAGCGTCAAAATATGTCGTCAGTGATTTATCTTTAACAGCTTCTTTTAAAGAAATTTTTCCGTCTTTATTAGCATCAAGCTTTTTAAAATCTGCTTCGCCAGAATTTGTTGCTGACACTTCTGTTTCGTTAGTAGCAGCAACTTGAGCTCCTGCTACATTAATATCTGTTTTGATTGCATCTTTCAATGCAGCTGAGTTATCAGCCATCGCTAAATTATTTAGGCCTACTGTAAGTAACAAAGCGGCAAGACTTGCAGAAACTGGACGAATGATAGAGTTCGGATTTAATTTCATATTAATACTCCTATACTAATTTAAAGAGATTGCCCTATAGTATTAGCGATTATCGTGCCAACTTATTTTTTATAGTTAAATCAATGGGTTATGACTTTTATTGGATTTCTGAGAAATTTCATGTGTCGCCTAAGCCCGACATATGTCTGTCGGTTTAGCTAAGCAATTGAATTTACTTAAATTTTTTTGTCGCTTTTTAACGACAAATTTTTGACTTGAATTTAAACGTGCTAATGAGTGATTAAATAATTCAAAACAACCACCTTGAATAATATAAATATGATCACGAATATACATCCAATACTTTGCCCGTACCTTTGGCTAAATGCTCCCAAGAAAATACATAATGCATATCCGCTTATCAACTATTTAAAACTCTCTTAAGTTTTAAATAGTTAGCTTTTTTAAACCTTAATTGATGTATGTCATATTTCTGTAAATTAATTCCATTATAATGGAATTATGAAAACTAAAGATTTCGTAAACGCTTTTATCGCCCTTGGCCAGGAGTCTAGATTAAATGTATTTAGACTCATCGTGCAAAAAGGCGATGTTGGTGTAACGCCCACACAAGTCAAAGAGATGCTTGGTATTCCGGCAGCAACGATTTCATTTCATATCAAACAACTCATGTCCGCTGACTTAATTGTCATGGAGCGGCAAAGTCGTAATTTGATTTACCGCCCTAATCCATTAGCCGTTCAGCAATTGATGGATTTCTTGTTGGAGAATTGTTGTGGTGGCAAGTCATGTTCATCAACGCTAAATTCAAACAGATTAAATAGTAAGGAAAAAAGTGATGTCTGAAAAAATCTACAATGTACTAATTTTATGCACGGGTAATTCTGCGCGTAGCATCATGGCTGAAGCCTTGTTTAATACCATTGGAAAAGGCAAATTCAAAGCCTACAGTGCTGGTAGCTTTCCAAACGGCAAAGTAAATCCATTCGCGATTGAGCAAGTTAAATCAACTGGATATCCAACAGAAAATTTGCGTAGTAAAAGCTGGGATGAATTCGCACAACTTAATGCTCCGCAAATGGATTTTATTATTACTGTTTGTGACAATGCGGCTGGTGAAGTTTGTCCAATATGGCCGGGGCAGCCTGTAACAGCCCATTGGGGATTTGAAGACCCCGCTGCGGTTGAAGGAACAGATAAGCAAAAACGAGATTCCTTTAAGCAAATATTTAATCAAATCTATAACCGCGTTCGAGTGTTTTCTGCGTTGCCATTTGCCAGCCTTGACATGTTGGCCATCAAAAACGAGATGGATAAAATCGGTTTAACAAAACCATAGTCAATAAAGGATTTATATGAAAACGATACATGTGTTTGACCCAGCAATGTGCTGCAGTAGTGGCGTTTGTGGAACAGAAGTAGACCAGCAGTTGGTTAGTTTTTCTGCTGATGTTGATTGGGCAAAGCAAAACGGTGCAAAGCTTGAGCGCTTTAATCTTGCGCAGCAACCAATGGAGTTTGCTAACAATCAAGTGGTAAGAAATTTTCTAGAACGCTCTGGCCAGGAGGCTCTGCCGTTGATTTTAGTGGATGGTGAAGTTGCTCTGGCTGGTCGCTACCCAAGCCGTTCTGAACTTGCACGATGGGCAGGCATTGAACAAGCTGCTATTCCCGCATCAAGTGGCTGTTGTAGTGGTGGCAAGTGTTGTTAAGCAAGCCATCTGGCAACATCAATAAAATCTGAATTAGGAACTATGCCCATGAAATTTCTCGAACAGCCTCCGCGTTTTCTTTTTTTTACTGGTAAAGGTGGCGTAGGTAAGACTTCAATTGCATGCGCTACAGCCATTCATTTAGCCTCCGTAGGAAAACGCGTGCTATTGGTTAGCACTGACCCCGCCTCTAATGTTGGGCAAGTATTTGGCAT
The DNA here is from genome assembly GCF_029946165.1 of Methylotenera sp. Lineage (GTDB taxonomy): Bacteria > Pseudomonadota > Gammaproteobacteria > Burkholderiales > Methylophilaceae > Methylotenera. Next base: position 360,596 of record NZ_JAQSDZ010000005.1, read on the forward strand.
CAGTATTGGTAACCACATTACCGCCATACCTGCCGTACCAAACTTAGCTGCATTAGAGATTGACCCACAAGCCGCCGCTCAAGTTTACCGAGACCGCATTGTTGGTCCTGTGCGTGGTATTTTGCCAGAAGCAGTGGTTAAAGGCATTGAAGAGCAATTATCAGGTGCCTGCACCACTGAAATAGCCGCGTTTGATGAATTTACTGCCTTGTTAACAGATACCGCACTTACCAAAGATTATGATCATGTGATTTTCGATACAGCGCCTACAGGGCACACGATACGTTTATTACAACTACCAGGTGCTTGGAGTGGATTTCTTGAGGAGGGCAAAGGGGATGCATCATGCCTTGGACCTCTCGCGGGTTTAGAAAAACAGCGTGAACAATATAAAGATGCCGTAGATGCGCTTGCTGACAGCAATCGCACAAGGTTAATTCTAGTGGCACGTGCACAACTATCCACATTACGTGAAGTTGCACGCACGCATGATGAGCTTGCAGGTATTGGTTTAAAACAACAATATCTGGTGATCAATGGTGTTTTACAGTCTAAAGATGTTTTAGATGACTCGTTAGCAGCAGCCATCTATCAAAGAGAGCAACAAGCCATCAAAGCCATTCCTGAAGTATTGAAGTCGCTTCCCTACGATGAGGTGTCGCTAAAATCCTTCAATCTGGTCGGTTTGGATGCACTACGTCAATTGCTTGTTGATAACCCTTTCATTGGCAATGTTCATATAGATGAAGCAGTTAAGCTCAACGAACCAACGCTATCTCAATTGGTTGAAAGCATTGCGGAGGATGAGCATGGCTTAATTATGTTGATGGGCAAAGGTGGGGTAGGCAAGACTACGATAGCAGCGGCAGTGGCCGTAGAGTTAGCGCATCGAGGTTTGGCGGTACATCTCACCACATCTGACCCAGCGGCGCATTTAAGCGAAACATTACATGGCTCATTAGAAAACTTAACTGTTAGCAAAATTGACCCACATGAGGAAACAGAGCGTTATCGTCAACATGTTTTAGCAACCAAAGGTACTAAGTTAGACGCACAAGGTCGAGCATTGCTAGAAGAAGACTTACGTTCGCCTTGCACTGAAGAGATTGCTGTGTTTCAAGCGTTCTCGCGAATTATTAAAGAAGCTGGCAAGAAGTTTGTGGTCATGGATACCGCTCCGACAGGTCATACTCTATTGTTGTTGGATGCTACTGGTGCTTATCATCGCGAGGTTACTCGCCAAATGGGCAAAACTGGTATGCACTACACCACGCCGATGATGCAACTTCAGGATAGCAAACGAACCAAGGTATTAATCATAACCCTCGCAGAAACGACACCTGTACTAGAAGCTGCCAATCTTCAAGAGGATTTAAGGCGTGCCGGCATTGAGCCATGGGCATGGGTTGTAAACAATAGTATCGCAGCGACTTCTACAAACTCACCATTCTTAAGAAGAAGAGCAACTAACGAGCTGCATGAAATTGAAGCTGTAAAAAATAAGTATGCCAAACGCTATGCTGTCGTGCCTCTTTTAAGTGAAGAACCTATCGGCGTTAAGCGATTGTTAGCGCTTTCAGAGCTACAAAATTAAGGTGAAGCTGTCTGCATGGAGCTCAACTTAGCCACTTTACATTTTGCAAGTATCGAATAACCTTGGCTAATTATAGTTAGTCTTTGCATCATAACTAGTGGCTCTTTTAGGTGCTTATATGCGCTTAATCGGTGGATTCGTCTTCGCTTGAGTTTTTGAATGTGCTGGCTTGAATATTGTGACGGTCTAACAAGCGATAAAATTCGGTACGGTTGCGTTGAGCAAGTCTTGCAGCTTGGGTAACATTGCCCTGTGTTGTTTTAAGGATGTTAATCAAATAATTAAACTCAAACTGTTGGCGCGCAACATCTAGTGGCACCACTGAGTTACTGCCTTCTTGTAATGCCTTTTGTACCAAATTGACTGGAATAACTTGGGTGGTCGCAAGTACCACGGTTTGCTCTACAATGTTTTGTAGCTGCCGCACATTGCCAGGCCAAGGGGCTGTAATCAGTGTTTCTAGGGCATCTGGTGCAAAGCTATGTAGCTTTTTCTTATATTTTTGACTAAATACTTGCAGAAAATGATTGGCTAATAGGCTTACATCTTCACGGCGATTAGCCAGAGATGGAATTTCTAAGCTAACTACATTAATGCGGTAAAACAAGTCTTCACGAAAGCGACCTTCTTTCATTTCATTGACTAAGTTGCGGTGCGTTGCAGAAATTAATCGTAAGTCTATCGGTATGTTAGTTGTGCTCCCCACAGGGCGTATCACGCGTTCTTGCAAGGCACGTAATACTTTAACCTGCAAGGCTTGTGGCATGTCACCTATCTCGTCCAAAAATAGCGTTCCACCTTCAGCACTTTGAAAAAGACCTACATGGTTATTGATAGCACCAGTAAACGCACCTTTGTTGTGGCCAAACAGTTCTGATTCGAGTAGATTTTCAGGAATTGCGCCACAGTTGATTGCTACAAATGGTTTTGCATTTCTTGCGCTATAACGATGAATGGCGCGTGCCAACAGCTCTTTACCAGAACCACTTTCACCTTGAATAAATACACTCGCATCCGTGTTTGCAACTAGTTTAGCTTGGCCAAGCAAGCTTTCCATGGTCGAACTGCGCGTTAAGATATCGGCACGCCAGGTATGATCTTCATTTGAGATTGTTTGCGTATGTGTACCATTCAAGCGTAGTGCAGACGCAACTTGTTGCAATAGGGCTTGGCTATCAAAGGGCTTCGTTAGAAAGCTGAACACACCTCTTTGTGTTGCATTAACGGCGTCTGGAATAGAGCCATGCGCCGTTAGCATGATGACAGGTAGGCTAGGGTGGGATTGTTGAATCGCATCTAGCAAAGCCATGCCATCCATCGCTGGCATGCGTAAGTCGCTAATCACCAAATCAGGCCGTTGAAGTATGATGGCAGACATAGCCTCAGCACCGTTGTTTGCAGTAACTGTATTATAGCCAGCAGCATTTAAGCGAATGCTTATAAGCTTGAGTATGTCTTTGTCATCGTCAACGATTAGAATGTTTGGAATTTGCATGGTCTTATCATATTTTAAGGTTTAATGACTGGCTTGAGAGATGCTTTGCTATCACGGTCACTAATGGTTTTTTCGATATTCTTTAAATCATTTAATTTCTTATCTAAAGCGTCATATTTTTGCTGTAAGGATTCTAACTTTTGTTGATATAACTCGAGTCTTTTTAAATCTTCTTTATTTTTTTGAGCAACTTTAATATCGTCTAAAACATGTTCGTAAAACAAACTGGTTAAAGCTGACTCAGTAGGATTCAGACCATTTTCTTGTAATAAATCTTGCAACAAGACTTGAGCTTTTGCTGGGTCACGTACGCGACTGCTTGGTAATGAAAACATAATAGCTAGCTTGATACGCTCTGTTAGGTCTGCTTTATTTTCTATGAGCGCACGATTCGTTTCGTTGAGCAATTTTTTTTGTGCTTCTAAAGTGCCGTTTGAAAAACGGTCAATAAACATAAGTAAGTTATTCACGCGATCTTGTTTGAAAGTTGAGGCATCTAATCTTTTAATCTGTAACGTTTTATTCTCGTTGTACTCTTTATTTGTATTTGCAGGTATATTCGACAAACTTTTACTTGCGCATGCGCTTAGCGAAAGTATTAAAACACTTAACCACATTATTACTTTTATTTTCATTTAATCTCCAATTGAGGGATGCTCACAATAAAATGTGCGCCTTGATCTGACTCAGTAAGTTTAATAACTCCTTGATGGGCATTCACTAAATCTTTTGCGATGGTAAGTCCTAAACCACTGCTGCCGATTAGACTTTGATGCAATGTATTACCGCGATAAAACGGGTCAAATAATTGAGCTTGATCAAGCTCAGCTAGACCGGGACCATTATCTTGGACCTCAATCAACCAACTATCCTTTTCCAATCTAGTCTGCACTGAAATTAAGCCTTGTTGCGGCGTGTACTTAACTGCGTTTGAAATAAGGTTGTCCAAAATAATGGTCAATTTCTCCTCATCAGCTACGACAGTCTTAACATTGTAGTTGGTTTCTACTATCAGCTCTTTATTTCTAATACTTAGTGCATGTGCATGAATCACCTTATTAATGACTAAAAACAAGTCAACTTTTTCTAATGTTAGCTTGGCTTCAATTGACTCCATCCGCGTGTAATTAAGTAGGTTTTCTATCATTCTTTGCAAGCGGATGCTATTTTCACGGAGAATCAAAGTAATCTCAGATTGCTGGGCTGAAAGCGCTCCACCAATGCCGTCATATAATAGCTCAGTGGCCTCTCTTATTGCGGTAAGTGGGGTTTTAAGTTCGTGAGATACATGCCTTAAAAACTGCTGTTTTTGCTCATCCACTTCTTTAAGTTCGTTTCGCAACCAATCTAAGCGCTGTCCTAGAATACGCAAGTCACCAGGCCCATCAATGGCAATGGGTTGGTCATATTCTCCTTTGCCTAAATGCCTTATGGCCGCATCCATACGCTTAATAGGTCTAGCTAATAAGTAGGTAATGGCTCCAGCTACTAGTAATGCTAGCGGGATAAGTACTAAGCTTTGCAGAAACAATTTTTTCTGTGTGTGTTGTACCGTGAGCGTCAATTGGCTAGAGGCAGCATCTATTGCCAAATTGTTTTCCTGCACAATGGTTTCTACCAATTGGGTGATTTCACTATAGTTATGCAGAAAGCCTAAATCTGCTCCGTTGATTTGCTTGCTGCTTAAAATAGCATCATGTAATTGAGATGTTTTTACGCTCAATAATTGCAGATTTTTATGCTGAGAAGGGGTGTTAGCCAAAGTTTCCAGCTGAGAAATTGCGTCATTAAATTTAATATGAGCTTGAGTATAGTTGTTAAACAGTACATTATCTTGCAGCACAAAATACTGCTTACTACTGCGTTCCATCAGGTTTAATTGTTCTTGTAAGACGCGCCCAGAGCGCGTGGTGACAACAGCGTTTGAAATAGTAATTTGACTTTGTTTGGCAAGGTTATCAAAAGCAATATTGGCATTCGCAAATACCCATAACAACGGCACAATTGCAAACGCAAAGCCTATTAATAATAACTTTAAAAATGAGCTTGGGTATTGAAATCGCATGCTCTTAGTCTAAAAGGTTTCCTTCAAAACATCTAGTATAATAGAGGCATGACTCAACTTTCTATCATTGTAGCTATTGCCAATAACCAAGTCATTGGTGTTAATAACACCTTACCATGGCACCTGCCAGAGGATCTCAAGCGTTTTCGCGCCTTAACTACAGGGCATCACATTATCATGGGGCGCAAAACTTATGAGTCGCTAGGACGCTTGTTACCAGGGCGTACCACGGTGATTGTTACCCGTAATAAAGACTATCAATTAGACGGTGCATTAATTGCCCATTCATTAGAAGCCGCAATCGCTTTATGCCAAGATGATGATGAGGTGTTTTTGATTGGTGGTGCTGAGTTATATCAAGATGGTTTAAAACTTGCGGATAAGCTATATATTACTGAGGTGAATTTAACGGTTGATGGGGATGCATTTTTCCCCGAATTTAATTTGAATTTATGGCAAGAAACCTCGCGAGAATCGCATATATCTGCGCAAGATTTACCGTTTAATTATATTACTTACACTCGAGAATAAAATTAACAGTAGTACAAAACGCCTAAAGTTATTTCTCAGTTATTCTTTAAAAAACCTAAAATAGGTTGAAAATAACCTATTTTAGGAAAGCTATACTTAATAAGTAAACAAAAGTTGCTTGCTTAATTGAGTGTCGGAATGTTATTTAGTTTTTGCTTTTTCATCCACTTTAACTATTTTTGAAGGCGCAGCAGGGGTTGCTTTTGCCACTTCTTTCTTTGGTGTTGCATATTTAACTGGCGTAGCTTTTGTTTTAGCTAGTTTTGCAATAGTAGTAGGGCCGCTTACAGAAATATCTTTACGAACACTTTGGGTAATTGCTGGACCTACGCCTTCAACTTTTTCCAGTTCATCAACTGATTTGAAGCCACCATTTTTTTTGCGATAATCTATAATGGCTTGAGCTTTCACTGGGCCAATCCCGTTCAGGCTCTCGAGTTCCGCTTGAGTGGCTGTATTTAGATTGACTCCAGCCATCGCGCTAATGTTGAAGCTTAAGAAGGTAAATAATGCTAATAATATTTTTGTCATTTTTGATTCTCCAAAGTTAAAAAGCAGTTTTAAACTAATAATTAAAATTCTTACTCAAAAAAATTGAATTAGTTTTCCTATCATAACTTAAAGATAACAATGATACAAATAGTTACAAATAGTTACAAATAAATAATATCCTTCACGGTCTTACTTAAGCTAGGTTTACAAAGCCAAGTTACATTCTTGGTAAATTGCTTCTAATGCCTTACTAGGATTTTCTGCTTTAGTAATTGGGCGACCTATGACTAGGTAGCTAGAGCCATTCTTTAATGCATCTGCTGGCGTAACAACGCGGGATTGATCGTCTTGGCTTGTATCAGCAGGGCGTATGCCAGGGGTTACTAGGCAGAATTTAGCACCTAATTTGGCACGTAACATTTTTGCCTCCAGCGCTGAGCAAACTACGCCGTCTAATCCAGCCTGCTGAGTAAGCGTAGCTAAATTTAGGACATGTGTGGCTAAGTCAGTTTGCACGCCTACTTGATTCAAACAAGCTTGGTTCATGCTAGTCAGTACGGTAACTGCTATGAGTAATGGTTTGGATTCACTTTCTTGAACGGCTTGTTGTGCCGCTTGCATCATTTCTAACCCGCCACTGGCATGCACATTGAGCATCCAAACACCTAAATTGCTTGCTGCAGAACATGCTTTTGCTACAGTATTTGGAATATCATGAAATTTTAGGTCTAAAAACACTCCGAAATTTGAGCGAGTGAGTTGTTCTACAAATTGCGGACCTGTCGCAGTAAATAGCTCCTTACCAACTTTTAATCGGCAAAGTGCTGGATCTAGCTGTTCAACTAGTTTGAGTGCGCTTGCTGTGTCTTGGTAATCAAGTGCAACGATAATTTTAGGGTCGTTATTCATAGGTGAGGTATGCTTTAAATGGTAGTTGGTTCTGCGGGCAGCGCTTCCCATGCGTTACATGCGGGGCATTGCCAATGATGATATTTGGCTTTAAACCCACATTGCCCACAGTGATAAGCGGTTTTATTGCCTACAGCATGACGCACGGTCTGTTGCATAAGCTGAATATCATTAAATGTAGTATTTTCTGAATGGTTGCTGTGCTGCTTGAGGGCAATAGTTCTAGCTTGTAATAGTTGATCTAGCACGCTTAAGCTTGGCATTTTAATGAGCTCTGTACGCGCCAATATAGCTGCGCTTTCAGGGCCTTTCTCTGCTAAAGTCGCTTCGTACAGTACATTAATCAGGGAGGCTAATTTGTAGTTTTGCAAATAGGTTTGTAGTAGCGCTAAGCCTTCCGAGGTTTGGTTAAGTGCTCTATAGCTTGTCAGTAACTTGGGGGCGATTAAGCCTAAGTATTCTGGTTGTTGAAACTCTATTCTGCGCCAAGTGGAAATGGCTTCTTTGTGAGCATCGGCTTCGGCTTCCATATCGCCTAATAGTACATTAGCTCGCACACAGTTTTTATTCGCATTGAGTGCTTGTTCTAGTTCGAATCTTGCAGTGTGTAAATCATTTGCTAATTTGGATTTAACTGCCATTTCGCAATAATAATGCGCAACCTCCACACGGAAGGGTACGCCAGATAAGCGCTCTAACTCTGTGGCAGCTTTAATCGCGCGCTCCCATTCGCGCTCTCTTACATAAATTTCTAGTAAAGCACGCAGGGCTGGTTGACGGTACCTATCATCATCTAGCGATTCAAAGAGTTCTTCCGCGCGGTCTAACAAGCCAGCTTTTAGATAATCTTGGGCAAGCTCAGCAGTCACAGCTAATTTTTGTTGAGGTTCTAAATCTTTTTTATTTAACAGGCTTAAATGCAAATGAATAGCGCGGTCTACTTCACCGCGTTTTCTAAACAAGCTGCCTAATGCAAAATGCAGTTCTAATGAGTCTGTATTCGCTTGTACGGCCTCAGAAAAAGCCTCTATGGCTTTGTCATGTTGATTCGTTATAAGGAAATTTAATCCTTTAAAATAAGCCGCAGGTAGGGCAGTAGATTCAGCTAGTAGTTGTTTAAGGTCTACGCGAGCAGCGAGCCAACCTAAGCTAAAAAATAGGGGCAGGGCTAATAACCACCAAAATTCAAATTCCATGAGGTTTCGCTTTTACTGATGCTAGTTTATATAGGAGGATATTCAATTGCGTTATACCAGTTGATTTGCATATATATTGCATACGTATAATTTTAGCTCAAATAATTCAATATAGTTCGCTTTACTAAAGCTGTTTATTGGCTAGACAATAAAATTGATGAACAATAAAAAACGGCAGCTTATGGCTGCCGTTTTTTATTTAAACATTAATACTTAAAACTAAAAGTTAATTTAGATATTAACCAAGATAGTTAACTCAGATATTTAACCTAAGTCCACACGTTCACGTAACTCTTTACCAGCTTTAAAGTGAGGTACATGTTTTTCAGGTACTTGAACTTTACTGCCAGTTTTAGGGTTGCGACCTAAACGTGGTGGACGATAATTTAAGCTAAAGCTACCAAAGCCACGTATCTCGATTCGCTCACCAGTAGCGAGGTTATCGGACATTGCATCTAAAATCGCCTTGACTGAGAGTTCCGCATCTTTAACTACTAACTGTGGAAAACGCTCAGCAAGCAAGGTGATTAGTTCAGATTTAGTCATGCTTTATGTGCCTTTATCTTAACTATTTAGTTTATTTTTTGCTGTCTAATTTAGCTTTTAATAAAGCACCAAGGTTTGTTGTACCAGCAGAAGCTGCGTCATTTGGTACTTGTGGTGCAGCATCTTTAGCTTTTGCAGATTTAGCTTTAGGTTTAGCATCTGATTTTTCTTCAGTTGAAGCAGTTGCGCCTGAAGGGTCAGCAGAAAGTTGTTTAACACCTAATGAAATACGCTCTTTTTCTACATCAATAGCCAAGATAACTGCTTGTAATTCGTCGCCTTTTTTGAAGTTGCGGATAGCTTCTTCGCCAGTTTGTGACCATGATAGATCTGACAAGTGAACTAAACCATCGATACCGCCTGGCAAGCCAATGAACACGCCAAAGTCAGTGATTGATTTGATTTGACCTGAAACGATATCACCTTTGTGATGTGTTGCAGAGAAATCGTCCCATGGGTTAGCTTTACATTGTTTCATACCCAATGATAGACGACGACGAGCTTCGTCGATTTCAAGAATCATCACTTCAACTTCGTCGCCTAATTGAGCGATTTTGCCTGGGTGAATGTTTTTGTTAGTCCAATCCATTTCAGAAACGTGAACTAAACCTTCGATACCTGGTTCGATTTCAACGAATGCACCGTAATCAGTCAAGTTTGAAACTTTACCGAATAGACGTGTTGAAACTGGGTAACGACGAGTTAATGCAACCCATGGATCGTCGCCCAATTGTTTGATACCTAGTGAAACACGGTTTTTCTCTTGATCAAATTTCAAGATTTTTGCTTCAACTTCTTCACCTACTGTTAATACTTCAGATGGGTGTTTTACACGACGCCATGCTAAGTCAGTAATGTGTAGCAAACCATCAATGCCGCCCAAATCAACGAATGCACCGTAGTCTGTAATATTTTTAACGATACCTTTAACCACTGCGCCTTCAGCCAATGTGCCCATTAATGCTTCGCGATCTGCACCAGCACTAACTTCCATTACTGCACGACGTGAAACAACGATGTTGTTACGTTTGCGGTCGATTTTGATTACTTTTAGGTCACATTCTTTATTTTCGAATGGAGTAGTGTCTTTTACTGGACGTACATCAACCAATGAACCTGGCAAGAAAGCCATGATGCCATTTACAGAAACGCGTAAACCACCTTTAACTTTACCGCTTACGAAACCTTTAATGATGCGACCTTCGTTCATTGCATCTTCTAAATCTAACCATGTTTCCATGCGTTTAGCTTTTTCGCGTGAAAGCAATGTTGAACCGAAACCATCTTCTAGTTTTTCGATTAACACTTTAACGAAGTCACCAACTTGCACTTCGATTTCGCCTTGAGCGTTTTTGAATTCTTCAGCAGCGATAACGCTTTCTGATTTTAGACCAGCATTAACAATTACGTGATCTTGGTCAACTGAGATAACCTCAGCTGTAATCACTTCACCAGAACGCATTTCTTGGTGAGCTAAGCTTTCTTCAAAAAGCGCAGCAAATGATTCCATGGGTGAAGCAGTAGATGTAGAAGTAGAAGCCATTAAATAAAATTACCTAAAAAATAATCCCACCTAGCAGTGGGGTGATTAAAAAAACCTGCGAATCAATGTAAAACGCAGACGAAAAATTCTTAAAATTACTAAAGATAGAATTATAACTAAAACATTGAAAAATAAAAGACTATTCGCTAAATTTATTAGTAATTTTCTACTAAAAACCGTATAAAAACTTAACTAATTGGCAGAATTTGGTATTTTTGCAAAATATAGTCAACGGCTGCCGAAATACCTACATTGTCAGTTTCTAGTAAAATGGCATCATCAGCCATGACTAATGGTGCGCTTGCGCGTCCTTTATCCCTAGCGTCACGTTCAGTTAAGTCTTGCAGGATGCTCTCATAATTAGCGGGTTCGTTCTTGCCTAGCAGTTGTTTGTAGCGGCGTAGTGCGCGCGTTTCAGTACTTGCAGTGAGAAATACTTTCAATTCTGCTTTCGGAAATATTACGGTTCCCATGTCGCGCCCATCCGCCACTAAGCCAGGGGCTTTGCAAAAATTATGTTGTATCTCGACTAGCGCTGCGCGTAATGGCGCGTGTACCGCTACTTGTGATGCGCCTTTGCCGATTTCTTCAGTGCGTATTTCGTTGGAAACATCTTTATTATTAAGTAAAACCTGCTCGTTGATAAATTCAATTTTGAGTGTTTTGCAGCATGCGGTAACGGCTAACGCGTCACTCCAAGCGATATTGTTTTGCTGCGCGGCAAAAGCAACGATGCGGTATAACGCGCCAGAATCTAAATAATGAAAACCAAGCTTGCTCGCGACAAGCTGTGCAACAGTGCCTTTACCTGATGCGGAAGGCCCATCAATGGCGATGACTGGAGTGGGGTTAACTAATGGCAATATTTTTAAACTCTTTAAAATAGTTAGGGAATGTTTTATTAACGCAAGCAGGGTCGTTAATCGTAATAGGCACGCCGCCGAGTGACACAAGTGAGAAGCACATCGCCATGCGGTGATCGTCGTAGGTATCAATCACTGCATTAGGTGTGAGTTGTGCAGGCGGGGTGATTTTAATGTAATCAGCACCTTCTTCTACAATCGCGCCAACTTTGCGTAACTCAGTTGCCATGGCTGCGATACGGTCTGTTTCTTTCACACGCCAGCTGGCGATGTTACGCAAAGTTGAAGTGCCTTCTGCAAACAAGGCTACAATTGCTAAAGTCATTGCGGCATCAGGGATGTGGTTGCAGTCAATATTTAATGGTAGAAGTTTGCCTCCAACAGGGGCGCGAGATTCAATCCAGTTATCACCCCAGCTAATTATGGCATTCATGTAGCTTAAGGGGGCTGTAGTATATACAGGTTGACCTAAAGGTCCTGTAAATTTTACATCGCCCTGAATGCTATCTTTGCTTATGCCTATAACGCGCACTGGCCCACCACTAATCGCGCCCGCTGCCAAAAAATATGAAGCTGAAGAGGCATCACCTTCAACAAAAAATATGCCCGGGCTTTTATAGCTACAGTTTTCTGGAATTGTAAAACGTTCCCAACCATCTCGAACTACATCGATACCAAACTTAGCCATTAAATTAAGCGTAATTTCAATGTAAGGTTTAGAAATTAATTCACCAACAACCTCAATAGTAGCTTTTTGTTTTGTGAGTGGAAGAGCCATGAGTAATGCAGTTAAAAACTGGCTTGAAACATCACCACGAATCTTAATTGGTTTAGATAAATCAATTTTAGGTGGGTAAAGTTTTAATGGTGGAAAGCCATTGTTAGCTAAGTAATGAACTTCTGAACCAGCTTGTTTTAATGCATCCACCAAATCACCAATAGGTCGTTCATGCATGCGTGGCACACCTGAAAGAGTGTAGTCCCCGCCTGCTAAAGCAAGGGCAGCTGTGAGCGGTCTAAAAGCCGTGCCCGCATTGCCAAGAAAAATTTCAGCGTTTTTATTCGGAAAATTACCGTTACAACCTGTTACGCGCCAAGCATTTTCTGCAAAATTTTCTAGTTTAACTCCTAATGTTTGCAGGGCTTCTAGCATACGTGATGTGTCGTCAGAAGCTAGTAGGTCGCGAATCTCGGTAACGCCACTAGCTAAAGCAGCCAGCAATAAAGTGCGATTTGAGATGCTTTTTGAACCAGGAAGCGTAATAGTGCCTTGTGCTTTATGTCTTGCGGGTAGTGATAGTTGTTCCATTTTTACATTTCTTTATTGTTTATTTTTTGCCCAAGCATTGCGTGCAACACTGGCGCGCTCAAAAAGGGCTTGTATTCCAGCACCATCTTCGTTTGCAAGTAGGTTTTTAAGTTGGCTTAGTTCACTTTCAAAGGCTCTTATCTCACTTAAAAGAGCGTCTTTGTTAGCTAAACTGATGTCGCGCCACATTTCTGGGTGACTGCCTGCGATTCGGGTGAAATCTCTAAAACCACTTGCTGCGAAGCTAAATAGTTGTGCGGCATTAGGGCGTGAGGCGATGTCATCGACTAATGCAAACGCTAATAAGTGCGGTAAATGACTCACTGCAGCAAAAATACTGTCATGCGTTTCAGCTGGCATTTCGCTCACATTAGCGCCACATTCACGCCAAAATTCAGCGACTATGGCTACGGCATCTTGGTTGGTTTCCGCGGTAGGCGTTAATACAACGTTTTTACCTATATATAAATCAGCCATTGCAGCGGTTACGCCACTTTTTTCTGCGCCCGCGATTGGATGGCCGCCAACAAACTGGTTGAATTGTTCACCTAATACTTCTTTTGCACACGCCAAAACGTCACACTTTGTGCTGCCTGCATCCGTAATAATGGTATTGCTTTTTATATGAGGTTTTATGCTGTATAAGATGCTTGCTGTTTGTGCAACTGGTGCAGCAATCATTACTAAATCAGCATCTTTAAGTGCTGCATGCATATTGACTTCTTGCGTATCAGAAAATGCATCAATCACGCTTAGATTAAGCGCTTCTTGCAGACTTTCTTGGCTGCGACCAATGCCTATAATATGTGTTGCGCTGGCCTTCTTAAGCGCTAGCGCAAAAGAACCACCAATCAAACCCACACCAAAAATGACGATTTTTTTCAAAAGTTAAATATTTAGCAGAAAATGCTACACCAAAAAATGCTACACAAAGAAAGTGCGATCAATCGCAAAACCAAATTGTAGCATTTTTGCTATTTAACTTTTAGATATCCCTGCTTATTTAATTTTCATAACATTAGAGGCACTTCCACACACCATCGATCAGCATCTCAAGTGGCTTATAATTTTGTTTATAAGCCATTTTTTTGCTTTCTCTAATCCAATAGCCTAAGTATAAATAAGGAAAATTTAGGGATTTCACCCATTCCGCCTGCCATAGTACGTTGTAAGTGCCTAAGCTTGCATGTGCGTCGCTGGTGTCGTAAAAAGTGTAAACGGCTGATATGCCATCGAGCACAATATCAATCACACTAACCATTTTAAGTTGATTGTTTTCTCTAAACTCTACCATTACGCTTTCTACATTGGTTTGGCATAAAAAACTTTGGTATTGTTCAATTTTTTCAATTTCGGTTTTTCGGCCTGAATCTTGGTCAGAGTGTAGTTCAGATTCCGCATGCCGCGCATCTTGGTAAGCTGCATATAGCGCGTAGTGCTCTTTGTGGTAAGCAATTGGCAGAATAGTTGTGGTTAGGTTCTGGTGTTGTTTGAAAGCGCGCTTCTGGCTGCGATTTGGCACAAAGTCATTCAGCTTGATTCTTACAGGTATGCATTCTCGGCAGTTTTCGCAATGTGGTCTGTAGGCAAACTTACCACTACGTCTAAAGCCTTGTTGAATAAGGCCGCTATATATATGGGCATCGATTAAATGTTGTGGGGTCGCTATTAAACTTTGTGCAAGTTTATTGGGTAAATAGCCGCAAGTATAGCCAGTGGTCACGTAAAATTGCAGCTTGTTTAAAGGTGGTTCAGATGGCGTTGTCATGTTCCGTGCTTATTCAATTAAGACCGTGTTAAAAGTTTAAGATGTTGCATAAATTGGTCTCGCTCAATCTCGCGACCGCCAAAGCTGGCGAGTAATGGTGTTTTCATCTGGCAATCAATCAGCCCAACATTTTGCGTTTGTAAGTATTTAACTAGATGTACAAAGGCAACTTTTGAAGCATCCGTCACATGATGAAACATACTTTCTCCATAAAACATACGCCCAATTTTAATTCCATAACAACCGCCGACCAGTTGATTGTCAAGCCAGCTTTCCATACTTATGGCATAGCCTAAGCGGTTAAGTTCACAGTAAGCTTCAATCATTTCCGGGCTAATCCAAGTGCCTGCTGGATTGTTGTTTTTATCTAATCTAGGTGTGTTGCTACAGGCGGCCATGACTGCACGAAAGTCTGTATTAAAGCGTACTTCGAAGGGCTGTTTTTTTAGCGTTTTTTTAAGTGAATTCGATATTTTTAATTCATCTGGGAAAAGCACCATGCGCGGGCTTGGGCTCCACCACATCACAGGTTCGCCTTCGCTATACCATGGAAATATACCATGTTGATAAGCGCTTAATAGGCGCTTTGCAGATAAATCACCGCCAATTGCGATTAAGCCATTTGGCTCTTTTAGCGCCCTAGCTAAAGGCGGAAAGTCGCAGTCTTCTTCTAGGCTGGCGACTCGTCCATTGGGTAGCTGATAATAGGCGTAGCTCATAAACTTTATGTGAATTTATTAATCAATGCAATTGACTGTAAATGTTAGTTTACCTTGTTTAGCCTTTATGATTAAATGAATCCTATGTCTTTGTCATCGCGCAAACTTTTAAGATTATTTGTGTTGCTATTGCTAACAGTTTTCATTAGTGAAACTGTTTATGCAAGCGGCATGATGGCATCTGTGCAAGTTATCCCTAGTCATACAGAAGCGTCCGCTGAACTTTGTCATGATGTGCCTAACGCACAACAGGCCCATGAAAAGCAGCACGCGCATGCAAGCTGTAAAGATTGCAGTCATTGTTTTGCTTGTTTTTCAATGATGATACAAGCGCCTTTGATTGCACCTACGTTAAAAAAACAATTGATTGCAACAACTCTTTTTGTTGAAATTTATCACTCTCCTAGCACTATTCAACCTCAAAAACCACCCATAGCTTAGCTCTCAAAGCTTTGTGCTGCCCGTTGTTTATGCATTGTAAACGGCGAGCAGACAATCAATTTTAGTTTTACTGTGATGAATGCACGGTAAAACCAGACTTTTTTAGATGGGATTTATATGAAATTTTTCCAAAACAAGTTCACTAAAACGCTCACTTGCGCATTAGCGAGCTTGACTCTAGTTGGCTGTGCAACATTTTCTCAAGACGGTGGCTTTGAGGGAGTGAAAAAAGTAAGTACAGCACATATCAAGCAAGAAATTGTTTGGACAAAATCTGAGGCTGAGCAAAAAGTTGTAGACGATAGAGTGTCTGAGTTGTTAAAAACTCCTTTGAATGCGGATAGTGCTGTACAACTCGCTCTGCTTAACAATAAAGATTTGCAGGCTTCATTTTATAAGCTTGGTATTTCTGAAGCTGATGTTGTGCAAGCAGGTCGTTTGCCAAATCCTAAATTTTCTATGTTTTATGCCAGAAATAATGGCGATTACAAAATAGAGCAGGCGCTGACGTTTAATATTTTTTCGCTTATCACCATCCCCAAATTGCTTGAAATTGAGCGTAGCAATTTTGAAAGAACTAAGCAATCCGTCGCACTTGATGTTTTAAATTTAGCGTATGAAACGCGACTTGCCTACTTTAATGCGGTGGCGGCCAATGAGCGCTTGAGCTATAGCGAACAAGTTAAAGAGTCTGCGGAGGCAAGTGCTGAGTTGGCAAGACGTATGGTGAAAGCCGGTAATTGGAATGCGCTTGAGCGGGCGACAGAGCAGAGTTTCTATGTTGAGGCCATTGTTGATTATTTCAACGCGAAAAACCAAAAAACTAGTGCGCATGAAGCCTTATCGCGCTTAGTTGCACTGCCTGTAGAGCAGTTAAGTTTGGAAAAACGCCTGCCTGATTTACCGCAAACCATAGACAAATTAAATGATTATGAAGAAACCGCATTCGAACAACGCTTAGATTTGCAAGCAATGCGTTTAGAAACGCAAGCTTTAGCTAAACAATTGGGGTTAACCAAAACTACTCGTTTCATCAATGTGCTAGAAATTGGCCCCGCAAGAGTGCTAGAAGGTCGACGTGGTGATCCTTATAAAAAAGGCGTAGATATTTCATTCGAATTACCTTTGTTTGACTGGGGTGGAGCGAAAGTTGCACATGCTGAGGCAACCTATATGCAAGCAGTTAATCGCACTGCGCAATTGGCGATTAATGCCCAATCAGAAATTCGTGAGGCTTATAGCCGCTATAAAACCAACTATGACTTAGCTAAACACTACCGCGATGAGATCGTGCCGCTGCGCAAAAAAGTTTTGCAAGAAAATCAGCTACGCTACAACGGCATGTTAATCAGCCCGTTTGAGCTGTTTGCCAATGCACGTGCACAAGTGCAAAGCGTGAATAGTTATATTGCAACTTTAAATGAGTTTTGGTTGGAGCAAACAACACTAGAAATGTCGTTGATTGGCCGCGCCAGCAAAGAGGGGAAATAAAAATGAACAATTTATTAAGTAGACGCAATTTTTTTAAATTAGCGGGTGCTGGTATCGCAGCCTCTACCGTGAGTAAAGTCGCAATGGCAGCTTTGCCAGAAATTGTTGCGGCAGAAAATGCAAATACACAATCGCAGTTACAACCTAATACTGGTCGGCCCTACAACCCTGTGGTGACATTGAATGGTTGGAGTCTGCCTTGGCGTATGAAAAATGGCGTGAAAGAGTTTCACTTGGTTGCAGAGCCTGTTGTCCGTGAAATCGCACCTGGTATGAAAGCGCATTTGTGGGGTTATAACGGTCAAAGCCCAGGCCCAACCATTGAGGTGGTAGAGGGCGATAAGGTACGTATTTTTGTAACCAACAGATTGCCCGAGATAACCAGCGTACATTGGCATGGACAGCCATTGCCAAATGGTATGGATGGCGTTAGTGGATTAACACAAGCGCCAATTGAGCCAGGTAAAACCTATGTATACGAGTTTGAAGCAAAGCGTGCAGGTAGTTTTATGTACCATCCGCATGCCGATGAAATGACGCAGATGGCTATGGGTCTGATGGGGAGTTGGGTGACGCATCCTAAAAATCCTAAATTCATGCCAGTCGATAGAGATTTTATTTTCTTGCTCAATGCCTACGATATTGACCCAGGAAGCTACACACCAAAAATAAACACGATGTTGGATTTTAATTTATGGACATGGAATAGCCGTGCATTCCCGGGGATTGACCCACTCGTGGTGCGTAAGAATGACCGAGTGCGTATTCGTATGGGTAATCTCACCATGACTAATCATCCTATGCATTTGCATGGTCATGAGTTTCAAGTAACCGGTACCGATGGTGGCTGGGTGCCACCTACGGCTAGGTGGCCGGAAGTAACAACGGATATTGGCGTGGGACAAATGCGCGCCATTGAATTTGTGGCGAATAATCCCGGTGATTGGGCATTACATTGCCATAAAAGTCATCACACCATGAATGCGATGGGGCATCAAGTGCCAACGTTAATAGGTGTTAAGCAGGGCGACTTGGTCGATAAAATCAGTAACTTAGTGCCAGATTATATGCCAATGGGTGAAACGGGTATGGCTGAAATGAGCGAGATGGCGGCGATGATGCCGATGCCATTGCCAGAGAATACCTTACCGATGATGACTGGCAAAGGACAGTTTGGCGATGTGAACATGGGTGGTATGTTTTCTGTTTTAAAAGTGCGTGAAGGTTTAGCGAAAGGCGATTATAAAGACCCAGGAAATTATAAGTTTCCTAAAGGTACGACGGCCTATGGGTTTGTAGGTGATACGCCAGAACCGCCAAGGCAAGCTGTGGATTCTATAAAGTCTGAAAAGCCTGTAGTAGAGTTGCAGGTACGCAAACCTACTGGCCATGAAGGACATTAATCAGGAGTTGTCATGAAATATATTATTTTTAAATATTTAATCACAGCGGGCGTGGTGGTCATGGTTTCAGAGTTTGCTAAGCGCAGTGACAAGCTCGGCGGCTTGATTGCTGCATTGCCCTTGGTGACCGTGCTTACACTAATTTGGCTATATGTGGAGCATCAACCCACCAGTAAAATTGCCAATCATGCCTACTACACTTTTTGGTATGTATTGCCAACGTTGCCTATGTTTTTACTTTTCCCTTACTTGCTGCCTAAATGGGGGTTTGTGCTTACTTTGACAGCCTGTGTGGTATTTACTATAGCTACTTTTTTATTATTCGCCTTATTAGTAAAACAGTTTGGTATAGACCTAATTTAGATAGGGTTAATTTAACACATGTTTTTATAAAAAAAGCTTCTTAATCATACGATTAGCGCGTAAAATGCGCGAACTTAAAAAATTGTAGCGAATACCTTGGAACAATATACAACAATGCTCGCAAAGCCCATTCATAGCTATCGCCCTTACTGGGCGAAGCGGTTTGGTGCTGCGCCGATTTTACCTATGTCTCGTGCTGAGATGGATGAACTTGGCTGGGATAGTTGCGACATTATTTTGATTTCGGGTGATGCTTATATTGACCACCCGAGCTTTGGTATTGCTTTAGTTGGTCGTTTATTAGAAGCGCAAGGTTTTCGCGTAGGCATTATCGCCCAGCCAGATTGGCAAAATGCCAATGCGTTTAAATCGTTAGGGAAGCCTAATCTTTACTTCGGCGTGACTGCTGGCAATATGGACAGCATGGTAAATCGTTACACTGCAGATAGAAAAATCCGTAGTGACGATGCTTACACACCAGATGCTGCGCCAAATAAACGTCCTGATAGAGCTGTTCTGGTTTACTCGCAACGTTGTCGCGAGGCATATTCAGATGTGCCTTTGGTGATTGGCAGTATTGAAGCGAGTTTGCGCCGTATTGCGCATTACGACTACTGGAGTGATAAAGTTCGCCGCAGTGTGTTAATCGATTCGAAAGCGGATATTTTGCTTTACGGCAATGCTGAGCGGGCTTTAATTGAGTTAAGTCACCGCATTGCTAAAGGCGAAAAAATCACGGATATTCAAGATATTCGAGGTACGGCTTTCTTGCGTAAAAAGGTACCAGAAGGCTGGAGCGAAATTGAAAGTACTAAATTAGACCGCCCAGGCACTGTTGAAAAGCATGTTGACCCTTACGAAATGAAAATGGGTAAAGCGGATGCCAGTTGTGCAACAGACGAGAATAATGCGAAACCAGCGTTACCTGAAGGCACAAAAGCCATTGAAATCGTTCGTAAGCCTAAAGCAGACCGTACTAAACAATTTGTGCGTTTGCCTGATTATGAAGCGGTTGCGCAAGACCCTGTGTTGTATGCGCATGCTTCACGCGTGTTGCACTTAGAAGCCAACCCTGGCAATGCGCGCGCTTTGGTGCAAAAACATGGCGATAGAGAAGTGTGGTTAAACCCACCGCCGATTCCACTCACCACCAAAGAGATGGACTACGTTTACGATATGCCGTATGCGCGTAAGCCGCATCCAGCTTATGGCGATGCAAAAATTCCTGCATGGGAAATGATACGCTTTAGTGTGAATATCATGCGCGGCTGTTTTGGTGGCTGTACGTTTTGCAGTATTACTGAACATGAAGGTCGCATCATTCAAAGCCGCAGTGAAGCTTCAATTTTGAAAGAAGTTGAAGAGATTCGCGACAAAGTTGAAGGCTTTACTGGTGTGATTTCAGACCTTGGTGGCCCAACGGCTAATATGTACCGAATCGCTTGTAAGTCAGAGACCATCGAGAAAAACTGTCGCAAGTTAAGTTGTGTATATCCCGGAGTTTGTGAAAACTTGAACACAGACCACACAGCTTTAATCCAGCTATACCGTAAAGCGCGTGCCATTAAAGGTGTTAAAAAGATTTTAATCGGCAGCGGCGTTCGCTATGATCTCGCTGTGAAATCACCTGAATATGTCAAAGAGCTGGTGCAACATCATGTGGGCGGCTATTTGAAAATCGCCCCTGAGCATTCTGAAGAAAATGTATTAAGCAAAATGATGAAGCCAGGCATGGATGCCTACGATGAGTTTAAAGCCATGTTTGAAAAGTTTAGTGCTGAAGCGGGTAAGAAGCAGTATCTAATACCGTACTTTATTGCCGCGCATCCTGGCACTACTGAACTGGATATGCTTAATTTAGCGCTTTGGCTTAAAAAGTACGACTTTAAGTTAGACCAAGTACAAACATTTACGCCAACACCAATGGCAATGGCAACGGCGATGTACCATTCGGGCAAAAACCCGCTCCGTAAAGTCACGGCAGATTCTGATGATGTGCCAATTCCCAAAGCGGGTAATGTGCGTAAACTGCATAAAGCCTTTATTCGCTACCATGACCCTAACAACTGGCCTATGCTCCGTGAGGCATTAACAAAAATGGGTCGTGCAGATTTAATTGGTAACGGCAAACAGCACTTGATACCAGCCTGGCAGCCACTTTCAAACAAGCCAATTACTACGGTGCGTGGTGAGAAACTTGAACGAACTGTTAGACCTAGACGTGTGTCAGAAGTCAAACGCAAATATTCCTAAGCGCTCTTGCTAGCTAAAAGTTCCAGCTAAAGTATTAGGTGTGTTTGTATTGCTAACATTTCTACTACTTTAAGGCGGCTCCATGATTTTTCGATGTAAATGGATTTTGCAATTCAAACGGCTATTCAGCGCTATTCTCACATTTGTTTTTTTAGCGCTTGCTACCACCAATGCTTGTGCCGAAAAGGGTTTGTTCTGGAAAGTGGAGTCGCCTGCGGGTAAAGCCAGTTATCTATTTGGCACTATGCATACTGATGACAATCGTGTGACTAATTTTTCCCCAGCGGTTGATAAAGCCTTGCAGTCTGTAGATGCGTTTATGATGGAAACAATCTCAGCTAATGACCCAAGTGTATTCAAAATGCCAGATGGTGATTTAAAAAATATGCTGAGTGAAGCAGAGCTAGATAAAGTTTATACGCTAGCTGAATTTCACGTGATGCACCGTGGTGCTACAACCCAAATGAAGCCTTGGTTGCTTGCTGTGGTGTTTGATTCACCCAAACCGCTCACACCATTCGCGCAAGATAATCTACTCATGACTAAGTCTGAAGATTTCGGCAAAGAAGTGATTGGCATTGAAGATGCAAAAGAACATTTTGGCGTAATGGATAGCTTTAGTCGCGATGAACAGCTTACCATGTTGCGCGCGGTGTTAAAACGTAGCCCAGAACAGAAAGAGCGTGACTTTGAATCATTAATGGCGGCTTATTTAGCAGGAGATAGTAATAAAGTCGCTGCCCTAGACGAAAAAATCACAGGCGGTATGCTTCCTCCAGCCTTGAGGGCAAAAATGCGCTCTAAGTTATTAGATGAGCGCAATGTGGTGATGGCGCAACGTATTGTAGAAGTGGCTGATAGCAAGAGCGTATTCGTGGCTGTTGGCGCCTCGCACTTAGCTGGTAAGGGAGGTTTAATTGCTCGGTTAAGACAAGCGGGTTATAGATTAAGCCCAATCCGCTAAGCTCATTCAATCAGATTCGATCAATCAGATTCAATACATTCAGCTGGATATCCTGTAATTAAGGTATCAAAATTAAAGCTTAGTCGCTAATTTGTAGCAAAAAGTGAAGAACTTTATAGTTGGCAATTGCACCAACATATCACCGTTGCACCACTATATAGCTCGATTAACTGCCTAAGCTGAATCCGTAAGTATTTATCTAATACCACCCACATACTTATGTGGATCTATTACCTCTTTTAAATCTTCTACTTCTTCTTCAAATGAGGGTGCTAAAGTATTCCGAAATTCCTTGGTATCATTCTTAGTTGCACTGAATTTTTCTGGAATTGGTATCGGCGTAGATAATTTTCCAAACATCATTATTTCAAAACGATCGACATATTCATTCAGGTCGGTTAATCCTTGTTCACGACATAGCGCAATAATATGTGTGGCATAAGCTTCATTTTCAACAAACCATTTAATATCAATGGTTCTACTTATCTTACGTCTCAGTATTACGCTAATAAGCGCAGCTACTGAGACTTTTTCAGTGCTATGCAAAGTTTCAGCCATTACAATATCCTCTCTGCGTGCTGAGTGATGTCAAGACCATCGTGTTCATCTTCGGCATCCACACGTAGACCAATTAATAAGTCCACAACTTTTAAAATAACAAGCGTGACTATTGCGCTGTAAGCCAAGGTAGTAAAGGCCGCCACGGCTTGTAATGTCACATTCGCGTCTAAACCACTTAACGCCTTATCTGCAAAAACGCCAGTTAATACTGCACCAACTAAACCGCCCACACCATGAATACCAAACACGTCTAATGCATCATCAGCACCTAATAAGCGCTTGAGGCTCGTTGCACCCACGTAACAAAGTGCACCACTAGCAATACCAATCGCTAATGCACCGTTAACATTGACAAATCCAGATGCAGGCGTGATAGCAACAAGCCCAGCCACAGCTCCCGAGGCGAACCCCAGCATGGTGATTCTTGATTTAACTAACCATTCAATTAGTATCCAAGTTAATGCTGCCATAGCAGCCGCTATTTGGGTCACTAGCATCGCCATGCCTGCACGACCATCGGCTGCTAATGCGGAGCCTGCATTAAAGCCAAACCAACCAACCCATAACAGAGAGGCCCCAACCAGTGTATACACTAGGTTAAATGGAATAAAGGGTACTTTGCCATAACCTACTCTAGGGCCTAATACGTAAGCGCAAACGAGGCCAGCAGCACCTGCGTTAATGTGAACTACGGTTCCTCCAGCAAAATCTAATACACCCATCGATGCGAACAAACCTGTTGGCTCCCAAACCCAGTGTGCTACAGGTGCGTAAACTAATATTGACCAAAGCCCCATAAACACTAGCATTGCTGTAAAACGCATGCGTTCGGCAAACGCGCCAACAATTAAAGCCGGTGTAATAATCGCAAACGTCATTTGAAACATCACAAATACTGATTCTGGAATGGTTGGTGCTAAGTGACTCACAGAAAGTTGGCTAGTAGCTTTAATGTAACTAATACCGGATAACATTAGACGGTCTAAGCTACCCAGATAGGGCGTTCCAGGTGTAAATGCAAGGCTGTAACCAATAAGTATCCAAATAACACTCACCAAGCAACAGATTGCAAAGCTTTGCAAAGCAGTTGAAAGTACATTTTTCTTGCGCACCATCCCTGCGTAAAACAAGACTAGTCCAGGTATGGTCATTAACAAAACCAATGCTGTGGAAGACAGCATCCATGCCGTGTCACCCGAGTTGATTTTATCAAAACCAACTAAGTAAGGTTTTGTATAAACGGATTCTGCGGTTGGTGTTACATCGACAGTAGCCATTTTGGGAGTAACAGGAGGAGCAACTTGCTCTTGTGTATAAGTTGATTCAATTGTTGATGTCGGTGAATCTATGCTTGCAGCCACAGGCTCTGCGTTTGGACTTTCAATAGTAGATGTCTCTGAGTATGCTGGCATTGCCAACAAGTTAATTGCTACAACAAAAAGCCATATCCATAGATTGCTTTTTTTAGAGTACATAAGTTTTAATTCCTAAGTATTTAATATTTTTGACGGATTAAAATTAACAATCTGAACTATAAAATCTGTTTTAGATACCGTTATCTAAATTAATGTAAGCAAAAAATATGCCTTAACGTATGTTATTGAAACTTTTTAACATTGTAGTTGAGGTTTTCGGGTTCATTGTTCATGGCTTCTATCGCTTCGTCCATCACTTGCGTAGCTATAGTGCCACCTATTTCACCCTCTAGCCATGCGCGCAAATGTTTCAAAAATGATTTAAGTTGATCTGGCTTATAGGTGCGCAACTGAACAGTTTTACCTGTGTTGATTAACGAGAGAAGTTGATTTTGCTGACCTACAGACCAAGGCATACTCTGAGTAAGTTCTATTAAGAATGGATTTAGCTTTTGGTTAAATCCATTTTCAAATTTACCTAGTAAATCTAAAATTTTAAGAAGTAGGCATTGGAATGTTAAAAACTCTGGGGTGCTAATTACTTGGCTGGTAAATAGCGCTTGGTATTGGTTATTGTCTATTTCATTGATTGACTCAATTGCGGGATCAATCGACAGATTGTTACCCGTATTGTCTTTAACCACCTTGGCAGCTGAATCACTATCACCAAGCAATAAAGCACGGTGAAGTGCTCTTAGTAAGTCGCGTTGTTGGTCCGCGATTCCATAAGTTTGACAGACTTCTTTTGCAAAACTATTAAGTCCATTAAATACAGAGCCTGTGTCTTGGAAATAAGTCGACCATTTTTCAATGACCTCATTTGCTTCTTCTTCACTTAATACAGTTTGTAAACTTAAATATATAGAGTTTTGTTTCGAATTTTTTGTAATGTTTGGTTCTGAGTTTTGATTGATCTTCATTGAGATGCGCTTAAGATTCTGATAATGGTTTTATTAAGCAAAGTCTGCAAATCTCGTTATGCCATTCTCTTTTATTACTTGGGCACAACGAAAGATTAATACTTGTGCACGAGACTTTGCACTTGTCGTCAATACTTCTATGGATTGCATTAACGTAGCTCTTAAGCAGCTTTTTTATCCTCGCCGACTAACTCAAAGGGGTTACTGAGCATATTGAGCAGGTATTTAATATCAATCCCTTGAATGAGAAGATTTCCACTATTAGCTTTAATGATTTGTTTGACTAATACTCCGCCTTTATTGACTGCAAGCGGAGTTTGGGTCACTTGGCTTTGATTAAACTGCGCCACGGAATGTAAGGCACCCACCAGCAAGCCAATCTTGTGTTGTTGGTATTCAATCACGATGACTTGGCTATGGGTATCAACGACTGTCAGTTTTCCGCTGAGTAAGTATCCAAGATCATATACCCAAGCAAAAGTCTTACCTTCGCTCTCATGTTGTATGGCTAGTATGCCAACACGTTCTGAACCGCTTCCTATAGAAACACGGGAGACTTCAGAGGCTGGTAACGCCTCCAGTATGTATTCAGCTTCTACTGCAAATAGCCCGCCATCAATAAAGAAAGTAGCAAATTCAGGATCCGTTGATTGAGTCATCGATACATTAATAATCGATGCTGAATTGTTACCAGAGCTGTAATTATTACGGACTTCTCCAAAGGAGTCATAAACCACAGCGATAACATCCTCCTTGTAGCCATCACTCACTTTAAATTCTCTATAACCATTGCTGCTGCTGCATCCCAGTATTGAATAATGTCCATCGTGTATCACAATACGAGATGTACTTTTACCATTAGGCAAAGCAAGTAAATCAGCATCCATTTCTAGCATTGTGCCAACAGGACGGGTTGGGTCGGTGCTTGAAATGATTTGACCTTGCCTATCGATATAAAAAGCTGTAACGGATTTTTTATCTGTTATGCCACCTTGCAGCATGGCAGAAAACTCGGTAGATGAGTCAAACACAATGCCAATGCCGCCGACTACTGAGTTGCCATTTGGTGACATAATGGCTGCGTGGTAGATGTATGTTGGTGCATTGCCATAGAGCCTGTCTTGTGCAAAAGGCGAAACATAATATTGTTGTTCTGTACGTAGTGACAATACTTGCGCAAGTGTAGTCTCGTCTACTTTTGTGCCGATGATAGAAGCATTAGCTTCCATGGGGTTTGTGCTGGCAATAATGCTGCCAGTCTTGTCATACACAAATATTCGGCTATAAACGGTATATAGAGAGTTGATATATTCGAGTATGTCGGTAATCAGCATGACTGTTTTATGGTCGATTGTGGGGGAGGCCAGTGCCGCTCTTAGTTCTGGTGTCACTGCCCACCAACGGCAGTCATCTGAACGTTCATATAAATTGCGATCAAGTAAGTCGACTAATAAATGGGATACGAATTCGGAGTCTTGTAATCTGGAAGCCAACACGGTTTCGTATAAATCATTAATTGACTGAGCAAATAGTTCGTTACTGCGGGTACCTGTTTCACTAATTTGGTCTAACACGGTTTTTAATTTCAGTAACTCACCGCTTTGACCAGCCGTCATCACCTGTCCATTCCACACCACTCGGCGTATGGTTGATGCAGCATTCATGACTTCAAATAATGGAGGGCAAAAGGATTGTGCATGTGACAACAGGCCTTCAGCTACTACAGGATCTAATGTTGTTAAAGCATTGGTTTCCTTGCTGGTAAAAGCAATGTCAATGGGAGTCATCACTTGGCCTTGCCAACCTTTTGGCCCTAAGTAACCTTGATAACCATCAGAAGTAAAGGTGCTTACTAAATATTTTCGGCCACTAAACACTTTTAAATTTGAATGCATTTCATCATTGACGGGTACAACAGAACCTACTGGAACCCATGTCTTATCGCTCGACTCTATGACGGAATTATCACTATCTAGTAGCAACATTACCGATCGCCCAGTAGGATCGCCATGAGATTTAAAAATACTCGCCATTTCCTCTACAAAATCGAAGCATAGACATAACACGCCAATCACTTCGTCTGTGTGGGGATGTCGCATTCGCTTGGAATAAATGAGCGCTTTATTTTTGTTAGGGCGTAGGTCCGAAGCACGATACGTTTCGATGTATTGATCTGAATTTAAGGTTTCTTTAATTAGAGGATCTAAGCTGCCTTCAATGCGTGTTTCTTCGTTAATTTGGACTAAAACATTGCCGTGTACATCCAGTAAAATAATTTCATCATAAACCGTATATTTTTTTCTATAAGCGAGTAAACGGTCGCGAATGATTTCATCATTACCTGATAAGCCCGCAACAAATTCACATAATTCATTATCAGTGGCTAAAAAACCAACATCGGCGGTGCGTTCATAAAGATTACGTACCAAAATGTCGATGACATAATGCGCTTTGGTGCCATTTTCATTGAGTACAGTAGCCACCTTTTCTTGCACTAGGCTTAATACCAGTTCTTTTTCTAAGCGGTTAAAGCCCGCACGAGTTGCCGCCATCGTAGGTAAAATACTTTTTGCCTCAGTTGGGCAATTCATTTTTGCTGAAGACTCGATCATGCGCCACATTAGGTTTAACTCATGTAACGATTGTTCACAACGTATGACATCTCTCATGTACGGGAGAAAGTTATCAAGTTCAATCGTAGTAATTTGGCTCATGTAGACCTCGTAAAATTATTGCTCTAGCAATTGTTAAGTAGAACTTTTAATTACTGTTAAGCAAAATGCAAGCCAGCGCAGAAAATCCAAGGATGTAGTAGGCTCTCTATAATGATCTCTCTCATTTGAAGAAGTTAAATGTTTGAAATAGCTTAACTTTGGTGCATGGTAGGAAGCACTCGCACCTTTAAAGTGAACTTAGCTCCTAATGCTGACCTTGGAGCTCATGCTGATAATCTACTAACACGGCGCACCAATCACTTTGAGTACTTAAGCTTTCTTCTTTCAGACATGGCATAAATTCTGCTTAGTGTAATTAAACTACTTTGAAGTGCTGAAATTACTAAGCAAAAAAACTACATGAATTCGCCCACACCAACTTTTAAATCACTTATTGCTATTGATGCATTTGTGCATGACCGCCAGCGCATGCTCGATACGTTGGTAGATAATTTGGAAGGCTTGGTTTATTGCAATCTTTATGACCAGCACTGGACCATGATTTATGTGAGTGATGGATGTAAAGATTTAACAGGTTACTTTCCTGATGATTTAATGTTCAATAATTTACTTTCGTATGAAGAAGTAATCTTTAAAGATGATAGGCCGTTAGTACGAGCTGTTATTGACGAAGCAGTTAAGCTTGGTAAACGCTTTGAAGTTGAATATCGCATTCGACATGCCAACACAGATATTGTCTGGGTGTGTGAACGCGGTAACCCGATTTATAATGCAAAAGGTCAAGTTCATGCGATAGAAGGTTTTATTCAGAACATTACAAATCGGAAAATTGCTGAGCAGTCATTACATAATGCAGAACTTCGTTATAGATCTATTTTTGAGAATGCAATTGAAGGAATTTTTCAAACATCGACAAATGGACAATATTTAATCGTTAATCCTGCATTAGCCAAGATATATGGGTACAGCTCGCCAGAAGAGTTAATAAGCGTACTTAATAATATTCAACAACAGCTTTATGTCATGCCTGGTCGCCGTGAAGAGTTTGTGGAAGCCATGTTAGCCAATCAAAGCGTACATAACTTTGAATCATTAGTTTATAAAAAAGATAACAGCACTATCTGGATTTCTGAAAATGCTCGCATGGTGCATGACAAAGCTGGAAATCTCCTCTATTACGAAGGTACAGTTGAGGATATAACAGCACGTAAAAACTACGACCATACACTTGAGCACCAAGCCAAGCATGACAGCCTGACAGGCTTACCTAACCGCTATATGCTCAATGATAGACTGCAACAATCTATTAATTTTGCAGACCGTCACCAAAATAAAATGGCCGTGGCTTTCGTCGATCTTGATCAGTTCAAGCTCATCAACGATAGCATGGGGCATGAGGTAGGTGATGAGTTGTTATTGATTATGGCTAAACGACTGTCTAGCAGTATTCGTGAAGTAGATACTGTGGTGAGATTAGGTGGTGATGAGTTTGTCATACTGTTGACCAATATCGAAAGTGTGAATGATGTTTTAATTAGCATGCAGCGTGTATTGGTCGCTATTGCTGCGCCTTGCGTGATTAATGAGCTAGATTACGTTGTCACTTCTAGCATAGGCATAAGTATCTATCCAGATGATGGTATTGAGCCGAATACACTGCTTAAAAATGCTGACACAGCGATGTATAAAGCAAAAAAAGCGGGTCGTAATAACTATCAAATTTACACTCAGGAGTTGAACGAAGCATTAACCGAACGCGTGATGATGGAGTATCGCTTAAGGCTAGCGATAGAGAACGGCGAGTTCCTGTTACATTACCAACCTAAAGTAAATTTTGCGACAGGTCAAATTAGTGGCGCTGAGGCTTTAATTCGTTGGCAAACCCCAGAAGGTGAACTGATTCCGCCTATGAAGTTCATTCATATTGCGGAAGAAACTGGGCTGATTGAGAGTATTGGCGAATGGGTGCTTATTGAAGCTTGTAAAAAGGCTAAAGAATTAAAAGAAAAAATGGGGCGATCCATCCCCATCGCAGTCAATGTTTCTCCACGGCAATTTAAACAGCCAAATCTTGTGCAGATAATCGAGAACGCTCTAGCACTTTCTAATCTTGATCCAGAATGTTTAGAGCTGGAAATCACTGAGAGCACATTAATTGATGATGCCCCGAAATTTATAAAAACACTTCATGCCCTAAAAAAGATAGGAGTTAAGTTAGCCATTGATGACTTTGGTACAGGTTATTCAAGCTTGGCTTATCTAAAGGATTTTCCGATAGATCGTTTAAAAATAGATAAAGCCTTTGTCTGCAAACTTGAGAATGACCCTGCGAATGCCGCCATACTTAAAGCCATTATCGTGTTGGGGCAAAGCTTGGGCATGAAAGTGATTGCTGAGGGCGTTGAAACTCTTTACCAGCACGATTATTTACAGTCGATAGGTTGTGATGAACTGCAAGGCTATTACTTCAGTAAGCCAATACTTGCGATTGACTTTGAGGCATTACTTCAAAAGTAGATTCTTCATTAGATTCATAGCAAGATAATTTTAGATACTCTGCCGTTCCACATTATTTATTCACATGTGGCCCAGCATTGTAATTGATGATTTCAGTGCTTTGTGACACATGAATTAATTTCTCAGTATCGAATCCGAGCTCTTTAGCTTGCGCAATCAAATGTTGTTTAATCGGGTAGGTGAGTTGTGGCGTTCTGGAAAGAATCCATAAATAGGATTTATTCGGACCACAAATCATGACATAGTTATAGTATGGTTTGTCTAACACCATTATGTTATAAGCGCCGTAGAATGGCCCAAAGAATGATACTTTAAGCTTACCCGTATTGGTTTTATCGGCATTGGGCGGGTCGACAAAATAAGCTTTGCCTTCGGCTTCTTTCCATTCATTAGTTTTAGCATTAAAACCGCGATTAATGACTTTAATGCCGCCATCTTCACGCAAGCTGTAAGTGGCCGTTACTTTTTCTAAATCACGTTCAAATGAATGGTCTAGCCTAGCAATTTCGTACCAAGTTCCCAGGTATTGGCTTGCATCTACGCTATCAACCACCTTCACATTTTCAGGTGTTCCCATACATGCCGTGAGTACTAGAGCTGCAATCCAAGGAAAAATATTTTTCATTTAATAGACCTCTATTTTTTTCTTTAAAGCTAACTATGTGATCGCTTAAGCTTTTTCAGCGTTGTTCAAGGAGGTCAGTTCCGCTTCTGTTAACCAACGCCATTCGCCAACGCCTAAGTCATCAGGCAGCTTCACTTCGCCAATTTGGATGCGCTTTAATCTTTCTACACGATTGCTAATGGCGGCCACCATGCGCTTAACTTGGTGATATTTACCTTCAGCTAGCGTCATGTGGATAATGTTTTCAGTGATGCGTGTACAGGCGAGTGCGGCAATCGGCGCATCTTCATCGATTAATTGCACGCCTTTTAAAATGTGAGCAATTTGTTCATCGTTCATTGGGTGTTTACAAGTCACTTCATAGACTTTTGGCACCTTATGTTTTGGCGAACTCATGCGATGTATAAATTGCCCATCATCTGAAATTAGAATTAACCCCGTGGTGTCCTCATCTAACCTGCCAATACATTGCACATCACGCACCACCAATGGGTGAGGCAGTAAACTGTAGATGGTAGGGTGGTGCTGGGTTTTGTGTGAGCATTCGTAATTGCTCGGTTTATGCAACATTAAGTAAGATTTTTCGCGGTAATCCCACGCTTCACCTTTTACCGTGTATTGCAGATTTTCAGTTTCAAACTCTGCGTCAGGGTCATCACAAATTTCACCATTGACGGTGACCTCTTGATTGAGAATTAGAATGCGGCACAACTTACGTGCGCCAAAGCCTTGATTGCAAATAATGCGTTCAAGCGGAAGTTTTGATTTTAGTTTTTTAGCCATACGCTCATTATAACGTTAGCCATTAAAAAGCCAGCGTATTGTGAGTTTTAAAGTGCTTGATTTTGATTGTTAACATCTAGATGATTTACTTAAATCCTAATACGTTCAAAGGTGAGTTTCGGTTAAACTGTCATTTTTAATAGTTAGATAATTGTTCAATGTCATTTAAACACATCATTTCACGCGACAACCCAGTTTTTAAACAGCTTAAAAAATTAGCGGATAATTCGCGTGAGCGCCGTAGTGAAGGGCAAACTTTATTAGATGGTGTACATTTAATAGAAGCTTATATGGCTACTTTTGGTGAGCCTGTGCTGATTATAATTCCAGAAGGTAAAAGTAGTGTTGAAGCGACTGGCTTGATTCAGAACTTGACGGAAATTTCAACCATTATGCTGCCAACATTGATGTTTGCTGAACTAACGCCAGTAGCAAGTGCAACTGGTATTTTGGCGCTGGTTAAGATTCCACAATTAACTGCGCCAGAGCAACTGAAATTTGCATTGATGTTAGAAGATATTCAAGACCCTGGTAATTTAGGCAGCATGTTGCGCACAGCGGCGGCGGCGGGTGTAGAAGCAGTTTATCTGAGCACAAGTTGTACTGATGCATGGTCGCCAAAAGCCTTACGCGGCGGACAGGGCGCCCAATTTGTATTGCCTATTGTTGAGCGTGCTAATTTAATTGCAGAGTTAGATAATTTTAACGGCAACAGTTATGCAACCGCTATGCACGGCGAGTCGCTCTATGCGCAAGATTTAACGCAAGCAACTGCGTTTGTGATTGGTAATGAAGGCGCGGGGTTGAGAAAGCAAACCATAGCCGCTGCGGATAAAAGTATTACTATCCCAATGACAGAAAGCCAATTCGGTTCGGTAGAGTCACTTAATGCAGGGGCAGCTGCGGCTATTTGTTTATTTGAGCGTAAACGACAAATACTATGATTACTGTAAAACTAAAACAAACAGGTTTTTCTGCTATCGAAATGATGGTGGTCGTTGCGATTATTGCAATCTTGGCGATGATTGCCATTCCTTCTAGCATGGGACGCATAGTTAAAGAGCACGTCAATGCAGCATTGCCATTGGCGGATATCGTTAAAGAACCTATAGCTGCTGCATGGAAGCTAACCAAAACCTTGCCTGCTGATAATAAAGAAGCAGGCCTGCCTGATGCAGATAAAATTGTGAGTAATTTTATAAGTTCAGTTGAAGTGAAAAATGGCGCTATTCACATGACATTTGGCAATAAAGCACATTCAAAACTTAAAGGTAAAGTATTGTCGTTGCGACCTGCGGTCATTGAAGAGTCTCAAATCGTACCAGTGACGTGGGTGTGTGGTGACGCTAAAGCACCCGATAAAATGGCGCTAAAAGGCGAAAACAGAACGAATGTTGCCCCTGAGTTTTTACCGATGATGTGTAGGTAAAATCTATGTGGATAATTTGCTAATTGTTTAGTGAATTTTAGGGCTAGTGGTCAGCGCTACTTCAGTCGCCACTAATTGCGCGGCATCAACCTTATCAAAAGCATAATGCGCATTACAAAAGTCGCAGTTAACCTCAATTTTGCCTTGTTCTTCAATGATGCTATTGATTTCTTCATCCCCCAGCATGCGTAACATATTGGATACGCTTTCACGAGTGCAACTACAAAAGAATTGCGTGATGCTAGGTTCAAATAGACGTACATCTTCTTCGTGAAATAAACGGGTAATCAGTGTTTCAGTCGGCAAGTTAAGTAGTTCATCATCCGTCACGGTGCCAGCTAAATAACCAACACGGTTCCAAATATCTTCATCATGTATTTGCGTTTCTTGGTTCATGGTTTCTGGTAATTTCTGTATCAGCATGCCTGCAGCAGAGTCACCATCGCAACTTAACCAAATTTTGGTGTCAATTTGCTCTGAGCGCATCATGTAGTTTTCTAACACTGCGCTAATGCTATCTCCCTCTATTGGCACGATTCCTTGATAGGCTTGCCCGTCCTTTGGGTCTAGCGTAATCATGAATTGACCTTGTTCGATTAGCTCAAACAAGTTTTGATCATCGGCTACTTCACCACTCCATTTAGCCGTGGCGCGCATTTTTATTGTGGTGCCAATATCTGAATTACATTCGACCACTAAAAGCTTTAACGCACCTTTGCTTTGAATTTGCATCACCAAAGAGCCATTCATTTTAAGTGTAGCTGCGAGGAGGGCGCTGGCAGCCATTAACTCGCCAAGCGCTTTTCGTAAGCCTGTAGGCAGATGTTGTTTATTCAGAGCTTGCTGTAATGTTTGCGTTAAGTTGACTAGGTTGCCACGTACTGGCGTGTTTTCAAATACGAAGCGTTGCAGAGTGTCTTGATATGTTTTCATGCCGCCATTTTAACATAGGGCGGTTAAGTTATTGCTGATAAGGTGGAATGTCCCAGCTCAGTAACTCATTTCCAAGCAGTATCAAATGGCAATGCAATCGATCCGCGCCATTGGCGCTAACATCAAATTCATAAGTGCGTAAAAACCGCACATGCCCACGACTATTACGCCCAAGCCATAATTTGTTACATGCTACAGTTTCATCAAGTAGTTGCAGATTAAAACGTGAGGCGAGCTCGTGACCTAATAAAATTGCGCGTTCTCGTTTGTCCATACTATCTAGCCAATACCAACCCATACCAATGAGTATGGCTAATAATGCAATTTCCATGCTGTGTTCTTTCCTAGGTTTTATTTTTTATGAGTAACTTTTATGACGTCATTGGCGATTTAAATTATTTATACTGAAAAAAAGTCTATTATTATGTCGAATTGTAAGCTAAAGCTACCGCATATCAGATATAGTTTTATGAAGTCATTATGAAGAATTGCAATCTAATGGATCAAACGCGTGAAGATGAAGCCGTTAGGGCTTATTTAAAGCTACTGCAGACCAAGGGTGCGGTTAACTCAGCGTTACTTAGGCGTTCCCAGTTTTTAGAGAAGCTGATTGTGAGCCTTGCAGGAAAAGAGTTAGATGGCAATGAATATCGCGAGGCGTTGGAACCGCTGATGGAAACCATGCCAACCGATGATTGGCACGATTGTTTGACTGCCGCACGTGAGTTCTTCCCATTTTGGAAAGAGGATTTTAAAGCGATTGCTGCATTAAATATCAATCCAGGTTTTGACATCACCCCCACACAATGGAAGCCATTACCAATGACATTAAAGTTGTTAATGGAAAGCTTAACCACGGAGAAATTTGAGGCATCAGAAAATTGGCCATTAAAAGCCTATGCCCAAGCGCTTCGCCAAGAGGGTTCAGAGCAATCTTTGGTCGATACGCGCGTTAAGTTGGCAAAAATCATAGTGGTACGTTTAAAAAATGCACCAGTGAAAAATCATAAATCTTATCGAACAGCGGTTGACCTAACGCTACCACTATTTAACATTAAAAATGGGGCTGTAGTAGATTAGCATAAATGTTATGCTAAATAAATGAAGCTAAGTCATT
>NZ_JAQSDZ010000006.1 GCF_029946165.1 Methylotenera sp.
CACCCTTGAATTAATGCACTCAAACTGCATTTACACAGAATTATTTACAGGCTCATGAATCAGTTCTAAGTACTTCAAGTAAATTACCTAACTGTATGTCATTCATATAACGTTCTACCTTGTTATCTTCTGCAAACATATGAATACGACTAGCTGGGTTCTTATCCAACATCTCCCATTCCACTGCCAAGTTAAGCATGTGTCTAATTAACTTAATATGGTGGTTAGCCGTTGCTGCAGCCAAGCCTTCTGTCATCAATCCTGAATGAAAAGTTTGAATCTGCAAGCGTGTTACTTGATTTAAGCGTTTGTCACCAAATACAGCCTTGATACGAAGACGATAAAGTTCTTCGTCACGGTCCCAACTACGTTTATGTTGTTTCACATAAGGTAGATAGTGGTCTGTGAACAATTCATCAAGCGTAATCACTGCTTTTCTGGATTTTTCTTCAGCACGAGGGTCTGCCCCTAAAGCAATTTCTGCTTTGAGTGCTTTAACTTTAGTTCTAGCCATAGCCAAACTCATGTCAACAGTACGGCCAATTTTCTGGTGACAGGACTTACCATTTGCATCTTTATAACGAAGATAGTAAGTGCCGTTACCATTGCTTGATTCTCTAACTTCAACGTACAAACCATTACGCTCATCAGAGACAAGTTCAACCCTGCTAGGTCCAGCATAAGTATGCAAACTGTGATCAATGAGGTGCTGCGTTAATTTTATAATTGCCATACTTAACTCCTTAGTTTGTGAGTAATTGATAACGTTTAGTTGGGCTTCGCTTGTACTGGACAAATTCAAAGGGAAATTGACCGTGATAGATCATGTGAGCAAAGCATCTGCCTGCAATTCTTCTAGTAAATGCATTATCTAAAAGCGCCCAAAACTCATCACCACAAATTAAACGCAATCTGTATAACTTTTCATGCTGAAGATGAGTAATAGAATCGCCAACCTGTTTTTCAACTGCGTCATACAATGCCACTGGGGCCTTATAGCCTCCGAAAAGATCTATGTTTTTAACAGGGGTAATTTCTGAACGAGTTGCTATAATTTGCTGAGTTTGATGTTTCATGTTTGTCCTAATTTGATAAATTTAAAATACATTCCACTCCCCCCCCACCTAATACTCTGAACCGTGGGGGGGGTGGGGGGGTAAATGCAGACCAATATTTAATAAAGGTCTGAGTCTGAGATGCTGGTAATTTGAGGTGAGTTTTTGAAAGGTACGCGCCACTTCATATACCCCTGAATTTTCTTAGGGCTACCTAAGAACTCTCGAAGTACACCACCACATTCACGCATTTGTTGATTGGTAGGAAACTTGAACTGTAGGCGCTGCAGCAATTGACTTGGGCTCATGGCTTCAAGGCCATTTTCGTTGATGCGTGCTAAATCTAATACGTCCAAAACACGCTCGCGAATAACGCTAGTTACCCGATGATCTTTGTTATGCAGCTCAAGTAGTGCCTCTTCGTCCTTGGTTAGCCACCATTGTTGATTATTTGAAAAATCAATCGCTAATTGTGCAAACAACTGCTGCATATCAATGCCATGGTTATAGTTAATCTCAGTAACAGGTATAGTCCAGAATCTGGAGTTACCAGTAGAATCAATCAAAAATTCATGTTCATTGACAGTTGCGCAAAAAACGGTGCGTCTAGGATATTCAGAGTCGGCCTTACCGTAGGGTCTGCGTAATTTATCGTAGTCTGCGGTTAAAAACCCTTTTAGCCTGGCGATGTCCTTCTTAAAACTTGAATCTAGTTCACCTATTTCAACAATCCAGTGACTAACCGCAGTGATAATGGAATCTTTGTTGCTAGCATCAAGATGATGATCTAGCTTTATGAAAGCCTCGCGCAATAGATCATTTGGAATCAATGCGCTAATCCAACTCGTTTTGCCCATAGACTGTGATCCTTGTAATGTAAGGACACCACGTGCTTTAAATCCATTAGGTTTAAGCGCTGCTGCAACAGCACTTAACGCCCATCTATACATCAATGTTGTTTTAAGATGTTTTGGAAAGTCAGGGTGGTGAGTTAGCGTTGCATAAAATAGTTCAAGTCGGTCACGACCATCCCATGATTTACTAAGAATCCAGCTTTGCACTGGATTAATTTGATTCATGTCACCAATTACTTCAATGAAATTTGCTATTTGTGCCGTTGGAAGGCCATTTAAATTGGCCAAGCTATAAATATATGCTAAACCAGTACTAGCATTAGTTCCTTCTGCATACGGGATAATGATGGAATGATTTTTATTGATTACGTTGTAACTAACTTTAATTCCATAGCCATCCAATAAAAAAATAGTATTCTCTATTGTGCCTAACAATAACTGACTACCGTTTTTAGGCGGATGAGGGAATGCGTTAGCCACTAGAGCAGAGATGTGTTTAGATTTATTAAATACACTTAAATCGGGGTGCATCTCATCCATTACTTTTGGTAAGCTTTTTTCATCTAGGTGAAGTAGCGAATTGAGAGGGGGTGGTTTCAAGTTATTAGCTATATTGTTGCCCATTACTTATCCTTTTGATTTTTAAACTTAGTTCGATAGAGGCCTAAATTAAATTAGGCACTCTTCTTAGATATAAAATATCGAGAAATTTAATTGATACGTAATAAGTGGTTTTCTATCAGCATCAGAAAACAAGGACCAACAACTTGGCTTTCTTCAAGTGTTAAGCTATCCCAAAATTCTTCTGTGCAATATTCGTTAATTAAAGAAACTGCCTCATTATCGATAAAGTATTTACTAACTTCGGCGTGTAACCGCTTCAAAAAATGCATAGGAACTAAGTAATCACCGATAATGAAAAAATTATTTGTTGATTGATATAAATTAGATTGAATGTTCATTTGTTACTCCCGTTTAAGTTTTGATTAACGATTCCAACTAAATGATGGTTTCGCATTACAGGAGATGTTAGTAATAAGTTATTAAGCGACTTTCCACCAGCATCTCTTAATATATACACGTTACTAGTAACATTTTTCTGATTATTATTTGCAATAAATTTAATAATTAACATACAAAACAATAAGTTATAAACTAAATATTTTTATTAATTAATTTTCCACATAATGGTTACTGGTAACTTTTAATGTGAGCTGCTCATTGGCTATATCGAAAAAAGATTAAGTGCTATTAAGGAATTTTGAAATTGGGTACATCAATCACTGTAGAAAATGCTGTCGCACTAATGATTAATATGGACTTCATCCCCGACGGGGAAACTGTTCTTAGCATGACTGAAGCATATTTAGAAATAGCATCTGTGGATTATGAAAAGGCTTTAAGTACTGATGAATTTCAGCTTAAACTTCTTGAAAATCGAATGAAAGCTTGCACGATAAGGCGTGATCTAGCGATTTTGCTTAAAGAGTCACTTTTTGAAGACGCAACCTATACTGAAGATACACTGATTGAATGTGCAGAATATTCTACTGATGAAAACCCGCTTGTAACGCTGGAGAGTTTGATTGATTGGGCTTTTGATCGCTTTGGAATTGCCATTTCAAACGAAACAAATTCTGTACATGAAAAACCAAACGCAGTTATCAACACACAATTACCTAGCTGGGAGAATGTCACAATCAAAATTTATGCAGGCCATAAGCTTGGTTATGCAATTGGGAACGGCACTTATATACGCGTTTCTTTTATGGATATAGGTTTAATGGGTAAGCGTAAACTTGAACCAAATCATCTTGGTGTAACGTTAATAGTGTTGAGCCTCAGAAGAAAGTACCCACCAACCAAAACCCTTGAGGGCAAACATAAAACTATTATTTCAAAGCTTAAAAAGTCACTTATACAACTTACAAAATTATCTGGAGATCCTTTCTATAAACCAAATGAAACGGATGGATATAAACCCAAATTCACTATAATCGATGACAGAAGAAATAGCGATGAGCGAGCTAAAAAAGAAGCAATCCATGTGCACATGGATGCAAAACCCAAAGACTTCGGTGACGTGTATGATGATGCTAATGGCGACGAGGCTGATGACTGGCTACAGGAAAATGGTGGCTAGTTCATGCTAAGTTAAATAGTTTTTGCTCTCGGCTCTTCGATTTACCGCAATAGCGACAGTCGTTATGACACAACGCATTATGGATATTTTGCAGAATTCGTTTTAAATTCTGCAATGCTTCACGATGGTGACATTTATCATTTTACCGTTACGGTTAATTTAGCGGCAAAACCTAATCAATAGCACCCAAAATTGCACCAGCCTCATCATGCTCCAGCATAAACTCACGCAACCAGTGATAATGATTAGCGCATATTTCAGCAAATTTTTGATTGTTACTAAACGACAAATGACTGTAAGCATACAAACAAGCTGTAATACCTAATGCATCTGCTGATAATTGACCTTGATAACCATTCTCACAGCTGACTTGAAACGCATCATCAGAACATGGTGCCATGTAAAAGCCATCATTACTTAAAGCGTAAAACTCCCAATAAGCGCCATTGTATTTCTCGGATATATTACTAGTGATGGAATAAATAGTAGGTTCTATATTGAGTGGAAAACGAATGCCAAATAAATCTGAGGTATGTTGAATACGTAACTTGTCAGCGACTTGCTGACGAGTAATTTTTAACTGTGTCATAAATGAACTCCTAAAGTTTGTAGATAGTTGCCACCCCCACCCACCCCACTTACAACAGACGTGCAAAATCCTCCACATAGTGCCGGATCGTTTTTTAGTGTGGTGTGTTTTAGTTGGTAGGTGGTGGGAGGGGTAGGAAGATGAAGTTAATGGTTGAAGGCAAGTGATGTGCTTGGGTAGTTCTGCCAGCCATACACATCATCTGTATCAATGTGATGCATGACTTGATGATTGATTGCATCTGTTAGTGCCTCATCTGGTAAATCCCAAGCTAGAACGACTTCAATGGCTTCTAGGTAATGTTGGCGGAACATAGATATTTCTCCTTTTAATTTTGCATCTGTTAATAAAGTGAATTGCAATTGCTGCAAGTGAGATAAAACTGAGTGGAAATGCTAAAAACAGTAGGATGAATAAAAAAATCCCAAACTTTCGGGTGGTCTCGAAAAGTAGGCACAGAAAAGTAATCACGACTAAGGTGACAAACTCCATAGGTAACTCCGGATTGTTAAAAATTAAGGGTATATTTGAGGTTCAAGGTCGGTATAAGACCGGTATAACTATTTTGTTTCGTTGCGAAACTGAAAGGGCCTTGCCTGGCTTGGGATTACGGACGATTAATTTTTTGGAGCGGCGGACTTCAACTACAACGTAGAGAAATTTAAGACTGATTAGCTGCCAATTTTTCTAATTTCTTGGCTAACCTAGCTTGGCCTTTATGCTTAACTGGGCCAGCCTCAAATAACTCAACACGCTTGTGCTTCTTTCGGGGTTTGGGTTCAACTTGGATATTGGTATCAGATGCAATCAGTAGATTGATTTGTGTGATGAAGGGATCAGGGTCGGTGGCTGCGTAACAACGTTGATTGTCTTCGTGGATGCCTACTAGAC
Source organism: Methylotenera sp. (assembly GCF_029946165.1). Classification (GTDB taxonomy): domain Bacteria; phylum Pseudomonadota; class Gammaproteobacteria; order Burkholderiales; family Methylophilaceae; genus Methylotenera. The sequence goes on from NZ_JAQSDZ010000006.1 coordinate 5,533, forward strand.
CTTCTTTTAATAATGCAGCTAGCAAGAATGCTGGTGTGTTGACAGACTTACCATTGAATATGCCGTATAAAACAAATGAGGTAGTGGGCTTTCTGCCTTGTTCAATGGCTTGCTGTACTGTCTTGAACGATATCCACTCTGTGCTAAAGAAACCTCCACCACTGTTTTCATATACCCGAAAATAGATGTCATGTTCTGCATTGCAGCCAATGTGATAAGTAATTTTATGTTTACCTGAAACATTGGTAGTGGTACCAATTTTGACGATACGATTTGGTGCTACTGGATTGCTCATATTAGTGATCCTTAGTTTAAGATTGTTAGTTAAAACGTACTTCATATAAGATGGCTAAAAAGCCGCAGGACTAGATCAGGCATTATTTGTTAGTTCGATATGTTCGGTCACTCTCGCTGCTTTCCATAGATGTTTAGGTACGTAATAGACGGAGCCACCAGCATTGTTCCAACACATGAGAAACATTGCCCATAGAGGCTCACTAGTAGCCTCAGGTAAATAACAACAGCTATCCCATACCATAGGTAGGTCAGTGACATTTGGCCAAGCGCCATCATGAGTTTCTGCCCATTCAAAATCACAGCCTACAATTTGCTTGAGGTCATCTTCAGACTCGCAGACATACATATAACCTCCTAGATATTCTGAATAATCATAAGCAGCTTCGGGTTGTAGTAGTAGCCAGTGGAGATGGTCATTGTTGATAGTTAGAGGGCTGTCTACTGGTGAACAAGAGGTGTTACTACACAAACCTAGCATGACGATTGCTTGCTCTTGGAGTAGTCGGAAGGGAATTAAGTCTTGCTGGTATTGCTGATAGGTTTCTTTGAAGTGGTGACTGGTAATCATAAATCTCCTTGGTATAGACGTAAAAAAGCCCGTATACCAGGATGGCATACGGGCGAATACTTAGATGGATTTTAGACTTCTGACAATACTATCAAAACTTCCTGTTGCTATCCTTTTCTGATTTTAATGCAGTTGCTTCTTTCATTTTTTCGGAGGAAAGCATTAACAACATACCACTATCTATACGGCCAGCAATAGATTGGATAGTTAAAATATTCCCTAGAGTATCAGTCCATGAAATTTGACTAGACTTATACTCTACACCTAAACGATTTCTGATTGGAGCCTCCACAGTAAAAGTGGGCGGTCCAAATTTCTCAGTAAAGCCTTTGCTAAGTGTGTCAAATATTACGAGATTTGAGTCTTTAGTAAGATCGCTGTTTAAAGGGCAAGAAAATTCATCTAAAGTGTCATTCCTAAATTTAGCAGAACAAATTAGCTTATATCCACCTATTTCCATTAGGGCAGATGTGCCTTTGTTTGATAAAGCTATAGCCTTATATTCGGCTAATGTCGTCAGACTTGGAGTTAATCCAATCACCTCAATTTGCTCTGTGCTAGCAATAACAAGAGATGAATACAAATACAACATTGCTATAACCGGTTTTCTAATCATTAAATTTCCTTTTTTTATTAATATAGTAATTAACTTCCATACATCTTTAAAATAGAGTTAGGCACAGCCATTTAGATATGAATCACCTTAATCAGTATTAATTTATTATTACTTGTGATTGCTGCTATCAACTGTGCCATTTCATAAAAGGACTTTTCTATTTAGTGATGTTTTTGTAGATTCCCATTCCTGCACCGATTGTTGCACCCGCGACGGGTCCAATAACTGGAATTGGAATTGCAATGGCAGCCCCAACAACGGCAGCTGCGGCTGTGTCCTTGACTAGTTCAGAATTTAAAGCTTCTTTACCAATCCGAATTGCTTCGTTTGCTGTAGCTGCGCCAATTTCTTTCGCTTTGCTAGTAGCAATCTTAAAATCCTCAGCATCTATCTTTCCGTCACCATTTAAATCACCAATTTCCATTGCTACTGTATTAGCCATGCTGCCTACTACGCTCGATACACGACCAAGTGAACGCCCAACAGAGGTGTAAGCAGATTTTAGTTTTGATGACATTTCATTAGATGCCTCCTCCTGCACTATCTCATTGACACCTCCTCTTTGAATACCACAATGCTCACAAAAGTTTGCGTTAGCTTGAATCTCTTTATTGCAATTAGAACAATGCACATTTACCCCCCCTTTTTTAACTGATGTTTATGAAATGATTATATGTGAAAGACTACCGATACGTTAGTAAATTGAAGTTGTCTAACTGGGACTATTACCCATCGTAATTTATCGGGTAATTATGTCGATTTTCTCCAAACGTCTGAAGGAAGCACGACTTAGAAAAGGTATCTCGCAAGAGCAACTTGGTTTAGAGGCTGGACTGGACGCAATGTCTGCAAGCGCACGCATGAATCGCTATGAGCTTGCTAAAAGGGTTCCTGATTTTTCTTTAGTTGAAAGACTTGCCGCAGTACTTGAAGTACAAACTGCCTATTTATTTACCAAAGATGATGATTTGGCTAACTTTATCTTAGACTTTAATATACTTGATGATACTCAAAAGAATGAAGTAGCCGCCTTGTTAAAAACTTTCAGAAAAGATAATTCATAACTGCAGTTACCTTCCAAAACCATTCAGAAAAGGCTCACAAGTTATTTGGTAGGCTTTTAGGTGTTACACGTTTAACTACTTCTATTGGGATGAAACTTTAATTAAGAACACCTACATATTCTGGAAATCCTGCGCTTGTTAGTTTGGGTATAGCTATTCGTGCCGCAAGACTGTCTCAAGGTTTATCTCAAGAAGCTCTAGCTGATAAGGCTTGTATTGATAGGTCCTACATGGGTGGGATTGAAAGAGGCGAGCATAATGTCGCCATAATTAATTTGTTGAAAATTGCTGATGCGCTTGGTATTAAGGCTTATTTACTTCTAAGTGAAACTGAAAAATAACTTTTACATAGTGAACTTCGGACTACTAGTCAGCGATGGTGGTTAACAACTTGTTGTTGTACGTATAACTTCTCTTATAAAGAAGTGCCACCTGAATAGGCGTTATCACAGTCAAATTGTACTTAAAATAGTATTCGACTGATAATCCCAAATATCCTCTACAGTCACATGATATTCAAGGATCTGCTTTCCTCTGAAAAAGACCGTCCAACTACATAATCTTTGTTATCCAAAGATGGTGCTATTTGTGAAGTGGCAAAAATTAACTGAAAATCAGTTTCAAATGTATTACATTCTTCGACAATTATTTCTTGTAATAAATGTCCTCTAGGCAGTTCCATACCTCCATCCTCAATTCCATCTAGGATCATAAATCTAGGTAATCGCATCATAGGAATATTTGCTGCTGCACTTAGTAAAGAAATATGAAATAAATGTCTCAGCACTACTGTTGAGCTTTCAGAAAACTTAGTAGCGCCGTTAACCGTAATTTCATTATCAGAAAAGGAAAACGTAACTGAAGATGCTTCTTTAAATTCCTCCTGCCTATACATATCTTTTCTAAGAAGTTTACCCAACGTATCAACTATCTGTAATGAAATAACCTTTTGTCTTTCATGTTGAGAAAATTCTAGTTTTTCTATAATTGAATCAATTTCAATCATTCGAGCTTGCATTAATTCTTTTCTGGATTGCAACTCTTGTATAACTAAAGCTAGTTTTTGGCTCTCATATAAGGTTTTTATCTCTTGATCACATCCTCCGATTTGACGAGACAAACCTTCAATAGCCGCTTCCATGTCAGTCGACCATGTATTGGTAGCTTCAATGTAGAGAGATTCAAGTCTTTTTAAATTCTGTTTAAGTGCTGGTATGTTAGAAATTAGTTTTGTTGCTTCAGATTGAAGTTCTAATTGTATGACTTGCGACTCTTGGAGCTGGATTCTTAGCTCATTCTTCATTCGTAAAACTTGACCATCTGCTGCTGAACTCTCAGATGTGTTTTTGCACAGAGAACATTCAGTCTTGTCATCTTGTTTAGATTTAATTTCAGTTAAACAACATGGACAAAAAGTAAATTCTATATTGCCAAAAAACTGTCGAGTCAAATTTGACTCATCTATATTTTTCAACCTACTTTTAACTTCTTTAACAAACTTATTCGTATCAGCTAGTTGAAGTTCTGTAGTTGTCAAACGATCTTGCTCATTGAATAATAAAGATTTAGCTTTATCTAGATTTTTTCGTAGATTAATATCGGCAATATTGCTCGTGTTTGATTTCCTAACAACTCTCTCAGTTTTAATTACACTCAACTGATTGATTACCTCAGATCTGGCTTTTTCCATTGAAGTAATCTGGTTTTGAAAAAAATCAAGACTTATGTCCTGACCTGACCTAGCTAACACTGAAAAAATGCTTTTTAACTCACTAGTTAACGAAGTGATTTGTTTGTCTAATTCTCTTTTTTCTAGCTGAGCAGAATATAAATTGTCATCATAGATACCGCACAAATAATTTCCAACTGTATCTCTTGTTAAAGCACTGTCAAAATTATCTACTCTAAATATTGGGCTATGTAATGAGGGTTGGTCCGCATACAACACTCTTAAAAATTGATGCATTGTTAGATTAGAAGCTCCATCACCTTGCGCCTCTGATAAATCTAAAGCTAATAATAGCGCTTGGGTAAAACTAATTTTTGATGTTGACCTTTTGAAAGGAAATATTTCCCATTCTGAAAAATTGGCCTGCAATGCCCCTTTGATATCTCCCCAATATATGTACATTGGATTCATTATCTTTTGATTGACATCTCGTCTAATTGTAATTGCACGTCCATTCAATGAAATTTGTGCAATGGATGTATCACAAAGCAAGGCGTAAGGTTTCCAAGGAATATTTTCTGCCCCCATAGTATAGGCAAGAAAATCAAGTATTGTTGTTTTTCCCGAACTATTATGCCCTTTTACAATATTTACACCCTTGTGAAATTTAGCTCTAAATACTTCCTTAGCTTCCTTAAAAATAGCTAATTCATCCACAAATAAAGAAGGTTTAAACATTGTCATATCTATATTCCATAAGTCCTGTTCGATGCTTTAGTCCATCGGTACCGTTTAAATTGATTTTAGATAAATAATTTAATATAAAATCATTTATCTTATTATCTTCATCCTCAATTCCATCATGTTTGAAAGTCAATTCTTCAGGTAAGGGTTCTGTAGTTTTATGAATTATTCCAAGACTTGCCTTTTCACTATCAATTATCTTAGAAGCTATCAAAGTACTGATTGCAGCTAATTGCAGATCTTGCATGTCTCTAAATGTCTGATATGCATTGACCGGGCCGTGATATATATTCTGAAAATTATTAGCTAGTTTTTTGATTTCGGTTTTTTCTGTCAATCTTATTTTTGAAATTTCACTTGGGAATACTAAATAGAAGTCTAAAATTCTTAATTTAGATATTTCAATACTTTTAGTTACTTGAACAATTTTTAAAAGTCTAAAAATGCAGTGATAAGCATCGTAAGCAGGATGATAAATTAACATTTATCCCACCGCACATGGCAATTCCCGCCCAAGTAATAAAGCAGCCCTAATACATCAGCATCTGTAATCATTAAGTCGTTTTCACCTAGCATTACAATCGCAGGGTTGATGACTTTTTCAACAATTAAATTATCGATATAACTACGTGAAGCACCCTCCTCAATTGAAGGTGTAACCTGAAGTAGAAAGTCAGAATAAATCTTCGATAGTACTAATGTGAGAATATCTTGGGCTATTGGAGATGTTTGATATTTCATTATCAACATTGTTGCATCTTGTTTTAAACGTGCAGCAATTCTAAGCATATCTTGCCTATTAGAAGCATGGAGTTTAACTTCCAATCCCCTAACATCACCATCTGTACTTTCGTTACAGTAATGCTGTAGTTGTTCTGAAATTTTAGATTTATATGCTTGATCTCCCGAGCGTAAACGGGAATAAAGACTAACTATTGCGGTGCCATTAGACTGTACAAAGTAGTTATTGACCTCTTTGTCACCAGCTACCAAATCACCTTGAACCAAATTTCCATTTTGGCTTGTAAACATCGTAATTATTTTTTAATTTTTGTTGTTTTATTGCCAGCGACAATATCTCCGAAGGCAATATTATTCTTTTGTGAGACGAAACTAGTCTTTGATTTATTATTAGAACTACGTTTAACAATAAACTTTATAGATAGCCCTGTTACAACTAGTGCCGCTAATATTTCTAATATAGCGACAATAATATTTGACCAATTCATTAAGCACCCCTTATTTTTTTATTTTATTAGTACAAAATCAGAATACACGAACTTATAAAACTTTGAAAGAAAACTGACAGTTAAAAGGGATTAAGCCTATAGAAAAACGACCTAGAGATTTCTCCCTAAGTCGTTTATTTTGGTGGCCCCCCTGTGAGTCGAACACAGCACCAACGGATTATGAGTCCGCTGCTCTAACCAAGCATGAGCTAGGGGGCCAAAACTTTAAAGACGCTATTTTAAACTAAGAGTTGAAATTAAGACTAGTTAATCTTGCCCAGTTTCTAAGAAACTACGCAATCTTTCTGAACGAGTTGGATGGCGCAGTTTACGCAACGCCTTTGCTTCAATTTGGCGAATACGCTCACGGGTTACATCAAATTGTTTACCCACTTCTTCTAGCGTGTGATCCGTATTCATTTCAATACCAAAGCGCATACGCAATACTTTAGCTTCACGTGGTGTTAGTGACTCTAGCACTTCACTTGTTGCATCACGCAAGCTTGCGTAAATGGCTGCATCAACAGGCGCTAAGGTTTGACCATCTTCGATAAAGTCACCTAAATGTGAATCTTCATCGTCACCAATTGGCGTTTCCATTGAAATTGGTTCTTTACTGATTTTTAAGATTTTACGAATCTTATCTTCAGGCATTTCCATTTTCTCTGCAAGCAAGGCTGGATCTGGCTCTACACCTGTTTCTTGTAAAATCTGACGGCTGATACGATTCATTTTGTTAATCGTTTCAATCATGTGCACAGGAATACGAATAGTACGTGCTTGGTCGGCAATAGAACGGGTAATCGCCTGACGAATCCACCATGTTGCATAGGTTGAGAATTTGAAACCACGACGGTATTCAAACTTATCAACGGCTTTCATCAAACCAATATTGCCTTCTTGAATTAGATCCAAAAATTGTAAGCCGCGATTCGTGTATTTTTTAGCAATCGAAATCACCAAACGCAAGTTAGCTTCAATCATTTCACGCTTAGCACGACGTGCACGCGCTTCGCCAGTCGTCATTTGCTTATTGATTTCTTTAAGCTCTTTGATTGGAATGCCAACCTTTGCTTCTAAATCAATTAATCGTTGTTGTTGATCTAAAACCGAGTGGTTATAACGTATTAATTTCTCAACGTAAGGTTTATCCGCCTTAAGCTCTTCAGCCAACCAACCTAAATTACTCTCATTGCCTGGGAATGATTTAATGAAATGCAGTCTAGGCATGCCAGATTTTTCTACACAAAAATCCAGTACTTTGCGCTCATGGCTACGAATAGTTTCAACTAAATCGCGTACTTGATCGCACAAGCCTTCTACTTGTTTTGGTGAAAATCTGAATGCAGTTAATTCAACCAAGATTTCTGATAGTAAAGCTTGATATTCAGGATCTTGCGAGCCTTTTAAAGGCAAGATTACTGTCATTTTTTTATTAGCTGCACGAATTACAGCAAAACGATTAACTACCTCTTCTTTAAGTTTTGCTAGCGCCTCAGCGGAGATAGCTGCAGCTTTAGCACCATCCTCGTCTTCGCTTTCTTCAACATCCTCATCAACTTCTTCTTCGTCTTCAGCAGCTTCGATTACAACGTCCGCAACTGCACCAACATCAGAGTCAATCAAGCCATCGACCAAATCATCAACGCTTAACTCATCATTTTCAACTTTATCAACCAATGCTAATAAAGCCGCGATAGTCGTTGGGCAAGCGGCAATAGCTTGCACCATGTGCTTAAGGCCGTCTTCAATACGACGTGCGATTTCAATTTCGCTTTCACGGGTAAGTAAATCTACTGTACCCATTTCGCGCATGTACATACGCACAGGGTCAGTTGTACGACCAAAGTCCGAATCAACTGTGGCAAGCGCTTGTTCAGCCTCTTCAACCGCATCTTCATCAGTTACCGCAGGTGGTGCATCCGACATTAACAACACTTCAGCATCAGGCGCTTCTTCGTACACCTGAATACCCATGTCATTAATCATGCCGATGATGCCATCGATTTGCTCTGAGTTTTGCACGTCATCTGGAAGGTGATCGTTAATCTCAGCGTAGGTTAAGTAGCCACGTTCTTTACCTAATACAATGAGAGACTTTAAACGAGAACGGCGTTCTTCAGCGCTAGCTTCCTGAAGCTCAGGGCTAACAAACTCCATTTTATTTTTTTCTGCTAACTGATCGCTTTTCTTTGGTCTTGCCATGTACTCACCTCTAATTTATGCAATTACCATGTTTTTATTTAAAAATGAGCATGGTGAATGTAATTTCCGTAACCCTCGATTATAGCAGAAAATAACGCTATTTTGACCCCCAAGAGCTACTAATAATTCAACTTCGTGACACTTGAATCAGTCCTTAAAACCTATTTTTTAGCTTTACTTCCTAAATTTCTAAGTAAAATTCGCTCATCATCCGTCAATGCACTTAAAGGTTTTTCACTTACCTGTGCCAGTAATGCACTTTCGTTTTTCTGCAAATAAAGCTGCTTTAATTGCTGTCTTGCACCAGACATTGCTTGCGCCAAATCCAGCGTTTCATCCAGCACATTAAGTTCTTTCTTAATTTCCGCAATGATATTGGCGTCAACTTTACTTTCCAACTCACGCATAATCACCACTGGTTTAGAATGAGGATGCATCAGGCAAGTTTCAATAGTTTGCCTCAATAATAAATCATCGTCCGAGCTACCCGTTATCCACAGCAAGTCAGATTTATCCACCAGTGCAGGTTGCATAATCATGGTTAAACAAAAATGGTGATGCAATGAATTAGTCGTACGCGTAAGTTTTGGTCTAGCTTGCACTGGCGCTTTATTCAGATTGGGCAACTTAAGCAAGCTTTGCATTTCATCTATGGACAACTGTGCTAACTCCGCCACTTTTTTTCGCAAATACATCGCGCTTCGCGGTGCATTGATTTGCTGCATAATCGGTTCAGCCTCGTTCAAGAAACGCACTTTATCTTCTTGGCTTTGCAAAGGATTATCCTCACTTAAATGCTTGAGAATATATTGCGAAAGTGGCATTGCCGTTTTAATTTCCGCCTCAAATTTTTCTTTGCCAAACTCACGTACATAAGAATCAGGATCATGCTCTTTAGGCAAAAATAGGAAAGACAACTTCAAGCCATCCGTAAGTGCAGGCAATGCATTCATGGCTGCACGCCAAGCAGCCGTTAGCCCTGCTTTATCACCATCAAAACAAAATACCACCTCATCGGTTTGCCGCATCAGTTTGGTAATGTGAAATGGCGTAGTGGCCGTACCTAACGCTGCCACCGCGTATTCAATACCGTACTGCGCCAAGGCCACTACATCCATGTAACCTTCAACCACTAAGGCACGACCTGCATCGCGAATGGCTCTACGCGCTAGAAACAAACCGTAAAGTTCATGGCCTTTTTGAAATAGCGGCGTTTCTGGCGAATTGTAATATTTTGGGGTATCTTCTGGATTAATCACGCGCCCGCCGAAACCAATTACCTGACCTTTTTGGTCATGAATTGGGAACATAATCCGATCACGAAATCGGTCATAGCGACGACCTTGATCGTTCTCTACCACCAAGCCCGCAACACTCAAAGCTTCATTATCGTAGTTAGGGAATACGCTCTGTAAATTCTGCCAACCCGCAGGCGCGTAACCCACTTGAAATTTAGCCGCGACTTGACCACTCAAGCCCCGCGCTTTTAGATATTCAATGGCTCGAGGAGATTTTTTAAGTTCCGCTTTGTAGTACTGAGCGGCTTGCTGCAAAGATTCTTGTAAACCAACTACCACTTTATGCTCAGGCTTGTTAGTATCGCGCGTTTCTTGCGGCACAACCATGCCGACCATTCGGGCAAGGTCATTAATCGCTTCTACAAAACTCAAACCTTGGTATTCCATTAAAAAACCAACGGCAGTGCCATGTGCGCCGCAACCAAAGCAGTGATAAAACTGCTTAGTAGGACTAACGGTAAAACTAGGGGATTTTTCGTTATGAAACGGACAACAAGCAGAATAATTCGCCCCGGCTTTTTTCAAGGGCGTGCTTTTATCAATCACGTCAACAATATCAACGCGATTTAACAACTCTTGAATAAAGCTCTCTGGAATCAAAGTGTTCTGCTTTTATAAGATTTTAGTTAATTTTAGCTTAATTTCGAAGGGGCGTTTCTACAATTAGAGTCGCTTCAATTAATAGAAAACTGCAGAAACAAAAAAGGAGCTTTTCGCTCCTTTAATATTTTTACCAACCAATTTTTTACTTAAGCTAATCGAGTTTTAATCAAACCTGACATTTTCCCCATATCAGCTTTACCAGCAACAAGTGGCTTAATCGCAGCCATCACCTTGCCCATATCTTTTACACCAACGGCGCCTGTATCAGCGACCACTTGATCTAAAATACTTAGAATTTCTGCCTCAGTTAACTGTTGGGGCAAGTATTCTTGCAACACGCTCACTTCGTACTTTTCAACATCGGCCAAATCTGTTCTATTGGCAGACTCATATGCAGCAATTGAATCACGGCGTTGTTTGAGCATTTTTTCAATAGCTGTAATCACATCAGCATCGCTTAACTCAATACGCTCATCAACCTCACGCTGTTTGATAGCCGCTTGCAATAAACGAATAGCACCTAAACGCGCGCTATCTTTAGCGCGCATTGCGGTTTTCATATCTTCAGTGATTTGTAACTTAAGGCTCATCTTAACTTAGGTATTCTAGACTCAGGCGTTCTGGTCTTAGGTATTTTTGATGTAAGTATCAAACTTAGCTTGATAATCTGCCATGTGCTCAGTTAGTGCAATTTTGTATTGATTTACAAAATAGTCTAACGCGGCCGCTTTTTCAGCTTCAAAGTTTTCTTTAGTGCCACATTGATTGGCAATTAAGAATGTATTGAATCTAGCAGATGCAAACAAGAAACTGGCATTCACCACACTCACATCGTTGCTTGCAGCTTGTTCATTGGCAAAACCAATGAACTTATCTGTCAAGCTCCAAAATGCAGCATCATCCGCACTAGCCTCTTGCTTTGGCTCTGTAATATTTTCACCAGCCATTACGATGAACTAGTAAAGTTTAGCTGGAAGTGTTTGTTTTAGTAAACGGCGATACTGACGCTTAACGGCAGCAGCAGCTTTACGTTTACGTTCCCAAGTTGGTTTTTCGTAGAACTCGCGAGCGCGAAGATCATTCAACAAACCTGTTTTTTCAATTAGGCGTTTAAAACGGCGAAGGGCAACGTCAAACGGCTCATTTTCTTTTACGCGTACACTAGACATTCGATCTCTCTTATAACAACAAATTTAATATGGGATTACTCAAATTTCTAACAGGCACTGTCGCGCTTCTGATTTAGAAACTGAGAAAAGCCGACTATTTTAATCGCATAATTGTTTTTATTCAATTACTTTTATGCATTTATGCGCTAAATGCGTAATAATTCCACTTTTAAAATCTTTAAAGTAATTAATTAGATGCCAGAATTTCTCATATGATAGTGTTAGGTGTGGAATCATCCTGCGACGAAACAGGGCTTGCATTATACGATACCGAGCAAGGTTTGCTTGCGCACGCGTTGCACTCGCAAGTTGAAATGCATGCTGAATATGGCGGCGTAGTGCCAGAACTTGCCTCGCGCGACCATATTCGTCGCGTGCTACCGCTCACTGAAAACGTGCTAAAAACCGCCAATATAACTCTGCAAGATATTGATGCAATCGCCTACACACAAGGTCCGGGCTTGTCTGGCGCGCTATTGGTTGGTACTAGCTTTGCCGAATCGCTCGCGTTTAGCTTACAAATCCCTACGATTAATGTTCATCATCTTGAAGGACATTTGCTTGCACCTTTGCTTGAAGCTAATCCTCCCGCCTTTCCATTTGTGGCGCTTCTTGTTTCGGGTGGACACAGCCAACTCATGCGTGTGGATGGCATTGGTGAATATGAATTACTTGGCGACACCTTAGATGACGCCGCTGGTGAGGCTTTTGATAAAACGGCTAAATTATTAGGTTTAGGTTATCCAGGTGGTCCTGCGTTGTCTAAATTAGCGCAAAGCGGCAAAGCACGGTTTAAATTACCTCGCCCATTATTAAATAGCGGCGATTTAAATTTTAGTTTTAGTGGCTTAAAAACGGCGGTGTTAACATTGGTGAATCAACACCAGCCTTTAGATGCCACAACTACTGCGGATATTGCTTGGGAGTTTCAAGAAGCGGTCACAGAAATATTAACGCTGAAATGCATGACAGCTTTGCGTGAAACGGGTTTAGATAACTTAGTGGTTTCAGGTGGTGTAGGTGCCAACTCAAAACTGCGTGAAAAACTGAATGCCGCGACCAAACGTAAATTATGCAAAGTGAGCTATCCCCGTTTAGAGTTCTGTACCGACAACGGCGCGATGATTGCCTTTGCCGGTGCAATGCGCTTGAAAGCTATGCAAGGCAATGGCAATAAAAACTACGGCTTTAGTGTGCGCCCACGTTGGGATTTAGCAGAGTTACAGAAACCTACGATTTAGAAACCGCTTACTTTTTCTTACCAAAACCTGATTCGGTACCTGCTAACAATTTTTGAATATTGCCTCTATGCCGCCAAATGAGCATTACTGCCATAACAGCAACCGCAATCACATAATCTTTGTACGCTGACAATAAAAACCACGCATACACTGGCGCAAGTGCCGCTGCCGCAATTGCAGCGAGTGATGAAAAGCGCGAAACCGCGAATACCACAATCCACGTAACTATCGCCGCTAAACCGAGTAATGGCGAAATAGCTAACATTACACCCAGCGCAGTAGCCACGCCCTTGCCGCCTTTAAATTTATAAAAAATCGGATACAAATGCCCAAAAAATACAGCTAAGCCAACTGAGGCAACAACCCACATCAACATATTAGACTGTAACGCCAACCAAACGGGCAACCAACCCTTTAGTACATCACCCAATAATGTAAGCGCTGCCGCCCATTTTTTTCCACTACGCAATACATTTGTCGCGCCCGGATTACCAGAACCTACAGTGCGCGGATCAGGCAAGCCAAACAGCTTACTCACGATAATCCCAAATGCGACAGAACCCAATAGATACGCAGCAACAATCCAAACCACAGGAATCAACGTGACTGGTACAAATCCTAATTCATTCATTTAAACTCTCTTAGTCAGGAAGCTCACCGAAGCGAACATTCGAACAAATAATCAATCAAGCAACTTTTAATCACACAACTTTTAATCACAACTATATATTGTAGTTTAATATTCAAAATATTACTGGATTCTGGATACTACAAGAATCACAACAAGAGAATAAAACCAATGGACATCATATTTTTAGAGCAAGTGAAAGTACAAACCAAATTAGGCGTACCCGAATGGGAACGCATGATGCCGCAAACCATTATTCTAGACATTGAAATTGGCTACGATTTAACCAACGCCTGCAAAAGTGACGCTATTGCAGAGACTATAGACTACGGCGCAGTGGTGGGCCGAATACGTGAAACCCTAACTGAACATAGCTTTCAATTAGTGGAAGCTTTGGCAGAACATGTTTGCCAACTGATTTTGAATGAGTTTGGGGCGTTAAGTGTGAAAATTAAAGTGGCGAAGCCTGCGATATTGCCTGGGCTCAAGGCGTTGGGAGTGGTGATTCAGCGTAATAATAAGTCTAATTAAAATTGCTAGGGGAAAAAATGAGCCAAGAGATTAAGGATTTTTTTACTTTAAGTGAAAATATTCAACTTTTACGTGGATTTTTAAAGAAATTAAAAGCTACTGAGATTACAGATTCAAATTTAGCAGTTTTAGCTAAAAATGTAGAGACCATCACTCATTTCATGTTAAATGATGGTCAGTTCTTTGATCAGAATTGTCAAACAAATATCGAATGGATAGGTCAAGCATTTATCTCGGAGATACAACGGTTTAATGATCAAAAAAATACAGGGACTAAATTAGAAGATAAATTAGATGTGAGCATTAAAAGTATTTTCACATCAGCATATAGATTCCTTTGTGAAGCTGAATTTTCCTCACCTAATGACCTCAACCATGAACTAAGACAAATTAAAACTCGTGTTGACGAAGTGATTGACTTATTTACTGGCAACGATAAACAGCAAATTATATATGCTAACTACATCATGCCTGCTGACATTGCTAAACGGCTAATAAATCATCCCAATTTTAATGAAATTAAGTCATATAACGAAAAATACGACAATGCTGAAAAGTTAAAATCCGACTGGAGTATTGAGTTAGACAATAAAGAAAAAGCAGTAAATGCACTTAAAAACAAATTAGATGAATACAAAACAGGTTTTAATTTTGTTGGCTTATTTAAAGGATTTAATGACCTATCAAGCTCTAAAAGGAAGGAACTAAACTGGGCTTTAGGATTTTTAATTGTGCTAGCATCATTAGCAATTGCACCTGTAGGAGTGGAGCTTTACTTGTTAATGTTTAAAACTGAAACAATAAAAAATCATTATTTAGATTTATTAAAATATGCAATACTTCCTACGCTTACACTACAAATAGTTCTGGTTTACTTTTTTAGAGTTGCACTTTTCAATTACAAATCCGTAAAAGCACAACTTCTCCAACTTGAGTTAAGAAAAACACTCTGTCAATTCATTCAAAGCTATTCAACTTATGCAAAAGAAATGAAAACTACTGATAACTCTTCTCTTGAAAAATTTGAAAATTTGATTTTTAGCGGAATAATTGCAAACGAAGAAAACCTACCTTCAACATTTGATGGGCTTGAACAGCTAGGTAAAATTATTCAGTCATTAAAATCATCCTAAAAATCCCCTTTCAACACGCCGAGCAACGCAGACATAAAGGAAGCTTTCAGCAAGCGGCTGTTTGAGCCGTAGGCGAGTTTCCGATTGCTGCCTTTATGTTGAGTAGCGCAGGGTAGCCGTCAGGCCGTGGTGTTGGGGTGCCGTTTTGGCTTCGGCCGCCACTAAAGTGGCTTAACCTAAAGGTTAGCCTACACCGCAACTTCGTTGTCTTTGGTTACTTTTGGCGCCAAGGTCGCTGTGTAACAGCGGGCACTTGGCGGACATGCCAAGTACTGGTACTTTTTAGGCAGTTAAAAGAAAGTGACTAGCTGTCGGGCTACCCCCGACATGGTTCAATCATCTACATATACTGCCAAAGCCGCTAGATTCCGATTTTTCACATTTTACTTGCCACTTAAGCGGCTTAGTAAACTGGGGAAGACCTTTACGGTCTCATCGGAATGACGATTGAAGATGGACTTTACCCTCACCCTAGCCCTCTCCCTTAAGGGAGAGGGAATAGTAAAAAGATTCCCGCGTACGCGAGAATGACGGAATATACGGCATAAAATCTGCCCTCCGAACCAATATCTACGCGCCTCCCAGCCCGATGCTTTTACTAATAAAAGCCTGTATGATAATTTACATGCAAAACATTCTATTCAAAAGATATTACTTAGCGCTTTTCTTCGTAATCGCAGCGGTTCTATTAACAAGTTGCGATGATAAAAAACATCAGCCTGACAAAAATTCGCCAAGTAACAATCTAAAAATAGTCATTATTCGCCACGCTGAAAAACCAAAAGACGGCGACAATTTATCCTGCCAAGGTCAAAATCGCGCATTGCAATTGCCTACTGTGCTGTATGCAAAATTAAATACTCCAGATTATATTTATGTGCCTGCGCTAAAAAGTGACGATGAGACTAAACATAGTCGGATGTTTCAAACCATTAGCCCATTTGCGATTAAATATAATCTGCCTATTAACAGTAAATATAGCGCAGACGAGAATGAAAAAATCGCCAAGAATGTATTTAACAAAGACGGTCTAGTGCTGATGGTATGGGAACATAGCGCTATTCAGGCATTGGCTGGTGCGCTTGGTGTGAAAGACGCGCCGCTATGGGCTGACAAAGACTTTGATAGAATTTGGATAATCACTTACCAAGATGGCAAAGCCATGCTAACGATGGATAAAGAAGGCATTAATCCTGCTATGGAATGCAGTTACTAAGGCAAGCTTACCCACGCGGGTGATGCATACTATGCAACTGCTTCAAGCGCTCGCGCGCCACATGCGTATAGATCTGCGTGGTGGAAATATCCGAATGCCCAAGTAGCATTTGCACCACACGTAAATCCGCACCGTGATTCAGCAAATGTGTAGCAAACGCATGACGCAATACATGCGGCGACATATGTTTGGTAATGCCTGCTAGCAAAGCATGGCGCTTAATCAAATACCAAAAAGCCTGACGCGTCATCGCCTCGCCCCGATTTGTGACAAATAGCGCATCACATAATCGCTTTTGCAAAATTGCCGCGCGTGCGCCGCTTAAGTAACGCGAAATCCAGTCAACAGCCTCTTCGCCCATCGGTACTAATCGCGTTTTACTGCCTTTACCCGTAATTCGCACAACGCCGTCGCCCAAGCTGACTTCTGTGACTTTAACACCTACTAATTCAGATACACGCAGTCCGCAGGCGTAGAGTAACTCTAACATCGCCCTATCGCGCAATCCTGCTGGCTCGTCAATATTCGGGGCATTGAGCAAGGCAATGACTTCTTCTTCATTCAAACTTTTAGGTAAGCTGCGCGGCAGTTTAGGTGATTGAATTTGGATTGTGGGATCTAGGTTAATTTTGTTATCACGCATTAAATAGCGATAAAATCTGCGCATGCTGGCAATTAATCGACTAATGCTCCGCGGCTTGCTCAGTGGAAACTTAACCGCTAGATATTGCTGAATATCGGCTTGATCTACGGTGAGTAATTGCTTGTTTTGTGGTGTGAGCCAAAGCGCAAATGAGGTTAAATCTAAGCGATAGCTTTCTAACGTATTTTTTGATAAGCCATCTTCTAGCCATAAATGGTCAATGAAAGTATCCAGCTCTGCTACGTCTTGTGGCGAGAGCGTGTGCTCACTCATGCGCATAGCCTTTCACACCTTCATGCGCTAACAGCCAGCGTTTAAAAGATAATCCATATTCTTTACCCTGCATAAATCCCCCTATGCCATTTTGCGCAACTACGCGATGGCATGGAATGATCAGTGGAATGTTATTTGCACCACAAGCATTTGCCACGGCACGTGGCCCTGAACCGATTTGACTGGCAACCTGCCCATAGGTAGCTACTTGGCCTAATGGAATGGCGGCAATAGCCTGCCAAACACGTTGCTGAAAGGCTGTGCCTTGCTGCTCTTGAAGCGATGAGTTAAATTGAGTGTTGGATTGTTTTAGGTATTGCTGTATCTGCTCGTAAGCTTGCTTGACTAGCGAGTTTTTTATCGCCGTTGGATGATAAAGCTGCAGACTTTCTTGCGGGGGTGATTCAGGCAATAAATCAATCGCAAGTTGATTGCCTTGCATGGCAATGGCAACCATACCAAAAGGCGCATTAACAAGAGCTTCATATTGAGGAATCATCAGTGTTATGTTAAACCAATCTGTTGCAGATGCAAACGAAGAGTCATGGGTGAAAATTCGTGCATATAACTTTTTGTAAAATAATAGACGTAAAAAAACCCAAAGGCCTTTCGACATTTGGGTTTTTGCTTTTCAACAAGAAGGGCTTAAATTTAAGCGCTTTCTGCTGGAGCCATGACTTCTTTTTCACGTGTGAACAATTTTTCTTTAATACGTGCTGATTTACCTGAACGCTCACGTAGGTAGTAAAGTTTCGCACGGCGAACATCACCACGACGTTTAACTTCAATGCTAGCGATTAGCGGTGAGTAAGTTTGGAATGTACGCTCAACACCTTCACCAGATGAAATTTTACGTACGATGAATGATGAGTTCAAACCACGGTTACGTTTAGCAATCACAACGCCTTCGTATGACTGTACACGTTTACGTGTACCTTCAACTACGTTCACGCCAACTACTACTGTGTCGCCTGGTGCGAAAGATGGAATCGTTTTGCCTAAACGGGCAATTTCTTCCTCTTCCAACATTTTAATAATATCTGCCATTTTCTATATCCACTGGGTTTCCCCTGTGTGGTTCCTTTTAATTATGAAGAAACTTGTTCCTGCTCTAACTCACTGAGCAGCCGTGCTTCTTCTTTCGTCAACGGCCTTGCGGCCAATAAATCGGGACGTTGATCCCGAGTTCTTTTCAGCGACATTTTCAAACGCCACTGCTTAATCTTTGCATGATTGCCCGATGTTAAAACCTCTGGCACTTTCACACCTTTATATTCTTCTGGCCTTGTGTAGTGCGGGCAATCTAACAAGCCATCTACGAATGAGTCTTCAATCGCAGAATCACTATCACCTAAAGCACCCGGCAATTGCCTGACTATGGCATCCATCAACGTCATGGCAGGTAACTCACCACCACTTAACACATAGTCACCTATCGAGATTTCTTCATCGACTAAGGCATCTATCAGTC
This sequence comes from Methylotenera sp., assembly GCF_029946165.1. Taxonomy (GTDB): domain Bacteria; phylum Pseudomonadota; class Gammaproteobacteria; order Burkholderiales; family Methylophilaceae; genus Methylotenera. The sequence continues at coordinate 24,131 of NZ_JAQSDZ010000006.1, forward strand.
GCTGGTCTACACCTTCATAACGACTTGCCAACAACACTAAACCTTGTTTCTGACTCAATTGCATGACTTTTTCATGCGTCAGCGGTTTACCCGCTGGTGAAAGATGGATCACCCAACTTTCTATATTCTTTTCAGCTTGGCTTACTTTCGCTGAATTAATGGCTTGCTCTAATGGTTCTACCAGCATCACCATACCAGGCCCGCCACCATATGGCCTGTCATCTACCGTTTTATGATTATCTGTAGTGAAATCGCGTGGATTCCAAAACCGCACATCATAAATCTTTTGCTGTAACGCTCTACTAGTAATGCCATATTTGGTAATGGCATCAAACATTTCAGGAAACAGCGTAACCACATCAAATTTAAAAGCCATATGCAAATCTACAAGCCATGACTAGAAATCTGCATCCCAATCCACCAACATTGTTTTTGCTACTGTATCTACTTCAAGCACTACTGCGTCAATAAATGGCAATAATCTTTCTTGCGGTTTTTCTTTGGCTACGGCTTTATCAGCTGAATCTTCTTGCTTAACGGCATCTGCACGCACTGCAATCACATCATTAGCGCCAGTTTCAAAAACATCAACAATCAAGCCAAAATCAACATCTTGTTTGTTCTTAACGCGTAAACCAATCAAATCTGACCAGTAATACTCATTTTCTTCAGCTTCTGGCAATTGCTCTCTTGGCACGGCAATTTGCTTACCTTTGCAAGCAAGCGCCGCATCACGGTCATCTATGCCTTTAAGCTTAACAACTAGTACGTCATTGTGCGTTTTGGCAGTTTCAACCACCATTTCACGCCAATCATCGCCTTTACCAAGCCACCAAGTGTCGTAGTCAAATAAGCCATCAAACGCTTCTGTATCTGGCACAATTTTCAGCCAGCCAAAAACGCCGTAGGGCGCAACGATGCGCCCCATGACTACCATACTATTGCTTGTTTGCTTTGTATTTGCCAAAACCTTAGTACTTGCCAAAATTAGCTACAGACTTAGTCAATCGCTCGGTGACAAAAATCACCAGAGCGATGTTATTAAGCGTCTGCAGCTGGTGTTTCAGCAACTTCTGCAGCGGCTTCAACTGGAGCAGCGGCAGCTTCGGCCTCAGCAGCTTTTGCTGCGGCTGCAGCTTCAGCGGCCTGAGCAGCTTGTTCAGCAGCTTTAGCATCGGCTTCAGCTTTAGCAGCATCTGCAGCAGCTTTTTGTTTTGCAGCTTCAGCAGCAGCAATTTTTGCTTTTACAGCGTCGGCTTTAGCAGCATCTTTTGCTTTAGCAGCAATAGCGTACTCTGGGCCTTTAGCGTGAAATTTAACCAAACGTGCCACTGTATCAGACAGTTGTGCACCTTGACCTTGCCAGAATGTAACACGCTCTTGATCTACACGAAGCGCTTCTGCACCAGCTTTTGCTGACGGGTTGTAAAAACCAACACGCTCAATGAAGCGGCCGTCACGACGATTGCGTGAATCAGCAACTACCACGTTGTAGAAAGGAGTTTTTTTCGCGCCACCACGAGCTAAACGAATAATAACCATAATCTTTGTTCTCTTTTAGAAAATTTTAAAGCAGAAAGGCGCGGATTTTACGTTATTAATGATGGGTTTGGCAAGTAGTTTGTGCATTAATCCCATAATTAATCTTTGTGCAAAATCTGTCGTTTTAAAACTGCGCTGCTTATACACAGTTTTAGCGCCATGTTTAGTTGTGTTTTTTATATCGCGTTGGATCTGCCAAGCCTGCGGCGGCAAAACCTTCTCGCCTTAAACGGCATGAATCACACAATCCACATGCCTCGCCATGGCTGTCAGCTTGATAGCAAGAGACTGTCATCGCGTAGTCCACACCGAGCTCTGTACCCAGCGTAACAATTTGTGCTTTGGTCATATCAATCAGTGGCGCGTGTATTGTAATTGTATGCCCTTCTACCGCGCTTTTGGTCGCTAGGTTCGCCATCGCTTGAAAAGCTTTAACGTACTCACCCCGACAATCAGGATACCCTGAGTAGTCAAGCGCATTCACGCCGATAAAAATATCCTGACTTTTTAACACCTCGGCCCATGCCAAAGCTAAAGACAACATAATGGTGTTTCTTGCGGGCACGTATGTGATTGGTATTCCAGCTGTTTCACTTTCTGGCACGGCAATCGCATCATCTGTTAATGCAGATCCGCCAAATAAAGATAAATCTAAATTAGCGGTTTTATGTGCTGATGCACCCATAATATTCGCTACGTTTTTCGCCGCATGTAATTCGGCAATATGGCGCTGATGATAATCTAAGCTCAAGCAATAACAGTCAAAACCTTGAGATTTGGCTATCGCTAGGCAAGTGGCAGAGTCTAGTCCACCAGAGAGTAGAACAACCGCATTCTTTTTTGTTTTATTTTCCATATTGAAATCCATGCCGAAACTCTAATTTAAACCCCGGGTTTTTCGCCCCATAAAATTTTATGCAGCTGTACTTGCATACGTACAGGCAACTTATCAGCTAGCACCCACTCCGCCAACTCTGTAGGGTTAACCTGACTATAGACGGGTGAAAATAATACAGGGCATTTTTCAGTAATTTTATGGGTATTCAATAGCTCTTTCGCCCATTGGTAATCTTCTCGACTACACAATACAAATTTCACTTCGTCTGAACTTTTTAAATGCTCTAAATTACTCCACACGTTATTTTTCAGCTCACCTGAATCTGGCGTTTTCACATCTAATATGACTGAAACGCGTTTATCCACTAGGCTAATATCAATCGCACCGCCTGTTTCTAACGATACGCTGTAGCCTGCATCACATAAATCTTTTAATAACACATGGCAATCTTTTTGCGCTAACGGCTCACCGCCTGTGACTGTGACGTATTTTGTGCCATATTCAGCAACCTTAGTCAAAATATCAGCAATCTCAACATTGCTACCGCCACTGAATGCATAAGCGGTATCGCAATACACGCAGCGCATTGGACAGCCTGTTAGGCGCACAAATACCGTGGGTAATCCTATGCGTGAGGACTCACCTTGTATTGAGTAGAAAATTTCGTGGACTTTGAGCTTCATTACTTGAGTTTCATTAAATAGTTAATGTGCCAGAAATTCTGATTTATAAAAAAATAGCGCCAACTTGAATTGGCGCCATTGTAACTTAAATATGGATTTACTTAAATTGAGCTAAGTGAATGTTTTAGCAAAAGATATTATTTAATCAATCGTATATTAATTAGTTGTAAATAATTACAAGTTACCTAATTGCCTCTAATGCTTTCAAGCGCTTCTGTGCAGTAGGTGTAACTTCGCTATTTGGAAACTTAGCAATTAAGTCACGCAAAGTTTTTTTCGCACCTGGCACTAAGCCTAGCTGAATCTGGCTATTAGCCATGTTCATCATTGCATCTGGCGCTTTGGTACTTTCTGGATGTAGATTGATTACTTTTTGCTGTGTGGCAATCGCCGATTTATAGTTTTTTAGTGCATATTGAGAATAACCTAAACCGTAAGTTGCCTCTGCCGCTAGCGCACTATTTGGATAATCTTTTAAGAATTTATCATAAGCATTAAAAGCATCTTTATGCTTTGATTCTCTTGATAACCCATTAGCAAGCTCAAGCAATTGATACTCTTGGGTATTCTTAGCGGGTGCGGTTGTATCTAAGGTAGGCTGTACTGCAGACGAATCATCGACCCCAGTTGCCGCGGGCGATAAAGGCACGCTTTCTAGTTTGCGCAAACGTGTATCGGTATCACCATATAAATCTTTTTGGCGTTGTTGAGTCGCTTCGATATTATGATTTGCTACTTCCAGCTCACCTTTAAGCCATGATACCTCTTTCTTTAAAGATTCGATCTGATTTTGCATTTCTAACAAGCCACCACCCTTGGTGATGGCTTCAATGGCTTCCAAACGCTGCTCAAAATTCTTTTTAATATTCGCTATCTCAGTCTTATTCGCCTGATCCTGGCTTTTCATTGTCGTTTCTATTTCTAGAATCTTTTTTCGCGCCTCTTTGTCGTCAAACAAAGCCGCATGGCTACTTATAGCAAATAGCTGCGCAGACAATAATATACTAGCCAGTATCAGGTTTTTCATCATACTTTTTAAGTCCTAAATAGTCAGTTCTGAGTAAGCGATATTAAATTACTCGTTTTCGTACACTACATCTACGCGACGATTTTGTTTTGAACATACTTCGTCCGCACAACCTTCTGTAGCTTTTTCTTCACCGAAACTTACAGTTTCAATTTGCGCATCTTGCACGCCAAGTAAGTTAAGTGAATTTTTTACAGCTACTGAACGGCGTTGACCTAGTGATAAGTTGTACTCGCGAGTACCGCGCTCATCGGTATTACCTTGTAAAATGACTTTTGCAGAAGTATGAGCAAGCAAGTATTTAGCATGAGCCTCAAGTAACGGACGGAATTCAGCTTTAACTGCATCACTATCAAAATCAAAATAAACATTACGTTTAGATAAAATATTATTCGGATCTTTTAATGCCTTATCTGAATCCATTGCATTGCCATCTATTGCCACTTCTTTAATACCTGAGGTATCTGCGCCAGTATCTGCTGTCGACGTAGTCGTTTGCCCAGGACTTTTATCTTCAACAGCAACAGGCTTGGTGTTCATTGGTGTACTTTTACAAGCGCTTAGTACTAATGCCAATACTAAGGTACTTAATAACTTGGTATTCCATGTAGATTTATTCATATTTACTCTCCTTAAATAGTCTTGCTTTATAAAATATATTCAAACTTAATACTTATTATTTCTTTTCAAACAATGTTATTACAACTCTTTTACTACAAAATAATTACTCTAAATGTCTTAATGTCTTAATGTCCATTAATCAAAGGCCACTATTTAATTAATGGACGCTATTTAATTAACGGCCCCCATGCTGGCTCACGAATATCCCCACCAGACTCATTAAGTTTTTGCTTAACGCGCCCATCTGCCGATACTGCAGCTAGCGCTCCATGTCCGCCTGATCTAGTTGCATAAAGAATCACACGACCATTTGGCGCAAAACTTGGTGACTCATCTTGTGAGCCATCGCTTAATAGTTGCACTTGACCTGTAGCTAAATCTTGCAAAGCCACGCGGAATTTACCGCCTTCATTTCGTATCATCGCCAAGGATTTACCATCAGGGGAAAAGCGCGGACTCACGTTATACGCACCTTCAAAAGTCACACGTTGTGGATCACCGCCATTAGCTGATACTTTGTAGATTTGCGGCCTGCCGCCACGATCTGACGTAAAGTATATCCATTTACCATCCGATGACCAAGTCGGCTCGGTATCAATCGCATTGCCTTTTGTAACGCGACTTAAGCCTGAACCGTCCGCATTAATAGTATAAACCTGAGAGTTGGCGCCATAAGTGAGTACAATCGCCAATTTACTACCATCTGGTGACCATGCTGGCGCGCTATTATTGCCTTTAAAACCAGCTAATACAGTACGTTGACCACTTAATGATTGCACGTAAATAATCGGTTTTTTCTTTTCAAAAGACACATAGGCAATTTTATTGCCTTCTGGTGACCATGCTGGCGAAATAATAGGCTCTTTCGATGACACCATCGTCAGTGGATTTGCGCCATCCGCATCCGCCACTTTGAGCATATAACGCTCATTAACCTTAGTGATATAAGCGATGCGGCTGGCGAAGATACCAGATTCGCCAGTCAGTTTCTGATAAATCACATCTGCGATTTTATGAGCGGTGGTTCTTAGTTGATTGGGTGCAATGGTGTATTGCATGCCCGTTAATTGCGTTTGCTTAAGCACATCTGCCAACTGAAATGTGACTTTCAAGCGATTATTCGGAAGCACCTCTACAGTACCAACGGCCATAGCCTGCGCTTGTAGATTTGCCCACTCAGAATATTTGATTTGCGTCATATCAGTCGGTTTATTCACCACACCACCAGTTTCTAACACACGAAATAAGCCGCTGCGTTTCAAGTCTGCCGCAATAATATTGCTAATATTATCTGCGCTATTGCCAGCTTGCTGGAAAGGCACAATTGCAATTGGCACTTGTTGAGCGCTACCGCCGCTAATTTCAATGTCTAATGCTGCACTCGCTAACGATGGAATAAACAGGCTTGCAGAAAATATAGCTACATTAAGCACTTTGGAGATTGGCAGTCTAAAGAAACTTAATTTTGACGGCATTGATGTTGCAAATTGTAGTTTGAAAAATCTAAGTATATGCATAGGCTATGTTTAATATCTTTAATTAATCACACATTAAAATTAAGATTGGGGATTATAAGCATTACGTAAATTCGCTTTGAATTCCGTCCCAAGCATATTTTGACGCTTCAAGCATTTTGGCGCTACACGATTTACACTTTGTTACATTCGAGCATGCTTTATAGCGCCTGAGAAACCAGATTAATCATTAGGGCGGAATTTTAAATTTAAGTTTCTAAATTGTGAAAAAAGTGATGGGTCTTTTGGAAGTGGTAACGGTTCCGATGCCATAATTGCGCGCTCTACGGCCTCATCACAGGCGGCACTGCCACTTGATTTAACAAGTTTAGGGCTACCATTTAATTCGCCAGTAGGCAGTAAACCAATTTCAAATTTCAGTTCAGGATTGCCTTCACCACATAAAGTTTTATTCACATTTCCGCGAATTTTGGCTTTAATTTTGTCGGTAAACTCACCTATAGCACCTGCATTGGCAGCAGCTTTAGCGCCTATCGCCTGCTGATCTCCCGCCGTTTTTTCTTCTGCTAATGCTTCTTGTTGTAGCCTCTTTAAAGCATCGCTAGTTTTATTAACTTTTACTGGAGGCTTAGCCTCATCTTTGAGCGCTTCTAACTTTAGCGCTTCTAACTGTTTCTTTTGCTCTAATACTTTGTCTTTTTTCAGTTGCTCATCAGCTTTTTTCAACGCTAATTCTTTTTTCTTTTTTTCTAGTGCAATATCAACTTGCGGCTCTTCTTTTGGCTTTTCTTCTACTATTGGTTTTGGCTCTAGTTTAGGCTCAGGCTTAATTTCCTCTTTAACAACAGGTTTTGGTTCTGGCGGCACTACTGGCTCTGGTGTGGGTGCGGCTTGATTAGGAATGCTATCCCATAGCTCAACTTCTGTAACATCTAAAGTTGTATGCGCGGCTTTCCAATTGAAGGAAATCAATAAGGCTCCAAGCAAAACTAAATGCACGGCAATTGCCAGCCCTCCGGCTTTCCATGAAACTTCTTTTTCGTACGCTCTAATCATTTTAATAAACTGGCTTTGTCAAAATTCCCATGAATTTATTTCGCCGGCCCTAACAATAGTCCAACTTTATCCACTTTATTTTGCTTCAGTAAATCCATCACGCCTATCACATCGTCATATTTAACGTTTTTATCAGCGGCAATTACTACTGAGCGCTCTGGCGCCTTTGTAAGTGCTTGACGCACAGCCAAAAGCAACTCATCGCGTGGCATAGGTTTATTGTCAAATTCAATTTTGTTATTAAGCTTAACCGTTAGTACTAGAGGCGGGACCTGTGGCTGCTTAAGTGCCTGACCGACTTTAGGTAAATCAACAACCCCAGGATTAGTCATAGGGGCAGTGACCATAAAGATAACCAGCAATACCAAAGTCACGTCAATGTAGGGAACTACATTGATTTGATTCATTACGCGACGTTTACGAGTACGCGCCATGACTTAGCTCTTTCTTTGCAGAATATTAGTGAACTCTTCCATAAAGCTTTCGTAACGTACAGAAAGCCTATCGACTGAGCTTGCGAAACGGTTATAAGCAATTACGGCTGGAATCGCAGCAAATAAACCAATCGCTGTGGCCACCAAAGCTTCGGCAATACCGGGCGCCACTTGGCTAAGGGTGGCTTGCGCCACATTGGACAAGCCTCTAAACGCATTCATAATGCCCCACACTGTGCCGAATAAGCCTATGTATGGGCTTACCGAGCCAACTGAAGCTAAAAATGGTAGATGGGCATCTAAATCATCTAACTCTCGATTATAAGCCGCCCGCATCGCACGGCGAGAGCCTTCCATGACATCTGAAACGTCCATATTTGTTTGCTGTTTGTGTCGCACATATTCTCTAAAACCGCCTTCAAATATGCTCGCCATGCCTTGAGGCTTGCGACGACTTGAGGCAAGACCTTCAAATAACTTATTCAAATCCCCCCCCGACCAAAATGCTTTTTCAAAGTCCTCAGCATTAGTCTCTGCTTTTTTAATCGTGGCTATCTTAATGAAAATATACCACCATGAAAATAATGAGGTGCCTATCAACACCACTAAAACCAACTGCACAGGCAGGCTGGCGCCAGCCACTAGCGAAAAAATTGACATATCATCGGTCGCACTTATACTCATAACTTCTCCACGGTTAATTCACTACTTTATATTTCACTTCTTGTTAATTCAATACTAATTAATTCACAACTGTTTATTTCACTACATGTAAATGCACAGCTTGTATTTTAAGCATATCTTGTTTTATTACATTAGGAATGGCGACTGGTCTAAAAGTTTCCGCATCGACAAATGCCGCTTTAATATGCGCTTGTATTAACTCAACGCCATCACAAATAATGGTTTGTGCCATTTCAATGCTGCCATGTCTGACATTTGCCAGCTTGCAATGTATTTCTAACATGTCATTGAATCTTGCAGGCTTCTTGAAATTAATCGACAAACTATGCACCACAATAATTACGCCTAATTCATCTTTAACCGTGGTTTGCTCGTAACCCAAAGCGCGTAGCCATTCGGTGCGAGCACGCTCCATAAAGTTTAAATAGTTTGAGTGGTAAACCACGCCGCCTGCATCGGTGTCTTCGTAATACACACGAACAGGCCAACTAAATTGATGAATGCTCATACTTACTGTTGCCACGTTTCACTATTTAAATGCTTAGGCATGGGCAATTCAAAATGCTGATAGGCTTGCTGTGTTGCGATACGTCCACGTGGTGTGCGCATTAAATAACCTTGTTGAATCAAGTAAGGTTCAAGTACATCTTCAATCGTATCGCGCTCCTCACCAATAGCTGCGGCTAAATTGTCCAAACCAACTGGACCTCCGCCAAACTTTTCTATAACCGCGAGCAAAAGCTTTCTATCCATCACGTCAAAACCTAATTTATCAACATCTAGCATTTTCAAGGCAGCATCAGCGATTTCTGATGACACGATGCCATTCGCTTTCACTTGAGCATAGTCTCGCACACGGCGCAACAACCTATTGGCGATACGTGGCGTACCGCGTGAACGACGAGCGATTTCCAGCGAGCCTGTATCCGCCATTTCAACTTCTAACAAACCTGCTGAACGATGAACAATTCTAGCCAACTCTTCAGAGGTATAAAACTCCAAACGAGAAACAATACCAAAACGGTCACGCAAGGGGTTGGTTAACATACCTGCACGAGTCGTTGCACCAATTAAGGTAAAAGGAGGTAAATCCAAACGCACACTGCGTGCGGCTGGGCCTTCACCTATCATAATGTCTAGGCGATAATCTTCCATCGCCGGGTACAAAATCTCTTCTACCACGGGTGAAAGTCGATGAATCTCATCAATGAACAACACATCATTGGGTTCTAAATTAGTCAGCAACGCCGCTAAATCACCTGCGCGCTCTAGCACTGGGCCTGAGGTTTGGCGCATATTCACGCCCATTTCTTTGGCAATAATGTGCGCCAAAGTAGTTTTACCTAAACCGGGTGGGCCGAACAGCAACACATGATCTAGCGCCTCACTGCGACCACGCGCGGCATTAATAAAAATCTCCAACTGGCTACGCGCTTTTTCTTGCCCGACATACTCGTCTAAAAGTTTAGGACGCAATGCACGCTCTAAGGCTTCTTCGCGAGGGCTTTCAGCATCTGGGGCAATTAGGCGGTCTGTCTCTATCATAAGTTCATCTTGTTAATTGGGGTTTATCGCTAAGGCGACATTAAAGCACGCGCCTATTTATTGTGCATGCATTTTAGCGCGTTCAATTAATCCGTTAACGGTCACAGGTGCACCTAAATAAAGTCCCTGACCATAGTGTACGCCGATGCTTTTCAGCTCTCTTAATATCTCTTCATTTTCGACAAATTCAGCTACCGTTTTGATATTCATGGCTTCTGCGACACTATGAATAGAACTCACCATGGCGTGGTCAATTTTATTAATATGCATTTCTTTAACAAAGGTACCATCAATCTTTAAATAATCCACGTCAAAATTTTTCAAATAGGTAAATGATGACATGCCACTACCAAAATCATCTAAGGCAAAGCTACAGCCAATTTTGCGCAAGGCGCTGAATAAAAGAATAGTATTTTTAAGATTAACAATCGCAGCGGTTTCGGTAATTTCAAAACAAATACATTCTGGTGGAATTGGATATTGGACAAACATATCTTGTATAAAACTCAACAGACTTTTATCGCCTAATGAGGTACCAGATAAATTAATTGAAAATACATAGTTACAATTTTCTGAATTGATTTCTAACAATTTTTGGTAAGCTAAAAATACATTTTTAATGACCCACCTATCGATATTTGGCATCAAATGATACCGCTCTGCCGATGGTATAAATGTAGTTGGCAGAATTATTTTGCCATCGAGATCAATTTTTCTTAACAAAATTTCATAATGTTGAACCAGTGTGGTCGTGGAAATGAGCGGAACTATCGGCTGACAGTAGAGCATGAACTGTTCATCATTAATTTCATCGGTAATATCTGATATTGATTCCACTGCACTTCGCCGGCTAACGACTTCCACATCACCAGGATTAAATAAAAAGCTTTGGTTTCTACCCGCTGATTTGGCCGAATAACAGGCCAAATCAGCAGCATGAATAATTTCGCTTACGTTTTCAAAGCCTTTATTTATCACAACTAAACCAATACTGACGCCAATATTGAAAATCTTATCATCGTGAATAAAACGATAATCTCGAATTGTTTTCAATAATGCGTTATTAATTTGGTTCGCATCCGCTAAAGTACAGTTTTCAAGCAGCAAACCAAACTCATCACCACCTAAGCGCGCCAATGTATCTCTATCACGCATTTTATTAGCTAATAAAATACTGACTTGTTTAAGTAGCTCATCACCTGCTGAGTGACCACAAGTATCATTGACTAATTTAAACTGATCTAAATCTAAAAAGCAGAAAATATGTTGCGCGTTATGACCATGTACGCTTTTTAAACAACGTTCTAAACGCACCTCAAACTCACGGCGGTTAATTAATCCTGTTAAATCGTCATGTTGCGCTTGATGTCGCAACATTGAAGTTGCATCATTGATTTTTTCTTGCATTCCGTCATAAGCATGTTTCAGGCTGCTGGACATGGAGTTAAAACCTTTTTGTAAGGTTTTCAATTCCCCACTGGAATCTTCCATAATAGTTTGGGAAAACACGCCCTCACCAATGCGATTTACAGCATTCGCGATTTCTTGAATGGGTTTGGTAATATGTCGACCAAGTTTCCATGCTAACAAGCCACTTAAAACTAAACCAAACATAGCCGTTAAGAAAATTTTGACGATTAAATCTTGCTTAATATTGTGTAAAGTTTGATTACTCAGTTCAACATACACCTGACCAATTTTACGTGGCGTGTAAGACTCTTTAAGCGCTAATTCCTTACTACTTAGATTAGAAAAATCTTCTATTTCAACCAGACTTTGATAAATAGGGAATGTAAAAATAGTGCCTTTATCCAGCGGAAGTTGCTGTAAATTTTCTTGGTTTATCTTTGTTATGAGCGTTGCGGGCAATTCACGGCCACTTAATGCCAGTATTAAACCTTGGCTATTGACCAACATGACAGTTCTTAAATCTTGCTCATTAGAAAGTGTTTGTTGAGCCAGCCTTTGTAACACCTGACTATTTCCAGAAATCACACCGTATTCAGCGGCTGGCGCCAGCTGGGATGCAATCACTTTGCCACGATCTTGAAGTGATTGATCCAACACACTAAAAATATTGGTAATGGCATATCCGACTAGAATAATAGCGAATAGCAAAGCGGGTATCGTGCCCAAAAATATAACACGTGATTTAATACCAATATTCTTCATTTACATATCCTCTGATGCATCAGATTCAAGCATTCTCTGTAGCACCTCATCTTCATCCAATAACGGAATGTTAAGTGAGCGCGCTACTTGATAATTCAGCATGATTGAAAAGTATTTAGGCACTTGGGGTAGGGGCAAATAACTGGAAGAAGGCCGCGCCTTAATCGCAATTTCTGCCGCCTGTTTAGCTAACTGATTGCTAGTACTATAAACAGCAGCTATAGCGCCCGCACGTACATAAGATTGGGAGTAGCCAAATATAGGTTTTTGATAGCGATAGCTGGTTAGTAAAATTGGTTGTGCTGTTTCACGGTTGTAAATTGCAGGGTCTGGAATCGCTAAAATAGCATCGACTGAATCCAAGAGTTTTCTCAATTGTGGAATTAAGTCAGTCTCTTGTTTCACTTTTCCCCCCTCAATACTGAAACCACGCTTTTCACCCTCATCACGCACATACTCAATATATTTTAAAGAAGTGTTACTGAGTAAAACGCCTATTTTTTGTGCTTTAGGTAGCACCTGTTTAATCAAGGACATTTGCCGCGAAAACGGTTGGTCTAAGAGAATGGCACTAAAGTTACCTAACTCTCGCCCACTTTTTGCAATGATGCTATTGAAGGCAGGTAATGGCGTAAAAACACCGAGTACTGGAGTTGACCGCTTTAATTTACTAGCAGCCTCCAGCGCTTTTACGCCCAGCGCAATCACCAATTCACTATTATCGGCTACTACTAGCTTCTCTTCATCTGCTAACGTAATCACATTTACTTTTAGATTAACCTGCTTATTCTTAGCAAGCTCAGCATTAAATTGCTCGACAAACTCGAGGTTAGCAGGCGTTTGCACACTCATCACAATCGTCACACCAATATAGGCGTGTGCAACAAATGGCATAAAAAAACCCAGCACTAGCATTACAAATGCAAGTATGCCTTTCATCCGTACTTTTCTATTTAACTTTAATAACACCATTGGTTTCTCAATCACTTAAACCATGATTTAATTGTATTAAAAATCTAGCCTTACATTAACACGAGCACGCCGCTTGAGTGTGTTGTAATCTGCAAATTCTTGATAATGTTCGTTAAATAAGTTCTCAACGACGGCAGAAATTTCACCACTGGTTCGTTCTGCTTTAAATTTGCGCGCCACTCGAACATCAGATCTTCTCGCTAAACCAACGTATCCGCCATCGCCTAAAGCTGCAACTTCACTGGTTTGGTAATAGGCATAACTCGCATCCCACAGAGCGTTAAAACGATGAGTTAACAAACCGCTAAAAGTATGGCGAGGCATAGACATGCCAATGTCTCTAGCAGTTTCTTCTTCTTTGCTTGAAATATCTACATATGAATAATTCAATAAAAAGTTTGTTTTATTGGTTGGCTTCCACTTGGCTTGTGTTTCAAAACCATTGATCAAAACATTTCCGCCGTTTTCACCGCTTCTAGGTCTGCCACTTAGGTTTACCGTGCCAGGTGGACTTACAAAGCCTTGGATTTTTGGCGTAATAATATAATCGCTAATCTCATCATTAAATACTTTTGCGTCTAATGAAAGTTTTCCAAAATCTCCTAAGTAGCCAATCTCTCTTGAAACAATTTTTTCTGGCTTCACATTTCCTGCATCCTGAAAGGCATATACAACGCCAGTCGGAAATGGAGCAATTAAAGGAATCATCACTTTTGCGTTGAATTTTTCTTCCACATAATTTGGTGTACGCAATGCTGAAGAAACGCCTAATCGAAGGGTTTGCTTGGGCGTTAATTTGAAATTTAAACTTGTTCTAGGTGAGAAATCAGTATCAGTAAAACTATTATGCTCTACCATCCCACCAATATTAAATAATATTTTATGGTTTATTCTCCATTCTGCATGTCCAAACAAACGTTGCAAATTGAATTTATCTTTTTCTTTAGTACCTAACCAATAAGGCGCATAGATTTCATCTTGTCTTGCGCTTGCTCCCCACACTACACGCAAATCTTTGGCCGGTGAGAATGTGTGTTGTGCTTCAATATCATAGCGCTCAGTATCAATATCATTACTGATACTGACTTGATCATCGCGAAATGTGGAAACAACAGCAGAAGCCGCAGCTGAGGAGTATCCATTTTCTTTTAGAAATTTAGCTGCATTAGCGCGTAAATTGGTTGAAGTAAAGTTATCATTTGAGCGATCAGTGCTATGGTAGGCCTGTAGCTGAAAGTCGCTACTATCACTAATGCTATGTTGCCAACGTACAAGCTCGAAATGGTTAAACATTTCACGTTCTCTAGGTACAAATAAGACGTAGTCTTTGTCTGGATTGCCATCTTCACGGGTACCGTTTGCTATGCCAAATTCGAACTCTAGATTATTGGTATCGTTAATTTGGTAATCGGCTTGCGCATTTAACAAGCGGGTACGTTTGAAGTCATTTCGATTATCTAAACCATTATCTTCTCTATAACCGGTTGTTATACGATAATTTAAATCTTTCAGTTTTCCGCCATGTCTATAAAAGGCTTCATTTCGGCAATTGCCATGTGAAATGCTCACACTATTGCCTTCAGCCTCACTTGGGTGCTGAGTTAAAATATTAATCACGCCAAAGTAGGAATTTGCACCGTAACTTGCCGCATTGGGGTCTCGGGTCACTTCAATTTGCTCAATATCTGCAATGGAAATTGGCAACTCACTCCATTTCACGCCACCAAATATTGGAGTGTATACGGAGCGACCATTAATCATCACTTGCATCGTACCCGCAAAAGATGTCGCCATACCATGGTAGCTAACGACTGCATTAGTATTGTAAATAAAGCCGGCATTAGTCCCCACATAAAATCCTGGTACTAAACGAAAGATTTCTGGGAGATCAACAATCCCAGACGCGCGTATGGTTTCGCGGTCTATTACTGTCACAGCTGATGGTGCATCGGTGACAGATTGTGATAAGCGAGAGACTGTAAGCACACGAGGTAAATCTCCAATGTAGTCATCTTCAGTGACTTCTTTGATAGGCTCTACTGCAGCCGCCCAAACCGAGCTAATGCTTAGGAAAAACATCAGACTTAACGCAAAAAAACTGTTATGAATTAACTTATTAATCATTAGTTTTGTCCTAACTTTTAATAAACCTCAGCAGAAAATTAAAGCATCTTACTCTGGAATCTCTATTAATTTTTTGTTTTGCAAGGCCATCCAATGTTGTATTAACGTAAATCCTACCGCGAGCAGGGTTGGACCAAGGAAAATACCGATAAATCCAAAGGTTAAAGCACCGCCAAGCACGCCAAATACAATAAGCAATAAGGGCAGATGTGAAGTATGACTAATGAGTATAGGCTTAACTATATTGTCAACCGTACTAATGGCGAGTAAGCCATATAACCCTAAGAATATTGCCCATCCAAGCTCGCCTTGATTATAAAGCCAAAAAGACGCCCCTCCCCAAATAATGGGTGGTCCAATAGGAACAACTGATAAGAAGAATGTGGCACATGCTAACAATAACGGCGCTGGCGCTCCAGCCAACAAAAATCCAACCATGGCCACGGCTGATTGCGCTAAAGCTGTACCAAATATGCCTAGCATCACGCCCTTTACTGTATTGCAAGAAAGAATAAGCATCTCTTTGCCAAGTTCACCACCTAATCTACACACGATGGCAATTAGGCTCTGGGCAATCTTTTCACCATCACGATAAAAGAAAAAAGCCACAAAAAGGACCAAAAGTAATTGTAGAAACCCACCCGCAACTAATTGTACCGCTCGTAAGGCAAAAGCCCGCATAGGTTCATAGTACTGACGTAATATCTGCAACATCTCTTCATGGCTGACAGTAGCGCGCTCCCATGTAAGACTAATTTGCTCACCAAAAATGGGCAGGTTGCGCATCCAATCTGGCAATTTTGGCTGAAAATTTGGCAAACCACTACCCAAAGCATTAAATAATTGATCTGATGACTCTGCCAGATTCATAGCGAGGTATGCCATAGGCAGAATCAAGGCTATTAGCAATAATAAGGTCATAATGATAGCTGCCCAAGTATCTCGCTTGCCTAAGCGCAACCATAAACGGTGATAAAACGGCCAAGTAAATAAACAAAATATAGCGGCAAATAATACTGCTGCCATAAAAGGTTGTAATACATAAATGCAGCCTATCGCTAATAAAGTGATCAGCGCTATTCGAGTGACTTGATTGATATTAATCATAGAGATACTGCCTTATATTTAACATGCCTTGCACCAAAATTTGTTTTTATCAGCACCCACCAGTATAAGAAGTGATTACAGGTGCACTCCTAGCCACTTTAGAAACTATTTAGACAGACTCTTTAAAGCTTGTTTAATGCCGTCGGTTACACTTACTTCTTTATCTAGTAATTTTACCGCAGCAGAAGCTTCGCGTTCGTTATAGCCTAAGGTGATTAAGGCATTAAGTACATCATGCGTGGCTGATTTAGCTTGTGGCTGAGCTGTGGTTGAGCCTGTCACGATGAATTTATCTTTCAATTCTAGCAGCAAGCGTTCCGCCGTTTTTTTACCTATACCAGGAATGCGCGTAAGCATCCCAACCTCTTGCTGACTTACAGCGCTAACTAAATCATCCACACTCACACCACTTAAAATAGAGAGCGCCGACTTAGCACCAATACCATTCACTTTAAGTAATTGCTTAAAGGTGTTTTTTTCTTGCTCACTACCAAAACCGTAGAGTAGTTGAGCATCTTCCCGCACCACAAAATGCGTAAGAATTTGCACTTTCTGCCCCAACTCTGGCAAATTGTAGAAAGTACTCATGGGCACTTCAACCTCGTAGCCTACGCCGCTACAGTCTATTACGATTAATGGGGGAGATTTTTCAATTAAGGTGCCGTTTAAGCGAGCGATCATGGTGCTGTCCAAGTAGAATAAGCGCTAACAATACCGTATTGCAAAGCTTGACTGCAAGTATGCATTTGATTATTTAGTTAAGAACATAGTTGTTGATTGGATTGGATGCTGTTTTTTAAAATTTAGCAGCGCAAAGCCGTCATCACACTAGTCGCCCACCACGCACTCGGTAGCCAGCGGTAGCCAACCGACCCAACCCTTGCCCGCCATGTGCATGGCAAATAGCGCAAGCCAAAGCATCGGCTGAATCTGGTTTAGGGGTTGCGGGTAAATTGAGTAAGCGTTTGACCATTTCTTGCACTTGCTCTTTTTGCGCATGGCCGTTGCCAACTACGGCTTGTTTGACTTGTAATGCCGTATATTCAGCTACGCTTAAATTACGAATTACAGCCGCGCTGATGGCCGCACCGCGGGCTTGCCCGAGCAATAACGTTGATTGTGGATTGACATTGACAAAGACTTTTTCAATCGCCACTTGGTTTGGCTGATAGGTATCAATCACTTCAAATAAGCCATCTAAAATAATCTTCAACCGAGCTGGCAATTCTTCTCGGTCATCTTCGCCTTCAATCTTATTCTTTTTACCACTTGCAGTTTTAATGGTGCCACTTGAAATATAGGTGATTTTCTCACCAACTTTTTCAATAACCCCAAAGCCTGTTAAGCGCAGGCCGGGGTCTATACCTAAGATTCTAACATTGCTCAAAATACTCTAAAGCTTGAAATGCTAGACACGGTAAGAATCGAAAAAGAGCTTAAGCGGCTCATTTTAGTCTTCGATAACTGCGCTGGTATATACATCCTGCACGTCATCTAGATCATCTAAGGCATCTAAGATTTTTTGCATTTTAACGGCATCATCACCCGTAAACACTGTTTCCATATTTGGTTTCATGGTGACTTCTGCCATCACAGCTTTTAAGCCTGCGGCTTCCATGGCTTCTTTAATCACCATAAAATCATTTGGTGGCGTGATGACTTCTATACTGCCATCTTCATCCGTCACTACATCTTCTGCGCCAGCTTCTAGCGCAACTTCCATGACTTTATCTTCATCGGTACCTGGTTCATAAATTAAGCTGCCGCAGTGTTTAAACATAAATACCACACTGCCGTCTGTACCTAAATTACCACCGTGCTTGCTTAGCGCATGACGTACATCCATTACCGCACGTTGTTTGTTATCGGTTAGGCAATCAATAATAATCGCTGCACCGTTAATGCCGTAACCTTCGTAACGAATTTCTTCGTAGTTCACACCTTCTAACTCACCTGTGCCTTTTTTAATGGCACGAATGATATTGTCTGCCGGCATGTTTTCTTCTTTGGCTTCAGCCACCGCCGCACGTAAACGTGGATTCATGTTCACGTCGCCACCGCTCATTCGTGCAGCAACGGTAATTTCTTTAATAATTTTTGTGAAAATTTTGCCGCGCTTTGCGTCTTGACGACCTTTGCGGTGCTGAATATTTGCCCATTTACTATGACCAGCCATGTTACTAACCCTTAGTTCTTGAAAAATAATTGAATTTTAACACAAGCTTACGCTGTCACTCACTCTTGCCCTTGCGCTGGGTCAATCTGCGTATGTTTACTAATACTGATACCAGAGATAGTCACTAAAGAAAGCGCTATAAGCACCATACCAACTAATTCATAGGTATTTGGCACTTCATTTAATTGAATCCAAGCAGCTATCACACCGATGACTGGTGCCAACATACTCGCCATACTTGCCACACCAGCTTGCAAACGCTGAAGCGCATATAACCACAACACCCAAGCCAAGCATCCACTTAACAAAACATTAAACAGCACGGCAAAGACAAAAGTCGGCGCCCACTGCATGGGCGGTGCTGGCAAAATAAAAGCAATTGCCACGATGGGTATTGAACCTAAAAACATCGGCCAAGCGGTGAGATTGAGCAAATCCAAATGCGGCGCGCGTTGATGCAGTTTCTTAGAGACAATGGCTGAAATAGCCCATGAAACTCCTGAAAAAACCGCCAAGAACATACTAAAACCGTCAGCCTTAATATGCAGCGGGTCAAAAATAAGCACCATGCCAAATAGCGCGAACAATACCACCAACCACTGCCAACCCTGAATTTTCTCGCCCAACATTGGCCAAGCAAACAACATCACCCAAAATGGCATTGTGTAAGTTAACACTGCGGTTTTACCTGCCCCACCTTCTACTAACGCCCAAATCAGCACGCCCGTAAAGCCACAAGATTGCAAAAGCCCCAGCATTAACATGGTAGGAAACTCTTTGAGAGCTAGGGGTCTTTTAGTCAAAAAAATGAGTATAAACAGCACAATAGAACCAAAGAATGTGCGGATTGCAGCAAACTGAAAAGGGCTCGCAAATTGCACCGCTTGCTTCATCACCACCCAGTTATATCCCCAAATAATGGTGAGTATAAAAAGTGCTACGAACGCTTTAACGATGAGCTTTTTCTGTTGCTTACTATCAGTTTCTGTTTGCATGAATGTTTTTTTGCAGAATTAGATGATTTTGAATTTGCTTACACCATTATAAGGTGTATATTTTTATGCTAGTACTAAATGTGAGGAGAACAAAATGAAAACATTACAACAATTACTCGATGATAAAAAACATAAATCCGTTATTTCAGTTGCTCCACATCGTCCTGTATATGATGCTTTAGTGATACTGGCGGAATATAAAATAGGTGCATTAGTGGTACTAGATGGCGACAAGTTAGTCGGCGTTTTTTCAGAACGTGATTATGCGCGGGAAATCATACTTAAAGGTAAATCTTCAAAAACCACGCCCATTAGTGAAGTCATGTCATCTAATGTGCTCACAGTTATACCTAACGATACAGTTGAGCACGCGATGAATATTATGTCTGATAAACATATCCGCCATTTACCTGTGATGGAAGGTGAAAAAGTCATCGGCATGCTATCGATTGGGGATTTAGTGAAAGAAACTATTGAGTATCAGCAAACGCTCATTAAACAGCTTGAGAGCTATATCACTGGGTAGCTAAATTGATCCATTAATCCAACTGTCATCAGCACCACTTGCAAATGCGCAGGAGCTTAGCCAGTGGTGTCTGATGACTTGCCAGAAATCATTTGTTTCACAATATTTCTCTTTTGTAATTTTGACATCAATACCACTGCGGCTATATGCAGTATCACCAAGCCTTGCAAAAAATTAGAACAAATCAAGTGTAAATCGACAGGCCAGTCTTCTCCCCAATAAGCATCTGTACGGCTTAACCAACCAGTTACTGCTAGCGCTGCTATTAATGCCCAAATAAGGTAGACAGCTAGCTGTCCAAGTGGGTTATGACCAGGATGTGGTGCAAATATTTGTGTGCGAATTTCATGAATATGGTGTTTAATACCTGCAATAGTCGGCATGTAAAACTGAGAAGACGCGACCTTACTTAGCCAAAGTCCATAGCTGATTCTTGCCAGTACAAGCACCAAACAAAAGTAACCCATAAAACGATGCCAGAAACCCGACTCGTAAAAGAAATTAATGAGTACAAAGGTTGCTATTAACCAATGCGTGATACGTACAAAAGCCGTCCATATAACGGCTTGTGGTGACTTATCGCAAATACTCATTAAGTTAAGCTAGATAAAACCGAGTTGTCTAAGCGCTTATTCTTTAATGCCTTCTGCTTTAATGATAGCAAGCGTTTTTGTATCAAAGTAAATTTCTACTTTTTTACCTTCTTTATTTCTACCGTACATTTCATAGCAATTGCCATCTACTTTGAATTTTTTAATCGTGTAACCTTCATCTGTTAAGGCTTTTTTTAAGGTTTCCTCAGCCGCCCACTCCGATTTTGGATAAACGGGACAATCCGCTGAAGCAAATGCTTGCAATGGAAGTAAGCTCAATAGTGCGAATATAAAACGCATAATTTTTTTCCTATAGTTAAGTTTCGAGACTGTTGTGTATTAATGGTTTGATAGTAAGCAATTGTGGCCGAGCAAGCGTTTAAGTATCTGCCCACATACGAATCAAATTATGATAATTACCAGTTAATCTAATTACCGCCGCATTATCCCCAATTTGCTGACGCAAAGTCACAATTGCCGCGTCCATATCAAACAGCAAGGTTCTTTGCGCATCGTCTCGGATCATACTTTGCACCCAAAAAAAGCAGGCTAAGCGTGCCCCGCTTGTAACAGGGCGCACATGATGCAAACTGGTGCCAGGATAAAGCACCATATCACCCGCTGGCAATTTAACCGCCTGATGCCCATAGGTGTCTTCTATCACCAATTCACCGCCTTCATAGCTATCAGGCTCAGCAATGAAAAGCGTGCAAGAAATATCAGTACGAACATGCAAACCGGTAATAGCATGGGTACGCACTGCATTATCAATATGCGCACCAAAATCCATACCTACACGATACTGGTTAAACAGCGGCGGATAGATTTTTTTAGGTAAGGCCGCAGAAAAAAACAGCGCATGACGACTTAAAGCTCTAAGCACAATTTCTCGCGCCGCCTCAGCATCCGGTGATGTTTCAGGCAACTGAATATTACGTTTAACTTGTGCCGATTGCGTACCCGCAGTGACCTTGCCATCTGTCCACTCGGCCTTAGCCATAAGCGCTTGCAACTTGGCAAGTTCATCAGCATTTAACACTTGGGGTACGCGCAACAACATTTTGTATTCCAGACCTTTGTTCGTAATTGATTTTGCATAAAGGGAAAATCTACATTATGCATATCCATTATTCGTCACTAACGCGATGAGATAATGGCGCCCGATTTATGACCCTAAAACTTCATGTAAGTTACCATTAAAATTTATATTCAGTAGTGATAATGGCTTGACGGCGGTTACCTGGTGTTACTAAGCCGCCATTGTCATAAACAGCATCATAATATTCTTTATCTAATAGATTTTTAACATTCAAGCGTAAAGCCCATTTAGGTTGCTCGTAAGCGAACATTGCGTCAACTCGTGCATAGCCAGGGGCATAATTTGGATGAAAACCCGTGCCCGCAAACGCGGTTCCGCCATTGGCGGCGCTGGGTTGATAGGCTGTACGCGTACCTTTAGCTTCAACTCCACCACCAATTTTCCAAGCACTGGTTAAGTTATATGTCGTCCAAAAGTTAAATGTGGCAGCAGGTGTATTACGTGGGCGCTGCCCTTTAAATCGAGCATCTGCCACAGTAATGTTGCCTGTTGTCGCATTCACGTTTTCAGCCACCTCTAAAATCTCTGCATCCATAAAGCTGATGCCAGCAAAAATTTCCCAGTCTTCAGTTACTTTGCCAGTTGCTTCTAACTCCAAACCATTAGTTCTACGTTTTTTGGTCAAAATTGCTGAGGTAGACTCTAAGTCGGTATTTCTTTCCCAGTCTTTCGTAGATGTATATAGCGCCGTTCTAAAGGCTAAATCACCATCCAAAAATAACCATTTTGTACCTAATTCAAGTGTTTTGCTACGTTCAGGTGGCTGAGGCGCAACAGTCAATTGATATAAGTCGGCAGTAGGGCTAAATGAATCGCTCCAAGCTGCATAATAGTGTGTAGCTGGCGTGGGTTGCCAAGACAATCCCGTACGATAGCTATTTTCGCCATAACTTAGCTTTGGTGATGTTGCACTTGAGTAATCAGCACGTAATTCATCACGGCGTATACCAAACAATAATTTCCAGTCCTTCACAAACTCAACCGTGTCTTGCAAATACACGGCGTAATTATCCGCATCAAATTTTGCCGGTATTGCCGTCAAAGAAGCCAAGTGTCGGTTGTATGTTACACCGTTTACAGCAATCGCAGTATTGAGAGCAGCGCCCGTTTGTGTGTAAGCCTGACCTGTCAAAGGGTTAATCGGTTGTAAACTATTTCTATAGTTTTCCTCTTTCAAATACTCTAAGCCAGCCAAAATTTCATGTTTCATACCGCCAAGCTCAAGCTTTGTACTAAAGTCAGATTGCAAATTGAGTGTTTCATAATGCATTTTACGCGTGACGTTGCCACCAATTTTGTTATCCTCAGTTGGCAAAACAGTACCTGGTGTTTTCGCCCAGTAGCCACGTTTATAATCTGCCTGTCTTAGCTGAGTTCTCAACTGAGTATCTTCACTAAACTTATGTGTGAATATACCTGTAGTCACTCGGGTGTCACTATCATCAAAGTTGTCACTGTTTCCCCAAAAAGTTTTATCGCTTCTACCGTTAGTACTGTTACTTAACGGCCTATGGTCTGTATCAAAGCGAATACCAAAATCGGGTACATCACGTGTTTGTGTATAAATATGATTTAAAAATAACTCATTATTAGTACCAATCCCAGCCCCGAAGCTAAGCGCAATGCCTTTTCTGTCCGTTTCTGGATGATCCCCATCAGAAGGATTCGTACGATATGTTTCCTCATGTCTATCCATCACATTAACGCGGATAGCAGCTGTTTCGGTTAGTTGTTTATTAAAGTCACCCGTAAACTGGTGGTAATCATAATTACCTAAGCTACCTGTCACGGTGTTTTTATCATTCAACTCTGCCATTTTACTCACTTGGTTGATGACGCCACCCGCTTGGCCGCGACCAAACAACATCGCTGCAGAGCCGCGTAATACATCGACCTGTTCTAAGTTAAAAGTTTCGCGGTTATATTGCGCAGTATCACGAATGCCGTCTAAATAAATATCACCAAATGTATAAAAACCACGTAAGTTGAAGTTATCACCCGCACGACCACCCTCTGCCGCATTAAATGTCAAGCCTGAAACGTTACGTAGCGCTTCACGCAAAGATCCTACCTGTTGATCATGCATCAGCTGATTAGTTACGGTGGTAATCGCTTGTGGTATGTCTTGTGGGTCTTGCAGCACTTTGCCAACGCGCGTTTTAGTGGCTTGGTAGCCGTCGGCTTTTGGTTCGACTTTAGCATTCACTGTAACTTCACTGAGTTCTGCTGGCGCACTTTCCGCTTTATTGACAGTGGTTGGCACTGCTTTTTCATTACTAACGGCATCTTCTGCCATGCTAACTAACGGGTAAGCTGATGCAATTGCAATGGCAACGACATTCAATGCCAGCCTAGGCATTTGTTTGGATTTCATAATTTTCCCTAAAATTAAACTTAATTTTTTAAACTTGGCTGGCTTGCAATATGCTGGCTGGCTAATGGAGTGTTAATTGGTTTTCTTGCTTTTTAATTGGTTTTATTACTAAAGATGAATGATTAAAACTAATAATTAGTTTTTTGGTTCACTGACAAAACCTAATTTTGTCACGCCAGAATTTTGTGCGTCAGCCATTACTTCTGCCAATACTTGATAACGTGTTTCTTTATCTGCCCTAATATTCAACTCTGGCTGTGGTTTTTTATTGGCAATTTCTTGCAGCTTGACTTTTAACTCACCCTGCACCAATGGTGCGTCATTCCAATACATTTTGCCTGTTGCATCTATCGATACAGAAATTACTTCTGGTTTTTCAGGCAATGGCTGACTGCTCGCTTGTGGTAAATCGATTTTCACTGCATGCGTCAACAATGGTGCGGTAATAATAAAGATGACTAAGAGCACTAACATCACATCCACTAAAGGTGTGGTATTAATTTCTGACATAGGTGCTGTGTGGGAAGCAGAACCCACGCCGTTTCCAGAGCCTATCATGCTGGCACTCCTGCAATGTGAGCACGTTCTTTAGTTTCTATTGCTGCTTTTGAATCCTCAAGATTAACGTTAATCACCGCGCCTGTTGTAAGCAATGTGTGCAGCGTGTAACCAAAGCCCTCAAGTTCAGCAGCTAGCAATCTATTGCTACGCACCAAAGCGTTATAAGCCAGCACCGCAGGTATTGCTACTGCCAAACCTAAAGCGGTCATAATTAACGCTTCGCCTACTGGCCCGGCTACTTTATCAAGCGTGGCCTGACCGCTCTGACTAATACTTGCAAGTGCGTGGTAAATACCCCACACCGTTCCAAATAATCCTACAAATGGCGACACACTACCAACCGACGCTAATGCGCTCAAACCACTTTCCATCTTTGTATTTTCTTCAGCAATACTACGGTTCAAGGCACGTGCTATAAATTCGTCTTGCGCCACTTTTTCACTATTCTTAGATGCATGTGTTTTATAGTGCTCTGCTGCTGCTATTGCATTTTTTGCTAGGCTAGCCAGCGCAGTGTTATTGTTTTGCTTGATTGCAATTGCCAAATTTGGTGCATTCCAAAAATGTTGAGCGTAGGCTTTAAATGCTTGGCGTACTCGCAATGCTTGCAAACCTTTTGCAACAATTAAGTACCAACTTACTACCGACATTGCCAGTAAAATTAACGCCACCCCAATAGATACTGCACCACCCGCTGTGATAAACGCTAAGCTATTAAACTCATATCCGTTTTGCATTTTTTGTTTCCTTTTTTGAATCTCTGATTTTTGTTAAGTTGAACTTATTTATTTAACTATTTTTTTAACTATATATTTTCGTTTAGTTTTTGAGTGAAAATTTCACTGGTACCAGCACATAAGCACTTATTGGCTGATCGCTTCGTTTAGCGGGAATAAAGCTCCACTTTTTCACCGCCTCTATCGCCGCTTCATCAAGCTTATCAAAGCCACTACTCGTTGCCAGCGCTACGGTTTCCGCAATACCATTTTCAGCGACTAGGACCTTCAGTAACACGCGCCCCTCCTGCCCTAACCTTCTTGCCATCTTTGGATAATCAGGCGCAGGATTATTCAAATAAGCCGCACCAAAGCGAGGAGGTTCCACAATTGGCTCTGCTACTGGTTTTGGTTGCGGCGCCTCTATTACTTCAGGCGCCTTTGCAACTTCTACAGGTGTGGCTGGTGTAGGCGGAGCCTCCGTTACCACTGGCTGTGCAAGCTCTTGCGTAACAGCAACAGGCGTTGGGGTTGGTTGCACCTTTTTAATGATAGGCTTTTGCTTCTTAACTACAGGCTGCGGCGGCGTGGGTATTAAAGGTACAATTTCAGGTTCTGGCGCTGGGCTAGTTACCAAGCTAACCATCATCGGCACTTGCAAATTTTTAATGACTGGTTGCGTAGCCTTGGCATTTAGTAAAGCCAATACTGCAATGACGTGGGCACATACCACTAATGCCAACACCCCATAAGCGCTTTTCGTTTTCTTAGGATTACTGACACGTGCATCGTGAGCGTTAGTTAATCCTTTTACTTTCCAAGCATAAACGCTACCTACATCGCCTTGCTTTTGATGGAGATTGAGCTGCTCATTCTTTGAAGTTACTTGTGAAGATGCCCGACCTTCAAATTTCAAGCCTCTATCTACATTATTATTTACTAGGGTTAAGGTTTGCATATTTTGACTTTCATTTCCTATAGCAAAATACTCTAACTACTTAGTTAAAATTAGTTTGCCTTGATTAGTCAAACGCAAACGATAGTCTTCACCTGCGTGCTTAATGATCAATTCACGAGCGCCAGAAAATAACATCTCACTTGTCACCATTCGATTGCCGGTGACTATTTGTGCTGTTCCTTTATTTAGATGATCAAACTCCAATTGACTAAGCATTTCACTCTTCATTTAAATTAATTGTTAGCACTACTTAAACTCAAATACAAATGATAACAATTATCATTTGTAAATGCAATCATATGTTTATTTGTTCATTAATAATCAATGTAATCCAAAATTTTGCGGCTTTATTTGCGTAAATCCTGCCTGCTCTTGTTTATATGTATTCATGCTTTTTGTAGCTTCTATCATTAATTGACTTAACAGTTCTAATGAGAGTGAGTTTATACGTAGGCTAATTGCACCAATTTCCAGTTCCAGCACATCACAGCTTTCACAAAATGTAATGGCCCCACTTTCATTTTTAGATAAAAGCATTCTTGAATGTTGATTCTTAGTTGTCATCGTTTTCATCCTCATCAATCACAGTGATACTTATTCACGCGTGATGCAATTCAGTTTGCATGACCAACTTGGCTGCTGCTTTACGCAGCATCTCGTTCATCATAAAAAAGTTTCGCGCTTCAAATCTTAATGAAGTGCCGCCAACCTCTAACTCAATCATGTCTTTTGCTTTGTTATAAAGCACTTTGCATTCTTGATTACCTGCCAACTTGGCTTGGCTAATGATTAGCTGCTTTTTCATGATTAACTTTCCATATCATTAATTTATAGTTAATGATAATCATTCTCATTTGAGATGTCAACAATATATTTGATTTCTCTGTGCCGCATTTATTCAAATCACTTTATTAAAGTTAATTGGCATAAACAAATAAATCGATTAAACATAAAAAAGGGAACATTAAGCCCCCTTTTTAAAATTACTTAGCTCTCGAATTAAACTATAACTAAATGTACCTTGAAATCATGGCATTACTTAAATTAGTAGCCTTAATAGGTATGCGAACATAATAGCCGCTGCCTGAAGCCTCTTGTATATTCTCGCCTTTTTTATTAAACATTTGTTCGACTACTAATTCCTGATTGCCTGTTGGATGAATGATTTGCAAACGATCTCCGACCGCAAACTTATTGCGCGCTTCGATATCGGCCAAGCCTTTTTCAGCGTCGTAAGCCACCACATCACCGACGTATAAACTTCGGTTAGATTTTGAGTGCCCTTGCATATAGTTTTGATGTTCCGCCGTATGGTGACGCTGATAGAAACCATCGGTATAACCGCGGTTAGCTAAGTTTTCCAACTCGCCTAATAAACGCAAATCAAATGGCCTGCCTGCAACGGCATCATCTATCGCTTGACGGTAATTTTGACTGGTGCGCGCCACGTAGTAGCGTGATTTTGTGCGGCCTTCAATTTTAAGTGAATCCACACCAATTTTAACTAAGCGCTCCACGTGTTCAATTGCACGTAAATCCTTGCTATTCATAATGTAAGTGCCGTGCTCATCTTCCATAATGGGTAGCAACTCACCTGGCCGACCTTTTTCTTCAATTAAGAAAATCTTGTTTGCCTCTGGATGTCGTGGCAAACTGCCACAGGCTGAAAGCTGCGATTTACTCATCTCAGCTTCAAAGTCAAAATCATTTAAACGAATGACGCCTGCAGCATCTTCTTTAGCGTCATGTACTTTGTAATCCCAACGGCAACTATTCGTGCATGAGCCTTGATTAGGGTCACGCGAGTTGAAATAGCCTGAAAGCAAGCAGCGACCAGAATATGCAATGCACAACGCGCCGT
The DNA here is from genome assembly GCF_029946165.1 of Methylotenera sp. Lineage (GTDB taxonomy): Bacteria > Pseudomonadota > Gammaproteobacteria > Burkholderiales > Methylophilaceae > Methylotenera. The sequence continues at coordinate 52,270 of NZ_JAQSDZ010000006.1, forward strand.
GGATAAATACTTCTAGCTCTATATCTGGGCATTCTTGGCGAATTTCTTCAATCTCATCCATCGACAATTCACGCGATAAAATAACGCGTGTTAAGCCCATATTTTTCCAAAACTTAACCGATGCATAATTGACGGCGTTAGCTTGTACTGATAAGTGCACTGGCACTTCAGGCCAGCGTTCGCGCACCATCATAATCAAGCCAGGGTCAGCCATAATTAAAGCATCAGGCTGCATTGCAATCACGGGTTCCATGTCGCGCATATAGGTTTTAACCTTGGCGTTATGCGGTGAAATATTACTCGCCACAAAAAACTTTTTACCACGTGTGTGCGCTTCTTTAATGCCGATTTCTAAATTAGCCATTGAGAAATCATTTTCACGCACGCGCAAACTATAGCGCGGTTGCCCAGCGTAAACAGCATCTGCGCCATAATCAAACGCCGTGTGCATGCGGTCTAAATCACCCGCTGGGGCTAATAATTCAGGGAGTTTCACTTTTTATTACCAGTTCTGTCATGCATTCCAAGCAAAATGCTCAGAAAATCGCCAGCAGAATAACAAATAGGTTACTAGAGTGATTTGATATAAATCAGCTACTCGCCAATAATTTTAACTAACACGCGCTTCTTTCTGCGGCCATCAAACTCACCGTAAAAAATCTGCTCCCAAGGGCCAAAATCCAAGCGGCCTTCGGTAATTGCCACAACAACCTCACGACCCATTAACTGGCGCTTCATGTGCGCATCGGCGTTATCTTCGCCTGTATCATTATGGCGATAGCTGCTCACAGGCTCATGCGGCGCAAGCTTCTCAAGCCATTGCGTGTAATCGTGATGCAGACCACGCTCGTCATCGTTAATAAAAACACTGGCAGTAATATGCATGGCATTGATTAATACCAAGCCTTCTTTTACGCCGCTCTCGCGCAAGCACTCATTCACTTGCTCGGTAATGCGAATAAACGCCACGCGGGTTGGCGGGTTAAACCATAATTCTTTACGATAGCTTTTCATTGTAGGCTCTCTAGAATATTAACAAGCATCATTTTAACATTTCACCTGTGCTATGCACGAGTGCATCTTATTCATTAAAACTTATCGATTCGTCATTCAGTCGGGACGGAATCTAGTCAAGGTTAAATATTAGAGCATTAAATTACAATCACTTGTATTCAAACCTGATTGGATACCAGCCTTCGCTGGTATGACGGCTTTTTGAAAATTTTGGTAATAATTCTGCTGCTTTTATATTCGCGCAAAGGTATGTATATAAACAGGGCAATAAAAAAGGCTTCCTACTGGAAACCTTTGTGAACACGCAATTAACTTAGCCCTTAACATCCACTTGCTGTACGAAAGTTTTACCTTCATTATCAGTAGCCGTTACTTCTAATTTACCAGCGGCTTGTGGCACAAAGTTAAATTTAAAATAAGGGTCTTCTGCAGTCCCTACGCCTACATCTATCAACAACAATGGCTGGCCGTTATATAAAAACTCTGTTTTATTAATATAAAACGCTGGTACAAAACCTTGTGAAACTAACTCACGTTGCAAGCCTGTACGCATTGGATGTTTAATGTTAAAAGTGGTTGAAGTAGCGCTGCCTATCGTTGCTGGCTCATCTACTTTAAATTTAATTTTGCCTGCGCTGGCACGAATAGCTGCTTCATCACCTTCAACCGTACCGCCACAACCACCAGCAGCGCGAATCTCGCGAGAGGCAAGGTATAACTTACCGTTAGCATCTTCACCAACTAAACGGACAAAGGCATCAGTTTCAAAGCGAATGCGTGTGGCTAACTGAAAGTTTCCCAGCGCATCCGTTAAGTGATAAGTAGCGGTTAATGGGATTGGGTTAGCATCCACAAACGCATACAATTTAGTGATTTTCACACCATTGGCTGCGGCGTTATCAATGCTATAAGTCACAGGCACTTGCGCACCACTTTCAGCACGGCGTGGCGCATCTATCTTAATGAAGCTCGCATCCTGCATATCACGCTTGGCGAAGAAAGCTTCTTTCATCACAGGCCACAGCTTTGGGTCGGGTTCGGCACTGGCTGGCGTTGCCAAAACAACAGACATTAATGTTGCTAGCATTAACTTTAAATAAATATGCTGCGTAATTTGTTTCATTCTAATTATTCTCCCCAAACTTCATTAACCCAAAATGTATTGTTAAACGCATATTCTATGGGTTTAACTTCAATGTATGTGACAGCAGTCACATAAGAAAATTCAATTGCTTGAATGAGTGAAATTTACTCATTATCCATGTAGAAAAACAGTTCAATGCCATTGCCTACTGGGTCTTTAAAGTTAATTTGTTTAACATTCAATACTGGCAAATCGCGAATGGAGTAGTCAACGTTATGCGCCTTTAAATGCGCTTCGGTCGCAGGCATGTCAGTGCAGGTGAATGAAACGTGGTCTATGGTGGTAAGCACATTAGTCAGCGGTTCACCCTCACCGCGATACTCCGCCAGATGCATCACATGCGTATCGCCGATGTATAACCAAAAACCGCGGCTAGTAAACCCTTCGCGCGGCCCGACTTTTAAGCCCACAACATCGCAGTAGAAATCTTTAAGTTTCAGCATCGTCTCGTAAGGCGTGCGAAGGTTAACGTGGTTTAGTTGGGTGACTGGCATAATATTTTAACAATCTAGATTTAAGTATATTTAAACAGTTTGTGGGAAATTTACCGCTAATGCAAGGTGCAGGCAAAACCTGTAAAACATTAGTCACCTTCAAACTCACATAATGAGAAAGGTTTGAGTCCAATTTCAATTAATCGTTTCGAGCCACCCAAATCCGGCAGATTAATCACGAATGCACAGCCCATGACAACGCCGCCCAACTTCTGAATCAACGCCGCAGCGGCTTCTGTCGTGCCACCAGTAGCAATCAAGTCATCCACTAGCAATACCTGCTCGCCCTGCGCAACCGCATCGGTATGAATTTCCACGCGGTCAGCACCATACTCCAAAGCATAATCGTGGCCGATAGTTTCAGCAGGCAACTTGCCAGATTTACGAATAGGCACAAAACCCACACCCAGCGTATAAGCCAGTGCCGCACCAATGATAAAACCACGCGCTTCGATACCCGCGATTTTATCTATTTTTTGATTGGCATAATGATGAGCGAGCGCATCAACCACCATGCGAAAGCCGATAGGGTCTTTCAACAAAGTGGTAATGTCGCGAAATTGAATGCCTTGCTTGGGGTAATGCGGAATGGTGCGTATTAAGGATTTTAATTGCATGCTGTAGCCAAATAGTTACTGCTTAAATTGACCTTTTTCACACCAAAATTTGGTATTTATCTCAGGTTGGTTCTGAAAAAGTAATTGAGCCTGATCACAATTACCTTTATTGTAAACCTCACCATCCTGTGAATCAAAGGTAGCCACATGAATGCGCATATTTGAATCCGTCAAACTATTTCGGTAAAGCGTGAATATTTCGCCATTACTTGTATCAGAACAAGCGACTAAAAACAAAGTCGCCATTCCGATTTTCAATAAAGTTAAAATATTAACATCCCCGTATTAAGTAGCAGGAGTCTGCGAGCGAACGCGTATATGCAACTCTCTCAACTGTTTCTCATCAACCTCATTCGGCGCATTCGTCATTAAGCACTGAGCACGCTGGGTTTTAGGGAAGGCAATCACGTCACGGATAGATTCTGCACCTGTCATTAAAGTGACCAAACGATCTAAACCGAAGGCTAGGCCGCCGTGTGGAGGTGCGCCGTATTGCAAGGCGTCTAGCAAGAAGCCGAATTTTTCTTGGGCTTCTTCTTTGCTGATTTTTAGTGCGTCGAATACTTTAGATTGCACGTCTTGTTTATGGATACGTACTGAACCGCCGCCTACTTCCCAGCCGTTTAGCACCATGTCATAAGCTTTTGAAAGCGCAGCTCCTGGGTTAGAAACAAGTAAATCTTCGTGACCATCTTTTGGGGCAGTGAACGGATGGTGTAATGCAGCCCAACGATCATTTTCTTCGTCATGTTCAAACATTGGGAAATCAACCACCCACAATGGCGCCCATGCACGACCATCAACATGGCCTTTATCGTGACCGACTTTAAGGCGTAATGCGCCAAGCGCCTCGTTGACCACTTTAGATTTATCTGCGCCAAAGAAAACGATGTCGCCGTTTTGTGCGCCTGTACGGTCGATAATTGCTTGCAATGCCGTCACATGAATGTTTTTAACGATTGGGCTTTGTAGACCTTCTTCGTTTAATTTTGTCACGTCGTTAATCTTGATGTACGCCAAACCTTTAGCGCCGTATATTTTGACGAATTCTGTGTAAGCATCAATTTCGCTACGAGCAATTGCCGCGCCACCTGGCACACGCAATGCCGCCACGCGACCACCGGCCATATTTGCTGCGCCTGCAAACACTTTAAAATCTACGTCTTTCATCACATCTGAAAGCTCGGTGATTTCTAGCGTTACGCGCATATCTGGTTTATCTGAACCATAACGCGTCATTGCCTCGTGGAATGACATGCGTGGGAACGCCGCTGGCAAATCTACGTTTTGCACAGATTTAAGCATTTGACGAATCATCTCTTCAACGATGTCCATGATTTGATTTTCGGTCATGAACGATGTTTCTATATCCACTTGCGTGAATTCTGGCTGACGGTCAGCACGTAAATCTTCATCGCGGAAACATTTGGTGATTTGGAAATAACGATCGAAGCCAGATACCATCAATAACTGTTTGAATAATTGCGGTGATTGCGGCAATGCAAAGAACTGACCAGCATGAACGCGGCTAGGCACCAAGTAATCACGCGCACCTTCTGGTGTTGAACGTGTGAGCATGGGCGTTTCAACTTCAATGAAGCCATTGGTATCTAAATAATCACGCAAAGTTTTAGAAACGCGATAGCGCAACATCATGTTTTTTTGCATCGCTGGACGACGTAAATCAATGTAACGGTGCTCTAGGCGCACGGTTTCAGTTAAGTTTTCATCATCTAACTGGAACGGAGGCGTGAGTGAAGCATTGAGAATTTCAATCTCAGTGGCAATCATTTCAACTTCGCCAGTGGCCAAGTTTGCATTAGTTGCGCCTTCTGGGCGCGCATTAACAACACAAGTAACTTTTAGCACATATTCACTACGCACACTTTCAGCAATAGCAAATGCTGCTTTTGCATCAGGATTAATCACGATTTGCGCCAAACCTTCACGGTCGCGCAAGTCAATAAAAATCACGCCTCCGTGGTCACGGCGACGGTGTGCCCAACCACATAGAGTAACTGTTTGGCCGATGTGTTCGCGGTTTAAATGACCGCAGTAATGTGTACGCATAATGTTAAGTTCTTGTTAAATAGTCGGTTAATTGAATTGTTTTTTATTGCTAGTAGCTTATTTTGTTTTTAAGCTTTTTAGAAGGTGCCACTACGCCCATGCTAATAATGTATTTAAGTGCTTCATCCACACTCATATCTAGTTCTATGACTTCAGCGCGCGGCATCATTAAAAAATATCCACCTGTGGGGTTGGGCGTTGTAGGAACGTAAACACTGACAAAGTCACCTTGCAAGTGATTGACAATATCTCCACCAGGTTGACCTGTGATAAAAGCCAGAGTCCAAGAACCTTCTCTTGGAAATTGCACTAATACGGCCTGACGAAAAGCATTACCAGAATCTGAAAACAAGGTATCTGACACTTGTTTAACACTGGCATAAATAGACTTTACGACTGGAACGCGTGCGAGCATTGCCTCCCATAGGTTAATCAACTGCTTTCCGAAGAAATTGGTAGCTATTACGCCCGTGCTGAGAATAATCACCACGGTAAGCAATGCGCCGATACCGACTATCTCATGACCGAGTAAAGCTTTCGGACGCCAACTCATGGGCAATAGAAATAAGCTTTGATCCATGATGCCAATAACGCTTGATAGCACCCATACTGTAATAAACAGTGGCACTAACACTAGCAAACCAGTAATAAAATATTTTTTCATGTACTTAGAGAATCAGATAGATCATAAGAATTAATGGCAAGCACAGCCAGTAGCACAAGCAGCTGGTGCAGCTGCTACCTCAGACTTTTTTTCAGTCGAAGTCTCACTTTTTGCTGCGGGTGCAGACTTGTTGCCATTTTTAAAGTCAGTCGCATACCAGCCACTACCGCTTAACTGAAAGCTAGGAGCAGATAATTGTTTGCTAAAAGTTTCAGCGCCACAGGATGGGCAGGCCTCAGTGCTGGCAGCGCTAATTTTGCGCATGACTTCAGCCTTATGGCCGCAACTTGTACATTGGTAATCGTAAATAGGCATAAATACCTCATTAAACAGTTAGATAACCGCGAATTATACCTTATTTGATCACTTAATTTTACGACTTAGCTAATCACACTCAGCAAAAATCAATCACTTTTAGCAGGAATGTTAAGAATTTAAGTGCCTGGGATTGTAGGCGAAAATGAATTTATATTGATCAGAGGTACTTTGGATTTAGACTTTGAGTAAGCCATCTTATTCGATTGAGCTTCTTGCTCGTAATATATAATCCATATGTTAGATTGTAAAAAAGTTTTAACTCATGAATTCCCACCGCCTTTCATATCATTTTCAGGATGCCACTTAAGCAATGAGTTTACCTATAACAGGCATAGAAACTATATGCATGCCTTTTGCAAATATTGAGCAACAAGAACAATCTTGGAAAGACAAAGCGCTGGGGGCTATCTGTTTTAGTGCGTCCCTCATAGATATGAAAATTGAAGGTGCGGCTGAAATTCCTACAATTTATTTGCAAGCTCCCCTTCTAGATGAAAACGAGACCTCCACCGAGGTTTGGCTTAATAGCCTCGCTTCGTCACAAGCTAAACCTTTGGTGAATGGGGCCAAAAACGCAATTCAATATCGATTGAGTGACGAGTTATTGTTTGGTGTGATCACTGTGCCAGAAAATGGCGTATTACAAAATGCCGCAGAGTCTGCTTATCGCCAAATATTTGCGTTGATGGAAGAAATGGATTACCCCTATATTTATCGGTTCTGGAATTACATGGCTGATATTAATGGCATTAGTCATGAGCTAGAACGTTATCGCCAGTTTAATGTGGGGCGCAAGAATGCATTTCTGGCATATGCTACGAGCGTTGGCACCCAGTTGCCTGCTGCTTGTGCTTTAGGTTTGGAGAGCGGTCCATTGACCATTGCTTTTCTGTTGGGTCGTCAGGCACCTATTGCAGTAGAAAATCCACGGCAAATCAGTGCTTATGAATATCCAGAAGAATATGGACCACGTGCACCGAGTTTTTCACGTGCGACTTTATTGCATACAGAACAAAATGAGATATTATTTATATCAGGTACTGCTAGCATCGTTGGGCATTTAACCATGCATCCATTAGATGCAGTGGCACAAACAAACGAAACCCTAGAGAATCTGGACGCTGTAATTAACGAGGCCAATCAGATGTTAGGTGAGAAAAAATTTGATTTACGCAATATCTATTTCCGGGTTTATATTCGCAGTGCGTCTGATTTATCTTTAGTGCGAAATGAAATGGAGCGATATATGGGCGGCGCAGTAAAAGCTGTTTTTATACAGGCGGATATATGCCGCAAAGAGCTTCTATTAGAGATTGAAGCCACTGCATTCTCCCCTGCCAGCAACCACATGGGCGCAATATAGTTGAAACTCATGAGAGACATATTGCTGACTATCTATGACTATTTTGTGTTGTATATGGGCTTGCTTTGGTTAGGTTTTTTAAGCCTGAGTTGGACAATATTAGCGACCCTACTATACCCTTTCTTGCCTGCGCGTTATGCAACGCTGTTAGGTCGACATGTCATCATGATATCTTTTCGGGCTTATCTTGCTAGCTTAACTATCTCGCGCCGATGTAATTTCGATTTATCTGAACTTGATGTATTAAAAGACGAAGCACCGCTGATTATTGCGCCAAATCATCCATGTTTACTTGATGCTGTGATGATTATTTCACGTTTACCGAATGTGGCTTGTGTTATGAAAGCCGAGCTGATGAACAATCTATTTTTGGGTGCAGGCGCACGTTTAGCGCGTTATATTTGCAATGGCCCTATACGCGACATGGTAAAACAAGCCAGTGAAGATCTTAATATAGGTAGTCACTTGCTATTATTTCCAGAGGGTACTCGCACAATTAATCAACCAATCAATTCTCTTAAAGGCAGTATCGCACTTATCTCTAAGCTAGCAAAATTGCCAGTACAAACGGTACTGATTGAAACAAACTCGCCTTATTTAAGCAAAGGCTGGCCTTTGTTTCGCAAGCCTATATTGCCTGTAAGTTACAAAGTTAGGTTAGGTAAGCGTTTTAATCCACCAATAGATACGCATCACTTCATCGCAGAGCTAGAAGACTATTTTTCGCAGGCATTAACATCTTCGAGTAATCCTGCAGCTAATGAAAATTTTGCTTGCCCTGACAAAGCTCAACGGAGTGCGGAGTTAGATAAATTGAAACCAAAGGGAACAAATTATTCATGATAACCACTTCTTCTAGTCACATCGTCCTTATTCCTAGTTATAACCCAGGCGAAAAAGTGTATGAAACTGTACGTTCAGCACGTCAATATTGGAATCCAGTATGGGTAATAATAGATGGCAGTACTGATGGCTCGGAAGTTACCTTACAAGCGATGGCTGCAGAAGATAATGGCTTGCGAGTCATCCATTTATTAGAAAATAAAGGTAAAGGCGCTGCGGTTTTACATGGTTTACACTTAGCCTTCGCAGAAGGTTACACACATGTATTGACGATGGATTCTGACGGCCAACATCCAGCAGAATTGATTCCTGTGTTCATGGCTGAATCCATGAAGCAACCTGGCGCGATGGTATTAGGTAAACCAATATTCGATGCGAGTGCTCCCAACATCAGGGTTCAAGGACGAAAACTCTCAAATTGGTGGGCTAATGTTGAAACTTTATGGGCAGGAATTGGCGACTCATTATTTGGCTTTCGTGTTTACCCCATCGAGCCGCTGATAAAAGTCATGCGCTTTCAGCCTTGGATGCGCCATTTTGATTTTGACCCTGAAGCCGCAATAAGATTAAGCTGGCGCGGCGTAAAGGTGGTTAACTTACCTGCACCTGTGCGCTATTTTAGTGTGGATGAAGGTGGTGTTTCGCACTTCCGTTATCTACGTGACAACATACTACTCACGTGGATGTACTCACGGCTATTTATCGGTTTTTTACTGCGCCTACCATTGTTATTGATAAGGCGCTTGCTAAACAACTGATTAGGTTAAATCATGCCGCCATTGATAGAGATAATCTGCCCTGTAATGTAAGTAGCTTGATTTGAAACTAGGAAACTAACCAAATCAGCCACCTCCGTTGGCGTACCGGCACGCTTCATTGGCACCATATTGGCAATGGTCTTTGCGTCAAATGCAGTTTCACTCATTGTGGTATCAATAATTCCGGGGGCAACTGCGTTAACAGTAATGCCTCTACTGGCGATTTCTAAAGACAAGGATTTAGTCGCAGCATTAATTGCACCTTTAGCCGCTGAGTAATTGGTTTGACCACGATTACCAGTCAGTGCCGCGACAGAGGATACATTAACGATACGTCCCCAGCGACTGCGGATCATCGGCATCATTAATGGTTGTGTTACGTTAAAAAAACCATGTACAGATACGTCGATTACCTTATGCCATTGATCTGGCCGCATACCTGGAAAAACTGCATCATCATGGATGCCAGCATTATTAACCAGAATCTGGATGGGGTCATTCTCGACTAATGGGGTTAGTACAGCATGCACTGCAGCGCTGTCAGTCACATCAAATTGCAAAGCCTCTGCACTACCACCAGCCGCACAGATTTCAACGGCTAATTGCTGAGCAGCAGCAATGCCTTGGTTTGCGTGGATATAAACATGGTAACCATCCGCCGCGAGACGACGGCTAATAGCGCAGCCTATTCCTCCACTACCACCTGTAACTAAAGCTCTTTTCATAAACTGCCTTCGTGTAAATTCATTATTTAATGGCGAGTGCATCTGCATCTAAAACCACAGCGGCACGCCCTTCTAGTAATAGTTTGTCATCAGCTGACACGGTAAATTGGTAAAGCATATTACTTTCACTTGCCATAATGCAAACAGCCGTTATCAGCAAATCTGAAACGATATCATCCAATCTTGTCACGGCCATAGTAACGCCACGTACGCTCACTAAATAGCCTACTTTAGGTGTTTCGCTATCAGCAGGTGCTAACAATGCACCATGCACAGCCATTGCCTGAGCGGCATATTCAATACCGCATGAGATGCCTAATTTTCCGTGTGCGCGCAATGGGTTATCAGGGGTACGATGACTATCGGCAAGACAAGTAATTTTTTCTTGATCCCACGCCAGTACATTGCTTAATAAACACATGCTGCCTTGATGCGGAATATGACTTTCGATCCAAGCATGATCTAGTTTCTGATTCACCTGCTGAGTTAACATGCGCTTACCTCAATGGCTAAACGTAAGTCATCGAGGTAATCTAACACAACGCGACGGTCTTTTTGTTGGGCTAAAGCCTGCAATAAAGGTAAACCGCGTGCTGCTGGAATCGCCAAACGCAAGGCTTCTAGCGCAACATCATCAAATTGGTCTGCGGGGTCCTGAGTAAGGCTAACTTTTATTTGAGCAAGAGATTTTTGGCTCGCTTGCGGTGCAAGTATTAATGCGATACCGCAGTTGTTAGGGATAGGTCGTTTAGCAAACATGGGTTCAGGATATGGCGTATCGCTCGCCATTAATATGCAGCGTGTATGATCAACTACAACCTGTGTCAATGCATCTAATAATCCTGCGCCAAAGCTGGCATCGAACGCACATAGCACTGATGAAGTTGCCATATTCCCAGTCGCAATGCTCCAGTAGCCTGCGGCAGCATTATGCACAGAGTTATGAAAGCGCGTAGGTGAAATTTGCCTGTCCTCAGAGGCCAGCATTTCGCAAATAGTGTGGCAGTTCAGACCATCACCATTAGAAAATGAGAATACACTAGGTAAATTTTCTTCTTGTAATCCAGCAGTAGTGATGGCTTCTAAAGAAGTCGCCAAGGTCAGTTTAACAATATCACTGGCGCGTCGTCGTTCTGCAGCTGGCAATAATTCAGGCGCTGGAATGATTGTTTTTGAGGGTTGGTAATGTTGTAAACCATTCAATATAGCCTGACTATTTGACCAGCCAGATAAGCCAGGGCCTAATAGACCGATGCCTTCAATATAAGCATTCAGATAAGTAATAGGTTCAGCGTTCATCAGACTTGATCTCCATTTTTTGCAAGTCCAAAAACTAGGCTGCAATTAGTACCGCCAAAGCCAAATGAGTTACTCATCACGTAGGATAAAGCTTGAGGCTGATTTTTTAACTGGTAATTCATTTTAAGCAATGGATCAACCTCATTGGTATTAAGTCCGCCAACTATAAATCCATTTTGTAATGCAAGCCCACAAATCACCGCTTCCACCGCACCTGCAGCACCTAATGTATGGCCAGTAGCACCTTTGCTAGAGCTGCAAGGTGGTGTGTCGTTGCCAAAAACAGCAGTAACCGCCTTCGCTTCCGCTGCATCATTACTTGGCGTTGCCGTACCGTGCAGATTAATATAATCAATATCACTTGGTACCAAGCCAGCACTTTCCAAGGCTTGTTGCATGGCCATACGCGCACCTAAACCTTCTGGATGAGGTGAAGACATATGGTAAGCATCACTCGACTCCCCTATCCCAAGCAGTAGCACGTCATTTGGCTGTAGATTAGCAGAAGGTTTTTCCAATAGGGCGAAAGCTGCAGCTTCGCCAATCGAAATTCCATCACGTGCAGTGTTATATGGTCGACAAGCTTGTGTGGAGAGCAGCCCTAATGAATGGAAGCCATACAAAGTGGTTAAGCACAGCGAATCGACACCACCTACGACGGCGGCATCAATTAAGCCAGCTTCAATCATGCGACGCGCCACGCTGAATACCTTGGCACTTGAGGAGCATGCTGAGGATACGGCTAAAGCTGGGCCAGTAAGTTTGAAATATTGTCGGGTAAAATCTGCAACTGAATAAGTGTTTTGAGTTTTTCTATAAACAAAATCGTCAGGCAACGCTCCAGAAACAGAATCTCTGGAACGAAAAGCAATCTCTGTTTCTAGGATGCCAGAAGTGCTGGTGCCTATGAATACACCGATACGATTGCGCCCATATTTTTCTGCGGCAAGTTTAACCGCTTCATCAAATCCGTCTTGTTGTAATCCTAACTTTGCCAGACGGTTATTGCGGCAATTATACTCACTCATATCTGCCGTCATTTTCACCTGGTTGACTTCACTGACTTCGCCAATAAACGTGTTTAATTCTACCGTTTCAAAATCACACGGCTTTAAGCCTTTTCGACCTTGTTGCAGTGCATCTAATGTTTGCTTCAGCCCTTGCCCAATACAACTGGTAGCTGTGAAATGCGATAACAATAAAGGTTTCAATGAATCCCCCTTAACGCTTTGAGTGTGGTTAGTAATTTATACATTTTTTGCTTCGCTGTTATGTTGTTACGATCTGAATCTTAGAGTGCCTCTTGCAGGGTGACCCAGTGCAAATTTTTCTTTTTAGCTTCTTCCAACAGAGTGGGAAGTACCGTAAGAATAATCGGAATATTGAGTTTTGTAATAGCAGCATTGCCATCATGTAACAATAAAATTGCCCCTGGACGCAATCCTGATAATAATTTCTTACTCACCTTTTCTGCATCTCTAACCGTCGTATCAAAACCACGTACCGTCCAGCTTGCAAGCTTTAACCCTAAGCGATTAAGTGCTGGCTCTAAAAAAGGATTACGCAACCCTGCCGGAGCCCGAAAAAACTGAGGACGTGATCCTGTGACATCAAAAAGTGTTTTCTGCGCTGCCTCAATTTCACGAGTGAATCCTTTTAGCCCTAGCAGAGAGAAATAATGCCTATGCTGTTGACTATGATTTTCTATCTTATGACCACGTCGTAAAATTTCACGACTTAGTTCAGGGTATTTCGTCACATTTTTACCAATGCAAAAAAATGTAGCTTTCGCATGATAATGATCTAATATATCCAGCACTTGTGGTGTCACCAATGGCTCAGGGCCATCATCAATCGTCAGCGCGATCTCATTCCGGCTAGCTGCTGTAGATGGCAATTGTGTCCAATTTGGTCCTAACCAATTGCTTCGCGGCCACAATCCCACTGCGGCAATTAGCAAATGATTAAAAACAAATATAGCCAATATCCACTTCCATAAGTTTGGCGTGATTAACAATGCCACCAATAAAAGTAAATGAAGCGTTATAGATAGCTTAATCAGCACGGGGGAATGCCAAGATGGTTGAATAGCTTTATTCATGAATTGTTTTAATGAATCGTTTATCCAAAAAATTTTGCCATAACCGCTGCCATACTGGCCATGTATGCTCACCAGCAATTTTGTTAACTCGATCTTCGCACATCATTTCCGCCATCATCAAATAGCTTTCTGCGAAGCGGTCATCTTCACCGTAACCTAAATATACTTCAATATTTGTAGCAGTTGCATGAGTTTTTAGCCAACTCCAATTACCCAGTTCGACATCATCACTAGGTATAAATTCTGGTGTCCATGCCTGAACACCGCCTGCTGAGGCTAGCTTACCAGTAGTGATACGATTGCCAGGATAAGGCGCTAATAGTAAAAGACCTGTCAGTCCTGCGGGATAGCGATTGGCATATGCAATAGCGACATAGCCGCCTATGGAAATACCCGCCAACCAGATACTTTTATAACCTTTTGTGATGGCAACTTGTATTAACTCGCTATGGATTTCAGTGAGCGCGGTTTGATCGGCAATATGGCTGAACTCTAACTCTGCCATAATTAAATCCACTGCTAATTTACGTTCTTGCAATGCACTTACAAAGCCTTGCTCGATAAAATCTTCTGGGTGTTGATATGCGCCAGGTAATAATATAATAAGCGTATCAGCCTGTTGCCCAACCTGCGCCAAGTGGCTCAGATAACGCATCAGATTTTGGCCTTATCAGGTGGTGCATGACGTGCAAACACTGCTGAGAATATTAATGCGAGTATGACACCTGGTGCTACCGTAATCCCCATAGCCTGCAATACGGGCACATTGGAAAATGCGAGTAAACCAAAACCTAGTACTGTAGCCACATTGGCAAGTAGCAGTGATGCATAAGTGTGCGATGAAATCGCCTGTGTATGTTGATTAAGTGGCGGATTAAAAAAAAGTGCGTAATTAGAGCCAATCGCCACAATCAGTAATAGGCCAATCAAGTGCAATATAATCAATTGCTGTCCCAATAAAGCCAAGCCTGCCGTGACAGTGAGTACAGAGGCGATTAGGGGGGCAATGATAGCGAGTACGCGCACTGGTGAGCGCAATGCAAACAATAGCAGCATTACAATTGCCGTTAAACCTGCCAGCGACAGCATAATGGCTTCATGCATATAAGACGAATATAGGCGATTGGATTCAGTTTTCATATCTACAAATAATGCATTTGAAACTTGTGCCTGAGTTATAGCTTTACGCATTTGAGTTGCATCAATGTTGCCACTTTTTGGTGCAGTTAGCGGTATTAGTGCACTCCAGCGCTTGCCTTGCTGCAGCAACATTGCATCGACTGCCATTGCCATTGAAGTGCCATCTAAATCACTTCGCTGCAATAAAGGTTTTGTGCGGGATGCTTCTACATCCTGCACAAAAGGTGTAAATACTTTGGCGCGAACTGGTAAGTCTTTAATGGCGTTTTCTAAATTCGGTCTTAATTCTTCGGCATTAGGCAGACTATCTAATCGTGCCTGTTGTGTGTGTTGGCTAGGTAGGTAATGGCTGGCGCTGTCAAATGCTGTGAGTTCACCAGATTCGACCAATGGTTGTAGCGCAATGGATACTTTTTCAGAAGACATCAGTACCGCTTCTTGACTATTGCCAGAAACAACCACTAAGTAGCGTACATCAGGCGCGCCCATTCCAGCTCGCAAACGTGTATCGAGCGCCAAATCTGCGCTTGAAACAGGACTAAGCGCAGTAAGTTCACTATTCCATAAATGATCGTGGTGTTGATATACAACCAGACTGGATGCAACAATCAGACCAATTGCCGGCCATTTTAAGCGCGAAGCTAAATGTGCGTAATAGGATAGTTTTAGCCCTGCATTGTTTAAGTTTTGGATTTTAAAACCTGCGGGCAACAAATGCGGCAAAACATAACGTGTCATGGTAGCAGCTGCAATCAGCCCAGCTGTTGAATATAAACCAAGCTGGGCTAATCCAGGAAAGCCCGATAACATTAATGCTGCAAAACCAAATACAGAGGTTAGCACGCCTAATCTGACTGTAGGCCATACATTCGCTATCCATTGTTGACGATTTTTCTCACTCTTTCCATCCGCCGCATAATCAGACTGTATGAATAAATATATAGAATAATCTACCGCCTCACCGATTAGAGCCGTACCAAAACCTAATGTAATCCCATGCACGACACCAAATCCCAGACTAACGGAGGCAATGCCTGCCAGTATGCCAGTTGCAACAGGCAGAAAACCTAGCAGCAATGCAGTCAATGAACGATAAACGTACAGCAATAAAAGAGCGATAAGCACGGTGCTGACTATAAATATTAATCGCACTTGGCTTTTAATAGCGTCACGTGACACGACTGAAAATACGCCTGGTCCAGTCATTAAGAGTTTTGGCTTATTTTCGGTCACTATATACTTTTGGCTAATTACAGATAGGCTAGCTTGGTCGAAAGCTGCCTGAATTGTTTGCATCGCCAGTTTTTGTGCATCGGTATCAGAACCTACGGCGCGAGTCTGTAAGAGTAATAAAGACGTCTTACCATCATGCGATGCCCAAGCGCCATCAAATAACTGCGGACGACTTTCCGCATTCATTTGGTCTAGTAATTGAAGCATCTCGCCAGTAGGGTCGTGCGGAAGTAGCGACTTAAGCAGTAAACCAGCGGGCGAAGCAATCTGATCAATGCTATCACTGATGGCCGAATGCAATCCATCAACACTGAAATGCGCTGGTGTAACCGCAGGGCTTAATAAGTAACGGTTATTAAATAGATAAAGACGGTCACGCTCACTACTGATAGGCTCACCATTATTAACTGTTACAAATTCATCGTTGTTACGTAAACCCTGTGCAACTTCTTTAGAGAGTTTTGCACGAGTGTTGGCATCAGACCCTTCAATTCCAACCAATATCAGCCGAGATGCCACTCCATCTTTAAGCTGATCCAAGAGTAATTGTTGTTCAGCAGTAGGGTTGCTGGGCAAGAAAGCGGACAAGTCGGCGGTGAAGTGACTGCGGCTGATAATAACAGCGCATACGATTAACATTAGCAACCAAATAACGATTGCACTACGAGGTCGTTGTAATCCAGTTAAATTCATAAGATGGGCAGTTTTAGAAGTAGCAAAAATATCTACTCTAAAACGGGTAATGGTGTGATGCTCATCTGTGAGCTGTCGCCGTCAGCTTGTAAGATGTCTATTGTCTGCAGAGCATTGCCTAAGCCTGCAATGCTGATCTTTGCGACCACTTTTTTCATTTTATCTTCTATGGGAATTAAAGTGAGATTCCAACTTTGCTCATTTCCATCCATACTTAAGTGATAATTGCGCTCTAATGCCTGACGGTCGCCCGCTAAAGTCCCTCGAATACTATCAATGAATGCAGCGATCTCTGGATAGTTACGCAAGGCTAATACATGCTTTTTGCCACGCTGCTCAACAATCAATTTATCCTTATCCAACAGCATGCTTTCTGCTTTGGGTTTAAGTGTGCGTTTCTCTAAATGGTCTGGTGCGCTATAAAATAACTCTCCAGATGACTCCACAGGCTTTTCAAGTATGGCAATCGATTTTTTTTCAATAAAGCTTGCATGACTGGAACGCGTAGTAGCTAAAGACTGCATTAACTGATCAATACCCCAACTACCCTCCGCTTTAGCGAGGGGCGCCATTAACATGATGCTCAACAATAACAAGCCGCATAGCGAACAATGTAAAGAATTTTTATTAATTAACTTGATGGTTTTCATAGACTTACTCATTTCTTAATTAATTTTTTATTCAGCTTTTCATTCAAGGATCCAGGCACAGATTGCCAGTAATCGAAAAAATTAAACCAATTATAGGGAGCTAAACGTGTGTAACGATTTAGCAGTTCTGCATAACGCAAAATGGCTATTTCTACTGCCTTATTACGCCCTCCTGCGGGGATGTTAGAGAAGTCTGCCAAAGTCTCAAAATGTACCTGATAACGGTTATTACCCATATATAAGCCAACCATAAACACTACAGGACGGCGCAATAAAGCCGCCATGCGAAAAGGGCCTGTTGGTAGCGCAGCGCTTGCCCCAAGCAAATCAATTTCGGTCATTGGCTCATCGCCTAATGTACGGTCTGACAACATGCCGACCAGCATGCCATCGTCAAGCCGTTGCTGCACTTGTAACATAGAATCAATGCGTCCTAAGGGGATAACGTCCATAGTAGCTTCTGGGTTGATTGCGCCCAACATGGAGTTGATCTTTTGTGCATTATCTTTGTGCATGACCATCGCGACGCGCAAACCTGGAACTTTGCGCCCTATTGCACGCATGACCTCAAAGCTGCCAAGATGTGCGCCCATTAAAAACACGCCCTTACCTTCATCTATGAGTGAGCGAATATTTTCTTCGCCTTGTATTTCAATATCAAATAAATCATAACGACGATTAATCAAATATATGCGGTCATGTATGGTGGCCGCGAAACAAAAGAAATGACGATACAAATCTACCCAAGTAGCAGGGCGACCTAGTGCCCGCGGCAAATAGCTAAGAGAGGCACGGCGGCTATCCAGCGAAAACAATACAAAATAAGTAGCGATTAAATGTAGCACCGAGCGGGCAACAGTGCGACCTAAACGCAGTGATATCCAAGACATGATACCCAACATCAGCATATTGCTACGCTCTTGTCGTTGTAACCAAACAGCAGGTTTTATAGGCGCTAATTCTATAGGATCATTTTTATTAGTCGTTGTCATGCTAAGCATCCGCAGCAATTTGTGCTGCAATAAGATTACCGATAACAATTTGACGATTTCCTTCAAGCACTTCAAATTTGATTGAACCATTTGGGAGTTGCTCATGCTCAATAATCACTATCTCGTTAGGCTTTAATGGGTTCAAAAATTTAACAGAACTAATTTTCCAATCACTTTCAACTAAACCCGTCTCAATAGAAATAGCATGCATCACTTCATCTAGTAGCACTACGCCAGGAACAATGGGCGTTCCAGGAAAATGTCCTGCGAAAGCTGGATGATCAGCAGGTAGTATAAGTTGGATATGTTTTTTCATTATCAGTTTTGCGTACAACTTAAATCTTTATTTATTGAGGTATCGAAAAGTTTTTTCAGGGCTTCACGTGGTAATTTACCTGTGGCATTTCTGGGTAAAGTTTCCAAGAATAATAATGGGCGAGGCAAGAAAGCAGGGTCAATTTTGGTACGCAATGCGGCTAATAACTGACTAGCCGTTAAATTGGGCGCAACAACACATGCACTTAGCCGAGTGACATGATCATGTGATAACTCATCAGGCATAAAGAAAGCGCCATCAATTACCCCCTCAATGGCATTCAAGTGATGGTTAAGATTAGTCAGAGAGCTACGTTTACCTGCAATATTAATTAAATCCTGTGTGCGTCCATGCAGTAAAAAGAAACCTGGCTCGGTTAACTCTATGATGTCATTAAGCGTGGTTGCAACTTCTACATGACCACCCTCCGCAAATACTTGCTCACCTTGCTGTGTTAACTTTATCTGAGGTAATAATTGCCAAGAATCACCATCAATGGTGCGTCGAGTCGCTATTTGTCCTGTTTCTGTACTGCCATATATTTCTATTAATGGCGCTTTAAGAGTAGTTTCAACTTTATCTGCCAAGGTATAACTCAAAGGAGCCGTTGCTGAGAGTAGCAGTGCGGGCTCTGCAATATTTAGTTCAGAGTCTAATAGCAACCTTAAATGTAAAGGGGTAGAAACTAAAATGCGCGGTGCAGGTATGGATTGCATCGCGCTGCAAATATCCGCTGGATAAAATGGTTGCGCGCTACTTATGGCATTGCCACTTTGCCAAGGCAGCAAGACTGTAGATTCAAAACCATACATATGCTGAGGTGGAATAGTGCCAATAAAGCTGTATTCGTTGCTTTCTGATAAGCCAAGCCGTTTTGCCTGTGCCTGAACATTCTGTACTAGAGATCCCCATTTTTTGGGATGCGGATTAGGTTGACCCGTAGAGCCAGAGGTAAAGACAATCGCGATTAATTGTTGTGTATTAATTCGCGGAATTGAAACTTTTTTAGCGGGATGCTTAGGCATCGTTGGGTAGTTAAATCGCGGCAATGCAATATCACAATCATCATTGTCATATAGACAAAACACATCTGGAGAAAATATTTGTAGTTGACGTAACATTTCTGGTGTGTGCGTCGGAGGCAATACGCTAACTTTATTACTAATAATAGCTGCAGCTAAACCCACACTGAAATGATAGCGATCTTTGCATACATTAAGGATATGTTTGCCAGCTGGAAGTAATGTCGCTAAATAATTAACATCTGCAAGAAACTCCTCCACAGAAACACTAATCCCCTTACGCCATGCGATGGGTTTAGCAAATGAAGTATGAGTGATGAGAGGTAGGGTTTGCATGAGGGCCATACTAAAACTTAACGAACACGTGTAGATTTATCTAAATAAGCTTTTACTGCGTCAAGCACATGGCCTGTAGGAAGGTTTGTTAATAAACGTCGACGCAACAAGAACTCCACTATAAACATAAGTGCTACCAGCGGTAAGGTGAAGAAATTGACGAAGATTGACCACGTTGCTAACGGCGTCATAAAAAAAAACAATGTCGAGGTAATACTGATTGCTGCAAAAAATATCACCCAAGCCACAGTCACTCTACGAGCATAAATTTCATGCTCTGCTGGGAGCGAACCTCTATTAATTATTTCGGCAAAATGCACGCATAAAGGTTTACGACCTGGTAACAGCGTTTGTCCAAAAGTCATCATCAAGGCTAACATTAATCCAACATCCAATATCCAGAATACAAGCCCAGAATGCTCTTTTAAAAATGCCCATAAAAACCAAGAGATAATAGATAACGTAAGCAATATACTTATGCTAAATAAGTGCGATCTACTCTTCCAAGCATAGCTAAGCACAATTATGAATATGGGTATTAAGGCTAATACTGCAGCGAGTGAACTGGGAACGTTGGACGTGTTAACGTGGTGTACCAACAACGCATAAATTACAATACATGCCGTAATGCCTAATCCACGTGCAATTCTGATGAACTTGAGCATCATCCTTTACTGAAATCTCAGCTTGCCTTATTTGCTGCAACATAGCTTGTAAGATTGTGTAGCGAACTGAAAATTTCATGATTATTTTCGCTATCTGCCTTGAGCTGCAAACCATAACGTTTCGAAATGACCAAAGCAACTTCAAGAATATCAATAGAATCCAAACCTAGTCCGTCGCCATAAAGCGGTGCGTCTGGGTCAATTTCATTTGCTGAAGTATCCAGATTTAGTGCCTGAACCATTAATTCAGCAACCTCAAGTTGTAAAGCCTTGTTATTTTCAATCATGATTGTCATTTTAATAGAAACTCATCCTATTTGAATGAGTAATTAATCGGTGAGTTGATAGTATATTGAACCGCAGAGACTTGCCAAGTTTTTTTAGAGCATAACATGATTTAACTTTTTGACCATATCTCTGGGTTTAAAATATGCGAGGTCAGTCGGCAAGCTACAATGCTTAACCTTACCTTTAACATTAATAAATTTCGTGAGCAGCATCGTTGCGCTTTTACGATGGCACTATGAAGATTTTACAAATATACGTTTTAGAAACTTCGTTTGAAAATATGTCTAACTAGAAAAATTAGAATAAATAAACCCCATTAACTTATCAAGATGACGGGGTTGTTTACATTAAAAAGAATGGTAGATCCTAAAATGGTAGTTCATATATAACTAAATTAAATTATTAACTTTTAACTAATTGATAATAAACAATATTTGTTGTAAACATACTTATTCAAGCAACTTTGTGAGCCACAGGATTCTGCCAAAGTGGAAACTGTAATGCTTCAAAATAAAAGTTAAGTAAAGTTGGTTCGTTATGTGTAGGATTCTCGGCAAGATAATCGGCAATCTTTGTGACTACACGTTGAAGCAACAACACAAATTCTTCAGGTATTTGATTATAAACCTCATAATTTGGCTGCTGATTTTGATTTACTAATACCCAGCAATTACCTAACTTATTCAATTCAACAGTTAAGTTTTAATTGGCGATTAAAGCCTGAAGTCTGCTTTCAACCTACTTGAGCTGTGCAATCTACCTAGCTTGGTATCCTATTGGTAGGTTAGGGGATGATTTTGAAGGTTATCACTCACTCTGGAAATTTAAGTATGGCGTTATATTAATTTAAGTGACTTTTCCGCTTCTACTCTTATATTTAAAAGTAATTCGAATGTAGCAATATCTATTCATATTAATCAGATGGTGAAATTCGTGCTCAGTAAATACCAGCACATGACATAAAGCTTTGTTAGTAAACCTTGCTTACTTGAGATGAAATCATTTAAGCCCTAATTAAGAAGCATAAACAATAAATTATCGGATCTATCCTCACATGTCACAATTAATTTTAAAGAATGAATTGGTAAGTGATGAATTTATGTGGCCTGAGCCACCCTATTTCAAATTCATATCAAGCTTTGGCAAGACAGCGCTCGAAACCTGTTTCGTTCATTTAATTGATGGCAAAGAATTGGCTGGTTACCTGATTAGATTTTCACCAGATGAGAAGCGTATTTTACTTCAACCAGTGAATCAAAGTACTAGTGAAGTCATACATTTTGATCAAATCAGCGATTTACAATTATTGCGTCCTATTTCGCTAGTAAGAGAACAAGGCTTTCTTGAAGCGCGTGCGCAGGATACGCTTCCAGTATCTGACAAGCAAACTTATAAAATAGAGATCATCAATGATTCGACTCTGACTGGCGATACTTTCGGTTACTTAAATACGGAAGCTGGTTTATATATTTATCCTGCAACAAAAAATGAAAAAATTGAGAGGCACTTCATCCCTCAGCACTCAATTAAAAATTATCAAATTGGTATGCATATTGGCAAAGTACTGATAGAGGAAAATCTTGCGACTGCCAAAGTAGTTGAAAGTGCTTTAGAGCATCAACAACAGTTGCGTTCAAAGTTAATTGGCGATTATTTATATGAAAATCAGATTCTGACGGCTGAACAACTCAGGCAAGCCATCACCCATCAAGAAAAGCAGCCTGTCATAAAACTAGGTGAGGCGCTAATACAACTTAATCTGCTGACTAATGAACAATTAGAAGATGCATTAGAGAAACAGAAACAAAATCGCTCACTGCGGCTTGGTCAAATTCTTGTCGATATGGGCGTAGTTGATGAACGCGCTTTGAAAGGCACATTATCGAAAAAGCTTGGCATTCCATTTGTCAATTTACCCAAATTTAACTTCGATCCAAATGCAATTAGATTGGTGGGCAAGTCCATCGCAAAAAGATTTAACCTGATGCCGCTATGTATCCACGAGGATAAGTTGGTAGTTGCATTTGAAGATCCAATGAATTCAAAAGTAATTGATGAGTTACGCTTCGTTACTCAGATGAAAATACTTCCAGCCATGGCGTCGCATGAGGACATTAAACTAGCTGTTGAAGAAAATTATGGCAATTTCAGTTGGTCAGAAGATGAACAAAGTAGCGTTAAAGAAAAGGTTGATGGCTCTATTGAGTATAGTCAAAATGAAAGCGCTGATGCTGACTTTGGTATCAATGACCTCGCAAGTAAGTTGTTTGATGAAGATAAGTCCAGAGTCAAAGAAATTGTTAATGAGCCAATAGCAGAGTCAGATAACACATTAGTACAACTGGTCAATAAGATTATTCTTGATGCTTTCAAGGACGGTGTATCAGACATCCACATTGAAACTTACCCTGATAAAAAAAATACACGTGTGCGTTTCCGTAAAGATGGAACGCTTATGCATTATTTAGAAGTCCCAGCTAACTTTCGTAATGCCTTGATTTCACGTATTAAGATTATGGCACAACTCGATATATCAGAACGTCGCAAACCACAGGATGGCAAATTAGATTTCCAGCAATATGGCCCCGCAAAAGTGGAACTAAGGGTTGTGACTATCCCTACGACAAATGGACTTGAAGATATCGTGATGCGCTTGCTGGCAGCATCTAAGCCTTTACCAATGGATAAGTTAGGATTATCCGATGAAGTTCTCGAAACAGTAAAAAGAATGATAGCGCATCCGCATGGCTTAATACTAGTCTGCGGGCCTACAGGTTCGGGTAAAACCACCACATTGCACTCACTCATGGGTCATATCAACTCCCCAGAACGCAAAATATGGACTGCTGAAGACCCAATCGAAATCACTCAAACTGGTTTAAGACAAGTTCAGGTAAATGCAAAGATTGGTTGGACCTTCGCTGCGGCGATGCGAAGTTTCTTGCGCGCTGACCCAGATGTAATTATGGTAGGTGAAATGCGTGATGAAGAAACCACCAAGATTGGCATCGAGGCCTCTCTTACTGGACATCTTGTACTCTCCACGCTCCACCTAACAGTGCGCCAGAAAGTATAGTGCGGATGCTTGACCTTGGCATGGATCCATTTAATTTTGCTGATGCTTTGTTAGCCATATTGGCTCAGCGCTTAGCAAAAACACTCTGCTCAAAATGTAAGGAGGCTTATGAGCCTGCTGAAAATGAATTAGAAGTGCTTGCAGCTGAATATGTTGATAACACTGAAGGTAACGCAACTCTAATTCTTGAACGTTGGAGAGAGCATAGCGCTAATAACAAACTTATTCTTTATAAAGCTAAAGGTTGTAAATATTGCAACCACACGGGCTATCGAGGACGATTAGGACTCTATGAACTAATGACTGTGACTCCCTCCATCAGAAGAATGATACAAAAGCGTGCGCTTGTAAGTGAAATAACACAAGGAGCTTTGGCCAATGGGATGAATACTTTAAAGCAAGATGGCATTCACAAAGTGATACAAGGTCTGACCGACATCGCTCAGGTGCGGGCAGTCTGTGCGTAATTAAAGTTAATTTAACCAATAGCATTTAAGATGACAGCAAGTAAGTTACTAATTAAATAGAATAAACTCAAGAGTTGGAGTCGTTGACTGCAATGCATTATCATCTTGGATCAATATTTTAAAGACTTTGCACTTCCGTTTGGTTGTATAGTCCTAGCTTCAGTAACTCCTGTTATTTTTGCATGTTTTATTTCATCAATGGGTATGCACGCAGCTAAATACACCTCCCCTATTCAAATGCAGCATATCCCTTAATGTGATGTGCTAGGCCCGATTTAGAAAAGGGGATCTGCTCATGATTCTGCTAACAAAATTCATTAGATAAATTGAAAGTTACTTTGGATCTAAAGCCAATACTGGCTATCAATTAAAGAGCCAATCTACACCCCTTGTTTAGCTATGAAGCGCATTTCCATAGCCCAGACAAGACTTAAAATTAATCTGACAAAAGTCTCTACTTGCATCTAACTCAAAGACTTCAAAGTACAATTTCTTTCTGAATCTAAGTTCAAGATTTTCTTTTCGCCCCTCCATGAACTTTAGTAATACAGTTATTGCACTCAAAGAAGTAAGCATCGCTGACAATGACAAAGAGTTATTTCTTATTTGTGTTGTGACATATAAGTTAGGATAAAAAAGTGGTATGCCGGAGTTATATCGACAAGCAAGCTGCTGCGCTCCCCATTAGCCATCACAAACCTTCTGACAAAAATCCTCATAACCATTTAATCCCTTAAACGAACATTTAATTTAGAAAAAAATATTTAGTTTTTTGATTTACTTAATTAAAGAATATTTGTTATGAGCATCGTCATCAATAGAATAAAACATGAAAAAATCAATGTTATATTTCATTGATGGATTGATAAAAATAGAGTGGGTATTTATAGAGGGCTGTGGAAATTTTGAATCTGTTGCTAAGTAATAATCAATAGTTTTTATATAAACCTTATTTAATCTTTACACAAATTAAGGTATCCAATACACAAAAAAATATTGAAAATAAATTACATTTTAAATTTGCTCATGCCAATAAAAAAGCCCCTGAAAACAGGGGCTTAGAACCTAATACTTTACACGACTGCTATAGGTAAGTCCTAAAATGGAATGTCGTCTTCAAAATCATCAAAGCCCGAACCGCTAGTCGCTGCTTTTGGGGCTGATTGCGCAGACGCTGGTTTTGCTGAAGACTGGCTAGCACTTGATGAACTTTGATCGTAATCGCTACTGCCGCTACTTTGATCCATACCGCCTTCATAGCTAGCATTTGAACCAGAACCATCACGGCCGCCTAGCATTTGCATTTGATCTGCAATGATTTCTGTCGTATAGCGATCTTGACCCTCTTTAGTTTGCCATTTACGTGTTTGCAAGCGGCCTTCAACATACACTGGGCGACCTTTTTTAAGGTACTCACCTGCAATTTCCGCAAGTTTGCGATACATCACAATATTGTGCCATTCAGTGCGCTCTTGCTTTGCGCCCGATTTATCTTTCCAACTATCGGTAGTCGCAATGCTAAAGTTACAAACTGCTTCGCCATTTGGCATAAATCTTACTTCAGGATCACGGCCTAAATTACCTACTAAGATGACTTTATTTACTGATGCCATTTTTATCCCCTCAACAATTGATGTACTTGTGTTTGCAATTGGGTTTCATCCCCATGTTGCGATTTATCTATCTTTAATATGACGGTGTATTCTTGCGGCAATACCACAGCTTCTATCACCCCTACCAGCGCTAGCAACTTGCCCTTTAACAACTCAGCAGCGTCTGCTGTTAACTCAGGCGCATCTTCATCCAAGCCGTACATTTTAGTTTTTACTGCAGGTGGCGCTTGCATTGAATAAGCAAATATTAGCCATAAAAGCATCATCACGCTACAGAAAATAAACACACTGGCAAAACCTGCTTTATGTGATAAATAACCACCAAAAGCTCCACCGACAAATACGCCTAGTGACTGCGAAGTATTATAAACGCCAATCGCCGTTCCTTTTGCTGCAGCTGGTGCAATTTTACTAATGATTGAAGGCAAGGAGGCTTCAAGTACGTTAAATGCTATAAAGTACAGTGTAAGTGAAAGCACTATGCCCCAGAATAGCTGAATGGAAGCTGAGAACATTAATTGCGCAATGAACATAGTAGCGATTGCACCTACGAAAACCTGCTTCATTTTGGCTTTCTTTTCCGCATAAATAATTGCTGGCACCATAAATACGAAGGAAGCAATTAATACAGGTAAGTAAATCATCCAATGCTGGTTTTCATGCAAATCACTTGATTTAGCAAGGGCAAATGGCACAACAACAAACATCGCCATTTGAGCGGCGTGTAGTGCAAAAATACCGTAATTTAAGCGTAGTAATTGTTTGTTTTTAAGAACGTCTTTTAATTTAGCTGGCGCTGCGCTGGCATCAGAATGATAGTGGCTATGCAATGGTTCTGGCACCACAAATTTCATCACAGCGATTGCAGCTAAACTTAAAATTGCTGTCATCGCGAATATGCCTGGCACGCCAATCCATTGATTAAGTAAAGGGCCTATCACTAATGAAACGGCAAAGGCGATACCAATGGTACCGCCTATGGTTGCCATGGCTTTGGTGCGGTTTTCATCTCGAGTTAAATCTGCTAACAAGGCGGTTACAGCGGCAGAAACAGCCCCAGCGCCTTGTAAGGCTCTACCTAAAATAACACCTTCTATATTCATCGCCAATGAAGCCACCATGCTGCCAATTGCAAAGATTGCTAGTCCTAAGTAAATCATAGGCTTGCGACCAAATTTATCTGAGGCCATGCCAAACGGCAATTGGAACAAAGCTTGCGTTAATCCATAAGCACCAAGCGCTAGTCCAATTTGCAAGGCATTTGGTCTTGGTAGAAAATTGTTTGATGCATAAATGGCAAAAATTGGCAAAATAGAAAACATGCCAAACATACGTAAACCGTAAATCGCCGCCAAGCTTATAGTGGCACGCACTTCTACAGGTGTCATTTTATCTGCTGGCAAATCGATAACACTCTTTGCGTTTGTTGCATTATTGCCTTCTGTGGTAACCGCTGCTGATTTATCCGCATCTGCTGCAATGTCTGCAAAAAGGTCTTGCGTTTGATTGCTTGAATGGTTGTTGGGTGTTGACATAAAAAAACTAAAGGCCTAAAAATGTAGCTAAATGCGTAAAAGTATGTATATTAGCAGGTTGCCCTAATTTTCGTAAAAGCATTATGGAATTCATCAAAATACGCGGTGCGCGAACGCACAATCTTAAAAACATTTCACTGGATATTCCACGCAATCAGCTGGTCGTGATTACGGGCTTATCAGGCTCGGGCAAGTCCTCACTTGCTTTTGATACACTGTATGCAGAAGGTCAGCGCCGCTATGTCGAATCGTTGTCAGCTTATGCTCGCCAATTTTTGGCACGTATGGATAAGCCTGATGTGGATTTGATTGAAGGTTTATCTCCGGCGATTTCTATTGAGCAAAAATCCACCTCGCACAACCCGCGTTCTACGGTTGGTACAGTGACAGAAATTCACGATTACCTACGTTTGCTTTATGCGCGCGCGGGAGACCCAGAGTGCCCTGAACATGGCATTAAGCTAGAAGCGCAAACCGTGAGTCAAATGGTAGATAGCGTGTTAGCGCTGCCTGAAGAAACCAAGCTGATGATTTTAGCGCCAGTGGTAAGTAACCGCAAAGGCGAGCAAGTCGATTTATTTGAAGAGCTAAAAGCACAAGGTTTTGTACGCTTGCGCGTAGATGGAAAAATCTATGAGGTGGATGCTTTACCGCAACTCACCAAAACCACAAAACATACAGTTGAAGTTGTAATAGATCGTATCAAAGTTAAACAAGACATGAAGCAGCGTATTGCTGAATCATTTGAAACTGCATTACGTTTAGCTGAAGGAAAAGCCATTGCAGTTGAGATGGATACCGACAAAGAGCACCTGTTCTCTGCCAAATTTTCTTGCCCCGTGTGTGACTATTCACTTGCTGAATTAGAGCCACGCCTATTCTCCTTCAACAACCCGATGGGCGCTTGTCCGAAGTGTGATGGCTTAGGTAATATTAACTTTTTCGACCCCAAACGCGTGGTAGCATTTCCACATTTATCACTGGCTGCTGGAGCAATTAAAGGCTGGGATAAACGTAATCAATTTTACTTTCAAATGCTGGCAAGTATAGCAACGCACTTCAACTTCAACCTTGATACCGCGTTTGAAAAACTACCTGAATACATTCAAAAAGTATTACTCAACGGCAGCGGTAAAGAGGTAATGCCGTTTAAATACCTGAATGAACGCGGTGTTTTCTTCGAAAAAACCCATGCGTTTGAAGGTATTTTAAATAACCTGCAACGCCGTTATCACGAAACTGATTCGCAAACTGTGCGTGAAGAGCTGGCAAAATATTTAAACTCACAAAGTTGCCCTGAGTGTTCTGGCACACGCTTACGCAAAGAAGCGCGCCATGTCAAAGTAGGTAATAAGAACATTCACGAAGTATGCGAAGTACCGCTTAAGTTAGCGCTCACTTTCTTTGATACGCTTGAATTGACTGGCTCAAAACTTGCGATTGCCGATAAAATCGTAAAAGAAATTAGCAACCGCCTGAAGTTTTTAACTAACGTTGGCTTAGAGTATTTATCACTTTCACGTTCAGCTGAAACGCTTTCTGGCGGCGAGGCGCAACGTATTCGTTTAGCCTCTCAAATCGGCAGCGGCTTAACAGGCGTGATGTACGTACTGGATGAGCCTTCAATTGGTTTGCATCAGCGCGACAATGACAGACTACTAGAAACGTTAAAGCGTCTGCGTGATATTGGTAACAGTGTGATTGTGGTGGAACATGACCATGATGCGATTTTAACGGCAGATTACGTGGTGGATATTGGACCAGGTGCAGGTGAACATGGCGGCAGAATTGTGGCGGAAGGCACCCCTGCTGAAGTTTTAGCTAACCCGAACTCGCTCACTGGTCAGTATTTGAGCGGCAAAAAACAAATAATTTATAACAAAAAACGTACGCCACCAGATCCAGCGCGCTGGTTAAAATTAAGCAATGCGACAGGCAATAATCTAAAAGATGTCACATTAAAACTACCTGTGGGCTTACTAAGCTGCATTACAGGCGTTTCTGGTAGCGGCAAATCAACTCTGATTAACGACACCTTATACCGTGTGGTTTCTCAGCATTTATACGGAAGCAGTACTGAACCAGCGCCGTATAACGAAATCGACGGTTTGGCATTTTTCGATAAAGTGGTCGATGTTGATCAAAGCCCAATTGGTCGTACGCCACGTTCAAACCCTGCGACTTACACAGGACTATTCACGCCGATTCGTGATTTATTTGCAGGCGTGCCAGAAAGCCGTGTTCGCGGCTACGGCCCAGGTCGATATTCATTCAACGTTAAAGGTGGGCGCTGTGAAGCTTGCCAAGGTGACGGTGTATTACGCGTAGAAATGCACTTTTTACCAGACGTTTACGTGCCTTGCGATGTGTGTAAAGGTCATCGCTACAATCGCGAAACTTTAGAGATTCAATTCAAGGGTAAAAATATCCGCGAAGTATTAGAAATGACCGTTGAACAAGCACATAGCTTCTTTAGCGCACAGCCAGTGATTTCACGAAAATTGAAAACATTATTAGATGTAGGCTTAGGCTATATCACGCTTGGACAAAGTGCGACGACCTTATCTGGTGGTGAAGCGCAGCGCGTTAAACTAGCGCTAGAACTCAGTAAACGTGACACAGGTCGCACACTCTACATTCTGGATGAACCAACGACTGGTTTGCATTTTGCCGATATTCAATTATTGCTTGATGTAATTCATCGCCTACGTGACGCAGGCAATACCATCGTCATTATTGAACACAATCTAGATGTGATTAAAACTGCGGACTGGATAGTGGACATGGGACCAGAAGGCGGCGATGGCGGCGGTACAATTATTGCACAAGGTACACCAGAAGAAGTTGCTTTAAGCACCGAAAGCTATACGGCTAAATACCTCAAGACTATGCTGTAAAACCTAGTGCTAATCTGATTAAGAAACTGTATGAAAGTACCAAAGAAATACTCAAATATCCTATTTGCTTTTGTTATGTCTTTGCTTATGGCTTTCATCATGTCTGGCGTGTTAACAGCGTTATTTGCGGGTATTGGCGCACAGTTTTTTTCACACTGGATCGGCGCATTTATTCACGCTTGGCCAGTGGCGTTTCCAGCAGTCTTGTTGGTTGCGCCTATCGTTAAAAAAATAGTCGCAAGCCTTACTGAGTAAACCTTACGGAACCTCTGCAAAGCGCATTCTAGCTTGTATGGTAGCTGTTCTACGGTTTAGGTAGGAAGTTGATTTATGTGCATCGTAATAGCGCGGATTGGGAATCATTGCGGCTAGTTTTGCTGCTTGCGCACGACTTAACTTTGCCGCGCTGGTTTTGTAATAATGCCGCGATGCAGCTTCCGCACCAAACACGCCATTACCCCACTCAATCACATTTAAATAAATCTCTAAAATTCGGCGCTTGCTTAATACCTTCTCCAGCATCACAGTGATAAGCACCTCCTCGCCTTTGCGCCAAGGAGTGCGCTTGGTCGATAAAAATAAATTCTTAGCGAGTTGTTGGCTGATGGTTGAACCACCTGCAACAATTTTGCCTTTTTTTATATTTTTTTCGTAAGCCTTCTCAATGCCTTCCCAATCAAAACCTTCATGGTCTACAAACTTGGCATCTTCGCTGGCGATAACTGCACGTTTGAGATTGTTTGAAATTTTAGCGTAATCCACCCATTGATATTTCAACTCAGCATCGGGCTTTTTTTCATGAATGACTTCCAAACGATCAACCATAAACGCGCTAGAAGTTGGATTGAATTTTATCCACCAGCAAATGTGCAAAAAAATCCACAGTTGATATAAAAAAAGTAGTATAAAAAATATTACTAAAACCCTAGTGACAAAACCACCAAACCCCAATGGCTTAGCATTAGGCCTGTTATTAAATATCCAATTTTTCATTAATTATAATTTTTCTAAACTTAAATTGGCTAAGCCAAATTTCTAATGAGCTGAATCACACTTTGCGTTTCAGGCCGAACGCCTCGCCAAATATAAAAAGCCTCTGCCGCTTGCTCTACTAGCATCCCCAGACCATCCGCCACCTGTGCGCCATTTTCACGCGCCTGCTTCATAAATGGCGTTTCACGACCATACATCATGTCGTAAGCTAAACAGCCTTTGGCGAAAATGGTATTGGGGATAGGTAAGGCTGTATCAGTTAAACCTGTTGAGGTTGCGTTGATAATAATATCGAATTGTTGATCGTTTAAATCATCGAAAGTACAAGCTTCCGCGCGTCTGGCTTTATCGAATGACTTTTCAACTAAGCGTAGAGCTTTTTTATAAGTTCTATTTGCCACTACCAGTTTTGCAGGCTTTTTAACCAATAGTAGTTGAAAAACACCTTCTGCCGCACCGCCTGCACCTAATAATAAAACGCGCTTACCTTCGATATTAGTAGCTAGATTCTGGGTAATATCTCGCACCAGACCATCACCATCAGTATTATGTCCAATAATGCCTATGTCGGAAAAAATCATCGTGTTAACTGCACCCGCTAAATCAACCTGTGGCGCGAGACTAGTACTTAGCTGAAACGCCTCAAACTTAAAAGGCACAGTGACATTCGCACCTTTATACCCGCTGGCGATTAAATCTCGAACGGTAGCTTCAAAACCGTCCAAAGGCGCCAATATCGGCTCATAACTAATATCTTGATTGGTTTGTTTAGCAAAAGCCTCATGTATTAGTGGTGACTTGCTGTGTGCAATTGGGTTGCCCACCACCGCATAGCGGTCTAAACTATTAAAAGGCTTGGCATACTTATCAGTCATTATTTAGTTAGTCCAAGGCAAACCAGCATTTTTCCAGCCGTTAATTAGCGTGCGTTGCTTAAGTTCGTTTGCTTCACCCTCAAAGCCTTCAAGCATATTGTAAGCTTTATCAAAACCAAGTTGCTCAGCCACTACTGCTGCATTATGTGAACGGCCACCTGTGCGGCACATAAATATCACAGTAAGGTTTTTATCTACATTATCAGCAAGTTGATTGGCAAAGTCCTGATTTTTCACCATACCGGGAAAAGTCGCCCATTCTATATTCATGGCATTTGGCACTCTACCAACTAATTCTAATTCTGCTTGCGTGCGCACATCGACTAAAATCACTTCAGAATTGCCTTGCAATAACTCAAATGTTTCCCTAGGCGTCAATGCTCCCGCATATGGAAAATTGTTATCAGTTGCTCGCTTGTGCGCTAATTGTAAAATTTCGTCTAAATTACTCATTTGAATGACCTTTGTGAATGTTTCTACTCTATATTACAAACCTTGCCTAGTACCGAATTTCAATAAATTAACATTCGAAATTGCGGGTCAAAATATGCGTAAAGTATAACTTCAAAATCTTGAAAAAATACAGGCATTTATCCATCAACAGCTACGCACTATAAAGGTGCATTAATTATCCAAGTCGCACATATTTGGTGCTTACTTTTGGAATGGATTCTACCACTTCTGTAAAAAAGCCGCAGTTTGCTCTTTTCAGAATGGCACGTTTCCTGCTAATGTATTGAGTTGAATTATTTTGTTTTTTTGTGTTTTAGTTTTAATCCCCACACCCAATAGGAGATTCTGATGTCAGTGGCTAATGTAATGAAAATGGTAAAAGAAAACGACATTAAGTTTGTTGATTTTCGTTTTACTGATACTCGCGGTAAAGAACAACACGTGACTGTGCCTGTTTCACATTTTGATGAATCAAAATTTACAGAAGGTCACGCTTTTGATGGTTCTTCAATCGCAGGTTGGAAAGGTATTCAAGCCTCAGACATGCAATTGATGCCAGATGCATCAACAGCAAATATCGATCCATTCATGGACGAGCCTACACTAGTATTAACTTGTGATGTAGTTGACCCAACAGATGGTAAAGGTTACGAACGTGACCCACGTAGCTTAGCTAAACGCGCTGAAGCTTACTTAAAATCAACTGGTTTAGGCGATACAGCTTACTTCGGTCCAGAACCAGAATTTTTCATTTTTGACAGCATTCAATGGGATGTTGCAATGAACGGTAGTTCAGTACGCATCAACTCAGAAGAAGGCGCTTGGGCTTCAAACGAGAAATTTGAAGGCGGCAACACTGGCCACCGTCCAGGTGTTAAGGGCGGTTATTTCCCAGTGCCTCCAGTCGATTCATTGCATGACATCCGTTCAGCAATGTGTATGACTTTAGAAGCAATGGGCGTACCTGTTGAAGTGCATCACCATGAAGTTGCAACGGCTGGTCAATGTGAAATTGGTACTAAATTCAGCACCTTAACGCAACGCGCTGACTGGACTCAAATTCAAAAATACGTCATTTTGAACACAGCTCACGCATACGGCAAAACAGCGACATTTATGCCAAAACCATTCGCAGGCGATAACGGCTCAGGTATGCACGTTCACCAATCAGTTTGGAAAGATGGCAAAAACTTGTTTGCAGGTAGTGGCTATGCAGGTTTGAGCGAGTTCGCGCTTTATTACATCGGCGGTATCATTAAACATGCTAAAGCCTTGAATGCGATTACCAACCCAGGTACAAACTCATACAAACGCTTAGTGCCACACTTCGAAGCGCCAGTTAAATTAGCTTATTCAGCTAAAAACCGTTCAGCTTCTATCCGTATTCCTTTTGTGCATTCCGACAAAGGCCGTCGTGTTGAAGCCCGCTTCCCAGATCCAATCGCTAACCCGTACTTAGCTTTCTCTGCATTGCTAATGGCTGGTTTAGATGGCGTTCAAAACAAGATTCACCCAGGCGAGCCAGCAACTAAAGACTTGTACCATCTTCCTCCAGAAGAAGATGCAAAAATCCCAACAGTGTGTGCATCATTAGAAGAAGCATTAACGGAATTAGATAAAGACCGCGAATTCTTAACTAAAGGTGGCGTATTCACTAACGACTGGATTGACGCTTACATTGGTTTAAAAATGGAAGAAGTTAACAAAGTACGTATGACTCCACACCCAGTTGAGTTTGGTTTGTACTACTCTTGCTAAGTTATCTTTTGCTAAGTTAACTTTTAATTAGCAATTGAAATATCGGCAATAAAAAAGGGGCAATTTTCGCCCCTTTTTTCATTTTTAAATCAGGTCAACCTTTTACAACAGTTATGCGTTTTCTAAGCACATTGCCTAACTAGACTAACTCTACTAAACTATCTGCTATGAAAAAAATTCTGCCTATAGTCACACTCATTGTTATCGCGTTTTCTACTACCGCGATTGCTGAAATATACAAGCGCGTAGATGCAGAGGGGCGCATTACTTATTCCAATATCAAGACAAAAGGAGCAATGCGCTTAGAGTTTGATCCTGATATGAACACCATTGAAAATGACCGTCCAAAAAGCTCTGGAAACTCAACTTCTAGCAACAAGCGCACTGCAACACCAGAAGGCTTTCCTAAGGTGGATAAACAAACACAAAATCAACGCGATAATAAACGCCAAGAGATTTTACAAAATGAGCTTGATTCTGAAAAAGCTGCTTTAGAAGAAGCCAAAAAAGCCTATGCCGAAGGCGAATCAAAGCCAGAAGTATACAAAACGGCTAACGGCGCCACCATGCGCAACGTGCCTAAATTTCAAGAAAAAATGAAAAGCTTGCAAAATGATGTGGATAGCCATGAAAACAACATCAAACTACTGCAAAAAGAGCTTGATAATCTACGTTAAATCCAGATTATTCATTAGGAATACTAAAGTTAACGTAAATCCAAATGTAGGAGGGGCTTTTAGCCCCGAATTGCGCTGGTACGAGTAATGTTTGTTCGGGGCTGCAAGCCCCTCCTACAGACATCTGCAACAGTATGAGTAGGTAACTCTACAAAATTAAATGTTCTAATGGATCTAGACTAAAAATAGTACAAATCGTCTTTTAAAGTATCATTTTATAGTCATCAAAATTAAAGAACGACCTACCTGCGAAGTTGGTCTATCTTTTGCTTAGTCATAGTATCATCATTGAAAAGTCGTTTAAAAAAACGCTAAACTCAATATAACTATGACTCAATTTTTAATGGCTAAAATTTAATGGTTCAACCCACACCCAATCATTTTTCTGGCTTAGAACATTTAGCAACCGCCATCATCCTTTTAGATGAAAACCGTCGCGTGGTGTATATCAACCCTGGGGCAGAAATCATATTTGCCTTTAGCGCAACGCATGTGACTGGCATGTTCATTAGCGATGTATTTCCTGATTGCGAAATTTTAATGTCCGCAATAAAAAATGCAATCCAGCAACAAAGCCCATTTCGCGAGCATGAATTTACCATCACCACCAATAGGCATAATTCGTTTGCGGTCACTTGCACAGCAACCCCTATAGATTCACCTAAGGCATGTTTAATACTTGAGTTTCAGCAAATGGATGCGCAACTCCGCATCGCGCGTGAAGAACGCATGTTGATTCAACAACAAGCCAATGCTGAATTACTCCGCAACCTTGCGCATGAAATTCGCAACCCACTAGGCGGGCTACGCGGCGCTGCACAATTACTAGAGCACGAATTACCATCACCCAGCTTACGTGAATATACACAAGTGATTATTAAAGAAGCTGATCGTCTGCAATCGCTGATGGATAGATTGCTGATACCGCATCGTGCACCCAAATATCAACCGACCAATATTCATGAAGTGCTTGAACGTGTGCGTAGTTTGTTATTAGCCGAAACGCCCAAAACCGTGCTGATTAAACGTGACTATGATTTAAGCCTGCCTGAACTCATTGGAGACCGCGAAAAGTTAATTCAGGCGGTGCTTAATATTGCGCGCAATGCGGTACAGGCTATGCAATCAAACAATACAACTGGCAGCCAAATTACCTTTAGAACGCGCGCAGAACGTCAGGTGACATTAGCAAGAAAACGCTATCGCGTCGCAATTAAATTAGAAATCACAGATAACGGCCCAGGTATTCCAGCCGACATTCGTGACCGTATTTTTTATCCACTGGTATCAGGCAGTGAAGGTGGTTCTGGTCTGGGCTTAACGCTTGCCCAAACATTTATCACCCAACACCACGGCATGATTGAATGCGAAAGCGTTCCGGGCAATACTTGCTTTACGATACTACTGCCGATTGAAACAACGGCAATCAAGCCTGTTTTTGTGAAAAACATTATTAAGCAATAAAGTTAAATTTTTGAATATTGAGATAACAATGAAACCAATCTGGATCATCGACGACGACAAATCTATACGCTGGGTGTTTGAAAAAGCCCTAGCACGCACGGATTTAGAATTTAAAACATTTTCTTCCGTCGCAGAAGCGCTCAATGCTTTAGAGCGTGAGCAACCGCAAGTCGTGGTAAGTGACATACGCATGCCAAATGGTTCTGGCTTAGATTTTCTAAGCGAAATCAAACAGAAGTTTCCAGATATTCCCGTCATCATTATGACCGCCTATTCAGACTTAGAAAGCGCAGTCGCAGCTTTTCAAGGTGGCGCATTTGAGTACTTAGCCAAGCCTTTTGATGTTGATCAGGCGATTGATGTGATTAAGCGTGCAGTAGACGAGAGTACCAGACAAGCACCTGAAAGCACTGCCATTGAAGCAACACCAGAAATAATTGGTCAAGCACCCGCCATGCAAGAGGTTTTTAGAGCCATAGGCCGATTAAGTAGATCACACGCCACAGTATTAATTAATGGTGAATCAGGTAGCGGCAAAGAGCTTGTAGCACGCGCTTTACATCGCCACAGCCCAAGAGGTGATAAACCATTTATTGCCATTAACACCGCAGCTATTCCAAAAGACTTGTTAGAGTCAGAATTATTTGGGCACGAACGCGGCGCGTTTACAGGCGCACAAGCGGCCAGACGCGGCAGATTTGAACAAGCAGATACTGGCACTTTGTTTTTAGATGAAATTGGCGACATGCCGCCAGACCTTCAAACCCGCCTTTTACGTGTATTAAGTGACGGACAATTCTACCGTGTCGGCGGGCATCAACCCATTAAAGTGAATGTTCGCATTATCGCCGCAACCCATCAAGATTTAGAAGAACGCGTTAAGAATGGCTTATTCCGTGAAGATTTGTTTCACCGCTTAAATGTCATTCGCTTAAGATTACCAGCGCTACGCGAACGTAGAGAAGATATTCCGTTATTGATAAAGCATTTCTTACAGCATAGCGCTACTGAGTTAGGCGTAGAGACCAAGCAACCTTCAGTCGCGGCACTAAAGTACTTAAGCGCCGTCAATTGGAGCGGCAATGTACGCCAGTTAGAAAACGTTTGCCATTGGCTGACCGTCATGGCACCTGGTCAGAATATTGATATCGCAGACCTACCGCCAGAGCTTAAAGAAGACAGCAGTAAATCAAACGCTGCACTTTCTTGGCAAGATGCACTAGCGGCTGAAGTGATGGATGCGCTAACAAGAGACGAGCAAAACATACTAGAAACCCGCACCAATATATTTGAAAAAATATTAATCATTAAAGCGCTAGAGCATACACATGGTAGACGCATAGAAGCAGCCAATCAACTAGGCATGGGACGCAACACGCTTACCAGAAAGATTCAAGAATTGGGAATCGAAGAGTAATTATTGGATATAGAGCATATCTGTAGGAGGGGCTTGCAGCCCCGAAAGCAATAGTAGATTTATTGCACAAACTTCGCGGCTACAAGCCGCTCCTACAAAAAAAGCGAATCTAAAGACATGTCAGGAGGCAATCGTAAAGGTTGTCTCCGTGGAATATATTTGTTGAAGCACATATATTCCACGCGAACGCCCTCGTGCCGAAATGGTCGCATACACGCTACATTCATTTTCGCGACGAGGGCGTCGCTCATACAGAAGACACTTACCCATAAGATTAAAAAATTGGGTATTGAAGAATAAAAGTCAGAGGTAGAAGAGTAATTGTAGGAGGGGCTTGCAGCCCCGAAGCAATAGTAGAATTTTGCGGAAAACTTCGCGGCTACAAGCCGCTCCTACATTAGGCGTTTAAACTTTTATGGCTTTTACTCTATTAATAGGAAATGAATCAGCTTTATTTGCGTCTATTCTATTCACAAAAAACACTTGCGCTAACCTTGAGTCTTGTGGAGTGGACCCAAAGAAGTTATTGGCAGAATGAAATATATCGCCTTCAAACAAAATGAGGGTGTTGTAAACGTTGTTAATTCTAATTACTTCATCAAACATGCTATGAAAACTAGTATCCATAACAATTTCACCCGCTTTGAATTTTTCATCATTCTGTTCTGAAGCTCGCTTGTATTTTTCTTGTGTAAATGTAGCGTTACTTCTAAATATAGAGGTGCCCGAGTCTAACGGTGCATTTGGTGTTAAATATAGAACGCCAGCAAATATAGTATTGTTATCAGTATGTATCACTCCGCGTTTATATTGTTCTGAAACGATTTGAAAGCTTGATGAAACCGCCCATTGCATACGATCATGTTCAGGAATATGGAAAACTGAAATAAGCTTTTTCAGCACTTTTTCTTGTAAGGTTTTATCTAATTCGTATAAATCCCTGGTTCTACAACCGGGATAAACATACCCCACATCCCCTTCTTCATGGCGAAATTTATATTTCTGCGCTAATGCGAATTTTCTTATCGCATCAGGATTATCATAAAAGTTTTCAATTACAGTGACAGGGTATAAATTCATATTCGTTAACTCTATAGTTTTGCTCAATGGGGGCTATATTCAATCTGCATGATTATAAATCCGTATTGGAATTATATATTTTTACAACCAAAAAAAACGGCATCCGAAGATGCCGTTTTAATTTATAACTTTAAATCACAACAGGGTTAACCCTGCCTTATCCTAGAAGAATAAGATTGCGCCTAAAGCGATAGTTTTTGATTTTCCATCAACGTTTGTACCACCAACACCACCTACGCGACCTAAAGCATTAATTTCAGATTGAGCATCTGAGTATTCAGCCACTAAGTTTAAGTGTTTTGTAAGTGGGTGGTATGCACCAACTGTCCACATACTGTTTTGGTACTCATCAAATTCACCGCTGTTACCATCTAGTGTAGACTCACCGTATGAAACACCTAATTTAGTACCTACACCTGGAAGTGTGTATGTACCTTGAACGTACCAGTCATCTGAATCACGTGAATTACCAGCAGCATCAAAACCGTCACGTAATAGGACTGTTGTACCTGTACCTTCACCTTGACCGTAGTAGCCAGTTAAACCAAAACCAGCTACGTTTACTGTAGCACCCATATCCCATGCATTAGCACGATCATTACCTAAAGCGCTATTGAATTCGACTTTTTGTGATAAACCAGAAACCCAAACTTTACCTGCAAAATCACCTGCCCATGCGTATGAAGCTTTACCTTCAAATGCTGGTGAAGAACCACCACGGCCTGTGCCAATAGCACTACCAAATGGGTTAGAAGCACTTTGCACACCAGATACGCCAGCAGAATCACCTGCGGCTATTGCATTCCAAGCTTGAGTAACACCAGCTGTGAAGCTAAAGCCGTTCCAGTTTGGTGATGAGTAAGCAACTTGTGATTTCCAGTCAGCGTACATGAAACCAGTACCAATACGACCTAGCGTAGTTGTGTTACCAGCTAAACCACCAGCAGCAGAACCAACACCTAACAATGTCATGTCGTTTAAGATAGCATCAGAAGCGTAAATACCTAGATCTTTACCTAACTTGATAGAACCCCATGAAGCATCACCAAAAGTTAAGAATGCTTGACGGTTTTCTTGGTTAGCGCCCTGAATACCAGAATTCTTTGTTGATGCACCTGGGTTGATGCTGATTGTGAAAGCAACATCTAAATCGTTTTGACGTGTTTTACCAGAAACTGATAGGTAGTTTGGTAACAATCCTGTAGTAATGTTTGATTCTGTTTTATCACCAGTAGAATTTACACCACCAATAACAGTTACAGCATCACCACTAGTACGTGTTGATGTGTAGTAAGCGTTTACAACGCCACCAATGTCTAATGTCCAATCGCCAGCTGGAATCATGATACCAGCTGAAGCGTTTGATGCTGCAGCTAATAGAGCTGAAGCAACTGCTAATTTAATTGTGTTATTCATATGAATCTCCTAATTATGTATTGCTATTTTTATAACTAAATAACCTCACTATTATCTAGTCATGGTGACTTGAGACAACAGCGAAAGAGTTTGCAAACTCTCTCAATGAAAATCATTAAGAAGGTGAATGAGAGTATGCCTAAACCATTTAGGCTAAACAACTAAATATTGGTGTTTCTGTCACATTTGTTTACATTTGTTGTAAATTTGCAACATTTGGGATTGTAGTAGGGGCTTGTCGCCCCGAAAGCAGTAGTGAAAATTGTACAAAGCATTCGCGGCTGCAAGCCGCTCCTACCATATGTAGGAGCGGCTTGCAGCCGCGAAGATATATTACAAATACTCTTCAACTGTAAATAGTTTACGATGCTCTCTAATTGCAAAGCGATCTGTCATCCCTGCAATGTAGTCCGCTACGGCACGGGCTTTGTCAGTTTCTGCAGATACTTGAAATTCATTGGGTAGTAGCCCAGTATTTTCAAAAAAAGCTTCAAAAAGCTCACGTAC
The DNA here is from genome assembly GCF_029946165.1 of Methylotenera sp. Taxonomy (GTDB): domain Bacteria; phylum Pseudomonadota; class Gammaproteobacteria; order Burkholderiales; family Methylophilaceae; genus Methylotenera. The sequence goes on from NZ_JAQSDZ010000006.1 coordinate 93,243, forward strand.
GATGCGTGCCGCTTTTGCACTCATGCGGTTAACTTTGTAGTGGTGATATAAGTTTTTGCGTAAAAACTGTTTAAGTTTTTGGTTTTGCTCTGCCACCTGACTACTAAAACTAATTAGCTGAGGTAGTTGTCGGATATCACTAATACTTTTAGCATTTGATTGCGCTATATTTTGCGCGCTGTGTGTACATAGATCGACCATTAAGGTGTTGATCATGCGACGTACTGTTTCGTGTATGAGTCGCTTTTGCTCTAATTTTGGATATTTAGCTTTAACTATTGCTAAGTTATTGGCAAACAATTCAACTTTTGCAAGTTGATCTACGGTAATTAAGCCGGAACGCAATCCATCGTCAATATCGTGGTTGTTATAGGCGATTTCATCGGCAAAGTTAGTGAGCTGTGCCTCTAAACTTGGACTAGTTTTATCTAAAAAGCGCTGACCAACGTCGCCCAATAGCTTTGCATTTTTGATTGAGCAATGTTTGAGTATGCCTTCTCGCACTTCAAATGTAAGGTTTAGACCATCAAATTCTGCGTAGCGCTGTTCTAGCTTTTCAACCACTCTTAATGATTGTAAGTTATGTTCAAAGCCGCCAAAGTCACGCATGCAAGCATTCAGTGCGTCTTGCCCTGCGTGACCAAATGGCGTGTGGCCTAAATCATGCGCTAATGCGATTGCTTCAGTTAAGTCTTCATGCAGATTTAGTGTTCGTGCAATACCGCGCGCCATTTGCGCTACTTCTAAACTATGCGTTAACCGTGTACGGAATAAATCGCCTTCATGATTCACAAAGACCTGCGTTTTGTATTCTAGCCGACGGAAAGCAGTGGAATGAATGATACGATCACGGTCACGCTGAAAAGCGTTGCGCGTTTCAGAGGCGGGCTCGTCAAAATGACGCCCTATTGTTTCTTCTGGTTTTGCAGCATAAGGCGCAAGGTTATTCATTAGGGTTAATATTTTCCAATTTTTAACATTAATTTTCTCTAATACTTTATATCGCCAATGTCTCTTCTAGCTTTTCTGCATCATAGTCACTAGTGATAACTGACTTACCAATGCCTTGCTGCAATATCAATCTAATTTTGCCATTTTCTACTTTTTTATCTAATGACATTAAATCTAAATACTTTTCCACACCTAAGCTTGGCGGTATTATCGGTAAGTTTGCTGCTTCAAAACTATTCTTAATCCTTGTCACTTCAAGTTCATTTAACCAGCCCATACGTTTTGATAAGTCCGCCGCCATGACCGTGCCTGCGGCAACTGCCTCACCATGTAGCCAAACACCATAGCCCATTGCATTTTCAATGGCGTGCCCAAAAGTATGACCTAAATTTAACAGGGCACGCTCACCTTGCTCATGCTCGTCTTTAGCGACGACATCTGCTTTATTTTGACATGAATGGTAAATTGCATAACTGAGCACTTGTTCATCCAATTGCATCAAACTTGTCATATTAATTTCTAGCCAATCAAAGAAATCAGCATCGCGAATTAAGCCATATTTGATTATTTCAGCAACTCCAGCAGAAAATTCTCTTGGCGGTAGTGTTTGTAGTGTATCAATATCAGCCAAAACCAATTGCGGCTGATAAAAGGCACCTATCATATTTTTACCCAGCGGGTGATTAATGCCAGTTTTGCCTCCTACAGATGAATCTACTTGAGATAGCAAAGTAGTAGGCACTTGAATAAAAGGCACACCGCGTAGATAGGTAGCAGCAGCATAACCAGTTAAATCACCAATCACGCCACCACCTAACGCAATTAATGTTGTATTGCGTTCACAACGATTTTTTAGTAAGGCATCATAAATGACATTGAGCGTTTCAGAATTTTTATAGGCTTCACCGTCAGGTAATATAATTGAAATAACGGTGACACCAGCAGCTTGCAAACTATGACTCAACTGCTCCAAATACAATGGAGCAACTGTTGTATTAGTGACAATCGCAACATGCTTGCGCTTAAGATGGGGCAATATTAAGCTTGCATCAGCAAGCAGATTGCGCCCTATATGTATTGGGTAACTTCTATTAGCCAGCTCTACTTTAAGTGTTTGCATTTTATTTCTGTTGTATAGATAAATTAAATTTCATATTAACTGTTAAATGTTTACATTTACAGCTTCTTTATCACGGGCTTCTTTTATCAATTGTTCAATATCGCTAGTTATTTCATTTGCAGATTGCGCACCTGTATCAACGATGCAATCTGCTAATGCAGTGTATATTGGGTCTCGATCAATATAAAGTTGCTCCAACTTCTGCTTAATATTACCCCCTTGAAGCAAAGGACGAGACTTATCATTACGAGTTCTAAGCCATAAGTCATGCACATTTGCACGCAAATAGACAATTTTGCCATTATTTTTTAGAATCTCACGGTTTTCTGGAAGTAATACCGCGCCCCCACCTGTAGCCAATACTATATTTTCTAATTGGCATAACTCTTCTAACGCGGCAGTCTCACGCTTTCGGAATCCATCAACACCTTCTAATTCAAATATAAGTGGGATTTTAACGCCAGTTTTACGTTCAATTTCATGATCTGTATCGTAAAAGATCATACCCAATTGTTTAGCAATTAACCTGCCGATAGTAGTTTTACCTGCTCCCATCAGCCCTATAAAATAGATATTGTTTGATTTAATCGCCATTACTGCCACCATTATGCATAAAAAATGCCCATCAAAGTTATGATGGGCATTTTAAGGCAATCTTGAGTTTCTGTCAGGTTAAGCTTAGTTTATATAACCGCAGAATTCAAAGTTATCCAATTACTGTAAGTTCAAGCTATCATCCATGATTCTTGGTGTAATGAATATTAGCAACTCTTGTTTATCATTTTGTGAACTTTTACGTTTGAATAAATTACCCATAATTGGCAAGTCTCCAAAGAACGGTACTTTTTCTACATCATTACGCACTGTTTGTTCGAAAATACCGCCTAACACTGCCGTTTCACCATTTCCAACAAGAACCTGAGTATTAATGTTTTGCGTTTCAATTGAAGGCACGCCACTGAATACCTGTCCAACACGATCTTTCTTAACATCCAGCTCCATGATGATTTTATCGTCTGGCGTAATTTGCGGCGTTACTTCTAAACTCAATACAGCAGACTTAAATGATACTGTCGCAGCTCCACTACTACTTGCTTCTAGATATGGAATCTCCGTACCTGCCGCAATTTTAGCTTTATGCTGGTTCGCTGTTGTCACGCGAGGGCTAGATACAATTTTACCTCGCCCATCAGACTCCATTGCGGTTAATTCCATATTTAACAATAAACCAGCTGCTACATTATAAATACTATAGGCTAAAGAACCAGTTGCATTTGCGACAGCTAAATTCGACATTAAATCTGGTTGACCATCCGAACTAGTAAGTATAGAACCATCCGTTAGGTTGGTTTGAATAGCACCATTATGTGTACCTTGTGTAATTCTTGCTGGCGTTGTTGCAGTTGCTGCCGTAACTGCTGTAGGCCTATTACCTAATGATCCACTTATAGTGTTAGCGGTATTTCCTGATCTTCCATATTGAGTAATACCAAGTCTAGCACCCAAAGCCTTGCTATATTTATCGTCAGCAATCACTAATCTAGATTCGATCATCACTTGCTTAACTGGAACATCTACCTTACTGATTATTGCCTGTACTTGCTCCAAATATTTAGGAGTATCTTGAACGAACACAGTATTGGTGCGAACATCTAATACCGCACTTCCACGTTTAGACAAAATTTTCTGTTTTGGATCACTTAATATACTTTTAAGCGATTCTGCTTTCATATATTTTAAAGTGAATACTTCAGTCCTAACGGACTCTAAATCATCTATTTGTTGCGCAGCCTCAAGCACTTGTTTCTCTTTAGCTGCAACTTCTTCAGCAGGTGCAATTAAAATAACATTGCCTGTTTTGCGCATTGATAAGCCTTTGCTTTGTATAATAATATCCAAAGCCTGATCCCAAGGCACATCTTTTAGCCGTAAGGTTAAATTACCAGTGACCGTATCACTTGTAATAATATTCAAACCCGTAAAGTCAGCGATCACTTGCAGTACAGAACGGACTTCAATATTTTGGAAATTTAAGGAAAGTTTCTCACCTGCATAACCAGGTTTCGATCCGCGTACTAGTTTGTTTGGATCTTCAACTACTTGGCGCACATCAATAATGAATTTTTTGTCTGCCTGATAGGCTGATTGCTCCCAATTACCTTTAGGCTCAATGATCATTTGCCCATTTTTACCCTGCTTCATTGTGTCAACATAAATGACTGGTGTATTAAAATTGGTCACATTTAATCTGCGTTGCAGGTTCGCTGGAACATCAGTATTAAGGAAGTCGACAACAATTGTTTTACCTTTTTGCTTAATATTAATACCTGCTGAAGCAGATGATAAATCTACGATGATACGACCCTCACCATTTCTACCACGTGCAAAATCAACATTATTAATTGCAAATTGTTGTTGACCCATCACCGGCTCGGCAAATTTTGTTTCCACCCCTACATTTGCATTTGATTCATTGGCTTGCAACATTATTGTTACATCGTTACCATCAACAGTAGTGTTATAAGCTACATTCTTAGAAAGATTTAATACTATGCGAGTACGTTCCTTAGCTTGCGCAAGCGTGACACTTTTAAGGGAGCCTTGATCTGCTTGAATATTGGTTTTATTAGTGCCATTTGCAATACCGGGAAAGTCTAAAGCTATACGTGCAGGACTATTTAATGTAAACCCTGCAGGTGCATTTTTTAGTGGTAATGTGGTTTTTATATGAATGGCAACTCTACCACCAGGCAAAGACGAAAAATCTACGCTTTCTATTTTATTTTTAAGCGCAGATTGCTCTTCAGCGTATGATAAATTTGAAATTATTGTTAACCCTAACAGTAAAAAGACCTGCAAGAATTTATCTAACCATGTGTTGTTTTTCATTGTTTCACCTTAAATTACCAATTACTTTAAATAGGGGTTTCTACTAAGTCGCAAACTACTCTTGCAATGGCAAATTAGAAACTCGCTCTATCCAATCCCCTGAAAGATCATCTTGCACAATCTCTTTTAACTCCACTTCACTATCTGTAATTTTTGTAACCATGCCGTAATTTTGGCCTACATAATTACCTATTTTAACTTGCTGTACACCATTATCTGGTGTTAACAATAACGCATAAGTGAGCTTAACTTTAGATAATTGACCCACGTATTTAACGCTTTCTAATGGATATGCTTCCATAGGCTCTCTGGGTCTATTCATATTAGGTTGTAAAACACTATTATTATTTGAGGCCTTACGTGCACGGAATGGGTCAGTTAGTTTGCCGTCTGCATTATATTGCAGTGCTAGATATGGCTTTACTTCAGGAAGAGGTTTGATTTTAGGATGCATGGTATTTGCAGCATTTTTAATAAAGCTATCCAAATCATCCCCACCATCTCCGTTACAAGCAACCAAACTCATTGCTAACAAACCTATTAATGAGGCTTTTACTAGCATCTTATGGGCGGATGGTCGTTTAAACCGAAAATTCAATGAATTCATCTATTTTCCACCTGCTTTAATTTTTACATCATTTTGTTTCTTTGCTGCGATCTCATCCGTATCCAAATACCTATAAGTTTTGGCGGTAACCTCCATTATAAGTGTCGCATCAGCATTGCTAGGTTTAGCGTCTTTACCATTGGTGATGGCAATGTCATTAAGGGTAACGATACGTGACAATTTAGAGATGTCAGAGGCAAATGCTCCTAAGTCATGATAAGTACCGAGCACTTTAATAGAGATTGGCATTTCCGCATAAAATTCTGCTTGGGTTTCTTGACCGGGCTTAAATAGTTCAAATTCAAGACCACGTCCCAATCCAGCCTGATTAATATCAGTAAGCAATCCATCCATTTGAGATTTATCAGGTAATTGCTTTAACAATGCGCCGAAGGTTTTTTCAATTTCCACCATCTGCTGCTTATAGCCAACTAAATTAATTGCCTGTGCCTGCTTATCTAGAAAAACTGTCCGCAATTCTTCTTCTTTGGCCTTTGCTGTGTCAAGCGAAGTAAAAGCATCAGTCCAAAAAAAATAGTAGCCAAATGCAAAAACAAGAAGAAAGACAAATGTAAGCAATACAGCTTTAACCGCAGCTGGCAAGCTGCCTGCATTATTAAAATCTATATTATTAAAATCCTCTAATTTCATGATTAATTCCCACCTTTAACTGGCTTTTCATCAGTCTCAACTTTAGGGACTTTAATTTTCACATTCAACACAAATGCATTTTGCTTTAACGTATTGACTATTACAGATTTAATTTCAACCAAGCTAGGGGACTCCATCAAATTCGAGGTAGATAGATTTCTCACCAGAGTTGCGACACGCGCATTGGTATCAGCTACACCCTCTATGGTAATAACCTCCCCCTGCTGTTTGATACTTTTCAGGTACATACCTTCTGGTAGTTGCCGACTTAGCTCATCCAACACAATCACAGCTTGACTGCGATTTATCTGCAAGTTCTCAACGACTTGCTTACGTTCTAACATAGTACTAATCTGATCTTTCAAATCTTTAATATCAGCAATTTCTTTATCTAGCTTCACTATCGCGGTATCCAAGCGCGTATTGCGCTCAACCTGTGCATCTAATTTCGCATTGATATAGGTATAACCCATAAAGATAACGGTTGCAGCAGCAATGGCTGCAAACAATGCCATTAAGCCAAACTCACGCTGACGTTCTTCACGTCTAATTTGGCGGTGGGGTAGCAGATTTACGCGTATCATAGCGCCACCCCCCTCATGGCAAGACCGCATGCAATAAGAAGTGCAGGCGCATCAGTAGCTGCCTGTTGCTGTTTTAGCCTAGCATTCATTTTCATACTGTGGAATGGGTTGGCGACAATTGTATGCACTTGCGTGCGATCTTGCACAACAGCATCAATTGCTGGAATCGCTGCGCATCCACCAGCCAGCACTATGTGATCTATGCGATTGTATTGGGTGGAACTTGTGAAAAATTGTAGTGCCCTAGCAACTTCCATAGCAAGCGTCTGCATAAATGGTTGCAAAATCTCACTATCATAACTTTCGGGCAAGCCGCCTTTGCGCTTAGCAATTTCGGCCTCTTCTAATGACAAGCCAAATCGACGCTGAATTTCTTGCGTCAGCTGACCACCGCCAAAACTTTGCTCTCTGGTGTAAACAGACTTATTATCGTGCAGCACATTAATATGCATCATAGATGCACCTATATCAATGATAATTACGGTTTGTTCGCGGCCTGCATTTGGAAGCTGACTACAAACCAAAGAGTAAGCAGCCTCAGTTGCATAATTCTCAACATCCATGACCGTCACTTTAAGTCCAGCACCCTCGGCAGCGGCAACTCGGTCTTCTATTTTTTCTTTACGTGACGCAGCAATTAATACTTCTACTTCATCTGGATTATTGGGTGCGACACCAAGGGTTTGAAAATCAATATTCACTTCATCTAAAGAGAATGGAATGTATTGGTTGGCTTCTGCCTCTACTTGCACCTCCATGTCCTCCTCACGAAGGTCAGCGGACATTAAAACTTTTTTGCTAATCACCGCTGAGGCAGGTAAGGCCAGTGCCACACGCTTCTCACGGGAGCCTAAAAGTTTCCATGCAAGCTTGATAGCATCAGCCACTTTTTCTAGGTCGCCCACATTGCCATCGACCATTGCATCTTTCGCCAAAGGTGCGCTTGAATATCCCTCAAGCTTATAGCCGCCATGCCCGTCTTCAGAGAGCTCTACCATCTTAATAGAAGTAGAGCTAATGTCGATTCCAATCAGCGGGGGGGTCTTTTCTTTAAAAAAGTTGAATTTCAAACTGAAATTCCCTTTCTGGGTTCGTTAGTTACGTTCAATTCTAATAAATTACATTAAATCCTATCAACAACTTTAAGCCCTGTAAAGCAATTTTTTTATTCGTCAAATTTATTGTTGGTTTAATTGAAACTTTTAATGCTTTATTTTGTTGTTTATTAGCAAGGTGGGTGATAGCAATTTATAATAGTATCGATTCTAACCATTGAAATTGTAAACTTCATGACTCCTACAAAATGGTGGCACTATGTTTTACTCGCTATACTAGTTGGCGGTTTATCCGTTGCAGCTCTGGTGACTATTGCTGCCGCAATAATTTACCCCTCACTCCCCTCTCTTGATGCGCTTACCAACTACCAACCCAAGCTTCCATTACGAGTTTATTCTGAAGATGGCTATTTAATTGGCGAATTTGGTGAAGAGCGTCGTGCATTTATTAATATCGACCAAGTTCCGCAAAACCTTAAAGATGCCGTGCTGGCAATTGAGGATCGGCGTTTCTATCAACACAACGGCATTGATACTACCGGGATATTAAGAGCGATTAAAAACAATGTATCAGGCAGATCTCACGAAGGTGCTAGCACCATCACAATGCAAGTTGCCAAAAACTTTTTTACTGTACCAAATGGCAAACGTACATTGATTACCAAAGTCAATGAGGCGTTATTGGCGATTAAAATTGAACATAGCTTAAGTAAAGATAAAATACTTGAGCTCTATATCAATCAAATTTATTTAGGCCAGCGTGCCTATGGGTTTGCAGCAGCTTCACAAGTGTATTATGGAAAACCACTTAATAAGTTAAACCTTGCGGAGACTGCGTTATTAGCTGGACTACCTAAAGCGCCATCTAACTACAATCCTTTTACCAATTCAAAACGCTCAATAGGCCGCCAGCAAGAAGTTTTGCATGACATGTTTCGCTTTGGCTTTTTAAAAGAGAGTGACTATCAGAATGCGCTTACACAACCGTTGCGTTTCAAAGTAACAAAACAATCACGTGATTTGTCGGCTGATTATGTCGCCGAAACTGTTAGAGAAGCACTTTATGGCCAATATCAAGATGAAATTTATAGCAGTGGTCTGAATGTATACACCACCATTTTGAAAGCGAATCAGGATGCTGCGAATGCAGCAGTGCGTGAAGGCGTTTTAGACTATGACTTACGTCATGGCTATCGCGGCCCAGAAAAGATATTAGACATTGCATCATTGCCAATACCTGAATATACAACTAAGAATAAGAAAAATTCACTAGACATAGCTTTAGATGATTTTGAAACATTTAATGGCTTTATCCCTGCAATTATTACTAGCGTTTCACCCAAGTCTGTTGAGGCACATACCAAAAGCGGCGAGGATATTGTTATTAACGACAAGGGTTTAACCTTTGTAAATAAAATGCTGAACAACAAAGACCCTGCTAAGCGCCTATTGAAAGAAGGCGCAGTCATCCGCGTTATTAATAAAGATGATACTTGGCGCATCGTGCAACTTCCTCAAGTTGAATCGGCATTAGTCGCACTTGATCCCGAAAATGGTGCGATACGAGCCTTGGTGGGTGGTTTTGATTTTAACCAGAGTAAGTTTAATCATGTTACTCAGGCATGGCGTCAACCAGGTTCTAGCTTCAAGCCTTTTATTTATTCCGCAGCTTTAGAAAAAGGTTACACCCCAGCAACAATTTTAGAAGATGCCCCTTTAAACTTTTCAGCAGCTCAAACAGGTAATAAAGATTGGTCGCCACAGAACTATGAGAACTCGTTTGAAGGTTCAATCAATTTAAGAAAAGCATTAGCACATTCAGTCAACACGGTAGCTATTCGGGTGTTGCAAAATATCGGGCCAGAGTATGCGCAAAGCTATATCACCCGTTTTGGTTTTAATGCCAAAAACCACCCAGCTTACCTTACTATGGCGCTGGGCGCTGGTTCAACAACACCTTGGCAAATGGCTAGCGCTTACGCTGTGTTTGCCAACGGTGGTTATCGCGTTAAACCCAATTTGATTTCAAAAATTGTAGATCAACATGGCAAAGTGATTTCCAGAACTGTTTTTGACCATGCCAGCAATGGTGCGCCGCGTGTGATTGATAGCCGGAATGCTTTCATTATGAATTCTATGATGCAAAGCGTGGTACGCAATGGTACTGCCACCAAAGCACTTAAACTAGGCCGTAGCGACATTGCTGGTAAAACGGGAACCACCAATGATCACTTAGATGCTTGGTTTGCAGGTTATAGCCCCAAGCAAGTGGCTATCGCATGGGTAGGATTTGATTCACCAAGACCGTTAGGCAGAGGTGAAACTGGCGCAGCAGCAGCCTTGCCAATTTGGATCAAATATATGGCAACTGCATTAAAAGATACGCCTGAAATGGCAATGCGTATGCCTGACGGCGTAATAGCCATGAATATTAATCCGACTACAGGTACGCGAGATGAAAATGGCATTACAGAGTATTTTTATCACGAAAACCCACCGCCGCTTCTTGAAAATCTCCCCCCACTTTTAGAGGATGGGCAAAATTCAGATGACTTTAATACAGCATCGCCCAATCAGGCCCAACAGCTGTTGCAACCTGACCCTTTAGCACCAAACTCTAAGCCCGGAGCGATTTCTAAACCTATAGCTCCAATACCTAACAATCTAAACCAAAAGCAGAGCTTACCCCAAAGTCCTAACGCGGGCACTAACCCAGCCTCGGTGATACCTACACCTACTGAACAGAAACACCAGTCAAACAATAGAAACATGCAGAATGCAGCGGCTAGACTTCTAAGTGGTCACTAAATCACCTCATGGCGAAAGAAAACCTTCAACAATTAAGACAGCTTATAGCTCAATCAGCCGCCAGAATGATGGCGGAAGATGGCATCTCAGATTATGCCTATGCGAAGAAAAAGGCGGGTCGGCAAGTAGGCGCATCAGATAACGATGTATTACCTTCAAATGCAGAAATTGAAGAAGAGCTAAAACTCTACAACGCATTGTTTTTAAGTGAAGAACAGCCAGAAAACTTGCGTGAACTACGTAAAAACGCGCTGTTCACCATGAAACTATTAGAGAAATTTAACCCTTATTTAACGGGTTCAGTGTTAGATGGCACGGCTGGATTAGGCTCAGAAACACATATTCATTTGTTTGCAGACAGCTTAAAAGAAGTGGAAATGTTTCTACTTAACCAAGACATTCCTTTTGAAACCAATGAAAAAACCTACCGCGTTCTCAATGATGGAAAACGCGATAAAAAAGGCGATCACCGTAAAAAAGTACCTGTTTTTTCACTAGAGATGTCAACAGGCGTCATTAAATTAAGCGTGTTTGAAGTGGATGAAATAAGAGTTGCCACCAAACGTACCGCCGATGGAAGCAACGCAGATCGCGCAAATATTAGCGATGTGAAAGCCTTATTAAATTAGCATTAACTCACTTAACAATTAAGTTGAGTCATTGCCCACACGGATTTTTTTAATATTGCACGAAGGTATTTAGGTTAGCCTTTCGTTGCTAAACTTGTTAGCTACCTAGATTCCCGCCTACGCGGGAATGACGGATGGTTTTGAACTTAAAATCCCCTGCTACCGCGCTTGTTCTTCTAAGTTTCATGGGAGCTTTCGGCAAGCGGCTGTCTGAGCGTAGCGAGTTTCCGCTTGACGCCCATTAAGCTTAGCAGAACAGGATTCAAGCGGGAAGGGGTAGCCTTTTCTTTGGTTTCTTTCTTTTGGCTAAGCAACAGAAAGAAACTCGCAAGTCGCGCGAAAGCGACCACTTACATACGGCGTAATGCCTTCAGTTGTTGCGCACTACAATAGCTTCTTTCAATATACCTATAACACCACTAATGTCTTTAGTGCTGTCATAACTTGGGTCCTGACGAGCTTCCTCCAGTTTAATGGCCATTTCTAATGGGGTAAGTCCCATTATTCCGCCCTTAATATTAGGATTAGCGCCATTGTCGAGCAACATCTGCACCGCTTCCAAATCATGTGAAGCGACGGCTAAATATAAAGATGTAACTTGTATTTTTACATCCGTATTGGTTTTTAAAACTTTTGAATAATCTGTCTTAGCATTAACATCCAAACCCTTGCTAATTAGAAACTGTAAATTTTCTATATTTTTCCTTCTATTTCTGAGTCCACCAGCACCCTCATTCTCACTAGCTATATTATAGGCACCAGCGGTAGCATTCAAATATCCAATATCTTCTGCGTTACCCCTATATTTTTTTAAATGAATATCACAAAGAGATGGACTAAATGGCAAATAAAAGTTTATATCTCTCAAGCTATATGGGATTCTAATTTGACTATCTGTCGCACTCAATAATCTCGCCCCATAATGAGTGCAAGAAGTAATTTGATTAATTTTTGCTTTAGGCAAACCATAAAAAAACAATGTGGCATCTAGTGCCACTATAAGAAATATTAAGAACGCTAACACCATACCAAATTTTTTCAAATTACTTCCCTCTTCAACCATCTTGCCGCATCCATCGCAAAATAAGTCAAAATCCCATCTGCCCCAGCCCGTTTAAACGCTAATAAACTCTCCATCACACAAGCCTTTTCATCCAACCAACCATTTTGCGCGGCCGCTTTCAACATGGCATATTCACCACTCACCTGATACGCAAAGGTTGGCACACCAAACTCATCTTTCACGCGGCGCACAATATCCAAATACGGCATGCCTGGTTTTACCATCACCATATCTGCACCTTCTGAAATATCCAAAGCCACTTCCTGCATTGCCTCGTCACTATTGGCTGGATCCATTTGATAGGTATATTTATTACCTGAACCTAAATTGCCCGCAGAACCCACAGCATCTCTAAAAGGACCATAAAATGCAGACGCGTATTTAGCTGAATAAGCCAGAATTTTGGTGTGAATATTACGTGTACTTTCCAATGCTTCACGAATTTGACCAATGCGGCCATCCATCATGTCACTAGGTGCGACAATATCCGCCCCAGCATTAGCGTGAGAAATAGCTTGTTTCACTAACACTTCGATAGTTTCGTCATTCATCACATAGCCAGAGTCATCAATCAAGCCATCTTGGCCGTGTGTCGTGAAGGGGTCTAAAGCCACATCGGTCATCACGCCAAGTTGCGGGAATGCGGCTTTTAATGCCATCACAGCGCGCTGCGCCAAGCCTTCTGGGTTATATGCTTCTGCAGCATCTAAGCTTTTAAATTTACTATCCACAACTGGAAACAATGCAATTAGCGGAATGCCAAGTTCCACACATTCAGCCGCCGTTTTAAGTAAAGCATCAATGCTTTGACGTTTAACCCCTGGCATAGAAGCGACTTCTTCTGTGCGATTCTCGCCATCTAACACAAATACTGGGTAGATTAAATCATTAGTCGTTAACACATTTTCACGCATCAAACGGCGTGAAAAATCATCTTTACGCATACGGCGTGGGCGGGAATAGGGATAGCTCATTTGGATTACCTCAGTTATATAACTTTATACTCCCTCCCCATTTTAAGAGGGAGGGTTGGGGCGGGGTAAAATCGATGAAACTTATAATGTTCTACCCCCATCCTAGCCTTCCCCCTTGAATGGGGAAGGAATATCTTATAATTATGCAAATACTCTAGCTAGCTCGGCACCTGGATCTGGTTGGCGCATAAACGCTTCGCCCACTAAGAACGCATGCACATCGTTATCGCGCATTAACTTCACGTCTTCTGGCGTGAAAATACCTGACTCCGTGACCACAAAGCGGTCTTCTGGCAACACTTTGAGTAAATCTAGTGTCGTTTGTAGCGTTACATCGAAAGTGCGTAAATTACGGTTGTTAATGCCAATGAGCGGTGTATCTAACTGCAAAGCCAATTCAAGCTCATCTGCATCGTGCACTTCTACCAATACTGCCATGCCTAAGTCATGTGCGAGCTGTTCTAAAGCGCGCATTTGCTTAACTTCCAGCGCGGCTACTATCAACAAAATACAATCTGCACCCATCGCCCGTGCTTCAAATACTTGGTATGGGTCTATCATAAAGTCTTTACGCAACACTGGCAGTTTGCATGCTTTGCGTGCTTGTTTTAAATAGTCTGCGCTGCCTTGAAAATACTCAACGTCAGTAAGCACTGACAAACACGCCGCGCCGCCTTTTTCATAGCTTTTGGCGATTTCAGCGGGGTTAAAATCTTCCCGAATAACGCCTTTTGATGGGCTCGCTTTTTTGATTTCTGCAATCACCGCAGGTTTGTTAGCACTAACTTTTTTAAAGATACTGCCAACAAAATCACGCGGATCGCCTTGCGCTTCAGCTTGCTTTTGCAGCTCAGCCAAACTGACTAGACCTTTGCTGGCGGCAACTTCTTGCTCTTTAGTCGCTAAAATTTTCTTTAAGATATCACTCATATTTTTTTGCCTTATGTTCTAACCAACCAGCCGCATGATTGCCGCGTGGGTCTTTGTGTGTCCAATGTACTGTGCCGCCTTTTGGCGTATAGACGTATTCACCTTTAAAGCTCACAGTGTCGCCTTCGTGAATATCATCCACACGCGGTGCCAAATCAATATTATGGGCGATTAAAATCGTAATATTGTCACTGACTTTTAGTAAAAACTTTTGGTGCTGCAAGCCGTTAGTGTCATCTTTTAACAGCTTAACCACAACACCACTGCCTTGAACTTGCGGTAAATTGCGATGCGCACCATAGGCTTCAACAATCGCGCCAGCGTCTATATTGTCAGATGAATAAACAGATGCTGACTCTAGCAGTTGTGGGTTGTTAGGTGCGTGGCAAGCGGCAAAACTAAGTGCTAAAAAGATTGCTAATAATATTAAAAATTGCTTTTTCATAATCTTGTTTTCATTTTAAGTGCTTTGCACAAACTTAAATTTAGCTGTATTTTTAGCAAAATTATCAAAAGTCCGTCATACCAGCGTAGGCTGGTATCCAGTCAGATTTCAATCTTAGTGATTGTAATTTAGCACTCTAATATTTAACCTTGACTGGATTCCGTCCTCCGACGGAATGACGAGTTTATAAGTTTTTATGATTAAAATGCATTTCCCCAAAGCCTTAAGCTGCTTTCAATGCATTTAATTTAGCTAAAGCAAGACCATTATCAATCACTTCACGCGCTTTATTGATGCCACTTTGCAAGCTATCCGCAACACCAGAAACATAAATTGCTGCGCCTGCATTCAACAACACAATGTCGCGCGCTGCGCCTTTTTTACCATTGAGCACATCTAAAATCATCGCTTTTGATTCTTCAGCGTTTTGCACTTGTATGGTGTTTAAGTCATGTATTGGCATATCAAACTGGTTGGGGTTAATGGTGTATTGATTAACTGCACCGTCTTTTAACTCGGCCACATAGGTGTCACCCGTAAAAGAAATCTCATCCATACCATCAGCGCCGTGCACAACCATGACGTGCGTGCTGCCTAAGCGCTGCAATACTTGCGCAAGTAGCAGTGTAAGGTCTTTATGAAACACGCCCATCACTTGCCGTTTAGCGCCCGCAGGGTTAGTCATCGGGCCAAGCAAGTTGAACAGAGTGCGAATGCCCATCTCACGACGTACAGGCGCGGCATGCTTCATAGCACTATGGTGGTTGGGGGCGAACATAAAGCCAATACCGATGCTATCAACGCATTGAGCGACTTGCTCTGGAGATAAGTTCACGTTCACACCTAAAACTTCTAACACATCCGCACTGCCGCAGGTTGATGAAACAGAACGTCCACCATGCTTGGCTACTTTTGCACCCGCTGCTGCTGCAACAAAGGCACATACCGTTGACACGTTAAATGTTTGAATGCCATCGCCACCCGTGCCGCAAGTATCAATCAAGTGGCTTGTGTCGTTAATCGTGACTTTAGTTGAAAGGTCGCGCATGACTTTAGCGGCGGCAGAGATTTCATCGACCGTTTCGCCTTTCATGCGTAAGCCCATCAACAAGCTGGAAATTTGCACCGCAGTTAACTCGCCAGACATCATCATGCGCATGATTTCTAGCATTTGCGCATGGGTAAAGTCCTTGCGATCAAGCAGTAGCTGTAAGGCTTCTTTGAAGCTGATGTCGATTTGCTTTCCTTCAGCCATTACTTTTCCTTCAGGAAATTATCCAGCAACTCGTGGCCGTATTCCGTGAGGATGGATTCTGGGTGAAATTGCACCCCTTCTACACGCAAGGTTTTATGACGCACGCCCATAATTTCGCCATCGTCAGTCCATGCGGTGATTTCTAGGCAATCTGGTATGGTTTCTTTTTCAATCACCAATGAGTGATAACGTGTTGCGGTGTAAGGGTTTGGCAAATCTTTAAACACACCAATATTTTTATGGTGAATCAATGAAGTTTTGCCATGCATTAAAGTTTTAGCTTTAATAATATGACCGCCAAAAGCCTGACCGATACTTTGATGGCCTAAGCAAACGCCAAGCAATGGAATCTTACCTGCGAACTCTTTAATAAGCGGCACGCTAATACCAGCCTCATTCGGCGTACATGGACCTGGTGAAATAACGATATGGTCAGGCTTAAGTGAGGCAACCTTAGCTAAATCAATTTCATCATTGCGATACACCTGCACGTCTTGCCCTAACTCACCTAAATACTGCACCAAGTTATAAGTAAAAGAATCGTAATTATCTATCATGAGTAACATATTAACTCCCTGCTTTCGGTGCCGCATCTATATTCGAGTCTAACCCTGCTTGAACTAATTCAGCCGCACGTAGCACTGCCTTGGCCTTGTTCTGCGTTTCTTCCCATTCCGAGAGTGGCACGGAATCTGCAACAATGCCAGCACCTGCTTGCACGTAGAGCATATTGTTTTTAATCACACCAGTTCTAATGGCAATTGCCACATCCATATCCCCGTTGAAGCCTAAGTAGCCCACCGCACCTGCGTAAATGCCACGTTTGCTTGGTTCTAGCTCATCAATGATTTCCATCGCGCGGACTTTTGGCGCGCCGCTTACCGTACCTGCGGGGAAGGTTGCTTTAATCACATCAATCGCGTCCATACCAGCTTTGAGTTTGCCTTCCACATTGCTGACGATATGCATCACGTGTGAATAGCGCTCAATCATCATATTATCGGTAACTTTTACACTACCAGTTTGTGCGACGCGACCAACATCATTACGGCCTAAATCCATCAGTTGTACATGCTCTGCACGCTCTTTAGGGTCTGCTAATAACTCCACTGCCAGCGCCAAATCTTGCTCGCGGGTTTTGCCGCGTGGGCGCGTACCTGCAATCGGTCTTGCCGTCACAGTACCATTTTCTAAGCGCACTAAAATCTCAGGTGATGCGCCGACCACATGGTGATCGCCCATATCGTAATAGAACATATAAGGTGATGGATTTAAGCTGCGTAAGGCGCGATACAAACTTAATGGTGGCGCTGTGAATTTTTGCGACATACGTTGCGACAAAACAACCTGCATAATGTCGCCATCTAAAATGTATTGTTGGGCTTTTTTAACCGCGGCTTTGAAATTATCTTCACCAAACTCTGAAACGGCTACTGAAGATTCTGATGGGCTAGATTGTGGAATCGTTGCATTTTTACGTAACATTTTGGCTAGCTCATTTAAGCGATTTAGCGCTGTCTCGTAAGCGTTGGCTTGGTCTGTGTTAGCATAAACTATGAAATATAGCTTGCTGCTTAGGTTATCAACAACAGCAATTTCTTCTGACACCATGAGCAATACGTCAGGCACGTTAATCGCATCGGGCTTTTGTACGCCAGCTAAACGTTTTTCAATATAGCGCACGGTTTCATAGCCAAAATAACCAGCTAAACCACCAGTAAAACGCGGCAAACCTTCATAAGGCGGCGTTTTGTAGCGTGCTTGAAAGCTTTTAACAAAGTCTAATGGATTGGTGTTTTCTACAGTTTCAACAACGACATTATTTTCAAGCACTTGTACTTGATTATCGTACGCTATGATACGTGTTTTGGCAGGCAAGCCAATAATTGAGTAGCGACCAAAGCGCTCACCACCTTGTACGGACTCAAGCAGGTATGAAAAAGGTTGATTGGCTAATTTTAGATACAGTGACAAAGGCGTATCTAAATCGGCAAAGGTTTCCAGCACTAGCGGGATGCGGTTAAATCCTTTTGCTGCTAGAGCATCGAATTCTGTTTTATTAATTGTGGTAAACATGATGTAAAAATCTTTCTAATAATTTTCTAGTATTTGCGGCTGCACTTTTGCGGTATAACTCGACCGCATTGGCTACACGCCTGTTGGTTGCTGGCAAGGTCGGCTCAGCTTCGCCAAGAGCCACGCCAGCTTAGAAAAGTATTATTAAAATTCATCATATTCACTTAATTCTGTTCGTAAAGTTATTAAAGCAAAACTGTAATTAAATTCTTTGAGACCAATTCAGTTAAATTCTCAATCATTGCATCGACTTTAGACTCATCAATCGACCGTCCCTGATTATAACCGTAAGGCACGGTAACAATAAAGCAACCCGCAGCGTGTGCCGCTGTAATGTCCGTATCTGAATCACCGACTAACATCGCCTCAAAAGTATGAATATCTAGCTTTTCACAAATGTGCTGCAACTGCATAGGGTCAGGCTTCTTTTTTGGCAAACTATCACCAGACACCACAATCTCGAAAAATTCTGCCAAACCACTTTTATGCAACAAAGGCAAAGTGAATTTTTCTGGCTTATTGGTTACACAAGCCAGCTTCAAACCTTTGTTACGCAAGGCTTGTAAGCCTTCTACAACACCGTCATACGGCTTACTATCACTTACATTATTTGCGTAATGAGAGAAAAACGAACTCTCAGCTTGAGCAAATAACGCGGTATCAGGCTCATCGTTCAAGCGAGTAATGTGCAACTGACTATTCAAGCAGCGCTTAATCAGCACTGCCGCGCCTTCACCAATATAACTTTCAACCTGCTTCTCGGGCAACACTGGCAAATTCAAATCAGCCAGCATTAAGTTGATTGCGGATGCGATTTCTGGCGCGCTGTCTACCAAAGTGCCGTCAAGATCCAGCATGACGGCTTTTACTCTAAACATGAACAGTCGACTTAAATGCTAAAGATAATTGAGCTTTTAAACAGTTGCCAATGCAGCACGCATTTCGCCAACTACCGTGTTATAGCGGTTTTTATCAGCGTCGTTACCTTTAGTGAAAATCGCGCTACCAGCTACAAATGTGTCAGCACCTGCACGAGCGATTTCAGCAATGTTTTGCGCATTAACGCCACCATCAACTTCTAACCAAATTTGACGGCCTGTTTTCTCGTAGTAAGCATCAATCTTAGCGCGAGCCAATTTCAATTTTTCCAATGTTTCTGGAATAAATTTTTGACCACCAAAGCCAGGGTTAACTGACATCAATAAAATCATATCGACTTTATCCATCACGTGATCTAAGTAGCTTAATGAAGTCGCTGGGTTAAATACCAAGCCAGATTTACAGCCTAAATCACGCACCATAGCAAGGCTGCGGTCGATATGCTCAGAAGCTTCTGGATGGAAAGTAATGATGTTCGCGCCTGCTTTTGCAAAGTCAGGAATAATACGATCCACTGGTTTTACCATTAAATGCACGTCAATCAGCGCGCCAGCTTTTTGTGAAATTTCACGAATCGCATCACAAACTAAAGGGCCAATCGTCAAGTTAGGCACGTAGTGGTTATCCATCACATCAAAATGCACTAAATCTGTACCTGATGTAATTACATCATCGATTTCTTGGCCTAATTTAGCAAAGTTTGCAGAAAGAATACTAGGGGCAATTCTAAAAGTTTTATCCATGACGAAAATCCAAAAGTCCAAAAAATTAAGTAATAAGTCGTTATTTTAACGCCATTTTGCACTTTTTGGATATGTGCCTTGCTTAACATAAGCCAATACATCAAAATTACGGCTTTAAGGATGCTTGTATGAATACAGGTTTCTATATTAGACAAGGCGCAAGTGAAAAATAATGACGCAGCATATGGATGTATATGTAAGGAATTATTTTTAATGAGCAACGCAGTATAATAACGAAAAATGTATTGATACAAGCATACTTATGCAGCTATATGTAATCGGCGTTAACCACACGACCGCACCCGTCCAGATTCGAGAAAATGTCGCTTTCAACAGCGAACATCTAGGTAGCGCCTTGCGCGAACTCACCTCGCACGATGCGACTGAAGCGGCAATTCTATCAACCTGCAACCGCACTGAACTCTATTGCAGCGCAGAAAATCCTGAAAAACCACTGCAATGGCTGTCGCACTATCATAAGCTAGATACAAGCAGCATTCAGCCTTACATTTACACCTTACCCAATGACGAAGCCGTAAAACACGCCTTTAGAGTAGCTTCTGGCCTAGATAGCATGGTGTTAGGCGAAGCACAAATTTTGGGGCAATTTAAGCAGTCCGTTAAAATCGCTCAAGATGCAGGCACTTTAGGCACCTTGCTACATAAATTATTTCAACGCACTTTTGAAGTGGCAAAAGAGGTGCGCACCAACACAGACATTGGCGCAAACTCTATTTCAATGTCCGCAGCTGCGGTCAAGTTGGGGCAACGTATTTTTGGCGACATCAGCCAGCAAAAAGTGTTGTTTATTGGCGCAGGTGAAATGATAGAACTATGCGCTGACCATTTTGCCGCACAAAAACCTAAAAGCATCATGGTGGCTAACCGTACCCTAGAACGTGGCACCGCCTTAGCAGAAAAAATCTCTTTGCAAGGCGTTAAGGCGCAGGCGATTCTGCTAAACGACCTACCAGAACGCTTTGCCGAATTTGATATTGTGATTACCAGTACTGCAAGCCAATTGCCAATTGTAGGCTTAGGCATGGTCGAAAGTGCCATTAAAGCCCGTCGCCATCGCCCGATTTTTATGGTCGATTTAGCCGTACCGCGCGACATTGAAGCTGAGGTTGCGCAACTTGATGACGTATTTTTATATACCGTTGATGACCTAGCGCAAGTGGTGACCGATGGCATGGCGAACCGCCAAGAAGCGGCTGTAGATGCTGAAGTAATTGTGACCGCGCGTGTTGAAAATTTCATGCAGTGGATGAAAAAGCGTGATGCCATACCAACCATCAAAGCCTTACGCGACCAAGCGGAAGCCACTCGCCAAATGGAGTTAGAAAAAGCGCTCAGGCTGATTCAGAAAGGTGAAAGTGCTGAAAAAGTATTGGAAGCATTAAGTAATGCGCTGACTAACAAATTCTTACACGCACCTAGCCATGCTTTAAATCGAGCACATGGTGAAGAACATGCCAAGCTGGAAGATGTCATTAAACAGCTGTATTTAACCAAAAATTAGTAAAATTAAAGTAATTCTCTAAAAGAGCCCCCGTATGAAACCAAGCATGATGAGAAAGCTCGCTACCTTAAGCGAGCGCCTAGAAGAAATTAACCGCCTAATGAGCAGTGAAGGTGTGACCAATAATATGGACACCTACAGAAAGCTCAACCAAGAACACGCTGAAATTACGCCGATTGTTGAGCAATATCACGCTTTTGTTCAAGCTGAAGCCGACATTAAAGAAGCGCAATCGATGTTGAGCGATCCTGACATGAAAGAGTTTGCGCAAGAAGAAATTGAAAATGGTAAGGCCAAACTTGAGGCCGTAGAAAGCGCACTGCAAATTTTACTGTTACCAAAAGACCCGAATGATGAAAAAAATATCATTTTAGAAATTCGTGCAGGTACGGGTGGTGACGAATCTGGCTTATTTGCGGGCGATTTATTCCGCATGTACAGCCGCTATGCGGAAAAACAAAAATGGAAAGTAGAAGTGCTTTCTGCCAACGAAGGCGAAGTCGGCGGCTACAAAGAAATCATTGCCAAAATTGAAGGCTATGGCGCGTACTCTAAAATGAAATTTGAATCAGGCGGGCATCGTGTTCAAAGGGTTCCTGATACTGAAACGCAAGGCCGCATTCACACCAGCGCTTGCACTGTAGCGATTTTGCCAGAAGTCGACGAAGTGAGCGATGTGGTGATTAACCCTGCCGATATTCGTCTAGATACTTTCCGTGCATCTGGCGCGGGCGGACAACACATTAACAAAACCGACTCTGCCGTGCGCATTACGCACTTTCCTACAGGTATTGTGGTGGAATGCCAGGACGGCCGAAGCCAGCACAGCAATAAAGCACAAGCCATGATGGTGCTAGCCGCAAGAATTAAAGCCAAACAAGTAGATGAGCAAAATAGCAAAATCGCCAGCGAGCGCCGCAACTTAATTGGCTCTGGCGACCGCTCAGAACGCATTCGCACCTACAACTACCCGCAAGGCCGCATCACCGACCACCGCATTAACTTAACTCTGTACAAAATTGACGCGATTACAGAAGGCGATATGGATGAATTGATTGGTGCGCTCGCGACTGAGCATCAGGCTGATTTGTTGGCGACTTTGGGTGATGATAATTGATTTTTTTAAAATTGATCGTCTGATTTCATTAAACTCCTTTCCTGTTTCTTCATAAAATTAATAACATATCAATAATACGCTTACAGAAGCGGAAGTAACTTTTGCTCGGACTAATAAACCTTATGACTAAACAAAATATCATCATACTTACAGCCACAATTACGCCACCTCTTGATGCACCAAACTTAGCAAGAATTGACCCAGAACTTCGCCTAAAGGATTACACACAAGCATTAGAGTTTTACCTAGATTGTTTATCCAAAAAAATAATTACAGGCATTGTTTTTTGTGACAATTCAGCATCAGATATATCCAACTTACAATTAATATGTAATCAACACGAAATGAGTGAAAGTATAGAACTACTCTCTTTTAATGGCTTAGACTATCCGTTAAATTATGGAAGAGGATATGGTGAGTTTAAATTAATTGATTATGTGATGACAAAATCTATTCTCATTAATCAGCTCCCTGAAAATGCAAATATATGGAAAGTAACTGGGCGTTATATACTTAACAATCTAAACTCTATGATCAAAAGCATTCCGAAAAAATGTGATTTTTACAGTAATTGTCGTAACTTTCCCACTTACTGGATTGACTTATATTTACTTTGCTGGAATAAAAGATCATATGGTGAAATCATCAATAATATTTACACTCAACTTAATGAAAAAGGTGATGGTAGAGTTGCAGAGCAATATTTCCGAGAAATTTTAGATAATAAAAAATATAAATCAAAAATTCACAAACGCTTCAAATGCACACCAGAGTTAATCGGTGTTAGGGGTTTTATGGTCGAGGTTATAAAGACATGAATTACAAACTGATCATGAGAAAGTTGGCTAATAAAATGATGCCTTGGGTTTGGATCTGAACTGAGGCAGGGTATGAAAATGCTCAAGCTAGCTTAGGTTGGGCTGAAGTATGAAGCCCAACGTTAATTGAAGCCTCTCAAACGTTGGGTTACGCTACGCTAACCCAACCTACAACACCTAAGTCAGGTAGGGTGGGCAAAATGCTTTATCTTGCCCACGCTGAAACAGCGTAAAACCGCGTGTGCAACAATTTGAACACCCTACAAAACCTGATATTTCACGCTGTCATTCTCGCCGAACGGTGACGATTGAGAAACTTACGCCAACTGTTATCATCACACCTAATGACCAACACACAATCTATCAAAACCATTCTTACGTCTGCTGCAGCTCAACTTAACAATGATGAAGCTACGTTAGAGGCGCAATTGCTTTTGCAACACGTGCTGAATGTAAATCGTGCGTGGCTCATTTCACATGCAAATGATTCCATGCAAGCCAATAGCCACGAGGCATTTGAGTTATTACTTAATAGACGGCTAAAGGGCGAGCCTATTGCTTATATTTTAGGCGTTCGTGAGTTTTACGGTTTAGATTTATTGGTGACACCTGACACCTTGATTCCAAGGCCTGATACTGAAACGCTGGTAGAAGCGGCTTTAGCAAAAATCGCTAACCCGTCATTCCGACGCAGGTCGGAATCTAGTGACGTTAAGCCGCCCCCCTCACCCCAACCCTCTCCCGCCAGCGGGCGAGGGAGCTTTACCGTACTTGACCTTGGCACAGGCACTGGTGCTATCGCCCTAGCGATTGCCAAAAGCCGTCCGCAAGCTTTTGTAACAGCGGTAGATGCCTCCAAAGCAGCCTTAGAAATCGCCAAAAAAAATGCACAAAACTTAAACATTACGAACATAGAATTTGTTTTAAGTAACTGGTTTGATGAATTAGAAAATTCCACGTTTGACATGATTGTGAGCAACCCACCTTATATTGAAGAAAATGACGTGCATCTTAGCCAAGGCGATTTACGTTTTGAGCCTATCAGCGCATTAGCTTCTGGCGCGGATGGTTTGGATGATATTCGCAAAATCATCGATAACTGTTTGATTTACCTAAAGCCGCAAGGTTGGTTGATGTTGGAACATGGCTTTAATCAGGCGTTACAGGTTGCAGACTTAATGGCAGGCGCGGGTTTAACTAACATTGAAACGATTAAAGATTTAGGTAACAATGACCGCGTGACTATTGGTAAAAATCCTTTGATTGTTAGTACGCATTGGGATTAACAATGTAACAAAACCCTTAATAAAGGTTTTTCAGTTTTACATAATTATCTGCGGAGGCTTTTAAACCTGTTATTTCATCTTGCGTTAAAGCGCGTATTTTCTTTGCTGGGCGGCCGATATATAAATGGCCGCTTTCTAGCACTTTGCCTTCTGGCACTAAACTGCCTGCGGCGAGCAACACTTGTTTTTGCACCACGGCTTTATCCATCACAATACTGCCCATGCCGATTAAACATTCATCTTCAATCGTGCAGCCATGCAAAATAACCGTGTGCCCAATGGTGACGTTATCGCCAATAATGAGCGGCGAACCTTGTGGGTCTTCGCTAGATTTATGGTTTACATGCAGCATGCTTAAATCTTGAATATTGGTATTTCTGCCAATGTGAATAAAATTCACGTCACCCCTTATCACCGTGCTTGGCCACACTGAGCTATCTTCGCCGATGCTCACTTCACCAATAATGATAGCGGATTCGTGTACGTAAGTACTGTCTGCCAATTGCGGTGTTTTATTCTGGAAAGTTTGAATGTTTTTGCGTTGCATTTTCACACCTCTTTGTTGCGGGCCGTTTTTTTACAAGCCAGCTTCCTTCAAGTTAAAATCACACTATCAAGTATGACTAACAGCCGTATTTAATTTACACATAGTATAATCACAAAATGACTGAAAATAACCCTGTTGGCAACAACTCTGTAGGCTCTGACTTTGTTGGAATAGTTGCCCCACAAACCGCACACTTCAACTCACCGCTTACGCTAAAAAGTGGCGCAGTGTTGCCTCAATTCGACCTTGTATATGAAACTTACGGAACGCTGAATGCAGATAAATCCAATGCGGTTTTAATCTGCCATGCGCTTTCTGGCACGCATCACGTTGCTGGGAAATATACTGAAAATGATAAATACGCAGGCTGGTGGGACAATTTAGTTGGCCCGAACAAGCCTTTAGACACGAATAAATTCTTCGTCATTGGGCTCAACAACCTTGGCGGCTGTCACGGCAGCACTGGGCCAGTTAGCATCAATCCTGAGACCAATCAACAATGGGGATCGCAATTTCCTATTGTGACCGTTGAGGATTGGGTTAAATCTCAAGCTTTATTAGCCGACCACTTAGGCATTGCGCAACTCGCCGCGGTTATTGGCGGCAGCCTTGGTGGTATGCAAGCCCTGCAATGGACAATTGCTTATCCAGAGCGCGTTCGCCATGCTTTGGTCATCGCCTCTGCGCCTAACCTCACCGCACAAAACATAGCATTTAACGAAGTGGCTCGCCAAGCCATTATTACCGACCCCGAATTTCATGGTGGCGATTATTACGCACACCATGTATTGCCTCGCCGTGGCTTACGCATCGCGCGCATGCTAGGCCACATTACCTATTTAAGTGACGATGCAATGGGCGCTAAATTTGGTCGTAAACTTAAAGGCGACATTAAATACAGTTTTGATGCTGAATTTGAAATGGAATCGTACCTGCGTTATCAAGGCGATAAGTTTGCGGGTGAGTTTGATGCAAACACTTATTTGCGCATGACGCGAGCTTTAGATTATTACGACCCTGCGCTCAATTTCGATGGTGATTTAAGTACAGCTTTAAACAAAGTCACTGCAAAATTTCTAGTGGTTTCTTTTACCAGTGATTGGCGCTTTTCACCTGCGCGCTCACGCGAAATTGTAAAAGCATTGCTCGACAACGAACGTACCGTAAGTTATGCAGAAGTCACTGCTGCGCATGGCCATGATGCATTCTTAATGCGAGATGTGCACTACCACAACATTTTGCGCGCCTATTTAAATAGTATTGAAGTTGGTATTCATCATGCAAAATAATGTAAATATTACAAATTCAACGCAAGAATTCAGGCAAGACTTTGCAATTATCTCTGGTTGGGTAAAATTTGGCTCAAAAGTACTCGATTTAGGTTGTGGCGATGGCGCATTATTGCAATTTTTACGCAGCGGCTTAGAAGTAAAAGGCTATGGCGTAGAAAAAGATGATGCTAACTGGATTGCGTGTATGAATAATGGCGTAAATGTTATTCAAATGGACTTAGAAGACGGTTTATCAGGCTTTGAAGATCAATCGTTTGATACTGTTATCCTCTCGCAAACACTGCAAGCCATGCATAATACAGAAAGAATCGTGCTTGAAATGTTGCGCGTTGGTTGCGAAGTGATTGTCACTTTTCCTAACTTTGGCTATTGGCGCAATCGCATACAAATTCTCTCGGGCAATATGCCAGTGTCTAAAATACTGCCATACCAGTGGTTTGATACACCTAATGTGCACCTTTGTACAATTAATGACTTTGACGAATTTTGTAAAAATCACAAAATTTCAGTGCTTGAACGCAAAGTAATTACCGACGGTAATCAAATTGATTTTATGCCTAACTTTTTGGGCAATTTGGCTATTTATCGCTTGAAAGCTAATTAATAGTGTTGCATAACGCAGCACAGCCTACAATTTGGCAAACGATTTTCACTAAAAGAATGCTGGCCTGCGTATTCTTGGGCTTTACCTCAGGCTTGCCTTTATATTTGCTTTTGCAACTTCTACCTGCATGGCTACGTTCTGAAGGAATGAATCTTAAAACGATTGCAGCATTTGCTTTTATTCAACTGCCATACTCATGGAAGTTTGTATGGGCGCCGTTGATGGACAGATACAACCTTATTGCCCCGCTTGGGCGCAGACGTAGTTGGATGCTCATCACGCAAGTCGCGCTATTTTTCAGCATGGTGGCTTATGGGTTTTACGAGCCAAAGCTTGACATCACAACCATTGCGATTATTTCTACTATCATTGCATTTTTCTCTGCCAGCCAAGACATCGTCATTGATGCGTTTCGGCGCGAAATTTTAAGCGATCATGAACTAGGTTTAGGCAACAGCATCCATGTGAATGCTTACCGCATTGCAGGGCTTGTGCCAGGGTCGTTAGGGTTAATATTGGCTGACCATTTGCCTTGGTCATCCGTATTTTGGATTGTTGCGCTGTTTATGTTGCCTGGCATTATCATGACTTTGGTAATCAAAGAATCTAACAAAACTGCTGCGCCAAAAACACTTTATGACTCAGTATTTGAGCCATTCCATGAATTTATTACCCGACAAGGTTGGCAGAGCGCATTGCTCGTGTTGATATTTATTTTGCTCTACAAACTGGGCGACAGCATGGCAACCGCACTCGCTACGCCATTCTATCTAGATATGCACTTTAGTAAAAGTGACATTGGCGCCATCGCAAAAGGTAGTGGTTTAGTCTTACAGATTGCAGGCGCTTTTGCGGGCGGCTTGTGGATGCTTAAACTAGGCATAAATCGAGCATTATGGATATTTGGTATTGCGCAAGCTGTGACTATTTTAGGTTTTGCTTGGCTCGCGCACGCAGGCCCTTTTGAAGTCATTGGCACAGCAGAACGTACGATGTTAGCCATTGTGATTGGTGCAGAAGCCTTTGGCGTAGGTTTAGGTACCGCGGCCTACGTTGCCTACATGGCGCGCGAAACCAACCCCATTTACACCGCTACTCAGCTTGCTTTATTCACCAGCTTATCCGCCGTACCACGCTCAATGTTTAACGCGCTAACAGGCGGCATGGTAGAAAATTTAGGTTGGGAGAATTTCTTCTACGTTTGTACGCTATTAGCCATTCCGGGGATGGTGCTTTTGTTAAAAGTTGCGCCGTGGCATACGGTTAAAGCCAATGATTAGTACTAAATTCCGTGGTTACCACGGAATCCAGCGGTATGTTATCCAATCGGTAAGTAATACCTCAAGTTAGCAAGCATTGCTGAAGACACTGGATTCCGACCTGCGTCGGAATGACGGTATAAAAAATTTTGTAAGTTTTCTGCAATCACTCCGACCAACTCCTATGACCAAAAAGGAGTTAGACCATGCAACTTATCGCTAAAATAGCATTCGTTTTGAGCTTATTTAACCTTGCCGCACAACCCGCAATTGCTGCAGAATGCAGCGCTAAAAGCGGAGCCGCGACTGTACCGTTACTCGAGCTATACACTTCAGAAGGTTGCAGTAGCTGCCCACCAGCAGATAAGTGGTTAAGTGACTTAAAACCAGACACTAAAAAAATCATCCCTCTGGCTTTTCACGTAAATTATTGGGATTACATAGGCTGGAAAGATAAATTCTCTAAAGCAGAATATTCAGACCGCCAACGTAAAACTGCCGCGTTTGCAGGCACTGGTTTTGTCTATACACCGCAATTTATATTAAGTGGACGTGACATGAAAGGCGCAGATGCCTCGCGTTTAAACCAAGCAATTTCTGCCAGCCAAAAACTTGCCTCTCGTGCCAATTTAAGCCTAAATGCTATCACGCAGACAAATGGTGAAATCACACTCAAAGCCACTGCACAGGCGGTTAACCCAGCTGACATTAACAATGCCGATATTTTTGTGGCAATTTATGAAAATAAATTGGTCAGCCAAGTAAATGCAGGTGAAAACAGCGGTCGCGAGCTAAAGCATGATTACGTGGTGCGTGATTTATTAGGCGCTTATCAACTAAGCAATAAAAATGAATTTGCAAAAAACTTTACCTTAAAACCTGAGTGGAAAGGCAGACAAGCGGGAGCGGTGATATTTGTGCAAAATTCAAAAAATGGTGAGATTTTGCAGAGTTTGCAGTTGCCGTTTTGTAGCGAAATTTAGATTGTTAAATTGACCAACCAAAATTTGACGTGAGCAAAAACTGAAGTGTATTTAAGATAGAATGTTGCTCAACCCTTAATATAGCAGCGTCTACGTGAATACCGAACACCCCGAAAAAGGCATTTTATTCATCTATGCCGCCGTGTTTCTCTTTGCAAGTAGCGATGCGCTTTCCAAATATCTCACCAACTTTTACCCGTGGTGATGGTGCTATGGGTGAGATATGTAGTGCATATTTCGCTAATGATAGTTGCTTTAAGGCCACCATCATTAAAAACACTCATCACCACTAAAAACTCCAAACTACAAATTATTCGCGGCTTATGCATGGTGAATATCTACTTAAAGTTCATCAGCGCCCTACACTTTATTCCACTAGCTGAAGGCACCACGGGGTGGGTTATTGGTTTTTAGTAAAATAGCTTATAAAAATCGAACTAAAGAATGTTAATACGCCTGCTCTGTAACCAATATCCATGGGGGGGGTCGCAGGGCAGATTCCAAATACTTATCGAGCGTAGCTAGTCCAAAAATTCAACTGTCAACGGCGCATGATCACTAAACTTCTCTGCCTTATAAATGCTGGTTGAAACCGCTTTCTTGGCGATGCCAGGCGTAGCAATTTGGTAGTCTAACCGCCAACCCACATTTTTCTCATACGCCGCCCCACGGTTACTCCACCATGTGTAACACTCATCGGTGGTATCAGGATGTAAGGTTCGATAAACGTCTACCCAGCCCACTTCATCAAATAAGGTGGTCAGCCATGCGCGTTCTTCCGGCAAAAATCCTGAATTTTTCTTGTTGCCTTTGTAATTTTTAAGGTCAGTTTCTTTGTGGGCGATGTTCCAATCGCCACAAATAACGATTTCACGACCGCATTTAATCAACGCTTGCATGTGTAACATAAAGCGTGTCATAACGCTAAATTTAAAGGCTTGACGTTCTTCTCCACTAGAGCCGCTTGGCAAATAGAGGGAAACCACGCTTAAATTACCAAATTGACATTCTATATACCGCCCTTCACTGTCGATATCTTGTACACCGTCATTTGAGCTTCCTAATCCCTCAATCACAGCATCTGGTTTAGTTTTGCAGTAAATGCCAACACCGCTATACCCTTTTTTTTCAGCATAGTGAAAATAGCCATAATAGCCTGTCGGATTAAGCATTTCTGGCGTCATATCAGCTTGTTGCGCTTTGACTTCCTGCATACAAACGATGTCAGCATTTTGCGTTTGCAGCCATTTCTGTACGCCTTTATTTGTTGCAGAGCGTATGCCATTGAGGTTTAGCGATATAATCTTCAAAACTTTTATCCTTAATATAATTATCTAGAACATGAGCACGAATCACACAATTGAGCAGTCTGACCAATTCAGGCAAGAGTTTATCGCATTTGCCATTAAAAAAGAGGTTTTGCGCTTTGGCGAATTTACAACTAAAGCAGGTCGCCTAAGCCCTTACTTTTTTAATGCCGGGTTGTTTAATGATGGCGAAAGCTTGATGAAACTCGGCGAATTTTACGCTGAAGCCATTAAAAACTCTGGTATTGAATTTGATATGTTATTTGGCCCAGCTTATAAAGGCATTACCTTGGCAGCCAGTATTGCCATTGCCTTTGCCAAAAATGGTCACAATGTGCCCTACGCGTATAATCGTAAAGAAGCTAAGGATCATGGCGAAGGTGGCGTGATTGTTGGCAGCCCTCTTAAAGGTCGAGTTCTTATCATCGATGACGTAATCTCAGCAGGTACATCAGTGAGGGAATCTGTTGATCTCATACGCGAAAATGGCGCGACTGCATGTGGCGTAGCTATTGCCATAGACAGACAAGAGAAGGGGTTGGGTGAATTATCGGCAGTGCAAGAAGTGATTAAAAATAATGGAATTCCCGTATGTGCAATCGCTAATTTGAATGACTTATTAACCTATCTAGAGAATCAAAACGATATGGCACAAAGTTTGCTAATCGATAAAGTTATGTCGTATCGCCAGATGTATGGCGTTATTTAAATAAGGTTGAATACAGCACCTTAAAGTTATTCTAAACAATTGATAAAGTAATTTTAATTCTTAATGAAACTATTAGCTGCAAATAATTCAACCTTTATTAACGTGGCGAAACTTGGTCATTCCAGTTCTGCCTTATTTGCGTTGCTGTTTTCCAGCCTACTGATTTTGACGAGCTTTGCGCCTCTGGCGCATGCGGATGCCAGCAAAATAGTGAAATGGAAAGATGCAAATGGCGTTACTCATTACGGCGACAAAATGCCGGCGCAAGAGTCCGGTCGGAGTAATAGTGAATTAAATAACCATGGTACGGTGATTAAAACGAATAAGTCCTTTAATCCTCAGGTTAACTCTGAAGAAAAAGATAAGCATTCAATTGAGCAACATAGACAAGACAAGGCCTTGTTAGCCTCTTATTCATCTATCGAAGAAATTGATATGGCGGAAAAACGTAATTTGAAGAGTGACGAATCCGCCTTACTCACGCTAAATCAAAGTCAAGAAGAAACCAAAAAGTTGTTGGCTAAGATATATGCAAATTTTTCTGGCAAAAAAATGTCTAACCAAGCCTCCATAGAAGCTCAAACCTATCAGACGGAATTAAAACAAACAAAATCACAAATTGTTGCAGTACAAAATAGCATTGCTCAAACAAAAGTTCGTTTTAATCAATATAGATCTAGATATATTGAATTAAAGCCTCAATAAAACACTAAAAAAATAAACAATAAACAATACTTAATAAAAATGCCGCCTATTTGCCAAACATTCTCGGCATAGGCGGCAAATTACTTTAATACCACTGCGGTTTTTTGATTTAGCAGGAATCTAGCTTAGTTTTTTCTTTAAAATATCATTCACTTGCGTTGGGTTGGCTTTACCTTTTGAGGCTTTCATGGCTTGCCCAACTAAAGCATTAAACGCCTTTTCTTTACCTGCCTTAAACTCTTCAACCATCGCGGCATTTGCGGCTAATACTTCGTCGACAATCGCTTCAATTGCTCCGCTATCAGATTCTTGTTTTAAACCTTTGGCGGCAATGATGTCGTCAACACTGCCTTCAACATTCCATAGCGCCTCAAATACTTGTTTGGCTGCGTTGTTTGAAATCGTATTATCGCTAATACGTTTTAATAGTTGTGCTAATTGCTGTGCATTGATTGGTGAATCACTAATACTTGTATCTTCTGCATTTAATTTAGCAGCCAGTGTACCCATTACCCAGTTCGCCGATTGTTTAGCATCTGCACCTGCTTCAACGGTTGCAACAAAATAATTGGCTAAATCTCGTGAGGTAGTCAGCGCGTTTGCATCGTAACTTGATAACGCATATTGTGCTTCAAATCGTGCTTTCATGGCTTCTGGCAACTCGGGCATTTGCGCTCTTACCGCATCTTTATCAGCTTCTGAAATGACTAATGGTAACAAATCTGGATCTGGAAAGTAGCGGTAATCATTGGCTTCTTCTTTGCTACGCATAGCGCGTGTTTCGCCAGTATCTGGGTTAAACAAAACCGTAGCTTGTTGAATCGTGCCGCCATCTTCTAGTGTTTCAATTTGCCAGCGAGTTTCATACTCAATGGCTTGGGTCATAAATTTGAACGAGTTCAGGTTTTTAATCTCGCGGCGCGTACCTAACTTTTCGCTGCCTTTCGGGCGGACGGATACGTTAACATCACAGCGGAAGCTACCTTCTTGCATATTGCCATCGCATATACCTATCCATTGCACTAATTCATGCAATTTCTTAGCGTAAGCCACAGCTTCAGCCGCGCTACGCATATCTGGCTCGGTCACGATTTCCAGTAACGGCGTGCCTGCACGGTTTAAATCAATACCACTCATGCCCTCAACCGCGCCATGCACTGATTTCCCTGCATCTTCTTCCAAATGTGCGCGCGTGATATTCACCACTTTTTCATACGCTGCATTCTTACCAACCGCAGGCACTTGAATAGTGACAGCGCCTTTGCCAACAACAGGCAACTCAAACTGACTGATTTGATAACCTTTTGGTAAGTCAGGGTAAAAATAATTTTTACGGGCAAACACAGAGCGTGGTGCAATATGGGCATTAATCGCCAAGCCAAATTTAATGGCACATTGCATAGCTTCTTTGTTCAACACGGGTAACACGCCTGGCAAGGCGATGCTAACTTCACAGGCTTGTGTGTTTGGCTCTGCGCCATACTTAATGGATGCGCCAGAAAAAATCTTTGTATTTGTTTTTAGTTGGGTGTGAGTTTCTAACCCAATCACGACTTCCCATTCCATGCTTTACTCCAAACCTGCTGGCATACGTGTATGCCAATCTGTCACTTGTTGATATTGATGTGCTACATTCAACATACGCGCTTCATCAAAATAATTACCGATAATTTGCAAACCAACGGGCAACGATACGCCATCGTCACTTTGCGCAAAGCCGGCAGGTATACTCATGCCTGGCAAGCCAGCTAAATTAGTAGAAATGGTATAAATATCCTGCAGATACATGGCGACTGGGTCATCCACTTTTTCACCTGCTTTAAACGCAGTGGATGGCGCGGCTGGCCCCATAATCACATCACATTTTTTGAAAGCTTCTACAAAGTCTTGCGCGATTAAACGACGAATTTGTTGGGCTTTTAGATAATAGGCATCGTAATAACCTGCGCTTAATACATAGGTACCAATCAAAATACGGCGTTTAACTTCCGCACCAAAACCTTCAGCGCGGCTCTTGTTATACATGTCCATCAAATCCGTGTATTCAGCCGCACGATGCCCGTAACGCACGCCATCGTAACGCGACAAGTTACTTGAAGCTTCAGCAGGCGCTAGCACGTAATAAACGGGAATTGATAAGCCCGTATTGGGTAATGAAATATCAACAATTTCTGCGCCTAGATTTTTGTATTCGGCAATCGCCGCCTCAATCACATTGCCTACGTTGGCATCTAAACCTTCTGAGAAATATTCTTTTGGTAGGCCAACTTTTAAGCCTTGTAGAGGTTTAGCTTGATTTGAATTATACAGGTCACGGGTGTAATCTTCTTTTTCGCGATTCAAGCTAGTTGAATCACGCTCATCAAAGCCTGCCATCACGTTCATCATCAGCGCGCAGTCTTCTGCACTTTTTGCCATCGGGCCAGCTTGGTCTAATGATGAAGCAAATGCAATCATGCCAAAGCGTGACACTGCCCCATAAGTTGGCTTTAATCCAGTAAAGCCACACAAAGAAGCTGGTTGGCGAATTGAGCCGCCAGTGTCTGTACCTGTTGCAGCTGCACATAGCCTTGCAGCAACCGCCGCCGCGCTACCGCCGCTACTGCCGCCTGGAACACGGTCGAAACTCCATGGGTTTTTAACGCCACCGAAATAGGATGTTTCATTTGATGAACCCATCGCGAATTCATCCATATTGGTTTTACCCAAATTCACTGCACCTGCAGCATCAAACTGAGTGATAATATGCGCATCGTAAGGTGCAATAAAATTGGCGAGCATTTTAGAGCCGCAAGTGGTCTGCCAGCCTTTTGCACAAAATATGTCTTTTTGCGCAATGGGAATACCCGTTAATGGCGCAACATTCCCTGCGGCGATGCGCGCATCTGCTGCTTTTGCTTGAGCAAGTGTTTTACCTTCATCTAAGGCAATATAGGCATTAATATTAGGGTTGTATTGCTGAATTCTATCTAGAAAAGTTTGTGTTAGTTCAACACTAGAAATTTTTTTAGCTTGGAGCATCTCGCCCAGCTGTTTTAGGCTGCTGTTAATCATATTCAAGTCTTATTTTAAAGTCTTATATTTAAGTGCTTACTCAATTACCTTAGGTACCAGATACAAACCACCTGCTACCGCCTGCTCTGTTGAACCATTGCCAAGTAGAGGGGCATTTTTCTGAAACTCATCACGCAGATTAGTTTTAGTGACAATATCGTCACGCAAACGCTGACTTAAATCTTGCGAATGCGACATCGGCTCAATGCCAGTGGTGTCTACAGCTTGCATTTGCTCAATTAGACTTAGAATTCCTGTCAACTTAGTGAGCGTTGCCACAGCGTCACTTTCGCTCACCTCAATACGAGCTAAATGTGCAACTTTTTTAATGTCTTCAATGCTTAATGCCATGTTTCATTAATCCGAAATTTAGTTAATACATTTTAATGTTCAAAATGAGTGACTTGTTATAACTTCACTTTACAATTAAGTTGCAATCACATCTTAATTTTCAACGTAATATGCGGTATTATACCTGCAATTTACTGACGTCTTAATTGCGCTTTAACATTTACTTAGCGCCCCAAATCGTCATCTTGCATCAAATCACAGGAAAAACACAATGTTCGGTTTTATAACTAGCTATTTTTCAAACGATCTTGCTATTGACTTGGGTACAGCGAACACGCTGATTTACTCTCGCGGCAAAGGTATCGTTTTAGATGAACCTTCAGTAGTTGCAATACGTTTAGAAGGCGGCCCAGGCGGCAAAAAAATTCTACTGGCTGTAGGCGCTGAAGCTAAAGGCATGCTGGGTCGCGCACCTGCAAATATTCAAGCGATTCGTCCGATGAAAGACGGCGTGATTGCAGACTTCACGATTACCGAGCAAATGCTCAAATACTTTATCCGCCGTGTGCATGATGCACGTTGGTTTTCACCAAGCCCACGTATCATTATTTGCGTACCAGTCGGCTCTACTCAAGTGGAACGCCGTGCAATTAAAGAGTCTGCTGAGCGCGCAGGCGCTAAACAGGTATTTTTAATTGAAGAGCCAATGGCAGCAGCGATTGGTGCTGGCATGCCAGTTTCAGAAGCCACTGGTTCAATGGTGGTAGATATTGGTGGCGGTACCACCGAAGTGGGTGTGATTTCACTTGGCGGTATTGTTTACGCGAAGTCTGAGCGCGTTGGTGGCGACAAATTCGACCAAGCAATTATTGATTACATTCGCCGCAATTACGGCATGCAAATTTCTGAGCCTACGGCTGAAAACATTAAGAAAACGATTGGTTCTGCTTTCCCAGGTTCAGCTGTTTTAGAAATGGAAGTCACTGGCCGTAATCTTGCAGAAGGCTTACCACGTAAATTCACTATTTCTAGCAATGAAATTTTAGAAGCCTTGACTGAGCCATTGAATTCAATCGTTGGCGCAGTCAAGTCAGCTTTAGAACAAACTCCTCCTGAACTAGGTGCTGATATTGCCGAAAAAGGCATGGTTTTAACTGGCGGCGGCGCGTTATTGCGGGATTTAGACAGACTATTAATAGAAGAGACGGGGTTACCTGTCATCGTTGCAGAAGACCCACTGACTTGCGTAGCGCGTGGCTGTGGCCAAGCTTTAGAAGAGATGGATAAATTAGGTAGCATTTTCGCTTACGAATAATTGAAAAATAAGGGCTTATGGGCCTAGAAATGCACTAAATTTAGGCCGTACTATACGGCCTAAATCACATAAGGTCATCTCTATAAATATATTTAGATATTTACCGCGTCATTATTTTTTCCCTCGCGCCTTGTCTAA
Organism: Methylotenera sp.; assembly: GCF_029946165.1. GTDB lineage: Bacteria > Pseudomonadota > Gammaproteobacteria > Burkholderiales > Methylophilaceae > Methylotenera. Next base: position 129,849 of record NZ_JAQSDZ010000006.1, read on the forward strand.
TTTATCGCACCAATCTAAGCCGCTTAAGCGGCTTAGATTGGTGGGGATGCCAAGAGCTGGTAGAAACTAGTATTTATAAAGATGTTCTTAAGTAAGTTAAACTTCCAATAAAAGAAATTGAATAACGCTTAACCAATGGAACGCCGTTTTAATCACAGACTCGAGCAACAATCCGCCCCAGCATTTTTTGTGCGCGGCCCGAGCCCGCTTGCGCGCTTAGCTTTTTTCTCCGCACTTTCTCTCGCATTAATGGCGGCAGATTCACGCTTGGAGTACTTAACGAGCGTACGCCAAAGTCTTCAAGGGATGCTACATCCTTTGCAATTATTAGCCAATGCACCATCAAGGCTTTACCGCGATACTACTGAGTACTTTTCAACGCATCAGTATTTACTCAGTGAGAATCGAACGTTAAAACAAACTGCGCTTAAACAATCGGTTGATTTGCAAAAACTCAATGCACTGGAACTTGAAAATAACAATCTTCGCCAATTATTACAAATCAACAAGTCCATCGTTGAAACCAGTGTGGCAGCGGAAATTATGCACGTGGGGCGCGATCTATTCACCAAGAAAATTATCGTGAATCGTGGCGCTACACATAATATCGTTGCAGGTGAGGCAGTTGTGGACGCGACGGGTGTAATTGGTCAAGTCACGCGCATTTATCCACTGAGCAGTGAAGTCACGCTTATTACCGACAAATCATTAGCCATTCCAATACAAGTCGAACGTAATGGGTTGCGGGCGATTGCTTTTGGGCATGGTCGCGATAACACTTTAGATTTGCCCTATTTGCCAACCAATGTAGACATTCAACATGGCGACAAATTAGTAACTTCAGGCATAGATGGTGTTTATCCTGCAGGGCTTGCCGTTGCAACAGTTTCACAGATTGAAGTTACACCTGATTCACCATTCGCACGCATTATTTGTGTACCGACTGGGCGCGTAGAAAATCATAAGCAAGTGCTTTTAGTCAGCATTCCAGCTAAGGTCGAGCCTGTTGAAACAGAGATTATTAGCCCAATTAAGCAAGAGGCTAAAGTCAAAAGATCTGAGAACACACCAATAAAACTTGAAGTAGTAAAACCAGAAGTAGCTAAACCTGAAATCGCAAAACCTGCTGCAATTAAAGCGGAGCCTGAAAAAATACAATTACCATCAGAATCCAAGCCAGCGCTAGTCGCCCCTCCCAACAATACGAGCAAGCCACATGCCGCCGAGTAAGCTCAAATCTATCTACCTGTCGCTAATTATAGCGTTCGTTTTTCTACTATTACCTTGGTCTGGGTTTGCACTGAAAATACGTCCAGATTTTATATTACTGGTCATTATTTTTTGGTTAATACGCGCACCAAACTTATGCAATGTAGGCACAGCTTGGTTTACAGGCCTTTTTGTAGATTTAGCTACGGGCGGTATATTTGGCCAATATGCCTTGGCTTACACTATTACTGCGTTTTTTGCTGTGACTTATCAACGCCGCCTTGTTTTGTTTAATCATACCCAGCAATTATTTTATGTATTTTTGTTATTGATGATTTCGCAAATAGTGCTGCTCATTATCAAGACTTTCTCTGGTGCTGATGCTTTAGGTTGGAGTTACTTCTTACCAAGTATTCTTGGCGTTTTATTATGGAGAGTCGCGGTCATTTTTGGCTTGAATACGGGCGGTCGCTCGCGTGGGACTTAATATTCTCATGACAGGCATTTAATTATGCGCGCTGAACTTAAGAACTTTCAGCACGAACAGCATTACTTTAAGCTTAGACTGGGCTTTACAGGTTTTGTTGTTTTAGCACTATTTAGCGGACTAGCCCTACGTTTCTCATATTTACAATTAAACCAATATAAACACTATCAAACGCTGGCTGAGAACAATCGTATTTCACTTGTGCCGCTTGTGCCTAATCGTGGGCTAATCCTCGATAAAAATGGGGTAATACTTGCCCACAACTTTTTTGTTTACACCTTAGAAATTATCCCATCGAGGGTGGATGATCTTGAAAAAACCATCTCCGAAGTTAGCAAGTTAGTGGAAGTCAGTTCATTAGACCGCAAACGCTTCAACAAACTTCGCGAGGAAAGCCGAAACTTTGAAAGCGTACCAATTCGCACCCACTTAAATGAAGCAGAAGCGGCAAGTTTTGCGGTGAATCACTACCGATTTCCTGGAGTAGAAATCAAATCCAGACTATTTAGGCACTACCCCCTTCGTAAACAAGGTTCGCATTTGGTAGGTTACATCGGACGCATCAACGATAAAGATTTAGAAACCCTCGCAATTAACGGCGACCTGTCCAACTACAAAGGCTCCGATCATGTAGGCAAAAGTGGCATAGAGCAGTTTTATGAGCGCCAACTACATGGCACTACTGGATTTCAACAAGTAGAAATTGATAAGGATGGTCGTGCCGTTCGAGTATTATCAAGCACTCCGCCTGTGCCTGGCAGTAATCTTATTTTAACTATTGATAGTAAAATTCAGGAGATTGCAGAAACCGCTTTTGGCGAACATCGCGGTGCATTAGTTGCCATTAACCCAAAAACTGGGGAGGTGTTAAGTTACGTCAGCCAACCTACTTTTGACCCGAATTTGTTTGTAGATGGCATTGATGTGGAAAATTGGAGACTACTTAATGACTCTTTAGACAAGCCTCTTATCAATCGACCTATACGCGGCATCTATCCACCTGGCTCAACTTTTAAACCCTTTGTGGCAATGGCTGGCTTGGAAAATAATAAACGTGTTCCACCTTTTAGCATTAGCGATCCAGGTTATTTTACATTAGCGAATAGCGTGCATAGATATAGAGATTGGAAACCGAGCGGTCATGGCATGGTAGATATGCAGCGTGCTATCACCATATCTTGCGACACATTTTTTTATGGCCTAGCGTTAGAATTGGGTATTGAGAAGTTAACGAGTTTTGTCAGTCATTTTAATTTTGGCCGTAAAACGGGCATAGATATTCAAGGTGAAAATGGCGGTCTTTTACCAACGCCAGAGTGGAAGATGCGACGTTTTAAACAACCTTGGTACCAAGGTGAAACGGTTATAGTTGGCATTGGCCAAGGTTATACCTTGGTAACACCGCTGCAGCTAGCACAAGCCACCGCGACCTTAGCGAATAATGGTGTTGCAATGAAACCGCATTTAGTCGCAAAGATCCAAACAGCCATTACTAATGAGGTGCAAACCTTACCACTCGTGGTGCAAGACACCATTCCACTAAAACAAGAAAATATCGATATCGTTAAACAAGGCATGATTGCGGTAACGCAACCTGGTGGTACCGCAGCTGGGGTAGGTGCAAATGCGCCATATGCCATTGCTGCGAAAACTGGCACCGCTCAAGTCATTGGCATCAAACAAAATGCCAAATATAATGCGAGTAGCATAAATGAACGCCATCGTGATCACGCTTTATTTATTGCCTACGCCCCTGCCGATGATCCGACGATCGCGATAGCGGTTATCGTAGAAAATGGTAATCACGGCGGCACTACTGCCGGACCCATCGCCAGAAAGGTGATGGATTACTATTTACTCGGCAAAATGCCAGAGCCTGCCCAAGCCAAGGATGATAAAAAAAATCCAGTTAAACCACCTAATAACGCATTAGGTACTGTGACAACTCATCCTTTGCCAGAAGAAGAATTGCATGATTAATAAATTGCTTAAGCGTTTTTTTAAGCACATCGACCCGTTCCTCATGGTGTGCCTATTCTTTACCTTATTGCTCGGTTTATTTGTGCTTTACAGCGCATCAGGACAAAGTATAGAGCGCATATACGGGCAAGGGATTAACATTGTGCTTGCCTTAAGCTTTATGTGGATCGCCGCAAATATTGCGCCCAATCAACTTGAGCGGGTTGCACTTCCACTCTATGTGTTAGGCGTTTTACTATTAATTGCTGTCGCATTGTTCGGCTCGATTAGTCATGGCGCGCAGCGCTGGCTGAATGTAGGTTTTACTAAAATACAACCTTCAGAAATTATGCGTATCGCCATGCCGATGATGCTTGCTTGGTATTTTTCTAAGCAAGAAGGCAAACCTAAAATGGTGGATTTTGCGATAGGTGGGCTATTGCTACTAGTACCTGTCGCCTTGATTATGAAACAGCCTGATTTAGGCACCTCATTGCTTATTACTGCATCTGGCTTTTATATTTTGTTTTTAGCTGGCTTAAGCTGGAAATTAATGCTTGGTAGCGCAGTTGTACTTGCAGCTTCTACACCTATACTTTGGTCGATGTTGCATGATTATCAACGTAAGCGTGTCGAAATTTTATTAGACCCAACACAAGACCCATTAGGCGCAGGCTACCATACGATTCAAGCTATCATTGCGATTGGCTCTGGAGGCACGGCAGGTAAAGGTTGGCTTAATGGCACTCAAACACAGTTAGAATTTTTACCAGAAAGAACAACTGACTTTATTTTTGCTGTGTTCGGTGAGGAGTTTGGCTTGTTAGGTAATTTATTGCTGTTACTATTATTTACTTTAATTATTTTACGTGGCTTATACATTGCATCACAGGCGCAGAGTACTTTTGGTAGATTATTAGCAGGTAGTATTACACTCACTTTTTTTACCTATGCATTTGTTAACATGGGCATGGTAAGCGGCATATTACCCGTGGTAGGTGTACCATTACCATTAATTAGCTATGGGGGAACTTCTATGGTGACGCTTTGCCTTAGCTTAGGTATTCTAATGAGCATTAATACCCACAAAAAATTGGTAGCCACTTAATGAATTTCAAAATTTCAAACCATCAATCACTAAATCGTCACGTATTCGTCCTGCTAATCACCGCAATGCTGGCTGCATGCGGACAGAGTCCGCCACTCAAATCCGTAGATAAACCGCCTACCCCAGCTTTACCTGCCAGCGAGCCCACTAATACAGAACCCAAGCCAGGCTCAGGCGGCTACTATTTAGATGATGGTCCAGGTGAAAATGCACCCTCGAATATAGATAGTATTCCTGGCGCAACATTAAAAACGGAACAGCCTTACAAACGTGCGAATAAGCCATATTCAGCATTGGGCCAGCGTTACACGCCCATGACTAACTATTTGCCATATAAAAAACAAGGCGTTGCTTCTTGGTACGGCAAACGTTTCCATGGCAAAAAAACTTCTACGGGTGAAATTTATGACATGTACGCCATGACTGCAGCACATACCATTTTGCCAATTCCGAGCTTTGCAAAAGTCACAAACCCTGCAAACGGTCGTTCTGTCATCGTGCGCATTAACGATAGAGGACCGTTTAAACGTGATCGACTGATTGACTTATCTTATGCCGCAGCCTATCAATTGCGCTTAATTAAACAAGGTAGCGGCTTGGTTGAAGTGGAAACAATAGATACGAGTCCTGAGGCTTTACGTAAAATCTCAACTGACCCATCAATGCAGACGGCGAGCGCAACACAAAATCCATCGAATGAAAGCATACCGCCGAGCAATACAACTCCTATTGCCAAAACTTCTTCGTTAGAGCCCGCATCCACGGTAATAACCATCACAACGAGTGCAGCTCCGAGCGCATTACACTCACAATTTTATGTTCAGGCAGGTGCTTTTAAGAATGAAGCAAATGGCGACTTACTACAGAAAAAAATCCAAAGTTTAGAGCTAGGCGAAAATGTAGGGGTAGCTAACGTGTATAATAGAGGCCTATATCGCGTGAAACTTGGGCCATATGCCAGTAAATCTGATGCCGATGTTTCGGCAGCTAACATCCGCAGACAATTAAACATTGCCGCACATGTCACTAATTAATCCACAATATCAAAACATAATCCCATGCAAAATTTAACTTTTACTCCATTAAAAAATATTTTATACGCTGTTGTACTGAGCACAGTGACCATGTCTGGCTTAGTCCAAGCTGAGAGTGCACAAATCGCACCGCCTCCAAATTTAGCGGTTAAGGCTTACTTGCTTAAAGATTTTAATAGTAATTACATAATCGCATCACAAAATAGCAGTATGCGTATTGAGCCAGCTTCACTGACTAAAATCATGACTGCATATTTAGCCTTTAAAGCACTAAAAAATGGACATCTATCTCTTACACAGACACTACCAGTAAGCGAATTTGCATGGCGAGTGGAAGGTTCAAAAATGTTCATCGAACCTAACAAACCTGTAACAGTAGATGAGCTTTTACATGGCACGATTATTCAATCTGGTAATGATTCTTCTATTGCGTTAGCTGAAGGTATTGCAGGAACTGAGCCACAATTCGCAGATATGATGAACAAAGAAGCTGCTCGATTAGGCATGAAAAATACCCATTACATGAATTCAACTGGCTTGCCAGATCCTCAACACTTTACTACTGCCGATGACTTAGCTACGCTAGCTACGGCACTGATACGTGACTTTCCTGATCAATATCAGCGCTTATACTCTACTAAAGAATATACCTATAACAAAATCACTCAGCCTAACCGCAATCGTTTGTTGTGGTCTGACCCCAATGTAGACGGCATGAAAACAGGTCATACTGAATCCGCAGGTTATTGTTTAATTTCTTCAGCAAAACGAGATGGTATTCGTCGCGTTTCTGTAGTGCTAGGTGCACCAACGGATTCAGCCAGAGCAAGTGAAAGCCAGAAATTGCTAAATTATGGTTATCAATACTTTGATTCAAAATTAATCTACAAACAAGGGCAAGCTATTAATCAGCTTAAGGTTTGGAAAGGCACTGAAAATCAAGTGGCTTCCACCGTAGCTAACAATTTATTTGTGACCGTTCCAAAAGGTGACTATGCCAACATTAAGGCCGTCATGTCTAGCACTCAACCGCTTGTTGCCCCGATAAAAAAAGGTCAAGTAGTCGGCACTGTGAAATTCACCCTCAACGGCAAAACCATAGAAGAGCGCAATTTAGTTGCCGCAAAATCTATTGATGGCGCGGGCATATTAGGACGCGCTTGGGATACGATTAAACTGTTAATGCAATAAAAAACATTACCGGACTCACATTATGGCTGACATAGAACCTCACACCGCCCCCCCGTTAATTGACTTCCCAACTGACTTTCCTATTAAAGTCATGGGAAAGACTGAGAGTCAGTTTCCTGAGACTGTGATTTCGCTTATCCAAACCATCATTCCAACCTTCAATCCTGAAAATATTGAATCTAGGATAAGCTCCTCTGGGAAATATACCAGTCTCACCTGCACCGTGCATGTGGAATCACAAGTACAATTAGATGATATTTATCGTTTAATTAGTACACACCCATTAGTTAAATTTGCGCTTTAAAACTAATAAATAATTTTTAAAGTAATTTCACCCGACTAAAACCAATGACCGTGCAGCAATCTTTCTTAATCAGGCAGCTAGGTTTGACTGATTTTGAAACCACTTGGCACGCCATGCAAAAGTTTACGGCAGAGCGCACTGCCAACACGCCAGATGAATTATGGTTAACAGAGCATTCAGCCGTATACTCGCTGGGCTTAAATCGTAAAAATGTGCGCTTACCATTTCGAAATGATATCCCTTTGGTACATACTGACCGAGGCGGAAAAATCACTTATCACGGGCCTGGTCAGCTGATTATTTACGTGCTGTTTGATCTAAAACGGCGCAATCTTAATATTCGGAAATTAGTAAGCTTGCTTGAAAATACCGTGATAGAGCTACTAGACAGTTTTGGTAAAAAAGCTATTGCAAAAGCCGATGCCCCTGGCGTATACATTGATGAAGCTAAGGTTGCCTCATTAGGCTTACGCATCAAAAATAATTGCTGTTATCATGGCTTAAGTTTAAATATAAACATGGACTTATCACCGTTCGGTGCCATTGATCCATGTGGCTATGTGGGCTTAAAAGTCACACAAACTAGAGCATTAGGCATCAATGCCAATTTAGAAACCATCAGTGAGTTGTTACTGAACATACTCAAGAAAAATCTCGGCTCATGAGAAATCTTGGCTCACAAAATAATTTAGCAAATGGAAATACAAATGACTGAGGTAAGAACATCAAAAATTGCTGGTGTAAAAGAGATAGATAGCGCTAAAACTTCACGCATTCCTATCAAAATCATTCCGATGCCTATGCTGCGCAAGCCTGAGTGGATACGCATGAAAGCACCTGATTCAGCGCGGTACCAAGAAATTAAAAAGATTCTACGAGATAATAATCTTCATACCGTGTGTGAGGAAGCTAGTTGCCCAAACATCGGTGAATGCTTTAGTGGCGGAACCGCTACTTTTATGATTTTGGGGGACATTTGTACACGCCGTTGTCCATTTTGCGATGTTGCTCACGGTAAACCACTGCCGCCTGATGTGAATGAGCCAGAGAACTTAGCGCGCACAATCGCACAAATGAAACTCAAATATGTGGTGATTACCAGTGTAGACCGTGATGATTTAAAAGATGGCGGTGCGCAACACTTTGTAGATTGCATAAAGGCTGTGCGTGCGCAGTCGCCCAATATTAAAATTGAAATCCTCGTGCCAGATTTTCGTGGTCGCTTAGAGGTTGCCATGGAAATTCTGCGTAATGCGCCACCTGATGTCATGAATCACAATCTTGAGACGATTCCGCGCCTTTACAAACAAGCGCGTCCAGGCTCAGACTACAATAATTCATTACAACTATTAAAAACCTTTGGCGAAATGTACCCAGAAGTACCCACAAAATCGGGCCTAATGCTTGGTTTGGGTGAGACAGACGAAGAAATTTTAGAGGTAATGGCCGACTTACGTGCGCACAACGTCAGCATGTTAACCTTGGGTCAATACTTACAACCAAGCGTGCATCATTTGCCCGTCATGCGCTATGTAGAACCTGCATCATTTGAAAAATTAAAAGAAAAAGCTGAGGCTATGGGCTTTAATAATACGGCTAGTGGCCCCATGGTAAGAAGCAGCTATCACGCTGACGTTCAAGCGCATGAAGTCATTTAAAGCCATTCAAAAAAAGACAACACTAACGTCGCGATGATAAAGTAGCCTTAACTAGATACCGAAAAGAGATTCTATGGTTCCACACCTAACAACCGCGCTCAATGGTCCATTACTTAGCATAGAAAAAAGCATGCTTGAAGCCATGCCGAAAATCGAACATTGGTTTCGCTCGCAATGGCTAGAATATTCCTCACCATTTTATGCCAGTGTAGATTTACGTAACTCTGGCTTCAAATTAGCGCCGGTTGATACCAATTTATTCCCTGGGGGCTTCAATAATCTCAATCCTGATTTCTTATCTTTAAGCGTTCAAGCAGCAATGGTGGCGGTTGAGAAGGTCTGCCCTGAAGCTCATCGATTGCTCATTATTCCTGAAAATCATACTCGCAATACCTACTACCTACGCAATGTAGTTGAGCTTGTGAATATTATGAAAAAAGCGGGTCTAGATGTAAGAGTTGGTTCTATTTCACCAGAGATTACCGAACCCACCAAGCTCGAAACACAGGATGGTCATACGCTTTTATTAGAGCCTGTAGTGCGTATAGGCAATCGCATCAAACTCATTAACAATGAGCTTGGCGACTTTGATAGTTGTGCGATTTTGCTTAACAATGATTTGTCTGCGGGTATTCCTGCAATTCTTGAGAATCTCGAACAAAATTTAATTCCACCGTTACATGCTGGCTGGAGTACGCGCCGTAAATCTCAGCATTTTTCTGCTTATAATCGCGTAGCAAGTGAATTCGCTGCACTACTTGGCATAGATGAGTGGTTGTTAAACCCTTATTTCGATACCTGTGGCGAAGTAGATTTTCACGCACGTACCGGTGAAGAATGCCTTGCCCTTAAAGTAGAAGAATTACTGGCAAAAATCAAGACAAAATATACTCAATACGGCGTCACACAAGAACCCTTTGTCATTGTAAAAGCTGATGCAGGTACTTATGGCATGGGCATTATGACGGTGAAATCACCCGATGATGTACGCGATTTAAATCGTAAAGCGCGCAATAAAATGTCTGTGGTAAAAGAAGGTTTGCAAGTTTCTGAGGTCATCATACAAGAAGGCGTTTATACCTTTGAGAGCATTAATGAAGCAGTTGCAGAGCCTGTGGTGTATATGATGGACCATTTTGTGATTGGTGGATTCTACCGCGTACATACTGGTCGCGGTGTAGATGAAAACCTCAATGCACCAGGCTCACAATTTGTGCCACTTGCGTTCGAAAAACCATGCAGCACACCAGATTGCGCTGGCGCACCTGATGCCACGCCTAACCGTTTTTATGCATATGGTGTAGTAGCACGTTTAGCTTTACTCGCTGCCGCGATTGAGTTGCAAGAACAAGATCCGCTTAGCCAATAAAGCATGCGACTATGAGTATACGGACATGAAACTCAACTTTATTCTCGACCCGCTCGAGAACCTCAAAAGTTACAAAGACACCAGCTTAGCCATCATGCGCGAGGCCGGGCTGCGTGGTCATGAGTTGTTTGTCAGCATGCAGCATGAGCTTTTTTTACGTGGCGCAACAGCAAAAATCAGCGCGAAAAAATTAATTTTTACTGAGCAAAGTTACACATTAGAAGAGTCTATAGAATTCGCACCAGCAGACTTTGATGGCATTATCATGCGCAAAGATCCGCCATTTGATAACGAGTATCTCTACAGTACTTATTTACTTGAAATTGCAGCTAATCAGGGTGCAAAAGTCTATAACAATCCAAGTGCAATTCGTAGCTGGAATGAAAAACTGTCAGTTACGCGTTTTCCGCAATTCGCACCTGAGTTTTTAGTCACCGCCAATAACGATTTAATAAGAGCATTTTTAAATACTCACCAAGATATAGTCGTTAAGCCACTTGATGGCATGGGTGGCAGTAGCATATTTAGGCTAAATTTGACTGACCCCAATATCAGTGTGATATTGGAAACTATTACCGACTTCGGTAAGCGCACGATTATGGCGCAGCGTTATTTACCCGCAATTTTGCAAGGCGATAAACGTATCATTGTGATTGATGGCGTTCCGTTACCTTATTCATTAGCCCGCATCCCAAAAGCTGGCGAAACACGTGGTAATTTGGCCGCTGGCGGCACGGGGGTCGCACAATTACTCAGCGAGCGTGACTTAGAAATCGCTACAACAGTAGGTAAGGTACTTAAAGCTGAAGGTTTGTTTTTAGTGGGTTTAGATGTGATTGGTGAGCATTTAACCGAAATCAATGTCACTAGCCCCACAGGTATGGTAGAAATCGCCAAGCAATCTATTTGTAAGCCAGCTCAGATATTTATGGATAGACTTGAAAGTATTTAAACTAGAATTATCTAATTAATTGCATGCCATATTGACTGACTAAACCTTAACCTAATGCCCTTCTTCTGCCTATGCGTTTCTTTTTAATTTTACTTTGTGTGTTCCTTACCAGCTGTGCAAAAGAACCTCTCTATCAAAGTCGGGGCTATATTTTTGGCACTCTGGTTGACATTAAAATTTATGGGGAAACTGACTCTCGTGCAAATATCCTAAGCGATAAAATTATGCAAGACTTTCAATCGTTGCATAATCGTCTGCATGCATGGAAACCAATCTCTGCTAATAAATTAAGTGAAATCGGTGAACTCAATGCCGCGTTTGCACGGGGCAATAAACCTATTAGCATCAGCCCAGACTTAGCATACATGTTAGCTGATATTACTAAACTATCAGTAAAATCAAATGGCTTGTTTGACCCAGCCATTAGCCAATTAATAGGAGTTTGGGGCTTTCAGCGCGATGACTTTAGCCCAGTGAATATTGATGCTGAGAAAATAAAATCTCTCGTAAAGGCTAATCCTAGGATGACAGATATTGTGCTTAAAGGTAACACAGCTTACAGCAATAATCCTTCAGTAAAAATTGATTTAGGTGGATACGCCAAAGGCTATGCGCTCGATATTGCGGCGGCCTATTTACGTGAACAACATGTTAAAGGTGCGCTTATCAATGTAGGTGGCAACATAATCGCCATCGGCAATCATGGAGATAAGCCTTGGCGTGTGGGTATCCAAAATCCGCGTGACCCGACCGCAATTGCAACTTTAGATTTACCCGATGGCTGGGCGATTGGCACTTCAGGTGATTACCAGCGTTACTTCATGCTGGAGGGTAAACGTTACAGTCATATCATTGACCCTAGATCAGGCTACCCAACGCAGCACACACAAGCGGTTACGGTGCTTGTGCCACCTCAAGCAACAGGTCAAATTCAAGCAGGTGTGCTTTCAGATGTGGTATCAAAACCTATTTTCATTGAATCACCTGAAAGAAAAAGCCAGGCCGCACAAGCATTTAACATTGAAAATTATATGGTCATTGATGATAAATCCAATATCTTTGTTTCTAAGAATATGGGAACAAAACTCAATTGGTTAAGCCCCAATGTTAAATTCAGCACGATGCAATAATCTATTCGCGTAGCTTAAAGGTCTTACTCAAGAATTTTTGGCGAGGTGACTGACTGGTACTGATAACCAGTACCTTATGCGTCATTTATTTATTTCAAACTTTGTGGACTAATGAACATGCCACCAAAGTGCAAATCCGGCTAGGTGATAAGGTTTACGCCACTTACAGCTTAAACCAACAACGCGAGATTAATCTGCATGGTAAATTAGGTGATGCCACCATTAGCATCGCACAAGGTAAAGCACGGATTGCAAATTCTCCCTGTCATTCGCAATACTGTGTGCTTCAAGGCTGGTTAACGCGCGCTGGGCAAGCTGCCATTTGCTTGCCGAATCAAATCAGTTTGGAATTGCTTGGTTAAAGCAAACCCTACGACACACTTAATTACTAGCCATAATACCAAGCAGCCAAATTGAAAATCACGCAGATAGAAACTACTGAGGACGTCCACCGTATTGCAAAATTAGCAGCAATTGCCATTGTTTTGCATATGGTGGAAGCGGTTATTCCATCACCACTACCAGGCGTTAAACCTGGTGTCGCTAATATTGTTACCTTATATGTGCTATATAAATACGGCTTTGCAACGGCAGCCTGGGTAAGCATTCTACGGGTGTTTGCAAGTAGTCTATTATTGGGTCAATTTTTGTCACCAACATTCTTATTAAGCTTAACTGGCGCACTAGTAAGTTTGGGGGCTTTGGGTATAAGTATGCATTTACCTAAAAAATACTTTGGGGCTGTATCATTAAGCACAATCGCAGCTTTAGCACATATTGCAGGGCAATTAATCGTGGTGAGGTTATGGCTGATTCCACATGCAGGTGTTGGGTATTTAATTCCAGTTTTTGCGGGAGCTGCCTTATTTTTTGGCTTAGTCAACGGCCTAATTACGCATCAACTACTGACTCACGATCCAGATAGCACCATTAGCTCAGATACCTCAACTAGTGCGTGATTGCAAATAGACGATATTTGCATGACCGATTATATTGCGTTTATAAAGAAAAATTAAGCGCGAATAGTTTAAGAGTGTTCAATAATCTAGTATTAATGAAAAGTTAGAATATCAAACTACCACGAGGATTAATCGTGGTAGTTGTGAAAACGTAAATTAACTTATCACTACTAATCTAGGCCCTGTACCTTATGGTAGATTCGCTTACGAATTGGTTTAACTGCAGGGCTTACCTTACCAGGTGAAATTGGTGTATTCAAACCTTTACTTTGGTCGACTGCACCAATCACAATAGTTTCTGGTTTTCCATCAATTAATACGGTGCCCACAACTGGTGAAGGGGGCATACCATCACTGACAAATTTTGATGACCTATCTCCACCGCAACTGCCTGGGTTAGTTTGATCAATGGTTCCAGAGCCATTCAATAAATTCATCCAGTAACCTCTTGCCTCACCAAGCCCAGTAGAACAACTTCCCAGGGCTGGGTCTATCGGACGATTGGTACTAAAAACAACTTGTCCAGCAAGAATCAAGGCTGACGTCACAGCCTGCTCACCTTTACCGTACTGATTTAGATCCATGAACCAACCAGTCGCAGTTGAACTCGGTGTAATAGAAGCAGAGTCGCAACCAAGATCCGTCGTTTTATTTACAAGATTATTTAAATCAATACTATCGCCCGATGTTACGCTCAAGTTATCGAGGTAGACATAAAAACGATTAACTACACTATCGTAAGGATATTGAGATTTCAGTGGATGCTCCCTATCGCCAGAACCTATCGCTATATAGACACGCCCCGCTACTCCTAACAAGGCAGGTTGGAAAAAGAATTTTCTATTGCCTCCTGCAGAAGCAATTTTTCTTATTGTCCAATCTGCGTAAGCTAATGATGGATAAGTAATATTGCCACCAGAGCTTGCTCTTTGCACCATGTCTATACGGTATAAATTGCCACCTGTATCTGCCACATAGGCATAATCAGCTTTACCATCACCATTTACGTCTAGAACTGATACTTCTGAAACTACGCTGCGATCAGTGTTAAATTTTTTAAGAAGCGTTCCGCTTCCTGCATCAACCATATATACATTAGCGCCTTTTGGAGAGTTACAAGAGGGTGAAGCTGAGTTTTCATCTTCACATGGATCGTAACCACCGCCAAACATAGCCACTTTTTCCGTGGTATATCCGGCCACTGGAGCAATCACAGGGGCAGACCAACTCTGACCCATATTTTCAAAACCAGATGTGCAAGTACCTGAGTAACATCCTTGCTTCCATAAAATGCTAGGAGAGTTTTTAGTGGTAACGTTTAAAGCATAAACCATTTGCCCACCACGTCGCATGCTTGGGTAAATCCATACTTTAGTATTATCCAGACTTTGTGCAACACCAATAGATCCATCCCAACCGTAAGGTTTAGGCAAGTAGGCTGCTGCATCAGCAGAAGTGTCGTTCGAAAACTTTATCAATGGGTCATTAGTACGTAGGCGATCTACAAAAGCTGATTGAGCGAATTCAAATGGCATAAACGCCCACATTTCACTTCCATCTTGCGCATTAATAGCTCTAAACATGCCATCATTGGCTCCGTAATAAATGACGGTGTCGCCTTCTCCATAGCTAATAGGCAATGGTCTAGAGTGCACCACATCCCCGTGAATTGATGGTCTGGATTGTGTTGCAGACAACATCTTTGCTTCAGCCTCTGTATTTAGCCCACTCATCCATTTTTTCTGACTATCATTCAAATTTGGCGCAGCTGATAAGTTCGTTGTCGCTGTAAGTGACGTGCTCGAAGCGGTAAGCGTCGTATACAATGTACGGCTTGACGTCCAATTACCACTACCGATACGAAGCAACTCAGCAACAGAACCCTTTTCTACCACAGGTCCATCTGGTAAATCTGAGAAAGCAGCTACTCCAGTTATATCAGGATTAGCTGGGCTAGGCGTCACAGAGACATTGGTGTCAGACCAATAATAAGTAGACTTTTCAACATCCATAGGGGAGTCTGTGGTCCAATAACTAGTGGCACTATCTAGGATAAAACCTGTGGTTGGACTAACTGCAGAAGCACCATCTTTGTCAGCTAGTTCTACATCATTACCAGCTTTAATAATCTGGTAGCGTTTTAAATTACCAAACCAGCGTGGCTTTCTATCTGCGTCTGGTCTAAACATACCGATATACACTTGGTTCTCATTTTGAGCTCGGTTGGTAGAGTTAACAGGTAAAGAGGCTGAAGCAAAAGTAGAGTTTACCGCCAAAATACTGTTAAAGGCCTTAGCAATGGCTGCCGCAATAGCATCAGCGTTTGTTGCACTAAAATATGAACCTTTACCATAACTTGCCATATTTCTTAACAAGCTAGACTGATCTGCACTAGGTTGATCTTTATAGACATCAATAGTGAACATAGTGACATTTTGCTGATCAATGGTCTCAGATACGTCAGTATTCGCTAAAAACGATGCAAATTCGTCTGCATAGCGGTCGGCAGAATTTGACGCTGGCGTAGTATAAGTCGAGGTAACTGAGGTGCATTTCTGCACAAGCCTTTTACTACCACTACAAGAACTCTTTGCACACTGATAAAGGACGTCAGTACTTTTACCTTCGATTAAATCTGATGGTTTTGCCGCCGCACATAAGGTATCACTGTTATAGCATGTACTAGGGCTAATATCAGCAAACGTACTAGCACAAGAATAAGTAGGCATTTTAAACTCGGTAATGGATGCTGGCGGGCTCGATGGGTTGGTCAAATACTTCAGTACTTGCCCCATATCAGGCGATATATTATCCTTAGCAGGAAAACCATTACCAATAAAAATAATATAATTTCTACCGCAAGAAGATTGTGCTGGTGGCACGTAATTGCTACCACTGTATGCTGCAGCATCTGGTTTAGTACCGTCAGCATTATTAGAACCCCAGAATTGAGTACCAAAAACGGGAATCCCACTATAACTAGGGTTCGTTGCAGGTGACTGATTTTTATTGGCAAGCAAGGTTTCTGTATAACCACCAAAATATTTAAATGCGTCAAATAAGGCTGCACTATACTGCACAGAAGACGCCGCTGTTTCCGTGTTAAAGTTTGTAATAATACTGTCAATTTTAGCAATAAACGCAGTGATATTTGCAGCCGTCATTGGCGTAATGGCAGAGCGTACATATGCACCATCGCGAGTGGCATTAGAGTTATTAAACAACATTAAGCCTAAGTTCACACCAATATTGCCATTAACATCTTTTTTCAAGCTCGTTAACACTTTACGAAGTGCTACAAGTTCGTAATAACCCTGCTTGTTGCAATCATTACCGCAAGCCACAGGAGGGACGGCATCGGTGGGCCAACCCTGATTATTGGCTGCCCAATTAGAACTATTATCCAGAATAATCAATACATTAGGATCTGCACTTGAACCCCCACTATCGCCCGTAAAAATATCAATATCTTCTGCTATTGAAGTAGACACTTGTATTGATAGTAATACTGCAAATAGATTAATTAGAAACGATTTAAAAGTAATGTTCATGATGACTTCCTTTTTATTATGGGCACATATTGGCAGTATTTGTGGCGTTATCTGTAGAGACCCTTACACCCACACCCGTCGTAACTGCAACCTTCGCCCCTGTAGCAGTTTCTTGAGCTTCTGCCACCACTTCCCAAATAGTATTCGCACACAATGAGTTGCCAGTCGTAGCCCCTTCTACACCTAAGTTTTGACCTGAGCCCATAGCACAGGCCAAATCGTTACTGTTGTCGACGTCTAACTCTGAGTTTTTTATGACCTGTGATTTTTTTACACAAGGCTTAGGTGCAAGTTTCACCGTGACATCATTAGTACCATCTCCATTCACGTCATAACTTATCGTGTTTGATGGCAAGGCCGCACTAGGGTTATCTATAAAGTTTGTAGATGAGATAACTTTTTCAACAGCTTGATTAGCAGCAGTTAATACTTCAGCCTTGTTTTGCATATTGCCCGCAATAATCGTGTTTTGCCTACCCATATTAAAGCTAGCTACCGCAATTAAAAACAGCAGGATCATTAAGACCATTGCTTGCAATAGCACGACACCTTTAGACCGCTTTGGTAATGCTAATTGTTTCATTGACGCCTCCAAGACGGGTTTACAAACTGAACAGCTGTACTATAAACACGTCGTTTATAGGAATCGCCAACAGGATCTACAGTTTTATCACCAAGTTCATATGTGCGCGCGTCTTTCCAACCCGGGGTACTAACAGTGGTTCGTGCTAGCAAATAAACACGAGCGGCCATCGCATTACGCCAGTCATCGACGGAAGCAGGGGCTGATGAATAATTATCAGGCACCCCATCATCATTGGCATCAATCCCATACTGCACTTGCATGTCCTCAATTCCATCAACTAAAGGCACAATAGAAAAACTCCCAGCTCCTATATCAGCACGTTTGAGAGTGGGGATACTATCACCAGCTTCATTATTATTGGCTATAAAATATATGTGTACTAAGTAGCGGTGAATATCGGCTACGGTAGTGCCGCAACTGGTTTTTTTGCGAGTAAAGGATCCCGATGTATCGCTAAAGGCAAAGTGGTTAGCAGCGTATTCAGCATTGCTAGTTGCTTCAAACGCCAACTCTGAGCTACCACTAGATGGTGTGCAAAGTGAAGCTTGAAAATGCGGTGCGTTCGCTAAAAATGCATCACAGCCAGTCGCCCCTGTAACACAGGTTGAGGCACGTTTTACAACTATAATATCGGTATTGTCTTTTAAATCGGTAAGACATGATGGTGTAACAGTTGCATCATTTATGCCCTGCACATGAAGCGGGAGTCCTTCTAGGAGCACTGCCATATCAGTAGAACAAATGTTTGGCAAAGTTGCAGGTGTGGTCAAAAGGCTAGAGTCAAACTCTGCTGTATATCCCGCTAACATAAGATCATCGTAAAGTAACTGTGAAGCATAGCGTCCATTTTCTTGTTGTTGAGTGGACTTTCTCATTTCCACACTTGACCGATTACTGCTTATAAATATACTTGATAAACCTACCAATATCAGCAAGCCTATGACCATCGCGACCATCAATTCGATTAAGGAGAAGCCACCCTCACGAGCTTTGCTATGAGTTTTACAAGCCGGTAAATTATATTTATTATTGATCATATGCATTCAGTCGCCCCCGTTGCAACACGAAGCGAAATAGCGCGACGTAAAGCATCATCTCCATAGGAGTTTGCTGCGCAAGTGTTATTTGGAGCAATTGTTTTGAACATACCCTGCCAAGTAACAGTAAGCTCATAAATACCAGGTGCGCAAGCTCCAGTAATAACAGGAGCGCTTATCTGAACGACACAAGCTTTAGCCCCTATCATTGCACCTAGGTTATCCCCACTTGAAGTCTCTGCGGCGCCACTTAATGCATTACCCCACTCACATAAGTCATAAGCCGCCCCTGCTTTTCCTACGCAGCTCTCAACTGTCCCGCCTATAAGCCCAGCACTAGTATAAGTGGCTGCATTCTGCCTGTTCATTTGAAACTGACTAGCCATACCATTTAGTATCACCATTGCTTGTGTGCGCTGATAAGACTCCAACTCTATGGTTCGCGTTTTCATTTGCAAGCCTGCAAGACCTAACAAACCAAGTGCAACAATCACAATGGTAACCATAACCTCTATCAAGCTCATGCCAGTTTGCATCTGCAGTTTCAATAGTTTTTGATTTAGCATGCGGAAGCCTTTATTTTTGGCAAGCCGCTTAGGGTCACAGAAACACAACGATATGTGGTTGCTGACCCGCTAGTCGCCGATATGTTAAATGTCCCTGTACCTATGGCTCGACCCGTAGATTTATACTCTACACTGGTAGGGCCGCTAATAGTCACGGTGCCAGTTGAAGTGTACTTTTCAAGCACCGTTGTCGAATCACTTGATGTTATTTGCCAACCCTGAGCCCAGCTAGTAGCGGGCGCCAACGTCACAGTAAGATTGCGTTTTACCGCTTCACTTCGTGCTCTTACTAAACCATCATATATACTTGAAGCTGCGTTTTTAGCCCGCATGTTAGCGATAGTGGCACTGAAAGAGGGCACCGCAATTGATGCCATTATGGCGATGATTGCAATCACCACCATCAACTCAACCAAAGTAAAGCCTAACAAACGTGACATACTCATGCTTTTCTTACTTATAATATTTAACTGTTTGCGATTCAACATGTCTTATCACCACTTCTCAGCGGGAGTTTTTTCACCTGAACTATCCAGGGTTAAGTTACCATCGGACGCTTGACTGCCTGTAGCAGTGGCTGTAATCTTAAAGTATGGTACATCTCCCTCACCAGGAGCAACGCTAATAGTATAGTAACTAGCTACATCCCCAGGCGTTGTTACACCAAGCGTACTTAAAGAAGATGTGTAAGCTCTAGAATCTAACAAATATTGTTGCTCACGCTGGGCAATTTCCATTAAGTGCGACTGCGCTGCCGACCTTCTGCCTTTTTTAACGTACTCAGTGTAACTAGGCAACGCAATTGATGCCAAAATACCAATCACCGCAACCACAATCATTAGCTCAATGAGTGTAAATCCCACGCTGTACTTGTTACTTTTCATAGGTATATCCAATCCAGTTCACTTTTATATTTTATGTATTATCCAGAGAAAAAATCAAAAATCTAGCGAACACAGACAATCGGCTATATCAGGCTGACTAACGGTAATTTATTCGTCGCAAGTCAGCTATGTCATTTATGTTAATATTACAAAACATGTTCTTTTAGGAAATTAACTGTGGCACGCTTAATCGGAGTCATCATATTAGCCTCTCTGCTTTGTGGCGGATGCGGCACAAAAGGGCCGTTGTACATTCCAGAACAACAATATCCACAACCTAACTAATAACTCAGTTTTATTAAACGCGTTACTCATTAAAAATTGCCATGACATCCAACAAATTTATACTTAATAACAATGCGTTATTCGCTGAAAATATATCCATTAATAAGATTGCAGAGAATTTCGGCACTCCTTGCTATGTGTATTCAAAATCAGCCCTAATCGAAGCTTTTCAAAATTTCAGCAAAGGATTTTTAGAGACTAATCACTTGGTTTGCTTTGCTGTAAAGTCCAACCCTAGCCTTGCAATTTTGAACTTGTTCGCTAAATTAGGCGCTGGTTTCGACATCGTTTCTGGCGGCGAGCTAGCGCGAGTGATTGCAGCGGGTGGTGACCCGCAAAAGATTGTATTTTCTGGCGTAGGTAAAACTGCGGAAGAAATGCGTGCTGCATTAGCAGCTGATATTTTTTGCTTTAATGTAGAATCTGCAAGCGAATTAGCCCGCCTAAACGATGTAGCAAAGTCTATGGGTAAAATTGCACCCGTCTCATTGCGCGTAAACCCGAATGTAGATGCTAAAACTCATCCATATATTTCTACTGGCTTAAAGAACAATAAATTTGGTGTGGCTTATGAAGATGCGTTGGACATCTATTTACAAGCAGATGAGATGTCAAATATCGCCATTCATGGTGTTGATTGCCATATCGGCTCTCAAATTACAGAACTTTCTCCTTTTTTAGATGCTTTTGATCGTGTATTAACATTGGTTGATGCACTGGCAGAAAACAAAATTCAAATTCAGCATATTGACCTAGGTGGCGGTATTGGGATTACCTATAACAATGAAGCTCCACCAGAGTTCACTGCCTACGCAAAAGCGATGCTCGATAAGCTGGGAGAGCGTGATGTTAAGCTGGTATTTGAACCAGGGCGTGCCTTAGTTGGCAATGCTGGTTTATTGCTGACGAAGGTCGAGTACATAAAACAAACTGAAACAAAAAACTTTGCGATTGTAGATGCGGCAATGAACGATTTAATGCGTCCAGCTTTGTATGATGCTTATCATGATATTCAAGCAGTAAACCCGCGTGATGAAGCTAAGGTGAACTATGAAATTGTTGGGCCCGTCTGCGAGAGCGGAGACTTTCTGGGTCACGACAGAGAGTTAGCCTTACATGAGGGAGATTTACTGGCAATTATGTCGGCAGGCGCTTACGGCATGAGCATGTCTAGCAATTACAATACTAGACCTCGCGTTGCTGAAGTTATGGTGGATGGTGACCAATGCCACTTAATTAGGAAGCGCGAACAGATTGCTGATTTGTTTGCACTAGAACAGTGTTTACCATAAACCAAAATGACTTTTTTTGTTGCATCGGCTTTTCTCTGGGTGTAATGATTTCACCAGAGATGAAGTGGGAATCTCACCACTTTATGCACCAGCTGCAGATGATAAATAGTTAAGTAGGCTACTTTAAAAGTAAAAAGCGAAGCATAATCGGCTTCGCTTTTTTGTTGTCAAATTGAATACTTAATCAAAAATTACAGTTTTATTATCATATAACAAAATACGATTTTCAATATGCCAGCGCACCGCTTTGGATAACACTACACGCTCTAAATCACGGCCTTTTTGAATCAAATGTTCAACTTGGTCGCGGTGCGAAATTCGGTCAATATCCTGTTCGATAATTGGCCCTTCATCTAACACTTCAGTTACATAATGGCCTGTGGCGCCTATCAACTTAACACCGCGTTCAAAAGCACGATGGTAAGGCCTCGCACCGATAAATGCTGGCAAGAATGAATGGTGAATATTAATAATTTGCTTAGGATAACGCGCCACAAAATCAGGTGACAAAATCTGCATATAACGCGCTAACACGATTAAATCAATTTCATACTTGTCAAACAATGCAAATTGCTGCGCTTCGGCTTCTGGCTTATTGTCTTTTTTAACTTCAATATAGTGAAAATCAACGCCGTAAAATTTAGCTAAAGCTTCAGTATCTCGATGATTACTAATAATCAACGGAATATCACACACCAACTCACCATTTTTATGGCGATGCAACAAATCCGCTAAGCAGTGGTCATATTGTGAAACCATAATGGCAACGCGTAATGGTTTTTGTGAAAGCTTTAACTGCCACTCCATACTGAAACGCTTTGCAATCTCGGCAAAATGCTGTTCGAAGTCATCTGGCAAAAGGTTAAAGCCAGCTAAATCCCACTCAACGCGCATCAGAAAAAGATTATTCTCAGCATCCTGATGTTGGTCAGCATGCAAAATATTGGCATTATGCTGATATAAGAAATCAGCAATGGCGGCTACAATCCCTTTGCTATCTGGGCAGGTAATTAAAAGTGTTGCCGTGTTTTTAACGGCTGTTGTATTTAAAGCAGGATTGTTCATGTTTTAAGCTTAGTTGAATTTTAAGCGCACTCTAATTTAGGTTAATATGTGCATTATACCTTAAGTGAATTTAATGATTAAAAAGTGTGTATGACAGATATCGATTCAAAAAACCAAATTTCAGCAGATGTAGTATTAGCAAACCCGCGCGGCTTCTGTGCAGGGGTTGATCGGGCGATTATTATTGTTGAACAAGCACTCGAAAAATTTGGTGCGCCTATTTATGTACGACATGAAGTCGTCCACAATAAATTTGTAGTGGACGAGCTTCGTAGCAAAGGCGCGGTGTTTGTTGAAGAACTGGACGAAATTCCAACGGGTAGCACCGTGATTTTCAGTGCACATGGCGTTTCAAAAGCCGTTCGTGCCGAAGCCGAATCGCGCGGATTAAGCGCTTTTGATGCCACCTGCCCACTTGTGACGAAAGTACATATAGAAGTGGCTAAAATGCGCGCTGCCAATATGGAAATTGTGATGATTGGTCATAAAGGTCATCCTGAGGTTGAAGGCACTATGGGACAAGTGGCGGGGAGCCAAGGCATTTATTTAGTAGAAACGCCCGAAGATGTTGCTAACTTAACCGTTAAAAATCCATTAATGTTGGCTTATGTCACACAAACCACGCTCTCTATTGATGATGCATCGCTGGTGATTAACGCGCTAAAAACTAAATTTCCAGCGATTAATGCGCCAAAAAGTGATGATATTTGCTATGCCACGCAAAATCGTCAAGATGCAGTGAAAATCATGGCAAAGGATTGTGATTTGGTGATTATTGTTGGCTCACCTAACAGCTCCAACTCAAACCGCTTACGTGAAGTGGCTGAGAATCAGGGGGTTGAATCCTATATGGTAGATAATGCCAGCTACTTAAAAGCAGAATGGTTGGTAGGCAAGAAAAAAATCGGCGTTTCCGCAGGCGCGTCTGCTCCAGAAGTGCTTGTCAATGAAGTGATTGCTAAATTGGAAAAACTAGGCGCAAGTAACGTGCAAGAATTACAAGGTGTGATCGAAAGCGTTGTATTTCAACTACCAAAAAATCTAGTGCAAGCCCAGAAAACCCAATAACGAGCGTACGTAATAATCTGCTTTATTCAATATGTTTAAAACCCCTATTACTGCCTTGGTATTGATTCACACTAAAGACTTGCAAGTGCTGATTATGGAGCGGGCGGATAAAGCTGGCTTTTGGCAATCGGTCACTGGCAGCTTAGAGCAAGGTGAAACGCCAAGACAAGCTGCGATACGTGAGGTACAAGAAGAGACTGGCTTAAACGCAACTCAATTTGATTTGCAAGATTGGCAAGCCTCTAATGTATATGAAATTTATCCACATTGGCGGCATCGCTATGCGCCAGAGGTGAGTCACAATACAGAGCACTTATTCGGCTTAGAACTTCCTTCTCAATTAGCTATCAAATTAGCCCCAGATGAACATTTGCGCTATGAATGGGTTGACTGGCGTGAGGCTGCAAAACGCGTTTTTTCGTGGACGAATGTAGACGCGTTAAGTAAATTAGGTGAACGACACGGCTTAAAGTTGTAAACTATCACATTGAATTAATTGCCTTAATTAAGTAAAAATCATGCAAACAGACACTATTAGCACCGAAAGTAAAAGCATTCCTATTAAGTTTGAGCGCTTTCAAGCGAGCGAAGACGCTGACTGTCAGCGCCGCATTATTGCCGCTAAAGAAAAGTTAGGTAAGCGCTTGGTGATTCTTGGTCACCATTATCAAAATGAAACCGTCTATCGCCATGCGGACTTCACTGGTGATTCACTTAAACTATCGCGCTATTGCGAAACTTTAGATGCCGAATATATCGTGTTTTTAGGCGTGCATTTTATGGCAGAAGTGGCTGATATTCTAAGCCGCCCAGACCAAATTGCTATTCTGCCTGACCTTGCAGCAGGCTGCTCTATGGCGGATATGGCAAACCTGGCCAAGGTTGAGCGCAGCTACCGCGAACTCAGTAAGGTACTAGATTTTGATGAGACGATTACACCCGTCACTTATATTAACTCAGCCGCAGACCTAAAAGCTTTTTGCGGTGAACATGGCGGTATTGTTTGCACTAGCACCAATGCTCCGAAGATATTGGAGTGGAGCTTTAAGCAACGCGAAAAAGTATTATTTTTCCCTGACCAAAATCTAGGTAGATGGTCAGGCTACAAAATGGGTATACCGCTTGATGAAATGCCAATTTGGGATCCTGATCAGCCAATGGGTGGTTTGACTGAAGAGCAAATCAAAAAAGCGAAAATCTTGTTATGGAAGGGCCATTGTGCGGTGCATCAAATGTTCCGCCTGCAAAATATTACCAAATTTCGTGCAGAACACCCTGATGGCTTTGTGATTTCTCACCCTGAAGCTCCATTTGAAGTATGCCAGAACTCTGATTTTGTTGGCTCGACTGAGTATATTCTCAAAACGGTTTCTGACGCGCCAGCCAATACTAAATGGTTAGTTGGTACCGAGCTAAACTTAGTGAATCGCTTAGCTGAACAAATGAAGCCGCAAGGTAAATTAGTTCAGTTTATGAGCCATGTAGTTTGTGAATGTTCAACAATGGCTAGAATTGACCCACAACATTTGGCTTGGGTGCTAGAAAATTTGGTTGAGGGTAATGTAGTGAATCAGATAAAAGTACCTGCGCATGAAGCTAAGCTTGCTAAATTAACCCTTGATAGAATGTTAGCGGCTTCTTAATGGCTGAAATAAATGTATGCGCCTTATGCATACCTACGCCCCACATTATACTGTGGCAAGATGATTTCTGCCGTGTAGTGTTACTTAATGACGCGGATTATCCCGCGTATTGTCGCGTAGAGTTAATCGAACATATCAAAGAAATGACCGATTTAGCACCATTACAACGTGCTCGCATGATGAAGACAGTGTTTGCAGTAGAAACGGCGCTTAGGGAGATTTTTAATCCAGATAAAATCAACTTAGCCAGCTTGGGCAATAAAACACCGCATGTGCATTGGCATGTGATTCCACGGTTTGAAAATGACAAACATTTTCCAAATTCTCATTGGGGTGAAGCTACGCGTGATGGGGACGCTGCTGCTCTTGATGAAGCTACCATTAAACAACTAGCTGCAAAAGTAAGTAGACTCATTGAGTGTGCATTAGAGTCTGAATCCGCCAATAGCTAAATTGCAAGCCGTTCCACCACTTTACCATTCATTATATGGCTTTCAATGATTTCGTCTATGTCATCATTATCGACAAAAGTGTACCAAATCGCTTGCGGGTAAATCACCAATAACGGCCCTTCACCACAGCGATCTAAACAACCAGCGCGATTGATGCGCACTTTGCCTTGACCACTTAACTTCAATTTTTTGACACGCGACTTCATATAATCAAATGCGGCTTCGGCACCTTTATCCGCGCAACAAGCCGCGCCATCAGCACGCTGATTAAGGCAGAAAAATACGTGGTGTTCAAAATAGTTGGTCATTTTAAAATTTCTTTATTCTCAAAAATAAAAAACGCTTAATTTATTCTGCTTCAAAATTGAAATATTCAAGAAAGAGAGCCGCAAACAGTACGATTAGTACGTCAAGGCGAATCTGACGCCGAGTATTATAATTTTCAAACAGAATTACTCAGTGGCTAGGTTATCTTCTTTAGTAAACGTCCAAGTTCGCGTCATATCAAGAATATCAACCTCTTTATGCATTTCATCTGGAAATCTTGAATAAGGTGCGGCGAGTTCTACAATATGTTTGGCGGCTTCATCTAATACTTTGTGGCCTGAGCTTTGGTTAATGACAACCTTTTCTATACTTCCATCAGCTTTAATTGAAACTGTCATTCGTAATTGACCATACATTTTTAGATTCTTAGCGGCTTCAGGGTAATTGAGATTACCAACTTTCTCCACCTTTTGACGCCATGACTCCACATAAAGCGCGTAACTATATTTTTGTGTTCTTGCACCAATAAATTTACGCTTTGGGCGCTTTTGATATTCATCTTGCTGTTTAGAAATTAGCGCTTCTAACCTGTCCATTTCTAGTGCCGCTGCGGTTAAATCGCTCATATTTAGCTTTTTATTGGGGTTTTCTTGGTTACCCATGTCAGCTTCTTTTGCGGCAGATTTTTGCACTGGCGAGGACTCTACTTTTTGATTTGATTGCAGTTGCGTCATCAGCTCTTGCGCTTGCTTCTCTAACTCTGCCACATGCTTTTGCTCTTTTGTTTCTTCGGCCATCATTTTTGCCGCTTTTTTGCCGGACTTAACTTCTGCCAAAGGCTTCACGGTAAACTCGGATTTTTGCTGCTTAATAGCGGGTAATGCAGACTTCATTTTGCGATTTTGGTCAGTATTTCCACCGCGATCTAAATCGGCTTGTGCCAACACATCGGCATTATGTGGCTTAGTGAGCGTTTTAGCATTCACCAGCATGACTTCTAAGGTAGGTAGTTTATCTTTAAATTTTTTAAGTGCGGGCTCAAAGTGAATACTTAATATGATTGCATGCACCAATAATGAAATCCAAATAGCCTTAGCCATCACGCTCATCGTTTTAGCTTTAACGATAAGTGACTTTGTAGCCACTACTTGTTTTTTCTTAATGGATTTAGCCAAGTTTTAATCTACCAAAAATATATTGTTAAACGCTTATTTGATTGCGTCTAATATTTTTTGATGTACGCCTCCAAAGCCGCCATTACTCATAACGAGTACATAATCACCCGGTTTTGCGGCGTTAGTAATGGCTGCTACTAGTGCATTCAAATCTTGATATACAGAGGCTTTGTCTTTTATAGTCAATAAGGCCTCAGCTGCATCCCAGCCCAGATTTGCATCATAGCAAAACACCAAATCGGCCTCTTGCAAACTGGCTGGTAATGCACTTTTCATTACGCCCAATTTCATTGTATTAGAGCGCGGCTCTAATACGGCTAATATTCGCGCCTTACCCACTTTACTGCGCAAACCTGCCACCGTAGTTTCAATCGCTGTTGGATGATGCGCAAAATCATCATAAACGGTAATGTCGTTCACCACACCTTTGATTTCCATGCGGCGTTTCACATTTTTAAATTCACTTAATGCCTCAATCGCAATACAAGGTGCAACACCTACATGGCGCGCGGCGGCTATCACAGCCAGTGCATTCATTCGATTATGCTCGCCTAGTATATCCCAGCTTAAATTACCCTGACGCTCACCTTTAAAGAACACATCAAAACGACCTTGTGCATCAACGTTTTGTATTGCCCAACCATCACTCGCTTTTAATTCACCAGCACCAAAATATTCTAGATTACTCCAGCAGCCTTTATCAATCACGCGCTGCAAGCTTTCCTGCTTGTTGCTCACCACTAAACCTTGTTGCGGAACAGTGCGCACCAAATGATGGAATTGTTTTTCAATCGCCGCTAAATCATCAAAAATATCAGCATGGTCAAACTCAAGGTTATTAAGTACCGCTGTACGGGGGCGATAATGGACGAATTTAGAGCGTTTATCGAAGAAAGCCGTATCGTACTCGTCCGCCTCAATCACAAAGAATGGTGAAGTGCTTTTTTTATCTTGCTTTGGTGTTTGCGGCAAACGCGCAGAAACGCCAAAATTCTCAGGAACGCCACCTATCAAAAAGCCTGGCGCTAAACCCGCATATTCCAACACCCAAGCCAACATGGAGCTCGTTGTCGTTTTGCCATGCGTACCTGCCACAGCAAGCACCCACTTACCTTGCAACACATTCTCCGCCAACCATTGTGGGCCAGAGATATAAGGTAAACCTTGATTTAAAATCTCTTCCATTAAGGGATTTCCGCGTGAAACCACGTTACCAATCACATAAATATCAGGGTTAAGTTTGGTTTGCTCAGGCGAAAAACCTTCAATCAGCTCTATACCCTGCGCCTCAAGCTGTGTGCTCATCGGTGGATAAACGTTAGCATCGCAACCCGTAACACGATGCCCAGCTTGCTTAGCCAGCACCGCGATGCCGCCCATGAATGTACCGCAAATACCTGAAATGTGAATGTGCATATTATTTATTTTCTTAACTCAAATTCGGCGCCAACCAGCGCTCTAAATAGTCTTTAGGCAAGTTTCTACGTTTTGCTATGTCTTCTAATTGATCGGTGCCAATTTTATCTACACTAAAATATTTGGCTTCTTTGTGCGCAAAATAAAAGCCTGAAACGGCGGCGGCGGGCTGCATGGCGAATGATTCCGTTAGTGTCATGCTAATTTCATCGCATTGCAATAGCTTGAACATATCAGGTTTTACCGTATGGTCTGGGCATGCTGGGTAGCCTGGCGCTGGGCGAATACCTTGATATTGCTCTTTAATTAGCGCTTCGACCGCTAATTTTTCATCAGCTGCATAACCCCAGAAGTCTGTACGGATACGTTCGTGCATGTATTCAGCAAAAGCTTCAGCCAACCTATCTGCTATAGATTTAAACATAATGCCGCTATAGTCGTCATGCGCATCAATGAAGCGTCTTTCGATTTTCTCTATGCCCAAACCTGCGGTGACGGCGAATAAACCGACATAGTCTGCAATGCCTTTAGGTGCTACAAAATCGCTTAAGCATTGGTTGGGGCGCGGTACGCCATCAATCACGGGCTTAACGCTTTGCTGACGCATACCGTAATAAGTGAACGCCACTTGATTACGAGTTTCATCCGTATAGATTTCAATATCATCGTCATTGACCGTATTGGCGGGCATGATGGCAATCACCCCGTTTGCGCTTAACCAACGACCATCGATGATTTTTTTCAACATTGCTTGCGCTTCGGCGAACACTTTAGTGGCAGCTTCGCCCACTACGTGATCGCTCAAAATTGCTGGGTAAGGACCAGCTAAATCCCAAGTTTGGAAAAAAGGTCCCCAATCGATGTATTTGGCAATTAGGCTTAAATCAATGTTTTTGAATACGCGGCGACCAATAAATTTCGGTTTTACAGGTGCAAATTCGCCGGCAAAACTCAAAGCCATTTTGTTCTTCCGCGCATCTGCTAGCGTAAGTAAAGGCACGCCTTTTTTGTTAGCGTGCTGAGTACGTGCTTTTTCGTAATCTGCTTGAATCTCGGCTAAATAGGCACCGCGCGTTTCTGGCGTGAGCAAATTTTGCATGACTGAAACCGAGCGTGAGGCATCTGGTACATAGACAATTGGGCCATCATAATGTGGCGCAATTTTCACCGCGGTATGCGCGCGTGAGGTAGTAGCACCACCGATTAATAGCGGCATTTGCATGTCTTTAAAATACGGGTCACGCTGCATTTCTCTGGCGATATACGTCATTTCTTCTAAGCTTGGGGTGATTAAACCGCTCAAGCCGATAATGTCGGCATTCTCGGCTTTTGCCATGGCTAGAATCTCGGCCGCTGGCACCATCACACCCATGTTAACCACTTCAAAGTTATTACATTGCAGCACCACAGAGACAATGTTTTTGCCAATATCATGCACATCACCTTTAACGGTAGCGATGACCATTTTGCCTTTAGGCTTAGCAACAATACCAGTGCGTTTTTCGTCCGCAGCTTTTTCAGCTTCAATAAAAGGGATAAGGTGCGCTACCGCTTGCTTCATCACGCGCGCGGATTTCACAACTTGCGGCAAAAACATCTTACCTTGCCCAAATAAATCCCCCACCACGTTCATGCCCGACATAAGCGGACCTTCAATGACATGAATAGGTCTACCGCCACTCGCTTCAACTGCAGCCCGTGCCTCTTCGGTATCTTCTACAATAAATTCGGTAATGCCGTGCACCATAGCGTGCGCTAATCGTTTTTCAACTGGCACTGGGTTTTCTGGCGAACCGCGCCATTCTAGCGTTGCAGCTTCTTTTTTACCGCCTGCTACCAAAGTGCCTGCGATTTCAATCAGGCGTTCTGTTGGTACAAGTAGATTGTCTGGATCACTAATGCGGTTAAGGACAACATCTTCTACGCGTTCTTTTAACTCTGGCGCAAGGTCATCATAAACGCCCATCATGCCCGCGTTGACAATCCCCATCGTCATGCCCGCTTTAATGGCGTGGTATAAAAACACGGTATGAATCGCCTCGCGCGCAGGGTCGTTGCCGCGGAAGCTAAAACTCACGTTCGACACACCGCCTGAAATTTTGGCATGTGGCAGATTTTGCTTAATCCAACGCGTGGCTTCAATAAAGTCAACCGCGTAGTTGTTGTGCTCTTCAATACCCGTGGCAATGGCAAAAATATTCGGGTCAAAAATAATGTCTTCTGGCGGAAAATCCATGCCTACCAATAAATCATAAGCACGTTTGCAAATCTCAATCTTACGGGCGTAAGTATCGGCTTGGCCTTTTTCATCAAACGCCATCACGATGACTGCGGCACCATAACGACGGCATAAATTAGCTTGGCGTAAAAATTCCGCTTCGCCTTCTTTCATTGAGATTGAGTTAACAATTGACTTGCCTTGCACGCACTTTAAGCCCGCCTCAATGACTGACCATTTACTTGAGTCAATCATAATCGGCACGCGTGCAATATCCGGCTCGCTGGCGATTAAATTCAGGAAATGTGTCATGGCTTTAACGGCATCAAGCATGCCTTCATCCATGTTAATGTCGATGACTTGCGCGCCGTTTTCTACCTGTTGGCGCGCAACAGAAAGTGCCTCATCATATTGTTCATTAATAATCATGCGCGCGAAGGCTTTACTACCTGTAACGTTGGTACGCTCACCCACGTTAACAAACAAAGAATCCTCGTCAATCACAAAAGGTTCTAACCCTGCGAGACGTGTGTATGCGGGTATGGTTGGCACTTGGCGCGGCGCGATATCTTTAATTTCGTTATAGATTGCGTTGATATGGTCTGGCGTGGTGCCGCAACAGCCGCCTGCGATGTTTAAAAAGCCGCTGATTGCAAATTCCTTAACCAAATTTGAAGTCACATCAGGCGTTTCATCAAAGCCCGTATCTGACATTGGATTCGGCAAGCCCGCATTAGGGTAAATGCACACAAAGGTTTCGGCAATTTTCGAAAGCTCTTCTACATAAGGGCGCATTAACGTTGCACCTAATGCACAATTTAAACCGATAGTGATAGGTTTTGCATGGCGGACTGAGTTCCAAAAAGCGGTAACGGTTTGCCCTGATAAAATACGACCTGATGCATCAGTCACCGTGCCAGAAATCATGATTGGCATTGTGTAGCCAACTTCTTCAAAAAACGTATCAATAGCAAACAGAGCGGCTTTACAGTTAAGCGTATCGAATATCGTTTCAACCATTAAGATATCTGAGCCGCCCTCGACCAAGCCTCGAGCTTGCTCTAAGTAAGCGTTTACTAACTGATCAAAATTCACATTTCGCGCGGCTGGATCGTTCACATCTGGCGAAATGCTGGCAGTTTTTGGTGTAGGGCCAAGCGTACCCGCTACAAAGCGCGGTTTATCTGGAGTGCTGTACTTATCGCATGATGCTTTTGCAAGCTTGGCGGCTTGCACGTTCATTTCGTACACTAGATGCGCCATGTGATAATCATCTTGCGCAACGCTTGTAGCACCGAAAGTATTGGTTTCAATAATATCGGCACCTGCGGCTAGATATTTTTCGTGAATTTCTTGAATGATATGTGGTTGCGTTAAAGTAAGCAGTTCATTATTACCCTTAACGAACAACTCGCGCTCACCTGCTGGCGCCTTAAAATCAGCAAACTGCGAACCTCTATAATCAGCCTCGGACAGCTTGTATTGCTGAATCATCGTACCCATCGCGCCATCTAAAATTAAGATGCGCTGAGCCATTAATGTACGTAGTTGCTGCTCTGTGGCGGATAAATGATTGTCTTGCATAGTTACTTTCGGTGAATCAATATGTTTTGTTTGCTATTGCATGTCATTTTAACATGCTATTAGTTCTGCAGACTTGCAGCGAACTGCATTTGCATAATCTGAAAGTCTTAGCTAATTCTTTCTTTTAAACAGCTTTATCGTATTTTCGATATTGAACGGCTTCTGCAATATGAATAGGCTTTATCGCATCATCTCCTGCCAAATCGGCAATCGTGCGGGCGACTTTTAATATGCGGTGATAAGCCCGTGCGGATAAACTTAATCGGCTAATCGCTTGTTTAAGCAGCTGCATTCCCGCTTCATCGGTCACACAATACCGCTCGATTTCTTTAGTGCCTAGCAGGTTATTTGGCTTAGCTTGCCTGTTAAGCTGTTTCTCTCTAGCGCTTTCTACTCTGAGCCTTATCGCTTGTGAGTGTTCACTTACACTGGCTTTTGTTAGCTCATCTTCGCTCAGCGCAGGCACTTCAATATGAATGTCAATGCGGTCTAACAACGGCCCTGAGATTTTAGCTTTGTATCGTGACACTTGGTCTGGCGTACAGCGACATTTATTGTTGTGATGTCCTAAATATCCACAAGGGCAGGGATTCATGGCTGCGATTAATTGAAAGTTTGCAGGAAAATCTGCTTGTCTTGCGGCACGCGAAATTGTAATGCGACCGCTTTCTAATGGCTCTCGTAATACTTCAAGCACTTTACGGTCAAACTCTGGAAGTTCATCTAAAAACAGAACGCCATGGTGTG
Source organism: Methylotenera sp. (assembly GCF_029946165.1). Taxonomy (GTDB): domain Bacteria; phylum Pseudomonadota; class Gammaproteobacteria; order Burkholderiales; family Methylophilaceae; genus Methylotenera. Next base: position 163,045 of record NZ_JAQSDZ010000006.1, read on the forward strand.
CTAAGCTAATCTCACCTGGCCGTGGAATTCCACCACCACCGACCAATGCTACCGCCGAAGCCGTATGATGTGGCGCTCGATAAGGTCTACGCTTCCAGTTTTCTAGCTTGTAATTTCCATTAAGCGATTGTATGGCTGCAGTATCCAAAGCTTCCGACTCGGTCATTTCAGGCAAAATGCCAACAAAGCGCGATGCCAACATGCTTTTACCTGTGCCGGGCGGACCGCTCATAATCACACTATGACCTCCAGCCGCGGCAATTTCCAAAGCGCGCTTAGACATGCTTTGCGCTTTTACATCGCTAAAGTCAGGGTAATTTACTTCATGAACAAAGTCAGCTGATTCCAATTGCGTTAACGCCGTATGCCCACTCAAATGCGCACAAACTTCTAATAATGAATTCGCTGGATAAATAATAGCTTCTTTAACGAGCGCAGCCTCTGCCGCACTATTATGAGGCAATATAAATGCACGCTTTTGGGGCATGCTTTCATTTGTAGCATTACCCTTAGTTTTTAGATTACTTGCATCAAGCATCATGCTTGAAGTCATTGCCAGCGCGCCTCGAATTGGACGCAATTCACCCGTTAATGCTAACTCGCCTGCAAATTCATATCGTGATAATGGTTCAGTTGGTATTTGTCCACTTGCCGCCAATATGCCTAGAGCAATTGGCAAATCATAACGCCCACTCTCTTTTGGTAAATCTGCGGGAGCCAAATTTACAGTAATACGCCGCGCGGGAAATTCAAATTGGGCGGTCTGCAAGGCGGCTCGTACTCGATCTTTACTTTCTTTTACCTCAGCCTCTGGCAATCCTACAATCGTAAAACTAGGTAATCCGTTTGCCAAATGCACTTCAACCACAACCTCTGGCGCATCCATACCGTTTAATGCACGGCTATACAATACAGCAAGACTCATGACGCCCGCTTTGATAATAAGCATTGTGGAAATTTGATCCCTAACAACTGCTTGTGTTTGGCATTACCCAACACCTCTGCCTGAACTTTAAAGGCATCACGATTCACCGGCTCCATTTTGGTGAATGCGCTCATTAATAGTGCGTTTATGCTTTTTTCTAAGTTGGCCAAAGGCGAATCAGTAACTATCTGTTTGATTTTATTATACATTTATATAATTTCCTGCGTTCCAAACATTTTAAATTCATTATTTATTAGGCCTAGTTTAGCAGATTATTTCCTATGATTATATAAACATAACAATCACATAACTTTATATCACATTGATTACAAAGCATTTTATTTCTGGCATGGCACTTGCTTAATGAAACCGTGTACTTTTTAGATAACACTTTTTTTATTTGGAGTTAATAGCATGCGTAAATCAATATTATCATTAGCAGTATTAAGTGCTCTTGCAGTACCTTCGTTCGTGTCTGCTGCGGAAGAGGCTGCAGAAGTTGATGCATCTAAAGCACCTGAACCTAGCTGGTCTGTAACAACAAACGTTGGCGTTGTTTCAGACTACTACACACGCGGTGTTTCACAATCTTGGCACAAACCTGCAGTACAATTCGGTATGGATGTGGTTCACACAAGCGGGTTTTATGCTGGCGCTTGGGGTTCAAGCATTTCACCAAATACGTTCCCAGATGCATCAGTAGAGCTAGATGCATATGCTGGCTATAACGGTTCAATCTCGGCAGTAGAAGGCCTAGGCTACACTGTAGGTGCTATTGGTTACTTTTATCCAGGTGCTAGCTGGAAAAAATATAATTACCTAGGTGTTCCCGATCAAACTCCCGAAGGTGGTAGTTTTAATACTTATGAAGCTAACTTTGGCTTATCATATCAATGGCTAAGTGCTAAAGCATCAGTGACTTTAGGTGACTGGTTTGGTGCTGAAAAGAAAACAGGTTGGGATGGTGACACAAAAGGCTCTACTTATATTGAATTAAATGCAGCGTATCCATTGCCATGGTATAACTTGACTTTAGTGGGCCATGTTGGTCATTTAAATGTTGCGGGCGAACTTAATAAAGACTATGTATCTAGCTCAGGTCAAATGCCATCAGCAACTCCTGAAAGTGGCAATCCTGATTACACCGACTACAAAATTGGTTTAAGCAAAGCATTCAAAATTGCCAATTCCGAAGGTTGGAACGCAGGTCTTTACTATGTGGGCAATTCCAACGGTAGTTACTGGGGCAGCAAAGGTTACGGCGGTTCAAGCTTTGATGCTAGCGCAGCAACGAATGACTTAGGTGAAGATCGCTTTATAGTTACATTAGGTCGTGCGTTTTAAATAAATCAGAATAATAACGGGCTTTTCGCCCGTTATTGTTAACAACCAATATGATGATAGCGGATATTTTATCCGCTATCATCAAGCCATTTAAGCTTAATCTTGCACTGTTTTTACAAGCTCATCCACTTTCAAGGGATGATCACCACACTCAAATCTCATCGGATCTACCTGCTTTCAAACCGAAGCGAACCACTGATAGTATTAATCTAGCTGGATTATTTGCCAGATTTGTTAAGATGGCTTGCATCTGTTACAACCTCACCTCATTTCACAATATTGGCATGACTTACTAACCACATAGCCCCTGAGACAATGACCGTCGAAAGTCACCTTTAGATTTGCTCAGGCTTGAGCACTCTAATAGCTGTAGGCGGATGATATGGCCTACATTATCAACTCATGTAAGACTATTTCACCAATCTTAAATCTCGACAATCCGTATGCAAATGGACTTCAACCACCACTCTGGTGCATCCACCCCTTATTAATGCGAAACTATACAAACCGCCAAACTCATTGCTGATGCTTTTGCAGGGACTCTAACTCAGCTAATTTTGCTTCTAACAAATAGAGCTTTTCACGCGTATTTCGCAAGACTTCAGCCTGCACATCAAACTCCTCACGAGAAACAAGCTCCATTTTGGTGAGCACGCTCTTTATTAGTGCGTGAATATTCTTGTCTGCATCACCTAAGGGCGAGTTATTTACTATCTCTTTGATTTTGCTTGATATTTCATTTAATTTATCTGTACTAAACATGACGTACCTTTCTAAACTTTGTGAACATTATGTCCAGTTTATCAGGTTTTACAGAGTAAAGACAAAAGCATATATTAATAAAAATAAACCTATCTGATTGATTTATATGAAATTAAATGTTGGCACGTGCCTTGCTTGTATTCTGCGTAAGTATTTTTTACTTTGAGTTTGATGTGGCTGCACTTTTGCCATTTATAGCTCACAATGTAACAAGAAGTTTCAACACTTTCTGTTGCATGACTTCACATAACTAGGAGGCATATATGAAATTTGTATCAGCTATTATCAAGCCATTTAAGCTTGACGAAGTTCGGGAGGCTCTGTCTAACATTGGCGTTCAGGGCATTACCGTAACAGAAGTAAAAGGTTTCGGCCGTCAAAAGGGTCATACAGAGTTGTATCGTGGTGCAGAATACGTAGTGGATTTTTTACCTAAAGTTAAATTAGAAGTCGCAATTGATGACGATTTACTCGATCAAGTAATTGAAGCGATAGAAAAATCAGCTGCTACAGGCAAAATCGGTGACGGTAAAATTTTCGTTACCAATTTAGAACAAGCAATTCGCATTCGCACCGGTGAAACCGGCGTTGAGGCTCTATAAGGGGATCATTATGAAAAAATTACTCTCGATGTTTGCTTTAGTCACGGCACTTGGATTAGGTTTTACAGCTAATACATTTGCTGAAGATGCTGCACCAGCAGCTGATGTAGCAGTCATGCCTGAAGCGGCCGCACCTTCTGCTGAAGCGGCTGCTCCAGCAGCAACTACTGAAGCGGAACCTGCAGCTGCTGCAGCGCCAGCACCTGTGCCAAATAAGGGCGATACTGCATGGATGTTACTAGCGACTATTTTAGTGACGCTGATGGCAATCCCTGGTTTAGGTCTGTTTTACGGCGGCCTTGTTCGTCAGAAAAACATGCTATCTGTTTTAATGCAAACTTTTATGATTTTCTCTTTCATGGGCGTGCTTTGGGCTATTTACGGCTACAGTGTTGCGTTCACGGGTGGCAATCCATTCTTTGGCGGATTAAGTAAAGCGTTCTTACTTGGCATTACACCTGATTCAGTTGGCGCAACATTTAGCAAAGGCGTTGTAATTCCTGAGTTAGTATTCGTGGCTTTCCAATTAACGTTTGCGGCTATCACTCCAGCATTGATTATCGGTGCTTTTGCTGAACGTATGAAGTTCTCTGCAATCTTGGCGTTTATGGTGTTGTGGTTTACATTCTCATACCTACCAATGGCTCACATGGTTTGGTACTGGGATGGTCCTGATGCTATTACTGATGCTAAATCACTTGAAACTGTTGTTGCTAACGCAGGCTGGTTATGGGCTAAAGGTGCACTAGACTTTGCGGGCGGTACTGTTGTTCATATTAATGCAGGTGTGGCAGGTTTAGTTGGTGCAATTATGGTTGGTAAACGTATCGGTTACGGTAAAGAGTCTATGGCTCCTCATAGCTTGACGTTAACAATGGTAGGTGCTGCTTTACTATGGGTTGGTTGGTTCGGCTTCAATGCTGGCTCTAACTTAGAAGCTAACGGTTATGCAGCTTTAGCTTTAGTTAACACAATGATTGCAACAGGCGCGGCTACATTATCATGGGCATTGTCTGAATGGTTCATCAAAGGCAAACCATCAATGTTAGGCGCTGCTTCTGGCGCGGTTGCTGGCTTGGTTGCAATTACACCAGCTTGCGGCTTTGTTGGTCCTATGGGCGCAATTATCATCGGCTTGCTTGTTTCACCAATCTGCTACTTCTTTGTAGCTAAAGTGAAATACATGTTTGGTTACGATGACGCACTTGATGTATTTGGTGTACATGCTGTTGGCGGTATCTTTGGTGCCCTAGCTACAGGTGTGCTTGTTAACCCCGCACTAGGTGGTATGGGCGTGTATGACTACGTAGCAAACGCTGTAGGTACTTATGACTTTGCTGCTCAAATGACTGCACAAATTTACGCAGTGGTTACAGCAATCGTAGTTTCTGCAGTTGTATCATTCATTGCTTTCAAAATTGTGGATGTGTTAATCGGTCTACGTGTTTCTGAAGAGTCTGAACGTGAAGGTTTAGATACAACTGAACATGGTGAACGTGCATATCATTCATAAGTAATATGTATAGTTAGTTAGGCAGTAATTTAAAAACGGGCACCTAGGTGCCCGTTTTTATTTATACTGCCTCAATAATTAACGCTAAATAAAAATACTTCAATAAAAGCACTTGACAGATAAAACTAAATAACTAATTATATAGTTATGAAGATAATCACAACGATTCCTGATGAATGGCAAAATATCGCGCACCTATTTATTGCACTTGGTGACGCGCATAGACAGCGCATTCTATTGGCATTTGAAAAAGAAGAACGACTCAATATTATGCAAATCGCTGCGGCTTCAACATTAAGCCGTACAGCGGTGACGCATCATCTAAAAATTCTGCATCAAAGCGGCGCACTACAAAGCGAGAAAATTGGTAAAGAAGTGTATTTTTGGGTAAATAAAAGCCTAATCATTAGCGCTATAAATGGCGTAATGCATTATATTGAAACCGAAATATAAAGAAAAATAAATACTGACTACTAGTTATAACAACTAAAGCTGGGGAGAGCTGAAATGTTGGCCAAGATTTTACGATTCATTTGCAAGATTCTGTTTCGCGTTCAAGTACGCGGTTTGGAGAATGTGCCCGCAGAAAACAGGCTGCTCATTGTCGCTAATCATGAATCCTTTTTAGATGGCTTACTACTCGGTTTGTTTTTACCTAAAAGAGCCACTTTTGTCGTACATACCTCGGTGTTAAAGAAATGGAGTTTTAGGCAAGCTTTACGTTTAACTCCCCATTTGGCGGTAGACCCAAGCAGCCCACTTGCCATGAAAAAAGTAATTAAATTACTAGAATCTGGCGAAAACGTAGTAATTTTCCCAGAGGGTCGCATCACTTTAACAGGCAACTTAATGAAGGTTTATGACGGCCCAGGTTTTGTCGCCGCAAAAACTGGTGCTTCTATTCTGCCTGTACGCATTGATGGCGCGGCTGAGTCATATTTTGGGCGATTAACCAGTCATCATCCAAGAAGATTACTGCCAAAAGTCACACTCACTGTCATGCCAACCACAAACATTGTCATGCCTAAAGCGACTCATCATGGTTTTCCTACAGGCAAGCAACGCCGCCGCATTGCGGGTGAAGGTATGCGTAGCGTCATGCAAAAAATGTTATTTCAGGCGCAAAAAAGACGCACGCTATTTGAATCTTTTTTAGATGCCATCGATAAATTTGGTAGCAATTACAAACTTATTGAAGATATGAATGAGACCGAAGAAACCTATCAAGACTTACTAAAAAAGAGTCTAGCGCTCGGCCGTATTGTGACTAAAGTGAGTAGCGCCAGCGAAACCGTAGGCGTGCTGATGCCGAACATCACCAACACTATCGCACTGGTCTTAGGTATGAGTGCATTCAACCGCGTACCTGCCATGATTAACTACACATCAGGCACTGCTGGCATGCAAAACGCATGTATCGCGGCCAGTATCAAAACCGTTATTACTTCACGTAAATTTATTGAAACGGCTAAGTTAGAAAGCGTGATTGCCGAGCTTAAAAACCTTAAAGTACTATATTTAGAAGATTTACGCGCAGGTTTTGGTGTGGTGGATCGCGCTTGGTTAATGGGCTACGCTCTGCATTACCCACGTGCAGCCATGGAAGTGAATAAACCAGATGAATCTGCAGTAGTGCTATTTACATCAGGCTCTGAAGGTAAGCCTAAAGGCGTTGTGCATTCGCATAAAAGTCTGTTGTCCAACATGTCACAAATCATGGCAATTTTAGATTTTAGCCCAACAGACAAATTCATGATGGTATTACCAATATTCCATGCTTTTGGTTTTACTGGCTCATTACTACCCGTACTCAACGGTATCAAAATTCACCTTTTCCCATCTCCGCTGCAATATAAAGTGATTCCAGAAGTGATTTATGACCGTGGTTGTACCGTGTTTTTTGCCACCAGTACGTTCTTAGCTAATTACGCAAAATTCGCGCATCCTTACGATTTTTACAAACTTAGAATTGTGGTAGCTGGTGCAGAAAAACTTAATGACGAAGTGCGCAAAACTTATACTGAGAAATTCGGTATTCGCATTTTGGAAGGTTATGGTGCCACGGAATGCGCGCCAGTACTTTCTGCCAATACACCAATGGCCAACTTAAACGGCAGTGTTGGCCAATTCGTGCCAGGCTTGGAACACAAACTCGAATCGATACCAGGTATTGATAATGGCGGTCTGCTGCATGTAAAAGGCGAAAACGTCATGAAGGGTTATTATTTATTCGATAACCCCGGCGTACTGATTCCGCCTGAAGAGGGCTGGTACAACACTGGCGACATTGTAGAAATTGATGCGCAAGGTTTTATTCATATTAAAGGTCGAGTGAAACGTTTTGCCAAAGTGGCGGGGGAAATGGTCTCGCTTGAAGTGGTTGAAAAAATCGCATGCACAGCCGCACCAGAGCACCAACATGCAGCTAGTACGCAAACCGATGTTCAGCGCGGTGAAAATATCATTCTATTTACTTCTGACCGTGGATTAAAGCGCGAAGACCTACAAATAGTGGCTAAAAATCTAGGCAGCCCAGAAATTGCCATCGCCCGCAAAATAATTTATGTAGAAGAGTTACCCTTACTTGGCACAGGTAAAACAGATTACGTCACACTTAAAAAAATGGCAGAAGCCGCTTAAATAAGCTTTAAATCGGGGACTTTCAATTGAATCATAATAAAATCACGCTTCAAAGAATAGCGGTTTTTAATAAAATACTTTTTCATGTTGTAGGTCTATCGCTACTAATGGCAGCTCCTGCTTATGCAACCACCTCAATTGAAAGTTTAGGCAAACCAGAATCCAGCAGCCTCATAAACCCCAATACTCAAAACCAAAACTTAAATAACACGTCATATTTTGAGCACGATGCGCTGCAAGTATTAAGCCTCATTGATAAATCAAAAAAGCTGCGGGAACAGTTGCCTCACTTTGTGAATGACTCAAATCAGGCAATTAAAAAACATCATGGCGCACTGCCTTCTGCTTACGCCTTGCGCATGGCGAAAGCACTTTCTGAGGCACATGACTTACGCAACAACCTATTCAAACAAGCCTTATCACATCGAAGTGCGTTATATCGTGTAGATGACGAAATTGATGACAAAGCGCGGGTGGCTGAGATCGTTATTGCCATGTCAGCCGCAGTGACTTTGTTTGAAAATAGCAAAGAAATGCATAACGCCTTGGATAACAATCATTTATTACGCAATAAACTTAATGAGGGCTATCCAGAGTTCGGCATTCCAGAAGGTTTTTATGACTCTTCAACCATACGCTCTAACAACCCTGAATATCGTAAAACGTTTAACGATGCTGTGCATTTCTTTACGGATAATAAATCTGAAATTGAACTGCAAATAAGTCAGAGTTCACCTTCCATTCAATCACTGTATCGCGAAATCGCGCTAAGCACGATGATTAAAGGCTTAAAGGGCGGCAATGTATTTAAAGAGATTTTTTCTTTACCAGTCAAAGCTGCTGGCGGTGCGGTTGATTTGTCAGAGCGCGGTTTAAATAAAATCAAATTCACCAGTTCAAAAGTCGTTGGCAACACCATGGGCGTAGTGCGCTGGCGCGCTGGCAAACTTAAAGATGATGCCGTGATGTTAAAAAATATGCTGGCGCAACTGCAACCTGGCGACATTTTGCTAGAGAAAACACCGTTCACGCTTACCGACAAAAGCATCCCAGGGCATTTTGGGCATGCAGCTATTTACATAGGCACTGCCGATCAATTGCGCGAAATGAATGCGCTGGAGTTACCCGTTGTGCAAAAGAATCTAGCTAAGATTACTGAAGGTCACGGTGTGGTGGAAGCACTAAGGAATGGCGTTCAGCTAAATAAATTACAAGACTTTATGAATGTAGATGACGTGGCGATTTTGCGCCCAAAACACCTCACAATAGCTGATAGACTTGAGGCCGTAACGCTTGCCTTGGGCAATTTAGGTAAGAAATACGACTTTAATTTTGACGTTAACACTACTGATACCATCGTATGTTCAGAGCTGGTCTATATCGCCTATCCGCAGGTGGATTTTGTCACTAAAAATGTATTTGGTAGTTTTGCTATTACGCCAGACGATATTGCACTGCGCGCGGGTGCTACAGAAACTGACCCATTGCAATTAGTGTTATTTGGTCATGATGGCAAGCTAGTATTTGACGATGGTAGCGACAGCAAATTTGATGAGAACGGTTTAGCTTTATATGAAAAATTAGTCAAAGGTAAACCCATGCCATTCGAAGGCACTCGCCCTAGCGTGCGCTCGTCTTTTACAGGCTTTCTGTAAAAATTCGCTATTTAATCTCAACAATACATGAATCGTAGACAGTTTTTACTTAGCGCAGCAGCACTTGGCCTATCAGGCAGCGCAGTGGCTGGCATTAGACTCTGGCCTGAATCTGGGTTTAACAACCCATGCTTATCGGGTCTACCAGACGAATTAAAAAACCACCCGCTGATGACAAAAATTTGGGCAGGCATTGATGCAAGCCAAGTATGGGATTGCCATGCCCATATCATAGGCGCTGGGGATAGCGGCAGTGGCGCATGGTTTAACCCCAATATGGAAAGTTGGATGCACCCGATTTTAAAAGTGCAGAAAAACTTTTACATGAATGGTGGATGCATCGTTGAGCATAATGAAGATGCTAGCTTTGTTACACGGATGACACAATTAGCGAGTGAGATGCCCAGCGGTTATAAAACCATGCTATTTGCATTTGACTGGTTTCGCAATGAACAAGGTGTTGCTGATAGTAAGAGCTCTATATTTCACGTACCCAATGAATACGCAGAAAAAATCGCCAATCAATATCCACAGTATTTTGAATGGGTCGCTTCGATTCATCCATATCGTCCTGATGCAATAGATGCGCTAGAAAAGGCTCACAGCGAAGGGGCTCGTGCGATTAAATGGCTACCTACGGGCATGAATATAGACCCCGCTTCGCCCAAATGCGCTAAGTTTTATCAAAAGCTACATGATTTAGACATGCCGATTATTAGCCACACTGGTCGCGAAAGCGCAGTGAAAGTCGGCAACCAAGCTTTTGGTAATCCGTTAAAAATGCGCAAAGCGCTGGATTCTGGCGTGCGTGTGATACTCGCTCACTGCGCAAGTGATGGCTATGATGAGGACTTAGACCATCAGAATGTAACGGTAAAAAGTTTTGATTTGTTTACCCGTATGATGGATACACCTGATTACCAAAATTTAGTATTTGGTGAAATTTCAGCCATCACGTTATTCAACCATGCATGGGTCATTAAGCCGCTTTTATCACGTACTGACTGGCAAGGTCGTTTACTTAATGGCACTGATTATCCGTTACCTGCCATATTGCCGCTCGTTTCTACCAAGCAGCTTTGCCGCGATGGTTTGCTGGAAGAGTCACATTTATTATTTCTGCAAACATTACGCAATTACAATCCATTAATGTTTGATTTTGCAGTGAAACGTTTAATGCAATGGCAAGGTGTAGGGTTTTCAAAAGAGGTTTTTGAAACAAGAAGAGTGTTTGATAAAAAACATAGTAAAAATACTTAAGTAAATTCTCAAGTAGATTAAGGGGGGGCATCATGGAGTCATTATTTTTAATGTTGGGATTATTAGGAATCGTCATCGCAATCGGCGGCATAGCGGGATTTTTATCACTATTCACCTCTAATAATAAAGACGCAAAGATTAGGGAGGTCGAGCGAGAGACTAACAAATTAAATATTGAAATCACTCGATTAAGTACACGATTGGATGCCCTGAAAAAAATCGTGGAAAGCCAGCAGCAGAATATAATGCTGCCAGTTGCTGCGCTTAAAACAGAAACACCAACATTGGTGATTAATCCAGTGAATGTACTGAATGCCGACACCATACCTATGGCTAAAGAAACAAACTCAACTGCAGCAGAAACAATCGCTGATAGCAGTTTGAATGAGCAAGTTTTAGCTTCTGTAAACCCCAGCATCCAAACTGCTAATGTACAAAGTACCCCTAAAGAACCAATTAGTCCTTCTAGTACAGGTCATGCCCCAAGAACCATCACAAGACCACCAATTAAACCAGCAGAACCCAATTTTATTGAAAAAGGCATTACTGCGGCAAAAGATTGGCTATTTGGCGGCAATACACTCGTGCGTTCTGGCATTGTCATTTTGTTCATCGGCATTAGCTTTTTACTAAAACTTGCGGTTGATAATGGCTTTATACCTATCGAATTACGTTTAGCCGCAGTGGCTTTAGGCGGCATTGCTTTACTGGTAATCGGCTGGCGCTTGCGCGATAAACGTACCGAGTACTCATGGGCTTTACAAGGCGGTGGTATTGGTGTTTTATATCTAACGATTTTCGCCGCGTTAAAGCTGTATCTACTCATACCTGCAGGCGCAGCTTTTCCATTACTTGTGGCTATCGCGTTCCTTTCAGCATTTATCGCAGTCAAACAATCGGCCATGCCACTCGCCGTACTAGGCTTTGCAGGTGGTTTCTTAGCGCCTGTATTAACATCAACAGGGCATGGTAGCCATGTAGGCTTATTTAGCTATTACCTCGTGCTTAATCTAGCCATAGCCTATGTTGCATTTCATAAAAGCTGGCGTCCGCTTAATGTGCTGGGCTGGGCTTTCACGTTTATCATTGGCACATTATGGGGTGCAAAAAGTTATGTGCCAGATAACTTTGCCACCACCGAACCATTCCTGATTATTTTCTTCTTGTTGTATACTGGTATTGCGGTGTTATTCGCTCATCGCCAAGCGGCTAAAGCGAGTGATTATGTGGATGCCACCTTGGTATTTGGCACGCCATTAGTGGCATTTAGTTTGCAATATGCTTTACTGAGAGACTCGCATTTTGGACTGGCATATAGCGCGTTAGCACTTGGTGTGTTCTACATTGGTTTAGCTTGGTGGGTGTTCAAACGTAAACTCGAAACACTTAAGTTCTTGGGTGAATGCTTTTTAGCGCTTGGCATAGGCTTTATAACTCTGACTTTACCACTTGCTTTAGATGGGCGTTGGACGTCGGCCGCTTGGGCGGTTGAAGGTGTAGGCTTGCTTTGGGTTGGTTTACGTCAAAATCGCACTTTCCCAACATTATCTGGCTTGGCCTTACAAATACTCGCGGCACTGGCCTTTATTAAGGGTTGGGGGTTAACTGGTTACACAGGTGTGACCAACCAGAATATGTATTTAGGTGTCGCCTTTATCGCGCTTTCTGGCTGGGCTTGCGGTGCGTTGTGGAATAAGTTGCGTCCTGAAAAATTCTCATTGCTGACTACAATATTGGCCTTGTGGGGCTGGTTATGGTGGGTTTCATCGGGCTTAACCGCAATAGATGAGCTGTTAGCTAGTAATTACTTCATGCACGCAAGCCTCGCATTTATCGCCATCACTAGCGTGTTACTACCATTTGTTTCGCGCTTCTTTAGATGGGAAAAGCTTACTAAATTAAGCCTGCTATTAATGCCAGCCATGGCAATCTCCCTGCTTTGGGAGCTTTTCTTAGCCGCGTTCGATAGCAAACACCCATTTGCTTATTACGGTGCCTATAGTTGGCTGGGTAGTTTTGCCGCCTACATCTGGCTGATTAAGCGCGACCATATTCCAAATGGCTCGTTTCTTCGCGCTCCATTGTTATGGATAGGCGCAATTATAGGCGTTATGGAGTGGCAGTATCAGCTTGGTCTATACGTGCAAGAATCCAATGTATGGAAAGACATTGGTTGGGCGATTATTCCAATTGCCATCGTATTAGGCATCACGCGCTGGCAGTTCGCAAGCAAAAGCACGCTCACCAGCGTTCAACTCAGTAGCGCACGCAATTGGGCTTGGATTGGCTGTGTGCCAATGGTTGCATCACTCATCGCTTGGTTTATGTTCATGTCACTTAACTCAAGCGGCAACGCGGCACCACTGCCTTATGTACCGCTGATTAACCCGCTAGATATTACGTTGGGGGCCGTTTTACTAATGTTGTTTATCTGGCATCGCGGTGTAAATAAACACTTAGGCAAGCTCCTAAACATGATGCCTGTTATACCAGGAATCATGGGCTTTACCTTGCTCAATGGCGTGTTGTTGCGCACCTTGCATCATTGGGTAGGCACTCCATTTGAATGGGTCTCTATCTTTAACAACTCGACGGTACAAATGTCGTTCACCTTTTTGTGGGGCATTACTGCCTTCGCACTCATGCTACTTGCGCATAAGCGTGGTCAACGCCAAATTTGGATTGTCGGCGCGGCTTTAATGGGCTTGGTAGTGGCTAAATTATTCCTGCTCGACTTATCCCAACATGGCTCGGTAGAACGCATTGCTTCATTTATAGGTGCTGGAGTGATGTTGCTAGTGATGGGTTATTTTGCCCCTTTGCCGCCTGCCACAAAAGATGTCGCTAATGCGGATTCGATAGCAGGTTTAAAGACTGAGACTATTTAAGGAATAATATGAAAATGACTAATCTGATCATCGCATGTTTGCTAATCAGCACAAGCATGCCTGTTACAGCTGCTAGTTTTAAGCTAGATGCTAATGGCAATGACCCGTTTTATCAAACGACCATCAGCAAAGAAGTCTATCAATATACGCATAGCAGCACGCTGCAAGACCTGACTATTCAAAACGCTTCAGGCGAACAAGTGCCTTATGCGCTAATACCCTATGAGGACTTGCATCCGCAAACCACAACGCATCAAGATAGCAAACCGCTGATTATTTATCCGATTAAAGAAAGTGCTCTAGACAACCCAAATGAATTGCGAATTCATCTACAGAAAAATACGGGCAACACTTTAATTGATATTGTATCAAGCAATGACAAAGCCGATGTTAGCAAAAATACCAACTCGATTTATCTGCTAGATGCTGGCAAAAAACATGCGCCCTTAGAAACCATCTCGGTTGATTGGCAAGGTGTTGACGGCAAATTACTCACCTTAGAAGTGCTCACAAGTGACGATTTACAACACTGGTCGCATGCAGGGAACGCGGTATTACTCAAAACTAGCAATGCAAACAGCAGCATCTTACAAAATAACATTTCGCTCAATAGCCCAAGCGAAGCGCGTTATTTACAAATTCGCACCACTGAACCAAATAACGCAAATTTCAAGCTAACAAAAGCGAATGCAGAATACAGCAAAATGCAAAGCATCACCCCTAAGTTAGTGCTGCAAACTATTCAATTGATAGAGCGAAGCGAAGACACTAAAAATGGTTTAGTGAATATTGACTTTGAATCTGCTGGGCATTTTCCTGCCAGTTATTTGCAAATCAAACTACCGCAAAATAACACGATTACCAATGCAACAATTCAAGTGCGTAACAATACTAACGAGCCTTGGGAATATCTCACTACCGCATCAGTGTATCGCTTGATGCAACAAGGCAAAACTTTCACTAGCCCAGATGTAGTTTTATCGCCAACCGTAGCGCGTTATTGGCGTTTACAATTCAACCAAGCTAGTGGCGGTATCGGTGTCGAAAGCCCAACGTTATCTTTAGGCTGGCTACCATCAACAGTAGTATGGAACGCCCGTGGGCAGGCACCTTTCACGCTGCATGTTGGTGAAAAACCAAGTATTGTGAACAACGTTCCTATCACTAACTTAATTCTAGATTACAAGATAGAAAAAATACAAGCTCTAGCAAATTCAGGCCTTACGATGGAAGTGAGTGCTAACAACTCAACAGTTGAACAAGCCGCCAACACTTGGACTGCGCCTATCGATTACAAACGCTGGCTATTGTGGGGTGGTTTATTTTTAGGGGTACTGCTACTAGCTGGCATGGCATTCTCTTTAATTAAAACAGACACTAAAGAATAAGCGCAACCAAATAAATGTGCGCAAAAAAAAATTCAGATAAAAGCGTTCGAATAGTAACTACAAAATAGGAATCTTTCCATGAGCAATCAATTCACCTTAATGAAGGAGCAGCGTTTTCGCCCATTCTTTTTTACACAGTTTTTAGGTGCTTTTAACGATAATGTTTTTAAAACCGCGCTCATTACATTGGTGGCTTTTCATGCTTCAAGCCTAAGTAGTATTGATGGTGCAACGCTTGCTACTTTATTACCTGGGCTATTTATTCTGCCATTCTTTCTATTTTCAGCCACTGCGGGGCAGATTGCTGATAAATTCGAAAAGTCGAAAATCATTCGCTATGTAAAAGTATTTGAAATAGGGATTATGGCCTTTGCCAGCGCTGGATTCTTTTTGCATAACATCTGGCTACTCGCTGCCGCGCTATTCATGATGGGCATGCACTCAACCATTTTCGGTCCAGTCAAATACTCTTACCTGCCACAACATCTAAAAGAAACTGAGCTCATAGGAGGCAATGGCATGGTGGAAATGGGCAGCTTTGTGGCAATTTTGTTAGGCCAAGTGTTAGGGGCATCACTTGCCACCGTTGCGCATCACGAACTATTCACCAGCATTGCCATTATTACCATTGGCTTTTTAGGTTACTTTAGCAGTCGCGGTATACCCAACTCCCCTGCCGCAGATGCCGGCCTTAAAATCAATTGGAACCCGATTACCGAAACGATAAAAAATGTTAAATTCATCTGGGCAGACCAAACAGTATGGCTGGCGATTGTTGGCATTTCTTGGTTCTGGTTTTACGGCGCGACTTTATTGGCGCAATTTCCCAACTTTGCTAAAGACATATTACTCGGCAATGAAAGTGTTTTTATTTTATTACTCTCTGTTTTTTCAATCGGCATTGGCATTGGTTCACTTATGTGTGAAAAGCTATCTAAAGGCAAGTTAGAAGTTGGTTTGGTGGTATTCGGTGCCATTGGCCTCACACTATTTGGTGCAGATTTATACTTTTCTAGTACCTATCTTCATGAAATCGTGAATCCTAAATCGATGTTCGATTACAAATCCTTTATCACCTACAGCCATGCTTATAACCCTGTGGTCTATAGCTTTAACCATGAATCCTTAGCGCGCTGGCGCTTGCTGGTTGATATTGCGTTAACAGGCTTCTTTGGCGGGCTTTACATCGTTCCGCTTTATGCCTTAATTCAAACGCGTGCTGAAAAAAGTCATCAATCCCGTGTGATTGCGGCAAACAATATTATGAATGCTTTATTTATGGTGGTTTCCGCAGGTTTTTCAATATTCTTATTAGGCAAAGGTCTTAATATTCCGCAGTTGTTTTTGGCCACAGCATTGCTCAATGTATTGGTGACTATCTACCTGTGCATTCGCCAACCTGAATATTTCAAAACATTTATTGCATGGATTAAATTAGCGAAATAATATGCATAAAATCAATGAAATAATACTTTCATCCTGCTTGTTATTGGTCAGTACACATGTTTTTGCACTAAACTTTGATGCCGAAGACGAAAAACTAGGGCTTTATCCTGAAAACAGCATGGCATTGACTACGGGGGAATCTTGCACCAAAAGCTGTGCGGCAGATAAGCCCGAACAAATGTTTTGGTATTTTAATAAAGAAAAAATTATCGTCAAAAAATGGTACTGGGGTGCTGACTCCACAGATGAAAACATGGCAGTTAAAGATTTACCGCCATTGATTTGGGTGGGGGCTGAAGGTGTGGTGACAGATGCCATATTGACTGAAAATGGTAAACAAGCTCAAGCCAGTGGTAGCCAAGATATGAGCCTACGTCTTGCTCCTAAAATTGCCACTAATTTATCTTACTGGAATGACAGCACATTGCAATTTTTTAGTCAGCGTAGTGTAAGAATTCGCGGCAATTGGTCTAATGAAACATTGGATTTTGCAGGAAAAACTTCTAAATACACCCAGCCTTTATGGATTACTGCGCACACTATTTGGCCTGAGGATTATAAAATTGATCTATTAGATCTGCTTAAGCCATTACAAAAAGAGGAGAGCTTAAAGTCTTTAGTACAATTTGAAAATGGCGGCGCTAAAAGTGCGTATGAAAGTCGCTTGATATGGGCCAAAAATACGCATCCTATTGAAAATGAACCTAGGCAACTGGCTGGGAAAGCCGTTATTGGCTTCTTGCTTAACGGTGCACAAGGTGATGATGACGAAGCGCACGGCGGCCATTTTGCGGTAGTCACTGGCCGCATGGAACCCAGTGGCGATTACTCACGCTGGCTGGTGAACAACTTTTATAATCTTGCATCCAATAGTGAAAAAGGCATTATTGCCGCCGTGACGCCCATGGATAAATACTTAGATGACTTAAATAGTGGTCAAAGTTATTATCGCCCATCTTATATGTTGGTAGCAGTGTTAAAAACGGACAAAGTGCCTGCGCAATTCCAAGCGTCTATCAATAAAACCTTTACGCATTTTTATCGTAATGGTTCTGCTTATGATCACTCGCGTAATAACTGTGCGGGTATCAGCATTGATACTTTACGCACTCTAGGCTGGAACATCCCAGCACGTGGAGTAGAAAGCCTACTTAAAGCCACCGCCGCTTACTTTTACGTAAGCGCCACAGAAATGAGCTTAACAAAAGGCCGTGCGATTTATGATTATCTAAACACCGAAACTACGCGTCTTTTTCCAGCGGTTACATTTGATGCAGTTGGAGAAGATTTATTATTGGGTGCCAATCAGTGGTCAAGAAAGCTTTACACTGATAACAACCCAACCACACCTTACATGCGCCAAATTGGTGAAGATATTGAAGCGATTTACTTTGTACGGATTCCACAAATTCCATCTAGCCGCGCCTTTGGTTTAGCACCCGTTTATAGTTTTGACCAATACATGCAGCAAGCACCAGCAGACCGCAGCCAATGGAAGATCGTACCCACCACGCCAAATCCATTACCTGAAAGACTTAAAGATGGCGCCGCGTTAAAGCTACAATCCCCATCTTTGCTCCCACTGCCAGTAGCCGCTGTATTGATATTTATTATAGGTGGATTGACTTGGCTCATACGTAAACTAATAAAGCGTAGAGCCAGAATCTAGCCGCCAACTAATTTAAATCTAATGAATTTCATTAGCTGTCATTCATGACTCTAGTCATTCTATTAATTTAGTACAGGCATATAGTAACTACACGTTTAGCAGCAATGCGATACGAAATTAATCTAAAAAGGAGAACTATTATGTGGACTACACCAGCTGCTACTGAAATGCGTTTCGGTTTTGAAGTTACAATGTACGTTATGAATAAATAGTTTCAAAATAAGCTTATGCTTATGCAAAAAGGGTGCTTTATGCACCCTTTTTTATTTTCTATCGCATGCGATTAATAAATCAAATTCTCACTTATTTAATGACAAACTCTTTCGGTAAAAATACCCAAATCTTTCCAGTTTGCTTCATCGCACCCGCCTTAGCACCAGCTTCATTGCCATCACCCCAGTAAAAGTCAGCGCGCACGCCGCCTTTAATCGCACCGCCTGTATCTTGTGCCATCATCAAACGCTTAAGTGGCTTGGCGCTATTGGGCTCAGTGGTAGATAAAAATACGGGGGCACCTAAGGGCACATATTTTGGATCTATTGCCACAACGCGTTCGCCCAGAATAGGCACACCAAGCGCACCCAGTGGGCCCGGTAAACCTGCGGGTAGCTCTCTAAAGAACACGTAACTGGGGTTGCTATTCAATAATTCGCGAAGCTTGCTTGGATTGTTGCGCGCCCAATTTTTTATGCCATTCATGGAGGCGTTAGCCATCGTCAGCTCACCGCGTTCTACGAGCAAGCGTCCGATAGAGTTATAGGTAAGTCCGTTTTGGTCTGCATAGCCAACATGTACTTGCTCACCACTTTCCAACTTCACTAGCCCTGAGCCTTGTACCTGTAAAAAGAAAACATCGATGATGTCGTCTATGTACATAAACTCACGCCCTTTTAAAGGCGCAGCTTCTGACTCAATATCCGCACGATTGTAATAAGGCACTAATTTATTACCCACCAATCGCCCACGTACGCGCTTGTATTTAAGCTCTGGAAATAAACTATCTAACTCTACTGAAATCAAATCAGTCGGTGCTTGATACAAAGGGTTGGAGTATTTGGCCGATTTGAAACGGCTACCTTTGAGTATTGGCTCGTAATATCCTGTAATTAATCCGCTATCAGTACCATCAATATTGGTCGTTTTATACACGGAGAAGTTTTGTTTGAAATACGCAAGAATGGCCTCTGAACTCGGCTTATTGGCTGTTTGATTATTGAGTTGTATAGCGGCATTGCAGACTTTTTGCCACATAGGTTTATTAATGAGGGTGCTGCAACTTTGCATCCAAGCTGGCCAAGATAAACTCAAATCAGATAAATTTTGTTTTGTTTGACCCAAACCATCAACGTCTTCCCATAACGCAGGTTTTAATAAACCGTAGTCGGAGATTTTAATATCAGCAGTTTTAATATCGGTTGATTTTGCCTCTACAGGCTTGGGTTCTATAATCTGCTTATCTGGCTCAGTAATTTGCACAGAGCTAGAATCAGAGGACTTCACAGGATTTTTATTGGGGCCACATTCGCATTTAGCGATAGGCTTAGTGGGCGGAGTTGCTTTTAAAGTTTTACTAGCGCAGGCAGTCAGCCCACAGCAAATAGATGCGATAAAAATAAGGGTTGTAATTCTTTTTATCAATTGATTATTATCGCTTTAGAGGCTAAACGGGAATTCAACACTAATGTAAAACTCTAGGCATATTAAGTTTAAACGGATTAATCACAACATCAAATTGAGTACCGTCATCCGCGACCATTTGGTAAGTACCATGCATTTCACCCATAGGCGTACCTAATACGGTACCACTGGTATATTCAAAATGCGCCTTAGGATTTAATAAAGGCTGTGCGCCAACCACACCTAAGCCTTTGACTTCTTGCTGTTCACCATTCGCTTCTTTAATCACCCAATGACGGCTAATTAATTGCGCAGCAACATTACCTGTATTCACAATTTTAACGTGGTAGGCAAAAGCGTAACGGTTCCGTGCAATATCTGATTGATCTTCAAGAAACTCCGTTTCAACCGTCACGGTGCATTCATAATGCTTATCCGTGGTCATTTTGTCATCAAGCCTTCAGAAGGTGAGCTTGGGCTGGCGGAGTATAACTTTTTAGGCATACGACCAGCTAAATAAGCTTCACGTCCAGCTTTCACAGCTTTGTTCATGGCTGAGGCCATTAAAACAGGGTCGCGCGCTGCGGCAATCGCGGTATTCATCAATACACCTTGGCAACCCAACTCCATAGCAATCGCTGCATCAGAAGCCGTTCCTACGCCAGCATCCACTAGTACTGGAATTTGCGCATTGGCAATAATAATTTGTAGATTCCATGGGTTTAAGATGCCCATGCCAGAACCAATCAAAGACGCCAATGGCATCACCGCGCAACAGCCAATTTCCTCTAACTGTTTGGCAATGATCGGGTCATCAGAACAATACACCATCACGTCAAAACCATCTTTTACCAATGTTTTTGCCGCAGAAAGTGTTTCTATCATATTTGGGTAAAGCGTATTAGGGTCGCCTAACACTTCTAACTTAACCAGTTTGTGGCCATCTAACAACTCTCTAGCAAGGCGCAATGTACGCACTGCGTCATCGGCGGAATAACAACCTGCAGTATTTGGCAGATATGTAAATTCTTCTGGCGGTAAGAAATCTAGCAAAGAAGGCTCGCCAGCATTTTGGCCAATGTTAGTACGGCGTATTGCTACCGTGATAATTTCTGCACCACTGGCGTCAATCGCCGCACGAGTCTGCGCAAAATCCGCATATTTACCTGTGCCCACTAACAAACGTGATTGATAGCTTTTACCTGCAATTTTTAATAAATCTAACAATTTTTGTATCCTTTTAACATGGTGGTGAGTGGTTAGCGTAGCTATCTGGTGTGGCTTGTCAGAATATTTCTGTCAGCACTAGCCGCCACCTACTGCGCCCACTATTTCCAACTTATCACCCTCGGCCAAATCGGTATCTGCAAACTGGCTGCGTGGAACAATTTCACCGTTTCGTTCAATGGCAAGTCGTTTGCCTTCTAAATTAAGATGAGCGACCAATTGCGCTACTGTGAAGTTTTGCGCATCAAAACTGCGTGGTTTACCATTAATAATGAGTTGCATAGTGACAGACATCGCGTGAACTTTAGCAAGAAGTAATTATTTATGCTGTGCAAAATAATTACAATATAAAACATCATTTTACGAAATTAATAGCCTGTATAGCAAACCTTATCTCGACTAATTTCATAGTACTTTGAAATTAGTCCAGAATTAAAAATATAAGGCTATGTATTATGAAATGATTAATTTGTAAGCCTCTCAAATTACAATGTTATTCAGCACCATCCTTACCTTAATGAATTTCATCGTTGTACAATAGCAAAATTATTTTTTTACACCATCATTTAGAAGGTAAGCAATGAAAGTTCAAAGCCAAATCGCAGACATTAATACCCCAACAGGCGTGATGCGCACTTATATACATCGCCCTGTAGGCGGCAAACCAAGCGCTGGCGACAAATTTCCTACCATTTTATTTTATTCAGAAATTTTTCAGCAAACTGGTCCGATTGAAAGCGCAGCTAAAATCATCGCTAGTCATGGTTATGTGGTGTTGGTTCCTGAAGTATTTCATGAGTTAAATCCTATTGGTACTGTGTTGGCGTATGACGATGCGGGTCGTGACAAAGGCAATGCAGACAAAGCTGCCAAAGACGTGCAAGGTTACGACACAGATAACCAAGCAATGATTGCCTACATCAAACAACAAGATTGGTATGACGGCAACATTGGCGCAATGGGCTTTTGTATAGGTGGTCACTTAGCTTTCCGCGCTGCCCTACAACCAGAAATCAAAAGTACCGCTTGTTTCTATGCAACCGATTTACACTCAATGACCATCCCCAATAAACCAGGTCAGCATAGCATGGAGCGCCTGAGCGATATAACTGGAGAGTTGTTGATGATTTGGGGCAAGCAAGATAATCATATCCCAACCGCTGGGCGAACACAGGTCTACAATAAATTAACGGAAGCTAACCTCACATTTACTTGGCATGAATTCAATGCGCAACACGCCTTTATGCGTGATGGTGATGAACGCTACGACGCGCAAACTGCAATGCTATGCTATCAATTAGCGCTAAATCTATTCAGCAGAACAATGTAATCGAAAAAAGTATTTTAATTTGTAAAAAGCGTTTGTTTAGCCGTATCGCGGATTGCCGCGACGGCTGGATGATCAAAACGCCGTTCAACTGAAATGGCGTAGTAATAATCTTGCACCTCTTCAGTTTTACCAAGTTCAACGACCCCATATTGCCGAGTAATTTCAGACGCGATGACTGATGGTGCCATAAAAATACCAATCCCCGCTTGACCGAAAGCCTTCATTAAAGCGCTATCGTCAAACTCTCCAACAATTTGCGGGCGTATACGCTCCGTATTAAACCAGCGCATTAATCTGCCTCGCATTGCCGTATCTAGGCTAGGTACTAATAATGGCGCGTGATTTAAGCTAGCTGGAAAGCCTTTGCTATACTTAGCTGCGAGTGATGGCGTAGCAAAAAAGCTGATACCACATTCACCTAGTTTATGGTTATCAGCTTTTATATCTAATTGTTCTGGCATAGGTCTGTCAGACAAGACTAAATCTAATCGGTGTATGGCTAAATCACCGAGCAACTTATCTAACTTATCTTCTCTGCAAATGATTTTTATCGGCTCATTAAGTGCCATCGCAGGCGCGAGTAAGTTGTAAACAATTGATTTAGGCATCACATCAGCAATGCCCACACGAAAAGTAGCTATTTGCTTTACGGTTCCGCCAATTAGCGCTTGCTCCATCTCTGCGCCTATTTCAAATATCTCATCAGCATAAGATAATGCTAAACGGCCTGTTTCAGTCAGTTCCAAGCCACGGCCAACGCGCTTAAACAATGTCGCCTCCAAGGAAGTTTCTAGCAAACCTATTTGGCCGCTAAGGGTTTGCGGTGTTAAATCAAGTTGCTCACTAGCGCGGGCAATGCTGCCAGCACGCGCCACTTGCCAAAAATAATTCAGTTGTTTGTAGTTCAACATAATCAGCTAATCATCAGTTTTTTACGAATTGTTCATCAGTATAATCTTTATTTTTACGATGTGTTAAATCCCCTACTATATGCAAACGTTAATGCTAATTTAGGAGATTAAGATGCAACTTGATATTCAAACAAATGGTTTTTCATTAACCGATGGGATTCGGGACTACGCCACACGTCGCATGCAGTTTGCGCTTGATAGAAATGATGGGCATGTTATGCATGCTCGCATTAGCTTAGCGGACATCAATGGGCCGCGTGGTGGGATCGATAAAAGATGTCAAATTAATTTGGTATTGGCTGGTCACAGTAACATTGTGATAGAAGATACCGAAGCTGATTTATATGTGGCGATAGACCGCGCGAGTGACCGCTGCTCACGCACACTAAGCAGAAGACTGGAGAAGCTACGTGAGCATACTTACGACTCCGCTCCGATTCCATCAGCCACAGATGATTAAACAAACTTAACTATTTACTTTAGCTTGAGCAAACTAAAGATGAGACTTACTGCTCAATTTTGATGTTTTGGAGTTCGCAATGAAACGTATTATTTATTTCCTAGCCACCAACCTTGCCATTATGTTAGTACTTTCAGTAACCATGCGCATTCTTGGGGTAGAACCATATCTCAATGCTAACGGTTTAGATTTAGGCAACTTATTGGCATTTGCCGCCATTATGGGTTTTGGTGGTGCATTTATCTCGCTGGCTATGTCTAAGTGGTCTGCCAAGCGCATGTCTGGCGCGGTAGTGATTGAAGAAGCCCGCACGCCTACTGAAGTTTGGTTGATTAAAACGGTGCGCGCACAAGCCGATATGGTTGGGATTAAAATGCCAGAAGTAGCGGTATTTAACTCACCTGAAGTAAACGCTTTTGCAACTGGGATGACTAAAAATAGTTCTTTAGTCGCTGTATCAAGCGGCTTACTCAACAAAATGAGCAAAGATGAGGCTGAAGCGGTTCTTGCCCACGAAGTTTCGCACATTGCGAATGGCGACATGGTCACGCTCACTTTAATTCAAGGTGTGATCAACACCTTTGTAATGTTTTTGTCACGCGTCATTGGCTATGCAGTAGATAAAATCGTCTTTAAAACGGAAAAGGGTACCGGTCCTGCGTTCTTTGTCACAATGATCATTGCAGAACTATTACTGGGCATATTGGCATCGATTATTGTGATGTGGTTCTCACGTCAACGCGAGTTTCGTGCAGATGCAGGGGCGGCAAAACTATCGAGTGCTAAAAAAATGATTGCTGCTTTGGAACGTTTGCAAGCAGAACATGAGCCTAATGCTTTACCAAAACAAATGGCTGCTTTTGGCATTTCTGGTCAAGGTTCTAAAGGTTTCAAACGTTTATTTTCAAGCCATCCAGACTTATCTGAGCGCATTGATGCATTGCGGAATATTGCGTAAAAGTAGAAGTGGTTTAATCAATGCTTAACGCCAAAACAACGTTTAGTCGCCGTATAGTGCCATGGCTCGCATTAGGCGGCCTAATCACGCTGGCCTCTATGGTCATTGCTCCGTTTCTGGCTCCTATCGCATGGGCAGGCGTTTTGGCGTATGCATCATGGCCATTGGCTGAGAAAATTCGACGCTGGTGCACTAATAAAGATACCTTTGCAGCACTTTTAGCCACAACATTATTAGGGCTTACACTATTTTTACCTTTAATCTGGCTAATCTGGCTGGCGCAATTAGAACTTGGGCATTTATTACCTGCGCTTCAAACATTTTTAGCTAATCCACCGCCTGTACCTGAAACATTACGCCAGTTACCTTGGATTGGTGATTGGCTAATGCAACAGCATGCTCACTTAACTGCTAATCCGCATGGCGCTTCACTAATCGTTAAAACATGGCTTGCTGAGCACAAAGCTGACCTGAGCATGGTAGCGGGTGGATTAGGCAAAAGTTTGGCGAAAATGATATTTGTTGTCGTGATTTTATTTTTCTTTTTTCGTGATGGCACACGTATTATGCGCGAATTACGGCACGTGTTGGAACGATTTATCGGTGCCAATGCTCATGATTATCTACATGCTGCTGGCACCACTACTCGCGCTGTAGTCTATGGAATTTTACTTACCGCTTTAGTCCAAGGGATTGTAGCTGGGCTTGGATACTGGGTCGCGGGATTATCATCACCAGTAATGTTTGGCGTATTAACCATGATATTAGCGCTAATTCCATTCGGCACACCATTAGCATGGGGCGCGGCAGGACTATTATTATTGTTGCAAGGCGAAACTAGCGCAGCTATTGGCGTATGGATTTGGGGAGCTGCTATCGTTAGCCAACTTGATAATGTACTCAGACCGTTATTTATTAGCAGTATTAGCCCAATACCATTTTTATTAGTGCTGTTTGGCGTACTAGGGGGGTTACTCGCTTTTGGCTTAGTAGGGCTATTTATCGGACCAATCGTGCTGTCAGTGGTATGGGCAGTCTGGCGTGAATGGACGGCTCATTTGGATGAAGATGAGTTAATAGATAACGAGCAGTAAGATTCAAAGGTTTAGATCAAAAAACCTAGATTGATTAATATTAAATTAAAGAAGAAAGACAATAAAACCAATGGCTGAAATGCAATCAATTGCAACATGGTGGATGTGGTCAGGTTTTGGCATGTTTGTGGTGTCTATGTTGTCTATAGACATGTTCGCATTAGGCCGCAAAGGTGCACATAAAGTCAGCGCTAAAGAAGCGCTAGCTTGGTCATTCATTTGGTTTTCGTTAGCGCTATTATTTGGTGGCGCCTTGTGGGCTTGGTTAGACCACACCTCTGGTCGAGAGATAGCCGATGCCAAGGTAATGGAGTATCTCACGGGCTACTTGTTAGAAAAAACTTTAGCAATGGACAATATTTTTGTTTTCGTCATGTTGTTTTCCTACTTTGCCGTGCCAATTGAATTTCAAAAGCGCGTGTTAGTTTACGGTGTATTAGGAGCGATTGTGCTGCGAGCACTAATGATACTGCTTGGCGCATGGCTGATTGCCGAGTTTCATTGGGTACTTTATGTGTTTGGCGCCTTTTTATTTATCACTGGCATCAAAATGTTTATTTTTGCAGACCAAGAACCAAATCTAGCGCAAAATCCGTTGCTCAAATGGCTTCGCCGACACTTGCGTATCACCGATAGTTATCATGGTGACAGATTCTGGATAACTAAAAATGGCGTACGCTGGTTCACGCCTATGTTTTTAGTTTTAGTCCTTGTCGAGTTTTCAGATGTAATTTTTGCAATGGACAGTATTCCTGCCATTTTTGCTATTACTAGCGACCCCTTTATCGTATTTACTTCCAACATCTTTGCTATTCTAGGCCTACGTGCGCTGTACTTTTTATTGGCAGACATGGCAGATAGATTTCACTTACTCAAATATGGCCTGGCCGTTGTACTCATGTTTGTCGGTACTAAAATGCTGATTGTGGAATGGTTTAAAATTCCAGTTGCCGTTTCACTAGCGGTGGTCATTGCAGTGCTGGGCATTAGTATATTACTCAGCCTAAAAAACACACGGCATCTTTCCAAAAACTAGCAAAAACTCGCGAATTGCTAAACAATAAAAAAGGGCAGAAAATCTGCCCTTTTTTACATTGCTAAATTACTTATTTATTAGAGTCTAAATTTTAGATTTCTAATTGTGGACGACCAGCTTCTGGCCAATCCAAATGGAAGAACTCGCCACGTGGTTTGTCAGTACGCTCATAAGTATGTGCGCCGAAGTAGTCACGTTGACCTTGTAACAAGTTAGCTGGCAATACCGCACTACGGTAACCATCATAATAAGCCATCGCCGCCGCAAAACCTTGTGCTGGAATACCGTTTGTGACTGCCAAGGCAATCACTTTACGCCAGCCTGCTTGACCATCATTCATGGCTTGTGTGAAGTATGGATCTAACATCAAGTTTTTCAAACGTGAATTCAATGCATACGCATCAGTAATCTTTTGCAAGAAACGTGCGCGGATGATACAACCACCGCGCCAAATTTGAGCAATTTCACCGAAGTTCAATTTCCAATTGTAAGCCACTTGTGCTTTATCAATCAATTGGAAACCTTGCGCGTAAGCACAGATTTTTGAACAATATAAAGCATTTTTAATCGCGTCGATAATCGCTTTTTTGTCGCCTTCAACTTTAATTTCTGGGCCTTTTAAGATTTTGCTAGCTTCAACACGCTCTTCTTTTAAGCTTGAAAGCGCACGTGCGTAAACTGCTGCTGCAATCGCGTTAGCTGGTGCACCTAATTCAAGCGCGTTCGCTGCAGTCCATTGACCTGTACCTTTTTGACCAGCAGTATCTAGAATCTTGTCTACCAAGAAGCCAGGGCCCATTGGGTCTTTTTGTTGCAGAATATCAGCAGTAATTTCAATCAAGAAGCTTGATAATTCGCCTTTGTTCCACTCTTCAAATACTTTACCAATTTCATTTGCTGGCATGCCAAGCAAGTTTTTCATTAACCAGTAAGCTTCGCAAATCAATTGCATGTCGATATATTCAATACCGTTGTGCACCATTTTTACGTAGTGACCAGCGCCATCTGGACCAATGTACTCAGCACATGAGAAACCGCCAACAACTGGCTTACCAGGTGTACCACCTTCCATAGGTTCGCCTGTAACAGCGTCAACTTTAGCTGCAATATCGCGCCAAATTGGCTCTAAACTCGCCCAAGCTTTACGTGTGCCTGATGGCATTAATGATGGACCGAAACGTGCGCCAGTTTCACCACCTGAAACGCCAGAACCGATGAAATCAATGCCTTTAACAGCCAATTCTTTTTCACGACGGATCGTATCTGTCCACAATGAGTTACCGCCATCAATAATGATGTCGCCCTGCTCTAAGAAAGGTAATAAAGCGTTAATCGTAACGTCTGTTGCGCTACCAGCTTTAACTAACAAAATAATTTTACGTGGACGTTTAATGCTTAAAACAAATGATGCTAAATCAGCATGACCTACAACACGTTCGTGTGAAGGCTCATTTTTTTTACATTCTTCAATGAAGTTCACCATTTTTTTAGAATCACGGTTGTAAACCGCAATGGTATAGCCATGATCGGCAATATTCAGAGCCAAGTTTTGGCCCATAACAGCAAGGCCAACTAGGCCAATATCAGCATTTTGTGTAGACATTTATCTTCTCTTTTGGAGTTGTTTAATGGAAAGGGTATTTTTGTACGCAAGATTATAAAACTTTTAGCGAATTAAATCGTTATAAATTCGCACTTTTAGCCGTTTATTTTGCTTTATTTATATGTTTTGAGAAAAAATACAAGACTTGTCTTTGACCTTAGACATACAAGTTGGATTTAAGCCTAAAAATCACTACTTCTTCCAGATGAATAGCCTTGCGGCACATCGTTTTGTAATTCACCGCATTGCGCACAGCGATGGTCGTGCATGGTAGGGCTTAATACCAAATCCACACTTCCGCAAAACTTACAATGCTTAGCAGTCTCAATAGGCGTTTTATGATTCGCTTCGTGCTGTTCGGTAGCCACCTTGGTACTACCCAAACCGTATTTATTATCCATGGTGAAACCTCTATAGGTATACAAAGAGTTCAAAGATGAATAGTTAAATTACGCCCTTTTATTGCTGTAGGCAAGCGCTAATTAATCTCGTTAATTTACTTTTTAATCTGCGGCTTGCAACCAGTGTAGGCGATTTTTTCACCGTCGGTTAAGGTTGTTGCATCACCGTTAGTCGACAATGTAATGAGGCCACTGGTATAGCGATTGTTGTCAGTTTTAGTGAGATTCACTTCATGATCAGGGTAAATCAACCAAGCATCTTTGCCGTTATTTAGCATACGCACATAAAATTGTTTGCCTTCATCACATTTGTAAGCAATTGCATTTTGTGGCGTGGCTGAGTGCTCTTGCTCATTGCTGCTAAATGGATTAAGGTTAATAGAGCTACATGATGGCAATGCAACTAAGCTTGCCACGATAATCAATTGATTTAATTTTTTCGTCATACTGTGAATCCTTTAAAAATTTCCGTATTTATTGCAAACCCAAATCATACACATACGTTAGACTTTTATGCTTTAGCCTATTACTTTACTACTCTAATTGGCTTTACTAAAACCAGCGCGACTTAATCTATCCAACACCGCAGCCCATTCTGGAGTATCTGGCGGCAATTCAACTAATAAACTGTCAACTTTTAAGGAATCTAGTTGATGCAAAGCGCCATATAGTTGCGCAGCCACTTCTCTTGGTTGATTAGCTAACTGGCTAATGTAACAACTAGGCTTAATGCCATCGCCAATGATTAAAGCAACACAAGTTTTGCCTGTATTTATTAATTGCACAGAAGTTTCAATTAAAGTAGCTCGATCTTTAAATAACAACATGGGTGTGCGTGGTGAGTAATGCAATGCATGTTGGCCAGGCGCTTTAGGGGTTAAGGCTACCGTATTTGCTTTATCCATCGACTGTTCAACTACCGTTTTACGCTGCGGCTGACCTGCTATTTTAGCAATATCGGCTTCGCTAATCATACCCGGACGTAGTAGTTGCCATTGCCCATCAGTTGTAACACTCACAATAGTTGATTCAATGCCTACTTGGCATGCACCGCCATCTAACACAGGAATATTATCACCCAAACCCTCCTCTACGTGAGCCGCCGTAGTTGGACTAAGTTGTGTAAATTTATTGGCAGATGGTGCGGCAACACTTAATTTACTTATTCTTAGCAGCTCTAAAGTTAAAGGATGATTTGGCACACGTAGCGCAATAGTTGGCTCGCCAGCTCGCACCACTGGTGAAACATCATTCTTTGCTGGCAATATCAAGGTAAGCGCACCGGGCCAAAAGGTTTTAGCCAGCTTAACTGCAACTTCTGGGAAGTCTGTGGCCCACTCGGCAACTTGGCTAATATCGCCAATATGCACGATCAGCGGATGGTCAGCAGGGCGCTGCTTAGTTGTGAATATTTTCTGCAACGCAATATCATTCGTCGCATCCGCCGCTAAGCCGTATACGGTTTCGGTAGGAATCGCCACAACTTCGCCATTTTGAAGCCTTGCTGCGGCTTCTTGTAAACTAATGCGCATATAAAATAATTGCTGATACAAAACGACTATTTTACTACTTATGTTACTAAACAATCATCATTTGCCTGCGATACGTTAAAATAGCGCATCTCTAATTCATTAAGAACCCATCATGAAACAAACGCCATTAAAAGAAATCACCGTTGAACAGAATCCAGCGCAATCAAAACTTGATACGCTTAACGTGAGTAAATGGCCAACTTGGCAAAAAGAAGTTTCTACTTTTCCATGGACATTCCCAGAGCAAGAAATTGCTTATATTTTGGAAGGTGAATGCGTCGTGACGACCTGCTGCGGCACAACTGTTACGTTTGGTAAGGGTGATTTAGTAACTTTTCCAGCGGGTGTGAAAATCACTTGGGAAGTAAAACAAGCATTGCATAAACATTACCAACTTGATGGCAACATTGTGACGCAAACATTTAAACGCATCAAAGCTGCGCTAAAACTATAACTTAACCGGCTTTTCGAAAAGTAAGGTTGTACCTATACGCACCCAAAATAGGGTGCGTATTCATTTTCAGTGGCGCTATTGCGTGAAAATTTAGCCGTGATTGACCGCCCCAAACAACAACATCCCCATGCGCTAAAGGGATTTTGAGGGTTTTGTCCGTACGCGTTAAGCCGCAAAATTTAAATACAGCAGGGATTCCCAATGAAACGCTCACAATTGGCTGGTTAAAATCCAACTCATTTTTATCCTGATGCAGACCCATGCTTGTACCCACTTGATACTGATTGATTAAACAAGCATCGGGTTGGAAACCAACAAACCCTGCATTCTCAGCAGAGGAAATTGCAAGTTGCTGAAAACTTTCTGGCATCAAAGGCCAATGATTATCAGTAATCGGGTCTTTGCTATCATAGCGATAACCTTGGCGGTCACTCACCCAACCTAGCGCGCCACAATTAGTCATAGCCGCAGAAATTGCAAAACCATTTTTTGTCACCATGTGTCGCAATGGCGCTTGGCTGAGTACTTGCGTCAGATCTTTCAATAATGCCACTTCATTTGCTAGTGCGTAACCTTTTAGCAAAAAGGCTTCATTAGAAATTTCTAATTTGTTTGTTTCGATACCATCAAACAAATCCATTCAAACATCCTTTAATAATGCATTAAGCGTGTTATAGCGCGCTTTTAATTATGCAAGTTTCTTGAGCGCTTTCAGACAAGCAAGTCACTCTTGCAATTAACTTGCGCTACTTTAGTTATGTCCCTAATTTTTTATAAAAACTGCCAAAATAATGCTATATATACATAAAATTTAAATAATTTTCACATATAATTTAAATTAATTCACCCGCCTATCCTTACCATGTCTTTCCAATATCTATTAAAGTTGGATGAAGATTCTTAGTGGCAAAAGAATGATCAGAAATAGACGCTAATGACTGAAGTTAATAACGTTTCAAACAACAGATTTTAACCATACTAGTGATAACTTTGTTTTTGGAAATTAATCATGTCGACATTACTTAATGCTAGCAATTTGCTGCCACATGGCTATTGTATTAACTGGTCGCCGAGTCTTCTATGGTTCTATGTAGTTTCCGATGCCACAATTGTGCTTGCTTACTACTCAATTCCATTCACCTTAACTTACATTGCCTGGCGAAGAAAAGACTTAAAATTTCGTGGTATTTACTTGCTGTTTAGCGCCTTTATTCTTTCATGCGGTACTACACATTTGCTAGGCATTGTGGTTTTATGGAATCCGATTTATTGGATAGATGCGAGTATGAAAGGCCTCACAGCAGCACTATCAGCAGTGACAGCAATAACCCTAGTTTATATTACACCGCAGGTTCTTAAATTGCCTTCTCCATCTCAATACCATAAAGAAGTTCAAGGGCGCTTACTAGCCTATGAGGCATTAAAAGCGGCGCAAGCCACACTGATTGAAGTTAATGAGTATAAAAAATCGGAAGAAGCATTACATGCAAGTGAGCAACGATTGCAATTAGTCTTAAAAGCCAGTCAGCTTGGATTTTGGGATTGGGATATCAAAAACAACATTGTGACTAGGAATGAGCGTTGTGCAGAAATGCTAGGCTATCAATCAAGTGATATTGAACTGACAGTAAAGCAATGGGTGGATTTTATTCATCCCGAAGATCGTGAAATGGTATGGCAATCAGTTCGCGATAATATTGACGGTGTTAAAAAAATTCATGCACTTGAGTACCGCATGCGTACCAAAAATGGTGAATACAGGTGGGTACTTGATCAAGGGCAAGTAGTTTCGTGGGATGCCGACCAGCGGGCTACTCGCATGTGTGGAACCCATACTGACATTACTGAACGCAAGAATATGGAAGAGCAAGTGCGCAATTTTGCTTTCTATGATGCGCTGACCCAACTGCCAAATCGGCGTCTGTTAGATGACAGATTAACCAAGGCTATTGCAACCAGTAAGCGTAGCGGATATTACGGAGCAGTGATGTTCCTAGACTTAGACAATTTTAAACCCATTAATGATAATCACGGACATCAAGCAGGGGATTTGCTATTGATAGAAGTTGCCAATCGCGTAAAGGGCTGCATTAGAGAAGTTGATACTGTTGCACGCCTTGGTGGAGACGAGTTCGTTGTAATACTGAGTGAGCTAAGCTTAGACGAGGCAGAATCAATTTCAGAAACTAAATTGATTGCTGAAAAAATACTAAACGTATTAGCTGAGCCATACTTACTTACCGTCACCCAATTTGGGCAAAAGGATAAAGTAATAGAACATGGATGCACTGCTAGTATTGGAGCAGTTGTATTTGTTAAAGATAGCTCCAGTCAAATTGACCTGATGAAATGGGCGGATGCTGCAATGTATAAAGCTAAAGATGAAGGCAGAAATTTAATTCGATTTCATGAAGACTCTGTCACTCTTTAAAAAAACAACATTCCCATCACAGCTATATCTATATACAGCAAACAAACCTAATGTTTGCTATTTGCCGCGACTAAGCGTTTGAGCTCTGGTACACAAGAGCCGCATTCTGTGCCGCATTTCAGTTTATTTTGTAGAGTGATTAAATCTGCACCTAGTTGGATGGTTTCGATAATATTGTTTTCGGCAACATCTAAACAATTGCAGATAATCTTGCCACGGCTACGCTGGCCTGCTGGCGGGATACTGAGTGGCGCGAGCGCCCAGCGGCGGAGCTCTGCGGTAAACTCACCTGAGGTCATCACTTCTTTCAGCCAATCGGTAGCAAGCGTTTCACCTACCAAGCGCACGCCTGTGACTTCTGGCTTGCCGCTATCACTACTGACTAAAATTCGTTTGCTAATGCCTCGTTTTGCATCTTGATAATTGAGCAATGGCATGTCATCTGTCATCGCTAATATCAGGTCAATTTTCTCAATTAATGCCTTATCTGGCGCTTGTGTATGCGCTGCACGTAAAATTAGCATGCCGACATGATGTTCAGTTTTGCGGCCAAATAAACCACAAGTGGCGTAGTCAAAGTTGGTTAATAAACCACGTACTTTTTCCAACATCTCTAAGTTTTCAATGGTACGCATCACAGTCATGCGCCACGGTAACTCTAGCTTTTCAATTTTGATGGCCGTGTGCTTAAGCTCAGGTTGTTTTGAGGTTTTATCAAAATTTGGCGGCATTAGGGCATTCACGCCCAAGCCGTGCATAAATTGACTGCCCCAGTGCATCGCTATAAAGGTTTGTGAGGCTTGCACTTCATCAGACAATTGCGCAACCAACACTAAACTGCCGCGCTTATTGCTCACTTTGACGATGTCGCCATTTTTGATTGAGCGGCGCATCATGTCATCCGCGTTCATCTGTATGACGGGCTCTTCGGCATGGTTAAACAGTTGTGCCACCGTGCCGGTGCGGCTCATACCGTGCCACTGGTCACGCAAACGGCCCGTGAGTAAATGCAGCGGATGGCGTGCATCGGTTTTATCTGCAGTGCCTTTGTAGATAGTATTCACAAATTGTGCTTTACCATCTGGCTTTTGAAACACGCCATCGGTGTATAAACGTGCTGCGCCAGTCGTGTCGCCAGTTCTAAATGGCCATTGCTGTGGACCTTGCTCGTTAAGCAAGCTGTAGCTCAAACCAGTAATATCCAAATCTCGGCCACGTGTAGTTTCGCGATGCTCGTTGAAGATTTCTTCGGTTGTTGTATAGGGGAACAAGTTAGAGTTTTTAGCTAAACGTTTTTCTAAGCGTTGCGCAAAATCCACCATAATTGCCCAATCATGGCGCGCTTCTGCTGGCGTTGGGACGGCTGGATTCACGCGAGTAATGCGTCGCTCGGTGTTGGTGACTGAACCTTCTTTTTCACCCCA
This sequence comes from Methylotenera sp., assembly GCF_029946165.1. Lineage (GTDB taxonomy): Bacteria > Pseudomonadota > Gammaproteobacteria > Burkholderiales > Methylophilaceae > Methylotenera. The sequence goes on from NZ_JAQSDZ010000006.1 coordinate 197,615, forward strand.
AGTGCTGGCTGGCAGCAATACATCTGCGTATTGGTTGGTATCGATATTGTTGTAAGCATCTTGCACCACCACTAACTCGGCATTTTGTAAGGCAGTAATCACATTATTCACGTCTGGCATAGAGTGCGCAGGGTTGGTGCAGGCAATCCAAATGGCTTTAATGCTGCCGTCTTTCACAGCATCAAACATTTCGATGGCTGTTTTACCAGGTGTTGCTGGTACGCTTTCTACCCCCCAAAGTGTAGCGACTTCGGCGCGATGTTCTGGGTTAGCTAAATCACGATGCGCAGATAATAAATTCGCCATGCCGCCGACTTCACGGCCGCCCATAGCATTTGGCTGACCTGTCAGTGAAAATGGTCCTGCGCCTAATTTACCGATTTGCCCAGTGGCTAAATGCAAGTTAATTAAGGCTGCGTTTTTATCTGTCCCGTGGATGCTTTGATTCAAACCCATACAGTACATAGAAAGGCTAGGGCCTTTGCCGAACCATTTTGCTGCCGTGATAATGTCAGCTTCTTTAATGCCGCAAATATCTGCTACCATTTTGGGCGTATATTCGCGCACAGTATCTTTTAACGCATCGAAACCATTAGTGTGCGCTTGGATATAAGCCATATCCAGCAAGCCTTCCCACAGCAATACATGCAACATACCGTTATACAAGGCAACGTCTGTGCCTGGCAAAATAGCGAGATGCAAATCTGCAGCTTGCGCAGTATCGGTGCGGCGCGGATCGACCACGACAATTTTCAAATTTGGATTATTTTTCTTTGCATCTTCAATGCGGCGGAAAATAATAGGGTGCGCAAATGCGGTATTTGAACCCGTGATAAATAAGCACTCGGTAGAGTCTATATCTTCATAACATGCGGGTGGTGCATCTGAACCCAACGTAGCTTTGTATCCTGTGACTGCAGAACTCATGCAAAGACGCGAATTCGTATCGACGTTATTGGTGCCAATCAAACCCTTGGCGAGCTTATTGAACACATAATAGTCTTCAGTTAATAACTGGCCTGAAATATAAAAAGCCACGGAGTCTGGCCCGTGCTTTTCGATGGTTTGGGCAAATTGTTCAGTTAAGTAATCAAGTGATTCGTCCCAAGAAACGCGTTTGCGCGTTTCTTCTCGCGTTAAACGCATTTCAGGGTAAAGTAAGCGGTTATCAAGCTTGGCAGTAAGATGTAGCGTAGAACCCTTGGTGCATAAGCGCCCAAAGTTGGCAGGGTGATTTGGGTCACCTTTTATGTCAATAATCTTGTCATTTTGGCTAGATATAATGACACCGCAGCCAACGCCACAGTAACAACAAGTCGATTTGGTTTCTTTAATCACTTTTTTGCTAATCTTTAAATATGAATCTTTGTTAGGCTAGTTTGTTGAATCTAGTTTGCTTAATCAGGTTTTTAGCTCTAGATATACAACGCCATCTTCAACTTTTGTATTAAAACAGGCAGTTTCACCCACATCTGGCTCATCTGCTTTGCCATCGACTAAACTGATTTTCCAGCTATGCAGAGGACAAGCAATTTTGTCACCATAGACAATGCCTTCTGACAGTGGTCCGCCTTTATGTGGACAGCTGTTATTGACGGCCAATATGCGGTCATCTTCTAAACGAAATACGCCAATGTCGATACTGACATTATCTTTGTTCTTTGTACGAACAACGCGCGCGCCTAATCTAGGAATATCTTCAAATGGCGCTACTTTTACCCAATTACTCATGATTTTTTAACCTTAATTCAAACTTATGAAACAACTAATAAATAAATTAACAATAAATTTAAAACAAATGAAAAAATAGCAATCCACTGCCATTTAACTAATCTAGCACGTGCGATTAATGGTGTACGTGCTGGCGCTAAGATTGGTTTTAACTCTCCATGCTCAAGCGCTAATAACATTTCTTCTGCAGTTTCAAAGCGTAACTTTAAGTCGCGCGCGATGGCTTTAAGAATGATATTTTCGAGCCAATAGGGTATATCCGGTCTATATCTTGTCGGTGGAATCGGCTCACCAAATTTCGGACGTTGAAACGGCTCAATCTCACCATGCGGGTATTTACGTGTGAGCAAGTAATAAAGCGTGACTCCTGCCGCATAAATATCACTTTGCACTGTAGCTGGTTCACCATCAAATAACTCTGGCGCCATAAAGCTTGGTGTTCCAGGGTTTTGTGACATTTCGGTGGCAACAATCATACTACTTAAGGCTACACCTAAATCTAAAATACGCAATCGTTGATCAGTCGCTTGGTGAATGTTATCTGGCTTAATATCTCTATGTACGATATTGAGCCGATGCAATGCAGCCATACCGCGCAATAAATCAATTCCAATTTTAGCCACGCCCACTACCGTGAAATGATGCCCGCTATCTAAGCGCTGCTGTAGCGTCGAACCTTCATGCCAACTCATTACATAATAAAGCTTGCTACGTTTCTCAGCAGTCACTGGAAAAACTTGCGGCACATATTGAGAAACCACACGCTTTGCCAGCCACTCCTCATTGAGCAAGCCATTACAGCTTTCTACATCATTGGCTAAAAGTGGCTGTAATGTTTTTAATACAAACAATTGCCGACTATTAAGGTGGCGTACTTTGTATAGCAAACTTGCTCGAGACTCATATAAAACCTCGATTATTTCAAAGTCATCTATGGTTTCACCGATCTGCAACTTATTTGGCACAATCAAATGTCTACCATCAGCTAACAACTCCGAAAGTGTTTCCTCTCCAAGCTGCGTAATTCTAGCGGCAACTGCGGTACTGTTATCAGTGCTACCTTTTTCAATGGCTAATTTTGTGAGTTCCTCGCAAATCATTTGCGGGCTATCATAAAGCGCCATCGTTTTATGAATAGCCTGCTCGCCTAATGCATCCCAAACACCATCACTCATCAAAGCAAACACGTCACCGACTTGCAACGCACCATCGGCATAATCCACTTCTAAATGTCGATCTAAGCCAACCGCACGCTTTAACACGTGACGCATCTCAGGTCTATCCCAAACGTGGTCAGTAGTAAGCTTCTTTAACTTGCCATCTCGAAGTAAATAAATACGCGTATCGCCCACATGTGCAGAATAATAACGTTGCCCACGTAATACCAATAATGAAAGCGTAGTCGCCATGCCAACCATATCGCGGTTTGCGTTAGCTTGGGCAATTAACCAACGATTAGCAGCAGTAAGCACTTTATCTAATGCCGTTAGCGGCTCCCATGTATCTGGCGTGGCGTAGTAATCTGAGGTCACCGTGCGCATGGTCATTTCAGAAGCTTCACCACCGCCCGCATTGCCGCTGACGCCATCCGCTACCGCCAAGAGTGCGCCTTTAATGCTTAATTGCGTACCTGCTGGAGTGACCACACCCACGTAATCTTCATTACGTGCGCGCGGACCCGTTAGGCTGGATTGGCCAATTTCAAATTTTAATGACATGGGATTATTTTACAGCGCTAATACCACTAAATTTAAACTTTCGCTGTAGTCACACTACCCCAAGTCGTTCTCCATCTAGTTTTCACACCAGCTAGACCTATCATTGCTAGCACTGCTAAGCCTGCAAATATCAACAAACCTATTTGGTAGTTACCGTAAGTTTGTTTAAAGTAACCTAAACTTGCCGCTAGGTAGAAACCACCTACACCGCCAGCCATACCCACTAAACCAGTCATTACACCGATTTCTTTACGGAAGCGTTGGGGTACTAATTGGAATACTGCACCATTACCCATACCTAGAATTGCCATCACAGGAATAATTATCGCGAGTGCTAACTGCCAAGTTGGTTGTCCAAAACTCATGATAACTAATAATACGGCAGCAACGCTATACATAGCCAATAGCGTACGAACTCCGCCAATACGGTCCGCCACCAAACCGCCAATTGGGCGAACTAGCGATCCAGCAAACACACAGGCCGCTGTACAGTACCCTGCGTTAACAGCTCCTAGGCTATAAAGGTCATTAAAGTAAATGGTGAGCGATGAAGCTAAGCCAACAAAACCACCAAAAGTCACACTGTAAAAGAACATAAACCACCACGCGTCTTTATCTTTCAGAATAGCCACGTATTGGCTAAGCGATTTGGCTGGCGGTGCATCTGGGCTATCTTTAGCAAAAATGATGTAAACAAACATCGCAATGCCTAGCGGAATTAACGCCAAGCCAAATACGTTATTCCAGCCATAAGCAACCGCTAACGAGGGTGCAAATAATGCAGCAAACACTGTACCTGAGTTACCAGCACCCGCAATACCTAGCGCAGTTCCTTGATGCTCTGGTGGATACCAACGGCTTGCGAGCGGCAAAGCAACAGCAAACGCCGCACCTGCAAAACCCAAACCTATGCCCAACATTAACGCTTGTTGAAAGTTTTGTATACCGTGCAACCAAGCCAATAGTAAACTTAAGACCACAATAATTTGACCAATTAGACCAGCCATTTTTGGTTTGATTTGATCTACCAACACACCCATCACAATACGTAATAATGCGCCAGCCAATACTGGCGTTGCCACCATCAAGCCTTTTTGTGAAGCAGATAAGTTTAAATCTGCCGCCATTTGCACCGCTAATGGTCCGAGCAATACCCATACCATAAAGCTTAAATCAAAGTATAGAAACGCTGAGAACAACGTTGGTTTATGTCCTACTTGCCAAAAACTTTTTTGCATAAAACTTCCTTAACCACCCTAAAATGAAATAGATTTATTAATCAATCCAAAAAATCTACACCTCAATCACTTCAAACTCTTTATGTTTATTGCGATTATTTACACGCTCCGCCCAAGGATCTACTGCACCTTGCAATGTGTATAGCAAGCGCTCGTATGCGGCTTTACGGCCTTCTACATCTTCGAGTATGCGTTGTTTTACATATTCTAAACCTACGCGCTCTAACCAATGCACAGTGCGGTCTAAATAGCGGGCTTCTTCACGGTAAACTTGAATGAACGCACCTGAATACTCTAGCACTTCATCAGAAGTTTTTACTTTACATAAAAATTGCGCAGCTTCAGTTTTAATACCACCGTTACCACCTACATAAATTTCCCAGCCTGACTCTACCGCGATAATGCCAACGTCTTTAATGCCAGATTCTGCACAGTTACGTGGGCAACCTGACACAGCAAATTTAACTTTATGTGGCGCCCACATGTGGTCAAATGCTTTTTCGATATCAATGCCCATTTGGGTGGAATTTTGCGTACCGAAACGGCAGAACTCGCTACCAACACAAGTTTTAACCGTACGAATACTCTTACCGTAAGCATAGCCAGATGGCATATCTAAATCTGCCCACATATCGACTAGGTCTTCTTTTTTAACGCCTAGCAAGTCAATACGTTGTCCACCAGTCACTTTCACCATAGGTACTGAGTATTTATCAGCCACATCGGCGATTTTGCGTAATTGGCTTGGTGTAGTTACACCGCCGTACATACGCGGAATGACTGAATAAGTACCGTCTTTTTGAATATTGGCGTGAACGCGTTCGTTAATAAAGCGTGACTGTGGATCATCTTTCGCTTCATGCGGCCAAGTAGAAAGTAGGTAATAATTTAGCGCTGGACGGCAAGTTGCACAGCCGTTAGGCGTACTCCAGCCCATGCCTGCCATCGCATCTGGAATATTTAAATATTTGTGAGTGCGAATTTCTTCACGCACTTCTTCATGGTTTTTCTCAGTACAACCGCAAACCGCTTTGCTGGTTGACGGTGGCGCATATCCGCCACCTAAAGTAGACGCTAAAATTTGCTCAACCAAGCCCACACATGAGCCGCAGCTTGAACCAGCTTTTGTTTGCTTTTTCACATCATCAAGAGTGAATAAACCATGATCTTGAATGGCTTTAACGATAGTGCCTTTGCATACGCCATTACAACCACATACTTCCATTTCATTGGTCATTAGTGATGCTTGACTTTGACCTTGATGACCAGTATCACCAATCGCAGAGGGACCAAACATTAAGTGATCACGAATCTCGTGGATAGGTTTGCTATCCCTAAGCATTTGAAAATACCACGAACCGTCCGTGGTATCCCCATAAAGCACGCCACCAACGATTTTGTCGTTTTTGATGATGAGTTTTTTGTATACCCCACCAACTGCATCGTGCAAAACAATCTCTTCAGTTTCATCATCACCAGTGAAATCACCCGCGCTGAATAAATCAATGCCGGTCACTTTTAATTTTGTTGAGGTGACAGAACCTTTGTACAAACCAATACCATAATTAGCTAAATGATTAGCGCAGACTTTTGCCATTTCAAACAAAGGCGCAACTAAACCATAGGAAATGCCACGGTGCGCAACGCACTCACCCACGGCATATACACGCGGATCAAAAGTTTGCATGGTGTCATTCACCACTACACCTTTGTCACAGTGGATACCAGCAGATTCAGCCAGTGCGAAATTCGGGCGAATACCTACAGCTAATACTAATAAATCGGCAGGTAACTCAAAACCCTCGGCAAAACGAACCGCTTTAACGCGACCATTTTCATCACCAATAATCGTTTCTGTATTGGTAGATAGATGAAATTTAAGGCCTTTAGCTTCTAGAGATTTTTGCAGCATGATGCCTGCTGTTTTATCTAACTGTTTCTCTAACAACCATTCGTTTCGATGGATAACAGTCACATCCATACCTTGAATACTTAAGCCGTTAGCTGCCTCTAAACCAAGCAAACCACCACCCACTACAACTGCATGCTTGTATTTTTTTGCAGCCTCAATCATGTCATTAGTATCTTTAATGTCGCGATAGCCTAAGACACCTTCAAGATTGTTACCTGGAATAGGTGGCATAAATGGTTTTGAACCCGTAGCTAATAGCAAGCGGTCATATTCCGCACTCGTGCCATCTTCCGCATAAACCACGCGATTTTTACGATCAATTTTGTTGATGCGCGCATTGGTATGCAAGGTAATATTATGCTCGGCGTACCATTCACGGGTATTTAGAATGATGTCGTCAATCGTCTGCTCATTCGCCAAGACTGGCGATAGCATGATGCGATTATAGTTAGGATACGGCTCATCACCGAACACAGTAATGTCGTAAATATCAGGCGCTATCTTAAGTAGTTCTTCTACAGTACGCATGCCTGCCATGCCGTTACCAACTACTACTAATTTCATTTTTTGCATTTTATATAAGACTTTAAGTTAATTAAATACAAGGCATATAAAGCAACATCCATGCCTAACTAAAAATACAATAAATTCAATGACATATATTTTCTATAGGAGAATATATGCACCAAAGTAGTCAATCAATAAATTAACGCACTATAAAAGTGCCAATTCATAATATTTGATTGAAAATAGCTTGGATTCACTCCTCAGATTGAATTTATTGATTAAAAATCATCGTTTTCTAGAGATATCAACAATTAAAGATGCACTGTAATGTTTCCATTTAATAATGATTACGTAGGCATAGTAACGCGCTTGCTGATTAAAACTGCTCGGTAATCCTGCAACTTTTTCAGGAATGGAAATGACCATATTTTCACCAAAATATTTGCGTGCATTGCCTGAAATGGTGTTGGCGATTTCCCCTACCGCATCCAATAGATTTTCATCCGACTGATTAGTCTCTTTCATGACGGTTAATAAATGTCGCAACATTGCGCTTGGCGCAGAAAAATAGAGTATGCCGTCATAATCGGCACTGACTTTAATCATGCCCGTAAAGTCATTCATGGGAAACGCATTGCGAGCAAGGTAAGCTACACCAACAGAAGCGGCTTCTTGTGTCGTTTTTTTAAAATAATCGCCAACCGCTTCAATAAAAACATCAATATCTTTCTCGCTTAAGTCACTCATTCTTCTACCAACTCCAATAATGCATTAATGAGTTCATCATCCGTAAACGGTTTGTACAAAAAACCCTCGGCACCATTCATTAATGCTTGAATTGCCGTGGCTTTATCACTAAGCGCAGAGATAATTAAAATTTTCACCTGAGGATCAACTTGAGTGAGTAGTGTCGTGCATTCCACCCCATCCATTTCTGGCATCGTTAAATCCATAGTGACAATTTCTGGGCGCGTTTTTAAAAACAAAGCATGCGCCTCTACGCCAGAGGCCGCTGCGCCTACAATTTCAATATTCGGTAGCTTTTGGTTTAAAAAGGAATCCGAGGCAATACGTGCAATACGATTTCTAATGATATTTGAATCATCAACAATCATGAGCTTCATGTTACGCGCTCCAACACATTTACAGTGCTGTCAAATAAATTGCTTTCCAAATTAATGGCAGGCGCTTTATGTTGTGCAATACGGAATGTAAACTGGGTAAATACATCTGGCTTAGTATCAATCTTTAATTCACCACCAATCTCGTTCACCAATGATTGAATGAGATCCATACCAACGCCACTACCAGCATCTTTATCAGCCGTACTTGCAGTAGAAAAACCAGGCTCAAAAAGCTTTTTAACAACTTCTTTATCCGTTAACTGGTCTACCATTTCTATTGAATAACGACCCGACGCCACCATAGCGGCTCGTATGCGCGCGGGGACAATGCCTTGACCATCATCACGAACACTAAAGTGAATCGCGCCTTGGGGTGTCATTTGCGTACTGATGGTTATTTCACCATGCGGAGGCTTACCTTTTGCGGCTCTAGCTGCCGCCGTTTCAATTCCGTGGCAAATACTATTCCGTATTAACTGAATACCGATTTGCTGCAATTGAATCGCGGTTTTAGTTTCCACTTGATCAAGCAAAGCCAAACTTAAATTAAGCCGCACATTTTTGTTTTGATTTTGGCTCACTTGGGCCGCCAAACGCGTTAAGTTATGACTAATGCTGCTAGACACCGAAGTTTGTTTTTGAGTGGTATTGGCTGACTCAAGATGTAATTGAATAGCATTTACAATGACTTCAATTTGACTAATTTGGTCAAATAAAGCACTGAGCATGACGGGCAAACTTAGAACCTCTTGCGTATCCCAATTGGTTTTCTTACGCAGTAAGGACAAGTGCTCTTCAAACTGATGGGCATACGCCTCAATTGCCTCTAAACCCATTGCTGCAGATTCACCTTTAATGGAGTGCACGATGCGAAAGCATTGATTTGCCAAGTCATCATGGTTTGACGCACGTTTATCAGCATTAGCCAATATGGTATTTAAAGCGCTAAGACCAGTATTGGTGTTTTTCAAAAACTGTTGTAGTTGAAAACTATCGGCTTCCAACAACTTGCGGAGGAAATCTAAATTAATATTAGATTGACCTTTAAGCTTAAGCAACTCTTCTGCCTGCGTCACTTGCTCGGTAACGTCTTGCACTGTTACCAATAAATGTAATACTCGCTTATCTTCAATCACGCGGTTAAATTGAAAACTCAAGTATCGAGGCGCGCTGGCTATATTATTTGAGGTGGTCGAATAAACCCGCACTTGCATAAGCGGATTTAAGCTCAAAATTAAATTTTCTTTAACTTTATTGCCAAATAACAGGCTAATGTAATTGGTCGCTTGGCTAAAAACTTCTGCCGAAACCAAAGCCTCCAAAATTGGCATAAAAGGCACTTTTGCGCTAATGTCATGCTGCAAAATTTTATTCATTGAGCTAGAAAACTGGGTGCCAATCAATAATTCAGGATCTAATAAAAACAAACCTTCTTTGACGGTATTTAAAATCTCAGTCGTTTCGCGTTGCGCTTTCTCAATTTCACCATCTGCAGCACGCAACTTGCGTAGCGCGTTAAATACAATGTTGCCAAACAGCAATAAAGACAACACTAAAGCAATAGTTTGTATTAACTTTAAATTGCCTGCTTTAGCTTTAGTATTTTTTTCTAACTGCGTAGTGAGGTCATTCATCAGCGTTAATAGCTTAAGATTATGATCTCTTGCATAATCTGTAGCGGCATCTAGGCTAGATTCTTCAACCACTTGGCTATTAATAACTGGGGTTAATAATTGTTTATAAGGCTGCCAAATCGTTAATGCAGCATCTACGGCTTTTGTGGCGGCTGAATCACTTACTTTGTTAAGAGTGACCGCCTTTTCATCACCACCAAGTACTTGCCCGCCCGATTTAAAAGCATTCAATGTCGCATCAAACAATAACACTACTTTTTTAAGTTCTGCTGTATTTTTATCGTTAAACTTACCTTGCGCTGCATCTACCTGAATGGTCAGCAAAACCTTAGCAGTACGCTGTGACAACATTCTTTGTCGACCCGCTAAGTTAATCGAAATGGCATCATTATCGAGTGTAGATGAGGTGTAGAAATTAAGACCCAACACACTTAAGTTGAATAACAGAAACAGTGTCACGGCAATGAGTAAGCCGCTATATTTATTAAATGTATTTGTATTGTTGACGATAGCCATGAATGCACCTTAATAAAAAAACTTAGAAAAGTCACCGTCGTTGGTGGTCAATTTTTAAAGCCATTTGAATTGTTTACAGCTGTCTTCAATCTAAGAAATAAAACGATTGAAGTAAAATTAACGTTTAATTTGGCTGTTAAATAATGAGTAACTAATCTTCTGATGTGGCTGTATTTTACTTACTTGCTGCGCCATTAAACGAATGCTTAATGACGCAGGCTTGTGGAGCGCTAACTTAGAACGTGTACATTGCAGTTGCCCAAATAATTTCTTTATCACCTTTACGTGCTGCATTTGTTAAGCTGCCATACACATCATCTTCACTGAACTTCGCATACTCTAATTTACCCAAAACTTTGTCCGTGAATGGATATGCAACGCTGGCGTCAAATTCAGTACCGTACTTATCGCCTTGCTTGCTATTGAGTGTTGCAAATTTCTCATCAGACTTGAACACATGATATTCAGCATAAAATTTAGCTTTTTCGATACTGCCTGCCAAAGTTACAAATGTATCTTCCATACCTTGACGAGGAGTGGCTAAGAAGTGATCTGACCAACCTTGAAATAGATGATTAGTGCCTAAAGGTGTTTGGAAAGCATATTTGCCATTATTGCTAGAAAGCACTTCTTGATCGATGCGTAAAGACCAAGCACCAAACATTGCACCACCACCAACTTTGTAATAATGCGCATCAATTAATGGATTGCCGCCTTTGTAATCATCTTGTTTTGCGTATTCAGCTGTATATAACGCTTTCCAGTTATCATCGATTTTATGCACACCGTCTAAACGCACACCAAATGTTTTTGAACTAGCATCTGTTGTTGCTGTTTTTGTTGCATCTTGGCTAGCCCCTAAGCCGTTACCACCTTGAGCTGCAGTTCCAACAGCTACTGGATTACCATTATTTTGGCTTAGGTTGGCGACATCAATGAAGTAGCCATAACCAGTAACTGATTCGCTTGGTGAAATGCGATATTTTGCATTCACAATATCAATGTTGCCATCACGAAGTTGCGTATTGATTTGGCGTACTTTATTAAAATGAGCTACAAAAACTTCGGTATTAGGGATACTTTTATTTAACACTGAAATACCATCAAATACTTGCATGTTTTGACGGAAAGCAATATCACCAATAAAACGCACATTGTCTAAATTGACTTGTTGACGACCTAAACGTAACTTCGTGTTTTTGATACCAGTCCAGTCAACATATAGTTGATTAAGGTCTGTATAAGTTGGGTCTACTACGTTAGGGTATTGGCTATTTCCGCGATCCGTCAGGTTGTCTCGTCTGTCATTGTAATCATCGGTAAATGCATGCACATCGGTAATTTGCGCTGCAAAACTGAAATTATGAAATGGAGCTGTTTGCCAACCAATTAAGCTGCGCAATGTAAATGCTTTCGCATCTTCCAATTTCTTACTGGTGTTTGCTGGCGAAACTTGAAAACCATCTTGGTCGATAGCTTCATAACGCAAACGGAAGCTAGTCATTGGCTTACCCTGCTTAATAGAGTCGAGCAAGGTGTATTCTGGCACCTCTGTAACCTCTTCTGCATAAGCACTTTGCGCCATGCTAGTAAGTGCTAAAGATGTGCAAGCCATGATTAAATTAAGCTTGAATGTAGAGTTGACTTTCATATTATTCCCTTTAATTAAGATATTGAGTTTATATATTCGTTATATTTATTATGTTGTTATGCTGCTTTTTTGGCATGGCGCTCATATAAAAAGCGCAATACTTCGCTACGTAAATGGTTGTAGTCTTTGTCTTCTGCCAGTTCTAAACGCGCTCTTGGTCTAGGGAGATTCACGTCTAAAATCTCGCCTATCCCTGCTGACGGCCCATTAGTCATCATCACTACGCGGTCTGACAACAAAATCGCTTCATCTACATCGTGCGTCACCATGACCGCGGTACAGCCAGATTTCGCCATAATCTTCATGAGCTCATCTTGTAGATTTGCGCGAGTTAAAGCATCTAATGCCCCAAATGGTTCATCTAGTAGCAATACTTTTGGCTCCATTGCTAAAGCTCGGGCAATGCCTACACGTTGCTTCATACCGCCTGAAATTTCATTCGGGCGTTTGTCGGTTGCGTGGGTTAAACCTACCAACTCTAATGCCGCATCAGTGCGCGCTTTAAGTTGCGCTTTACTTTCAGGTTCTTCTGCACTTGCACCAAATACGCGCTCTACCGCTAAAGACACATTTTCATAGCAAGTTAGCCAAGGTAATAATGAGTGGTTTTGAAAAACCACTGCACGCTCAGGGCCTGGGCCTGCAATTTCGCGGCCTGCGCAGAAAAGTAAACCTTCTGTTGGTTGTGTTAAGCCTGCAATGAGGTTTAATACGGTGGATTTACCGCAACCTGAGTGACCAATAATTGAGATAAACTCACCTTCTTTAATGTTAAGGTTGATATTTTTTAGCGCGTTAAAATCACCTTTTTTGGTCGGGAATGTCATATCAACATTCTCTAATTGCACGTATCTGTCCGCGTTTGCTTTTTCTGGGTTCAGTATTTTTTCCATGATCATTCCTAAAGTAATATCTAAAATTTAATTAGTTAGCAAACAAATTACTCATAACTGAATTTTTTAGCGATTTGAGTCAGCGCGTACTCTAAAAGCAAGCCAACAATCCCTACTACAAAAATCGCGATGATGATGTGCTCTACATTCAGGTTGTTCCATTCATCCCACACCCAGAAGCCAATACCCACGCCACCTGTTAACATTTCCGCAGCCACAATCACTAACCATGCCACGCCGATTGAAAGACGTACACCTGTCATCATGTAAGGTAAAACGAAGGGGAAAAGAATTTTAGTGACGATTTTCCACTCGCTTAAATTAAGCACCTTAGCCACGTTCATATAGTCTTGTGGCACTTTACTTACACCTACTGAGGTATTGATAATCATCGGCCAGATTGCTGAGATAAAAATCACCCAAATTGCCGCTGGGTTTGCCGCTTTAAAAACAAGCAAACCAATTGGCAACCATGCTAAAGGTGAAACAGGGCGTAACAAACTGATGATTGGCGAGGTCATGCGTGACATGAACTCAAAACGACCAATAATGAAGCCAAGCGGAATACCCACTAGCGCTGCTAAGCCAAAACCCAACGCCACTCGCTCCAATGAAGCTAAAATATTCCAACCTACGCCCATATCATTGGGTCCATGGTTATAAAAAGGGTCGCTAAATAGCTCAATCGCTGAGTACCAAGTTTTGAGTGGGCCTGGAAGACTGGGAGATTGATGTGAAATCAATGTCCACACTGCGAGTAGTAGCAAAACACCAAACACTGGTGGTAAAACCACGTTCAAAACACTATAAATTTGTGTTTTGCGCTTACTTGGTTTATGGCTAAGTAGCGCACTACTCGTTTTAGCCACTTCTTTTTCTACCTCAGTTTTTACAACCTCAGTTTCGCCACCCACGGCAATCCCTAAATTTCCTGCATCAGCCATAGCCGCTCCTTTGCTTACAACAGTTTCTTTACTTTGCATGATGGCTTTCAAGCTTTCCTTACTTATATTAGTCGCGCTCATAATTGACTCCTGAGTGTTTCTTAAACTTACCGTCATTCACCTAAACTACTTTAAATACTTACGCTCTAATCTTGAATGAAGCAGCATAGGCAGCTGGATTTTTACCGTCCCAAACCACGCCATCTATCAACTTACTAGAGCGCATCACATCTTTAGGTACGCTAATACCTAATTGCGTTGCTGCTTCGGTGTAGAGTTGCACTTGATTAATTTTCTTAGCAATCGCTAAATAATCTGGATCAGACTTCAACAAGCCCCAACGTTTATGCTGTGTTAAGAACCACATACCGTCTGATAAATAAGGGAAGTTCACTTTGCCATCACTGAAGAATTTCATGAAGTTTGGATCTTTCCATTTTTTGCCCATACCATTGTCGTAGTCTCCCACAAAACGGCCAGCAATCACTTCTTCAGGTGCATTTACATAAGCTTTACCTGAAATTAATTTAGCCACTTTCGCGCGGTTTTCTGTTGCTTCAATGTAGCGGCAAGCATCTAGAATTGCCATAATCATGGCGCGTGAAGTGTTTGGGTTTTTAGCAACGAACTCAGCCGTAGTACCCAATACTTTTTCAGGGTGATCAACCCAAATATCCTGTGTGGTAGTCACGGTGTAGCCCACTTTGTCGTAAATTGCGCGAGCATTCCATGGTTCGCCAACACAGTAGCCATCCATATTGCCGATACGCATATTCGCCACCATTTGCGGTGGAGGCACTACAATCGTTTTAACATCTTTGATTGGGTTGATACCGTTTGCCGCAAGCCAATAGTTAAGCCACATTGCATGCGTACCCGTTGGGAAAGTTTGCGCAAAGGTAAAGTCACGATTTTCATTATCGAGCAAGCGTTTTAGACTGTGACCATCTTTAACGCCCTTATCTTTTAATTGGTTAGCCAGCGTAATACCTTGACCGTTGTGGTTCAAAGTCATCAGGACAGCCATATCTTTTTGTTGACCGCCGATACCCAATTGCACGCCATACACCAAGCCATACAACACGTGAGCTGCGTGTAATTCACCATTGACTGTTTTATCGCGAATCGCTGCCCAAGAAGCTTCTTTTGATGGGGTAATTTTGATACCGTATTTTTTATCAAAGCCCATTTCCGCAGCCACAACAATTGGCGCGCAATCAGTCAGTGGGATGAAACCGATTTTCACCTCAGTAATTTCTGGTGCGTCTGAACCAGCCGCATAAGCGTTTGTGCTGATACCTTTTGGCACAATACCCATTACTGTAGCTGCGCCTAAAGCGCCAGCCATCGTCGTGCGAAAGAAGTCACGACGGCTACTATCTACCGTTGGCTTAACATCTAGATTTAGTGTTTTATCGTTAGTCATCATCTTTAAATCTCCTATTAATCAAACTGTTTTTCAAACCTTAAAATTACATTTACAAAACTTACGGCCAATAAAAAAGGCGCCTGATAAGCAACCGACTCTCACACAGAGAATCAATCGATTACCAAGACGCCTTTGCCTTGAATTACTTTTAATTTGAGCCCGCTTTGGCTCTAAATTCATTACTTCTGTTAACGCTTAAATTCACCATTGAATATAAGCATTAACCTATTTAATTCTGTCTAACTTAAAGCAGCAATTCTGCCGCCTCAATAATTTGTTTTGATAAAGCACCGATGCGCATATGTTTTTGCATCGCCATGGAGCGCAATAAGTTATACGCTTCATCTTCATCAATCTTACGTTGCTTCATAATCAAGCCTTTTGCTCGCTCGACTAATTTTCTATCACTTAACTTTGTATTTGCTTCAGTTAAAGCCACACGTAAATTCTTAAACTCTTCAAAACGCGCAACTGCCGCATCTATCACTGGTCGCAACCGTTCATTCGGTATGCTTCCTACAACATAAGCACATACACCTGCTTGCGTCGCCAACTTAATTTGTTCTTTATCACCATCATGCGTAAACATCATAATCGGCCGTGGGTCGTTCATGGTCATCACACAAATGTTCTCCAACGTGTCGCGGCTTGGTGAGTCAGTATCAATAATCACAATATCTGGCTGCAACTCGCAACAGGCATCATCTAAGTTAACCGTATCTTTTAGATGTGCGATAACTTCGTACCCCGTATCAAGCAGAGATTGCTTGAGTGGTTTGGTACGCTCCAAATCGTTATCAACAATCATTACTTTTAACATGGCAACTTATCTTTAATACTTTGAATGTATAAAAGCAATTAGTGTGCCAAAATTTAAAATCATGCCTATCGCAATGATTTTGTTAAGTATTTTTATACAGCTTGAATTTTTCGGACAGACAATAAATCAATGTACGCACGCTGAAGGTGCAACTTAAACACACCATTTTGGTGCATGGTGCACGTTTTTATGATTAATGAGTATGAATATTTAGAGGATAAATCCTCTAAATAGTTAATCCAGAACACTACCTTGAACTTGTTCACGCAACTTATTAATAGCCTCAGCTTCGCCGCGCACCTTTAAAAAGGCGCCATCATTATCTGAGCGTTCTTCCAATACTTGGCAACTTGCATAGATTTTCCCGCGCCACTGCTGCGCTGACCAAGGTAAAAATAGCTCCGCCTCAATCAAATCTTGCTGAAAAAATGCAACGATAGTTTGGTGAAGTTTAGCCACATCGTCAGGATTACGTGCGCTCATGACAATGCAATCAGGGTACTTTGCGCGCAGCGCTGCTTCACACTCGGCTTGCGCTGCCGCGTCGCCCACATAATCAATTTTGTTAAAAATACGCAGCCGCGGCACTACATCCGCACCAATTTCCTCAAGCACTTCATTAGTCACTTCAAGTTGACGCACAAAGCCAGGGTCGCTTGCATCAACGACGTGTAGTAATAAAGAGGCATCTAATGCTTCATCTAATGTTGATTTAAACGAGGCTACTAAACCATGAGGGAGGTTTTTAATAAAACCCACGGTATCACTCACAAGAATGCGCGGCACGCTTTCAGGGTAAAGAGAACGTACGGTGGTATCTAACGTGGCAAACAGTTTATTAGCGACCAACACCTCACTACCAGTTAATGCGCGCATCAAAGTGGATTTACCTGCATTGGTATAGCCTACCAGCGCGATGCCTGCAATGCCTTGGCGCTCTTGACGTCTGGCACGTTGCGTTTTGCGCTCAGCATCCATCGCCACAATTTCAAGTTGTAGCTCGGCGATACGATCACGAATTTTACGTCTATCTAATTCAGTTTGCGATTCGCCCGCGCCACGACCGCCTTCACCACTGCGTTGCCGGCCTTGCGAACCTGCCAACTTTGCCGCTTCGCGCATGCGTGGCGCCATGTAGCCAAGGCGAGCAATCTCAACCTGCGCACGCGCCGCACGTGAGCGGGCATTTCGGTGAAAAATCTCTAAAATCACCATGGTGCGATCCATCACAACGCAACCCACTTCCAGCTCTAGATTACGCGCTTGAGAAGGCGATATTTCATGGTCAACCAACAGCGTATTGATTTCTATGTCACCCAAGTTAAGGCCGCCCAAGTTAGCAGCAACTTCTTCGACCTCAGTGATTTCGTATTCATTATTCACATAATCGCGAATTTCTTGCCGCTTACCTGCTCCCAAATAAGCCGTCACATCAAAGCCAGCGCGTTTCTGCACAAAGGTTTTAACTACCGTAAAGCCCAATGTTTTAGCCAGTTCGCGCAACTCGTTTAACGAGGCGTCAAACTCAATGTCTGTGACACTTGGGACTTGAACTGCAGCCACGATGGCGTAATTAGGCTTCTCTTTAACTTCTTTTTGCATGAGGAAATAATATTGATTGATTAAGCGAAGGCAGATAGTACCTTAAAAGCACTAAATAACCTGCATTATCAATGCTTAACCGAATAACCGAATTGATTTTTGTAGGGTGGCGTAATGTGGGTGGAGACGAAGCCGATACCCACAAACAATGTCACAAATAGACAGAAGCAAGCTGGAATGGTAATTAAATAACCAGCCGATAAACCGCCACATTGCTAATCCCCTGTTAACGCGCCTGAGATTAATATTACTTTTGGAGGTTTTCGGCAAGCGGCTGTCTGAGTGTAGCGAGTTTCCGCTTGTCGTCCAAAAGTAATATTAATCTCAGAAAACAAGCGGTAGGGGGTGAATTTCACAACCGACTTAGTGCTTTAGCACTTAGCGAGGTTGGGGATGCCCCTTGCGGGTATACTTTGGTTACTTTCTTTTGGACAAGCAAAAGAAAGTAACTCGCCCGTCGCGCGAGAGCGACAACTTACCTAAGGCTTAATGCCTTTCAGTTAAATGTTGGGCTTCACAAGTTAAGCCCAACCTACCGAGCTTTAGCACGTCCCGCTTGATGAATGGGTTAAGCAATTTTTTGTGAGGGTACACTTTTATTCCACCTTGTTTTTGGATTTACTTCAAAACCTAAATTTTTGAGCCTAGCAACTTCTGTTTTAAGTTTTACAACTGCTTTTAAGAGTTTTTTACCTTTTAAGTTATGGTATTTTTCTGTGGCATCAACAACTGATATAACTTTAGGGCTTGTATTAACAATGTGCCCACATGGTATGAGTATAACGATGTTTCTTTGCGGTTGAATTTCTTGTACTGAGTTTTCACCCATAAGCATAGGGAAGAATATTTCACCCCTAGAATCTTTCGCTTCAATTCGCTCAAGATAAATACTATCTTTTGTTGGGTTAATGATTTTTATCCAAAAGGCAATATAGTTGCCAACCCCATCTTCATTAGGTTCGTCTGATGTACCACACTCAAGCTTTAACCTTGAGCAATTAAACGCTAATTGAACTAGGCTAATTACAGCGGTAAACGGAAACTTAAATAAGGCTTCAATCATTTTGTTGTAATTGCCTAACGTCTGAATTAACCGGCTGGCGCGGTTTTATCGCGCCAGTCCGTGTTGAATGATGTGTTAGCCAACAGGCTGGTTCGTAACAGGGGGTGAAATATGAATTTCACTTCCATCGGGTAACTTAATTCGCTCGGGGCCATAGAAATCTCTCCGTATTCTTAGCTCTTCATAGAGCAGACCATTATGGATATGACTGAAATTCGGCTCGTTACTATTCAGCCATTCATCAGTCATGAAATCTGGTGGTTGAAGCTGGGAGCCTGTTTTTTCTATTCTGGCTTGCCCATAATCCTTTTTATAGCGCGCCCCTTCGTCAGCTTGCTCTGGGTGTTTAAGCGCCGCATCACGGATTTTTGCAAAATCCGAATGAATTTTGTTCAGTGCACCTTGTGCGCATGCCTCAACATGCGTCTTCAGTTTCAAAACGCTTTCAGCGTTTATTGGGTACGCAAGGCACTTGTTGGATACCGCAACCGACACCGGAATAGAAAATCCGCTCGGATTAACGGAGAGGCAAAACTGCAATATTCTCGGCTCGATACTTTCCAGATCATCGTGGGCAACTAACGTATTTCGGAGTTCTACGAGATGGATGTGTATTGCGTTGTCGAAACCTTTTTCGTTTTTTAAGTGACGCACAGGGTAACGAGTTTTTCCAAAAGAGGTTTCGGTTTCAACAAATGGCTTGGCGTACTTGACAACGGCAAAGCAGAAAACAGATGAGAGAAGAATGTGATCACCAGTAGGAATGAGTGCCACGAACCGATCAAACGCATGTAGGGAGCCTACAAGATTCTGATAAGCTTTGATGCCGAGCTTGGCGTCATTGCTGGACTGAGTATGGGCGTTCATTTTGAATTGGTGGCTAACGTTTGACATAAGGGGCGCGCTTTAGCGCGTCCCACTTGATGGATGGGTTATGTTTCATATGCCTGATATTTTTAGTTGAATTTCTCTTTCATGACTTGAGGGAGTTATTTTTAGTTCACAGTTTCCGAGTGATGCTCTTACAGGCCAAGCTGCTTCCTCTCCAATAACTTGGATAGAGAGTAATTCATTAGGAAATGTTATAGGGTAGACCAATGGAAGCTTCTCGACTCCAGGCGCTAACAGAAGCTTTATATTCTGAATTAGTAGCCCATTCGAATACAGCTTGTAATAAGCCGTTTCGTGCTTTATGCCAACCGATGTGGTATTTGCCTTTGGCACTTCTCCCTCTTTTTACAATTTGACTTGAAACTTAACCCCCAACATCTCTATTGCAAATTCAGTTAGTTTGTTTCTGTAATAGAACAAGAGCGCCAGAACCAAAACGGGCCAAGCCAGTGTTTGGGTCATACCGTTAATAAACTCGAGATGGGTCATATGCAATTTTCTGAAACATAACCTAAAATAACCATCCTAAACGACGCTTTATATTCCGTCAAATAGCATAGGCACTATAACAATAGAAAGATGGCCGCATTCTCACAATATCGAATTGGGCTTAAGATCACTAAATTACCTGCATTATAAATGCTTAACCGAATGCTCCATCCGCTCTTGGTTTGAGCAAAATTGGTGTATATATCACCACAAAAACTGCAAAACTTAGTGTCCATAAAATAGCTGCTATTAGCATCCAGCTCACATAAAACTCAGAAGCATATATAGGCACAGCTGCACGGAATAACAGGCTAACAACTAAACCCGCAAAAGCCAGCCCTAACCATCGTGAAGGTTTTCTAACATCTCGCCCAGTATGACCTAATGCTACACGCGACATCATACTGAGCGCCATTAAGCCTATGCCTCCAATAGTGAAAATATGCAAAGTCAGAATAAATAAGCTGCTGTATAGCGCTTGTAAACCGTAAAAGAAAAATCCAACATTAATAAACCAAGCTGATAAATATAAGCTCCACAATAAAGGCACTCTCCATATTCCCGCCGCATGCCAGTTAATTAAGCGATAGCCGTTTAATACAAACAAAGTCCAAGCAAACAGCGCGGTTAAATAAGGTGTTTGTATAAATATAGCGTTGATGAATAATGCGACAAAAAATACCAATATGCTGATGTCTAGCCATTTAGATTGTTTTAGCTGAACTCTGGTATCTGTACCCCGTTCAATAAAGAATGGTATGACACGTCTGCCTATCATTAAAATCAGGCTAATAAACAATAATACCGCGCCATTGATGGCATATTGCATACCGCTGGTGATTACGCCAAAGCATCCAAGATAAAAAACGATGTTGCCCACCCATAATAAGACCACTTTACTAACAACTGCGAGCTGCTTCCATTGTTTAGCTTTAACGATTGGCATAGCAATCGCAACGATTAACATTAAGCCAAATAGTAAGTCCGCACCCGCAACCCAAGGCAATTGAGCAGTACCAAACAGAAATAGCACTCGAGCAGCACACCAAAGCGCAAACAATACCATTAATGGCTTTCCAAATACGGTTGGAACCCCTGTCCAATTTTTAACGGCGGTGAGTAAGAATCCTGCTACTACAGCCATGCCGTAGCCATAGAGCATTTCATGTGCGTGCCACTGGCTGACAGAAATATTTTCAATGCTTACGGAAATATAAGATAAATATATAAGCATCCAAGCGACCATCGAAATAATGGCAAAAATACTCGCGCCTAAAAAGAAAGGTCGAAAACCAAGATTAAATAGTGCAAATTTATTTGCATTTTCTACACTAGGTTTATTAATGTTAATTTGCATAATGTTTAATAGTTCCGACCTAAAATTTAGTGAGCTTGGCTCAACTACGAGAATAAAATTACGTAGATAATAGTAACTTGATTACTCATCATTACTCTTGATTCATCTCAAGAATAAATAAATGTTAATAAATACTTACCCCTTTCAGCAAGCCACCGAATTTTTAACTAGCTTAGACGCCGATTGGGCGCAACTAATCGCGACAGTTGGAGAGTGTAAATTTGAGCAAAAGTCTGAGCGCGAGCCTTACGAAGCCTTAATCCGTGCAGTCGCTTATCAGCAATTACACGCCAAAGCCGCTGATGCCATTATCAAGCGATTAATGGCCATTTATGGTGATGCGTTTCCTGCACCTTCACAATTATTAGCCACCGACTTTGATAGCTTGAGAGCTTGTGGGTTTTCTGCGCGCAAAACTGTAACGATACTCGGCATTGCACAAGGGGCTATTTCTGGGCTTGTTCCCAGTAGAGTCATTGCACATACCATGACAGATGAAGATTTAATTGTCCGCCTATCGTCGCTTAAAGGTATAGGTCGCTGGACGGTTGAAATGTTACTGATGTTCACCATGGCGCGCATGGACGTTCTGCCCGCCGATGATTTTGGGATTGTGCAAGGTTATAAACGACTGAAAAATCTTGAGCTTGCGCCAAAGCGCAAAGAAATCACTGAAATTGGCAAAGCATGGAGCCCGTATCGCACGATTGCTAGCTGGTATTTGTGGCATGTGCCAAAATAGCGTTTGATAATTCAGCTAAATAAGCAGTGCGCCTAATCTATATCGGCAGAGTCACACTAGGTCAATGACGACTCATCGGACTATTTGCATAGTCTTACTGCCTTATTCACAGCACTACTGGCTATTTTAGCATTTAGAATTATTTTACACATTTTTTAACTACCTTTTTATTTTCGAAATTGTTTTAATGTTATAAGTTTATTCATGCATATTTTTACTCGTCACCATCATGCTTTTCTCAAATTATTGTCTTTCCGCATCCTCATGGTATTGGCTTACCAAATTATGGCAGTGGCTGTTGGTTGGCATATTTATGAAATCACCCACGACCCGCTTGCACTTGGCTTAATTGGTTTAGCTGAAGTAGTGCCGTATTTTATTTGCGCACTATTTGCCGGGCATGCAGTGGATCATTATTGCTCACGTCGATTTTTTGGTACTTTAGCTGCTATTAGCTTAGGTATAAATGCACTCACACTTACCGCATTAACCATGGGTTTAATCGGTGATACTGCGACTGCTAGTTACTGGATTTATGGCTCTATCATGCTGACGGGTATAGAACGTGCTTTTATTGCCCCTAGCTACAGCACTCTATTTGCACTTATTTTGGCGCGTAAGGAATACGCCAAAGCCTCGGCCATTGGTAGCTCTGTTTTTCAAGCTGGGCTAATTATCGGCCCTGCGATTGGCGGTTTGCTGGTTGGTTTTGCGAGTAAAACCTTTGCTTACTCAATGGCGGCTACTTTATGTTTGGCGGCTGCCATTGCTATGCGCTCTATTAAAATTGACGAACCACCTGCAGCAACTAATAGCCTGCCTGTTTTTAAAAGCATTGCCGAAGGCTTGCGCTTTGTATTTAGTAATCAAATTATTTGGGGCGCGCTTGCGCTTGATATGTTCGCTGTACTCTTTGGCGGCGCGGTTGCCATGTTACCCGCGTTTATCCATGATGTTTATCATTACGGACCAGAGGCGCTAGGAATATTGAGGTCTGCGCCAGCAATTGGTTCAATAATGACAGGCATCTGGTTATCGCGAAACCCAATCAATCTTCATGCAGGGCGTTGGCTGTTAGCTTCAGTGGCTGGGTTTGGGTTATGTATTATTGGTTTTGGATTAAGTAGCTACATTTGGATGGCTTGCGCAATGCTAGTGCTTTCTGGCATTTTTGACGGCGTTTCTGTGGTGATGCGCACCACTATTTTGCAGCTTGCTATGCCCGATGCCATGCGTGGCCGAGTGTCTGCGATTAACGGTATATTTATTGGCTCATCAAATGAATTGGGCGCTTTTGAATCTGGGTTAGCGGCGCGTTTATTAGGCTTAGTGCCATCCGTCATATTTGGCGGGATGATGACTTTGGGCATAGTCGCTGTAACGGCTAAAGTTGCACCACAATTGAGAAAGTTAGAACTGCACCAATTGCATTAACCTCTATAACTCCCAATATTTTTTAGTCGTGCATTTCTCATTGCATGACTAAATTAATAATTTCCGTCATCTCTTAGGTATGTAGCCATAAGAGTCAAACCCTATTCCTAGTTAGAATAATTAATTTTGTACCAATTAGTATAAATATATTTGACAAACCATTTCATGTGCCCTATTATTTATTTACCACTCGGTATTAAATTAACGCATTCCACATAAAAGGACTCAAAATGGAAACAAAAGTAGCATTTATCACTGGCGCTAATCGCGGCTTAGGTTTTGAAACAGCTAAAGGTTTAGGCGAACTCGGTATAACTCTAGTACTCGGCGTACGTGACATGGCAAAAGGCGCAGCGGCAGTTAAAGAACTGCAGACGCTAGGCTATCAAGCTACAGCCATACATTACGATGCAAGCCAAGCTAAATCAGCAGATGAAGCGTTTGAGTATTTAAACACCCACTATGGCAAATTGGATATTTTGGTGAATAACGCAGGCATTTTGCAAGAAACACTGTTGGCCAACAACAGTAGTTCTGTGAGCATTCAAGTATTGCAAGCAACCTTTCAAACCAATCTATTTGCCGTGATAGACCTGACACAAAAACTATTGCCACTGATCAAAAAGGCACCCGCGGGACGCATTGTAAATCTCTCCAGCATTTTGGCATCACTCACTTTACATAGCATGCCAGATTCACCAATAGAACCAGCAAAAGCCTTTGCCTATAACGCATCTAAAACTGCATTAAATGCTTACACAGTGCATTTAGCACATGAGTTACGTGACACGAATATCAAGGTTAATTCTGCACATCCTGGCTGGGTAAAAACTGAACTTGGCGGAAGCCATGCGCCTATGGAGTTAGCGGAGGGTGGAAAAACCAGTGTGCTGTTAGCAACACTCGCAAATGATGGTGCTAGTGGCAGTTTCTCTCATCTAGGTGAAAACTTACCTTGGTAGTCAATTGATGTGGGGGTTGTAGTGCAGCTCTACAATCTACCCACCGCTCAGTCTTAGTTTATTTCTAAACCCGCTTTGCACAAACATGCTCGCGGGCTTATTTTACTTCCATAAATTGAGCTAATAATCGGCGTGTTTTCCTTGAATCGATTGCCGCAATTATTTGTTATTGTTTACTTACAGTTCAAGCACCAATCTGCCCTAAAGTTTGCGCTTTAACTTGCCGATGTATTAGTAACAGTATGGAAATTATCAAAATAGGAAAGATCCGAATGTAGCTTATAAGCGAGGTGTGAAATGATTATTTATCAAGTGGTAGACGAAGAAAACAAGCTAGTGAGTGAGCACTCACAACTTGAAATAGCAATGCACAGCGCAGAAGACTGGACCGTGTGGTATGAAGATCACTACTATCATGTGGAAGAAGTGACCTTTCAAGAGGCGCACGAGAGTCTAGGCTAAAATTGCTTTTTAAAATGTTATCCCTGCAGATCGTATGTCACATGAATAATCTACAGCTTAAAAACTGACCTTACTTTTTGAGTGTGCTCGATTTTGTTGGAATAACAGAGCCTGAAGGCACTACGACATCTTTGCTCTTCTTAGGTTTTTTGGTTTCTTTATTACTTTTAATTTGACCTTTAGCCATGATAGTTCTCCTAACGTTAAATATAGCTTCATCATAAGCTAATGCGTAAAGTTAAGTGGATTATTTTTTATCCAGTTTTAACTCGGATATCAAAAAGAGACTTCATAAGCCTAAAAAACACCAAGCAAAAAATTTCCATCATTGATGCACTGGTAATCAATCCCATTGATTAAATAACAATATTATAAAAGTTTGCTTAATGTTAAGCGTATGATTTACAGTTAACTCAACTTTTATTTTAGGAAATTATTATGCTCAATATGTATGAAATAGCCATTCCACCTTTGGATCGGGCATTAAGTAATCTAACATCCATTCTAAAAATTGGTGAAGAACACGCCGATGCTAAAAAAATTGAGCATGCTATTTTTCTCAACGCACGACTCTTCCCCGATATGTATCCGCTAATTCGCCAAGTGCAAATCGCCACGGATATGAGCAAGGGTGCCGCAGCAAGGCTAGCTAGACTTGAGGTACCAAAATTTGAGGACAACGAAAGCACTTTTGCAGACCTGTATACGCGTATTGCCAAAACCATTGCATTTTTGGATACAGTAGATTCTGCGCAATTAGAAGGCAGTGAGTCTCGCGAGGTAATAGTTAATGTGCGTAAAATCGATTTGAAATTTAGCGGGCAAGATTACTTATTAAAATGGGTGAACCCAAATGTGTATTTTCACATCACTACCTGCTACAACATCTTACGTCACAATGGTGTCGAACTCGGGAAACCTGATTTTCTAGGCTCAATAAATTAATAAATATGCAAATTCATCGATATCAGACGCATGAATTGAAATAAATTGAAACAACTTTTTTACAAATTATGACAACCAAAACAAAACGTATCTGGAACAATTCGCATATTCTGATTTCTCAGCTATAAATTTTTTGAATATGGAGTTTAGTTTGAAACTTAACCTGATTGTTTTAGCGCTAGCGATTTCTTCACAAAGCGCGCTTGCTTACCAATGTAATACCGTGATGGGTGGTTGCCCAACTGACACTAGCGTTGCTACTTCTACCCATATGCGCTCAGACCTTGGAGTTAAAGTTGCCCCTCCAGCAAAAGCTGCCGTTGCGCCTTCAAAAACAGGTGGTACGGGTAGCACAGGTACAGCAGCCAAATTACCAGCAAAAAAATAATGAAACGGGCGGCTTATTACAAGCCGCTTAGTATTTCAAACATGAATTAATTCCCGCAGAATAGAAAAAATCCCTACAAGCTAATGCTTGTAGGGATTTTTTATTGGCGGAGCGGACGGGACTCGAACCCGCGACCCCCTGCGTGACAGGCAGGTATTCTAACCAACTGAACTACCACTCCAAAAACGATGTGTTTTAATTAAAACACATTTAAACTCGTTTCTCATTTTTTTCAAAAAGAGAAACGATAGTCACACTTGCAGGATTACTGGTGGGTGCTAACGGGGTCGAACCGCTGACATTCGCCTTGTAAGGGCGACGCTCTACCAACTGAGCTAAGCACCCTGCCTGACTAACGAGGTGCGCATATTACATGAAATTTAGAAAAATTTCCAAGCATGATTGAATAAAACTAGAATAATTTGCAATTTCTATAATAACTCACCATTTTGATTGAAATTTAGCTAGCACGATCATGATTTACATAGGATTAGCATTAGGGAGCTAATGCTTTGTTTCTTGATGCTAAAGACTGCATTCCCAATCGAAAACTGGCTTAAGTTTATGATTTCGGCATCACTATTTAAAGATGATTAATCTCTGCAGATTTTCTAACCGACACGAAGATAGACAGAAAAATGACACCAGTCACGCAACCGAAAATTTAAAAGATTCTTAGGTGGTTAATTGAATGAAGCGGCGAGTATATTCGCCCGCCATTAATCCTGATTAAATGACACAATCACCTCGCGCGAGGCCAGCACAATCTCGCGTAGAAAGCATAGCAGTGCCAAAATCACCGAAAACATAGAGGTGATAAATGCCAGCAACACGATATGCGGCATCTTAAAACCAGTCTCGACAGAAATAAACAAAGCCGCAATAGAAACGCATACACTTAAAGCCGCCAGGGTCGCCAAGCCGATCGCCCTTCTAAGCCATTTAGTGCGTTTTATAACAATCTTAAACTCGTGGCTAAACTTTTCTCGCTTATCACGCGGCATATCATTTAACAACCGCGCACGGTCTATAGATCGCCCCAAGCGGCCAATCAATACACCGAGAATTGAGCCAATACCCGTCAGTAGAAATACAGGTGCAACTGCATCGCGGATGGCCTCAGACACGGCGTGAATTTCGGTGATATTGGCAATCATGATTGTTGAGTTGTACTCGGCAAAGAAGGGGGAATATTTAATAAATCCACGAAATGGAATTTAGCCCTAATTCCCAAGCCAGTCAATTTATATATAGGAGTAAATTTATCTACACGGACAAAAACAGAAAAGGAGCCGAAGCTCCTTTTTTGCTAATTGGGGTTTGCCACCAATTATTAAAACTATGTAAATTTAAAACTTATATAAATTTGGTCGGCGTGGAGAGATTCGAACTCCCGACATCCTGCTCCCAAAGCAGGCGCGCTACCAGGCTACGCTACACGCCGAAGGCCGGCACTATACTTATAACAGCTGCCAACGTCAAGACCCTGGATTTAATTAATATAAAAAAGATTTGCCCTCAATCAATCCCACCTTGAGCTAAATCACCAAAAGCGTATGATGTTATAGTGAGAAATTAAATTTAACGGTAGGGAAAGGGAAAATATCATCATGGCCAATGACTCAAAAGACCGTAAATTTAACGAGCATGTCAAAGCGATTGAAGAGCACAAATCCATGCTAGATAAACTTCATTTAGAAAGTGACATAGATTTAGCAAAAGCTAAATCCTCGCTTGAAAATATTGCCATAACATTGGAAGAGTACTTAAAAGTTATTGGGGTTCCATAGTTATTTTGATCATTCATGGCCTCTGAATAACACCAAACAAGACTTAGGCCTATTGATGCTCTCTCCCCTTGTTGCTATTCTTCATTAACTCTGCTTCTAAGGCCTCTACAGGCATAGGCTTGCCGAAAAAGTAACCCTGAAATGCTTTGCATCCCAGTTTAATTAAGTGTTGCTGCTGCTCTTTAGTCTCTACGCCTTCTGCTATTACATCCATATCAAATTGCGCAGCCATAGTAGTCACCATTTGAATAAGAAAGCTATCTTTAGTGCTTTCAAGTGCATTTATGATAAAACTACGATCCATTTTCAGTTGATTAAAAGGCAATCTCCTCAAATAACTCAAAGAAGAATAACCCGTGCCAAAGTCGTCCATGGATAAAATAAATCCAAGCGCTTTCAATTGTTCCATTTTAGCTATAGCATCCTGCATATCTCCAATCACTATGCTTTCGGTGAGTTCCAACTTTAGCTTATTTGGAGAAACTCCGTAGCGATAAGTAATCGTTCTTACATCATCAACAAAAGTGCTTTGCTGGAAATGATAGGCGCTAATATTGATGGCTATAGATAAACCACTAGCAATATCTGTAGTTTCCCAAACCTTAAGTTGTGCACAGGCTGTTTCCAGTACCCATTTCTCAATGGCTACAATCAAACGGATCTCTTCAGCAAGTGGGATGAACTCCATTGGATACACGAGTCCTCGTTCAGGGTGAATCCAGCGTATTAATGCTTCAACCCCCACTGGATGAGCATTACTGTCGACTTGAAGTTGGTAAAATAGTCTAAATTCATTATTTGGTAATGCCTTTAGCAATGAGTGCTCTAATGCAACGCGCGCATCCAATGCTAGCTGCATGGCTGGATCAAAAAATCTCTGCGTATTTCGACCTGCTTTCTTGGCCTCATACATCGCCATATCGGCCTGAGTGAGTAATGCTTTGCGATTGCTCTCTCGACCATGAAACATCGTCATGCCTATGCTTGCTGAGGTGTAATACTCAAAGCCTTCAAGCAAAAAAGGTGAATTAAAAGCTAACACTATTTTGTCACATACTTTTTGGATACTTAACGCAGTCAAATCAGCTTTGTCACTAATATTTTCTAACATGATAATAAATTCATCGCCACCAAAACGAGCAACAGTATCACTTTCACGCAAACACGCTTTTAATCTCTCTGCGATCTGAATAACTAGCAAATCACCGTAATGATGCCCTTTGGTGTCGTTAAGATGCTTGAAGTGGTCGATATCAAGATATAACAATGCACCATACTGACTATTGCGTGCACTTGCCACTAGCGCATGGTCTAGCCTATCGATCATTAAGCGTCGATTAGGAAGCTTAGAGAGTGAGTCATAGAAAGCAAGATTATAAATCTCCTCCTCTGACTTCTTACGCTCACTTATGTCGAGGAAACTTCCTACATAATGACTGACATTTCCAGTAGCATCACTAACAGCAGAGATTGAAAGTAATTTTGGGTATATCTGATTATCTTTGTGTTTATCCCAAACTTCTCCTTGCCAGAAGCCTTCACTTTCTAGCTTTTCATACATTACCTGATAAAAGCTCTCATCGTGATATCCAGAGCTGAACATAGAAGGTTTATTTCCAACCGCTTCCTCAGCAGTAAATCCGGTAATCTTAGTAAACGCTTTATTAATGCGTAAAATGTTTCCTTCCGCGTCGGTAACAATAATAGCCTCTTGAGAGTCGAATGTAGTAGCTGCTAATTGAATCTCTTTCTCTACAAGTTTTCGCTCACTGATATCACGAACAAATGCAAAGTTGTACTCCATGCCCTCATATGCGATATAATTAGCTGAAACTTCAGCTGAAAAAGTACTACCGTCTTTGCGCTTTTGCACTGTTTCAAATGAAAGTGATTTTAAATTACGTAATATCCTCCAATGCTTAGGCCACTCATCTTTGTTATAAAGAATATCTATATCAGACACTCCTAACATCCTCAGTTCCTCAGCCGAGTAACCCAAGTTTCGACATGCAACCTCATTAGCATACAAGACCCTACCTTCGGCATCTAGCTGATAAACTGCCACAGAAGACTGGTCAATAGCAAATTGGGTGAGTAAAAGATTCTTTTCGGTCTGTTTGCGAAGAGTAATGTCTTGTACTGAACAAAAAACTAGCTCTTCAGTTTCAAATGTGAAGTAATTAGCGGTCACTTCGACAGGAAAAATCGAGCCATCTTTACGGCGGTGGCGCGACTCAAAAATAGCCAACTCATTTTGTTTAATGTAATCAAAGATGGGGGCGATCGTTTCTTGAGTCTGATCTGGGTCAAAATCCCAAATATACTTTCCAAGTAATTCATCCTTAGCATATCCAAGACTGTGAGATGCAAAATCGTTTGCCAATCTAACATTACCGCTGGATCCGATCCAAAAAAAGGCATATTTACTCTTTTCAATGGCCGTAATTGCGAGAAGAAGATTTTTTTGCATGGCGCGTTGTTCAGCGATGTCTTTAATAAAAGACCATATATAGCCATTGCCCTTCGAATCTGTCAGCATGACTCCATTAAGAAGAACGGGAACCAAAGCTCCATCCTTACGAATATATTCTTTTTCATACGACCCATATTTGCCCGTCTTTTTTACAGACTCTAGTTGAGCAATATCATTCACCTCATAACTTTTTGGGGTAAGGGTCTTGTAGGAAAGGGTTTTTAGCTCTTCTTTAGAGTAACCGCATATAAGACTAAAGGCGCTATTGGCGTCAACAATGTTTCCATGTATATCTGTTAGCGCAATTCCCAATGGAGAGTGCTCATAAAGAGTACGTAACTGCTCCTCACATTCCAGTAATTTATTGTTGATATTTCTTCGCTCTGTAATATCAACCATGTGAACAATAAAATAGGGCTGTTGCTCATTAAGATTTTTAATAGGTGAGCTAAACACTTCCATAAAAACCATATTCCCATTTTTATGAATATATGTATCTTCAAACGATGATTGAGTTGCGTTTGGTGTAGTTATTCGCTGAATAAATTCTAATTTAGTATTAACTGAGTGATGGGAAGTAATCTCATCGAAAGAAAGGTGGATCATTTCTGAATGACAATATCCTAAAACCTGACAGAGACAGTTATTGACTTTCTCAATACGCCCTTGCATGTTTATTAAGCAGGTTCCGATGTTAGCGTTTTCAAAAATATCATCAAATAAATTTGCATATTCTTGGAACGTCTTGCCATTATTCTGGGTAACTTTCATTATTATTTCATTTAACTCGAGTTGGGTAGTTAAAGTGATTATTACAGAAAATTACAGATAGTTACAACCTAGTTACAATTAAGTATAATCTCTATATAGAGTACTATTGAAGGGCTAGGGGGCGCACGAAAAAAAGGGGCTTCCTATTGTGGTCGATAATATTAGCGCCTAAATAATCTGCTGGAATTCATGTGGTATACAACTTGCATCTTAATAATTAACCTTACGAAATAAACAGTATTGGGCATAAATTAACAGCTAAACTATGATATACGCATTAAAAACCAGACCGCCTAGAACTCCCTACCTTATTGATTTAATTAGAATAGTGGCAGCTTCATTCCTTGGAATTTACCTAATTTCAGTAAGCACGATAGTTTTCGCCGAAAGTAATGAAAATCTGACAGAAATTGACATTGAAAGCCTACTCTCAAAAGAAGTTATTACTGCATCAAAGATTGTTCAGCAAGTTAGCGACTCCCCCTCAGCCGTCAGTATTATTACGGCTAAAGATATTAAATCTTATGGCTATCGTACTTTGGCCGAAATTATTAATAGCATGCGTGGTTTAAATACCTCTAGCGATCATGTTTATACCTATATGAGTGGTCGTGGCTTTGGGCGCTCAGGAGATTATCCTGGTAGAGTAATGTTGCTTATTGATGGTTACCAAGGGAATGATAATTTATATAATGCATCTTATCTTGCTTCTGATGGCTTACTCGACACTGAACTAATAGAACGAGTTGAGTATGTTTCTGGCCCAGGCGCAGTGATCTATGGGAATGGCGCTTTTTATGGAATTATCAATGTCATTACGAAGAAAGGCAGTGACTTTGGAGGTTTACAAGTAGCCATTGATGCGCAAAGCCACGATGGTTACAAGGGTAGAATAACCTATGGCAATAAGCTAGATAATGGCGCTAATGTATTGCTCTCCGTTTCCGGTTTCCACAGTCAAGGGCAAGATCTTTACTTTAGCGCTTTTGATACGCCTGCAACTAACTTTGGTGTAGCCAATAATCAAGATGAAGATAAAAATCGTCGATTATTTTTTAAAGCTAACTATCAAAATTGGTCTTTGGAATCTGCTTATGTCAGTAGAAAAAAAGATGACCCCGCAGCCTCTTACGGTACAGATTTCAACAGCAAGCCAGGTTATTTACAAGATACCAATGCGTTTATTAACCTCAAGCATGAAGTGGAGTTGAGTCAAAATTTAAAAAACGCATCTAGGCTTTACTATGGACAATACATGTATTCTGCAAAAAGCACATCTAGTGGTGAGCCTTTTGCAGAGAATGATATGGGGAGGTGGTGGGGTGCACAAACAACCTTCGCTTACACTGGTTTTGCTAATCAACAGCTTGTTTATGGGTTTGAATATCACAGCGATTATCAGCAAGACTTTTATCTCCCCACTGGCAACATAAAACACGATAGTTATATGTGGAGCGGATATTTGCAAGACGAATATAGGTTGAACAACGAATGGGCAATCAATGCTGGTGTTCGCGCAGACTATGGTGGTAAAAACGCAAGTGACATAAGCCCCAGAATAGCGGCAATATATTCGCCCACAACAGATATCGATATTAAGGCATCCTATTCAACTGCATTTAGACGTCCTAACCAATATGAGAAATATTACGATGATGCGGGTGATTCGCAACTTGCCAATCCAGATGTAAAGAAAGAGCAAGTGTCAGCTTCAGAACTAGTATTTGAGTATCGGCCAGATAATTTCAGTAAGTTTTTAAGTTCATTGTTTTTTTATAGAACAAAAAATTTAATCGAAGTTGAAGATTCAACCGTGTTGCCAGGTTTGCTGCAAGCACAGAATGCAGGAACCAATAAGACTAGAGGATTCGATTTTGAGTATGAGAGAAAATTAAGTACATCGTCTCGAATAAGGGCAAGCTATGCATGGCAATATGCCAGAGATGATGGAGGTAAATGGCTGGTGAACTCTCCTAAAAATTTAGCTAAATTGAATTATGCGCAAGCCTTGTTTAACAACAATCTACATACTGGAATTGAAGTCCAGTATGTTGGTAAGCGTTTAACTGAGCAACTAAATATCTTAGGTAGTTATGTTGTCACCAATTTGAGTTTATATAACACCACATTCATCAAAAATACCACGATTTCAGCAAGCGTTAAAAACCTGTTCAATAAACATTATTCTGTTGCTGCGCCTGATTTTTATACGCCAGATAGTTTTGAGCAAGATAATCGAAACTTTTGGCTTCAGCTGACTTACGATTTTAGATAATCATGAAGCACTTAAATCATACTTTTTGCTCATTGGCCTTGCTAGTTTTGCCTGTGCAAGCTAATACCATACTCGTTGATGAGCGGGATATGAAGGCCGCGCTAATCTATAACTTTTCCATCTACACCGCTTGGCCCGAAGCGAATAGCAATAGTTTTAATGTTTGCACATTTGAAGACGACCAAGAAAATATTAATACAAGTCTGCTTGAATCAAAAAAAATTAATGGCAAGCCTATTCATTTTGAAGTGATTCGCGATGTGGCAGATATCCAAAACTGCCAAGTGCTTTATGTAGAAGAAGCAAGGCAAATCTACCACAGTAAATATTCACAACTAATCGATAAATTAGCCATTTTAACCATTTCAGAAAATAGTCATCGTTTAAATAATTCCAGCATTATTAATATCAAGCTAGAAAATAAAAAATATAATTTTACTATTAATAATCAAGCGGCTAAGCAACTAAACCTGCTGTTGAGTTCCAAGCTTCTACGGCTTGCATCCAAAGTGTATTAGCATGTTAAAACCTTACTTTGAGAAAAGAGTAATCAAAGAAAAACTACTGCTCATGAATTTTCTAGTAGTAGGTTTTGCCATGTTATTTTTATTTGTATTAACGGTGGCTTATCAATATGCGACTTATAAAAACGAGCTGATTTCCAACCTGAATTCACAAATTTCAGTGATTGAGAGTAACCTTGGCTCTGCTATTGCTTTTGAGGATATAGTCACCGCAAATGAGATTTTTCAGACATTACGATTAGACAAAAGTGTTGATAAAGCTTATGTTCAACTCGAAAATAACAAAATATTTGCTGAATATCAAAGAGATAATAAATCGGGGGAGATTAATGTACCATTAAGTAAATCAGCTATAAAAAATGGTGACGTGCACATTACTAGAGACATTATTGTCAATGGTATGTCTCTAGGAAGCTTGCATTTAGATGCAAACCTAAATCAGGTTCGATATCGCATCAATATTTTCTCATTTTTCTTAATGATAGCCATGTCAGTCGCTGTGCTATTAGCTAAATATGTTTCAAATAGATTAAGTCGATTCATCACTGAGCCCATTATCTATTTAGAGCAATTGGTAACGAAAGTTACTAAAAACCACGATTACTTCCAGCGATCAACGATTCATTCCATCGATGAAATTGGTGCGTTATCTATAGGTATCAACAACATGCTGGATGGCATTCAACAGCGAGATAATAAGCTGCTTGATGAGCTTGATCGTAGAGCCAAGGTAGAACAAAAGCTGGATCGCCTAGCCTATACAGATAGTCAAACAGAATTATCAAACCGCCATGCTTTCACTGCCAGCATTAACAGATTAACGGGATTTGGGGATGATGGTATTGAGCATTTTTATTTGCTCTTGCTAGATTTAGATAACTTTAAAGTTGTTAATGATAGCTTTGGTCACGACATCGGCGACCAGCTTTTAAGGCAGTGCGGGCAACGTCTGCATTGGATGCTTAACGAAGAAGACTTCGTGTTTAGAATAGGTGGTGATGAATTTGCCATCGTATTAAAGGATGTTAAATCTATTGATGATGTTGAAAAAGTATGTGGCCGCATCACTGAAACTATATCGCAAAAATTTATGGTGAATGGTCACGAAATATTTGTGGGGGTCAGTATCGGTATTTCACAATACCAAAATCGTAACTTTTCAGAAACAAATTTGATTAAAAATGCCGACATTGCTATGTATTGGGCAAAATCTGCGGGGAAAAATACTTTTAAATTTTACTCAGATGAAATAGAAACAGCGAATTGCTTTTTTCAAAAAATCACCACTGATTTACATAATGCTTTAAAAGATAATGAATTTGAGCTTCTATATCAACCCATTATTAATGTAAAGACTGGGCACATGGTGGGTGTAGAAGCCTTATTACGGTGGCACCATCAAGATGAAGGCACCATCAGTCCTGATATTTTTATACCCATAGCTGAAAAAAATGGACTTATTGCACCTATAGGTGAGTGGGTGATTAGAGAAGCGCTTAAGCAACTTAAAACGTGGGAGAGATTAAATGGGCCACAATTATTTGTGAATGTAAATGTTTCGGCACGTCAGTTGTTTGATAAACGTATCATTGATGTAATTGGTGATGCTATTTTAGAGTTTGAGGTAGACCCAAAATGCATTAACGTAGAGTTAACCGAATCTAGTTTGATGGAAGATGTAAATAGAGCAATAGTCATACTCAGAGAGCTTAAAAAATTGGGCGTGGGCATTGCTGTGGATGATTTTGGTACTGGACACTCCTCAATGAGTTATCTCAAGCAGTTTCCAGTGGACACCATTAAAATTGATAAATGCTTTGTAAGAGGCATACCCCAAGACGACGTTGATGTAGCGATTGTGGAAGCGATTTTTGCATTAGCCAAAAGCTTGAAACTAGATGTCGTTGCAGAGGGTGTAGAAACGGAAGCCCAATACGATTTTCTTAAACATAAAAACTGCGCTAAAGTGCAAGGCTATTTGTTTAACAGACCATTGCCCGTAATAGAAATAGACCGATTACTGATGCAATCAAATGAAATAAAGCGCTTAATTGAAATGGAGATGTATGAAGATGACGGATAACATTCATTTTGATGCATAGGTGGCACTTGGCAGTGATTTTAGGACGCATAGCAATATTCTTATTTGCTTGTGTTGTAACAGTTGAATAACTTAAGGTTTATACATATGAAACGTATTCTTGCTACGTGCTTTAGCAATATACATTGCACTATCAGCTGTCTTTAATAAGTGGGTGGTATCGCTAGCAAAATCAGGGCAGGCACTAATACCGATACTGGCGCCGACCACCACAGGATGCCCTTGCAATATGGCGGGTTGTGATATAACAGAGATTATTTTTTAAGCGATCTTCACCGAGGTTTCTAGATCCTTGACGTTTTCAAGAATCACTGCAAACTCATCTCCTCCAATACGGCAGACCATATCGTTGTTACGCAGTATTCCAGCAAGGCGGTTACCGACCTCTCGTAGTAAATCGTCACCGATATGGTGACCGAGCGTGACCTTGACGATTTTGAAATCATCAAGGTCAATAAACATTAGGCAGCAACGCATTTGGTAGCGTATTGCGTTAGAAACCGCTTGTTCGATACGCTCTTGGAAAAAATGTCGATTTGGCAGACCAGTCACCGCATCGTAGAAAGCAAGTTCTTGTAATTTCTCATCACGCTCTTGTAGATTGGACATCATGCCATGGAATGCACGCGATAGGTCACCAATCTCATCAGTTTGCGTGGTCATGGGACGTACGTTGTAATCCTGTTTTTCTGTCACATGATTGACGATGCCCATCAATTGCGACAAAGGATCGAGAATGGATTGTCTTAGCTTTGCCGCTAGCTTTAGAGAAACAGCTAAGCCAATGGTTGTAGCCAGAAAAATAACCAACGTGTAAATGATAACGCTTCTGTAAAATGAATCTAGGCTAGTTTCCAGTGTAAGTGTGCCAACAAACTTGGAGCGTAGATAAACTGGTTTGCTTAACCTGAATCGGTTCCACGTTAGCTCTTCCGTTGGTGTGCGCAAGACTTTTGCTTGGATAACTCGCATAGAGGGAATGTTTTTGCGCTGGTATGTTGCAAGCACCGTACCATTTTCTAGTACTAGTGTGGCACGCAACATATCGGGTGAGGATCGCAAAGTTGCTAGGGCTTCGGAGGCCATGGGGATATCTTCAAAAGCCATTGCTGCTGCTGCGCTGTCGCTTACGATTTCGGCTTGTATTCGAATCTCCTGCAGGTTATTTTGGCGTTTATCATAATATTCATAAGCGTACATTATGGATATGATAGGAATGAGTGCCATCATAATCACCAGTACATTTATGAGTACCAGTTTCCTGTGAATTGATTGGTTGTTAAACCATGCACCTGGTGTCATGATTAGCTAACACTCCTCGCCAATCGCAGCGCTTTTAACCAAGCCCCTCCTAAAAAGTCGTTGTTTGGGTCAGATCTAAAATAAAGCCCGCGCATGCTCTTAAGGATGTCGGATAGTGAGCAATAGCAAAAATCGTGAATGTCTTGTGCAGGGACAACAGAAACGGCAGAGGGTGCATCGCTGATTTGTCGGACGATATGGCTGGCATGTGCAAAGACTACGCTTGGCAGCAGCGTGACAAGGACAAGGCAAGAAAAAATGGGTGGGCGAAAACTCATCTAGTTACGAATTTTTATTATAACCATAATGTTATCATAGTTAATTATGACACCATAATACCCACAATAACTTACTGTCAAGTAAAGTTCGAGCTATTTTAGAAAAATAAAGTAATCGTTCGGCCAAATATTTTTTAAGCAGAAAGTCGTCAAATAATTAAATAAAAAAGATAAATTTAAAATCCGCCTTAAGCTAGGAAGCAATGCATTCAACTTATAATTTTAAATATTGAATCGCTTAAATAGACCATAAATTGTTACATGAAATGCGGCGAAAGCGATGTAATTAGCTCATCCCAAATGCAACTTTTGATAATAAGTGGCTGGAAGTATGGCTGAGCTCTCCTTAGCCACCGCTTAGAGACTGAAAAATATACACTGTTCCATCATTTGGAATAAGATCAGAAAGTTTTAATTTATCAATCACGATGTTGTCATTGATACTGATATTCACATGCCGTCGCAACGCACCGCGTTCGTCGAGCACGTAATCTGTAAACCCTGGCGCAATCTCATTGATGGCAAGTAAAGCCTCTTTAACTGATCCAGCTGGAACAGTCAGCGTTGTGTTCTTTAATTGCGGAAAGAACCTATAAAGATGTTGCGTCATTTCCACATGAGGCATGGTTTTTAGCCAAATCGTACTGAATAAATTGGCGGGAAATTGTTACCCAAACATTGCCATGATTCGCCACGGTCTTCTGAAAGGTAAACATTTCCAGTCGTGCTTCCAAAGCATAGACAATCACCCGATATATCAAGCCCATGTCTAAGAACAATGTCGTGGGCATTATCTTGCGGTAGACCATTTCGAAAAGTTTGCCATGTCTTTCCACCATCGTTGGTTCGGGCGACAAATAAACCACCATCAATCGCCATTCGTTCGGAATCTGCACGTGCTGGAACCACCCACGCTATGCGTCCGTCCTTTGCATCTGCCGCGATGGGAAAACCAAAATTTACACCAATATCGGGCTTGCTAACTTTTTGCCAACTCATTGCGCCGTTATCACTGTAAAAAATACCGCAGTGATTTTGCTGCCAAAGATGCTCAGGCTGTCCAAGACAGTTAGTGACATAATGCGGATCGTGCCCCCATTCTGATTCAGTATTTGGCAAATAATCCATTAGCATTCCATGATTACGACTCTTCCAGCTTTGACCGCCATCGGTAGTTTCGATCACTCCTGCTGTCGATACCGCTACATATATATGATTTGAATCTTGCGGATTAATGACAATAGAATGAATGCCAGGTTCAAATATGCCATAATCGATACTTGCTGGCGTGCCATTCCACTGATTTTCACTCGTTGCATCACCTGCAAATAAGTCACCTCCGCGGCTAGGATGGTTCCAAAGTGGTCGGTTAAGTTGCCAACTATCGCCGCCATCGTCGCTAAAAAACAAACCACCCGGGATAGTACCTGCATAGAGCCTGTTAGGCTGATCTGCATTCCCAAATGCAATATTCCATATTTTAAGCACGGTTGCATCGGCATACTCTGGTTGAGCGAAGGGTGATTCTGGGTTGAAATCTGGGGTAGGTAGATATTTGACGATATAACGTGCGCCGTCAGGATATTTCAGAGAGGAAATGTCTTCCCAAGTTGCACCCTCATCATGAGAACGAGATAACTTAGGTCCCCAGTGACCATGATCCAAAGAAGACCATAATGTACCATCACGAGGGTCGCGCGCCGCATAACACACGGGAGTTCCCGCATGCAGAATCGGTCGGGGCTGCCAATTAGAGTTTATACGATCAAATATTAAGGTGCCTTTACGCGTCCCTAGTAAAATCATATCAGACATAATTAATCCTCTAATACGTATGACTTAAGGTAATTATAATAATATAAATTCAGAAGTCTATAGTAACAAAGTTTGGATTCTCAAGAATACCTGTCCGTTTTATCGAGGTATGGTTGAAAAGTAAAATTGATCAAAACTTCTGGCAAGAGCAACTCTCTAATTTGAATAAATTTATAGTTGTGTTTTAAGAATAGCTGCTAGATTTTCCATGGCTTTATCAGTCAATGGTCTATTAGCCCACTCTTGATAGGTAATCAAATGTGAATGCGACCAATCTTCATTGAATATTTCGGCTTGCTCGCTCGCAAACTTTGAGTCGTAAATATTTAAATTGGCTTCATCATTTAACCTAAATGAACGATTGTCGAAATTGGTAGAGCCGACGGAAACTAACAAATTATCTGCGATAAAGATTTTACAGTGGTACATCGTAGGTTCATATTCCGCAATTCTGATGCCTGCTTCCAATAGTTTTCCCCAATCAGCCCTAGATGCTTTCCTAACTGTTTCTGTGTCAATATGCTTTCCTGGAGTAATGATGCGGATTTTAACGCCTCGTTTAGCAGCAGATATTAACGTTGTCATCGTTAACTCATCCGGGACGAAATAGGCACTAGAAATATCGATTGACTGTTTAGCGGCGGTGATAGACATCATATACATGAGCTGCATAGAATCACTGCCTCCTGTGGGAGAGCTGCTGAATACTTGCGCTTTGAGTTGCCCGGTAGATTTTAATGCCGGGAAATACAACTCGCCATGCAACACGCGGCCTTGAGCTTTAATCCAGTTGTCCATAAATACTGCTTGTAACTGTGCAACGGCTGGGCCAGTGATTTGAAAGTGAGAATCACGCCACTCTTCGGGATTACGGGCATCACCACGCCATTGATCTGCGATACCTACGCCGCCAGTAAAACCAAGCTTTCCATCAATCACTAAGATTTTACGGTGCGTACGATTGTTTAAGCGTGGTAGATGACTCCAGTGTGGTTTATGGTAGCGTTGAATTTCAACGCCAGCGCGTCTCATTTGGTCTAGTTGCTTTTCTTCCATTTTCACACTGCCTAACCAATCGAGCAGCACATGTACTTTTACCCCAGCTCTGGCGCGTTCACTGAGAGCTTCAGCAAACTCAATACCAATACTGTCATTCCAATAAATAAAGGTCTCAAAGGTAATGGTTTTTTCAGCACCTTTGATCGCTTGAATCATTGCAGCAAAGATTTCATCTCCATTGTTTAGGGTCTTAACCTCATTGCCTTCAAGGAAAGGAGGCCCTAAAAGAACACTCATGGACCTCAGAAATTGTTCGTCATTAATTTCATAACTTTGCTCTAATTTCTTTTCAATGCGCTTTTCGCCAGTGAAAAAATTCATACCCACTAAAACGACTAGCGTCGTGAGTATTATCGTGATTAATATAGTCATGGTTTTTTTCATGATGTTTTGATTGATAGACTCAGCTTAAAGTTAAAATGACCGCTCTAATTAACTAATAATAATCCATCATTGCAATTCTGGCATTCGAATTAAAAACTTTTTTGCTTAAGCGTATTGAGCTGCCTTTGATTATCCGAAGCCGAAAAGTTATGATTGATTCTGCTTCATTTATTTTTTCAGGTACTTTCATCAAACTAGCCTCTAACTTTTCAGTTTCAGAAGATCTTAAAGCGGCCTTTAAGTATGTAATCTCTGTGCGCATGCTGTGCGAACTCACGGCAAAGACTGGCAGCCTCGATCAGCGTTTTACGCCATCCCCCACCGCATTAGAAGGGATAATGGGTCATCATGCGGTTACCGCACGAAGAGATTTTTCGTATCAGACTGA
The DNA here is from genome assembly GCF_029946165.1 of Methylotenera sp. Classification (GTDB taxonomy): domain Bacteria; phylum Pseudomonadota; class Gammaproteobacteria; order Burkholderiales; family Methylophilaceae; genus Methylotenera. Next base: position 239,227 of record NZ_JAQSDZ010000006.1, read on the forward strand.
AGTCACGCTCACGGGTGAATATCAAAACATATTCGTAAGAGGAAGAGCTGATGGATATGACCCAGAACTTAATCAATTAGAAGAAATTAAAACCTTCAAGGGCTCACTCGAGCGCATGCCTGATAATCATAGGCAACTGCATTGGGCTCAAGCAAAAATATATGGTTGGTTAATGTGCCAAGAACGAGATCTACCCTCAATCCACATTGCACTCGTGTATTACAACATCTCTTCAAAAATAGAAACCTTATTGGTTGAAGAAATTTCTGCTGATGAATTACAAGCTTTTTTCCAAGAGCATTGTATTAAACTTCAAATATGGGCTGACCAAGAGTTGGCTCATCGAGCATCAAGAAATTCAGAGTTAACCCTATTGAAATTCCCACATTCAGAATTTAGAACAGGGCAAAGAACTCTAGCTGAATCTGTGTATAAAGCCGCTAAATTAGAGCGTTCACTGATGGTTCAGGCAACGACTGGTATCGGTAAAACCTTGGGAACGATTTTCCCATTATTAAAAGCCATGCCTGAATCTAAACTGGATAAGATATTTTTTCTAACAGCTAAAACCTCTGGGCGTGAATTGGGCTTAAATGCAATTAGAACCATTCAAAATTGCAATCCAAACCTGCATATCAGAACGCTAGAGTTAACCTCCCGCGAAAAATCCTGCGAGCATCCAGATAAATCCTGTCATGGCGAGTCTTGTCCTTTAGCAAATGGCTTTTATGATCGCTTGCCTGCGACGCGTTTATCGGCTTTGGGACAAGTCATGATGGATAAAACTACTATCCGCACAGTTGCCTTGCAACATCAAGTTTGTCCTTATTATTTAGCGCAAGATCTGGCTAATTGGAGCGATGTGGTTGTAGGCGACTACAATTATTATTTTGATTTATATGCCATGTTATATGCTGGCACTGTACTTAATGAATGGAAAGTCAGTGTATTGATAGACGAAGCGCATAACATGATTGAACGCGCTCGCAAGATGTATAGCGCCGAGTTAAGTTATGGTTATTTCATTGAAATGCAATCCAAAGCGCCTAAGTCTTTAAAAGGAGTTTTAGAAAAGTTAAATAGCTGCTGGCTTTCAATTAATCAATCTCAGGTGCAAATGTACCAAGTGTACGAATGTATTCCAGAAGAGTTTGAATTGGCGTTACAAAGAGTTTTATCAAAAATCACAGATTATCTGGCTGAAAATCCTACGCATAATGAGCCTGAATTGCTCAACTTTTATTTTGATGCGCTACAATTTTCGGCGCTGGCAGAAGCATTTGGAAGCCACTCTCTCTTTGACATTACGCTAAGTGAATCTAAATTAGGTTTATTTCAGCAAGAGGCAGTATTGAGTATTAGAAATGTCATTCCAGCGAAATTTCTAGCTAGACGTTTTAGTTGTGCAAGTTCCAGCACACTTTTTTCTGCCACACTCAGCCCAGCTAAATTTTACCAAGATATGCTGGGTTTGCCTGAAGATACACCATTTCTTGAAGTGGACTCACCCTTTGATGCAAAGCAATTAACTGTGAAGGTCGCACATCATATTTCGACCCGTTACAAACAACGTACAAAGTCTTTAAGACCCATGGTTGATTTAATTGCTGAGCAATATAACAAGAGGTCTGGAAACTACATTTTGTTCTTAAGTAGTTTTGATTACTTGGAAGAGGTAAAAGCTCTTTTCAGTATGCTGCATCCCGATATTCCAACGCGCTCACAAACTAGAGATATGTCCGAAGAAAAACGTGAGCACTTTATCAATGCGTTCACTCGAACATCTAAAGGCATTGTATTTGCCGTGTTAGGTGGGGCTTTTGGTGAGGCCATTGATCTACCTGGAGACCGCTTGATTGGTGCATTTATTGCCACTTTGGGTTTGCCTCAAATAAATGACATCAATGAACAGATGCGGTTAAGAATGCAAGAAATTTATGGCCTAGGTTATGAATATACCTATCTCTATCCTGGGCTACAAAAGGTAGTACAGGCGGCAGGTAGAGTAATCCGTACTACGGAGGATACGGGTGTGATCCATTTAATGGATGATAGATACAACGAATTAAACATCAAAGAATTAATGCCTAAGTGGTGGTCATGGAATTAATCCAGTTCCAAAAGTCTTAATCGCTCCATCAATACCCAAAGTATGTGCAATTAAAATTTATAAACTTATTCCTACGCGGGTTTAGGTCATCTACCTATAAAGATAGGTATGCCTCATCTCTAGAATATTTATTGTGTATCAACTGAGTACACTTAAATTTATAAATTTGAGGAGAAAGACATGAGTGAAGATAAAAAATCGAGCGGTCGTTCTAGCAGTTCGAAAAGCCATAGTGATTCGAAAGGATCAAATTCAAAAGGTCATGAAAGTTCTCAAGGATCAAAACGTGGCGGTTCAAACGAACAGCATAGTAAAGCTGGCAGCCAAAGCCACAAAAACAGTTAATGAATAATTAATCTATCAAAAGGGAGTTAATGGCTCCCTTTTTTAATTGCAAATATTTTATTCATTATTAAAGGAGCTTAATCCTATGGCAATCCGTAAATCCGAGAATCGCTCTAAAAATATCGCTGAAAAGTCTTCGCCAGATAATCAGGGTTTAGCCAATTCTGAGCCTGCAAAAAACGTAAATGAAGCAGCGGCTGAGGTTAATCGTGATATTGAGAAGCTAAATGAAAAATTCAAAAAAGATAAGAATATCTAACTTTATGTTTAGTTAATTGGTTATCGTTACTACGATTGGTAGGTGATCTGATAATTTTTTTACTTCACCATTTCTTACTGTTTTTGCACTGACTTTTAAATAATCACTGCAATACCAAACTCTGTCCAACTTTAAAAATGGCAGCCAAGTGGGGAATGTTGCTCTACAAGATAGTGGATTTAGGTGGCTATTCAAGAACCTGAGTAGCAATGAAGGGATTTGCCACTCATTAATATCTCCCATTAATATAATCGGATTCCTCTCCGTTTCCTCAACTAAATTCATGAGGCGGATTAAATTTCTCGCTTCTGATCGACGCTCAAAAATCGATAGTGATAAATGAGTACCAATTATCCTAAGCTTGCCTAGAGGAGTTTCAATGAGCGCATCTACCGCATTGCGCGGCTCATACTGAGGGATTGTTTCAAGGTTGTGAACTATCCCTCTAATAATCGGGTATTGACTAACAATGAGGTTGCCATACCAGCCATCATGTTCAATGATACTTGGAGCGATTAAATGGTAAGGGCGCTCTTTGCCACCTAATGCCGTTAACTCGTCATTACACCCACCACGGCTAATCCGAGTTTCAACCTCCTGTAATACGGCAATATTAACGTCAAAATCATCCATTAACTTTTTAACACCTGCAATATTTCTTAACCCTCTGTTAGACCTACCCCCATGAATATTCATGGTCATTAGTTTAATCGTTGGTATCAAATTTTTTTCTCCAGCGCTTTGTAAACAGATGCGTAAACCAAATCAACACTATCCAAGTAATTAGCCCTAGACCAGTGAGTATGAATTTGATTGGGTCGGGGTTTTTCAATAACTCTACGGCGGATTTACCGAGGTAGATAAATAGAATTGTGCCTGGCAACATTCCTAGAAAAGTTGAAATGATTAAGTTTGCATAAGGCACCTTTATCATTCCCAATATCATATTAACCGCCGTAAATGGGGCTATAGGTAATAGCCTTAAAATTGTTAAAGCCATTACACCGCCTTTGTCCGCATATTGACAAATGGTTGCAGAATATTGTCCAAAAATAGCATTTAAGGATTCTTTACCCAGTTTTAAACCTAAAAAATAGCTGATTGAACAACTCAATAGTGAGCTAATTATTGCTACTAAAAAAGCCTCTATCGGAGCAAAAACCAAGACAACAGCAGCGGTCATCACCACGTGAGGGAAAAACATCAAAGTACCTGCGATATACAAAAGAATGCCAACAGGTAATGACCATGGTGAATCTGATACATTACTTAATAAAGAAGCAAGATTTTCTGCGTCCGCCCATTCTGACAAGGGGGTGAATTTCCAAGCCACAATCAAGGCAAGGGTGATCAAAATTGTGACCAATAACTTCATAGGGAAAGGTTTAGAATGCCGGAGTTTTTTCGGTTTTATTATTCGCCGATGAGAAGTTAAATAACTAGGAAGAAGTGGTTTTGAAGGGTCGCCAAAGCGTGTAAAAAACCTTGCAAATTTCTCATGCCGGTAAGCTTCGTCATTTATCTCACGTAAATGCTGGCGACTGGTAGGCACATCCTGTAAAAATTCTTTTACGCTGAAACCTTCACATATAATTCTTTCAATATCCTCAACTTCTCTACCCGTGTGTTCTCGAATTAAATCATCACGAATCGAGGCTACTCCTTCACGGGTTTTATTATTGGTGCTTTCTACAAGCAGGTCGCACTCTGTATCTAAAGTCATTGATCGATAATTCAAATTGCTAGAGCCTATCCGCAAATAGTTTTCATCCACAATCATGACTTTAGAATGCACCCGCACCTGCTCTTTAGCGTTATTCTCTTGTGAAATAGGATAGGCCATGACCACTCTATCGCCGACTCCATCTTTAGTTAACGCATCTTTAAAATGAACGCGCCCAAAATACATTGTTTTTCGTTCCATAAATCCCTGAGGATCTTTACAACTCAGCATTAAAACTCTTAGTTCAGGTTTTTCTTTCAACCTTTTATTTAGCGCTTCGGCTATTTCACGATGTGTAAAAAACTGGTTTTCCATATAGATAAACCGCTCTGCTTTTTCAATCATATCAAGGTACAAATGCTCTACACCTCGATCTAAGTGTTGTTCGCGAAATCTTGGCATAGTGAGTGAAATGCCGATTCGAGCATTTTCTAGCACTGGCGAAACGCTATCAGGCCAAGCGCTAGGAATTTTTTTTATATCGTAAGGTTGAGGAGGCTTTGCATGTTTGCCGGTAGCCAAAAACCACCGCTTACGCGCTAACTCACCTAAAGACTGTGCGGCATCTCCCGCGACTAGCATTTGAGCATCATGGTAAGGGATATATTTCTTTTCAAACCCTAGAACTAGTGTTCCTTGCGGGTCTCTTCTTTTATTTTCTTTGACATGATGTTGACGGTTATCCCATCTAGCGATTGCAATATCCATTCCACCACAAAAAGCTATCTCGTCATCGACAACAATCACTTTTTGGTGGTGAGAGGCACCTAGTGGTAATTGATCATCAAAAATAAACTCTAAATTTTGAATGCCATTCATCTTCCATTTCATTGAAGAAAATGTCTCGCGTTCTGCAGCCAGAAAAATCGAATAATTCCACCGATTAAGATAAATACTTAACTCAGGGGACTGCTCAGACTTCCATTTGAGTAGCTCGAACAAAGTAGTAGGGCATTTGCTAGCCTCCGCTTCTTCACCCCGAATGAGTTCAATGCGGCTATCAATATCCCAACCTACAATAAACAAGCTATGTTGAGCCTTACAAATAGCTTCGTGAATAGCTCGGTAATAATTCGAGCAATCGACCACTGGGGAAGCAAAGGAAGAGTTTTCAATTCGCCAACAGTTACGCCGCAAAGTTAATATGCTTTCTTGATGACTCGGTTCATTTTCCTGTTTTTTTATTGAGTCGTTCATTTTAACTTTCACAATTAAGCTACCCGTGTTACTTATTATTTCATTAAGAACAAAACAAAATAACTCAGCAAATGCTGAGAATTTAGTAAGAAACGTCTGACATTTAGCGAAATATTTTGTTAAAAACCCCAGCTTCGCTTCTCTATATTCCTTGTCATTACCTACGCTATGAGTTTGAGTTAATCAAAAATGTAAGATTTTTCTGATGCCAACTTTCTACATTTAACTACATTCAGTTTATGCATTTATATCTAAAGTGAACAAAGTAGCTACAAGCTGTTTTTAAAACTTTTTAGGTATTTGTAAGGATGGGAGAGGAAGCCAATGAATTCAGATGATGGTTTATCTTGCCACTCCTCCACAATCAATCTAGCTGATGTCACAGATAAACGACGTAGGATAGTGATTGAAAATTTCTCACCTGCAATTGACGCTGGTCGTTTTACTCCAAAATTTCTTAGCAATGAACCTGTCAATATTGAAGCAGATATCTACATTGATTCGCATGACAAATTAAGTTGCAACCTGCTGTGGAAGCAAAAAAAAAGTAAGCAATGGAATGTATCACCGATGCAGCTTATCAATAATGATAGATGGCGTTGTCAAGTAACATTTGACAACCTCGGACTGTTCGATCTTCAGGTGGAAGCATGGTTAGATAATTTTGCAAACCACTTACATAAGCTACTCAAAAAAGTCGAAGCTAAAATGGATATAAAGCTAGAGCTTGAAGAAGGTGTTGAATTAATAAAAAAAACTTTAAATTTAAGTCATGAAACCACACATGACGAAGTTTTAGCTCATTTAGAAAATTACTTATGCTCGTACAAAAATAAACCCCTAGATAAAGCTAGTTTGACTATTAATTCCGCTTTTGAAAATTATGCCATTGAAGCCGATTTATTAGAATACTACGACTTAAAAGATACCTCTGCTTTACTTCTTTTACTTTCGAATGACATTCAAACACTGCATCAAACTAACTGCCAAAAAGAATTCCTGACACACAGTTCAATTTTCCCCTTACGCGTAGAAAGAACTCAAGCTGAATTTTCTAATTGGTACGAGGTATTTCCGCGCTCTCAAAGTGGCGATAGTAATAGGCATGGCACGTTCGGGGACTTAATGGCGCGATTACCCCATATCAAGGAAATGGGCTTTGATACCTTGTACTTAACACCTATCCACCCGATCGGTGAGAAATTTCGAAAAGGTAAAAATAATAGTCTTATCTGCAATGTTGACGATCCAGGAAGTCCGTATGCCATTGGCTCACATGAAGGCGGGCATGACGCTATCAATTCTCGCATCGGTAGTTGGCAAGATTTTAGGTGCATGCGTGATGCCGCTAAATCAATAAATATTGAAATTGCATTAGACTTTGCCATTCAATGCTCCCCCGATCATCCTTGGCTCACGGAACACCCTGAATGGTTCAACTGGCGTTTAGATGGCTCGCTAAGATATGCAGAAAATCCACCTAAAAAATATCAAGATATAGTCAATGTGGATTTTTATGCGCCACAAGCCATTCCTGCTTTATGGATAGCTTTAAAAGACGTGGTGCTTTTTTGGGCAAATGAAGGCATACGCACTTTTCGTGTTGATAATCCACATACAAAACCCTTTCCATTCTGGGAATGGTTAATCGCCGAGGTACAAGATACTTTTCCCGATACTATTTTTCTATCTGAAGCATTTACCAGCCCAAAAATAATGGCTCGGCTAGCTAAAATAGGCTTCACACAGTCTTATACCTATTTTACTTGGCGAAATACCAAGTATGAGCTAACTAGTTATTTGCAAGAGCTAAACGAAGACGGCCTTGCAGATTACTTTAAACCTCACTTTTTTGTAAATACCCCTGATATTAATCCATTCTATTTGCAACAGCATGGGCGAAATGGGTTTTTGGTACGGGCAGCTTTAGCGGCATCAACTAGCGGATTATGGGGAATTTCTAGCGGCTTTGAAATATGTGAAGCAGAAGCCATTGAAGGTAAAGAAGAGTTTAAAAATTCAGAAAAATACGAGATTCGCGCTTGGGATTGGACTAGCGAAGGCAATATTGTTAGTGAGATTAGTACACTAAATAGACTTCGTAAAACCTATAAACCACTTCAAACACAACAAGGTATCGATTTTCACTTTTGTGATAATGATCAAGTCATTTTTTACTCTAAAAAAGGCAAAACACACAGCGAGGAAAAATTAGATTCTTTAATTTTAGTAGCGGTCAATTTATCCGCAAACCATCTACAAGAGGCCAATCTCGAAGTGCCTCTATATATGCTTGGCTTGCATGATAACGCCCAATTTGAAGTGCATGATTTGATGAGCGATAGCCATTTTAGTTTAGATGGTAAGTGGCAAAAATTATGCTTAGACCCTAGCCAGTATGTATTTGTCATCTGGCACATCAAAGCGAGGGAGCATTAAAATGCTCAAAAGAAAAAAAACCAACGGCACTCACGCCTCAATAAATGCAGTTTTAACATTTAGTGACGACCCCTTTTGGTACAAAGATGCCATCATTTATCAGCTACACGTTAAGTCTTTTTATGACAGCAATCATGATGGCATTGGTGATTTTAAAGGCTTAATAGAGAAACTGGACTATATCTCTAATTTAGGGGTGAATACCATTTGGATATTGCCTTTTTATCCATCGCCGCGCAGAGATGATGGCTATGACATTGCTGAGTATAAAAATGTACATTCAGATTACGGCAATTTAGCTGATGCCAAGCGTTTTATTACAGAAGCGCATTCGCGCGGTTTAAGGGTTATTACAGAACTCATCATTAATCATACATCCGATCAACATATATGGTTTCAAAAAGCTAGAACTGCAAAACCCGGCTCACCAGCAAGAGACTTTTATGTGTGGTCAGATACTGACACCGCCTATAGCGGCACGCGTATTATTTTTACCGATACTGAAAAATCAAATTGGACTTGGGATCCCGTAGCTAATGCGTTCTTTTGGCATCGGTTTTTCTCGCATCAGCCCGATCTAAATTTTGATAATCCAAAAGTATTAAAAGCGGTGATTAGGGTAATGGAGTTTTGGCTAGATATTGGTGTGGATGGTTTGCGTTTAGATGCCGTGCCTTATTTAATCGAAAGAGAAGGGACTTCTAACGAGAACCTACCCGAGACACATGAAGTGCTTAAGAAAATCAGGAAAGTTGTCGACGCAAAATACCCAGGTCGACTATTACTTGCTGAAGCCAATATGTGGCCAGAAGATGTTCAGTACTATTTTGGCGATAACGATGAATGCCATATGGCTTTTCATTTCCCCTTAATGCCCCGCATTTACTTAGCCTTAGCTCAAGAAGATAGATTCCCCATTACGGACATTCTGCAACAAACGCCTGATATTCCTAAAGAATGCCAATGGGCGATATTCTTAAGAAATCACGACGAACTCACTCTTGAAATGGTGACCGAGTCCGAACGAGCTTACATGCTCAATTTTTATGCCGCGGAAAATAGAGCAAGATTAAACGTGGGTATTCGCAGACGTTTAGCACCGCTGCTACAGCGCGATCGTCGTCGCATGGAGTTACTCAATAGCCTCTTATTATCCATGCCAGGTACGCCCGTTATTTATTATGGTGATGAAATTGGTATGGGTGACAATATTCATTTAGGTGATCGAGATGGCGTGCGAACGCCTATGCAATGGTCACCTGATCGCAATGGCGGCTTTTCACGCATTGATCCAGCGAAGCTAGTGCTGCCCATCATTATGGATGCTCAGTATGGTTATCAAGCGATTAACGTAGAAGCACAGTCTGAAGATTTACATTCTTTTTTAAATTGGATGCGCAGATTACTTATCACGCGGAAAAAATACCAAGCCTTTGGCAGAGGCAGCTTGAGATTGCTTTACCCTCAAAATAGAAAGATTCTGGCCTATCTCAGAGAGTATCAAGGCGTCCATACAGAGCTGAATGAGAAAAAAGAAATCATTCTATGTATTGCTAATTTTTCGGGTTCGGCTCAAGCGGTAAAATTTAATTTATCCGAATACATTTCTTATGTGCCTGTAGAACTATTAGGTGAAACCTCATTCCCAGCCATTACTAGTTCACCTTATATCATCACTTTATCTCCTTATGGCTTTTATTGGTTTCGCTTAATGGATCCAAAACTCACTGAACAAAACTTAACAGAGTTAAGCGAATCCCCTGAAGTGGTTACATTAGTAGTACAAAAAGATTTGGCTGAGATATATAAACCGCCTTTGATTTCGCGTTTAGAGCAAATCTTGCCTCACTATTTAATTCAGCAGAGATGGTTTGCGAATAAACAAGAAAATATCGAGTCCGCTTCACTTTCAAAATTAGTAACGCTAACAAATCCCTTGAATGAAGCTAGCATGCCTTTTAGTTTGAGTATGGTAAAAGTTCATACAGAAAATGGCGAAGAAAATTATTTGTTAACCTTCGGTTATGCGGAAGATGCCAACTACACCTCCCCGTTAACAAAAAAATTAAGCTTAGCCAGAGTGCGGCGTGGCTCAACTATTAGATTATTCTCCGATGCGTTCTCTATTGATGACTTTGCTTATACGCTCATCAAAAATCTGCAAATTGAGACTTCACTAATCACAAATGAAGGTGAAATACATTTCCACGGCAGTGCGCAGTTAAGCGAATTAGAGATTGAAGGTAAAAATGATGTCAGAAGAGCGGTAACCGAACAATCCAATAGTTCTTTTATTTTTAACGATAAGATTTTTGTAAAAATAATCAGAAAACTCAGTGAGGGAATTAGCCCAGAACTAGAGATGATTAAGTATTTGGCTGAAATGAAATTCCCCAATGCGCCTATTTATTATGGCGATATTGCTTACGAAACCAAAAACGATAATTCCTACTGTTTATTAGTTGCCCAATCTTATGTGCATAACCAAGGCAATGGATGGGAGTGGACACTAGATAGGTTGGGGTATGCGCTGCAAATTAAAAATTTAGGTGAAGTTGCTGTGCAAAACTCACTCGTTGAAAAGGCAAACCCTCTAGAAGAGCTCACAGGTTTTGCAAATATTTTGGGCCAACGCTTAGGTGAGTTACATAACGCTTTAGCTACAGCCACCAATAATGCTGCTTTTAATCCAATTTTAGCTAGAAGGACAGATATAACTCACTGGCACAAACGCATTCTTTTGAAATTTCAACATGCATTAAAAATTGCAGCAAACACTCAAATTATTCCAGAATCAAAATTGAATGAGTTCCAAAAAAACAGTTCAGATTTGATTAAGCAATTAGCTTCCGCCGGATTAAATCAAAAGTTAACACGTATTCATGGGGATTTTCATTTAGGCCAAGTCCTAGTGCTCTACGGTGATGTAATGATTATTGATTTCGACGGCGAACCTAACCAAAGCTTAGAGGAGCGACGCGCAAAAGACAGTCCGCTTCGTGATGTTGCTGGCGCATTACGATCATTCTCCTATGCTGCAGCCTATCTCAACAAAAACGAACATCAACTTAATAATGATGAAGCCCAGCAAAACATCATTCAGCGTTATATAGACGCTTCACAGACCGCTTTTATGCAGTCTTACTGTAAATGCCTGTCAAACGATATTGCTGAAACTGCGCATTTAGTGATTGCTTCAAAACCTCAATCTAGTCATACAGCAGCAAAGAAAAATAACATTCAGCGAGAGATGCAATCATTGATTTATCTTTTTACCATAGAACGAATTAGTCATGAAATTCTATACGAGTTTAATAACAGGCCAGATTGGCTTGATGTGCCAACGCAAAATTTGAATGTCCTTTTGGCAGAAGTAACGCAATTTGTTGCGGAGCCTTCACATGCTTAATGCCTCTTCCACTTCAAGCTTAAACACAGCCTATAGCTCACAACTAAAAAGAGGCGCGCATTTAATTGATAGCGAACATACCCAGTTCTGTCTATGGGCGCCAGAAGCCACTCAGGTATCGGTGATATTTGAAAGTGGCGAAGAATTCGAACTGAGCCCTGATGGCGAATTCCCAGATTTTTATGTTGGAACTGTTACATGTGGAGTAGGTACACGTTATAAATACAACATCACTAATAAGCAAAATATAACTTTACTCGTGCCAGATCCAGCTTCACGTGGACAAGCTGAAAGTGTTCATGGTTATAGCATTGTTATCGATGAACATTCTTATCATTGGCGTCAAGTAAACTGGACGGGGCGGCCTTGGCATGAAACCGTTTTGTATGAAATGCATGTAGGTGTATTTGAGGGTTTTATCGGTGTTAAAAGTAAATTAGCTGAGCTTGCGGCGATGGGTTTTACGGCAATTATGATCATGCCAATCGCATGTTTTCCTGGCCAACGTAACTGGGGTTACGATGGTGTTTTACTTTATGCGCCGCATTTTTCTTATGGTTCAGCAGATGATTTAAAGTCTTTGATTGACGAAGCCCATACCTTAAATTTATCCATTTATTTAGACGTTGTTTATAACCACTTTGGGCCAGATGGGAATTATCTACATCACTATGCACCGCAGTTTTTTGATGAAAAAGAACACACGCTTTGGGGGAAAGCGATTAATTTAAAGCACCCCATCGTTCGTAGTTTTTTTACAGAGAATGTGCTTTATTGGTTAGAAGAATTTCAATTTGATGGATTACGCTTTGATGCTTGCCATGCCATTTATGATAAATCGTGGTTATTTGAGGTGGCAAATCTTGTACAAGAAACGATTGGCGCAAAACGATACATCAACTTAATGGCAGAAAACGACGACAACTCTGTCGCTTTATTGCAAAACGGTTTTTCGGCACAATGGAATGATGATGCACATCACTTGATGCATGTGTTATTAACTGGCGAGACTGAAGGTTATTATTCTTATTATGCAGAGAACACAGCACAAAATTTAGCTAAATGCCTTTCCCAAGGATTTGTTTTTTCTGAAAATGAAAATCTGTATAAAGAAGCGTCTAATCGGCTTTCTGCTCACGACACATCCCGTTTATCGCCGACCAGTTTTGTATTTTTCTTACAAAATCATGATCAGATAGGTAACCGTCCATTTGGTGAAAGATTAACTACACTGGTGCTAGATCGCACATTACGTGTTGCCAATGCTTTAGTTTTACTCTGCCCTCATATACCGATGATTTTTATGGGTGAAGAATTTGGTGCTACTCAACCATTTTTATATTTCACTAGCCATGAAGATGAAGCGTTAATTGAAGCAATTCGACAAGGTCGTCGAAAGCAATTTGCTTCTTTCAGTAAGTTTGCCGATTCCACATTTGCCTTAAAAATTCCAGATTCAAATGATGTGGATACCTTTGAAACTTCTATTCCAAGACCAATAAGTGTGGAAGGTTATACCAGCGCATCTAACTGGAGCCAGTGGATGAGTAAATTGCTTGCAATTAGGCATGCTCACATTACGCCTAAACTTGCTACGGCCAAATCCATCTCGGCAAAAGCGATTGGCCCATCTGCTGTAGTTGTCAGCTGGCGGATGAGTGATGGCTCAAAATTAATATTAGCATTTAATTTAGGTAACGAAATATTAGATATTTCGCAGCAGGCATTATGTGTGGTGGAAAATTCAGACGTTTTATTTGATTACAGTGAGGTATGGGAGTCTTTAACTAAGAATATTTTTCCTGGAAATTCCATCATTGCGCTGTCAGAAGCGCCTATCAACGGCGTTTAATATGATGCGCAGTAATCATATAAGCGCAACCATCCGTTTGCAATTTAATCAAAATTTCACTTTTGATCATGCTAATAGTTTGGTTGATTATTATTCCAAGCTGGGAATTACCCATATTTATGCATCACCCATATTAACTGCTAGAGAAAATTCCACTCATGGCTATGACATTGTTAATCCTACTCAGATTAATTCAAATCTAGGTGGTATCGACGGATTAAGGCGCTTAGTAAAGACATTAAGAAATCATCACATGGGATTAATCATTGATATTGTCCCTAACCACATGGGCGTTGGTGGTCATGAAAACCCGTGGTGGCAGCATGTGTTGGAATGGGGTCGCAAAAGCCCTTATGCTTTCTGGTTTGATATCGATTGGGATTCTGCCGATGTTCATTTAAACAATAAAATATTGGCGCCTTTTTTGGGTGATCCGTACGGCACTTCACTCGAAAATGGCGATATTAAACTTAAATTTAACCCGACAGAGGGCCGCATAGAGGCTCATTATTTCTCCCATTGTTTTCCTATCTCACTATCAATTTATAAAGAAATATTAAGTCACAACCACTCACAATCTTTTGAAAAAATAATTTCAGAATTAGCAGAAATAGATTTTGAACTCGATTTTTTAATCATTGAAAATGATGTAGAAAAAGTATTTCAACAGTTAAAAAGCTTGTGTGCATCAGAAACTGGCCTGTTAACTTTAACTGAAATATTAGATTTATATAATGGCGACTCTAAAGAAGCCAAATCCCGATTACATGATTTACTAGAACGCCAGCATTACCGACTTACATGGTGGCGGAACGCGACCGATCAAATTAATTGGCGCCGATTTTTTGAAATATCTGAGCTTGCTGGTATAAGGGTTGAACTAGACGAGGTTTTTGAAGCCACTCATTCACTTATATTTGATTTATATAAAGAAGGCCTTATCGACGGACTGAGAATCGACCATATCGATGGATTAGCCTATCCACAGCAATATTGCACAAAACTGCGGTCACGTTTGCAAAAACTATCTAATCACCGACCACCAGACTTGCAGCAAGAACCTTATTTGATTGCTGAAAAAATTCTCGCGCATAACGAATTTTTAGTGACGGATTGGCAACTCGAAGGCACCACTGGCTATGACTTTATGGAAGATGTGAATGCATTATTGCATGATGCAAACGGAGAAGAGCCACTGACGCTTTTATGGGAAAAGATTACCCAAGATAAAAACGACTTCAATCAAAATATCCATAATGCCCGCAGACAATTATTAAGAGAAAATTTTGTTGCCGAATTTGAAGCGACGGCAATGGCATTGCATAAAATAGCCAGAGTAGACTTAAATACCAGAGATTACTCTTTGGCCTCTATCAAGCGCGTGTTAACAGAAATTTTGGTGCACTTACCTGTCTATCGGACTTATATTGTTGCTTCAGAAAAACCTTCAATATTTGATCAATCTATCTTTGATGGAATAGCGATCAATGCACTGCGTACGCTCAGCAATGTAGATAAGCCTCTATTGAATATAGTGTTAAGTTGGCTAATCGGAGACCAAGTTCAATCGGGTGATAATAGCCTTTTTGCCGACCTTTCCAGACGAGCAATTTCCCGCTTTCAACAACTCACGCCCGCACTTGTTGCAAAATCTGTAGAAGACACCGCTTTTTATCGTTATGGCCGATTACTGTCGCGAAATGAAGTGGGTGGTAGCCCAGAAATATTCTCAATCAGCATTGAGGAATTTCATCAACGATGCCTCACGCGTCAAAAAAATTATCCTTTGGGTATGCTAGCTACAGCGACACACGACAACAAACGCGGAGAAGATGCACGTGCAAGGTTAGCCGTGCTCAGTGAAATCCCTTTGCAATGGCAACAAACTGTTTGTCATTGGTTTCAGTTAAATGCAGCTTACAGACAAGATATTCAGCCCAATAATAATTTGGATGCTCTTTATATCGCGCCAAGACCTCATCATGAGTACATGCTCTACCAGACATTAGTAGGGCATTGGCCTTACGACTTGTCCATTGATGATGCGGATGCGTTGGAACAATATGCCATAAGATTAAACGCATGGTTTTTAAAAAGCATCAGAGAAGCCAAGCGTTTTTCAAATTGGATTCAGGTAAATGAAGAGTATGAAACCGCCTGCACAACATTCATTTTCAATATTTTAAAGCTAGAAAATCAGCAATTTATAAAGGAAGTCTCTGCTTTTGTAAGACGTATATCGAGTGCTGGAATAATCAATAGTTTATCGATGTGTTTACTACGTTTGACATGCCCGGGAGTACCAGATTTATATCAAGGGACAGAGCTTTGGGATTTTAACTTGGTAGATCCAGACAACCGACGTGAAGTTAATTATGAATTTAGGCAGCAAGTAATTAACGAGGATTTTGAATTAAAAGTCAGATTAAAAAATTGGGAAGATGGGTCCATTAAGCTAGGATTAATTAAGGAGGTGTTAAATCTTAAAAAAGCTAAACCTTCTCTTTTTAACAAAGGTGATTACACACCCTTAAAATTAACTGGTTCGAAGAGTGAGCATTTTATTAGTTTCGCTAGAAACTTTAAAAGTGAATCAGTCATAGTCATTGCACCGAGAATCTTAACAAGAATATTATCAGGCCACAATAACCCAAGCCTGATTCTAGAAGAGAATGAACTTATATTAACTTTAGAAACGGGTATCGAAAGCCTCTACGATATCTTCACAAAAAGGAATTTTAAGATTAGTAATGGAAAATTAGACTTATCTAAAATACTTAAGGATTTGCCTTTTTCTGTCTTACTTTACCTAAGGTAATTCACGCATTAATTTAATATCTTAAGCACTTTTTCATAGACCAATTGAAAAAACTCATGGCATTCCGCCCAGAATTTTTTGCGCTATACATGGCAATATCAGCTTGTTTAAGTAATTCATCCACGTCATACCGATTACCGTGAAAAAGGGTAACCCCCATACTACAGCTAATAGAGTACTCGTTATCCTGTAGAAAGAATGGCTGGTTAATGGCAGCAATAATCTTTTTTCCAACGATCTTAGCTTCAACAGTAGCCCCTTCTGCACCGTCACTCAAATCCTCTAACATCACTACAAATTCGTCACCACCTAAGCGCGACACGGTATCACCTTCGCGCACACAATCTTGTAAACGGACGGCCACTTCTATCAGCAACAAATCTCCAAAATTGTGCCCTAGAGTATCGTTTAATAGTTTGAAGTGATCCAGATCGATAAAAATTATCGCGCCGTAGCGATGGCTTCTAATGCTACTTGTGATGGCTTGATGTAGACGATCCTGAAGCAGGCGGCGATTCGGCAGCCCCGTGAGTGGGTCATGAAAGGCAAGGAGAATGATGTTCTCCTGAGCTTCTTTAAAATCTCGGATGTCAGATATAGCCGCGACGTAATTGGTGACATGCCCATCAGGCGCGGATACTGCGGTTATCATCAACCGATAAGGATTGATTACACCATCTTTACGTTCGCTCCAGATTTCTCCTAACCAAGACTTTTTATCAGATAAACTTTTCAAAATGTCATCATAAAACATTTCATTATGATGCTTGGAAATAAGTATTTCTATAGACCTACCCAGCACCTCTTCCATACTGTATCCAGTCAATTTGGTGAAGGATTTGTTTACACGCAAAATGATGTTTTTAGCATCTGTCACCAATACGCCTTCCTGCACTTCAAATGCACTTGCCACTAGGTGTAATTCCCTCTGTTGTTCTTCCAATTGCATATTGGCTAAGCGCAAATCATCTATCGCGAAATGTCGATCAAGCGCATTAGCAAATCCACCTCCACTGAAAAGAAGAAAGCACCCAGAGGTGACAATGACAGCGAGTAAATGAGGTTTGAACTGTAAATTGCCAACAGCGCAGATACTATTAGGAGAGAAAACAGTACCCACCATTGCGGTGTAGTGCATACCTGCAATTGCCAGGCTCAACACTATTGCCCCGAACAAATGCCGAAAAAGTGGATGTAATACAGTTTTGTTACCAGCATATACGATAAGAAGCGCACTAATAGAGGTGGTTATTGCGATAACAATTGAGAGGATGACTAAGATGGGTTTATAGGTAATTGACGGTTCAATTCTAAGCGCTGACATGCCCACATAATGCATGCTCACTATGCCTAAGCCCATTAATAAACCGCCGATTAACATATTTTTCAACGGTAACTTAGGGTTTCGGAGAAAATAGAACCCAGCGATTGCAGCTACAATCGCTGGTATTGCTGAAATAAACGTCAGGCGACTATCATAAGCCAGAGGGATGGGTAAATGAAAGGCAAGCATACAAATAAAATGCAGCGCCCATATAGCTATACCCCAAGTCACACCTCCTGCTACCATCCATGCGAGGCAGGGTAGCCCGTACTTTCTCGCATACGCTCTGCATGAGAAAGCGCTATGAAAGAGCCAAAAATAGCTATTAACACAGATAAAACGACAAGATCACCGTCCCAGCTAATCTTCAAGCGCTTTCTCCTAACACTTCAATTTAATTAAGTAATTGAAGTCGCAACCTAAAACTCAGATCGGTTTCTTTCAAAATCACGCTTTATTTTCGTGTAGGTTTCAAGTTAATCGGCCTGTCCATCAATCGCTGTTTATTCGCCAGATTTTTCAATATCTAGACTGTTTAATATGGACAAGCAATGAAGGTTTTTAATTGAGTTAAGTGTTAGTAGGAATATCAGAGTTTCCCCATTCTTTCTCAAGACGATCACGATCCGCATCCGAACGAGGATTGACACCTAAAAGTATTCCACCTTCTTTAATACCAAGCTCGTATTCTTTTAGACGATCTTCAGGAAGGCCCCAACCAATGAGCGCGCCAACAAGTCCACCAGTCACACCGCCAGCTCCCGCGCCTGCAATAGCAGCAGCTAATGGACCAGCAACCCAAATTCCCAGTCCAGGCAATACTAAGGTGGTGCCCATTGCAACCACAGCTGCCGCAATGGCGCCAATAGTTGCACCCGTTACGCCCCCAACAGTAGCGCCTTCACTTGCTTTATTGCCTACTTCTGTTTCTAGAATGACACTCTTTCCATAGTAGCGTTCTCTAGTTTCCTCTGACATCACGACATTGATTTCTTCGCCAGAATAGCCTGCTTGAGATGCGCTCTTATATGCACGATCAGCAGTTTCTTTATCTTTAAATAAACGGGTTAAATAGCTCATCAAGGTATCCTTTAGTTTTATGAAAAATCTAAAATCAATATTACCTAAGCAAACTTCGCTAATCAGTGTGATAGCGTACATATGGGTATTATTTGAAATTTCATGGCTTAAGGCATATTTATAGTTTGCTTAAGCACTAGGTTATTTAATATTAATAAGCCAAGTCCTACGGCTATTTAGGCAACTTTCCTATTACTTAATAAGTGACAATCTAGAAAAATGATTAAATAAATAAATCTTAAAACATTCACCAGACGAAAAAGGTGAAATACCACTTTATTCACCTAGTTAGAATGAGGAGATCAATATGCGCAGAAAAATCTATTTCTTATTACCAAATATAAAAAGTGCCCAACAGATGATGAATGAGTTGTTGCAGAGCGGTATCAAAGCCAAGCAAATTCATTTTGTTGCAAACCGAAATAAACCTTTAGAAAACCTACCTGTTGCTAACATCATTGAAAGATCTGGCTTATTAATAAGTGCTGTGATCGGACTGTTGTTTGGTGTTGCTTTTGGCCTGTTAGGCGGTTTGATGGCGGTGATGTTCCCTAACTGGTTTGGTGAGGTTTCCCCACGTGTAATTCCTTACTATATGCTTGTTGGCGGTGTGTTTTGCGCGCTTTGGGCAGGAATACTAGCGATTGGCATTACCAACCGTAGAATTGGCAAATTCAAGAAAAAAATTGAACAGGGAAAAATATTAATGATCATTTCTATCCCGCTTGAAAGGCTAACGGAAGTTCGGGATAAATTAACCAAAGATCATCCTGAAGCTGTTTATGATGGACAATGGCCAGCCACTGATCAGGCTTTGTTCCCTTAACTTGATTTCGAGAATAAATTAAGTACGAGGTTTTTATATATTGGCAGTAAGTTTGAATTTGTTACAG
The DNA here is from genome assembly GCF_029946165.1 of Methylotenera sp. Classification (GTDB taxonomy): domain Bacteria; phylum Pseudomonadota; class Gammaproteobacteria; order Burkholderiales; family Methylophilaceae; genus Methylotenera. Next base: position 258,676 of record NZ_JAQSDZ010000006.1, read on the forward strand.
TACGAAGTTGGTTTCCCTTAACTATAGGTTTTTAATAGCGAGGGAGAGATTATTTGAGTATTTTTATATTGAGACCAAGGGTCGTTATCTAATACAGACATTCTTTCAAAAATATTTAGCAGCTTGAAACGATCAGGGCTTTCTTCCTCCTTGAGTTCTTCCCAAGTGATAGGAGTCGATATGGTTGCACCAGCTCTCGCGCGCAAAGAGTAGGCGGCTATTGCTGTAGACTCTTTTCCATTGCGTAAATAATCGATAAATATCTTATTTTTACGCTTCTCTTTGCTCATAACCGCGGTAAAGTGCGATGGAATGGTTTCTGCTAGATAGTTAGCAATACCCTTAGTGAAAGCTTTAATCACAGAGAAATCGTGCTTAGGTTTAATTGGCACCACTATATGCAAACCTTTACCACCCGTGGTCTTGATAAAACTTTGTAATTCCATGGTATCAAGCATGCATTTTATTAAGAGTGCGCCATACTTTACCTTCTCCCAAGGCAGAGATAAATCGGGGTTTAAATCGAAGGTCAATCTATCAGGTTTGTTCAAGTCACCTAGCTTAGAACCCCAAGTATGAAATTCGATAACGCCAAGTTGTACCAACTCCATGACTGCATCGATTTCATTTGCGATTAAATACTTACCCTTATCGTCGCTATCTACCTCAATTCTTTTTACAAACTTAAAATTTAATTCATCTAAATGTTTCTGAAAAAAACAGGCCTTTTCAGCACCATCAGGACAGCGTAATAAGGAAAGCGGCCTATCGATTAAATGCGGCATTAACCATTCAGATATTTTAAGGTAATAATCTGCAACATCGGATTTAGTGATTTTTTCAGATGTGTAAATTACCCTTTCAGGATGCGTTAATAAAATCTTGGTTTTAGTTTCAACGTTACTCATAATCTTAGATTTTTTATTGGTTGCCATTTCGGCTTTGGTGCTAGATTCATCATCAGACTCAAGTTCTGAAGTACTCTTTGCGTCAATGCTACTTGCATCTATTTCAATTTCACGGCTAATCTTCGAAGCGGTTTTATCTTCGCGCAAGCCGACATAAGATGGATGCCTTAGTACATTATCCTCTGTCCATTCCGCAAACTTAACCTCACAAACCAGCTTAGGTTTCAACCAGGTGATGCCTTTAGTCTGATAACCTTTAGGAGGATTTACAAAAGCTGCGGTAGTCAATTTTAATGATTTAAATTGCTCCATTAAATTATTAATCACCTGAACATTGAACCCGGTACCAACTCTGCCAGCATAAATAAATTCTTTTTGCTCAGAATAATAGCCAAGCAATAAAGCGCCAAACCCAGACCGACTACCAGCAGGCTTAGTGAACCCACCAATGATAAACTCCTGACGTTTTGAACACTTTAGCTTCAGCCAGTTTTTAGTTCGAGCTTGAACATAAGGCGCAGCTGGATTTTTGACTATGATTCCTTCTAGGCCAAGTTTGCAGGTACTTTCAAAAGACAGTTTAACGGCACCAGTATTATGCTCACTGTATTTTAAAATTGAGTGATCGGTTTGAGATGAGAGTATTTCTTTAAGTAGTAATTTACGGTCCAGTAAACGTAATGAGCTTATATCCTGCCCATTTAAGTAAATTAAATCAAAAATATAATATTTAAGTTGAATATCATCTTTTGGATTATTCACATCATAGTTACTTAAAGCGCCGAAGTTAATTTTTCCATCTTTAACTGCCACCACTTCGCCGTCTACCCAAGCATTATCGATGGGCAATTTTTCCAGCTGCTCGGCAATCATCTTCCATTGCTTAGTCCAATCATGCCCATTGCGCGTGAACATCTTGACCTTGCCTGATTCAATTCTACTTAAAGCCCGATAGCCATCAAACTTAACTTCGGATATCCATTCTTCGCCTACTGGTGCTTCTGAAACTAATGTGGCTAATTGAGGGCTGATTTTATCGGGGATTTTTTCTGTGTTCGGTTGCTTTGTTTGAGTTTTAGAGGAAGCGCTTGTTGTTTTTGTTTTCTCAACTGTTTTGGTTTTTAAATTCAAAACACTTTCAGCTCGATTTTCTGTCACATTCGCAGCTTGCCCTGATTTAGCATGGTCATCTTTTTCTTTTATAAGCAGCCAACTGTCTTGTTTATCATCCTCATCTGATTTCTTTTTCATTCTAACCAATGCCCATTTACCACTTAATTTCTCCCCAAGTAATTCAAATTTTAGGTTACCTTTTTGGTAATCAACTTTTGGATCACCTATTGGAATCCAAATACCCTTATCCCACAACACCACTCCACCAGCACCATATTGGCCTTTAGGAATGCGGCCTTCAAAACTACCATAAGTTAGCGGGTGATCTTCAACATGAACGGCCAAGCGTTTATCGCTTGGGTCTAAGCTTGGCCCCTTAGGCACAGCCCAGCTTTTAAGTGTGCCATCGAGCTCTAATCTAAAGTCATAATGCAACCTAGAGGCGTGATGTCGTTGAATAAAAAAACTCAAAGTCTCACTTGATTTAATGACTTCTCCACGAGGTTCAGCGGTTATCTCAAAGTCTCTTTTTTCCCAGTATTTATCAAGACTCATGAGGCTTTGCTCACTTTGTCTTTTTTACCGCTCTCTTGCTGTTCTGCCTGCTGTGAACCTTTCTTATTTTTGCTTTCGATACTTTGTTTAAGTAAAGCCATAATATCTACAATGTTTGATTCGGTTGAAACTGGCGGCGGCTCACTATCATCCAGCAATTTAGTTTGCTTGGACTTAATTCTTTTATTAATGAGTTTTAATAAATCATTTCGATAATTGTCTTTGTACTGTTTAGGATCCCAAGTCTCAGACATGCCTTCAACTAATGATAAAGCCATTTGTACTTCTTTGGTGGAAACTTCTGTTTTACTGTTTTTTAATTTAGGAACTTTGTATTCATCCATTGGATGCATATCTTCTGGATAACGTAACAAATTTAAAACAATCATGTCATCAATCGGTATAAGTGCTGCCAAGTGTTGTTTAACCCTAATCACAACTTGGCCGATGGCAATTTTTCCAGATTTTTTTAACGTTTCGCGTAGCAGGGCATAGACTTTATCCCCACCCTTCGCCGGAGTGAGGTAATACGGCTTTTCATAATAAATTGGGGAAATTTCTTCTGTATCGATAAAAGATAAAATATCAATGGTTTGAGTAGATTCAGGATTAGCGCGTTTAATATCTTGTTCACTCAAGACCACATATTGTTTATCCTCAAACTCATAGCCTTTAACAATATGTTCCCACTCAACCTCTTTGCCCGTGTTTTTATTAATGCGCTTATAACCGATAGGCGCAAAGTCACGTTTATCCAACATATCCAAATCTAACTGCTGCGCACTCTCTGCCGAATACAAATCAACGGGGATATGTATCAGCCCAAAACTAATCGCGCCTTTCCATAAAGCTCGTGGCATGATTTATCCAACTTAACAAATTGTTAAGTTTATATATTCGGGGAAATTTTACGTGTCATGTAAGGACTGAAAAGAATGTAAGATTTTTCTGATGAAAGTTTCGGATTGACTAAGATAACGAAGCCATAGGAATCCAATTTCTGGACTATGCTTAAATGTTGGGTGCTTTACATTTGGCGAATAAGGGATGAAAGCTATTACTCATTGCCTAATGGCTCATAACCCGCATCAACTTGTTTATGTTCAAGAGTTGAAACCAGCTTATTGAGATTTTGAAGTGCATCTGGCAATATTCCACGATATGGGGGCGGGCATTTTTCTAAAAGGGCTCGTCCTTTTGGAGTTATTTCAAGATATACCACGCGCTTGTCATCTATGCTTCTGGTTCTCAAAATGTAACCACTAGATTCAAGCTTTTCCATTAAATTGCTTGCCGTCGACTGATGCACAGCCATTGCTTTAGCCAATCCTGAAACCGTTAACTTTTCATTTTCGGTAATTTCTGCAAGTGCCCAAAAGAGGCTCCACCTATTCCAGCTTTTTTTTCGATTTCATGAAAATGCCGATTGGCTGATTTAAATACAATGCGAAAAAGTGCCAATGTATCTAGTGCAGATTTTTAGTTGTTCAAAGTAATCATAAGAAAAAGCCTTATTTCTTTACTAAGGGTGTGAGTTGCGTTGACTGAATGTCAGCCAGTTTTGCATAAAGTGGTGGGCTAAATACTCTCGCGGTTAATGAAGCAATCATAGTCACCGCCATTAAGCTAATAACCATTTCGTGCCCATCTATCATCTCCATGACAATAATGAATGATGTTAAAGGTGCTTGCGTTGCCGCAGATAAGAACCCAGCCATGCACAGTGCAATAATTGCTATTGGTAACTGGCTATTGCTAAACAAAGGCAACATATCATGGCCTATGCCAGCCCCAATAGACAATGACGGTGCAAATATTCCGCCGGGAATGCCACTCATGTAAGTAAAAATTGTCGCGAGATATTTAATCGGCGCGTATTGCCAGCTATCAACGCCTCCTCCTTTCAATAGCTCTTGGGTGTATGAATATCCAGAACCATGGGCAGCACCCGCGCTGATGACACCTAGCAAGGCGACCATCAAGCCGCAAAACCCTGTCCACCATAGCGGATGCAATTTGCGAAATGCACCTAATCGCCCTTTGAGCCGACTGGAAGATTCAATGAGGGTTCTACTAAAAAATCCTCCAAATATTCCGCAAACCATACCGCAAAGAATGACTGGTAGGATAATTGTTCTATCAATCACCCCTACAGCAAGATTACCAAAGTATATATAGTTTCCTTGCATAGACATTGATACAAGCCCTGCCAATACAATGGCCGTGATTACAACGCCATTGGTTTTTTGTTCAAAACCTCTTCCTAATTCTTCAATGGCAAACACTACACCAGCTAAAGGTGTGTTGAATGCAGCTGAAATGCCGGCTGCACCGCCTGCTAAAATTAAATGCTTAGGATGAACCGAAAATCCAACTGGCAAAAATCGCCTAAAGGCATGCATGATGCTTGCACCTACTTGCACTGATGGGCCTTCTCTCCCAGCAGAGAATCCGGCGGCTAAAGCACCCACACCAAGGGTTATTTTGCCAATCGCTAATTTGAGTGAAACAAAAGAGGATAGAGGGAGGTTTTGGTTTTCTACATGCAGGGCGGCTATGGTTTGCGGAATACCGCTTCCACCTGCACCTTTAAACCAGCGGTTAGTGACCCAAACAATCAGCATACCTGCCAGTGGCGTGATTAATATTGGCGCCCACCAGTACGATTGTTGCATTGAAAAGAACAGATCAATAGCATGTTCGGAAGCTTTGGCAAACAGCACTACGATTAATCCTGCAGTTGCAGCGGCAGTCCAAACAATCAGTCGACCACGCCATGCATCAAGATTAGTTAATTTAAAGGTTTGAAATGTAGCGATAATTTCACTGAGGGTTAACATGATCGCTTTTCTTGGAAGTATTTAATCTTCAAATAAGCTATGAGTAGGTACATGGAGATTTGTCTTGATAAAATACAATTGTACAATAGTATTTATAAAAATAATTCGCTTAAACTATTCATTTAACAATGACAGTTTTAAAGACCACAAATCTGCTTATAAATGAATAGTTAAACTAACCCAATTTATTATCGGCAATATGATACTTTGGGTCTTCCATTACATTAACCTCAATCATGCCTTTGGCGTTGTCTAACAATTCTAAACAATCTTGACTCAAGTGTTTTAAGTGCAAGGTCTTACCCAAAGATTGATATCTAATAGCCAAGGCATCAATGGCAACTAGTGCGGAATGGTCAACAACACGGGCATTACGGAAGTCAATCACAACATCATCTGGATCATTAATCGGTAAAAAAAGGTTCTGAAAAGCGGAAACTGATGCAAAGAATAAACTGCCCTGCAACTCGTATATTTTCCAGCCTTTTTCATCTACAAATGCATTTGCGCTAATTTGTTTGGCATGCTCCCAAGCAAATACCAGCGCCGCCACAATCACTCCAACAATCACGGCAATGGCTAAATCGGTGAAAACTGTGGTCACGGTGACTAATAAGGCTACAAAAAGGTCTGCTTTTGGCACTTTGCCAAATAGTCGAAAGCTGCCCCATTCAAATGTTTTTTCGGCAACCACAAACATCACTCCAATCAATGCAGCCAATGGAATCATCTCTATCCAACGAGATGCAAACAGAATAAATGAAAGTAAAAATAAAGCAGTTGCGATGCCTGATAATCTTTTCAATGCTCCGTTATTCACATTAATCATACTTTGACCAATCATGGCGCAACCGCCCATGCCGCCAAACACACCTGTCACTACATTGGCAACGCCTTGTGCTAATGACTCACGATTTGGTTTGCCTCTGGTATCTGTCATGTCGTCAATTAGATTGAGCGTTAGTAAAGTTTCAATTAACCCAATTGCGGCAAGAATCAATGCATAAGGAAAAATAATCCTCAACGTTTCAAAGTTAAATGGCACTTCAGGTAAATGGAAACTAGGTAATCCACCAGCGATAGAGCCTAAATCTCCAACAGTTTTAGTATCAACACCAAGAAATGGCACGCCAAATGCCACTACCATAATAGCGGCAAGTGTAGATGGAATAGCCTTTGTGATTTTAGGTAACAAATAGATGATGGCAACTGTGAGTGCAATCAAACCCGCCATGATATAAAGAGGCTCGCCGCTCATCCATGAAGCCTGGCCATCAGTCGATACTGTTTTAAAATGACTAAACTGCGCCAAAAAGATAACGATAGCCAGCCCATTTACAAAACCTAACATCACAGGATGAGGCACCATCCGAATAAACTTGCCTAATTTCGCTACAGCAAACAACATTTGCAATAAACCCATTAAAACAACGGTAGCAAAAAGGTACTCAGCCCCATGCTGAACAACCAAAGCCACCATGACGACCGCGAGAGAGCCAGCTGCACCAGAAATCATGCCTGGACGACCACCAAATGTAGAGGTTATAAATGAAACAATAACGGCAGCATACAAGCCAGTGAGTGGCGAAACATGGGCAATGATTGCAAATGCAATTGCCTCTGGCACCATGGCTAATGCCACAGTTAAGCCACTTAATAAATTTGTTTTTATTTCTGGCAGATTAATATTTTTAAAGTTTAATGTAGTCAAACTGTTTCTCCAGATACGATAAGATTCATCGCCTGCTTAATTTGACGATTATAGGCAAGACTGATTATTAAGATGAAATTTGAAAATGAGATGAGGGAGATTAAGCACCACCTATAACTAGGCTACGCGGGCTTACGATTGATAGTGTTAACTAAAAACTGGTGCCGGATGTCGGAATCGAACTGACGACCTTCGCATTACAAGTGCGCTGCTCTACCAACTGAGCTAATCCGGCGTTTTTACAGGAGGCAAATTATACTAAAAATTTTACGTTTGTCATGCATTGCAAACGTATTATTTAAAATTAATTAGCTCAAAAAAGACAAAAAGGGCAGCGAGATTTGTTCCCAAATTAAGAATATGGACTTAGATCACTTACTATGGCTCCAAGTGTCGCTAAAGAAGCTTCGGTGCGCGCATCCCAGATATGACCATAGTTCAACCGAATATAATCTGTAAAACTCTTTTGAGCAGAAAATATCGGCCCTGGGGCAATACTTATACCATTGGCAAGTGCTATGCGATGAAGCTCTAGTGCATTGACCCCGTCAGGAAGTTTCATCCACAAAAAATAGCCTCCTTGAGGTGGCGTGAGTCTTGTTCCCTTAGGAAAATATCGCTCTATCGATTCAATGAATTTAATCTGGTTAACTAAAAGCGTGTGGCGTAAAGTACGTAAGTGTTTATCGTAACCACCTTTCTGTAAGTATTGGGCTAATGCTACCTGGGCGGGAACCGACGCACTCAACGTTGTTGTTAATTTCAAACGTTCTATCAATTTTGAGTACCTTCCCGTGGCTACCCAGCCCACACGGTAGCCAGGTGCAAGGCACTTCGAAAATGACGAACAATGCATAACTAAGCCCTCTTTATCAAAAGCTTTAGCTGGTGCGGGTCTCTTCTCCCCAAAATATAACTCACCGTAAACATCATCCTCAATCAATGGAACTTGATATTTGCTTAGCAGAGCAACCAAAGCCTGCTTCTTCTCATCTGAAAGCAGACTCCCCAACGGATTCTGGAAATTCGTCATCAGCCAGCATGCTTTAGGTTTATGGTGTTCTAAAGCCCACTCCATAGCCTTAAGATCAATACCATCTCTTGGATGGCTCGGCACTTCAACAGCGCGTAGTCCAATGCGCTCAATAGACTGTAATGCAGCATAAAAAGTGGGGGACTCTATAAGCACAGAGTCTCCCGGCCGCGTAACAGCCATTAAGCAAAGATTTAAAGCTTCTAGCGCACCGTTAGTCACCACAATTTCATCAACAGGCACATTTAAGCCATCTATCATGTAACGAAGCGCAATTTGACGTCGCAGATTTGCATCACCAGGACTTAAGTTATCTACGCTTTGCCACGCGTCCATCACCTGCACGCTTGAGGCCATTGTTCTAGCTAAGCTAGCCATCGGGAACAATAATGGACTAGGGAAAGCGGAGCCGAAAGGCACTATATTTCTAGCGCGCATTGATTCAAGCACTTCAAAAACAAGCTCACTGACATCTACTTGGGTAGAGGTCTCATTAACCTCTGATTTAGGTTCTGGCGAGGGTGAAATTACTATAGCACCGCCAGTGACAAAGTACCCAGAACGCTCGTGTGCGCTTATTAGACCTCTTGCCTCAAGTAAATAATATGCTTGAAAAACAGTTGAAGGGCTAATGCTTCTACTTTGACTGGTATGCCTAATAGAAGGTAGTTTGTCTCCGCGACAAAGCACGCCATTTTGAATTGACTCTGCAATTGTATTAGCTAGTTGTTCGTAAAGTTTCATGAATATTTTTTCATCTAAACTATTTATAAGTTTAGCTCAAAGGTTTGCTTATTTTGGCATCACGCTGAAAGCTCTTCTAATATTGGGCACTCTGGACGTGAGTCACCATTACAACAACTCGCCAAGTGTTCAAGCTGTATCTTCATCGTATTTAAACTAAGGATTTTCTCGTCTAGTGCGATGATGTGATCGCGCACGAGCGCCTTCACCTTACTACTTGCTCTATCTTTGTCACTCCATAGCCCTACTAATTCAGATATCTGCTTGATGGAGAAACCGAGGTCTCTTGCATGGCAAATAAAGCGCAGCATATGTATATCTCTGTTGTTATAGAGTCGGTACCCAGAAAAGGTGCGTGAAGCCTTTGGAATAAGCCCAACGTCTTCGTAATGTCGAATCATTTTTGCAGAGATTCCAGACTTAACAGCGGCTTGTCCGATATTGAATAGTTCGTGCTCCATCATCTATGCCTTTCATCAAAATCAATGGGTTTCCAGCTTTTAAGCATCAAGGAGTTGGTCACGACACTCACTGAGCTTAAGGCCATGGCAACGCCAGCAATGACTGGATTTAACAATCCAAATGCAGCTAGCGGAATGCCAATCAGATTATAAATAAATGCCCAAAATAGATTTTGTTTAATCTTGCTATAGGTTCTGCGTGAAATATCGATGGTGTCTGCGACTAAACTGGGATCCGAGCGCATGAGTGTGACATCCGCAGTATGCATGGCTATATCAGAGCCTGCTGACATAGCAAAGCTCACGTCTGCAATAGCCAAAGCTGGTGCGTCATTAATTCCATCACCCACCATCGCGATTACTTTCCCTTGATTCTTGAGGTCGGCGATGACCTTTGATTTAGTTTCTGGGGTCTGTTCAGACAAGACTTTCATGATGCCAATATCATTTGCCACTTGCTTAGCGCTAATCGCATTATCCCCAGTTAACAAAACTGACTCCACGCCGAGTTGATTAAGTGCTGACACAGCATGTTTGGCAACAGGTTTAATCTCATCAGCAAATGCTAAGAAGCCTAATATTTTCCGTACCCCATTTACCTCTTCTGCTAGCCATGAAATCGTATGGGATTTCTCCTTTAGAGTTTGAGCGAAAGGCATCAAAATATCCATTGAAATTTCCAACTCGGCCATCCAGCGCTCATTGCCAAGGTAAACCGTTCGATCCTCAACCCATGCCTCAACCCCTTTGCCTGCAATATCGCGTAGGTCGGTTGCATTTGACGCAAAAATATTATGCTTAGTGGCGTAATCCAGCACAGCTTTTGCCAATGGATGCAGGCTACCTTTTTCTAAGGCAGCCGCCAGTTTAATGAGATTAATCTCATCAGTATTAATAGCACGAAGTGCTGTAAGTAATGGTTTACCTTCGGTCAATGTTCCCGTTTTATCAAACACGACAGTATTCACCTTGAGTGCAAGCTCAAGTACATTTGCATCCTTGATAAGTATGCCATAGCGAGCCGCTGCACCAGTGCCGCACATGATCGCTGTAGGTGTGGCAAGCCCTAGCGCACAAGGACAGGCAATGACCAGTACTGCAACTGCATTTAATATCGCTTGTTCCCAGCTACCAGTGGTGATAACCCAACCTACAAGCGTGATGAAGGCGATGACTAATACAACGGGGACAAAAATTGCACTTACTTTATCAACGAGTCTTTGGATATGGGGCTTAGCAATCTGTGCATCCTCAACTAAACGAATAATGCGAGATAAGGTAGTTTCTGTACCGATCACTTGCGTGTTGATAAGCAAAAGTGCGTCCAAATTCACTGATCCGCCCGTGACTTGCTGTCCAATAGTTTTATTGACGGGCGCACTTTCACCAGTAATGAGTGCCTCATCTACATATCCAGAGCCTTCAATGATAAGACCATCAACTGGAATGCGCTCACCTGGACGGACGATCACCAAATCACCTACCTTTACTAAAGACAGTGAAACATCCACTTCTTCATTTTCGCGCTTGATACGCGCAATATCTGGCTTTAAGGCCTGCAAGGCGCGAATGGCTTCGGTAGTTTGGCGCTTTGCACGTTGTTCAAGCCATTTACCAAGCAGGACTAGCGAAATAACAGCACTGGATGCCTCGAAGTATAAATGGACGCTACCTTTGTATAACATATATAACGAAAGCCCATAAGCAGCGGTGGTGCCTATAGTAACGAGAAGATCCATATTGCCGTTTTTATTGATAGCGGCTTTCCAGCCAGCTTTGTAAAAACCAGCCCCTAACCAGAATTGCACAGGAGTAGCCAAGGCCAATTGCAACCAGCCTGGCAACATTAAATGCACGCCTGCGAAATTTAGAATCATGGGAACAAGCAAAGGGAGGCTCAGTAAAGTCGCAAATACAACATGCCAGCCATTGCCCTTAACTTCCGTATGCTGATGTTCATGATCAATCATTTCAGACCCATAGCCAGCATCTTTAATCGCTTGTTGGATTTGCTTATGTGTCACTTTACTGGTCAAATTAACATGAGCTCGCTCAGTCGCAAGATTAATTGCCACTGACAGAACTCCAGGCACCTTGTTAACAGCGACTTCGATACGAGATGCACATGAAGCACAACTCATTCCGCTAATTGCGAGGTCAATTTCTGAGTTTTTTTCGACTTGAGATTGCATTGTCAGCCCCTAATATAGATTAAGTAAACATGCATCATTAACCTTCCAATGATAGCAAGGTCAATACAATTAATTTAATTTTATTTACTTGACCTTGCTATCATTGGAAGCTTGAAACTAAATTTTCTTAAACAAAGGAATCACTAAAATGTATACCTTCAATGTTTCAAAAATGAGTTGTGGCGGATGTGCTAGCAATATTACGAAAGTAATAAAGAGTATGGATCAAAACGCCATTGTTGAGGTTGATCTGCAAGGGAAGATCGTCAAAGTAGAAAGTGTGCGATCTGAGCAGGAACTAGCAACTGCGATTACCAATGCTGGTTATCCTGCCTTGGCCGTCGCAAATTAAGTAGCTAATGATCGCCAAACACCGGTTAGTGTTATGAGTTATAGATAGCAGCCGTAATTTCATAGGATTTTAAGCGTGCAGCATGATTAAAAATCTGTGAAGTCACCATTAACTCGTTTGCTTCAGTTTTGGCGATAAAAGTTTGCATTTCACTTAATACTTTCTGATCATTCCCGATAGCAGAACACGACAAGACTTGATTAAGAATGGCGCGTTCTGCTCCACCAATTTGGTTCCAAAGGTTAGCAACTGGCGGTGGCAACTTAGTTGGATTTCCACTGCGCAGATTGATGAATGCTTGCTGCATTGACGAAGCTAAGAAATGTGCTTCATCATCTGTATCAGCCGCAAAGACATTGATTCCAAGCATCACGTATGGACTTGCCAAATATTCAGAGGGTCTAAAAGTTTCTCTGTAAATTTCCAGCGCTTGCATCATATATGCAGGGGCAAAATGTGAGGCAAAAGCGAATGGTAAGCCCAACCCAGCGGCTAACTGTGCGCCAAATAAACTTGAACCTAGAATCCAAATTGGAACATTCAGTCCTGTGCCAGGTACAGCTTTAACGGGACTTTTTGGTTCTTCTGAAAAATAATCTAATAACTCCATGACGTCTTGTGGGAAGTTATCTGATGTGGAATCTAGATTGCGGCGTAAGGCACGTGCTGTAAGTTGATCTGAGCCGGGGGCTCTTCCAAGTCCCAAATCAATTCGTTTTGGGAATAAAGATTCCAGGGTGCCGAATTGTTCTGCAATCACTAATGGTGAGTGGTTTGGCAGCATTATTCCGCCGGCACCAATCCTAATAGTTTTTGTTCCAGCAGCCAGATGTCCAATCAATATAGAAGTCGCAGCGCTCGCAATACCCGGCATGCCATGATGCTCGGCTAACCAATATCGATGGTAACCCCATTGTTCCGCATGTTGAGCAAGATCAAGTGACTGCTTGAAAGACTGAGCTGCAACAGTTCCTTCAGCAATGGGTGAAAGATCAAGAACTGATATTTTTGGTTTAGATTGCAATTGCATCCTTTGCTAGATTTACACCGTCGTTACGTTCGTTAGTACTTACTTAAAAAACCAGTGGAAACAACACTAACAAAATGCCAAATAATGAAATCAACCAAACAATAGAACGGATAACAGGTATTCCAAATGCATACAAGGGAAAATAAACCACCCTAGCTGCTAAATATAGAATTGCTCCCCATTGGCTGTAAGTAGAATAAAGTTGAGTGGTAGCAGTTATCAATATGACTGCTGCAAACAGAGGAAATGTTTCAAAGAAGTTAGCTTGTGCTCTAAATAGTCGATTTGTCATAGCGCTCAGCTTAGGCTGAACGCCGTCACGAGCACCTACATTCCATTTAGCACCTAGCTCGTTAGTGCGAGCTTGACCTGCTATAAGAATATGCGCGAGACCTAATAAAACTGACCACACCAAACAAATGAGTTCAACTGCCATAGTAATCTCTCTTAGTTTATAAATGTCTATCTAATATTAATATCATAGAATGCTGGTGCTCAGCATAAGTTCTATACGGAGTTCCAAATGGCAAATTTAAATGCCTGCTTTGCAACCCTAGGTTCGAAATCAGTAAGCGGACTATCAACTTCTAATCGTCTGACATTAGTCGTTAGGCGCATTAATATCTTAACGCGTTAAAGCAGCCAGCGGTGGTGTTGAATGTCGTGAACGATGTGATGATTACCTCGATTAACTCTTGGCATTTGGCGCAAAATATCCCAAATGCCCAGTTATTCATTTACCCTGACGCTGGGCATGCTGTGCACTAACATTATCATGAACGCTTCCTGAAACACACGATCCAATTTCTTCATGAGTAGCCGCATAGCACCTGTGCTGATACGTATGTGTAAGGCATGGCATTACCGTCCGTGCACCTAAATCGTGTTCTTAACGGCTTTATAAAATACATGACCAGTTTATCTGACCACTAAGAAGCTTTCCCGTGATTTCTGATACCACTGCTTTACCATCTATCAATCTAGAACAACTGCTCGCGGCACAGCGTGCAGCCTATCGTCTTCAGGGTTCGCCTTTGGTCGGCGATATTGACTATCTACACACCAACTTCGGCCGTATGATGCGCCCAGAAAAGCTCCACGTCGCGATCCATATGCAAGCAGGTTCAGCACGCGTTGAGTATCAGCTGCTCGGTGGTTGGCGTGATGGCACAATGGAACTACCCAGTCATACTTGCCTTGATGCCAGTGGTAACGGCCATAGCCGCTGGCAATCGTGTGATGCTGAAACCCTCTGAATTCACTCCGACAATCAACGCCCTGATCGAGGAGATACTAGGCTCACTCTTTTCCAAAGACCAGGTCGCGGTTGTAAACGGCGATGCTGCAATCGGCGGAGCCTTTTCCGCTTTGCCTTTTGACCACCGTCGGGGCAAGTGGCATCGGGGCTTATCATGGCATTGAAGGTTTCCGCCGACTAAGTCATGCCAAGGGCATTTATGAACAAGGCAGTTGAAACATATTGACGTTGCTCCGAGCGCCATTTGGCAAGGTGGCAGACCGTATTCTCAACATCATCCTTCGATAAGCGCTGATGCAGACCATTTTATTTCAAATAGGAAAACATACAGACTCTAGGACTTTCTGGATAAAGTTATGAATGTGTGCTTTTCGGACAATAGCAATTGTTATCGCGAACAGTGATAAATACATGCTATGTCCCTATTGTCCCTTTGGCGCCATGTGTAGTTTGATACTTCGTCGGTCATTTTAAATATCTACTTATTCCACTTTGAATATCTACTCATTCTAAAATGTTGAAAGGGCCAGATAACTGGCCCTTTCAAAGTTTATATGCAACTAATACTTTAACTTAAGGGATAACAATGCACTTCTGGGTGAGCCATATGTATTGTAAAGGTCGGCACCGCCATGTGCGGATATGAAGTATTCCCTATCAAAAATATTGTTAAGTGTCAGCTTCACATCGTAATGCTTAGTCTCATAATATGCACTGGCATCGAATCTCACATAGCCCGGCAACTTCACTTCATTGCTGACTGAAGCGTACTGGTCGCCAACAAATACAGCACCGCCGCCTAAACCAAAACCGTTGCCTAAGCGGTGGCTCAACCAAACGTTAGCACTATGTCTTGGCGTCAAGCTTGGGCGGTTGCCTTCGATAGCGAATTTTTTGGCTGTTGCCGTAGGACCAAATACACTGGTGACGGTTGAGGGGGAATCAGTGATTTCAGCATCCATATATGCATAACCTGCTGTGACATCCCAACCATCTGCCAATTTACCAGCCGCTGATAATTCCAGGCCATCTGTGCGCTGTTCACCTACTGGCAATAGTACAGTCGGTGCAGCGGGATCGGCACTTTTAATATTTGTGCGCTCAAGTCTGAACAGCGAGATCATGGTTGAAAGATTGCCATCCAGAAAGTCCATTTTTGCCCCAACTTCGTAATTGGTGGTTTCTTCTGGAGCAATTTCAGCGTTATTTGCTGCCAATGTAAAGTTTTCCTGTGAGGGCTGGAATGATTTGGTATAAGAGCCATACAAACTCACAAAGTCGTTTGGTTGATACACTAAACCAGCTCTCGGGCTAATTTCTTTATCGACGCGACTCAATTTTGTATTGTTCAAGCGATTCTTGGCTTCCTGATCGAATATATCGTATCGCGCTCCAATCAAGGCTTTCCAGTTTTTGCTGAGTGTTACCAAATCTTGTGCATAAAAACCTTTGGTTTCACTGATCCCAGATGTGTCAGCGGTTGCGGCAAACCCAGTGCGTTGCGAACGGGGTAGCACAGGGTCATATAAACTGACATTACCAGGATTAGCAAAATTACCATTTTGATTATCTTTTATTTGCCTGCCGATTTCCACACCAAATAACAATGAATGATCTAAGCCCAATCCCTTTGCTTTGATGGTCAAATCCGTTTGATTAAAATAGCCATCCTCTTGTCGTTGTACAGTACTGTAGCGTCTTGTCACTTGACTATTGGCACTGGGTAATACGCGCACTGCCACTGTATTGTTACGATCTAAGTCATATTCATATGCACGAAAGGCATTTCTAATTTTCACATCATCGTTAAAGCCATGTTCCAAGACTGCTGTGCCGGCCGTCATACGTGATTGCACATAGTCATCTTTTTCACCATTAGATGAGCCATAATATGTTTTTCTTGAAACGCTGACAGGGCGACCGTTGATAGCTGGTACACCAAAATCGTTTAGACGCTTGTCATCCAGATGCTCAAGTTGAAACGTCAGTTTAGTTGCATCAGACAGATTCAAGCTGAGTGAAGGAGCAATAAATTCACGCTTTACGAAATCTTCTTCTCGAAAGCCATGTGAATCTTGTTTGGCACCAATGATTCTAAAGGCTGCTGCATCGCCGAGTGGCTGATTGACATCTGCCTCAACGCGGTAAAAGTCATACGAGCCTACGGTTGCAGTCAAGCTGCCTATGGCTTTATCAAGTGGTTTTTTGGTGATACGGTTGATGATACCTCCTGAGGAGCCGCGGCCATATAAAACCGCTGCTGGGCCTTTTAATACTTCAATCTCTTCCACATTCGACAAATCGCGGAAATATAAAGCATCATCTCGAAAGCCATCTACAAATTGATCAGAAATTGCAGAAAAACCGCGGATATTCACTTGGTCACGCTGACCATCTCCATTACTAAAACCAATGCCTGGCACATTTCTCAAAGCATCTTGCAGTGATTGAGCTCCTTGATCCTGAATGATTGCTTGCGTTATGACGTTTACTGTTTGAGGAATATCACGCAATGGAGCTTCTATTTTGGCTGCCGTCTTAGTAGTCAATGGTTGATAAGAAGGTGTTGTCGTGGTCGATTGAACATTCACTTGTGGCAGTTCTGCCAAACTTGACGAATCAGCACTCGCATTTACTTTTTTTTCTTCAGCTATCGCAAGTTGTGTGCTACTTGCTAGCGCCATCAATACTGGTAAATGTATAATTTTTAGTTGTAGTTGGTAAAACATTGCGGTCATCTTCCCTTATAAGTTTTAAAGAATTAAGCGAAATAGATCCAATTTAGTGAAGATTATTGGAATCAGATATCAGCTCAAGCACCTTTTGATCATTGATTTTTTAATAATGTATATCTCACCTTTAATGCTCAATATGGATTTCTTCAGCATTTCCAAATAAATCAAATGAGTCTATGGAAGTTTCCACTTCCGACCCTATTCCGATCCTATGAGGGGTGAGTTACGCTTAATAATTTTTTAATTTGCATATATCCTGTTTGCATACACAATTGTAAATGAGAACGGTTATCATTTGCAAGTACAATATAAATACCTGTCCATATTTGTTTACCGCCTATAAAAATAGGTTGCTATTTATTAATGAGAATGATTATCATGTAGCTCTATCAGCCTATACCAGCTTTTTATTTCCAAGGAGAGTTTATGAGAGAACTCGTTACCGTTGCTCATGTGCCATCAGATTCCATCAATGAAGGCTTTATTACCGCCGCAAATACAATAGGACTTTCAGTAGTATTGCTGACGGATTGCGCGCAACTTCATCGCGAACATTTCACCCAATCAGATCTGGCTTCTTGCTGATTGAGATAATTTTGATATATTTATGCCATCAATTCATTCAATAAAATTACTACATCGCTGGTTGGGTTTAAGCCTAGGCGTTTTTTTAGCGATCTCAGGCTTAACCGGCAGTTGGCTCATTTATGACCGCGCAATAGCAAAACCTGCCATCGAGATCATTCCTTTAAGCAAAACGATGCCCTTGGAGACTTTGTATCAAACGGCTATTCAACATTTACCTGTTAATACGGATATACAGTTACGCCTTCCAAAAGAAGACAAACTGCCTTATCAATTCCGAGCCAAAGATAAGCAAATGCTCATCAATCAATATACGGGTGAAGTATTAATCATAAGGTCTATTGATTACTGGCCACATGGGTGGCTTTTACACCTTCATGCCGAGTTACTTCAGGGGAAGCCAGGCAAGCAGATAATTGGATGGTTTGGTGTTGGCATATTTATTATTACCCTTTTCGGTTTATATTTGGGGTGGCCAAGGAGATGGTCCAAGGTTTTTAAACTAAGGCTTCGACAGCAAAGGTTTGTATTTCATTATGATCTGCATAAACTAAGTGGCCTTTTGGTCGCCCCATTATTTATGCTTGTACTCATAACAGGCATCAGCCTTAGCTTTTCTTCTGTGACCAATGATGTACTGAGCTATCTGTTCAATAAGCAATCGCCTAAACTCCCTTTAGTGAAATTAACTAGTAATGGCTCAAGAGCTTTGCTGGATGACATTATTAGCAATGCAAATGCGGCATTACCTGGGGGCCGTATAGGCACTATACAAATCCCCAATTCGCTTGATAAACCTGTTGCAGTTAGAAAACGATTACCCAGCGAACCCCACCCCAATGGGCTCAATATGATTTATATTAATCCCTCAGACGCTTCCGTACTTCAGGTAGTTACATTAGATTATGCAGAACCTTCCAAGCGATGGTTCAACTGGGCATACCCTTTACATAGCGGAGAGGCCCTTCCTTATTTGCAGTGGGTTTTATTGGTAGTGGGTTTAGTCCCTACATTCCTGCTATTCACAAGTCTTTATATGTACTTAATTCGGTCAAAATTCATCAAAAATTAAATAAATCTGAATCAAGCAGCTGCAAAGCAACATGTCTGTGACGTTAAAACCCCCTTATACCGCGCCGAGCAGCGCAAGTTTGAGGGGAGTTTTCGTCAAGGGCTGTTTGAGCCAAGTGATTTTTTTGGCGACTTCCGATTGACGCCCATCAAGCTGAGCAGCGCAGGAAACAAGCGGTAGTGGGGTGCTCTTTTGTTTGGTTACTTTGTTTTGAGCAAGCAAAAGAAAGTAACTCGCCGAGGGGCGAAAAGATACATTTCATGCGGCGCAATACGCAAGCTATTGCGCCCTTGTATTATAACTCTCGTGTAAT
>NZ_JAQSDZ010000007.1 GCF_029946165.1 Methylotenera sp.
TAAGGTGGCTAGTGCTGAAGCTTATGCGTTGGTGGCTGGGAATGTGGCTAATGTTAGCTTTGGTGTTGTAGATCCTACTGTTGGGCAGACTTTTACGCTCACTACTGGTGTTGATTCAGGAGCACTTTTCACTGGTACCGCCGGTAACGATACATTCACAGCCCTGCAAAGCGATGCCGGCTTGGTTTCCGACACGTTTGGTGCTGCCGACACAATTTCCGGTGGACTAGGTACGGACTCGTTGAACGTCATCTTGACAGGCGCGGCCACAGCAACAACGCTGGCTGCAGCTACTGTCAGTGGTATCGAAAACATTAATGTTCGTGCTGTGCAAGCGACGGCTGCGACCATCACGTCAGTCACAGCCGCCAACTTTGCTGGTGCAACTGATTTCAATGCAGATCGCGCAACGTCTGCAATCACTTTTAACGGCCTTGCAGCTGGTCAAAAAGTTGGAATGATTGGTAACGGTTCTATCGTGAATGGTGCGGTCACTGCTAACTATGCAAACACCGTGACTGCTGGTGTGTTCAACATCTCTGGTGGTACTGGTACGGCTAAAGCAAATGCGACTGGGGTGCTGACTCAAACAGGTACTGGCATCACATCCAACACCATTAACTCAACTGGTGGCGATAACTATTTGAACAATGTTGTTTTGTCTGGAACGTCCAACGTTGCTTTGACCATCAATGCAGCAACGAACCTGACAACTGGCAATATCACTGGCTTTACCGGCACTACCTCGACAATTACTGTCGCTGGTGCTGCCACTTCGGTGGACATCGGTACATTACAAAATACGACAGTGAAGACTGTTAATGCTTCTGGTCTAACCGCTGGTGGCGTGACCACGACACTGAATACCAATACCGGTATCAACTTCGTTGGTGGCGCTGGCAATGACGTTGTAACTGCTGGTGCAGTCCTTGTGACTGGTGCATCGGTTGATGCAGGCGCTGGCACTGCTGACCGTTTGGTCATCACTGCTGACGCTCAGTTGACCACTGCAACTGCTCCTTTCTACAAGGGCTTTGAAGTTCTGCAAGCAAACACTGGCGTGACTGCTGATGCATCACAATTGGCTGCAAACAATACCATCACTGGTGTTCGCGTTAACGACAGTGCAGGCGCTGCGGTTACCGTCAACGGCTTGAACGCAACAATGGCTGCAAACGTGGCAATTATTGCTGCTAATGACGCAGCTGGTGCCATCACACTGGGTCTGACTGGTGCTTCTAATGGCGGTCAGATTGACACTGTGAAGGCCGCTCTGACTACAACTAACGCTGCCGGTACTGCTCAGGTTTCCAACCTGACTGGTCTGAGCTTGGTTGGTGTTGAGAAGTTGGAACTGACCGGTAATGGCACAGTCGGCGCTACAACCGGTGCAGTAACACTGACCACCACTAGCATGGCTGCTATCGACTCCATCAAGCTGGTGAATGCTGGTGTCAACTCCATCACCATTGCTGCTCAGTCTGTAGCTGCTAACTTGAACGTCGATGCTACTGGTTCTACTGGTGCAACAACAATCAACGCTACTGCATACAACAGCACAACGGGCGCAACTATCACTGGTGGTTCAGGTAATGACGTAATTGGTGGATCACAGCGGGTTGACACCATTATTGGCGGTAACGGTAACGATGTCATTATTGGTGACTCTAGTGCTGAAGTGCAGGCGGTAACATTCACCGGTAATACCACTGGCAACGGCACACTTGTTATTGCTGGGCAAACTGTTACTCTGGTTGCGGCTACGCAGACCACTGCAACTTTAAGTGCAGCAAAGGCAGCTACTGATATCACTGCATCCATTGCGGCTGGTACTGGTGGAGATATCATCACGGCGACTTCAGCTGGAGCAGTTTTGACCCTTACTTATTCTGCTACTGCTGGTAATGTAGCTACATCATCTGCAGCTCTCGGAACCGCTGACACCATTACTTTTGGAGTGGCAGTTGTTACCGATGGTGCTATCAACTTGGTCGGCGATATTTTGACTGGTGGCGCTGGCAATGACGTGTTCCATTACGGTGCAGGTGCAGCTAACACGGTTGCCAACGCGGATACCATTGTTGGTCTGGACTTGGGTACGGCCACAACTGCTGTGGATACTTTTGTGTTCGGCAATGCCAATGGTGCGAAATCCGTTGTGGTTCTTTCCACAGCTCAGCAGGCTACCGTCACTGCGGCAGCCAATTTGGCTGCTGCAACTGACGTAGCCATGGCGCTGATGCAAACTGATGGTGCAACTACTACCTTTACGTTCGGTACGGAGACGTATCTGCTTCACAACGGTGACGCCGGTGCAACATACACTGCTACTGCTGATTACATCGTCAAGATTACTGGTGTAGTCGGTACCCTCGACGTTGGCGACTTCTCAGTTGTCTAATCCCCACCCCGGAGACTCACCCCGCGCTCAAACGTAGGGTGTAGGTAAAGCCTCTCAAGACCCCGCTACTCACAAGGCTAGCGGGGTTTTTTACGTCTAAAAAAAAGGGGTCAGGTTACATTAAATCCCCAAACAAAGAACCAACAAAGGGGTCAGGTTACATTAAATCCCACGAAAACCAAGAAAAAAGGGGTCAGGTTACATTAAATCCCTCCCTTTTCTCCTTTTTCCCTCGTCCTTCCAAACAAAGCGCGAAAAAAGGGGTCAGGTTACATTAAATCCCGAAAAAAGCGGCAAAAAAGGGGTCAGGTTACATTAAATCCCTCCCTTTTCTCCTTTTTCCCTCGTCCTTCGGCGGCGCATAATGGCGCTTACAAAACAAAGGGGTCAGGTTACATTAAATCCCGAAACAAAGGGGTCAGGTCACAAAAACAAAGGGGTCAGGTTACATTAAATCCCTCCCTTTTCTCCTTTTTTCCTCGTCCTTCAGCGAAAACAAACAAAGGGGTCCAAACAAAGGGGTCAGGTTACATTAAATCCCGAAACAAAGGGGTCAGGTTACATTAAATCCCACGAAAACAAGTCAAAAAACGAGCAACAAAGGGGTCCAACAAAGGGGTCAGGTTACATTAAATCCCTCCCTTTTCTCCTTTTTCCCTCGTCC
>NZ_JAQSDZ010000008.1 GCF_029946165.1 Methylotenera sp.
CCCTTGAATTAATGCACTCAAACTGCATTTACACAGAATTATTTACAGGCTCCGAAAAGTAGTAAAGCAAGGTACAGTTATTTATTCAACCGTTCGACCTTATCTCCTTAATATAGCTGTAATTGATGAGGACTTCTTGCCTGAGCCTATTGCTAGTACGGCATTTGCAATTATTCATCCATATTGTTCAATGCCACCAAGGTATTTTCTTTGGTTTTTTCGTAGCCCTGTATTCGTTCGTTATGTCGAATCAGTTCAAATGGGAATTGCATACCCTGCTATTAATGATGGTCAATTTTTTTCCGGATTGACTCCCCTGCCACCTCTAAATGAACAGCACCGCATCGTCGCCAAAGTGGATGAGTTGATGGCGCTATGCGACCAATTGGAAGCCCAACATAACAACGTCGCAGAAGCTCACGAAAAGCTCGTGAGTCACTTGCTAGGCACCCTCACTCAATCGCAAAATGCAGAAGATTTTAGCGCTAACTGGCAACGCATCAGCGCGCATTTTGATGTGCTATTCACCACCGAAGCCAGCATCGACGCCCTTAAGCAAACACTGCTCCAATTGGCTGTGATAGGCAAACTGGTTCCGCAAGACACAAACGATGAACCGGCCAACGAACTCCTAAAACGCATACAAGCCGAGAAAGCCAAACTGATCGCAGAAGGCAAACTCAAAAAAGAAAAACTGCTTGCACCGATAAGTGAAGATGAAAAACCGTTTGAACTGCCGAAGGGTTGGGAGTTTGCAAGATTACATAAACTTGGGAAGTTGGAAAATGGTGATAGAGGAAAGAACTATCCCAATAAAGATGCTTTAGTTCAAGAAGGCGTTCCATTTGTAAACGCAGGCCATTTAGTTAATGGGTTTGTGAATAAGTCTGAAATGACTTTTATAACAGACGAAAGATATAGTTTATTGAGTGGCGGAAAGTTTACTGAAAACGATATTTTATTTTGTCTTCGTGGTTCGCTGGGAAAATGCGCAATCGTGAAGGGCATATCTAAAGGCGCAATAGCTTCATCATTAGTAATTATCAGAGTTAACTCTAATATCCACTTAGATTACTTCTACCATTATTTAATAAGTAACTTGCTTATGCAAAGTGTCAGAAAATACGATAATGGAACTGCGCAACCAAACTTGTCCTCGACTGATTTAGCAAAATTTGTTTTACCAATACCACCAGTTGCTGAACAACACCGCATCGTCGCCAAAGTCGATGAACTCATGGCGCTGTGCGACCATCTCAGCACCCGCATTCAACAAGCCCGCCAGCAACTGCAGCTAATTGCCGATGCGCTGGTGGCGCAGGCGGTGACAGCCTAGTAAATCACAACAGATAACTTTGGAAACATATTATTATGAAGCATAAAAGTCGGCTACTTGCTCCGTCAATCATTCCTATTTCATTATGGGACCCAACAAGGGATGTTTTAAAGCTGCCAGCATTAATATCAGATACTTACATCAACCTTGTAGATACAATGGGATTGCGTGAACTTGGTACTACTCGTGATCCGAAGTCCGGCCCAGTTGGTGGAATATCAAAAGAAAGTACTGAACAGCATTTTGCTCAAGCTTTTGACGGATCTGCTGCGCGAGCATTGTTAGCACTATTAGATCCAAAACTTGAAGCGGGGTCGACCTCAAATACATTTATTCGATGTACTGCTGGAAATCGCATCAGTTTAACTGATGCTCCATGCGGAGCAGGTGCCGCTTCATTTACATTTTTATCTGCTTTGGCAGAACTTAGAGCTGAGAAAATTCTACCTAGGTTACCACTTGATGTTCATCTAATTGGTGCAGAGCTGTCCATTCATGCTAGAGAGCTTGCCGCAAATATTCTTGCTCAAATAAACCCATCACTCATAGAACAGGGGATTTTTGTAAGCTCTGAATTTGTATCTTGGGATGTAACTAATCAAAATAGTAATACTGATTTAGTAACGAAGTGTATTCAAACATCCACCAAATCAGATTACAAATTACTTGTAGTAGCAAATTTCAGTGGTTTTCTAGAAAGAGAAAGCAAGAGAAAGGATGCGAAGAAACAATTGGACGAACTTTTTCGCTATGCATCAGGAGAACGTAGTTTTGCATTATGGATTGAACCACATATGAATTCTGCCACCTCTGGAGGTGGTTTGCTTTCATGGATTCATCGACAATTTACCACCATTTGGAAAGGTTTTGGTACTACGGAAGTTAATGGTGAAGATGAAAACTCATATATTTCAGAATCTCGCTTCCTATTACCTTTACAGCCATCACAAACTGCCAGGGTAGGCCTCGCGGTTGTCCCAATAATACTTGATAGAAAATCATGAAACATCAAAGTCCAGAAACCTTTGCAATTCGCACTGTGAACCAATACAGGCGACGTGATGTAATGCCATATATCGGGCTTCGCTATTATCTAGAAAATACAGCAGCACGCTCAGATAATTGGGCTAGAGATGTTGCTGTAGATCTTGTAATTCATCGAACTATTCCAAGTTATCTCAAGATTAACCATTTCAAAGATATAGATGAAAGAGGTCGGATTGGACATCGAGAAATGTTTGTTCCTGGGCCAAATGAGGCTCTATCGGAAGCGGTTTTAGTTAATGAATGCGCCCTTAGAGGCGGCCCATTTGCGCTTTCCAACCAAGTATTTAGCTACATTCCTGCTAGAGATGGAGATGCATCTGGAATATTTAAGCACTATATGCACGGCTTAAAAGCACGACATGATGCAATTTCAGATACTTGTCGAAAAGAGCCGGATGCGATTGTTAAATTTTTTGATATTAAACGTTTTTATCCTTCAATTTCTATTGAAACAGCAAGTAAAGTTTGGACCAAGTCGTCCGAAGAAGCTGGATTAAATCCAAGATTAAGTGAGTTAGGTACAAAGCTACTTTTTGATCATGGAAATGTAAATCAGAATCAAAAAGGCAAGCTTCTAACTGGACCAATGTTTAGTCATTTGATTGGCAATCTTGTTCTAGGAAAGGTGGATGAAGCTCTTACAAATGCTCCCGCGCGATACTTCCGTTATGTAGATGACGTTGTGCTTATTGGAACAAAAGAACAGGTCAGACTATCTGCAAACCTTCTGAAAAGTCTTCTTAATGACTTAGAGCTGGAGCTGCACGATGAGAATTCGCACAAAAGTTTATTAATTAGTTCTTCTGATTGGATGAAGGGCGAACTTGACTTCACTGATAGTGGTAATAAGGTGTCATGGATGACGCTAGTAGGTGATCTAAAACGACTTCTACTCTGGTATCCAAATCACACAGCAGAAATGAAAGATGCCTTTATATCTGAGGGATTTAGAATGCCATTACCTGACTATAGTGGCGCAATAAAAGATGCCGGATTTCTATCAAGTTCAAGCCGGTTGATTAAGAAAACATGGTTCTGTAATAAAATTCGAAAAATTACTCCAGCCAGCATATTAAATCAGGCGCGCATACTTAGAACTCAATATGACTCGGAGCTTGTAGAGCTTATAGATCAGCTATCAAATGCAAAAGGGTTCTCTGCCAAGCGCATATTACCGAAAGTGAGGTACCGTATTGGGCGCCTTGCCTATCTTGCGACTCCAGATAGATTAATTGCAATTACAGACATAGTTTCAGCAATACCTGCACTGTACTTTCAGTCTGAGGTTACACGTGCGATAGGCACAGGTAATATTGATAACGTAATTGCCTTGGGTACTAATGCAGCACAAGCTATAGCTCAACCGATGCGAATGTCATCCCAAAAAATAAAACTTTCTAGAGTTCCCAAAAATGATGCTGAAATGCAATCATTGGCAATTATTGCAATGAACGGTGTGTCCATTGACGTGCCATCTTCCGATCAAAATAATCACGAGCTATTTGAATTTGCAAAACATGGAGCGAGCGAACAGTTAATGCGAAGTTCTGATGCCTTTATACGGGAACTTGCATGTCTTCATGGACTCAGCAAGTCTAGACATACCGATATATTTGACAGCGCATTCGATGAGGCAGAAGATTTTGCACTTGATGCAATTGATCAAACTCAATCATCTTTGTCATTATAATTGATAGCGCAATATAAATAGCTGTTCTTGAAAAGCATTAATACAATAGTCGTACTTTTTGAGCCCTGTAATTTACACGTACTATTGCATTCAGTCAGATTACTGTCTTATTTAGGCTATATTTTATTGAACACTAGCAATAAGTTCTATAACAACCTAAAAAAAATAATAACAAATGTTGCAAATGAAAATCCGGCATATTAACTTACAACTTATGATGCTGCACACACAATAATCGCAAGTTATGCCCTCTAAATCTTTCTAAATAGTTGCTAATCGCAGCTTATGCCAGCCTCAATCGCAGGTTATGCTACCCGAATCGCAACTTATGCCTCATCCAACAACGTAAACCGAATATGCCTCCCTCGAGAGGGTCACAAGCATTTACTCTCATCACAAATTAAATAAGTCAAACAACCATAAGCCCAATATGTACTTAAATTAATAAATATTTTTTGAAAGGCTTAGAGCAAAACTTATTCTCCTTATAATTTGCATTTCTTGATGGTTTAAAGGAAAAATCACAAGTTTGCTCACAAATTATTTCTAACCCCTTGATTAACCTTATTTGTGTAATCCATACATTGCACACAAAAAATCCTATCTATGAATGCAAAAACCCAGACTTTGCTGAATCCTACAACAATTTACTCAATTGTTTAGCTCTGCATTACCCACACTTACTTTCACCACAATTCAAACAAGTTAAACACCCATCCATTACTATCGAAGCCTTGGTATTACACTTATTACAAAGCTGTGCGCCTTTTGGAAAACCTTCCGCGCTCATTTCTTCGCCTGATTTTGCGTGTTTATCTAAATACTCGGCTTTTTTCTCATCCACTAATTTTTGTTGGTGTTGATCTAAACCTGGTCTTTTCAACATGCCGATTTCTTGCAAGTGTTGCTCAACCACTTCGCCGATTTCTGCTACCAAACTAGGCACAAATTTGCCGCCTTTTTTAAAGTAGCCGCCACTTGGTTCAAACACGCTTTTAAGTTCTTCTACCAAGAAAGTGACATCGCCACCTTTGCGGAACACTGCAGACATCACGCGTGTTAGCGCAACAATCCATTGAAAGTGCTCCATGTTTTTGGAGTTGATGAAAATCTCGAACGGACGGCGATGCTCTTGCGGTGTGCCTTCGTTCATCATCACGTCATTAATGGTGATATAAAGCGCATGCTCAGTCACTGGTGTTTTGATTTTGTAGGTGTTGCCTACAAGTTTGTCTGGGCGGCTTAGTGGCTCGCCTAGTTGGATAATTGTAGCTGCGGTATCTTTTTGCGCTTGTGCATCTGCCACTGCTTTGGCTTTATCTTCTTCATTAACTAGCTTGTAGCCAATGATTTTCTTTTCAATTTTAACTGCCATTTTGTTTTCTCCTTTTTTGGTAGGAGCGGCTTGTAGCCGCGAATGATTGTTTAATCAGATTGTTTCGCGGCTACAAGCCGCTCCTACATTAAAACTTGCCGTAATAGCCTTCTTTTAGGGCATCGTACAGATTAGCCGCTGAGTGAATCTCACCATCGTACTCAATCTCTTCGTTGCCTTTTACTTCTAGCTCGGTGCCATCGTCTAGCGTGAATTTGTAAGTGGTGTTTTCTAAATCTTTTTCTGTCACCAACACGCCTTGGAAGGCTTCAGGGTTGAATCTAAACGTTGTACAGCCTTTTAAGCCTTTATCGTAAGCGTATAGATAGATGTTTTTGAAGTCTTCAAAGTCATAATCTGTTGGCACGTTAATGGTTTTTGAAATTGAGCTATCAATCCATTTTTGTGAAGCGGCTTGAATATCTACGTGCGCTTTTGCCATGATGGTTGAAGAATCCAAGAAGTAATCTGGCAACTGCTCTTCTGGTTTGTCACTAAACGGCATGGCATTTGGGTTTACCAACTCGCGGTAAGCGAGCAACTCATAAGAGAATACATCGACTTTCTCTTTAGATTTTTTGCCTTCACGAATCACGTTACGTGCATAGTGGTGCGCGAATGATGGCTCAATACCGTTACTTGCATTGTTTGCCAATGAAAGTGAGATTGTGCCAGTTGGTGCGATTGAGCTGTGATGTGAGAAACGCGCGCCCTTAGTGGCTATTTGATTACGCAAACCTTCTGGAAACTGCTGCATGTAGCGACTGTATTTACCGAGCAAAACTTTACCTGCAATTTTTTGGCCCACTTTAATGCCATCTGCCGCCATTTCTGGACGTTTTGCTAGCATATCTGCGGTGACTTCGAATTTCTCGTCCATCAGCGGAGCTGGGCCTTTTTCTTCTGCCAATTGCACGCCTACATTCCAGCCTTCTTCGGCCATCACGCGAGTGACTTCATCGGTGAATTTAAGTGAATCTTCTTCACCGTATTTCATTTTCATCATGGTGAGGCTTGAACCTAAGCCTAAATAGCCCATACCGTGACGACGTTTACGCATAATCTCGTCGCGCTGTTGCTGCAATGGCAAGCCATTGATTTCAACCACGTTATCTAACATACGCGTGAAAATCGCGACTACTTCACGGTATTCTTTCCAATCGAAATGCGCTTCGTTAGTAAATGGGTTTTTCACAAAGCGCGTTAAGTTAACCGAGCCTAACAAGCATGCGCCGTAAGGGGGCAATGGTTGTTCACCGCATGGGTTGGTGGTGCGGATATTCTCACAGAACCAGTTGTTATTCATTTCATTTACGCGGTCAATCAAGATAAAACCTGGTTCAGCAAAATCGTATGTGCTGGACATAATCACATCCCATAACCTGCGAGCTTTAATCGTTTTATACACGCGGCAGGCCACTTTTCCAGCATCTACGCCATCTAATTTAGTGAGGTATTTACCTTTAACTGGCCATTCACGCCACACCACTTGGGTTGCATCGTTGGTATTTAAGCCATCAATAATCGCTTCTTTTTCTGTTACAGGGAAAGCGAGTTTCCATTCGCTGTCAGCTTTTACCGCTTCCATGAATTCTTTAGTGATGAGGCATGACAAGTTAAATTGGCGTAAGCGACCATTTTCACGTTTGGCTTTAATAAAGTCAGTCACATCTGGGTGTGAAATATCAAAGGTTGCCATTTGCGCACCACGACGGCCACCCGCGCTAGACACGGTGAAACACATTTTGTCGTAGATATCCATGAATGACAGCGGGCCACTTGTGTAAGCGCCAGCACCAGCCACAAATGCGCCTTTTGGACGCAATGTTGAGAACTCGTAACCAATACCGCAACCTGCCTTTAGCGTTAAGCCAGCTTCGTGCACTTTGCCTAAAATATCATCCATGCTGTCTGAAATTACGCCAGACACAGTACAGTTAATCGTTGAAGTAGCAGGTTTGTGCTCTAAAGCACCGGCGTTTGAAGTAATACGGCCTGCTGGAATAGCACCACGGCGCAATGCCCATAGAAATTTTTCATGCCACTCAGCACGTTTGTCTTCTGTGGTTTCAACATCGGCCAAGGCACGAGCAACACGCGCGTACGAAGCATCGATATCAGCATCTACATATTCACCAGATTTGGTTTTTAGGCGATACTTTTTATCCCAAATATCTAGCGATACAGCCTGAATTGGAATTTCTTTTTCAGAGTCTGCTTTAGACTTGCTTGCTGATTCGACTGCTTTTAGCATGGATGATTCTCCTTAACGGTAGACTGTGCGTTAATTATTAGATGTTTACGCTAAGTCTGTGATTTACAATTAAAAACTTTTATTCTTTTTGTATTCTCGTGAAAAATACTCGGCTAAACACTATATGTTGTGTCTAGAGCAGCAATTTATGCCTTTATTTTGTGTACGTCAATAGTAATTTTTATGTATCTTTTTGCACCATTTCGGGGAGTATTTTTGACGAATGAGGCCTGTATTTGCATTGAGGTACGGTGAGCAATAACTCACGCGTGTTTTCCTAGGTTAAAAAAATATAAAATAAATTTCTCGCATTTGCCTTATGTTTATGCGTGTAAGCATTAGACAAAAACAACAAGGATAGTTTTGTGAGAAAATACGCTATGAATCGTTTTTTCTATTCGCTGCTGCTGTATTTGGTGTTGCCTTTTGTGCCACTTAAATTACTTTGGCGCGGCATCAAGCAAGCTGAATACCGTCAACATTGGTTTGAGCGTTTTGGCTTTTATTCACTCGCCGTGAAAAAACCTGTGATATGGCTGCATTGCGTTTCTGTAGGTGAAACACGCGCCGCGGCACCGCTGATTAACGCCTTGCTCACCCAATACCCGAATCATCAATTATTACTAACGCACAGCACGCCAACTGGCCGCGCCACTAGCGAGCAATTATTTGGTGACAAGGTGATGCGCGTTTACTTGCCATATGACCTGCCATTTGCCGTGAAAGGTTTTTTAAGCCACTTTAAACCTGCGCTTGGCATGCTGATGGAGACGGAACTTTGGTTTAATCTGATAGCTGGCGCTAAGGCGCGAAACATGCCTTTATTGCTGATTAATGCACGACTTTCAGAAAAATCTGCGCGTGGTTACCGCAAGTTAAGTCTCCTTGTGCATGAAGGTTTACAAAAATTATCTGCGATTGCCGCACAAACTGAGCAAGATGCTGAGCGCTTAACACAGCTTGGTGCACGCAATATTAGTGTGGTGGGCAATTTAAAGTTTGAAGTGCATCCACCAGAGAATGCAACTGCGCAAGGGCAACAGTTGCGAGATTTATTTGGTCGCAATCGCCCAGTATTTTTAGCGGCAAGTACGCGTGAAGGGGAAGAGAGCATTATTTTAGATGCTGTAACGGCGCTACAAATTCCACACTTAATGACCATTATCGTGCCACGCCATCCACAACGCTTTAACGAAGTTGAGGCATTACTGCAAGAGCGCCACTTAACTTACCAAAGGCGCTCCAAATTGGTTCAAACAGCGAATGCTGATACGCGATTTATTCTAGGCGACAGCATGGGCGAATTGTTTAGCTATTACGCCAGCGCAGATATTTGCTTGGTGGGCGGCAGCGTGTTGCCATTCGGTGGGCAAAATTTAATAGAAGCGATGCGTATGGCCAAACCAGTAATCATTGGCGAACATACCTTTAATTTTACAGAAGTGTCTGAGCGTGCCATTGCGCAACATGCCGCTTGGCGGGTGAAAAGCCCACAGGAGCTAAAACAAGCTATTCAAACTTTGCTAGACAACCCCCAACAACAGTTTGAAATGGGTCAGGCCGGGCTAGCGCTGTGTATGAGTTCGCAAGGCGCTACGCAAAAGACCTTGGCGATTATTGCCAACTATCTATAATCCATTAGCTAACGCTAAGCTCCGTGACATAAACCACTTCACAAGCGCCAGCGCCTGTGTCTTCTCGGGTGAGAGAACTGCGCCAATGCCAACCATCTGCGCGTTTTGCTTCAATTAACTGACCCTTTATACTGACAACCTGCCCAGGGCGAATTTTGCTAAGTTGTCGTTTAATACTATCGTTTGCTGGAATAATATGTGTGTTTGCCGCATGAATTTCAATTTCACGTTGCGGGATGGGAAACTCATCGACATGCCAATAAAAAAAGCGGTTGCCTTGAGTAATCTTAATTTTATTTAGCACCGCTTCATCAGACATTGGCCCCCAGCCTAAAGCTAAATCGGTTGGTGATAGTTCTGCCTCTGTGCCCATAGAGTAATCTTCAGTTGAGAGCACTCTTGCTTTAATTGAGTAGTCCGCCAGCGGCGTCAGGGTGAAACCCTTAAACTGAATATCTGCGGTTCCCGTGCTGGTTTGAATCGGTTCGGCTGATGCAATTTCACCTACGCCATGCACGACAGGGCGATGCTGGTAATGTTGGTAAGCACCAAAAGCCACCAAACACATCAACACTAATAAAAACTTCTTATTCATCGGCAGCTTTTAACGAATAAGTTTGCTAATAGCTTTAAATGCGTCACCTTTCGCAATACCTAACCACTCAAACACGATAGATTCGGTATTGCTAATAATGCAACCAGCTTCGCGCATTCTTGCTAGCGCATTGGCTTTATTGGCTGGATTGCGTGAAATAACTGCGTCTTCCGCAACAAATACTTGTTTGCCTGCACTTAGCAAGTCTAGAGCAGTTTGCAATATACAAATATGTGCTTCCATGCCAGTCAGCACAATTTGTGAGTGATCTCGCGTGAGTTGACGGCTAAAAATAGGTTCTGCCATGCATGAGAAAGTAAGCTTTTCTACTGGTTTCACGTTTGGTAGCAACGCCGTTAATTCAGGCAAGGTATGTCCTAAGCCTTGAGGATATTGTTCTGTGATGATAGCTGAGACAGCTAAAAGCTTTGCGGCTTGCGCCAATATGCCTATATTTTTAACTATAGACTGCAACTCATCTTGAGGCATAGCAGTAATGAGCCGCGTTTGCGTATCCACAATAACCAACTGACTCAAACCTGCACTTACTTTCAAAGGAATTTTTATCATAATTTTTAGCTAAATGAATTGTTGAGTGAGAGATTTCTATAAAGAGTGCGCATTGTTGCTACTCAGCATGTTTGAGCTAATGAGTAAGCACTAATTGTTGATTAATATCTAGCAAATCCGCCTCAGCTAACACGCCAGAAGACGCTTTTAAACGAATAATATTCACCAAATAGTTATAGCGGGCTTGTAACAAATCTCGTTTCGCACTGAATAGTTGCTGTTCAGCGTTCAATACATCCACGCTTGTGCGTACACCGACTTCGTAACCCAACTTTGTGGAATCGACTTGGCTTTGGCTACTGATTAATGCTTGCTCTAGCGCCTTAATTTGCGCAATGGTAGTACTTAAATTTAGGTAAGCACTTTGTGTATCAAGTGCAGCTTGCCTGCGGGCGATTTCTACATCATCTTGGGCTTTTTGCTTATTTAGCACTGCCTGACGAACTCTTGAACTGATAGATCCACCTAGATATAAGGGGATTTGCAATTGCAAACCTATCACCCCTGTTTTAAGGTCATTACCTGCGCCAAAGACTGAAGCGCTACCTGTGGCATAGGACTCGGAGACGCTGGCTACGGCATCTAGAGTTGGTAAATGTGCTGCTTCTGTACGATCGATTTCTTGATCTAAAAATTTAAGTGTATCTTGCTGAATTTGTATATTGAGATTATTTTGTTCGGCAACTTCCAACCATTTATCAATTCCCTGTACCAGAACATTGGGCTGAATATCAGCTCTTACAGTGGCTAGTTTCGGTGGCCTAATGCCTGTAATAGCCTGCACATTGCGTTGCGCAATTTGATATTCATTCACCGCAGCAATTTCTTGCGCCACGATTAAGTCGTACCGGGCTTGCGCTTCGTTCACATCAGTAATCGTAGCCGTACCCACCTCAAAATTAGCGTTAGCTTGCTCTAGCTGGCTCAAGATTGCAGTTTTTTGTGCACCTATCAAATCAATTTTGTCTTGCGCGATTAACACGTCAAAATATCTTTGAGTTGTGCGCAAAATAAGATCTTGTTGACTCAAATGCAGTTGCTTATTCGCTTGGCTTACTTGAGTGTAAGTTTGCTCCATTTGCACAAGATTTTGCTTGCGATAGATTGGTTGGCTGGCGTCAATTGCCGCTCTATAAGTTTCAAAATTAGACTTCCCAGGCGGAGAATTAGAGTTTAAATAACGAATATCCGTATGGACGGCATTTGCCTCTGCATTAAAGTTAACCGTAGGGCGATACAGCGCTTTACCTTGCTCAATAATTTCTTGTGCGGCTTGGTTGGCACTTAAAGCTGAGGCTAGAGTAGGGTCATGCAAAACGGCTTGATGATATAAATCGAGCAAAGAGATTGTGTTATCGCGTGCATTAACAGGACTTATACTTTCTGGTTGCGCTATACCAACAGGCTGAGCGGCAAATGCAGATTGCGAAATTGATAAAGTGATACAAGCTAGAAAAATTGCACGATGTAACCGCTTAACATGGTATGACCGAACTAACTTGTCCATTCAATATTCTCTTTAAAACTCAAATTTAACAGATTGCGGTGCATTTTTAAGTGGAGGCAAGCATGTTTCAAAAAGCGTTTCTTTACGGCAGCTACCTTCATTCAAACGCTGCGTAAGTGTGGCTTGCATAATAGGCATTTCGCCAACCACAGCGAACATACGACCACCAATATTCAACATTTGTTCTGCCGTAGTTGGATGTAATTGCAAAGAACCTGCAAATACTATGACATCGTAAGTTTCATCTGTTGTGTAAGCACGGAAAGCATCAAGCACATACAAAGTGACATTATGGATATTTTGCTTTTGCAAACGAACTTCTGCTTGTTTTGATAGCTCTGGAATAATTTCTATTGAATCCACATGTTTCGCAAGTTTGGCAATCAACGCAGTTAAATAACCGCTACCTGTGCCAACCAGCAATACTTTATCGGTTTTTTTAATGTTAAGCGCTTGTAAAATACGCCCTTCAATTTTAGGCGAAAGCATGGTCTGACCATAGCCAATTGGCAACTCAACATCGGCAAAAGCTAAGCCTAATTGCGAAGCTTCAATAAAGTCTTCACGATGCACTTCGCCTAGCAAATCCAGTACCACTGGGTCTAGCACTTCCCATGTGCGAATTTGCT
Organism: Methylotenera sp.; assembly: GCF_029946165.1. Taxonomy (GTDB): domain Bacteria; phylum Pseudomonadota; class Gammaproteobacteria; order Burkholderiales; family Methylophilaceae; genus Methylotenera. Next base: position 12,638 of record NZ_JAQSDZ010000008.1, read on the forward strand.
GCTCTATCATGTTGAAACGAGCTAAGTCTATTGAGTCATTTTTAGTAATTGGTTTAGTAATTGGTTGTGTTTGTGTCATGGCAAATATTTTCCTATCAATTTCCAATATTATATCGCATGCATGTGCTGTACAAACTGTTGATTAAAAAAGCTTTAACATTGATTACTGCCCGAGTGGTAAAGCTATGCGCAATTTAGGCTTATATCTTACTTAGGGACATTATTCGTTAACGTTGGATTTTGCATTAACATGCCTATTTTGGCTGTGCATATTTTTTCGTATAACTCAAACGACACCAATACAGAACAGAAAACATCGTCGTGGCTGAAAGAATCATCTTTATGTGGCAAAAGTTGCTCTTTTTTATAATCAAAATTCTTACCCATCCAAACAATCGCGGGCACGTGCGTTTGCTCTACTGGCGCCACCATATAAGGTGCTGAATGCAAATAAATGCCATGCTCGCCTAGCGACTCGCCATGATCGCTCACATACAGCATTGCAGTAGCGCGCTCATCCTCATATTTCTTAAGAAAATCAATCACATTAGACAAAAAATAATCGGTATACAAAATGGCATTATCGTAACTATTATCGATTTCCTCCTTTGTGCAATCTTTCAATTCACCCGTGGTACATACAGGTTTAAATTTCTCAAACTCTTTTGGATACCTTTTGTAATATTCAGGCCCATGATTACCCATTTGATGAAACACGATTAAAATATCTTTATCTTTTCGCGCTTCAACATACTGCTCTAAGCCAGACAGCATACCAATATCTCGACATTCAACGTCACATACAGGGTTCAATTTTGACGTTCTAAAATCCTCAGATTTCATGCGTGTTGCAACGCCTTTAGAATCCGAATTATTATCGCGCCATAAAATTTCTACACCATGATCCGCTAACACATCTAAAGCATCTTGTTGATTCAATGCAGTTTCTTTATCGTAGGCTTTTCTACCTAGCGAAGAGAACATACAAGGCACAGACACGCCAGTAGATGTGCCACAAGAGCTCACATTAGTTAAACTCACCACGCCTTGCTTAGTTAGCAATGGGTTGGTCGGTTTATGATATCCATTGAGAGAGAATCTGTCCGCACGAGCTGTTTCGCCTACCACCATAACCATTAATTCTGGTTTCCCATCAGAGCTTACAATCTCGGCATCTTGCGCAATGTGTTTTAGGGGCACCACTTTAGCAATGTTTATTTGTTGATTCACATATTTAACAATCGAAAAAGTGGAGTAGATTGGATTTGCATAAAAACGTGTTGCTTTATGCTGCCTGATAAAAGACGCATAACCGCCTGAAAACGGTGCCATAACCACTATAAGCAATAGCAGTAATATGCCTAATATGCGCAATCTAGGCAGAATCTCAGCAAAACCTCTCACGGATTTTGGAAAATACTTAATCACTAACCATGCTGGAATAATACCCAGCAATACTGTTCTAACAACAAGACTTACCGTCAATAAGCCAGCAAACTCCTGCACATTGGTTTGCATAATATTGTCTAGCATGCTGACATCGACCACCACCCCAAACGTATCCATGTAATAAGCGGTCTGAGAAACTATAAGCAGGTAAATAGCCAAAATCCATCGTGTTGCTTTGCCGTGGCAAATCAGTAAAAAGAAAAGCGCGGTGACTATTGTGAAAAATAAACTCAGCGACAATATAAATGGCAGATTGCTTAACGTGAACGGATAGTTTTCTACAATTCTGCCAAATAGCGCTAAATTACCAGTTAGCATGATATAAGCTACGACAAGAAAAATACCGCGTGTTTGGCTGGAAATTTGGTTAAATGATGAGGTTAATTTCTGGGAAATGTTTGGAAATGAAATCATTTAATTCTTCTGAATTTATTTTTTTGCTAATGAATAAGTGTTTGAATAATAACATTAGAAACTTACGACAAACTGACAACAAAAACTTATATCTCAGTTGTAGATGCCTTCGGCGGCCAGATAAGATATTGCACAAGCAATACCATCCATACTATCCAAGCCGTCCATAAATTGTGTGACATAAAATGCGCACCGCGCATCATTTGCCCCCAGCCCATGGCAAAACCGAATAGCAGTCCTAATAACAGTCCTGCATTTGCTAACTTAGGTAGCGAGTCTCTAAACCCAAAATAGAGTGCTATCAAAGCAAACCCTCCACTGGCATGCCCACCAGGAAAACAATGTCCCACTTTTCCGCCCGCCGGGAAATGCCCAAACAGTGGTATCCAAGGTTGAGTGCCGCCATAGACCGATAAATCCCAAGGGCAGCTATGCATACTTAGACGCTTTAGAACGGAAATAGCACTGGTGGAAATCACCATAGCTACAAATAACCACAAAAACTGGCGATGGTAAACCTTAGACCAATGGCTACCATTCTGGCTCTTAAATACAAAATGCCATATTTTCAAACCGAAAATCCAAAAACCGAGCATCATTAAGCTCACCACGATCATTAAATTTCTTAGGCCTTTGTGCATCACATCGTCTAGGAATCTGTCACTCTTTAATGGAAATGCCAACGCATGTGCGTCATAAAAAGGCTGAATTAACCAAGCATCTAAATTTGTGTTTGGATATATAAAGGCTAGTAATAATCCCGCAATGACAGGTAATACTAGATGAGAAAACCAAAATGACCGCGGCAATATGCGCTGAAAGTTGATGTTATTCAATTGTGGAATGGATGGAATTAAAGTGTTAAAGAAAAGTTGGATTGGCTGCTTATTCAGCATTACCTTTATGTGACTATGTTTAATAAACTAAGTTAAGCTTACATTTAATAGTTATCAAGCAAAGACAATTGAGCTAAGTCAATTGAGCTAAGTCAAAAAATTTAGGCTCACATTTTCTGTTAGTTTGAGTTTTCGGGAGTTCACTTTTATTATAAATATATAACAACTGGAAATACCGTCACAGCCAATACCAATATGAGCCACTCCATGCCCCAGCGCTCAAGTTGACCAGTAAAATGAAAAAATAGCGTCACAATTGCCACTAAGTAATACAGAAGATACAGAATTAAAGCCATACAACCCCCGAGCTTTTATATTTGATGTAATTATTAATCTATTATAACTAATAATAATGCTCAAAACTGAGGATTTAATGCCATTTTTTGTTTCCAGCATTATTACTATAAAGTTATTAAGAAATAAGTACTTAAATTACTATTTTTAGCTGCGGTTCAAATATTATGACTTGCAATTACTAAAGAATTAGCGTAATTTTCGTTCATTGCTAGGGGTCTATATTTGAGATTAATTGTTTTAGATTAATTTAAAGCATAGTGAGAAACACCCTTTGAACCTGACGCGGGTTATGCCGCCGTAGGAAAGCATGCAATGTGTCGCTACTATATCGTGGTGTATACATACGATGCTTTTCTATGTTGAACCACTCTATAGGAAAGCACAATGAACGCCACCGATAAAAATCTACAGAAAAACCTCTCTAAATTTGTGAGTGAAACCGCGGAAATTGATCCCGCAACCAAATTACCCTTCGCTAACTCACGTAAAGTTTATGTACAAGGCTCACGCCCTGACATTCAAGTACCATTTCGTGAAATTTCATTAAGCGATACACCTTCACAATTTGGCGCTGAAAAAAACCCACCAGTGGTTGTTTACGACACATCTGGCCCATACACAGACCCAAATGTGGACATCGACATTCGTAACGGTTTGCCTGCAATGCGCGCACCATGGATTATGGAACGTGGCGATGTTGAGCAATTAGATGGTCCAAGCTCAGAGTTTGGTCATCAACGTCTAGTTGACCCTGAATTAGCCGAAATGCGCTTTAACTTGCATCGCAAACCATTACGCGCAAAAGCAGGCGCAAACGTTAGCCAAATGCATTACGCACGTAAAGGCATTATCACGCCTGAAATGGAATACATTGCAATTCGCGAAAATCAACGCCGCGAAGGCATGAGTGAGATGTTACTTAAGCAGCATGCAGGTCAAGATTTTGGCGCGAGCATTCCTAAAGTCATCACTGCAGAATTTGTGCGTAGCGAAGTAGCGTTAGGCCGTGCAATTATCCCTGTGAACATTAACCATCCAGAAATCGAGCCTATGATTATCGGCCGTAATTTCTTGGTGAAAATCAACGCTAACATTGGTAACTCTGCGCTAGGTTCTTCAATCAGCGAAGAAGTTGAAAAAATGGTGTGGGGCACACGTTGGGGTGGCGATACCGTGATGGATTTATCTACAGGTAAAAACATTCACGAAACCCGCGAATGGATTATCCGCAACTCACCAGTGCCAATCGGCACTGTGCCTATCTACCAAGCACTTGAAAAAGTAAACGGCAAAGCTGAAGATCTCACTTGGGAAATCTTCCGCGATACATTAATTGAGCAAGCAGAGCAGGGCGTGGATTACTTCACGATTCATGCTGGTGTGCGCTTGGCTTATATTCCAATGACGGCAAAACGTATGACAGGTATCGTGTCACGCGGCGGTTCAATTATGGCTAAATGGTGTTTGGCGCATCATAAAGAATCATTCTTGTACGAGCATTTTGAAGATATTTGCCAAATCATGAAGCAATACGACGTTGCCTTTAGTTTAGGTGATGGCTTACGCCCAGGCTCAATTTACGACGCCAACGATGAAGCACAATTTGCTGAATTGAAAACACTAGGCGAGTTAACGCAAATCGCTTGGAAGCACGACGTGCAATGTATGATTGAAGGCCCAGGCCATGTGCCAATGCACCTCATTAAAGAAAATATGGAGCTTCAATTAGAGCATTGCGGAGAAGCTCCTTTCTACACATTAGGCCCATTAACAACGGACATCGCACCGGGTTATGACCACATTACCTCTGGTATCGGCGCCGCCATGATTGGCTGGTACGGCTGTGCAATGCTTTGCTACGTAACGCCTAAAGAGCACTTAGGCTTGCCAGATAAAGAAGACGTGCGTGTTGGTATCATCACCTACAAAATCGCAGCTCACGCGGCAGACTTAGCAAAAGGTCACCCAGGCGCGCAAATTCGTGACAATGCGCTTTCAAAAGCACGTTTCGAATTCCGTTGGGATGACCAATTTAACCTAGGTCTCGATCCAGAAAAAGCCAAAGAATTCCATGACGAAACATTGCCACAAGAAGGCGCAAAACAAGCGCATTTCTGCTCAATGTGTGGCCCACACTTCTGCTCAATGAAAATCAGCCAAGATGTGCGCGATTACGCAGACAAGCTAGGCGTTAGCGGTGAAGAAGCCCTAGCCAAAGGCATGCAAGAAAAAGCCATTGAGTTTGTGAAAAAAGGTTCTGAGGTTTACCAAAAAGTTTAAATAAATCTCACTCCTTAGATTAGCAAGTTAAGATTAAAAGCCAGCTTTTGCTGGCTTTTTCTTTTGCTAAATATTTAAAGTTTAAGTTTATGTGTTAGCTAGAGCACATTCAATCCCAGCAATCATGGATATCATCACAAATTGTTTTTCAATCAAGTTATTCACATTTGTGATTACCTCAAGGGCTTAGAGCCATTATCTAATTATCAAACGTTCCACATCACTCTTAAGGGAGAACCTAATGCACGTATCTTTTGAAGAAGCACAACATATTATTGAAAGCGCTGTCACAAAATCTAAAGAACTAGGGGTAAAAATGTGTATTGCCGTACTAGATTCTGGCGGCAACATTAAGGCCTTTGCACGCATGGATGACGCATGGGTTGGCAGTAGCGACATTGCCATTAAAAAAGCTAAAACTGCCTGTTACTTTGCCATGCCCTCTGGCGAAATTGGCAAATTGTCCTTACCCGGCTCCCCGCTTTATGGCATTGAACACTCGAACGATGGCCTAATTACATTCCCCGGTGGCGTACCCATTGTAGATAAAGAAGGCAACCTAATTGGCGCAGTTGGAGTGAGCGGCGACACGGTTGAAAATGACCATATTGTAGCCGTAGCAGGTGCAACAAAATGCGGCCAATGCGACATGCCGAAACACCCTTGGAGAACTTAAGGCGAGATTAAATGCAATTTTAAAAAGCCAGCGCTTGCTGGCTTTTTTATTATGTATGTGACTTATAGTCCGTGGCTAATAAAGTGATTTAACTGCAATATTTGATATTCAACATAATCTAAAAGGCAAAGTTTGATGGATAGAAAAACCATTTTGAAAGAAGCCAAAAAACTAGGTTTGCCTGCGCGTGGCACTACTAAAATTTTGAGTGAGAAAATTAAAATACTCAAAACTCACCCTTTAGATTGGTCTAAATTAGAGTTCGAGTTAATTATGAACGACTTGTCGATACATCAAGATTTTAGAGAAGGTGCTATTGAGCGCGTTGAATTAATTCTAAATCAAGGCCTAAATAGCGGCATGGTGGATTCTCTAGGCAATATGGTTACAGGAAGATGTTGGACATTTAGTAGGGGCTTGATTGGTAAACCTGCATATATATTTGTATCAGGAGCCTTAGAATACCGAGGTAAATCAAACCCATATTTAAAACCAGGTAACAAGCCTCTGTTTGCGATTCTCCCTTCAAGTATAGGGCAAGATATTTTTGAAGCGATAAGAAGTTCATCTACACAAAAAATTTAATGTTTTTAGCTTGTCGAATCGCTCGTATAGATTTTTCTAAATTAATAGCTTACATCTTCAAACTGATGATAAAGGTGTTTTAAATTTGGAATGCTTATTCTAAATTGACTGCGAGGTTTGCAAGATGGTTTTTCAGTACTGGCGTTCATCAATTTTGTGCCTGGGTCAAACACGACTAAGCCACGACTTAATGCAGATGAATAAAGATTAAAGTTCGTACCTTCGCCAAGTAATGCAGGGCTTAAGTATTGGTAGCAAGGCGGCGTTACTTTATTACTTATATAAGGCACATAGTCCGCTTGTGTATCTTTTTTGTTGCACTTTGTTAATACTTCTTCAAACCCCCACGTTATCACACATCAATTTGATTTGAGTTCAAACATATCATTGCTTTATTTAGTTTATTTAACTGTCGCTTCAAACCTAGCGGGGTGAGAGAGCGAAAGCGGTTGGGAATCATAAATTCCGCGGGCAAGTCATTATGTGGGACTTTTGTAATCAAATAACAAACATGGTTGAATTGGCGAATTCCGGGTGTAATCCATTGATGCGGGTTATTTGAGCCATCAATTACTGTCCAAACACAATTCCAATCTAAGCTTTTGACCAGCTTAAAATCCTCTCCGTATGTTTCTAAGCCAATTCCTCCCCAAATGTCATCATTTGCATTTGGATGCCTATATGGCAAAAAATACTCGTAAAAAGTATCTTCGTGAAACTGCAATGCTTCATTCATAGAGAGTGACACTACAAATTATCTAAAAAAATGCTGGCTCTATGTTGGCTTATAAAAGCTAGGCTAGGCATAAAGCGTTCTGGAAAATCAATTTTCCTACCCGAGAGCGGCATTAAAACATTCTGTACGAATGTATCTTCACTTTTTATTAGCTGACTAGAAATAATAATTTTGAAATCATCATCTAACGTAATAAATCCTTTATCAAAAGCTCTATCGTGAATTGCTGAAAGACACAATCCATTGCTAGGATTTAAGCGGTTTGTTTTGTCTTTACTCCACGGCACGATATGGCTGGCGATAAGTAATTTAGGTTCTGATAGGCCTGACATGCAACAGCGTCCTTTGTAACTACTCAATACTGCACGGCGAAAAAAGTTTTGCTTAATACGTTGAGTAGTAATCACTAAGCGAGTTTCGCCAGTAAAATCTTCTGGTATTAGCAAATCGTTATCAGATTCCAATTCTGGGGTTACTTCTTTGTCTAGCTGCTTCCGCAGCAGTTGGGACTCAACAGCCAATCGCTCCCAATCCTCATGAAACTCCGCCCATACTTCACGGTCAAGTGCAGAGGCATTACCCAAACCGACTCTGCCAGTGCTTGTTATTGCTGGGTCAAGGCTGGAAATATTGAGCATTTTCATCGCTACAGCACTTGGTGTGCGGCCAATTACATTGGCTAACGAAATGACTTCTTTATTTCGGCTGTCAATTTTTCCAAATGGAATTTGGCAATAAAGATGAAATGCGAGTTTTACTTGCTCTTTTGACCAGAGCTTAGAGTTTGTCATGTTTACAGGAATTTCTACCGCTACTTGTGCGATAGATACCTCATCCTTAATAATGAATGAAGCCATTAGTTTAGCAGTAACTTCTATCATTGGAACCATAGCGGCTTCAGCCAGTTGCTGATAAGCCCTTGTATCTGAAACTGGTATTCTAAAAGTATCGGCAAAGCCCATTAGCCTTGCACATTCACGTGGCGTTAAACGGCGTGGGTTCATACCTTCACCTTGAAACACTAATATTTCTGAGCCATCTTTGTGGTAACGAGCTGACAATGTCCGCGTTACACTCTCTCCCGTTACCAAGCCAAACCCAAAGCCATTGCCTTTTAGCCGGTGTTTTTCTGCATAATTTTGTAAATAACGCCAAAGGTTATCTGTTAGCGTGTATTTGGCGTGCTGTTGATTCGCGTTATGGTCAAAAAAACGACCCTCATCCCATGGTAGCACTGGCTCAGAACCATCTGTTTTATGCAAAATATCTTTGAGCTTGTGCGTGCCTTTTTGTGGTATCTGTAGTGCATCAAAATCAAATGCTGTAGGCTCTTTAAAACCAACAATTAAAATACGCTCACGGTGTTGTGGAGTAAAGTGTGCGCCATCTATTACGCGAGTATGGATAAAGTAACCTAGCTCTTCGGTAAGCGTGCGCTTAATCACATCAAATGTGCGACCTTTATCATGAGAGACTAAATTTTTGACATTCTCTAACAAAAAGGCGCGCGGTTTCTTTGCATCAATAATTCTCGCTACATCAAAAAATAATGTGCCTTGCGTTGCATCTTTAAAGCCATGTTCTTTGCCTAGCGAGTTTTTTTTGCTAACACCTGCGATTGAAAATGGCTGACATGGAAAGCCCGCCAATAAAACATCGTGGTCAGGTATGTCATTTGCATCTACTTGGGTAATGTCACCAGCCATGGTGTGATGCCCATTAAAGTTTTGCACATAAGTTTTCTGTGCATAGCTATCCCACTCACTCGTAAATACGCATTGCCCACCTATGCCTTCAAATGCTGTGCGGATGCCGCCGATACCTGCAAAGAGGTCGATAAATGTGAAACTACCAACTTTTTCTGGACTTGATTCAAACGGCAGTAAAGCCTGCAAGGCTTTTACGGCATAAGGTTTAATAGGTACTTGGCGCAACTCCCAACGACGCACCGTCCGAACATTCATTTGCAAATTGTCTGCAATTTGGTTCTGCGTGTAAAATTTGCGAGCTTGAATTAGATAATGCCATGCGGCATCTTCATCATTCGCAGTAGTAAGAACTGTTGGCATATAAAAAATTGTATCTGGTAATAAAAGCGGACATTACGCCCTTTATTTATCCTGTAAATCAATGAACTTGCACTTAAACATTAACCTCCAAGTTATCTTATTGCTAAGCTCGCATTGATTAATAGCAACCATTCGAATTAATAGTTTAGCTACGTTTAACTACTTTTATTAGGTATTTGATTTCACGCCAGCCGCATTAAGCTAGCACTTTACATTTACCTATCTGGCTGAGTTGTGAACAATATTGAATCCAGTATCGTTGCCGACTTTAGGCAAACCCTGCTTTGGCCTGTGCAGTTAATTTCAGAGTCAAATAGCCAAAAAATCCAACGCCCTTGGGATATTCTCAAAGCTGAAAATTGCGCTTGGCAAGAAATTCAGGATGAATTTTCATTAGCTAAACAATCTTTAAGTGAAGTGCGTTATCAAGAATTTGTCACTTTTATGCCGTTTGCACAGCGTTTTCTGTATGGCGAAGGTAAGCATGGGCGTGAGTCTGGCGGTTATGGTGAATCGCCTTTGCATATATTTTCGCGCTCCGATGTCAGTCAAGTGCGCATTACACTAAAACATGAAAACGCGCCTATCGTATTAAAAGTTGCACACATTGAGCTGTATTTCTTTTTTGATATCGACGTGGCTTTTTTAGCGCTCGAAGTCACGGGGCAAAACATTAAGCTTAACCATGCGATGGATATTCTTTACCGCTTGGGGCGAACTTACCCAAACTATTGGGAAGAAAATGGCGATGCAGGCCATTGCGCAAAAAGCATTGAATGGTTAGATAAGCAAGGCAATGTGCTTTCGCGCTCAGACTACCAAGACAAAACTCGTTATTTAGCTTTTGTAAAAGACAACCATGTGCCTTGCGTTTCATTGCATTGGGAATTTTTAATGGATCCCTTGGTGCAGCATTACTCCAGTCAAGAAGGCCAAATTCGCTATCGTGAGATTGAATACCAGCGCATGCCTTTAATGGCCTATCTAGCCTTTGAGGACATTAGCACGCTCACTCGTGGAGATATGATACGTTTAGGTTTGGTGACCCAGCCTTGGGATTCTGACACTCTGCCGTTTACCGAAGAGTTTTTAAGTAATTTTGAACAAAAACATTGTTATGACCGCTATTGGGACAGCAACAAATTTGACCCTTGGAGCAGCACGCGCATTATGTGCACAGGTCAAAATTTTATTGTCGTTGGTAGCCAACACCACCGCGTATACACCAATGACAAAACTGGTATTAAGCGCAATTATCAAAACCAATATTTCTTATTATTTTTAATTGCCCATTTTCAAAAAGCCGCGCTCTTAATGCTGTCAGACCGCATGGTGCAAGCTATTAGCCGCCTCAATATTGAGGATGAAAATTCCATCAAAGCCTTTAGACAAAGTATACGCAATGTCATGGGCGTATTTTTACGCTTTACGCATCGCTACTGGTTTGAAAGCGTATCAGACCAAGCCGTGGCAAAAGATGTATTTAGCATGATGCATAAGCAATTAGACACGGTAGATCTTTTTAAAAAAACGCGCAGCCGCATTATGGATATGGCTGAATATTTAGAAGGGGAAGAGATTAAGCGCCAAGCAGACACGGTAGTAAGGCTGACAGTGGTCACCATTTTAGGCTTAATCGGCACCATGACCAGCGGCCTGCTAGGCATGAACATTTTCGACTTTAGCCAAGCAAGTAGCCTAGAAAAATTCAGCTACTTTATTGGTATTTTTATCCCGGTTGGCATACTCACGTTTTACACCGTAGTTAAATCGCGCAGACTATCGCTATTTTTAGATGCGCTTTCAAATGAAAATACTGGCTTGTTGTATAAACTAGCTAAATTGAAAAGTGTATGGTTTGGTAAGGTAGAAAATTAAGTTTATAGCTAGCAAATCTATAAGCAAACGTTTTACTTAAACCCTTTAGTTTCTTGAGAAACCATCACTGCAATATCAAAGTAAAGTGCTGGATACAACACGGACATCTCTTCTATTAACAAACTTAACGCTCTACTACGATTTTTGCCTGCATCCTGCGCCTCACTTTTCTTAGCAGCCACTTTATCGAGAATCATTTTTCTGCACCTCATTAAGATTATTGAGCATTTTTAATGCCTTTAAAAATTCTAGCGTAATAATCACAATGCAAAGACCATGCCCATATTTTTAATGGAAATAAAATAATTTAATATATTGATTTAATTGACATATTAGAAACTTATCTTAAGATCTTATGTTGAAAATTTAATATCAACGTTGATTTATCAGCAAATTTTGGAAAGTCTTATGGCTTACTTAGCTATCGTTAAGTGGCTAATATGGGGCGGCATGTTAATATAATTAGCATCATGGCTAATCTATAAGCGTAAACAATGATTGCGATTCTCGAAGCTAAACGTGCGGGGCTACTCTCAAAAAAACATTGGTTAAATAATGTGCTTGCAGGGGCAATCGTTGGGATTGTAGCTTTGCCTTTGGCAATGGCGTTTGCAATTGCATCTGGCGCAAAGCCTGAACAAGGTATTTATACTGCGATAGTGGCGGGCGGCTTAACCTCCCTATTTGGCGGTAGTCGCTTGCAGATAGCAGGGCCTACTGGGGCTTTTATCGTTATTCTTGCCGGCATTACTGCTAAGTACGGTATTGAAGGCTTGCAAGTTGCCACATTAATGGCAGGCGTCATGTTAATGTTGATGGGTTTAACGCGTCTTGGCGGAGTTATAAAATTCATTCCATCTCCCGTTATTGTTGGCTTTACCAGCGGTATTGGCGTAATCATTTGGGTTGGTCAGTGGAAAGATTTTTTTGGCTTGTCGCCAGCAATGGGCGCTGAACATTTTCATGAAAAATTCTGGAATCTAATCCAAGCGTTTCCGGGATTTCAACTGGAACCAACCTTGCTTGGCTTGTTAACACTGGCGGTGCTACTTACCTCACCTCGAATCTTAAAACGCGTTCCGTCACCTTTGGTTGCCATGGTGGTAGCAACGGCGGCTCAATGGTATTTTAATTTTGAAAATGTGGCGACCATTGGCAGCGCTTTCGGTGGGATTCCTCAAAGTTTACCGCATTTCCAATTGCCATCAGTCACATTTTCAGAGGTGCTAAAGTTAATTGGCCCAGCTTTCACCATTGCACTTTTAGGCTCAATTGAATCGTTGCTATCTGCAGTGGTAGCCGATGGTATGACTGGCACCAAACATAATTCGAATCAGGAGTTAATTGGTCAAGGCATTGCAAACATTTTTTCACCCTTATTTGGCGGCTTTGCTTCAACCGGGGCGATTGCTCGAACAGCGACTAATATTCGCAATGGCGGCACTAGCCCGCTAGCAGGTATCGTTCACGCTTTAACACTTGTGGTGATTGTATTAGTGCTGGCCCCATTAGCTTCACATATCCCGTTATGCTCTTTATCCGCGATTCTCTTTGTTGTTGCTTACAATATGAGCGAGCTACATCGCTTTTCTCATATGGTGCGAACCGCACCAAAGCCTGATGTGGCGGTATTGCTTATTTCATTCTTGCTAACGGTGTTTGGTGACTTGGTCATCGCAGTCAATATTGGCGTACTACTGGCATGTTTGCTCTTCATGAAGCGCATGTCAGAAACCTTTGTGATTGAACAACATGCAGTAGAAGATTTAAAGGTAATGCCAGAGAATGCAGACTTCAAATTTCCGCCCAAAACTGTCATATTTAATATGGAAGGGCCTTTCTTTTTCGGGGCTGCTCAGCATTTAGAAAGTGCACTGGAAGATGTGCATGGACACGCCAACATCTTGGTATTGCGCCTTGGGCAAGTGCCTTTTATTGATGCAACAGGTACCCAAGCACTTTGGGACTTACTCGACACTTGCAAACACCATAAAACAAGGTTGGTACTCAGTGAAGCACGTCCCAATGTGCTTAGAAAATTGACCTTAGCTGGGTTGTTGCAGCAATTAGGCAAAGATAATGTTATCAACCATTTGCATGAGTTACATTAAAACAATTAGGCGTGAAATATTTTCCAAATATTGCCTCATAAATTGGCTCCATTGGCTGATTAAATAAATAGAAGTGATAAGCTATATTTTGGTAAAATAGCCTTACAAATTAAATGAATAGACTATTTTGACCACGATTAAACTCAATAAAAAATCTGATGACACGCAAGTAAAGGCCAGTAAGCCGCCTGTGCGTCGTACCAATGCTGGTGTGCGCGACCGTAGCGTAGCGCCGCCTAAAGTGAATGCGCCTGTTAGAGACGAACAACCAGCTGAAAGAAACACCGAAAGACAAGAGCGTTCAAATTCAGCACCAGCCAGTGCTGGACAGCGTAACCATCGCTTTGATGGTAAGCCGCGTGAGAACTCACATTCGGATGATAGACAAAATACACGTCCAGTTTATCCAGATAGATCTGCCGAGGAAAGAGAGCAACAACCTCGCCAAGCACGGCCGCAAGGGGTTGATACACGCATTACGCCACGTCCTGATAAGAACGAGCCTCAGTATCGTCAAGCGCCACGTCGTGGCGGCAAAGTGCGCGATGGTTATGATGCAGTTAATACGCCACAGTATGGCGCTGCTGCAAAAGCAGCCTACAAATCTACTGCAATTAGCACTGAGTTACCGCGCCTTTCTAAAGTGATGGCAGAGCGCGGAATTTGCTCACGCCGTGAAGCGGATGAGTGGATTATGAATAGCTGGGTGATGGTGGATGGCGTGATTATTGATACGCTAGGCACTCGCATTAACCCAGACGCTGAAATTGTGATTAGTAGTTACGCGCATGAAGTGCAAGCCGAAACGGTGACGATTATTCTGCATAAACCGGTAGGCTACGTGAGCGGACAAGCAGAAGACGGTTACCAACCGGCCATTGTGTTAGTGCATCCAGACAACGAGTGGTTAGATGACCCTGAGCTAAATCAGCTTCACGAACGTGAATTTCAGCGTAGATATTTAAATGGCCTTGCACCTGCAGGCCGCTTAGATATTGATTCTACAGGAATGTTAGTACTCACTCAGGATGGCCGCATAGCACGCCATTTGATTGGTGAAGACTCAACGGTAGAAAAAGAATATTTGGTGCGCGTAGAAGGTACTTTAGATGATGACGGTTTAAAACGCTTGAATCACGGTTTGAGTTTAGATGGTGAAAAACTCAAACCAGCAAAAGTGAGTTGGCAGAATGAAGATCAATTGCGCTTTGTACTGCGCGAAGGTAAAAAACGTCAAATTCGCCGTATGTGCGAAATGGTAGGCTTGCATGTTGTTGGCTTAAAACGCGTGCGTATCGGAAGTGTTAATTTAGGGAAATTACCCGTCGGTCAATGGCGTTACTTACGAAATGGCGAACGTTTCTAAGGTATGCATCTAGCGGTCGTTTTGGAAGATATTTAGGGAAATTATGAGTTTATTAGATAACTTAGCAACAGCAGTAATGGGTAAGACAATGGTTGGTAGTCAAGGCAGTATGGTGCAAATTGGTATGGAAATGTTTAATCAATATGGTGGCTTAAATGGCATTTTAGACAAATTCAAACAAGCTGGTTTAGGCGATTTAGCAACTTCATGGGTTGGTAAAGGGCAAAATTTGCCCGTCACGGCTGAGCAAATTTCTAGCGTTTTAGGCAATAGCCTGATTGCTGAAATGGCCGCAAAATTTGGCATGACATCAGAAGAGTTAACTAGCAAGATTGCACAAAATTTGCCTAGCATAATCAATAAAATGACGCCAAATGGTGAAGTTCCTGCGGATTCAAGTAACTTACTCAGCATGGTAATGAAAATGCTTAAATAAGCGTTGAATGCAAATTTGGTAATTCAATAGAGCGATATATCGCTCTATTTTGAATAAAAGTATCAAATACCTCTTCCCGACAAAACTGACCTATTCTAAAACTCAAACCTGTTAAAATACCTCATGGACTTATTACTCATATTAAAAGCCTTAATCCTTGGTGTAGTCGAAGGCGCTACCGAATTTTTGCCAATTAGCAGCACAGGGCATTTAATTATTGTGGGCGATTGGCTTAACTTTAACGATGAAAAAGGTAAAGTGTTTGAAATTGTGATTCAGCTCGCAGCTATTTTAGCTGTTTGCTGGGAGTATAGACGCAAACTGATTGACACCGCTTTGCAAATTACTACCCAGAGTAAAGCGCAACAATTTGTATTAAATCTATTTTTAGCATTTTTGCCTGCTGCCATATTAGGGTTGGCTTTTCATAGCTTTATTAAAGAATATTTGTTTTCACCAATTACAGTGGCTATCGCTTTACTTATTGGTGGCTTTGCGATTTTATTCATTGAAAACCAAACCTTTAAAACACCTACGGTCAGTATTGATGATCTAACGCCTAATCAGGCATTTAAAGTTGGTCTGGCACAGTCACTCGCATTATTTCCAGGTATTTCTCGGGCGGGTGCGACTATTCTAGGTGGCATGATATTTGGTTTAAATAGAAAGACCGCAACAGAGTTCTCATTTTTTCTAGCAATTCCCATCATGTTTGCCGCAACAGTATTAGATGTTTATAAAAGCAGAAGTATTCTTTCTTTTGATGATATAGGTATGTTTGCCGCGGGTTTTGTCACAGCATTTTTATCAGCCTTAATAGCCATTCGCTTTCTATTAAAATTTGTCGCGAGCCATGATTTCAAGGTCTTTGCTTGGTATCGCATTATATTTGGCGCAGTAGTGTTGGCCTATTACTGGCATTAAAATGACACAAACCGTTAGCGGTTATGATGATTTAGTCGCAACGCTTAATCTATTTTCCGCTCCGGCTGCTATTGAGCCGCTAGCCTTTGGCACTGCAATTGATCAAGTAGGCGCCGATGCCTACACATTAACCGCAACAATTACAGTTTTGCCTTTTTTGCAGCCATTTCCATTAGGCGTATTCGCCCTTATCGGTAGCGCTGCATTTTTGGGGCTCGGTCTGCAATTATTTAGGGGCGAGCAAACTCTAAGTCTACCCAATAAACTTCGCAATTTGACGTTGAATTTGCGCACTCGACAAGTTCTAGTAAAGACTTGTTTAAAAATCATGCATTTTTTTCATCGCTTTACCAAACCACGTTTAAGGTTTTTGGTCGAAGGTAAGTTAGGCCAAAAAATGGGCGGCTTTATATTCATCGCGGTGGGCGTTATCGTTGCTATTCCGTTAGCAGGCATGCCATTTAAAAACTTATTCCCAAGTTTAGCTATTCTATTTTACTGCACCGGAGAAACTGAGCATGATGGCTTAATGGTGATTTTTTCGTTGATCTGTATTGTTCTATCTATTATTTTATATTGCATAGTGCTATATATCGCATGGAGATTTGGCGCAGCCGCGATTGATCATTTTTTTTGGAAATAGTATTAACAAAGCGCTAGTGTTAAACTTTTGTAAACTCAGTTTGAAACCTTGTATCGAGAGTCGTCATGAAAAAATTTCTTAAATATGGCCTATATTTTGTTGGCGGCTTAATCGGTCTGGTTTTAATTGCCGTAGGTATTATTTCTGCTACCTTCAATCCCAATGATTACAAGCAAAAAGTAATTGATTTGGTTCAAGAAAAAAAAGAACGCACGCTTAAGTTAGACGGCGACATTAAGTTGGCTTTTTGGCCTAAGATTGGCGCAGATTTAGGCAAGATTTCAATTTCTGAACATAAAAATAGTAAAGAATTTGCCTCCGTTAATGGAGTTAAAGTTTCACTCGCCTTACTGCCTCTACTTAAAAAAGAGTTAGTGGTAGATACTGTTTATATCGATGGCGCGCAAGCCAATATCGTTAAATATAAAGATGGCACTACCAACTTTGATGACTTAATGAGCAAGGAAGAAGAGTCTCAAGATATTAAGTTTGATATTGATGGGGTAAATGTGACTAACTCAGCCGTGAGTTATAGCGATGAAGGCACAGGCGCTAAATACAGCATTTCAAAGTTTAATCTCAAAACTGGTCATGTTGCACTGGCTGAGCCAGTTGATGTCACAACTGATTTCACCATCAATTCAAATCAACCAGAAATTTCCGCTAATGCCAATATAAAAGGCACTTTCTTGGTAGACCCTGAGACAAAACATTTTGTCGCAAAAGGTTTAGATGCTGCAATAAAAGGTGATTTACTTGGCGGTAAAAATGTAGATATAGTACTTAGCGGTGATGTAGACGCCAAACCTGAATCTCGTGAATTTTTGGTGGATAGCTTAAAACTGGTTGGTTCTGGTCAGTTTAATGATGCAAAACTGAGCATTGAGCTTAACGCACCTAAACTAAACGCCCAGAAAGATGAAGTCACTAGCAAAAAAACTACCGTGACTTTAATACAAGAAAAAGCAGGTGATACCTTTAAAGCAAATCTAGAGCTAGCTGACATTAAAGGCTCGCCAAAAGCTTTAGAAAGCAGCGGCATTACTGGCGACATCGCAGCCGTGCAAGGCAAACGTACCGTTACAGGAAAATTCTCTTCTCCGTTTAGCGGCAACCTAGAAAGCCTGATTTTCGACTTACCAAAATTGGCTGGTAACCTAGATATTAAAGACCCTAGCTTGCCCAATGGTGGCATGAAAGGTCTATTCAACCTTTCTGCGCACACTGATATTAAAAATGAACTCGCCAATAGCAAGTTTAGTTTAAATATTGATGAAACCAAGCTGAATGGTGATGTTGCGGTCACTAGCTTTAAAAAGCCAAGTATCAAATTTAACTTGAATGCGGATAAGCTAAATCTGAATAAACTATTAGCAAAATCTAGCGAATCAAAAGCGCCCAGTAGCGGAAAACCTGCAGATTTAAGCGCCATGAAAAACTTGCTATTAGATGGCAAGCTGAACGTGGGTAGTATTCAATATGAGAAATTCCAAATTTCAGGGCTGAATGTGGCTATAAAAGCTGATGGAGAAAAGCTGACCTTGAGCGGTTTGAACGTTAAAGTCGATGACAGCCAAATTAAAGGTAACTTCGGCATTAGCCACTTTGCAAAACCACTTTATACCTTTGATTTAGCTATAGATCAGCTAGATGTGGATAAATACGCATCAACCAGCAAAACAGATTCTAAGGCTAGCCGTGATAGTAAGCCTCTTGATTTAAGTGCTCTTAAAGCCTTAAATGCTGATGGAAACTTGCGAATTGGTAGCCTTAAATATGGCAAAACTAGAGCGTCAAATATCCGTATCGACTTAAAAGCCGATGGTCAGAAACTTAACTTGAATCCTGTTGCGGCTAAAATTGATGACAGCCAAGTGAATGCTAACGTTGGTATCTCAAGATTCAACGACCCAATTTATAGCTTTAACGTAAATATAGATAAGCTAGATGCTGACCGCTACATCACCAAAGGTAATTCAACGACCAAAAGTGAGGGCGATGCACATATCGATTTATCCGCATTAAAAAAGTTGAACGCTTCAGGCGAGGCGAAAATCGGCTGGCTTAAATTGGCAAATGTTAAAACTGAGAATGTGAATCTTGGTTTAAAAGCAGAAGGGGGCGTGGCGACACTTTCACCATTTTCGGCCGATTTGTATCAAGGTAGTATGAGTGGTTTGCTAAAGGTAGATGCACGTTCTACCCCTAGCATAGCCTTCAAGCAAAATATGAAAAACGTTTCGATTGGTCCGTTGTTAGTAGATTCTATTAATAATGATATGTTGTCAGGCAAGGGTGCTGTTAATGTTGATGTAACGACGGCTGGTAACACAGTGGGCGCGCTTAAGAAAGCTTTATCAGGTAACTCATCTCTAAGCCTTACCGATGGTGCGTTAAAAGGCGTGGATATTGCGGGTAGTGTTCGTGAGCTTAAAAACAAGGTTAACATCCTTAAAACTAAAGACGCCAATGCTGATAAATCTAAGAAAACTGACTTCAGTGAACTCACTGCCTCGTTCACCATTAAAAATGGCGTAGCGCATAATGAAGATTTAGCCATGAAGGCACCGATTCTAAGATTAGCTAAAGGTGACAGTCGTGGTGATATTGATATTGGCAATGAAACAATCAATTATTTAGCAAAGCCAACGATTGTTAAATCACTAAAAGGTCAGCAAGGCGCGGATTTAGACGCTTTGGCAGGTTTCGCAATTCCTCTTAAAATTACTGGCACATTTTCTAGCCCAAAATATGGGATGGATCTTGCCGCTGTTGGCGCGGCACTAGCAAAATCGAATCTGCTAGATAAAGTAGGCGGCGACAAAGGGACTGCGGTTAAAGAGTTACTTGGTGATGGCAATAAAGTAGATGCACTGAGTGACTTACTCGGCAAGAAAAAAACAACTGAAACCACAACTGCTCCTACAACGGGTGATACTCCAGCAAAACCAGCTGAAGCGCCAAAATCTGCAGAAGATCAAGCTAAAGACAAACTCAAAAAACTACTTAAATTCTAGTGTTTTGAATTGAAATAGAATTCAAGTTGTTAAGTATTTAATCAAACATGCAGTTTGTAAGAGTAAATCGTACAACCTGCATCCATATACCAGTTTCATTTAAGGCTTCACTTAATGTCTGATTTTGCAAACCGCCTGATCGCTTGGCAAAAAATACATGGGCGTCATGACTTACCTTGGCAAAATACGGTGGATCCGTACGCGATTTGGGTGTCTGAAATTATGTTGCAACAGACGCAAGTTACCGCAGTGATTGGCTATTACAGCAAGTTCATGCAACGCTTTCCAACTATCGCCAGCTTGGCAAATGCAACACAAGATGAAGTATTGCAGCATTGGAGTGGCTTAGGCTATTACTCAAGAGCGCGAAACTTACACAATGCCGCCGTGACAATAATCGATGAACATCATGGGCAATTCCCGCAGGACTTTGAAACGATTCAAATGCTGTCTGGCATAGGTCGCTCCACGGCAGCAGCCATTGCTTCATTCGCTTTTAATCAAGTACAAACCATTTTAGATGGCAACGTAAAGCGCGTACTCGCTAGGCACTTTTTAGTTGAAGGCTGGCCGAGCTCACCAAAAGTTGAAAAAGAATTATGGTTGCTCGCTGAGAAATTACTACCTGAACAAGGCATGGTAGCTTACACACAAGGCCTCATGGATTTAGGTGCAACACTTTGTACCAGAAGCAAACCAAAATGCGGCCATTGCCCATTAAACACTAATTGCAAAGCACTTAACGCACAACGCATACATGAATTACCGACACCTAAGCCGCGCAAAACCATTCCAGAAAAAAATACCACCATGCTGATATTGCGTCGAGGTGATGAAATATTGCTAGAGAAGCGTCCTTCCACTGGCATTTGGGGTGGCTTATGGAGTTTTCCTGAAGCTGAAAATAGCCAAGACACAGAAGCCATCATTCTCAATAAATATGGAATAATCGCCGAAAACGATATTACCCTAGCCAATTTAACGCACGTTTTTACGCACTTTAAGCTGCATATTTGCCCACAAATATTGCAAGTGGTAAAACAACAACCGCAAGTAAACCAAGCTGCTCATATGTGGGTAAATATTGAGGATGCCATTGGCGCTGCGATTCCAACGCCTATTCGTAAAATTCTACTGAGCATGCAAAAATAGCAAAGTCACCTTGTTTTAAATCAAGGCGAAGTAATTCTTGTCAGACTAAGATAAACTAAACGTCTTGAATACACTAACTGCTTACTTAAATTGTATTTTCACACGAATGCGCTAAATGACTGAAGAGACCAAAACTGATGATGAGGGCTTAATAGCCTCGGTTAAAAATATTGCCACAACTTTGCTGGCGCTAATTCGTACACGTCTAGAATTACTTTCTACAGATTTAGAAGAAGGCTGGATTAGACTGACTTCACTATTAGTCACTGCTTTTGTCGCACTGTTCTGCCTTTGTTTTGGCATGGTGTTGTTGTCTATATTTATCATCGTGCTACTTTGGGATACGCATAGATTACTGATATTAGGCTCATTAACAGGCATCTTTATTACGGCGGGCGTCGTGTTATGTGTGATCGCAATGCGCGCGCTCAAAGCCATGCCGCACTTATTTGAAACAAGTATTATTGAGTTGGCAAAAGACCAGAAGCGGCTTGAAGATGCTGACAAGCCAGTTTAGAAAATGAAGAAAAAACTAGCCTCGATTGTTGAACGTCGCCAACTGCTGGTAACACAAGCTGCGCAGCAACGTTCAGCCTTGGCAAAAAACTTACAGCCGCTACAAAGTAGTTTGGCGCTTGCAGATAAAAGCTTAAACATCGTACGCTATGTTAAAAAGCATCCAATACTTATCATGGGACTGGTTAGCTTAGTCGGCTTACTTAAACCAATGCGTGCGGTTACATGGCTGCGACGTAGCTGGGTTGCGGGCTTAGCAATACGTGGCTTGCGTGCGTGGTTAACAAAATCTAAGACAACTAAAACATAATAAAAAAGCGGCCTAAGCCGCTTTTTTATTTAGTGAAATCTTGCTTGCAGTATTTTATCTGCCAACATTTGAAAGCGCGGCGAACCAAACTCTTTGGTTTGTGAGCCTTCATCTGCAATATGCAATAGCTCTTCAATTGCAGATCTAAATCCCAACTCAAATAACCAGTAATCAGATTGATCAATCGCAGATTTTTTATCTGCGCTTACATCTTCACAAAGTCGCTCAAATGCTTCCATACATGCGTTATATTCAGACATATTCACTCCTGATTTATGACACTGATATTTCAATCATAGCAAATTTTAATTAAAATTTGCTAATCTTTACAACACATTGCTTATTGCTATGGAATCAAAACTGGCTATTCAAAGCAAAATTTAGAAATTAAATCTCGCCCCAGCTTTCTTCCCACATGCAATGTTTGATAGTTTTACGGTTTGCAATCAACTCATCAATTGATGGCTCATCGTTCAATGCGCGTTTAAGCGCTAATTTAATCGCTTCATAGTTGTTTTTATATAGGTCTGCTTTATCTAAAGTACCCGCTTTTTCTAATTCAATACAACCTGGATCAATCCATAGCAAAGCCACGATACATAAATCATTCACTTGGTCTTTAGGGATAATGCCTTCAATCACCGCATCTAAAATACCATCAGCCACACCTGCTTGAACCACGCCACCAAACAAACCCACATCCGTGCTGCCTTTAAGCGTCACTTTTGGCACCATCATGCAAGCTGGACGTACTAATTGGTTAATGTCACGCACCGCAAACATTGCAGTGTGGCCTTTGCTTTGCGCCATCATGTTAGCAAATGCTTGACCTACAGGGCCATCTACAGCGCCGATTAAAATTTCAGGCATAGCTGCAGTTACATCTTTACCTTCTGAATAAACAGTAGCTTCACCAGCTTTAAACACGATTTTTGACATAATTTTCTCTTTGATAACGTTAAATAAAACACTATTTTACCAAAGGCTTAGCTTTAGTTTCAATTTAATTAATAAGCCTCACTATAAATCTAATCGCATATCTACATGCGGAATATCTACATCTGTATATTCCTCGCTGGTTTGCTCAAATCCAGCTTTTAGATAAAAGTTAATGGCATGAGTTTGCGCTGACAAACAAATACTCTTACTGCCATGCTTTTTGCAGATGTTAATGGCTTCTAGTAACAAGGTTGCACCCACGCCCAAGCCACGCCAGCGCTTAATTACTGCCATGCGACCAATTTTTTCATAATGAATGATTCGTAAACACGCGATAGGCTCATCTGCAAATAGAGCTAAAAGATGCACGGCGCTATAATCAATCTCATCCCACTCGAACTCGGGTGTCACAAATTGCTCTTCAATAAAAACGGGGGTACGCACTGCGCGGAGTTTATTTTCTGCCTCTAGCCATGTCACTTGTTGAATAATGACTTTTGAGGCCATCTCTGATGAAATTTCCGTTTGACTAGATTTTGTCTGCATTTAGATAAGCTTGCGAAATTAGAATGTTCAGTGCATTATTCAGGCTATAAATTTTTGACTCATCGAAAGTGACTTATGCAACGTTATTTATCAGCACTTGCTCGCATTTTACTCGCACAAGTTTTCCTATTACAAGTGACCATGCTCATGGTTGGATTTTTTAGCAATCCAGATGGTTATGCACAATATCAAGCTGGATTAGGCAGTTTAGGTTTGCCAGGTATTTTTGCACCTTTAATTATTTTGATTCAATTAGTTGGTGGCTTAGCACTATTGGTAGGTTTTAAAACTAAGTTTTTTGCATTATTCATGGCGATTTATGCGGTGATTATTTCTGTTTTACTCCATTTGCCAGTGCTTCAATACTTAGCGATTGCAGGTGGTTTGTTAATGTTATATTTAAATCCTATCACGGCTTTCAGTGTTGATAGCATGAAAAAATAATTGGTATCTCACCAAAAAAAAGCGGCTATTAGCCGCTTTTTTATTATCTAAGACTCTGACAACTACTCGTGTTTACTCCCACTCCAGCGCTGGATAAATCGTATTCACATTGCGCCTATTGGCGATATCAAATAACACCCATTTGCCCTTTTCAGATGCCGCCGCAGTGTTCATGGCAGATTCCATACTCTCACCTTTTTTTATGCTGGCGCGTATATCTGCTAAAAGCACGGTTAAATAATGTTCCTCATTATCTAGCGCTACTATCCAGTTTTTAGTCACGGGCCCATGACCAGGAACGACTTGCTTGGCTGGGCTATTTTTCAGCTTTTGTATTTCTGTGATTAAACCCTTTATGTCACCTTCTAGCACTGGCGTGCGCTCGATAAACAACAAATCACCAGTAAATAACGTAGATGCCTTACTTTCAATGATTGAAACATCTGTATTGGTGTGAGCTACAGGGTGCGCGGTTAGCGTAAGCTTTCTATCACCCAGATCAAGCGCTAGTGTCGATTTAACGGTCATTGTTGGCTTAACGAGTTCGCTAGCTTGTGCATCCGCACCTAACAATCTGGCGTTTAATTTAGCATAGGCTTCATGACGCAATTCCATGGCATTTGCCAGTTTATCGTGACCTATAAATTGTGGTTTATCCACTAGAAAAGCGGCATTGCCATAGATATGGTCAGGGTGTACATGCGTGTTAATCACATATAGCACTGGTAAAGGCGTGACTTTGCGTATAGCTTCGTGTAACTGCTTGCCGACTTTAAAACTGCCGCCAGTATCAATCACCGCTACACCTTTGCTACCTACAATAAAGCTAGCATTACAAATGTCACCTTGATAGCCCTCATCAATATCTAAATGTACGCCGTGATGTACGTAAATTCCATCGCCCAGACTTTCAATTGCAAAGTTGTCATCATGCGCAGCTTTTACCTGCGCACAGCCCACCAACGCCAGCAGACTAAGGGTTATCATTAAAATTCGCATGTTTCATTCCTGTTGCTTAAATAATTGGATAGAATGATGTGCTATTCTGCAATCTATCGCTGTGACGCGCGTCACACAGAGCAAAAAAATTAATATACAGGAATATCACAATGATTCAAACATCTACTCGATACACCAAAACCGCCGTGATACTTCACTGGCTTATCGCTATTTTTCTTGTTGGGATGTTTATTTTAGGCTGGTTTATGACCGAAATTCCAAAAGAAGCGCCTAAACAAACGGCCTTTGATTTATTCGACTTAGGTATTTATTCTTGGCAAGTGGCCCAAGAAATCACACCTAGAGCATTTTATTTCAATTTACATAAATCGTTAGGTCTGACCATTTTTGCGCTGATCGCTATCCGTATCTTATGGCGTATTGCACACAAACCACCAGCATTGTTAACATCTTATTCTGCGTTAGAACGAAAACTCGCTACAGGAACACATCATCTGCTTTATACCTTAATGGTTGTCATACCATTAACGGGCTTAGTAATGAGCATCTACGGAAAATATAGTGTGAACTGGTTTGGAATAGAGTTAATCAAAGGCGCTGACAATAAAGGCATTCGTGATATTTTTGAAAGCACTCACGAGTTACTTGGTATTGTGCTGTTGGCATTCGTTGCACTGCATGTTGCGGGTGCTTTAAAACATAAGCTTATTGATAAAGACGAAACTTTAAAACGTATGTCACTCTAGTTAAATTGATGTGCAAATAGAAAAGCCCGATTCAATCGGGCTTTTCTATTTATTGGTGATACTGCTTGCTGTATTTTCTAACCGCTTCCAGCATCGCTGCTGCGTTTTCTGGAGGCGTCCATTGTGTAATGCCATGTCCAAGGTTGAAGATGTGTCCATGACCTTTACCGTAGCTTCGAAGTACATTTTCCACCTGCTTCTCAATCGCTTCTGGCGTTGATAGCAAAATAGCTGGGTCTAAGTTACCTTGTAAGGCGACTTTATCACCAACGCGTTTACGCGCTTGACCAATATCAACTGTCCAATCTAAGCCAAGGGCATCTGCGCCAATTTCAGCTTGCGCTTCTAACCATAAGGCGCCGCCTTTGGTAAATACTACACTTGGCACTTTGCGACCGTCATTAGTCTTAGTTAAGCCTGCAACAATCTTTTGCATGTAGTTCAGTGAAAACTCAATGTAAGCGTCATGTGACAACGCACCGCCCCACGAGTCAAATATCATCACAGCTTGAGCACCTGCGGCGATTTGCGCATTTAGGTACTGAATCACCGTTTGTGCTGTCGTCTCTAAAATATGGTGTAGTAAATCTGGGCGGGCATACGCCATTTTTTTAATCGTTAAAAAGTCTGTACCGCCTTTGCCTTCCACCATGTAAGTTGCTAAAGTCCAAGGGCTGCCAGAAAAGCCAATCAAAGGTACGCGACCATCTAGCGTTTTACGAATTTGCGCTACGGCATCAAACACATATTGGAGTTTAGCCATATCTGGCACTTCTAGCTTCAGAATATCAGCCTCTTCACGCAGTGTGCGCTCAAATTTCGGGCCTTCGCCTTCTTCAAAATATAATCCTAAGCCCATGGCATCTGGCACGGTAAGAATATCTGAGAACAAAATAGACGAATCTAATAGCGGATAACGGTCTAATGGTTGAATCGTCACTTCAGTCGCAAAATCTGGGCTTTTACATAACTGTAAAAAACTACCAGCGGTTTTACGGCTTTCTCTGTACTCTGGTAAATAACGTCCCGCTTGACGCATCATCCATACTGGCGTGTAGTCTGTTGGTTGGCGCATTAGCGCTTTTAAGAACGTATCGTTTTTTAATTCACTCATTGTATTAACCTAAATATTCAACTCATAAAAAAGGACGCAAAATAATCTACTTCGCGTCCTTTGTATCTAATCATCGTTTATAAACTTGGATTAGAAATTTCATTTGCTCTCACAACTTAGCGTGGCAATGTAGAAGAACCCATTAAGAACTCATCCACCGCTTTAGCAGCCTGACGGCCTTCACGAATAGCCCAAACCACTAATGATTGGCCACGGCGCACATCACCAGCGGCGAACACTTTAGTTTTGCTGGTTTTATAGCTGTCAGCGCCGTCAGTAGTGGCTTTTGCATTACCGCGAGCATCTTTTTCTACACCAAAAATTTCGAGCAATTTCTGCACTGGTGATACAAAACCCATCGCTAATAATACCAAGTCAGCTTTAATGGTGAACTCTGAATTAGCGATTTCAACCATTTTGCCGTTAACCCACTCAACTTTAGCGCCTTTTAAAGCGACAACTTTGCCATTCTCGCCAATTAACTCTTTAGTAGTGATAGACCAATCACGGTTTGCACCTTCTTCATGCGAGCTTGAGGTACGCATTTTGAGTGGCCAGTTAGGCCATACCAAGTTTTTATCTTCTTTTTCTGGTGGTTGCGGCATTAACTCAAATTGCGTAATGCTTAACGCACCGTGACGGTTTGAAGTGCCTACACAGTCTGAACCTGTATCACCGCCGCCAATCACCACCACATTCTTATTGCTCGCCATCACTTGGTTTTCAACAGTATCGCCAGCCACTACGTGGTTCTGCGGTGTTAAAAAGTCCATGGCATACATCACGCCATCTAGCTCGCGACCTTTTACTGGTAAGTCACGTGGATACTCAGCACCGCCCGCTAAGATCACCGCATCAAACTCAGCAAGCAAATCATCGGCTTTAACGTTTTCACCTACATTTTGATTCACACGGAACTCAACACCTTCAGCTTCCATCTGTGTCATTCGGCGGTCAATATGTGATTTTTCCATTTTAAAATCTGGAATACCATAACGAAGCAAGCCACCGATACGGCTATTTTTTTCTAACAACACAACGCTATGGCCAACACGTGCTAATTGTTGCGCAGCTGCCATACCCGCTGGACCTGAACCGACGATGGCTATTTTCTTACCTGTTTTATGCGCAGGAATTTGTGGCGTAACCCAATCATTTTCCCAAGCTTTATCGATAATCGCATGTTCAATAGATTTAATGCCGACAGGATCTGCATTGATATTGAGCGTACAGGCTGCTTCACAAGGTGCAGGGCAAATACGACCAGTGAATTCAGGAAAGTTATTGGTGGAATGCAACACATCAATCGCTGTTTTCCAATCTTGGCTATACACCAAGTCATTAAAATCTGGGATGATATTATTGACTGGACAACCTGTAGTACAAAATGGAATACCGCAATCCATACAGCGCGCACCTTGCTGCTTGGCTTCTGCATCGCTTAAATGTAATACAAACTCCTTGTAGTTTTTAACGCGGTCAGTCACTGGCAGATTTGCTTCCGCCAGTCTATCGTACTCCATGAAACCTGTTACTTTGCCCATACTAATAAGCCCCTACCCATATTTAATTTTTTGCATTGCGCATGCTATTGTTTTACCAGCAGTTATTAACCAATTAATGCTGTTATTAAGCTGCAACTAGCGCTTTATCTTCAGCGAGTTCGATTAACGCGCGTTTATATTCATTTGGCATCACTTTGACAAACTTAGTTCTGTAGTTTGCCCAATCAGCCAACATGTCACCAGCACGAACGCTACCAGTATATTTAGCGTGATTTTCAATCAATGCTTTTAGTGTGATTTCATCTGGTTGATCTAAATGATGTACTTTGTCTACGCATGCATCTGCACACTCTACTTTTTCAAGCGCAACCATGCTCATATTGCAGCGTTTTGCAAATAGACCGTCTTCGTCATATACATACGCAACGCCGCCGCTCATACCTGCTGCGAAATTTTGACCAGTTAAACCAAGCACCACAACAGTACCGCCAGTCATGTATTCGCAACCATGATTACCAACACCTTCAACCACAGCAGATGCGCCTGAGTTACGTACACAGAAACGCTCGCCTGCAACGCCACGGAAATAACTCTCACCTGTAGTTGCGCCATACATCACAGTATTACCAATGATAATATTTTCATGCGCGATACCGCGGAATGCGACTGGTGGCTTGATGATAATACGCCCGCCACACAAGCCTTTACCCACGTAATCGTTACCTTCGCCTGTTAATTCAAATGTGATGCCTTTAGCTAGGAACGCTGCGAAACTTTGACCTGAAGTACCAGTAAAGTTGACGTGTATCGTGTCATCAGGCAGGCCTGCATGGCCATAACGCGTAGCTACTTGGTTAGATAACATAGTACCTACCGTACGATTCGTATTAGAAATTGGTATATCTAATACAACTTTTGCACCAGTTTCTAAGGCGGTATTCGCCAAGCTCACTAACTTGTTATCCAACGCGTTTACTAAGCCATGGTCTTGTACATCATTATTTTTGCGTGAAACTGTTGCTGGCATTTCTGGCAAGTGGAACACTTTGGCAAAGTCTAAACCTTGAATTTTCCAGTGATCGATCCCTGCTTGCATATCTAGCAAATCTGCACGACCGATTAAGTCATCAAACTTAGCAACACCGATAGAGGCCATTAACTCACGCACTTCTTCAGCCACAAAGAAGAAGTAGTTAACCACATGTTCAGGCTGGCCAGTAAAGCGTTTACGCAATTCTGGATCTTGTGTTGCTACACCTACTGGGCATGTGTTTAGATGGCATTTGCGCATCATGATACAACCTTCAACCACTAGCGGCGCTGTAGCAAAACCGAATTCATCTGCTCCTAATAAAGCACCAATCACCACATCGCGACCTGTTTTGATTTGACCATCGACTTGTAGTACAACACGACCGCGCAATTGGTTAAGCACCAAGGTTTGTTGTGTTTCTGCCAGACCAATTTCCCATGGGCCGCCAGCATGTTTCACTGATGAAATTGGTGAAGCGCCTGTACCGCCATCATGACCTGCAATCACAATATGGTCTGATTTTGCTTTAGCCACACCAGCAGCAACCGTACCTACGCCAGTTTCAGCCACTAACTTTACTGAAATAGACGCTTTAGGATTTGCATTTTTCAAATCATGAATTAGCTGTGCCAAATCTTCAATTGAATAAATGTCATGGTGTGGTGGAGGTGAAATCAAGCCAACACCCGGCACTGAGAAACGCAATTTCGCAATGTATTCAGACACCTTATGACCAGGTAATTGACCGCCTTCACCAGGTTTAGCGCCTTGCGCCATTTTGATTTGAATTTGATCCGCAGATGCCAAATATTCAGCCGTAACACCAAAGCGACCAGAGGCCACTTGTTTGATGCGTGAGCGCATTGAATCGCCCGCTTTTAGCGGAATATCTTTCACAATGACATCGCTACCAATGACTTTCGCCATGGTCGTGTCAGTGGCAACTGGAATGAAGCGCTTCGCATCTT
The DNA here is from genome assembly GCF_029946165.1 of Methylotenera sp. Classification (GTDB taxonomy): domain Bacteria; phylum Pseudomonadota; class Gammaproteobacteria; order Burkholderiales; family Methylophilaceae; genus Methylotenera. The sequence goes on from NZ_JAQSDZ010000008.1 coordinate 42,648, forward strand.
CACCACCTTCACCCGTGTTCGATTTACCGCCAATGCGGTTCATGGCAATCGCTAAAGTTGCATGCGCTTCCGTAGAAATTGAACCAAGAGACATCGCACCTGTTGCAAAGCGTTTAACAATCTCTTTAGCTGATTCTACTTGCTCTAGCGGAATCGCCGCCCCGACTGATTTAATCTCAAACAAGCCACGCAAGGTCATGTGACGACGCGTTTGGTCATTGATTAATTTAGCGTATTCTTTATATGTATCATATTGATTAGTGCGGGTTGCATGTTGCAATTTAGCAATGGAATCTGGCGTCCACATATGTTCTTCGCCACGCACTCTGAATGCGTACTCGCCACCTGCATCCAAGCTGTTAGCCAACACTGGGTCTTCACCAAATGCTGACAAGTGCAAACGCTCAGCTTCTTCTGCCACTTGGTCTAGGCCGATACCTTCAACATTGGTTGTAGTACCAGTAAAGTATTGCTCTACAAAAGCCGTATTTAAACCAATTGCCTCAAATTTCTGCGCGCCACAGTAAGATTGGTAAGTAGAAATACCCATTTTTGACATGACTTTATACAAGCCTTTGCCAACCGCTTTAACGAAGTTTTTAGCGGCTGCATACGGATCTTTAACATCCATGTGCTTAATGGTTTCAAATGCTAACCACGGGCAAACTGCTTCAGCGCCATAACCTGCAAGCAAGGCAAAATGGTGAACTTCACGCGCAGAGCCAGTATCGATGACCAAGCCTGCGCTAGTACGCAGACCCACATCCACTAAATGCTCGTGCGTAGCTGAACAAGCTAATAATGCAGGAGTCGCTAAGCGGTCTGCGCTGATATTTCTATCGGAAAGAATAAGAATATTGAAGCCACTTTTCACTGCATTTTCAGCGGCACTCGTAATGCTAGCAATAGCTGCCGCCATGCCAGCTTTACCTAGGCTGGCAGGATAAGTAATATCCAACACCAAAGATTTATATTGGTTTTGCGTAAGTGTTGCAATCGCTTTCAATTGCTCAAGCTCATCCAGAGTCAACACTGGTTGGCTTGCTTCTAAACGCATTGGTGGAGTAGATTCATCCACACCTAATAGGTTAGGTTTTGGGCCAATGAATGTTACCAATGACATCACCAACTCTTCACGAATTGGGTCAATTGGCGGGTTAGTCACTTGCGCAAATAACTGTTTGAAATAGTTGTAAAGTAACTTTGGTTTTGCAGATAAGACTGGCAAAGCCGCATCATTACCCATTGAGCCAGCGCCTTCTTCACCGTTTTGCACCATCGGCTGCATCACGAATTTGATATCTTCTTGGGTATAGCCAAAAGCTTGCTGCGTATCCAACAGACTAGCCGCCATTTCAAGGCCGCCATCTACTTTAGGCATATCGCTTAAGAAGTAACGTGTTTTCTCAATCCACTGTTTGTAAGGCTTAGCCTTCGCAAGCGCACTTTTCACCTCAGCATCACCGATAATACGGCCTTGCTCGGTATCAATCAGCAACATTTTGCCTGGCTCTAAACGCCATTTTTTAACGATTTTCTCTTGCGGGAATGTCAACACACCCATTTCTGACGCCATCATCACGAGGTCATCATCAGTCACTAAATAACGCGCTGGGCGCAAACCATTACGGTCTAATGTGGCACCAATCATGCGGCCATCAGTAAACGCCACGGCGGCTGGGCCATCCCATGGCTCCATCAAAGCAGCGTGGTATTCGTAGAACGCGCGACGTTCTTCATCCATCATAGCGTTGTTGTTCCAAGCTTCTGGAATCAACATCATCATCGCGTGTGGCAATGAATAACCACCAGCCACTAGCAATTCTAAACAATTATCAAAGCAAGCTGAATCAGATTGACCTTCTATAATTAGCGGCCATAATTTTTCTAAATCCTCACCAATTAGGCTTGATTTCATTGTTTCATGACGCGCGGCCATCCAGTTAACGTTACCTTTAACTGTATTAATTTCACCGTTATGCGCAATCATGCGGAATGGATGTGCTAAATCCCAAGCTGGGAAGGTATTGGTAGAAAAACGCTGATGTACTAGCGCCAAAGCTGAAACTAAAGTTTCATCGTTTAAATCTGTGTAATAAACACCCACTTCATTAGCAAGCAACATACCCTTGTAAACGATGGTACGTGAAGATAATGACGGAATGTAAAACGTGGCTTTATCTTGTAAATTCAATGCACGGACCGCATGCTCTATGCGCTTGCGAATAACAAATAACTTACGCTCAAAAACGTTTTGATCGGCAACATTTGCACCAATCATCATTTGACGCATCGTCGGCTCAACATCACGCGCTGCATCAGCAATATTGCTGTTATCCACCGGTACATCGCGCCAGCCAAGTAAGGTTTGATTTTCTTCAGCTACGATTTTGCTGATTAAGGCTTCGCAAGCTTCACGATATTTAGCATTTTGCGGTAAAAATATATTTCCCACAGCATATTGACCAGCCTCTGGAAGGCTAATGCCTAACTTTGCAGCCTCCTTACGCATAAATGCATCTGGCATTTGCATCAGCAAACCAGCGCCATCGCCCAATTTAGGGTCATAACCTGTCGCACCGCGGTGAGTAAGGTTAGTTAATAATTCCAACCCTTTTTGCACAATCTCGTGGCTCTTTTTGCCTTTTATATGCGCCACAAAACCTACACCACAAGCATCACGCTCGTTTGAAGGGCTATATAAGCCCTGTTTAGCAGGCTGATTCGAATGCAGATTGTTCAAATTTTGGTTGTTTGAGTTGCTTAAAACTGTTGCCATATTATTTAATCACAAAACATTTAGCGGAACCTTCAAGTTTACCGTGAAATGCCTATGTGTTCAATAAGATAGGGGCAAAAATTAGACTGAATTTTGTTTTTTTGTTTTTTGACGCTTCATTAGCCAATAAAAGCAAGCGCAAACTAAAATTAAAACACCCAGCCAATTCAGTGATACTGAAATGGCTGGGTGTATGAAAATAAAGTGTTCTATTTAAAGCGGCAGTTTTTACTTAATTTGTGAGAACGCCATTTTAGCGGCGGCAATAGTGATAGCAATATCTTCATCACTATGCGCGGCTGAAACAAAGCCCGCCTCAAATGCAGAAGGACCTAAATAAATGCCGCTATCCAACATGCTATGGAAGAACTGATTAAAATGCTCTTTATTTGATTGCATCATCTCATGGTAAGAAGTTGGGCATTTTTCACAGAAATATAAACCGAACATACCACCCACGCTTTGTGCATTAAATAGTACGCCAGCTTCTTTTGCCGCGGCTTTTAAGCCATCCACCAATTTTTGCGTTTGCGCGGTTAGCTTTGCGTGGAAATCTGGCGCTTGAATAAGCTCGAGTGTTTTCAAGCCCGCTGTTACGGCAACAGGGTTGCCAGACAACGTACCCGCTTGATATACCTTACCCACAGGGGCAAGGCACTGCATAATATCTTTACGACCACCAAAAGCACCCACTGGCAAGCCACCGCCGATGATTTTACCGAGCGTAGTCATATCAGGCTTGATGTTATAAAGCGCTTGCGCACCACCCAAAGCCACGCGGAAGCCCGTCATCACTTCATCAAAAATCAATACTGTGCCGTGCTTTGTGCAAAGCTCGCGCAAAGTTTGCAAGAACTCCATATGCGGCACGATTAAGTTCATATTACCCACAACAGGCTCAATAATCACACAAGCAATTTCATCACCTGTTTTATCAAACAAATCTTTTAATTGTTGTGTATTGTTGTATTCCAAAGTCAGCGTGTGCGCTGCAACGCTGGCAGGCACACCACCTGAATCTGGCTCGCCAAAAGTTAACAAACCTGAACCCGCTTTAACTAACAATCCATCTGAATGGCCGTGGTAGCAACCTTCAAATTTCACAATTTTATCGCGGCCGGTAAAGCCACGTGCTGTACGAATCGCACTCATAGTCGCTTCTGTCCCGCTACTATTTAAGCGCACCTGCTCCATACTCGGCACGAGTTTATTAATGAGCTGCGCCATTTCAAGCTCCAAACCCGTAGGCGCACCAAATGACAAGCTATTTGCCGCCGCTTCTTGTACCGCATTAATCACAGTAGGATGCGCGTGTCCAACAATCATCGGACCCCAAGAGTTGATGTAATCGATATATTCCTTACCATCCACATCCCAAAGCTTAGACCCCAAGCCTTTTTTGAAAAATATAGGCGTACCGCCCACGCTACGAAATGCGCGCACTGGTGAATTAACACCACCAGGAATAAGTTCTTGGGATTTGTCAAAAAGCGTTTGATTAATAGAGGTCATTTCGTTGCCTTAAAGTTGGATTCTTTAAATAAGTGTGTGAATTGTTGAACCGCTAATTTTACGTCATCAGCGTTAAAAATTGCATTTATCACAGCGATGGAATCGGCACCTGAGTTAATAACCGATACTGCATTTTCTAACGTAATACCGCCAATTGCGACTGTTGGAATACTTAATTGCGCTTTTGCTTGTTTGAACAACTCTAAGCTTGCTACAGGTGCATGCGGCTTGGTGCTTGAGGCAAAGCAAGCACCAAATGCCACGTAAGTTGCACCAGATTGTTGAGCGCTTAGCGCTAAATCAAAACGGTTGTAGCATGATGCGCCTAGTATTTTATTGGCGCCTAACCTTGCTTTAACTTCTGCGATGTTGCCATCATCTGCACCTATATGTACACCATCTGCATCAAGCATTAAGCAAAGTTCTACTGAATCATTAATTATGAATGGCACCTGGTAATGCTTACATAATGGCTGAATTGCGCGGGATTGATAAGTTTGTAAGTCATAGCTTGCGTTCTTGTTGCGATATTGCAATAAGCTGAGGCCGCCTTGGAGTGCGGCTTCTACTTTAGCTAGCAACAAATCGGTGTTAGCTTCGTCTGGTGTGATTGCGTATAAACCGTGAATTTTATTTGACTGCATGGATTCTTTGCTTTGCTCAGAATGACGTGACTACTTGTAGGAGCGGCTTATAGCCGCGAGCACTGGTGCTGATGACTGCCATGCTTCGCGGCTACAAGCCACTCCAACAGGTAATTTTAAATACATTAATGCGTTTTAACACTACTATCACCACCACTATTCACAACGGCATCTTCTTCATCGCGCGCCCAGAACATGCGGTCTGGAATAAACTGCCCCATACCAGGCCTGAAGCCATTTTTAAGGGTTTGCCAAGTATATTCTTGCGCTTCCATTACTGCCTCTTCCATGCTCAAACCATGTGCCATACAGGCGGCAATTGCACTGGTAAGTGTACAGCCAGAGCCATGATAGCTACCTGCCAATCGCTCCCATTTGTAGGCCTTAATAAGTTTATTTTCACCATACAATGTATTTGTGACTTCTAAACTGCGTTCGTGTGTGCCAGTGATTAGCACGTATTCACTACCCATTTCCAGTAAACGCGCAGCGGCTTCATCTAGCGAGGATAACGACACTTCATCCTCTGCATCAGCAAATGCTAATCGACGCGCTTCTAAGCTATTTGGCGTTATTAACGTAGCTTGTGGAAACAATAGTTCAATCATCGCATCCATCATGTCGTCATTGGTTAAATCATCGCCACGACCAGAGGTTAAAATTGGGTCTATCAACAATGGAATATCAGGATAATCCGCCATAATTTCAGCAATCACCGCGATATTTTCAACTGAACCTAATAGACCAAGCTTAAATGCAGAGACTTGAACATCTTCTAAAATCGCTCGCGCTTGATCGTTCACCCAATCAGCATCCATCGCCAACACGCCATCAACACCGCGTGTGTCTTGTACGGTAACGGCAGTCACCACAGAAAGTGGATGACAACCTATGCTCGCAAACGTGAGAATATCCGCCTGCAAACCCGCGCCACCGCTAGGGTCTGTGCCCGCAAAGGTTAAAACTGAAGGAGGTGCTTGATTGGCCATAATTGTTTATACGCTAAAGATTACATAATTGGAGCGGGATACGGGAATCGAACCCGCGACTAAACTTTGGGAAAGTTTCGTGATGCCATTTCACCAATCCCGCAAGAATGCATATTTTACTGTAATTTAGTTCATGCGAGTAAGTTCGATTAATACTTAATGACACGAGCCGAGCTTTAAAACTCTAATGGATCAACATCAATCGCCCATCTCACTTTAGCGGCGATGGCTTGACCTCGTAATTGACTTACCAAGTTTCTAAGCAGCTTTTGCAATGCAGCCCTATTGCTTGTTTGCATTAATACGTGGCCGCGCTCCATGCCTTTTAAGCGTTCCATTTGTGGGCGGATTGGGTCATATACTGTGACATCATTGCTAAATCCTCGCGCTAATTTGAAGGCATGATTTAAAAATTGTTGTACCAATTGAAAGTCATTCGCTTCTGCACGCAATAACGCCATAAACACATAAGGCGGGAATTGCACTTGCTCGCGCTCTTGTAGCATGGCATTGGCGTAGCTCACATAATCTTGGCTGCGCAGGGCGTTAAATAATACATGCTCTGGAAACTGCGTTTGAATAATGACTTGCCCAGCTTTATATGCCCGACCTGCACGCCCAGCTACTTGCATAAGTTGCGCAAACAGGCGCTCACTCGCTCTAAAGTCTGGGCTATGCAACGCGCTATCCGTATCAATCACGCCAACCAAGGTCAGATTTGGAAAATCATGCCCCTTGGCGAGCATTTGTGTACCCACCAAAATATCAATTTCTTGATTGTGTACTTTATCTAAAATCTCGACCAAAGCATTTTTTCGGCTGATGCTATCGCGGTCAACTCGGGCGATTCGCGCAGTAGGTAACAATTGCGCCAAGGTTTGCTCTAGCCTTTGCGTGCCGTGCCCTGTTGGGTGTAAATCTGCATTGCCGCAACTTGGACATTGCAACGGAATTTTTTGCTCATGCCCGCAATGATGGCAGCGCAGTTTTCGTTGGCCTAAATGCACCACCAAGCGGCTACTACAACGCATGCACGGCGCTATCCAATGACAAGCGGAACATAACAAAACGGGTGAATAACCACGGCGATTAATAAACAATAAACTTTGTTCTTTACGCGCTAGCCTGAGTTTTAACGCAGCAATCAATTGCGGCGTTAAACCCTGTTGCAGATTCACTTTTGTCGTATCAATACATTCAATGTTAGGCAACTGCGCCGCCGTAACCGCACGCTGATTTAAGCTAAGTAAATTATATTTATTTGCAGTTGCATTATGCCAACTCTCTAGCGCGGGCGTGGCAGAACCTAGCACAACGGGAATATTCAAACGTTTAGCGCGCACCAAAGCAATATCACGTGCATGGTAGCGCATGCTGTCTTGCTGTTTATAAGAACCATCATGCTCTTCATCAATAATAATGAGCTTTAAATTAGGTAAAGGCGTAAAAATTGAAAGCCGTGTGCCGATGATGATTTTAGAAGCGCCTGATTGCGCCATTTGCCAATGATGTAAGCGTTCACTCTCGCTCAAATTGCTGTGTAAACTGACTAATGGAATTTTGGCGAAGCGGCTTCTGAAGCGAGATTCTAGCTGTGGCGTAAGATTAATTTCTGGCACTAGCACCAATACTTGCGCATCTTTATCAGCCAAAAAATGTTGCATCAACCGAATATAGACTTCAGTTTTTCCGCTACCTGTAATGCCATGAAGTAGCCATGATTTGAAGCTGTTTGCAGCTTGCACAATCTGCTCAACGGCGTGCGCTTGCTCATCATTCAAATCTGGCTCGGTAGCTGATGGCTGCTCCAAAACGCGCAAGTCTGCCTGTACTTGTTTCGCCATTGCCCAACCATCGGCAACCAACTGCTTTGCTGATTTACGTGCGCTACTCGATATTGTATCCAGCTCAACTTCCGTCAACATTTCAGACGCTTGCAAAGCCTCAAAGACGCGGCGCGTAACCATTTGGCGCTTAGGAATTTGCTCAATGGTTTGCATGCGACCAAAATCCGTTAACTGATAGGCATATTGTTTACGTGAAACCGCTGGCGCTATTTGTCGTAACCTTGAGGGCAGGGCAGATAGCAAAGCTTGCCCAAACGGATACTGATAATAATCCGCGCTAAACTTAATCAAATTTAACGTTTCAGTATTAATTGGCAACTCATCGGCAAATACCTGCGTCACCGGCTTGAGCTTTTCTATCGGAAATTCGCTAGTTTCAGCAAAGCCCATCACAATACCAATTTGGCTTCTACGGCCAAATGGCACAAGTACGCGCTGACCAATTTGCGCAGCTTGACCACCACTTAAATAATCAAATAAGCGATCTAATGGCACATCTAAGGCAATTTTTAGGATGGATTTGGGCAAAGTTATGTTTAGAAAATCAACTGATTAAAGTAAAAATGGCGACAGTAGGTTAAAATAGCGGTTTTAGCATGTTATGCAACTATTGTGAAAACACATCTTACCCAATTACTGACCGCAGCCGCAAAAACTATTGCGCCTGAATTTGAAGCGACCATTTTACTTGAACGCCCAAAATCTGCCGAGCATGGCGATTTTGCAACTAATTTGGCTTTGATTTTAGCTAAACCGCTTAAACAAAATCCGCGTGCAATTGCCACACAAATTCTCGAAGCATTGCCAGCCAGTGACTATATCGCGAAAACTGAAATCGCGGGCGCAGGATTTATTAACTTCTTTTTAAATGCGCAATCGCAACAAGCTGTTGTGAACGACATTTTAAAAACTGGCGCGAACTTTGGTCGTAATAATGTTGGTCAAGATGAAAATGGTAAGCCTCAGAAAGTACAAGTTGAATTTGTTTCAGCCAACCCGACTGGCCCACTACATGTTGGTCATGGGCGTGGTGCGGCAGTAGGCGATTGCTTGGCGCGCCTGTTAGATGCAAACGGCTGGGATGTCACACGCGAGTTTTATTACAACGATGCTGGCGCGCAAATCGATAATCTGACGATTTCTGTATTAGCGCGCTGCAAAGGTATTCCAACCGACGATGCCAGCTTCCCAGAAAACGGTTATCGTGGCGACTATATTATGGACATCGCCAACGCGTTTCTTAACAAAGAAACTGTAACGGCAGATGACATGCAAGTGACTGCAAACGGTGATATTAGCGATGAAGATGCCGTGCGCACGTTTGCTGTAGCGTATTTGCGCCATGAGCAAGATTTGGATTTAAAAGCTTTTCAAATCAAGTTTGATGTATTTTCATTAGAAAGCGCGCTCTACTCAGAAGGTAAAGTTGATGAAACCGTTCAAGCGTTAGTTAAAAGCGGTCACACTTATGAGTTGGACAATGCTTTATGGCTAAAAACCACAGACTTTGGCGACGATAAAGATCGTGTGATGCGTAAGTCTGAAGGTGGCTACACATATTTTGTACCCGATGTCGCTTATCACTTAGACAAATGGAATAGGGGATTTGTACGTGTAATTAACGAACAAGGCGCTGACCACCATAGCACCATTACCCGAGTGCGTGCTGGTTTACAGGCTTTAGATGCAGGAATTCCAGACGGCTGGCCTGATTATGTATTGCACCAAATGGTGACAGTGATGCGCGGCGGCGAAGAGGTTAAACTGTCAAAACGCGCGGGTAGTTATGTGACGTTGCGAGATTTGATTGAAGAAGTAGGCTGTGACGCAACCCGTTACTTTTTAGCGGCGCGTCGCTCTGACTCACAATTAGTGTTTGATATTGATTTAGCAAGAGCGCAAACCAATGACAACCCTGTGTTCTATATTCAATATGCGCATGCCCGTATTTGCAGTGTATTAACCCAATGGGGCGGTGTTGCAACGCAGTTAAATGGTGTAGATTTAAGCCCGCTTAATAATCCGCATGAAACTGCACTGATGCAACGTTTAAGTTCATACCCTGAAACCGTTGCCAATGCCGCTACTGAGCTTGCGCCGCATGTAATCGCCAATTATTTAAAAGATTTAGCGAGCGATTTGCATAGTTATTACAACGAATATAAGTTTTTAATTGAAGATGAAACCGTTAAACTAGCGCGCTTAAGCTTGATTAGCGCAACACAGCAAGTGTTAAAAAATGGTTTAGATTTACTTGGCGTAAGTGCACCCGAAAAAATGTAATACAAATGCAAGGACATTAGAAAATTATGAGTAGAGATTACAAACCAAGCCCAGAAAGAACAAAAAAAAGTAGCAAAGGCAATCCTTTTTTAACGGGTCTATTAGTCGGCATTTTGTTAGGTATAGCGGCATCACTCAGCGTTGTGATGTTTATTAAAGGCGGCGATAGCCCATTTGGCGAGCAAATCGAAAAAGAGCCTAAAACGCCATTGGCGGATAAAATTATTGCGGACTCTAAAGCTAAAGCTGCAAAAGCCGCAGCAGAGAAAGAAAAACAAACAGCCGCAGATAGCAATGAAAACGGGGACGACAAAACACGTTTTGATTTTTACACGATTTTGCCGGGCAGTGAGAGTAAAGTAAGCAAAGAAGAAGAAAATAAAATCAAAGCCACAGATCAGCAACCCGTTGTTCAAAAAAGCTACTTTTTACAAGTGGGTGCTTTTCAAACAGATGAAGAAGCAGATAATTTGAAAGCTAAACTTGCTTTGCAAGGGTTTGAGGCAGTAGTTCAGACCGCAACTATCCCTGACAAAGGCATTTGGCATCGTGTGCGAGTAGGTCCGTTGAGTGATTTAGACCAAATCAATAAAACCAAAACAGACTTAATCAGCAACGGCTTTAACGCTGACTTGATTAAAGTAAATAACGAAAATCAGTAGTTAGACAAGTCACTATAAATATTGACTATAATTTCTTGGATTGAATTGTCAGCCAAACGTATAGTCACACGTTGGTATGCAAATGAGCATAGAAGTATCAAGCATTAATTTAGATAGTTAATAAAACAAAGTTAAAAGGAATGTTAAATATGAAAAAATTGTTGGCCGCATTAATGTTGTTAGCCTCATTCAATGTGTTAGCAGCAGATCCACAGCTGGGTCAAGAGTTCGATAAAACCGCAGAAATCATCAAAACAGACAATCCAGCTAAAATTGAGGTGACTGAAATATTTTGGTACGGTTGTATCCACTGCTACCACATGGATCCTATCCTTAACGCATGGGTAAAAAAATTACCAGCAGACGTAACATTCAAGCGCGTACCTGGCTTGCCTAATCCATCTTGGGCGCCTATGGCAAAAGCTTTCTATGCCATGGAAGACTTAAAATTATCTGACAAATTGCACACCGCTTTGTTTGATGCCATTAACAAAGAAAAATCACTAGATCCTACCAATGAAGCAGCAGCCATTGACTGGATGACTAAAAAAAGTGGCTTAGACAAAGCAAAAGTTGAGGCCGCATTTAAATCATTCTCAATGAATAATAAATTAAACCAAGCGGCTAATTTCTTCCGCGCAACTGGTGCAACTGGCGTGCCTAGCTTTATTATCAATGGTCAGTTCATTACATCTAGCACAATGGCTGGCGGTAATGAACAAGCGCTTAAAACGGTTGATTATATTGTAGGAAACGTTCGCGCTAGCAAAGGAAAGACTCCAGCAAAAAAGTAGTTGAAGAGTCAAACTGGTTAACGTCCTTTTTCCATAGAATGTTTAATCGGTGATTTTTACAAGATTTTAGTAACCAATTAACCCGTTTCTGCCTCTTGGTATAAACGGGTTTTTTACGTCTATAATATTTATAGTCATTCACAAACCTTTGCAACTACAGAACTTTGCACAAGGGTTCAATTTCAATTACGCTCATCATCAAGGCTACACAATGAAAGTTTTTATCACAGGCGCCTCCAGCGGCATAGGCGAGGCACTCGCCATAGAATATGCTAAACGCTATGAGAATGAAGACACCACAATCGGCATAGTTGCCAGACGTAGTGAGCACTTACAAAACCTGCAATCTAAGCTACAAAATATCTACAAAGTTAAGTGCGCCATTTACCCGCTAGATGTTCGGGACAATGTCGCACTAGCCAACGCTGCTAGTGATTTTATGCAACAACATGGCACACCAAACATTGTAATTGGCTGTGCGGGCGTGAGCCGAGGCACGTTAACCGAACATGCTGAGGACATCGCCGCCTTTCAAGCAATTATGGATATTAACGTGATGGGATTGGTGCATACCTTTCAACCGTTTATTGCCGCTATGCGTCAAGCAGGGCAAGGTCAATTAGTCGGCGTTGCAAGTGTCGCTGGCATTCGCGGTTTGCCAGGCGCAGGTGCTTACAGCGCAAGTAAAGCCGCCGCCATCAGCTATTTAGAAAGCCTACGTGTAGAAATGGCGCAACACAATATTGCCGTCACCACCATTGCACCAGGCTATATTCGCACACCGATGACAGACGTGAATCAATACAAAATGCCATTTTTAATGGATGCAGATGTATTTGCAGGTAAGTTTGCCAATGCCGTTGAAAACAAACGCCGCTTCTGTGTGATTCCATGGCAAATGGGCTGGGTGGCAAGATTTATGCGCTTAATACCACCATTTCTATGGGATTTTGCCATGAAAAAAGCGCCTCATAAGAAGCGCTTAGATTGGGATTGGTTGTAAATAATAAAAAATCACCTGCCCTGCAAGCCAATATCCATGAGGCTTTCAGGGCAAGTTATTTAAAGTTTCAGCGTGCGATTGGTTTATAACGAATACGTTTAGGTTTCGCGCCTTCTTCACCCAAGCGTTTGCGTTTATCGGCCTCATACTCCTGATAATTTCCGTTAAAGAATGTCCATTGTGATTCGCCTTCTGCGGCTAGTATGTGCGTCGCGATACGGTCTAAGAACCAGCGATCATGTGAAATCACCAATACGCAGCCTGCAAATTCTAGTAAGGCATCTTCTAGCGCACGTAAAGTTTCCACGTCTAAGTCATTTGATGGCTCATCGAGTAATAACACGTTGCCACCTGAAATAAGCGTTTTAGCCAAATGCAAGCGTCCACGTTCACCCCCTGAAAGCTGACCAACGATTTTTTGCTGGTCGCCGCCTTTAAAGTTGAAGCGACCAATGTAAGCGCGTGATGGTGTTTCGTAACGGCCGACGGTAAGAATATCTGAGCCACCTGAAATTTCGTCAAATACGGTTTTGGCATCGCTCAGTGCATCACGGCTTTGGTCTACATAGGCCATTTTAACGGTTTGGCCGATGTTTACTTCGCCGCTATCAGGGGTTTCTTTGCCTGTAATCATTTTAAACAGTGTAGATTTACCCGCGCCGTTTGGGCCAATAATGCCGACTATCGCACCTGCAGGCACACTGAAGCTCAAATTATCAATCAATAAACGGTCTTTAAACGCTTTGCTCACGCCATTAAATTCAATAACTTGGTCGCCCAACCGCTCACCTGCGGGAATAAAAATCTCCTGCGTTTCGTTACGTTTTTGGTATTCGGCACTGGCTAATTCTTCGTAGCGGGCAATACGTGATTTACTTTTGGCTTGGCGTGCTTTTGGGTTTTGGCGCACCCACTCTAACTCGGTATTCAAGGCTTTGCGACGTGAAGACTCTTGTGACTCTTCCAACGCCAAACGCGCTTGCTTTTGATCTAACCAGCTTGAGTAATTGCCTTTCCATGGAATACCATGGCCGCGGTCTAGCTCTAAAATCCACTCAGCCGCATTATCGAGGAAGTATCGATCATGCGTTACCGCCACCACAGTGCCTGGGAAGCGCACCAAGAACTGTTCTAGCCATTCCACAGACTCTGCATCCAAATGGTTGGTTGGCTCGTCTAGCAGCAGCATATCCGGCTTAGAAAGCAATAGTTTACATAAAGCCACACGGCGTTTTTCACCGCCTGATAACGGGCCAATTTTTGCATCCCAAGGCGGTAAACGCAGCGCATCTGCGGCGATTTCTAGTTGCGTAGTTAAGTCGCTACCGCTCGCCGCAATCATGTTTTCCCACTTGGCTTGCTCTTCAGCCAGCTTGTCAAAATCTGCGTCTGGTTCAGCATAAGCCGCATACACAGCCTCTAGCTTGGCTTGCGCCTCCATCACTTCACCCATGCCTGATTCAACTTCTTCACGCACGGTTTTTTCTGGGTCTAATTGCGGCTCTTGCGGCAAATAACCAATCGTCATATTGGGTTGCCATTGCACTTCGCCCTCAAACTCTTTATCCACGCCCGCCATAATGCGCAGCACGGTAGATTTACCCGAGCCATTTAAACCCAACAAACCAATTTTTGCACCTGGGAAAAAAGATAAAGAAATATCTTTAATAATAGTTCTTTTAGGAGGAACGATTTTGCTCACGCGGAGCATAGACATTACATATTGAGCCATGATGGTGATTTACTAATTTAAAAAATGAAAGCTTAACAGAAAGCAGGGATAGATGCTCGCTATCAGTCACTCAGAGCATTCCTTATGAGTAATGTAGGTATAATGTGCCAACAATAAAAGGCAGCAATTAAATGGCAATTAAATCCACAATTTACAAAATCGATCTGCAAGTTTCAGATATGGATCGTAATTACTACCAGCAACACAATTTAACCATTGCTAAGCACCCATCAGAAACCGATGAGCGCGTGATGGTGCGGGTAATTGGTTTTGTCATGTACGCCAATGAAGCATTGACGTTCGGCAAAGGCTTAAGCGATGAGGAAGAGCCAGATTTATGGCAAAAAGACCTCACTGGCGCCATCGAATTATGGATGGATGTTGGCTTACCAACTGAAAAAGATATTCGCAAAGCGGCAGGGCGTGCCAAGCAAGTGGTTGTAGTGCTTTACGGTGGACGAGTGGCGGATATGTGGTGGGCGGCTAACAGCAAAGCCTTACTTAAAACCAACAACCTCACTGTGATTAATTTACCTGAAACAAAAGAACTCGCCAATATTGCACAGAAGGGCTTTAATATCAGCTGCACCATTCAAGATGGGCAAATGATGGTGGGGCATGACGGCGGCACTTTAGACATTACGCCTGTGATTTTGAAAGCACCTAGTAGTTACTAGGCTCTTACTGATTCTGCATTATGAAGGCAATTTTTGAACTATGGCTCATGATCAACCATAATAAAGTTGTACCCTAAAAGCACTCTTAAGTCATTGATTGTTAGTAATCATACTTCAGAGCATAAAAAATAAAGTTGTATCGTGAATAAGGTATCGCAGCAATACGTCGCCGAAAAAACACATAATAAAGTTGTATCGTGACTTTTGCTGAACCCGTCAATTTATAAAAGACTATTTCTTTGGATAAAAGCCAGATCTTTCGCCACCAAACTGAATAGGATTGATGGTAGTTAGCAGATTTTCTGGTACCTTTTCATTCTCAAGAATAATGACTTGGCCAGGGCCTTCCCAATTGGCCAGCCAAGAATAAAAACCATCTCTGACTGTTGATAATGGAACTTCAATCTGCTCTTTTGATTCTGGATCAGCATAGGCTTTGAGCGGGGAGTCAATAACAACAAATCCCAAATGTGGGTGATTATTCTCCATAGAGAACTTAAGTAAAGAAATTGAGAGTGCGGTGAGAAACAGAGCTCGACGTCCCGCACCATAACTTAACCTCGCTCTCTCATTAATATACAAATCACAGGACTCAGTATCTAATCGAACCGTTTTCACATCTGCAAGACCCCAGCCATCCAATAAATCTTTTGCATATTTTGCTACAGTAGTCGATGCAGCGAGTGCCTCTCGAAGAACTGGTACAGATTTTGAGCGTTTTACGTCTTTCAATCGTTTAATTTCTAACTCTAATCGCTCAATCTCTTCTAACAAATTCAGTTGAGAGGATAGTTCGCTATGACGTATAGCCAATTCTCTTGGATCGCTACTAAACTCAACTTTAAGGCTGTTTATCGCATCACGTTCAAACTTCTCAAGTGCTACTAATTGCTCTCGCTCTTGATTGGAAATGTCTGTATACGTTTTCAGTCTGCGATTTTCTTGATCAATAGAGTGCCTCAGCCCTATTCGAAGTGCTTGTATTTTTTCTGCTTCGGCCGCCACTGCTGCCCTATATTTTTTGGGACTTTCAATCTCTAAATCTAAATGTTGTCCATGCTCCTTTAACGCTGATCCACAAATCGGGCATGGCGTTGAATCCAGAGATTGATAATAAGCTGTGCCTTCGTTAATCGCGCCAAGTCGATCTAAGTCACTTTGATACTTTGAGTCCAATAAATTAAAACGTTGCAACATGGCTTCAGATTGGATTCGTGCAGCCTCTGATAAATTGAGTTCAGTTATAGACTGTGTTATTTTCTGACGAGTATCTCTTAATAGTGCGGCTCTTGCATCATACTGGCGAGTAACAGCTTGAAGTGTCTCATCAACTCTAGATAATGCAGACACCACATCTGCCTTTTCTAAATCAGCAGGTATTCCAGCATTAGCTCTTTTGATACCTTCTTCAGCCGCAAAAATTCTACCCGCTATTTTATCTTTGTCTGACTTTGACTGTGCAAGCACAATTGCACTATCGTCTTTGCCAGTTAAAAAAACATGAAATGCAGCAACGCGTTGAGTTCTATCAACGTGATTTGATCCACTTGTTGGATCCTCACTAATCATAGACGGTTGGGATAATAAAAACCAATGCCGAAGGTCTCCGCTCGTAACGCCGCCTTTTTTGCTAACTGAGCGCATTGTTTGCATATCTGCGGCTCCAGCCAACCTCACTATCAAATCATTTAGATCGTCCTCTATCGGGGTTAATTGCTCAGGTGCCGTCTTATTATTTACACTATCGATAGAAACACCACCTCCTCTTAAACCACGGGTAATGATGTAATCTTCATCACCACTCGTTATTTCAAGAGTTAATGTATTGTAGCCTTCATCTTCTGGTACAGTTTTTGGCTGCTTATCACCACCAAGCATATACCAGAGACAATCTCTGATATAGGATTTACCCGTATCACTAGGGCCGCGAATGAGACAGTGCGAATTGGAAAAATTGATTTCAGCATCAGCCTTATCTGGTCCTTTGGAAATAATACGTTTTAATACTATTGCCATAGCTTTAACCCTTTAACTCAAAGTTTTCAATTTCAGCACCCCATCGATGCCCCTTATCTGAAAACATTTGCGTAAGTTCCAATGATTCTATATTTGCAAAGCGGTTTGCAGCCCAATTGCAACGCTCTTCAAGCTCTCTAAAATACGGTGACGCAAGAGAACCAACTAGCGCGAAGGAATCTTTGCCTGCCAAATATGTTATGCCCTTTTCGTCGAGCTGGGCTTCAACGAGCCCTCGCATCATCATTAAATGTAGGCCTTGTTCAATTAATGTTCTCCGACTTAATAACTCGCCCCCTCTAAAAGGAACTGGAGTGTGTAAGCTGGAAGGTCCTTCTAAATCTCCAGAATAGACAATTGCATAATCAAGAAGAACTAACTTTTGAAGATCTGCTCCAGTCGGGCGAAGTGAATAAAGCAAATAAACCATTCTTAGCCCAAGCTCAAATGGGGAGTTGAAAACTAATGGAACGGAACTTTTCATTTTACCCATTTAATTTTCTTCTCATTGACCAGATGGTGACAACTTCCAGGAAGGTCACCAGGGCGCATTGTCGGGTGTAACTTACTATCATTAAGAGTCAATGATGATACTTGTGTTACGGCGGCACTCAGTCGGTCTAACCCATTTTTGTGCTTAGGATGACTGACTGTACTACGGATGCCTTGATGCACCATCGTTAAAAGTCTTTCAAATTCGTTTGGATATATATCTCTGCTAAAGCGTTTGAGGCCTTCTGCACAATAAAACTCGCTACGACAATCCATTAGATGCTCTGAGTAATCTGAGGATGCTATTACCTCACCGAACGTCATAGGCTTTCCTACATCCTCTTCATAAACTTTGACTAATTCATTGATGTAAACTTCCTCTTCTATCGAAGGATTGGTAGGTGCTGAAGGATCGTCTCCACGAACTGGTGTAATATGAAAAAGCTTGAAGTGATTTACTTGATCTGCGGAATGTAGCTCTATTAACTCCCTAACTAACACTTCTCGAATATTTTTAAAATCAAAAGCCTCAATCTGGGCAAGAGTGTCAGGCGTTTTCCATTTTGCTTTACCTTTTAAGCCAGTTTTTTCTGATTCCCAATCAGCCAAAAATCTTTTTTTGAATTCATCTGGTTTGGCTAGTAAATCATGGAGCTCTGGACCCGTGTTTAAAGGGGCGCAGATAAAGTAATAACGAGGGCGGGGAAAGGTGCCCAATCCCAAATGCCAGAAAAACTTAGCTAACTCAGGAAAAAAGTCTGAAGGTGCTAATTGGTTTTGATAGTGTTTTGCTTGGTATAAGTCCCACTGATCAATTATTAAATCAGTGGTTAACCTCGCCTCAACATCTCTGCCTGCATCTCCAGGGCCACCCAGTCGCTTTACATTAACATAGCCCTTATTTTTATCTAATAAGCAGCATGCCTCGATAAAAGCTTCCCACTGTTTATCACTGAACTGTTTAACCTGAACGGAAGGTGGAAATGACCCTGCTGAAATTTCGAGTTTATTTTGTTGCATAAATTAAATTATTTTTAAGCATTCTTACTCATCTTTGTTAGGGCAGAAATTAAATAATATTTAATAAACTAAAATCCACTTTTGAGGAAACTTTCTTAATTTTCAACAACACCTCACATGATAACAGTAACATAATACATATCATGCCTGACAGACCCTGCTTTTAGTACGTCTTAGTATCCAAAATTTAACATCATTGATGCCACAATAATGAAAAACACCTACCAAGAAAAATTAAAAAGATCTGCCAAAAATTTCCATAAAAATAGCCGTGGAGAACACTTTTCCAACGGACTCATTGTACGGCATCAATACGATGAAGAAAATATGACTAAACTCTCATGGTGGGATGATGTTGGTTTCATACTCAATAGTTATCTTGTACAGGTTTATTGGATACATCCTAGAACGGCTTACCGAGATAAAGCTGAAAAGGAAACACATAAAAAAATAGCTCACTTAGAAAGTGGTATAGATGATTATTTGAATACCGCCGAACCAAACTATGTCAAAGTCGGTACATCCAGAAAGAAAATAATCAGCCACACTTTAAATGGGCCGCTACTTTCAAGTGATTGGACTGCCGCCTTTGATGCAACCTATGCAGAAATCATCCATGATGCAAACTATCAGATTGTGCCATTTATTAAGACTAAGTGGATGGCACATAGCCGGTTTGTAAAGTTATGTGCGCCTATTGAAGTGCGAAATGAACAAGATCTGAAAATTGTAGCCAATCTAGTCAAAAAACTACTCAAACGCGAAACCACTTTAGAAAAAGAATTTCCTGGCTACGTTTACACCAAAGACAACTGGATCTCTGATAATCCTTGAAAAGTGAATACCTGTTAGGTATATATAATTTATTCAGGCCGCGGCAAATTCAATTTATGCATAAGTTTCACAGCCCAAACCTCCAGTTGGCCCTCATTGTTAACACTCTTACGCGGTGTCAGCATTTTGGGTAATCGTTCACAGATGCATTTACTTTTCAGCTTCTCTTCAATCTCGACATCCCAATGCCCACTAGAATCTATGAGCCCATCCAGCGTTTCCTTGATTGATGATTCAAACTGTTCAAATGGCAAAATTTCTTTGAAATGAAGTGCCATTAGTGACAAAGCAATTTCTCCAGTACGCTCAACATCAAGCAAAACTATCGGGGGCTTCGTTGGCGCATAGATTGAGACTACGAGCGCTAAACGTGGCATTCTGTTCGCCATTGAAAAAACTCGTCCTCCTTTTAGCTGACAAAGTGACATCGCAAACTTGGTGTCTGTTAACCGTTTAGCCAAAAGTTTGATTACCTTCTCCAAGGCATCTAAATCGCCTAGGTATTCCCAAGAGGCAGGTATCAACAATTTAAATTCAATAGGTGGTAACGCTCCCTGTGAAGACTGCTCGCCAGCACTCACCCAAACCGTTTCATGTTTCTCTTTATATTCCCTAGTATTCTTTTGCTTGTTGGCTTCCGATGCTTGTTTATCTTGCTTAATCAAAACTTTCTCTACAGGAATAATCTGATCAAAACTTGATTGTTTGAATGTGTTATTTACAGATTTCTGCTGCTGGCTTGCCTTGCTACCATCCTGCCCATCGTCAAAACGATAATCATAAATCACCTTTTCCTGCGGTGTATCAGTTGAATTCTCGTCTGGATCTCCATCTGTGCCAGAGCCAGATTCAGTAGACTTGGTATTTGGTGCAGCCTGTTTTAAAGAAGGGTGTCCGTAATACAATTTATCGCACGGCAGCACTTTTCCACTCAAATGTAATAACTCCAGCACCAACCACTGATTACCATGCTGAACCCCACGAAAACGCCAATGAGAATCTTTCAACGGAGGCGGTGTGAAGGTCAGGTAGTCTTGATCTTTGCTTTGGATATGAACGCTATCCCAAGATTTTCGTGCATCAGGATCCACGGCTAACCAAGCGAATTCTTGCGCAAATTGGGATGACAGCGAACTCTTAGGCATTTCCGCAGTAAAGTTAATCGTTAGCTCAGCGTAATGCCCTGGCATTTCTGGACTAAATAAAGACATAATGCCTGATGGTCGCATCAAAGAATTCGCAAGCGTTCGGTTATGCAAAAACAGGTAACGAATCAGCTCTATGGTTGGAATTAATATCTCAACATCTCCAGCCTGATATTTAAATAATCGTTGCACACCAACTTGCTTATCATTGAAGGAGTAAAGCACTTTCGGTATCTCTGCCGATGTAATCTCTTTATAATTTGATACGTCTGGGATTAAAGCTGATCCCATGATTCCTTTGGCAGACAATGTCATCAATTTACCAGCGGCATACGCCTGACCTAGCGTCAAAATTGGTAGCATACCAATCGGTAGCAACCGCATGTGGAAATTCCCATCAATGACTTCTCTCAATACCGCTCGGATAAACCATGCATCCTGCTTACAGACCAAGCCAGCGAGCCAATGCAACTCGGTGTGTTGCGGACCAATATCAAACTGAGAAATATAGAGGGAACTCATGCTGCTTTCTGCGAATACAAAATACGGTTTTCTAAAGCTATCTGTACAAGACCAGATGAGGTTGGCTTTAAACCAGCCATTCGCATCACTCGCCATGCCACAACAGGAAAATTACTCTCGTCTAACTGGGTAATTGCCCAGTCGATCCGCCTAGATTGAAAATCCTCGGTAGTCTCAACAATTCGACCAAGATACGTCATGGTGTGGGGTAGTTTGTGAGTGCGTTTCAGTATCCAGCCCTTTTTGTCAGCGCGGCGTTCCAACTCGGCAAGGGTCACTCTGACCGGAGGTGCTTTTTTCCTGATTGCATGCTCCAGTTTTTTTAGTTTAATCACCCATTCTCGGTCGATGCATTTCCAGTCTTTACGCGCCAGCCTGTTCGCTGAAGGATGGCTTTTAATTAAGTTTGGCACTGGTGCAGTTTTAGTGCTCTTATGGACGACAGCCCTTAATACTTTCTTTTTATAAGGTTTTGATTTCCATGGTGTGGATATACCCAGATCATCCGCCAGCCGCACCACTGTTTTTGGATCAAGTTGAAGCATGCGTGCGGTTTTACGTAATGCGGTTCCAGAGCTGACCAAATCGCGCAACACAGGCTCTAGTAGTGGCCCATAATTTTGAAAACGCGGCGAGCCTAATTGACCCGTTTTTTGGTAAAACCAGCGCGTATAAACATACCCACAATCGCATGAAAATACACCTACCGTTTTCCCATGGTTGGCATGTTGCTGAATAGCTTTAATTTGAAGACTGCCATAATGGTCAGCTAATGGATTGAGGCAAGGCCATGGGCCGTGCCCAAATATGGGTTGCCTAGCAACATGTTGATCCAGAAAGTCCCGAAGGAGCAGGTGATAAAGTGGATGATTTGCCTTACGGTGCTTACGCACCATCGATGCTAACCAATCATTGGTAAATTCATTGTCTTCCAGAACACCGGGGAAATAGTCCAACGACTGTCCATAGTAACTTCTAAACTCCTGATTCAATAACGGCTGATTCATCGTCACCATTGATTTACTTAGTCCAGCGCTTACCATCTGGTTGCGATAGAAGCTTGTCCAACTTGCAAAAGATCTCGATGGTACTGACTGCTTTAGAAGATTTGCACTATGTATTGCTAACCGATGCAAATGCTTAAGCACTTTTTGGTTAGGTTTATCGTTGATTAATACAGAAGGTGCATTAAAGGGACAGTTTATTCTGGTAGCCGCTACAAATTCATGACGGCTTTGTGAGGAGATGCTGACTATACTTTCCTGTAATACAACCCCATGATCAGGGCAGACCAATACACTGTCTAACTGATGATCACGACGCCAATACAACTCCCCATGCTGTACCTGCATCACATCAAGACATTGATGACAAAAACGCAATCGATTAACTCGGTTGATTCGAAAGGCCGCCAAGCCAAGGCGGAGATAGACCCCCTCAATTTCTCCTTTAGCTATCGCCTGCCTGATGGTTTCCTGAATGGCCGGTGGCTGAAAAGCCAGATAATATGGAACCAGCGTCAGGTGCTCGATCATATAAGCGACCGTCAGTTTGCGTTGTGGTGGGATACGATTAGCCAGCGCTTGTAAGTTGCCTGGGAGGTCGAAAGCGGCCACTGTTTTTCTGTTTCCAAATAGCGACTCTAGCGTTAGGGCAACTGGTGGTAAACCCATATGAAGATGGTATCTGGCGAGGACGCTATAAAGCAGTTCACTTGGATAGATAGAGGGAAAATAGGCAAGCATCAAGAAATCAGGCGGCAAAATCTAAAAGAGGAGGCTTCACCATATTTGCCTGCAATAAAGCCTCGTACGCTGACAACCCTTTATCACGTCCTAATGCAGTGATGTGGCGCAAATCGTTGGCTGGCAGTTCATCAAACTCTGGTTTTGCAGTGTTACTGGGCTTTGTTCGAGCGATTTTATTTTTCGGTATGACAGTCAGTTTCTCGGAAATTGTCGCCATTAATAACAATGGATCTGCTGAGGGGTGTTGCAACATCGCCTCTTGGATCAGGACATTGGCCACATCAGTTGCCACGCCCAGAGACTGAAGGGTAGAAAGCATAACAGTCTGTGTATTCGCCTCAGATTCAGGGACTGATTGAGCCTCCGTTTTTTGAGCACTTGTTTCTGTAAATGGATAAGTGACTAACCCATTTTGTTGTATGGCGTCATACATGAGCTTATCTACGTGCACTTGTAACGGAAGTAAGTCATCGTACTTTTGCAAAGCATGTTGATCACCTGCCCGTAAAGCATCTAGCATCGGACGTACAATCTTAAAATCCTCCTTAGCCACTCGTCTAAGGAGGGCCTCAGTCAGCGCTTCTGGTCCAGCTTTAACTTCACGAATGGAGATAATTCGCATTTGCGCTAACATGATTAGCTTCACAACAATATCAATAATGCCTTGGCTTTCATCGTAAAGGACTGTCCGGATTTCCTCTGTCAAAGGTGTCTGTTCACTAGTCCACTGATATGACCATAGTTGATCGATAAAATACCGCCAAGCATTATTATTCGGCATGGCATCCCATATCAGCGAACCCAACCCATTGGCTCTTCTGGCTTGCCTGAAATTCTCCTGCAGCATTGGAATTGCACTCAGCGTTCCGATTATAATCACTGGAATTGCAATCGTATTAACGAGGGTGACCAAGAAATTCAGTAGTGCATCTGGGCCCATCTTGGTTTTATTGAGATGTTGTATTTCGTCAATCACCAATACCCCGATGGCATGCAGATTAGCTACATGCGCCATGTGCACCATCATTTCATCAACACTGATGCGGTTACGCCCGTAAATACTCAGATAATTCGTTCCTATCAGACGATCAACTGCTGAGAAGAAGTTGATGCAAAGCTGTTTAGGTGATCCTTGCGAAGGGCAATCCAATTTGAGCCAGACAATCTGAATCAGACTGAAAGGTTCAGTATGCTCAATGCACTGTTTGTATTGCATCAGAACCCGCTCAATGCCTTTTGATTTACCATTCCCAGAACAACCGACTAAAGCAAAACTATTCGCCGTGTTCTCCACCGGATGTTTAGTAGGCACATGTAACGATTTAGCTTGTATCCGTTCAGTACCATTCTGCAAATGGCGAATATAGTCATGGGTCAAAGGATTTCGGCCAATATATCCCTGACGAAGCAACATACCAAATCGATCCGCGAGCTGAATTTGGCGCTCTAATGGTTCAAAATATCGACCAAGCCTTAACAGGCAGTGCTTACGCAAATGTGATGGATAACTGCGTTCCTTCTCGTCAAAACTAGGTTTTTGAGCAAGGGCGTCTAACAAATCTCGTTGTGAAAGCAGTGGCGGTAGCTTTGCGATGAATGGATTCTCAAGATATTCTGGCAACATCAGCTCTGGTAATTTATTGTTTTGCATCACCATCCTTAGATTTGGTTGCTAAAATTTCCGTGATGTCTGGCTCGCCGTAATCATCCTCAATCACACCAGGGAAAGGCACAATAGTTGCAGTACTGGAAGATTTCACTGACTGTGACGAATGTTTATTTCCTAGATGAAACGCTTCAGGCTGTCGATTGGCTGCTTTTTCTTCAGCCCGATGGGTTCGGATATTTTTGGTTCGACTAGCCGCGCTTTCCGCATTGGCTTCTGGTTGTTGAATAACGGCCGTCTGCACAATATTTTGGATATTCGCAGCCAGATCGGCTGAGGCTAACTGCTGCTTAGGTTGATGATTGGCCGAGATATGACGTTCGGTATTTTGTTGTTGTTCAATTTCCCAAGTAGACATTTGTCGATATGAGCGACTTCGTTCGGTCATCTGGCAAACATGAAATTGCATGGATAAAGACGCATCATGCAAATAGATCTCATCCTGATCTCGCGGATCATAAGAAACATTGACTTTCCAGTTACCCTTTTGACGAGCGCGGTCAAACCAGTGCTCTTGTATCGCTTTTTGGCAAGTATAGAAAGTGCCATGAAAACGAATGCCGTTAAGTGTTACGGTCGCTTGTTCTACAGGTAGCAAACTAAATCTAACTAAGTCTTCAGGATATGCACGTAAGCTGCCACTGCTATTTGCAATGCCCCATTCCCAAAGGTCTATCGGAACAGTCGCAATACTATCAGCAGCAATATTGTGATCTTTATCGTAGCCTTCAATCTGATGATGATTGTTATAGTAAAGGGCGCATTCAATGATAATTTTTGTGAACTGATCTAAATCTAGCACCGCATCTAACCGGTAATCCTTACCACCACGAATCCTGTAATCAACGTCAATATAGCCTGGCACATAAGGTTTAAATTTAGAAGGAAGTAATTTAAAACGTTGCTCTACGATGCCTTTCCAATCTGCCCGATATGCAGCCGCATTTTCAACGGTTACATTGAAACTATTGATTAACATTTCAATGGCACTGGCCTCGATTTCACCCCGATCGCCTAGCAAGGTTGCAGGAAGATAATGACAAGGCCATTCCTCTGGCTCAATGATACGTCCAAATTTTTTACAGAACGCTTGTTTATCTGAGGCAGTGTTAGCCAAAGCCATCATGGCACCCACCCAAGACGGCCCCTCCAAACCAACATAAATACCAACGATCATCCTGCTAAATGTATCAATTACTACATAGAGCACTGGACGGCCAATGATTTTGTTGCGATTCAACCGTGACACGAGAAATACATCCGCGATAGTAGCGTCGATTTGATACCTTGCCCCTGGCCCCCAAACTTCCGCGGTCGATGTTCCAATCAGCCCACGAAAATCTTTGTCATAAACGCGTGGTGTCATGCGCTTACGCGCTATTTCAATACGATCATTGTCTTGATCTAACCAATAATTAAATTGAGCGAATGTAGGAAACCCAGTCTCAGCAACGTCCATGTTGGGGTAATGCGTAACCATGCCAGTATCTGGATTGATTGACCTCTGACAGAAAAAATCCTTAATCATCTCGTTAAATGCACCTTTGAAGGTGAATTTTTTATCTGAAACATAGTATCGGAGTACCGCCACACGAAACACCTTCCTAATTTCAGGGGTGACATTTAGACCCGACTGGTCACCGTATATCCTTGGCCGACCACGCTTAACTCCATCCTTAGTATCACGACTTTTGCCTTTTCCTCCAGAATTTGCATAATCAGGTAATAGCGCGTTCATGGTCTGACTGCGTTGCCAATAGCGACGCATCTTTAGGTAAATTACCTTATGTGTTGAACCGCTTTTCTCAATGCTGTCTAAAACTAATCCCCAACGTTTATCAGCCGCATAAATAGCGGGTTCATTCGTAACTAACTCTTGAATCAACTCCCAAGCATCTTTTCGAATTTTTTTATGTTTTTCCTGCAACAACGACTCATTCACAATACAAGAGTAAGGATCAGTAGAAAGTCGTTGCGCAATGCCTGTCATTAAATCGTCCTCTAACGCTGCTATTTGTTGAATTTCAGGCATGGCTTTAGGTGCATTAATGTCGATTATGACTGCATAAGGATGCGTTGGATGTTTCCATAAAATACGTACGACTTTCCCCGTTCCCTTGTATTCAATACAATCGTTTCTTAAAAGTATCATGCTGTTCTCCTAAGAGAACCAGTAGTCGAGTTGACGCCAATAGCGTCAATGGAGGAGTTAATATCAAATCGGGCATCTAAATCCATACTGATCACCTTGTTTGCCGCAAGATGGCGTAATGTTGTAATCACTTCACCCGTCGCAAATCCTTGCGAATTCTCCATATAACGAATAAATTGCTTGATACTCATAGTATTTGCTTGGGAGATGCAGGCTAGCAATCTGGCACATCTATCTTCCCAATAACCTTGATAGGATGAAACCATATGCTCTAAAGATTGCAGCTCATGCAACCAGCGCAGGTTCTTAATACGCTGCACGGGCAAGTCAATATCTATAATCAAAGCCCAATCCACACCCTTGATTTCCCAATAGCGGCGCTCAATTTCCTGTTTTTCTAGAGTTCTTTTGTCTTCTAATTCCCCATGCGGTTTAACTGAGCGTGCAATCATCTTTTTTTCAGCGCCGTCATCCAGGTCAACCAAAAAATCCGTCGTCATAACAATGTCTGTGCGAGTATGTGGATCAATCGGATGAGCCACTCCCATCTCAGCGGCAATACGTCTAGTTAGGTCTCGATCAAGCGGAAATTGCTCCCGTATGTCGGTAACCTTATCTGACCAGTCGAGCATTAAAAACACGGCCGTTTCATTGTCTGAGAGTAAATGATGTTCACGCTGAGTTTTGCGACTATGAATACGAGTTGAGCGGCCATGAGATGACACATCTTGAATCGTTAGCCATGGCTGATAGGCACTTCCACTCCCTTGCCCACGACCTTCTTTCAGGAATCGCGTTATCTTTGCCTCATCAAAGCCGTATCTACGTTTTGCCATATCTTTGTTCTCTGCTCGATTTAATTGCATAGCGATATGGATTGAAAATAACCATCCCCATCATGCCTGCAACCTTTTTTATTATTTAAAGAGGTAAATTTTTTATTTTGACCGGCTTATAGGAATGTATGAGAAGTACCATTCACCGTAGTATTTTCGGTCTTCAAAATGCTGGTACATCCATCTAAAATTCTTGGTTTTATAAGGTTTTGCTGCGGATAAACTATAAACCCCCATCACGCCACCGCTAGGGGCTTCAATAATTCCCCAGCCCTCTCTTTGCGTGACTGGGTCTACATACATCTTACGCAGATAACGTCTTGGTTCAGGGAATCGATCATCCCTCAATAAGGCCTCTAAATTCGGCGGATATTGTTTAACAACACCAGGTGTTTGATTGTAATAATTACCAATTGCCTTACGGATACAATCGCCAACTTTGAGTAACTCCTGCTCTCTTTCTCGCTTTCTTGCATCACTCCACTTTGTGCCAGCTTGAGCTAGAGCAAACCCAGAAACCATAATCAAGACCAGTAAGCCTATCAATATATAACCTGACTGACCCTGGTCGAAATATCTGACTTGATGATTACCAATCAACATAATGACTACCATCAGATGCAGTCTCTTGAGATCCGCTATGAATGTCGTAAATCACGCCTTTCACCTCAATATCTAGTGGCGGAGAAAATACCCAAGTTGCGGCGCTTTCTGTGATTGGATCTTCAGGTATTGTTCGCAGATATTTGAATTGCACTAGTTCTTCGAGTGAATCAGGATATGCATTTTTATCGCTGTAGAATTTATCAAGCGCTTCTCGCATGGTGGCTAAATCATGTTTTAAAATGGTTTCTTTGGAACGACTAATCGAATCAAAATAGCGCGGGGTCACCAAACTGAGTAGCAAGGCGATGATGGTCAGCACTACCAGCATCTCGATTAGCGTGAATCCATTTGTAATGTGATGTTTTTGCATTACCACTCGCTATAAGGCTGCTGATTGATGCCAGCTTCATGTGAAAGTGAATACACATCATAGACATCGTCACCTTCCTCTGGCTTGTCAAATGAACTGGTATAACTGCGCTTTCCCCATGTATCTTCTGCAGCTATCGCTGAATCTGCTGAAAATGGATCTCGAGGAATATTGCGCATAAAGAATATTTTTCGTTTTTTAGGGTCTTGAGTATTCTCAACACCGCTTACCAGTATCTGCAACGAGGCAGGATAACCTGA
Organism: Methylotenera sp.; assembly: GCF_029946165.1. GTDB lineage: Bacteria > Pseudomonadota > Gammaproteobacteria > Burkholderiales > Methylophilaceae > Methylotenera. The sequence continues at coordinate 71,237 of NZ_JAQSDZ010000008.1, forward strand.
TTGTTCAACTGACTTTTTGATGATGCCATCATCAGCTGCCTGTTTATATGCATCTATGGCATCACGGATCTGCCAGAGTGACTTTTTCAGCTCCTGCTCTTTATTGCGTTTGGCTGACAGCTGCATTAACGGAGCTGCAGAAGTAATCAGTAGCGCCAATAAAACCAAGGCGACCAACAGCTCAATAAGCGTAAACCCAGTAGCCTTTTTGGATGAAATCAACATGACTTATGCGCGGCTTATGGGTTAGGTTTTACACTAGGGCTATTTGTCTCTATGCCCGGCTGCAATAGCTGGTTAGAAAAACTTTCATCTAACTTTGCACGCTCAGCCTGTATGGCTTGTGGTGTTTGTACGGCTACGGGTTCTGTCGCTATAGGCACTACCGCTTCGGCTTGTCGTGCGGCTTGGTTGCCCGTGCCTGACACATGACTAACCCCTGATGGGAACAGCGTATAAACAGCATTTGCGGGGGCAATATTATGCAAAATGCGTGGCGTAATCAGTAAAACGATTTCGTTCTTACGCCTGTCATTATTTTTATCAGAAAAGAGTTTGCCAATGATTGGCAAACTAGAGAGTCCAGGTACTTTATTCGAGATACGCTGACTATCATCGCGGAATAAGCCTGCCAGAATTTGTGTTTCGCCATCTTTTAATTGCAAAATGGTATTCGCGTTACGACTACCAATAGTGTAAGCCAGCACCCCTGAATCAGTTCTGACTTGATCGGTCACATTGCTAACTTCTAAACCCACTTTAATGCTCACCAGATTTTGTAGCAGGATGGTGGGCTCAACGTCCAGCTTAATCCCAACATCAATATAGCTCACCGTTTGTGAAACAAAGCCTGTGGAATTAGCGATACTGGTAAGTACAGGTATTTTATCGCCCACATGAATTTTAGCTTTTTCTCTATTTTTAACGCGGATTTGTGGGTTTGCCAGTAAATTGGTATCTGTATCTTGTTTCAATAAGTTCAGTGCCAAAACTGGGTCGCTCACACTAAACACACCTAAGCCTGAGTTAAAGTTTTTAAGTTCCGCGATGGTTAGCCTACCTGGCGTTGTATTGACAACCCCATTAGTAGTGCTTGATTGACCCTGTACACCAACGCTGACTTGCGTTGGATATTTAATACCGATTGCCTCCAAATTCTTACGATTGATTTCCATCACCACCACTTCCAGCATCACTTCTGGCACAAGCATGTCTTGCGATGCAATAAGCTTCTCTGCCACCTGAATCGCCTCAGAAGTATCACGCATAATGAGCGTATTAAGCTGTTCATCAATGTAAATATCTTTAGTTTTAACCACCGTTTTAATCATATTCATGGCGCGTTTGGCATCCATGTTATTCAAGTAAAAACTGCGCACAAACTGCTCTTGATACTCTTGGCTACGGCTCAATGGATAAATCAACAAAGTGTTATCGTTTAAGGATTTTTTGGCCAGCTGATTAGACGTTAAAATCACCCCAATGGCATCCTCAATCGTGGCATTACGCACAAAAATACTGGTTTTTAGGTCTTCGCGTAGTTCCTGATCATAAGTAAAGTTGATATTGGCTGTTTTACCAATCAGCTCAAACACCGTTTTAATTGGCACATTCTTGAGTTCTAAAGTGATGGTTTTTTTGAAAGCAGATTTAATCTGTGGCACGGCTGTGGTTTTTTTGTTGCGTTTGTCTTCAATGCTTTCGAATAAAGCGCGCGCCCCTTGATCATTGGCATCTTCCGCCAATATTGCTCTCAGCAAATTTTGCGCTGACTCATCATCTTGTTTATTCACCGCACTTTGAGCATTGGCAAGCATCATGGCATGATTTTGCACTAAGGATAATTGTCGCAATCTCTCCTGGGCACGTTGATTATCTGGCACGAGTAGCAACACTTGCTTATAACCAGCTTCCGCATCACTGAATAATTTTTGTTGAAATTTATTTTCAGCATCCTTGAGCAAATTAGCAATCTGAAAATCTTGCTGCACTTTAAGCATGGTGCGGTATTGCGCATTTTCAGGATACGCATCTACCAATTGTTTAAGCTTGGTAATGCCAGCCTCAACCTCACCGTGACTAATCAACTGTCTTGCAGACTCATAGGACTGATCGGCTTGCGCTTGGCTGTCTAAGCCTTGATTCTCATGGTTTTGCTTCACTTGCATGCTGCTTAAACTGGCACAGCTCGTCATGAGCATTAACACTGCTGACAGAAATATGTATTTTTTAAAATCTTGTTTATTCATAGAAAATCTCAACTTAATGCTCCAATTTGCAGCTGTATTTCAATTTTTGAAGGAATATTTTTTAGGGTCATTACAGGTGGGGTTATTGACTTAACCTGCCACATTTCTTCAATCACATCCCCAGATTTAACGGCATGGTTCTTATCCCCATCGATTAAGAAAACAATCACCTTGCCGTCTTCTACCAATTTTCCTGCATATACAAATGGGTTAACTACCGCCTGCACCACTGACTCAGAGGCATTTTTATCAGACATATTTTCTACTGCAATATAAGGTGTAAAAATGTTTCGTGGTTCTTCAGTGATGATTGGGCGTTGCATCAATAAAGCACTTGAGTCTATCTGGCTTTCAGCTTTCGCTTGAACAACCGGGGAAGGGTGGCTTGTTCTTGTTGTGCGATTGAAAGTCGGCGCAACGTCATTAGCCACATTCGATTGACTCTCTTTTTCTTCGGACTGAGAAACCCAAGCCGTGGCGGCTAGCGTCAATGCCAAAGCAATCCATACACCGTATTTTTTAATCATCCCCATCGAGCTTTACTGCTTTTCGTTTTGCAAATATAAAGTGAACTGAATACGCGCTTCCAACTGATCAGTCGTAATATCTTCTCGTCTTAAGCTAATGTCATTGAGTGCAATTGATGGCAAGGTATTCAGTACTTGATTGATAAACTGGCGAATCTGTATATAGCTACCTTTTAATGGCAATTTAATTTGATATTGAATAAGTGATGAAGCCGAAAGTGGCTGGTCATATTCCACCTTATCGATGACTAATCCAGTATTTGTCGCAACATTGAGAATGGCTGTAATCTTGCTATTCGCGTCTTTCTGCGCAGGCAGTAAGTCATAAAACTTTTGAACAATGTCAAATTGCGCATTATTACTACGGTTTACAATGTTTAGAGTTGGATTGGCCTTAAGTACAGTCATTTCCATTTGTAACTGCTGAAATTGATGTGTGTTAGGAATGGCTGCAATTAACAAATAAAGCAAACTACCCAAAATGAGCATCATCCCCATCCACCCTTGCCAGCCCAGTTGTCGACACTTGTACTTAACAAACTGAGCCATATAAGCAAGCTTATGATTAAGTTCGCGATTGGGTTTTAGTGTGAGATTTATATTTTCCATACTGCCTCGATCACGAATTGGATTGCCTTCTGACCATTAATTTCAGTCGATTCCTGCGACAGTAAAGCGACATCTTTTAACATTTTTAGCTGGGTTAATTCATCTACATAACGCATCATGCTGTTGGCATCCAATGCAACAGCAGTGATGCGTACAGTACGTTGTTGAGCGTTTAGTGCTGTAGTACCAGGTTCTAAAGCAAGTAACTTTACTTCCTCTCGATTGGCAGATTCCAACGTCTTAAATAATGCTGGCCACGGCATCACTATTTCTTTAATGGCTGCATTCACGGTAGCGATTTCATCGCGTTTTACAGCCTCTTCTTTATTGTTACTTTGTAGCAAAGCACGAGAACTCGCCAATAGTGAGCGCGAGGTGACCTTTGGTTGAGCGTGTTGCTGCATATCAATTTGCAATAACTCGGTTTTACTAGTTAATTGCTGAGAGTAAATAGACAATGCAACACTGAGCAAACTCCCTATTACCAACAGCGTCATGGCCGCTGCATTATTTCTAGATGTTTTCATCTCATGATTTAAGTGGATAGACTTCATGCCAGCACCCAGCTAGGCACACTGTTTAATGCCTGGTCATTTTGCATATCAAATTGATGAGAAGGTACTGGAATGACTTGATGATTCGCGAGTTTCAAAGACTTATTTCTTTGAGATTCTGGTCTATATAACAATACGGGGACATCTTCTTTTACATTGCAATTTACTATTTCACGCTGTATTAAAGCCGTGAGCTGTTCAGAAACATCAGTTTCTATCCCCACATTTTTAACTAATCGCCAACCGCTATCATCAAAGAGGGTTAAGCATACGCGTTCACTTTGTATCGCCACAAGCCAAAAAGTGACGGCCTTATTTTCACTCTGAATTAAGTGATTTTTTTTTATCTGACTGACTGTTTGATTAATTGCCAGCATTAATTGTGGATACACTGCCGCCAGTTTCATATCGGCTTCTGCAAATACTTCATGCAATACTTGCAACAGTCCACGATTGATTGCGCTTGCCATCGCAGACTGACCGAAATCAGGCTCACTCATGCGCAAATCCCAAGCTTTTGTAGCATCGCCATAAGCTAAGTTAAAGCAATGTTGCATATAGGCTTGGCGTTCATCCTCAACAGCCAATTCATTACTCCAAGGAATAACTGCATATCTGGCAAATTGATTAGAGACAATGACTGTCGGTACTGCGCCTTGCCACTTAGCACTCTTCAACATGGGTTTCAAATAATTGGCTAATATTTGCCAGTCATTGTCACCCATTTGTTTAGCGGCCAAATGCTTAGTGGCTAGATCCTGCGGTAACGCAATGACCTGCTTATGCATGATATGTTGTTTCAGGCCTTTTTTTAAAGGTCTGGTTAAGCGCAGAAACGTAATGCTTTGTGGGTGAATAAACACCCATAACTCATCTTTAAATAACGATTTAAACCATTGAAGTGACACGGTTGATCTCCTGTAAGGTTGTTTCACCACGTTTAACTAAATCTAGCGCTGCTTCGCGCATGCTGCGCGTGCCATTGGCTCTGGCTGCTTCCTTTACTTTACGAACTGGTTCACGTGTCACTATCAATTCGCGAATCTCGTCGTTAAAACACAATAATTCAGCAATGGCTTTGCGACCTTTATAGCCAGTGCCATGGCACTGACCACAGCCTTGACCTTTTTTAAAATTGAATTCCGTCGCTTGCGATTGCGTGAGTCCAGATTTAGTCATAAGCGCACTATCAGGCGTGTCAGGTACGGCACAATGATGACAATTGATGCGTACCAAGCGCTGTGCCAAAATACCGTTGATGGCAGACACGAAACTGTAGGGGTCGACTTGCATATTGGTAAATCGACCAATCACATCAAACACATTATTTGCATGGACGGTAGTCAATACCAAATGACCTGTCAGTGCTGATTGCACTGCAATTTGTGCCGTTTCAGCATCGCGAATTTCACCCACCATGATTTTGTCTGGGTCATGGCGCAAAATCGAGCGTAGTCCACGCGCAAAGGTCAGCCCTTTTTTCTCATTGACGGGAATTTGTAACACGCCTGGTAATTGATATTCCACAGGGTCTTCAATGGTGACGATTTTGTCTTCGCCATGGTTAATTTCTGAAATGATGCCGTATAAGGTGGTCGTCTTACCGCTACCCGTTGGTCCTGTTACCAGCAGCATGCCGTAAGGTTCTTCAGCCAATAAACGGAAGCGCGCCATAATGTCTGGCTCAAAACCGAGTGTTTCTAAACTCAAGCCTTTCGCTTCATCACTCAAGGCTTTGCGGTCTAAAATACGTAGAACGGCATCTTCACCAAATACGCTAGGCATAATCGAAACGCGCATATCGACCTCACGCACTTTGCCTTCAGCACCTGTCGCTAATACCTTAAAGCGGCCATCTTGCGGCACGCGTCTTTCAGCAATGTCTAATTCAGACATCACTTTAATACGCGAAATCGCCTGTTCGGCCTGTGCAACCCCTTGAATACCGCCCTCTAAACTCAACACGCCATCAATGCGGTATTTCACAGTCAGGCCATGGGCATCAGTTTCCATGTGTACATCACTGGCACCTGCTTTGAGTGCATCATGCAGGGTAGAGCGGACAAATTTAACCACAGGGCTGGTATCTTCACTAATCGAACGTAAAGAAATATCCTCAATACCATTTTGTTCGGCGTGCGTTTCTGTTACATCTGCCGTTAGGCTATCCATCGCGCGCATGCTGGTTTCGTGGTGTGCTAAAAATGCACTTAAATCTTTGTGATGTGCCAGCACCCATGTTGGCCGATTTTCCAGAACACGGTCTTCGATAATTAAATCAATTTTGCCTTGTAAATACACATCAAACGGATTTGCAAAAACCAAATACAAATCTCCATCAGCATTGCGCAATGCGACACAGCTATATTTGCTGGCATCCGTAAATGGCAGCATCTGAAAATCCGGTGCCATCGCGTAAAGCTGACTGATGTCAAATACTGGGTAATGCATGAGCTGGCCCATGGCTGTCACAAAGTCATCTGCACTCAATTTGGATTTTTCTTCCAGAACATCCAACAGTAACTGATTCGTTTGACTGGCAATCGCTTTCGCGTGGTAAATTTGCTCAACAGTAAGTTGAGTGTTTGCGTGTTTTTCTACTTCAAACATTGAATTTTCGAGCATGGTGCCCTTAGCATTAAAGTCTGTAGGTATCATTTTGCTAAGTAATGCACTCATTGAACGCTCCCTGCTAATTCAAAAATCGGCATGTACATCAATACCACCACCAAACCTACAATCAGGCCAATCACAATCATTAATAATGGCTCCAGTAACTTGGTGAACCATTCCACGGCACGACCAATTTCTTCATCATAAAATGCGCCAATACGCTCCATCATTTCACCCATTTGCCCTGAGCGCTCACCCACGCGTAACATACGGATTGAAATCGCAGTGGTCATGCCATGCTGCTCCATCGCAGATGACATCGGTTTACCTTCACGCACGTCATGTGTCACCTTTTCTAGGCTGCTACGTAATTCTGGCTTAAGTAAAGAAGACACCATGCCCATGGCCGTCACCAAAGGAATACCTCCACGCAACAACATGCCCAGCGTGCGATAAAAACGTGCCAACTGATAAATATGCAAGGTGTTACCTAATGCGGGGATCTGCCATATATTTCGCATCATGGCAGCACGAATGGCAGGGCGGCTTACGGTAAAAACCAGCAGCGCCACACCAGCCACAAATACCAATAACACCTCTTTACCATGCTCTTGCAATAGTCGACCCCAACTCAATAGTAGTTGAGACATCCACGGCAAATTTGCACCCGTGCTTTCATAAATCGTGCTGAATTTTGGAACCACATAACCCAATAAGAACACCACCACCAAGCCACCTACAATGATGAGTAATACTGGGTAAATCGAAGCGGATATAATCTTTTTGCGCACCGCATCAATCTGTGTTTGGTAGGTCACATGCCTTGCCAGCGCTTGCACCATATCCCCAGTGCGTTCACTGGCGCGAATCAATGCAACGTATAAGGGGCTGAATACCTGTGGCATCTGCTCTAAAGCCGTTGATAAAGGCAAGCCTTCAAACAATGCCACCATCACCTGCTTGAGAATTGCTTTTGACTCTGCCTGTTGCTCTTTCTCTGCCAAAGCGTCAATCGCCTCAACTAAACTTAAGCCAGACTCCAACAAAGCCAATAACTCCTGACTAAACAACATTAAATTGAATTTAGGTTTTGCTAATGGATGCGTGAATAAATGCTGAAATGACCACCCAGCACTTTTAACTGCAAGCACACTGAATCCCTGAGACTCAGCCAAAAGCCTCGCCTGTACCGCAGTACTGGCTTCTAAAGCGAGCATGCTAATCGCTTCACCCATAGCCACTTTTAATTCAAATTTCATATATGAAAACGCACTATTCCCAATTCACCACATCAGCGGCCTCATCAGTACCACCACTCACGCCATCGCGACCAAATGACCAAAGATCATATTCCCCATGCTCGCCTGGCATTTTGTATTGATACGGTTTACCCCATGGATCATCTGGCAATTTTTTCTGCAAATAAGGGCCGTGCCATTTAGGCTCGTTAGCAGGCGCTAAAATTAATGCGGCCAAGCCATTTTCTGAGCTTGGGTAATGCCCAGCATCTAATCGATATTGGTCTAATGCTTTCCCAAGTGCATCAATTTGCGCTTTAGCGGTTTTAACTTCAGACTTACCTATCTGTGCAAAATATTTAGGACCTACATAACTGACCAGTAAGCCAATAATCACCATCACTACTAAAAGCTCAAGCAGGGTAAAACCTTTTAGCGTAGAGCTAGATTTTAATATTTTTAACTTTGATTCAAATTTAAATGCCATGTCTTTTACTTTCTATCCAATACACTCATGATTAATTGACGAAGAAAAACTGGTTGAGATTTTGTAGCTGGGTTTCATTGAGCACGCCAGCAAAGTGCTGAATATTGACTACATCATTGATTAAAACGTAATAAGATTTGCTTAAATTAAGCTTATTTTCATACAATTTTTGTTGCGCATTCAGCACGTCAATATTGGTTCTAAAGCCAGCTTTAAAACTTTTAGAAGTGCCATCTAATGCAAGTTCACTAGATTTAACCGCTTGGCTGTAGGCTTGTATGGAGCGCATTTCGCTTTGCAACCGCTGAAAGTATTTCTGGATATTGGTACTCGCATCTCTTGTTTTTAAATTCAGATCTTCTTTAGCTGCTTCAACTTTATCTAAAGACTGCCTGACACTGGCTTGGACTCCTCCGCCAGCATAAAGCGGCATGCTAAATTGCAGCGCAATCGTGGTGCTATCAAACCGTGATCCAAGCGTATTGTTACTATCGTTTTCACTGTATGAACGCAAGCCGACTAAATCCAATGTTGGGTAGTGTCCAGCTTGTTTCTTTTCAACATTTTGTTGCGCTTCTTCAACGGTCAATTTAGCTGCCATGATTTCTGGATTATTATCGATAGCCTTTTGTAGCCATGGTTCTACGTGCTCAAAGTCAGCTTTGATTGAGGTTATTTTTTCAGGATTAAGTTTTGCTAAGCTCTCTACCGCATGCCCCGTCATATTGCTTAGGGTGATTCTAAAAGAGTCGGTAGCATTCTCAGCCTCGATAAGTTCTGCTTGTGCAATATCTAAACTGGCTTGCGCCTCACTGATTTCAGTGAGCGTGCCTTCATCATGCTTATAGCGCTGGGTTGCCTGATTGAGTTGCTGTTGAAGCGCATCTGTTTTGTTTTGCACCACAGTTGACTTCTCTTGTGCATATAAAAGCTCAAAATAAGCACTTGCGATTCTCGTAATCAGACTGGAGTTTTCTGCTTGCAACAAAGCTTCTTTGCTTTTAACAAAAGCTTGTGCGCCTTTATAATTGGCTAATATTTCTTTGTTAAATAGTGGTTGCTTGATAGTAAACGCTAGATTTTTTGTGTCATATCGCAGGTGCGCATCAACTGCACTAGAGAGTGTTTGCGTAGTACGATCTGTTTCGCCACGACCGATACTGCCGGTGATCTGCGCTTTAGGATAAAACAAGGCGACTGCTTTATTGACTTCTTCTCGGTCTGCCTGTGTATTGGCGACAGTAGTTTTATATTGCGCGTCATATTGCAAGGCCGCTTGATACAAACTTAATAAAGTTTCAGCCGCGTACAAGGATGTAGGCGCACCTAGCAGTGGAACCAACAAAATTGCACCTAACGTTTTCATGTTTAAATTCGTCATGATATTTGCACTATTCCTCTTTCATTGAGGCAGCAATGCGCTTGCTTAAAGGGTGTAATAAGTAAGTGAGTAGCGTACGTTCACCTGTTTTGATGACCACTTGTACAGGCATACCTGGCTGCAATAATCGGCCGTCAAGCACTTTCAGTCCTTTTGGCGTAATCGATATTTTGGCTAAGTAGTAGCTTGCATTTGTGTAGTTAGGATTAGAGGATGTCTCCACCACTAAATCTTTAGAAATGGTTTCCACTTTGCCTTCTACTAACAATTGCGGCGAATTGGCAAACGTAGAGAAACGCACATCAGCATCTTGCCCCGCATGCACTTTATCAATCAAATGCGGTGGGATTTTGGCGTCTAAAATAAGCGGCTCACCCATCGGGATAATGTCCATTATTTTTTGACCCGGCTGAATCACAGCACCTACTGTATGCACTTGTAGGCCGATAATTTGACCAGAAGCAGGGGCTAGAATTGAAACACGATTGAGTTCTTCTGCGAGGGCTTTAAATTTTTCTGCTTCTGATTGCACCGCAAGATTGACTTGCGCCATCTCTGTGTCAATTTCTTTTTTCTCAGTTTGCTGCCTAACCAGCATGCGCTGACTCAGTTCTAATATTGCACGCTGGCTACGAGAGATACTGGCTTGTGTATTCGCAATTTGCCCGATTGTTTGTGCTACTTTTTGCTCTAAATCATTTTGCTGATTCTTTGGTGCATAACCCTCCAGCACCAGAGCTTTGATGCCATTTAGCTGCTCATTTAATAATGACAATTGTGATTGGTAGCTAGTTAAAACACCTTCATCACCTGCTATTTGTGCTTTTTGACCGTGTATCGATTCTTGTATTGCCATGCTTTCTGCAATCAAAGCACTTTGCCTTGCTTGCAATAACTGTGATTGATTCACCATGTGCTTTTGCACATAAGGGTCTGTTTGATTTTTGATTAAATCTTCATGAAACTGAATCGTGTTAGCGCCAATTTTCTCAGCTAACAAACGGCTTTCTTGCGCTCTTAGCCCCATATAATGCTGCTTGATTTCCTCAAATCTCGCTTTAATCACAGCGTCATCTAAGGTAAGTAAAACATCTCCAGCTTTTACTTCCTGCCCTTCTTTTACCTTTAGTGTTTTAACTATGCCACCGCTTAAATGCTGAACAACTTTATGATTAGTTTCAATGTTAACTACACCCTCTGTTGGCACACCTTCATCAAGCGGTGCAAAACCAGCCCATACTGAAAAACCAATCAGTCCAAACAATAAAAATAACAAACCAACACGACTGGATGATTTATTGTTGGCGTACTTATCTAACTGGCTTACAGCGTCCAGCTTACTTACAGCACTGCTGTTCTGCGAGTCAGTAGTATTCAGCGATTTTTTATTTGAAATGAGTTCCATGATTTTCTAATGTATTTTTCTCTTAGGCTGCCTGTTGTTTTAGTTTTAGTAGAGCATCATTCAACTTGCTCAGTACAATTTCTGTTGGACCATGATGGTGTATTTCGCCACCTCTCATCACCAACAACTGATCAGTAACTTTGAGTATGTTGGCGCGATGCGAAATCACGATGATGGTTTTTCCTTTATTCTTAAGGGCTAACAAGGCTTTTAATAGGTGTTCATCGCCATGTTCATCCAAGTGTGCGTTTGGCTCATCTAGCACCAAAATTGCTGGCTCTTTGTAAATGGCGCGTGCTAAACCCACCAATTGGCTTTGTCCGCCAGATAGAGATAAACCAGACTCATCAATTTTGGTGTCGTACCCTAGTGGCAAACGCAAAATCATGTCGTGTATGCCAACAGTTTTAGCGGCTGCAATAATTTCTAATGAATCCAGGGTGCCGAAACGGGCAATGTTCTCTGCTATCGAGCCTTCAATGAGGTCGATGTCTTGCGGTAGATAGCCTAAGCTAGAGACAAGCTGCTGTTGGTTAATTTTCTCAATTGAAATACCATCAACTAAAAGCGCACCATGTTCAACGGGAATTACCCCAACAAGGCAGCGCGCTAGAGTAGTCTTGCCTGAACCAGAAGGCCCCATAATGGTCAAGATTTGGCCTGATGGTATATGGACACTCAAATCTTTAAGCACTTGCTTACTTCCAGCTTGCAAAGTGACATTCAAGTTTTGAAGGATAATCTCCCCCTTAATAGGGGCATAAGTCTCAACTTTGGCAACTTCAACCGAAGCGCTATTTGCCATTGCTAATAGGGCATTTAATCGACCGAATGCAGCTTTAGCTTGTATCGTTTGCTTCCAAGTGCTCACCACCACATCAAATGGTTGCAAGGCACGCGCGATTAATACGTTAGAGGCAATCATAGAACCAATCGATATTTGACCTTTTACCGCTAACAATGCCGCCGCAGCCAACATGAGCGATTGCATGGTGTAGCGTGTAAATTTATTAAGATGCTGGTTTCTACCTTGTATTTTTGTGGCTTTACTGTTTAACGTTTCTGCTATCGTTTGCAAACTTTGCCAGCGCTTGTAGAGTAGGGGCAGAATCCCCATCACATGCAAGGTTTCTAAATTGCGAATTTTGCTTTGTAGAAACTGTTGATTTTCCAAGTGAGCTTGCATGCTTGCTTTTAATGGCTTATCGGTGCTGGCTTGGTTCCACACCCCCAGCGCAAATTGAATCAAACAAAACACAACGGCCAACCAACCTAGAGATGGGCTGAGTATGAATAACACAGCCACGTAAATGAGTGTCCAAGGCATATCAAAAAACGCGAATAAGCCATTGCTGGTTAAAAATTGGCGAATAAAAGTTAAATCTTGCATCGCTTCGCTCGCGCTTTTCTGTTGACTAACACCTTTTTGATTAAATGCGCGCTCAAACGCCAAGCCAAACAATAGGCTATTTAATGATTGGTCTAATTTCACCCCAGCTTTTATCGTAATCATTGAGCGCAACCATTCAGCAAATGCAATCGCTAAAATAAAAATGCCGATGAGTAAAGTAACCATTAGTAGCGTCAGTTCATTTTTGCTCATCATCACGCGGTCATACAGTTGCAGCATATAAATAGTGGGCGCTAACATCAGTAAATTAGCAATCAAGCTCAGCAAAGCGATGCTTAAAAAGTCGGCCTTAAGCGGTGCTAAATATTGCATCAACGGCTGTTGCATAAGCTTGCTCATATCGCGGCCGCCTTAACTTGCTGGTTCTTATTTTGAGGAGCCTGATTTTGATAAACTTGGTTTTGTGAAGGTTGATTTTGAGAAGCATGGTTTTGCGAAGTTTGTAGCGTAGCCATCACTTCTGCTGGTTTGCCATAACGAAACATTTGGCCGTTCATCATAATCATCAAATAGTCCGCAATATTGACGATATTATGTAAGTGGCTAATGAGAATAAATGTGCAACCCTGCGCTTTCAAACTAGCAATCGTGCTTTGTAAGGCTTTGTCACCCACTTCATCTAAATTGGCATTGGGCTCATCCAGTATGATGATTTTTGGGTTGCCATAAATCGCGCGCGCCAAACCGATTAATTGCCTGCGGCCGCCTGATAAAAACTCGCCATCTTGCCCAATTTGGGTATTCACGCCATCGGGCAAATCGGCGATTAAGTCGTTTAACCCCAGCAATTCAATCACAGTGTTGAGTTTTTCAGTATCCACCTCGTTAAATCTGGCAATGTTTTCGGCTAAGGTGCCATTCATTAACTCAATGGATTGTGGTAAATAACCAATATGTTCGCCAAGCTCATTTTTGTTCCAGGCAAATGCATCCACACCGTTAAATCGTACTTTGCCATTGGTTGGCTGATGCAAACCGACCAAAAGTTTACTGAGTGTAGTTTTACCAGAGGCAGAAGGCCCAGCGATGACCAGCACTTCACCTGGGTTAAGTTTGAACTGGATATTTTTTAAAAATACCTCACGCTTTCCAGCATCGCTAGGCAATGCGTAGCTTAGTGCTTCAACACTCACATCACCTGTGGGTGCAGGCAAAGCCATGCCACTTTTATTTTCTGAGTAATTGGCAAGCAAACTCGCTAAGCGACCATACGCGTCTTGCGCATCTGCCAACACTCGCCACTGTGAGACTAATTGCATAAAGGGTGAAAATACTCTGGCCGCCAAAATTGACGCGATAATCATCATGGCGCCACCTTGTGGCATCAGATTACTAATCACTAAATAACAAGCCAGCCCAAGCACTAAAGAAGATTGCATGGTTTGTAAAAACTTAGAACTAGCCGCACTTTTACTCGCCACTTCTGAAGCCTGCGCTTGGTGATACAAAAAAGCTTGTTGTTTACCCAACCAGCGTTGTTGAATAGGCAATAACATGCCCATTGATTTAACCACTTCAGATTTTCTGCTGACTGTTGAAAAGTAACTTTGCGCTTCAACAGCAAATTGATTGGCTTGTTTCATTTGTGAATGAATGCGCGATTGATTCAACAAAATAATGACAATTTGAACCACCAATGCAATCAAGGTAAAAAATCCTAGCACTGGATGAATAAAAAAGAGGGTAGTGATAAAAATGAATGAAAATGGAATATCCATCAGGCCAATTAGAGCTGGTGAACTCAAGCTCTCTTTTAGCGTTTTAAAGTCTGTAAATACTTGCTGAATAGGAAAGTTAAAGGCTTTAAGTTTGGCTAAAAATGCAGCGTTAAATACTGTTTGACTCAAGTATTGTTCAATACTGAGTGCGGCATGCTCAATTTGTTGTTTGCGCACCCATTCAAGGCACTCCATCACCAAATAGATAAACACCACTAACAACGTCAGCATGATGAGCGTTGTGGTGTTTCTGCTGTTAATCACGCGGTCATACACTTCAAGCATGTACCATGAGGGCGCAAGCAACATTAAATTGGTAAACAAGCCAAAAAACATGGCGTTACGGTAGTAAGGCGCGAGCGAGAACAGTGATTTTTTTAGCGAAATTTGTGGCGTTGTATTCAAAGTTTTTTTACTTTAATAATTTAGTAGGTTTAAGGTTTAAACAAAAAAAGCGAGTGAATATAAAATCCACTCGCTTTATGCTTACTAAACCACTACAACATCACTTGCTGTAAAGGTGTTCACACCTAATAGTTGTGCAATACTCACTGCTGCACCAGCACCACTGCCATCGGCGTCGTAACTTAACATTTTGCTTGTTGTGTTAAACAACAAATAGTCATTGGCATCAGCTGCTGTGCCAGTTGCATTAACACGCAACATGCTCGTGTTAAAGCCTGCAAGTTGACTATATTGGTCTAAATGCAACTCAACTTTGTCTGTACCATGTAAAAAATCAGTAATGGTATCAACACCAGTCAAATTAAATGCAGTATCAACATAAGTTTGCACTTCTGTAGCTGCGCCAGTAATCACTTGCTCATGTACTTGGCCAAACACAAAAGTATCTTTACCCGTACCACCTGTTAAAGTATCGTTACCGCCATTGCCCACAAACACATCTGCTTTAGTGGTACCGATAAAGGTGTTGGTATTAGCATTGCCTTCAAAGCGCAAGCCATTGGTGGTCACACCAGAAGCATCAACTACCACATTGTTAATGCTGCCGCCGTTGTTGCCTAGTGTGTTGGATAAATCTGCCACAGAGCTGTTAGCGCGGTGGTAGTAATGGTCGTTAAGTAATTGTAAAGCAGCGTTTTCTACATTTAAACGGCCTGCTGTGCCACCCACTTGCACAACTTCCATGCTTTGAAAGTTAGCATTATTAAGCACAATAGTGTTGTTACCAGCCACCGCGCCAATGCCTGTAGTAATGCGCAAAGTATCTACACCTAAACCACCCACGATTAAATCATGATTAGCACCAGTTGCAATCCATTCTGCATTGCCATCATCCGCTTTACTGGTAGTGCCCTGTACGCCACTGCCAAAACCGCCAATGGTGAAAATGTCATCGCCAGCTTCACCGTAGAGCTTATCTGCACCACCATGACCAACGATTAAGTCATTACCATCGTTTGCGTAATAGGTATCATCACCCAAACGCATAGTGGCGTTATCTACCCCTGCGCTACCATACACGGTTTCGCTGGCCCCAGCAGACTCATTAGCACCGTCAATACGCACATAACTACCTGCCAAACCCTCAGATGCATCGTAAATCATGTCCACATTGTGGAAAAGATTGGCAACGGTAAAGTCATCAAACTGCAACTCAGATGCTGAGTAAGTCACTGTTGTTGCACCCACAATAGTATCTGCTGGAACAAACTCTGTATCAGCATACTCCAGCTCTAATGTGACTGATTCTGCTGGGCCTCCTGCAACACCGTAAATATGAGTGCCTGGGTTTAAAAAGCCAAGATCAAGCGATTCACCATTATTTAAAAGCTGTTCAGCTGAAAGGGTAATGTTTACGCCACTTGCTAACTCAATACGCTCAATACCGCTAAATGCAAGTGACTCTGAAAAATCACCCGATTTTGTAAATTCCAGCGTATCAACCGCGTTGTAACCAGCAATTGAGCTAGCAAATGTGCTAATTGCGGTAGTAGAACCGGGATGATAGGCGATGTCAATACGCACATCGGTCTCTGTTTGTTCGGCAACTTCAATGTCATCAAGCTCAATCCGCAAACCTGTAGTGGTATCAAGTACAGTAAGCTCACCTGTTCCTTCATCTTCTTCAACTTCCACGTACCGTGCTTCTTCTCCCTCATTGTCCAGATCAGATATACCAGCTTCAATAATCACACCTGTTACTTCGGAACTAATAATGAAAGTATCGTTATCTTCTCCGCCTAGCAATAGGTCATCGGAAGTAACCAAAAACACATTACCATCAACCGTTTCATCTCCCGCACTGGCGCCATCACCCTGCACATAATCAGCCCCACCGCCTCCAGTCAGTATATCGTCACCATCACCACCGTAAATCTCATCATTATCAGCACCTCCATCAAGAATATCATTGCCATCTCCACCAAAAATAGAATCAATTCCTGAATCACCAAACGCAATATTAGTACCGTTACCTACGTCGATGGTATCACCACCAGCACCGCCAAAAATAATATCGTTGCCCTCACCACCCAGTAAAATATCATCACCAGCACCCCCAGCAATAACATCATTACCATTGCCACCATCAATGAAATTACCCAAATCATTACCAATAATTAAATCAGAAGCGTCAGTACCTGTATATTCCGTCTCGGTTGAATTAAATTTTTTATAAGCCATGTTCATACTCCTGTAAATTTTGTTTTATAAAAAGCAAGGTAGCATTGCCACCTTGCTAATTTAGCCAAATTACTTAAGGCATGTTATTGAATTAAGGTACCGTTGCACCCGGAGGTGCATACCCATCAATAGCAATTTCTTTGAAAGATGCTAATTCCTGAGCAGTTTGACGCAAGCGAATTGCGCCTGTTTTCACCCAAGTTGATGGCGCTGAAGAATTGCAAGGTGCCTCAATATAAGTCATTGCTGAAACTGCATTAGTGCCACCGTCATCATCTTTATAAACAGAGTCAACGGTAAACTCTACCCAGTTACTATTAACCTGTGCATCTTGTTGTCCTGCGCCAGCTGCTGGAGTCACAGTGTTTGCTGCAAGCGCTGTGTTAACTCCGTTGATATTAAGCGTAGTAGAGCCAGCAATCGTAGGTAAATCTAGATAGCCACTACCATTATTTTGTTGTTCTGCTAAAGTGCCTCCGCCATAGATATAATTACGGTGCTGAACAGAAGTAAATGTTCTGCCAACGCGGAAAGCAGGCGATGCATTACTACCTGAAGGGAGAAAGTACCCAACATTAACAGCGCCAGAACCACTATGACCACCACGTGCGATACCATTGACTTCAAAGTAAGGACCTGTCGTGCCGCCAGCACCGCCAGTAGTATGATTAGTATTAGTCAGATTAGAAACCTGCGTGCCAAAAATACACATCGTCTTAGCGGAATTACGCCAAACTCTGTCAACCACTGTGCCAATACTTGTCCCACCTCCAGTAATATAAGGTAATGGACGATTAGTTGATGCTGCCAATGTATATCCAGCCACAGGTGCTGTTGATGAGTTGGCCAAACCAGTAATTTCACATGAACCTCCAGAACCGGCGGCATAAGGAGTAGAACCGAAAGTCATTCTTGCTAACAGGTCTGTTGTAGCTGGTCCAGCGAGCGGTGGGATTGTCCGGCCACTGTTATATGCATTAATATAAGCTGAACCAGTTGGGGCAGCGACTAATGAGCACAACGTACCAGCGGCATAAGTTTGCGCTGACGCAACACTTAGTGCACTTAATACTACTAATTTTAAAGTTAAATTTTTCATTTACTTCTCCATAGAGTTACAATTAGCAGGCATTTATGGCTGCCTGCGGTACCAATTCACCGCCATCACTTTTTAGGCCCTTATAAGTTCTAAGCATGATGTTGGTTGAATGCTTTAAGGTGGCTATAAATGCACCCTCGCATTTGCTTTATTTTTTATCTGGTGCAAATTCATAACGAATCGAAACCCACGCGGCCCTTGGTGTAGCTGGGGCAATAAAGTTTGTACTTAGCCAATCATTGGAGTTGTGGTTATAGCCATCTGGGCCGACAGCACCATTTATACTGGGTGAGAAGGGGCTTCGGCCTAACCGTCCGGCACTAAAGTACTCTTTATCAAAAATATTGCTAACCAATAGCGTAGCTGACCATTCAGCCGCTAGCTTATAACTGGTTTGGAAGTTAAATGTTGCATAGCCTTGGACTTTGCCAGGATTAGTGGTTGGCTGAACCAAGGCATTACCTATTGCACCTAGTCCCCTGTCCTGAATGACGCCTACTTTATGTTCGTTATTTTCATTGCCGCGCACAAAACTTTCTGAATGCAATATCCCGCTAAAGCCAATGTTCCATTTGTCAGTGATTTCATAGCCAATGCTGGCATTCAGGTTGTGTAGTGGCACCCCTGGCATACGATTACCTTTTTTGACTTGAATCACACCATCACCAAAGCCATTAACAAATTTACTGCTGCTATTATCTTCGCTAAACATTAAAAAATTGTCTTGAAAGGTGGCATCGGTAAGGCCATAGTTAAGACTAAAGCTCAATTTACCTTGCCTGCCAGAAAGACCTGCTTCTAGCCCTCGCCTACGAGTTTTACCAATACTGTCAAAAAATCCTGCGCCGTTACCCACTGCCACAAAATAAATATCATCTTTTAAATCAGTCTGGTAAGCACCCAGATTCCATTGCAAATTTTCGCCCAAGAAACCGCGCATGCCCACATCGTAGGTCGTAGCTTTTATTTGTGGCAAGAATGGATCGCCCGAAAGCGTGGTTGGAAGCGTACATTGTCGATTTTCTATAATGCTTTTTGGGAGTGTAGCTCCCCCACCTCCGGCTATAGCAACTGGCGTCTTATCAAAGGCACAACCAAGTTCAATCACGCTAGGCGTGCGAGTGCCTTTTGCCCAATTAGCAAATATATTGAGGTTTTCTTTGGCTTGCCAAGTGGCGCCAAAAGAAGGATTAAATGAGTAATAACTAAATTTTTCTGTTTCGGCTTTATCCAGTGCATTAAAGATGCGTGCTGGTCTATAGTTGGTTGGTGGCGGATTTGTTGTACAGTCTCCATCACACACATTGTAGTCATCTGGCACTGCAGTCAAATCACCAATGCCATAAGCGCCAAAACCATAACGTGCCGCTATTTTATTTTTAGTTTGTGTTTCGTTATAGCGGCCTGAAGCACTGAAGTTCCAAGCTTTTGTTGGCGTCCAAGTTTCACTAAAATAAACACTTTTAGTGGTATTTGTGCCTTCAAAATTGTTATTACTAATCGGCTGAAACGCGCCGATAAACTGTGGTAAGGCTTGCGCTGGGTCTAAATACGCTGCACGGTCTGTCGTTAAAAACCCCAGTTGACTGGTATTACTGTAATCCGCACTGGCCGCATCAATAGAAGCACCAATCATAAATTTGTGCTGCTCAAAATTCCAGTTAAACTGCACAGATGCACCATCTACAACTTGATCTATTTGATTATTATTGATAATGGCAGTAGGCGTACCTTCCACCACGCCTGGAGCAACCCCAGCACCAAAAGCGCCATCTACATGGGCTGTGTTGCCACTGCTGTCTAGATAAGTGTAGGCAGGGCCACCCAACCCCCCGTTGCCTCCAGCATTTGTACTTTGTGTTGCGATACAATTATCAGCGTTTACAGGCGCTAATGGTATGACTAAATTCTTAATTACATCACCATTGCTAGCGGTTGAATAAAAAAATAAATCAGAAAATGGATCAGTTACATTTGAGCCTGGCGCGATTCCACTGAAAATAGCTTGATTTGATGCTCCACCTGCGTTGTATGTTGTTGTTGGCAACCCAAAAGGGTCAACAAAAGGGTCTGGCAGCGGTGGGCTTGGTACATCTCTGTTATATACCATTGACTCTGCAGGGTTTCGCCAAAAATTAAACGTTTGTTTTAGCGCCGCCACATAGTTTGCATCATTTATTGGATTATTGATTAGATAATCGTAGGTAGGACTGATAAAGCCGTTAGCCAAGTAATCATTTAAAATAACATCACTTGCTAAACCGAATGAAAATATGTCTTCTCCTGCTGTTTGGTTAACTGGAATTAAATAATAATCGGGTATGCCATAGGCATTAGTGCTGGCAAGCAAGCAAGTATATTGTTCCCCTTCAATACCATTTGCAGGGTCTCCAGGATCTGGTTTACGGCGTGCTAGCAACCCATCGCGATAATCCGTAAACACATCTGCCCCCTTCTGATGGCGCTTACTGTTTCTACGATACACCTGCCCTGTTATTGTGAAGTTGTCATTCACAAAATAACTACTGCTGAGCTGAAATTGAGCCAAGCGATTCTTGGTGGTATCTGGAGAAGTGAATACACTACTTTGGTCTTGTGCATACATCTCACTTGGCAATAAGCCATTACCCACCAAATCAGTTTGCACAAGCAAGGTGCTCAAGCTGAGGTCTAACTTCTCACCGCGGTAACTGGCCTTACCAAAGGCTTGATTAACCTTACTTGGCGAATTATCCCGCCAGCCATCTTCTAAAAAGAAGTTACCTGCACCGAACAAGGCAAAGTCGCCGTTGTTAATGCCGCCCTCAACTTGCAGTTGTTTACGCCCAAATGAGCCTGTTAATACTTCAGCGTCTACACCTTCGTTAGTAAAACCATCTTTGGTTTTTAGGGTAAAAGCACCGCCTAAAGTATTGAGGCCAAATATCGGGTTAGATCCTGGGAATACATCCACCCCTGCAATAGCGTTCATGGGGATCATGTCCCAGTTCACTACATCGCCAAATGGCTCATTAACACGTATGCCATCTAAGAACACAGATAAACCTTGCGGGGTGCCAATCTGTGGGCCTGCGGTAAAGCCACGGTAGGTCACATCCATTTGAAACGGGTTGCCTTGGTAGTCATTCACGTTCACCGATTGCAGTTTTTTGTTCATGAGGTCAGTCAAGCTCAGTGAGTGGCTTTCTTTAATCTCTTTAGCGGTAATGCTTTGTACATTGCCGGGGATTTGGTCTTTGGTTAAACCTAAGCCTGGCAATGGGCCTATCTCGTGAAAGCGTTTGGCGCGTACAGTGACAGCTTGAGTTTTAATGTCTATAGGTAGTTTGTTTTTACCTTCGTCTTTAGCTAAGCGACTTGACCCTGCGGGGTTAGCATCCGTCACTTCAGCGGTGCGAATAATGTCTTTGGAGACATTTAATGGTGTGTTGCCATAAGGTTCACTCGCATCGGCGATTTGTATGTTTTGAGCTGGTTTTGCCTGATGTTGCGCTGAACGCATCTGCTCTTGAGCCGCAATGGCTTGGTCAAATGCTGCATCGGCAGCGAGTTGAGCTTGTAATGGCTCGTTCTTACACATTGCTTTTGCGTGGCTACTGGTGGACGTTTGCTCACATTGCTTTTGCTGTGCTTGCTTGGTGTGTACTTGCGCTTCTGTCAGTGCTTCTGCGTAAGCTTGTTGGGCAAACAGTGTGAATATCATCACCGACACTGGTTTTAGTTTAAATTGAACAGAATGGTTAGTGGATTGATGATGTGATTTCATTACAACTTAATCTCCATGATGCAGACAACAAGTGAATTTATGTGAACTGGAGAATATAAGGCTTATTAAAATTTAGCGTAAGAGTGAGAATCCCGAGTTGATATGGGAGAAACTCACAATTTTGATTGGGTGAGTGAAATAGAGGAAATTCTGTAGAAATGCGAATGCAGATTAAGGCTGTTTAAGCTTTTACAGTGCTATCTAGAGTTGCGATTGACCGTATTTTGATAACGATAAAACTAACACGGCTAAACATGATGCCTGATAAAAAAAGACCGGAAAATCTCGCTTGATTAGAGAGAAGTTCCGGAAAGGGGAGATATGCAACACAACAAAATTAACTTGGTTTTTTAGAAAATTGAATTGCTTATGCTTAGCAAGCCAATCTTCACGAAGCAAATATCGAGTCAATTACTGTGTGCTGCTAATATATCGCTTAATAAAAGTTAGCGTAAGAGCGAGATTCCCGCATTTATATAGGAGAAACTCACAAATCTTGATTAATGTGATTCTTGCTAATTAAAAATTCGTTTAATCGATGATCATGCCATGCTGAATGGCCAGGCGAACCAACTCTACGGCATTTGAAATACCCAGTTTCTGCTTGAGTATAGTCTGATAGTTGGCCGCTGTTTTTTGACTGATATTGAGCGTGCTTGCAATACCCTCAACACTCACGCCCTCAGCTAACAATGTAAATACTTCAAACTCACGTGTAGATAGTTTTTGTATTGGGTCTTGTTCACCAGAGATGGTTTGCAATACCATTTTTTGTGCAATATTGGGGCTGATATAGGTTTTGCCAGCAGCAGCTTCACGCACAGCCAACAAAAGATCATCGGCCAAGCCAGATTTAGCTACATAGCCGCGCGCGCCAGCTGAAAGTGCTTGCGTGGCAAAGGTCGTGTTTTCATGCATGGTGAAAATAACTATTTTTGCATTGGGTGCTATCGCTAAGATTCGTCGTAGCGCCTCAAACCCACCAATACCAGGCATGGATAAGTCCATCACCAAAACATCGGCTAAAAAATCATTGTAAATCAGGCATGCTTGTTCGCCACTATCGGCTTCTGCCACAATCTCAATATCACCACCGAGCTCTAGCAAACGACGTAGCCCTGAGCGCACCACGTTATGATCATCTACGAGTAGGACGCGAATTTTTGTGGTCATGACAATGCCTTGAAATTAATGGGTAAACTGACTTCTACTAGTACACCTGCCTCTAGCTCTGAATGTAGATGAAATAGCCCGCCAAGACCGTCTACACGCTCGCGCATGCCAGCCAAGCCAAATCCCTGCGAGGTAAGGTGTTGATCAAACCCTTGACCATTATCTTTTACTGTTAGCCTTAATGTTTCATCTTGTCGTTCTACTTTAATTGTCACGAAACGGGCATTGGCGTGCTTGCTAATATTGGTTAAACACTCTTGAATAATCCGATAGGCTGTAATGGCAATAGTTTCATTAATGTTATCCAACGCACTAGAAATACTGATGCTAATATTGATGCCACGATTACGCTGTCTCCAAGTATCAATAAGTTCATGCAGCGAAGTTTGCAAACCCAGTTCTTCAAGCATGGCGGGCCTTAAGCGCTGCAACATGTCTCGTACCATGTTCATCATTTGCCTTGCAGCGGCACTAATTGCCATTGCACTTGCGTGCGCCGCGATGATGTTATTTGCTTTTAAAATGGCAGCAGCATCAATATTGATTGCCGTTAAGTGTTGGCCAATTTCATCATGTAAATCATGGGCAATGTTTTTACGTTCGTCCTCTTGCAACCGAATAAGCTGCTGAGTAAGCCGATGGTTACTCATCATGCTACTTTCAAGTGTTTGCGCCATAGCATTAAATTTACTACTAATGCTGGATAATTCTGGCAATGAAAACAATGGCAAACGTGCATCCAGCTGACCATGTTCTATTTGTGTAAGGGCACCTAGAATCTTATGTAAAGGTCGCAATGCTCTATACACGGCCCAGTACACCACGCCATTCACCACTATAAAAAATAATAGGCCAAGACTTAATAAGCCAAGCGTATCATGCCATATTTCGGCAATTTCATAAGAAGGATCTGGCGTAATGACCAGCTCGCCAAGTACACGATTATTGACGACAATAGGGCGGTGCGTTGCTTTCAAAGAAGACGAAACTTTACCCATCAGTTTTTCGAACCAGCTTGGTGGAAAATTATCTCCACGGCCTATTGGGGGACGGTTGCTATCTCTCAGTCTACCCAAGGCATCAAAGAACTCAATGCGCAGATGGCGCACATTATCTAAACTTTGCAGGCGAAAAATAGTGACTTTATTTTTCTCGTTAGCATTGGCCCATGTGTAATCCGAGGTGTAGTGTAAAACTTCAGCATCCAATAAATGCAAAGCCAAGACCGTGGTGGAATCGACTTCCGCACGTATGTCTTCTCGCGCATTGTCTATTATCATGCCTGCACCAAGCACCATGACTAAAGCCAGGATTAAGGTAATGATTAAGTTAATCCTGATTTTTAAATTCATTCATTCGAACCTTTAATTACTGTTCAGCCAGCTTAAAATCTACAGGCACTGTCACCGTAAATGATTTTTTTGCTAAACTACCTTTTACTGGCAATAAATTGGCTGATTTTCTCACCATTTCTAGCGCTTGATCATCCAATGCCTTATGACCAGTTGAGTCAATCAAGGTCACCTCGACAAGTTTTCCTAAAATAAACTTGGCAAGCACTTTTAACTGCCCCTCCCAATTACGACGCCTAGCGATTTCTGGATACTTTTTGTTTTTACTCACCAAGTCAAACAACGCTTGCCCGTAGCCCTCCCATGCCTCGTCATTACTGGCTGCTTCGGTTGGTGCAACATCAGATGTGTTGGTTGAAGTATTTGTGCTTGTCGAGTTACTCGTCGTTTTATTTTCGGCAGCGGGTTCGGGTGCGCTGATTGCCACGGGTTTGGGTGATGCCGAAACAACATAATCGCTTGGCGCTGCTGGCGCCTCCGTTGCTAGCACGGGGGCTTCTTTGACTGGTTTTTGCGGTTCTGGCGTAGGCTTGGTCACGTGCTGCTGTACAGGTTTTTCTGGTGTTGGCTCTGCCTTGGCTTGTGGGGGAGGTGGCGCTGGTAGGGGTTCTGGCGTTTTCACTTCTGGCTGCGGCTCTATTACGCTCAACTCGACCTCGATGCGCTTAACTGGTATTTGAGCATTCCCTTTTAAATAGGGCAATACGTAATATAAGCCCATATGCAACAGTAATGAAAAAGCGAGAGCAAGCCAAAATAGCTTGCTTTCATTTGTAATGCTGCGCTGTGTGAACGTCATTGTGCTCAAAAGAGTCACCTATGCGCCTGTGGGCACACTCTTTGGCGCCGCTACATCTGGCAACATCACAAAACTGAATTTAGCAATGCCAGCCCGTTGAATTGCCGCCATCACTTTAGCTACAACGCCGTAAAACACCTTTTCATCGGCGTAGATTTCTACCGCATAATTTGGATTGACACTCGCTGATTTTAGCTGAGTTTCAAGCTGTGCTTGACTATACTTAGTTTGATCTAAATAAATGTCACCGTTATCCGTCACACTGATATGCGCAGTTTTTGGTTTAGTAATCGCAACTTCGGCCGAGGCCTTGGGTAACTTCACCGAAACCGCATTCATGAGCAAAGGCGCCGTTACAATAAAAACGGTCAACAACACCAACATCACATCCACCAGTGGCGTGACGTTAATTTCACTCATCATGCCGCCTTCAGAGCCATAATTGTCCATGGACATGATTAATCCACCTTATAGTCTGAATGTTTAGCTAGTAGCTGTAGCCTCTCAGAGAAATGGTCCATATCGGCTGCGGCAAGGCGTGATTGACGTAAAAAATAATTATAAGAAAGCACTGCTGGAATTGCCGTTGCGATGCCCATGGCCGTTGCAATAAGTGCCTCACCAATTGGCCCAGCAACGACATCCAAACCAGCCGAGCCTGAAGCAGAAATGCCCTTTAGAGCATGCATAATGCCCCACACCGTACCAAATAACCCTATAAAAGGTGAAGTTGAACCTATGCTTGCAAGCACCGCTAGGCCACTCTCTAAGCGCACCTGTTGTTGATGACGCTCCTCACGCAATGACTGTTTCAACATATCGCTATAGGCATTCACATCTAGCGAAGAATCTTTGCGCCAAGCTTTTAGATTCAACATCACTTTATTGCTTAAGTTATTCAGCGACCCTTTCGCTTTATAAAGCGCTTCAGGTAATTTGGTTAGGCGTGTGACCCCAGTGTAATGACTGATAAAACTAGTGTTTGCGTTTTTTTGTTTCCAAAATACATAGCTTTTAACTATCAAAATAGCCCAGGTCAGGACTGATAATCCCGCTAAGAAGTAAAGTACAACATCAACAATGTCAGGTATATTATCCATAAGTCATTTCTTTAATAGTTAGTTAATTGGCTACTTAATCAACCTTTATTCACCAGATATAGGCATTCAGGTCAGAAAGACAAAATTTAAACTTTTAATGTACCTAACGATTAAATTTTGTGAGCGAACGAATATACGGCTTAGTGAAAATTATTGTAAGAGCGAGATTCCCGAATAAATATAGGAAAAACTCACAATATTGATTAGGAAACCTGAAATTAAGTCTTTTCTGTCAATTAAATGCTCATTTAAAGCACCACTGGTCACACTAAATCCTCAATTTACGCACTTTAACTAAGCGATATTTATGCCAATACACTGAAAATTTACTAACCGTCTGTTAAATTTAAGTAAATTGAGAACTATGTATTGACGCTACTAATGCAAAGAACCAGCTGTTGGCTATATACAACCAGCAATTGGCTGAATACAGCCATAATATAGTTATAAATCAATGTGTTATTGATTAATTTTTTTTATTTTGTTACCATCCTAGCATTGAATTTAACGTAATGGTGATTCATTTTTTTAATCACAAAAGGAGATAGAGATGAACAAGAAATTAGTAGCAGTCGCTTTAGCATCTGCCTTTGTAAGCACTTTTGCTTACGCTGGCGGAAATGGTTTTACTGGAAAAATGGAAACTTGTATGAAGGCTGCATTAGCTAAGCATCCAGGTGAAGTACAAACGCTGGAAGCTGAAATCAGCGGTGGTAAAGCTCAGTATGAGTTTGACATTAAGGGTAATGATGGTAAAGAGTGGGAAGTTGAATGTCTAGCCAAGTCAGGCAAAATCATTGAAGAAGAGCAGGAAGTTGCGAATGCTGATGATCCTTTATTTAAGGCTAAAGCTAAAATCACTCAAGATGAAGCTAAAAAGATTGCGCTTGCTAAATTTCCAGGTGAAGTCGTAGAAAGCGAGTTTTCTATTGAGTCTGATGGCAATCCTTCTTATGAATTTGACATTAAAACCAAAGATGGCAAAGAAATGGAAGTTGAAGTTGATGCGGTGACGGGTAAATTGGCTGAAGAGGCTGAAGAAGAAATCTACCAGATTGGTGTAGAGAAATAATCTTCCATTGCTGTAATACGAAAGGCACTCTTTGCAGAGTGCCTTTTTTATTGGGTTTATTCTTTTGAGTTAGACAAGATTAATTAACACAGCTACCTAAATCAAGGGCGGTCTATACTCCCCATAGATTTTGGATAGGTCACGATACCCCAAGGCATATCTTTGTCAGGAATGCGCTTAGTAACTTCAAGCTTGTTAGCATCGATTACGACCACCTCACTTGATTTGCCACATGCCAGCATGATTTGCTGATCATCAGGTGTGAAGCTAAAATGCCAGCAACGATCTCCTGTAGGAATATCTTTAACTTTTTCGAAAGTCTTGGCATCAAATACTTGCAACGCTTTTTCTTTATTCGCGGCGACAAATACACGCTTGCCTTCGCGATCAAATGAAACGCCGTAAGGTGATTTACCTGTGGAAACCTCTTTAATGACTTCAAATTTCTCATTAAGCACCAGCATTTTGTCTGACAATTCCAGTGTTACTACATACGTTTTACCATCAGGCGATACTTTAATACCACGAGGACGTTCACCATATTGTCCAACCAATACGCTCTTAAGAAGCTTGCCAGATTTTATATCGTGAATTGTGATGGAGTTATCTGATTCATTGGTTACAATTAATTTTTTGCTGTCTTTAGAAAACTCCACGCCTTCGGTTTCTGGTTTACCGATGATTTCCTTGATGACTTTACCTTTTTTAAGATCAACAATGGCAATACGGCCAGGAATTTTGTCGTCATCGTCATCCTCTTTATCAGCCTCTGAACCAGGCTTTGGCGGAGGCCCACCTTTAGAGCTAGGCTCATAAGTGATATAAGCACGATCACCTAACACACGAACGAATTCTGGATTTTTACCAATAGCGATAAATTTTGGATTAGCTGCACCTGATGTATCTATTACTGAAATATTGCCATCATCCTTATTGGCGGTCACCAACCATTTTCCATTTGCTGTAATGCCAATTCCACGAGGACCTTTTGCGCCGACATTGACTCCATCTTTTGTTTCCATAGTCTCTAAATCAATGACAGTTACTCCACCATCCTGATTTGATACATAAGCAAGACCTTTAGTGCCTGCAATGGCGCAGGGAACTAACAGCATACCGATGACAAAAACTAATATTGGCTTTAATTTATGATGACTGCTTTGTTGCTTCATAGGGGAATCTCCAGAAAAATGCAGCACGGGCAAACCGCCCGCATTTCTACACATTAATGGCTTAATGACTATCTGGATATAGAAGAAAACTGTAATTAGCCTTAGGATTTAATCCCGTTCAATACATCACGAGGCTAATTCTTACAAAGAAAATTCTGAAAGGTGTGGATTCATAGATAATTACTTATGATATTTCTAGCGACTTTAATTCTTAAAACTCACAAATGCACGATACAACTTTATTATTTACGTTCCAACTTTATTATTTAGGGTACAACTTTATTATTAGTTAACAGCTCATATTGTCTTATCACCAGTACTATTCAACCGTCACCGATTTTGCCAAGTTCCTAGGCTTATCCACATCAGTACCCTTTAGCAAGGCAGCATGATACGCCAATAGCTGGACTGGGATTGTATGCAAAATAGGGGAGAGTACGCCTACATGGCGTGGCGTGCGAATGACATGAACGCCTTCAGATTCGGTGAAGTGGCTGTCAGAGTCTGCAAATACAAATAGCTCACCGCCGCGCGCTCTTACCTCTTGCATATTAGATTTTACTTTTTCTAGCAAGGCATCATTTGGCGCAATCACTACCACTGGCATATCGCTATCTACTAGCGCTAGTGGGCCGTGTTTAAGTTCACCTGCTGGGTATGCCTCTGCGTGGATATAAGAGATCTCTTTAAGCTTTAATGCGCCTTCTAGTGCTATTGGATAGTGTATGCCACGACCTAAAAATAAAGCATGTTGCTTATTGCCAAAGCATTTCGCCCATTCGCGAATTTGTGGTTCTAAATTTAATGCATGTTGCACGCTACCAGCTAATTGTCTTAATGCGGTTAAGTGCGCTTGCTCCTCATCAATACTCAATAGGCCACGTTGCTTAGCTAAAGTGGCCGCCAAAGTGAAGAGGGCGACTAACTGGGTAGTGAAAGCTTTAGTTGAAGCCACGCCAATTTCAGCTCCTGCGCGCGTGTAGAAAACCAATTGTGAGGCACGTGGAATGGTGCTCTCTTGCACGTTACAAATTGCTAAAGTCAAATTCTGACCTAATGCTTTGGCATGTTTCAGTGCTTCCATTGTGTCTAAGGTTTCACCAGATTGGGAAATCGTGACGATTAATTGCTTAACGTTGGGCACAGACACTCGGTAACGATATTCACTGGCAATTTCTACATTGGTAGGTATTTTTGCAATGCTTTCTAGCCAGTATTTAGCTGTCAGTGCAGCGTAATAGCTTGTTCCTGCGGCAAGTATCAAAATACTATCAACTTGCTTAAACACTTCATTGGCATTTTCGCCGAACAGCGCAGGGGAGAATTGGTTATCGTCAATCAGCGCTTCAATGGTATCTGTCAGCGCTTTAGGTTGTTCATGTATTTCTTTTTGCATGAAATGCGCATAGGGCCCAAGTTCCATGCTGGCGAGTGATACGTCACTCATATGAATTATACGTTCTACAATATTGCCGTCGCGCCCAAATATAGTAACGCCTTCACGGCGCACATCGGCCACATCTCCATCTTCAAGATAGATGACTTTGCGGGTCACGGATAGCACCGCTGAAACATCAGAAGCAATGAAGTTTTCACCTTCACCTAAGCCTATCAATAACGGGCAACCCAAACGCGCAGTTATCATGTGTTCAGGCTCTTTCACTGAAATCACGCTGATAGCGAAAGCGCCAGTCAGTTCAGTCACAGCCCTCTGTGTAGCAGCTAATAGCGGTAAATCTTGATGATAATAGTGAATTAAATGCGCAATCACTTCAGTATCGGTTTGTGACGTAAATTCATAACCAAGTGCTTTTAAACGTGTACGCTGCTCATCGTGATTTTCAATAATGCCGTTATGCACTACAGCAATTTCATCTTTTGACACATGTGGATGCGCATTGCTTTCAGTCACGCCGCCGTGTGTTGCCCAGCGCGTATGGCCAATGCCGACTTGGCCACTCAAGTTAATTTCCAAGGCTTTTTCTGTCATAGCCGCAACTCGGCCTACTGCGCGCACGCGCTCAATGTTACCGCCACTTAACACAGCCACACCAGCAGAGTCGTATCCACGGTATTCCAAGCGGCTTAAGCCTTCTATAAGAGTGGATACTACATTTCTACTAGCTACTGCGCCTACAATTCCGCACATAAATGTACTTTCATTAATTTATTTAGTCTTACTTTTTAATTTTTACTGGTCGTTTCCAACCTACTATGGTTTTCTGATCTTTTGCTCGACAGAAGGTTAAAGCTTCCGCTGGTGCGTCTTTGGTAATGGTTGAACCTGCCGCAATAGTCGCATTTTTACCTATGGTGATTGGTGCAACCAACTGTGAGTCTGAGCCTATGAATGCGCCATCTTCAATCACCGTTCTAAATTTATTCGCACCATCGTAATTACAAGTTATCGTTCCAGCACCAATATTCACCTGTTTGCCCACGGTGGTATCACCCACATAACTTAAATGATTAATCTTGCTGCCTATATCAACCTGTGAGTTTTTAAGCTCTACAAAGTTACCAATATGTGTGTCTGCGGCCAATGTAGTGCCTGGACGCAATCGTGCAAAGGGTCCAATGCGGCTATTTTCACCAATCTCGGTTTCATCTATATGAGTAAAAGGCGCAATTTGCACGCCAGTTTTGATGATGGCATTTTTAATGACACAATTTGCTGAAATTTTTACGTTATCACCTAAAGTGACATTACCTTCAAATACGCAGTTAACATCAATCTCGACATCTTGACCACAGCTGAGTAAACCGCGCACATCAAGTCGGGCAGGGTCTTTTAACGTAACACCTTGCAGCAGTAATTTTTGCGCAATGCGTGTTTGATATACTCGCTCTATAGCACTTAAATCTGTTTTAGAATTAATACCTGTCACTGACCATTCATCATCTGTAATTTCCGCAACAACTTCTACGCCTTGTTGCACAGCTAACGCCACAATATCAGTCAGATAATATTCGCCTTGTGCATTGTTATTGGTCAATTCGGATAACCATTTGGTTAAATGCACATTAGGCATTGCCATAATGCCAGTATTGACTTCAACGATATCTCGCTGCGCTTCAGTAGCATCTTTATGCTCGATAATCGCCATTACATTTTGATTCTCTGCGCGAACAATGCGCCCATAACCAGTAGGGTCTACCTTATTAAAAGATAGAATCGCTAGCTTATTATTGGCTTGTTCAATTAACACCTTACAGGCCGTCACATCAACTAGGGGTACATCTCCTAACATGACTAACGACTGTGCATCAACGTCTAAGAAGGGTAGGGCTTGTTGCACAGCATGACCTGTACCAAGTTGTTCTGCTTGGTTTACCCAAGTAATTTCTTCATGTAAAAATGACTCACGAACAACTTCACCGCCATAGCCATACACCACAATGATTTTGCTTGGATTCAACGTTTTTGCACAGTCAATCACGTGCGCCAATATCGATTGACCGCCAATTTTATGCAGAACTTTAGGTGTATTAGAATGCATGCGAGTACCTTTACCCGCTGCAAGAATAATGATATTGAGTGGCTTCATAACTCTAAAAATATTGTGACTTTCGCATGGCTAAAGTATAACAAAAAAGGCAGCCTAAGCTGCCTTTTTGCTGGTGCTAACTTACTTGTGTTAAGTTATATAGCACCGAATTGATTTTTGCAATTAGTGCTTAACTTTACGTAGTCGTTCGATTGCTTGAATTTGCGCAATTGCCTCAGACAATTCAGCCTGTGCTTTCGCATAATCCATATCAGAAGTACGATTTTTCATCGCTTCTTCAGCTGCCGCTTTTGCAGCAACTGCTTTAGCTTCGTCTAAATCGTGACCACGCACTGCGGTGTCTGCCAACACAGTAATTAAACCTGGTTGCACTTCTAACAAACCGCCAGAGATAAAAATCAAAGTTTCTTCAGCAGAATCAGATAGCTTGATACGCAATGCACCTGGTTTGATTGTAGTGACCATAGGTGCGTGATGTGGATAGATACCCACTTCACCAGCACTGGCTGGCACTACAATAAACTCGGCTTCACCGGCAAAAATGCTGGCTTCTGCACTTACTACATCGATATGAACAGTATTTGCCATATGTTTTCTCTATACTTTTATTAAAGTTTACTAAGTTTTAGCTTAGTTTAAAGTTTTGGCTTTTTCTACTGCTTCTTCAATGCCACCTACCATGTAGAACGCTTGCTCAGGCAAGTGATCGTATTCACCAGCAACAATCGCTTTAAAGCCTTTGATTGTTTCTTTTAGTGGAACATATTTACCGGGTGCGCCAGTAAACACTTCAGCTACGTGGAATGGTTGTGACAAGAAACGTTGGATTTTACGTGCACGGCCAACAGCTAATTTATCTTCGGGTGACAATTCGTCCATACCCAAAATAGCGATAATGTCGCGAAGTTCTTTATAACGTTGTAATGTTTGTTGAACAGAACGTGCAACGTTGTAATGCTCTTCACCAACTACCAATGGATCTAATTGACGTGATGTTGAATCTAGTGGGTCAACCGCTGGGTAGATACCTAAAGAAGCAATGTCACGTGAAAGAACAACGGTTGAATCCAAATGTTGGAAAGTTGTCGCTGGTGATGGGTCAGTCAAGTCATCGGCAGGTACGTAAACCGCTTGGATAGAAGTAATAGAGCCTGTTTTAGTTGAAGTAATACGCTCTTGTAAACGGCCCATTTCATCCGCTAGAGTAGGTTGGTAACCTACAGCAGAAGGCATACGACCTAACAACGCAGATACTTCAGTACCGGCCAATGTGTAACGGTAGATGTTATCAACGAAGAACAACACGTCACGGCCTTCATCACGGAATTTCTCAGCCATTGTCAAACCTGACAAAGCTACACGTAAACGGTTGCCTGGTGGTTCGTTCATTTGACCGAAAACCATCGCTACTTTTGATTCTTTCATGTCGTCAAGTTTAATAACGCCAGCTTCTGCCATTTCGTGGTAGAAGTCGTTACCTTCACGAGTACGCTCACCCACACCTGCAAACACTGATAAACCTGAGTGTTGTTTTGCAATGTTGTTAATAAGCTCAAGCATGTTAACTGTTTTACCCACACCAGCACCACCGAACAGACCGACTTTACCACCTTTAGCAAACGGGCAAACTAAGTCAATCACCTTGATACCTGTTTCTAACAAGTCAACAGAAGGAGATAACTCTTCAAAAGTTGGCGCTTTTTGGTGAATTGCGCGACGCTCGTCACAATCAATTGGACCAGCCTCATCGATTGGGCGACCTAATACATCCATAATACGACCCAAAGTACCTACACCAACTGGCACAGTAATTTGATCGCCAGTTGATTTGAATGCTGTACCACGTGCAAGACCATCAGAAGAACCCATGGCAATCGTACGTACAATACCATCGCCTAATTGCTGTTGCACTTCAAGTGTCAAGCCTGCTTCAGCATTGCTTGTAGCATCATCAATAATTAACGCTTCAAATACTTTAGGCATTTGATCGCGTGGAAACTCAACGTCCACAACCGCACCAATAATTTGCACTACTTTACCTATTTTTACACCTACGTTCGCTGTACTCATTTTTTATATCCTATTCAAGCTAATCTGTTGAATTGTAATTTAATTCTTAAAAATACTATGATACCGCTGCCGCGCCGCCGACGATTTCTGAAATCTCTTTGGTAATAGCGGCTTGACGTGCTTTGTTGTAAACCAGTTTCAAATCACCAATGACTTCTTTCGCATTGTCAGATGCTGATTTCATCGCCACCATACGTGATGATTGTTCAGAAGCCATATTTTCTGCCACAGCGTTAAAGACTATTGATTCAACGTAACGTGTCATCAATTGGTCAACCACTGATTTAGGGTCTGGTTCATAAATATAATCCCACGAGCCTTTTGGGCTGCCTAAGCGGTCACCACTTAATGGTAATAACTGCTCCATCACAGGTTCTTGCTTCATGGTATTAATAAATTTGGTGTAACTAATATAAAGCTGATCAATTTCACCAGCTTCATACATATCCAGCATCACTTTGATGGTACCAATTAGAGTATCTAAATGTGGTACGTCACCTAAACCAACAATGTGAGACTTAACATTAGCACCAACACGGTTCATAAAGCTGAAACCTTTGTTACCAATTGCACTAACCGCGATTGCTTTACCTTCAGATTCCCAATTTTTCATTTGGTTAACTGATAAACGCAACATATTGGTGTTTAAACCGCCACATAGGCCTTTATCTGAGCTAACCACAATCAAACCAACGTTTTTCACAACGTCACGTTTGATTAAATAGGGGTGTTTATACTCTGGGTTTGCAAATGAAAGATGCGCAGCAACGTTACGAATTTTCTCAGCATACGGACGGCTAGCACGCATTCTATCTTGCGCTTTACGCATTTTAGAAGCGGCAACCATTTCCATCGCTTTTGTGATCTTGCGTGTATTTTCAACACTCTTGATCTTGGTTCTAATCTCTTTACTACCAGCCATTTTTAATCCTAAAAGTGATTAGTAAGCGCTATTAATATGCGTTAGTAGCTTTGAAGTCTACAATTGCGGCTTCAACAGCTTTTTCGTTATCACCAGCTAAATCTTTGCTAGATTCAATGCCTTCCATCAATTTAGCGTATTTAGAGCCCATGAAACCATGTAATGCAGTTTCAAAAGCTAACACTTTATTAGTTGGAACATCATCAAAGTAACCTTTGTTAGCTGCTAACAAAGTAATTGCCATTTTAGAAACACTTAATGGAGCATATTGTGCTTGTTTCATCAACTCAGTAAACATACGACCGCGGTCTAGTTGTTTACGTGTTGCTTCATCCAGATCAGAAGCGAACTGCGCGAACGCAGCCAATTCACGATATTGCGCTAGCGCCAAACGTACACCGCCACCCAATTTCTTGATAACTTTAGTTTGAGCAGCACCACCTACGCGAGACACTGAAATACCAGCGTTAATTGCAGGACGAATACCAGCATTGAACAAGTCAGTTTCTAAGAAGATTTGACCATCGGTAATAGAAATAACGTTAGTTGGAACGAATGCAGAAACGTCACCAGCCGCAGTTTCAATCACTGGCAATGCAGTCAATGAACCCGTTTTGCCTTTAACAGCACCGTTTGTGAATTTTTCAACATAATCTTCGTTAACACGAGCAGCACGCTCTAATAAACGTGAGTGAATGTAGAACACGTCACCTGGGTAAGCTTCACGGCCTGGTGGACGACGTAATAGCAATGAAATTTGACGGTAAGCAATCGCTTGTTTTGTCAAATCATCGTATACGATCAATGCATCTTCACCACGGTCGCGGAAGTATTCGCCCATAGTACAACCAGCATATGGTGCTAAGAATTGTAATGCAGCTGAGTCAGAAGCAGTCGCAGCAACAACAATGGTGTAAGCCATCGCGCCGTTTTCTTCTAATTTACGAACCACGTTAGCTACTGTAGAAGCCTTTTGGCCAATCGCAACGTAGATACAGGTCATGTTTTGACCTTTTTGATTGATAATCGCATCAATCGCAACCGCAGTTTTACCTGTTTGACGGTCACCAATAATCAATTCACGTTGACCACGGCCAACTGGAACCATAGAGTCAACTGATTTCAAACCTGTTTGCACAGGTTGTGAAACTGATTTACGGGCAATTACGCCTGGCGCAACTTTTTCAATTTTATCAGTCATTTTTGCATTAACTGGGCCTTTACCATCAATTGGCTGACCTAATGCATTCACAACACGACCGATTAATTCTGGACCAACTGGCACTTCTAAAATACGACCTGTACATTTACAGATGTCGCCTTCAGTAATGTGTTCGTAGTCACCTAGAACAACTGCTCCGACTGAATCACGCTCTAAGTTAAGCGCCAAACCGAATGTGTTGCCTGGGAACTCGATCATCTCGCCGGCCATCACGTTTGAAAGACCGTGAATACGAACAATACCGTCGGTTACTGAAATTACTGTACCTTGAGTACGCGCTTCAGCTGAGGTAGAAAAATTTTCTAATCTGCTTTTAATCAGTTCACTGATTTCTGATGTAGATAACTGCATTTTGACTCCTAATAATTTTCTTTGCCTAAACTATTCTTAGCTATAGGCCTAAGCTGAAAGCGTGTATGCTAAATTTTGTAACTGACCTTTGACGGATGCGTCTATCACGGTATCGCCAACAATAATTTTAATGCCGCCAATCAATTCTGTATCTACAGAAACATTAGCTTCGATCTTTTTACCGAACTTAGCCTCTAAACGTTTTACTAAATCTTTGACTTCTGCAGCACTAGGCTTAGCAGCGGCAATAATTTGCGCATCCAAAGTACCTTCGTCTAACGCTTTAAGCTCTTCAAATGCTTCAGTAATCGCAGGCAAAATAGACATACGTCCGTACTCAACCAGCACTTTAATCAAGTTTTGACCTTGTTCGTTTAGCTTATCGCCACACACTTTTAGAAAAGTGTCTTGCAATTCGCTACTGACTACTTTTGGATCTTGAATGTAAGCTTGCATCTGCGCATCGCTAGCGACTGCAGAAGCGAAATCTAACATTTCAGACCATTTAGCCAACGACTTTTGTTCGCGACCTAATTTATAAGCAGCAACTGCGTAAGGCCTTGCGATGGTTGATATTTCAGCCATGTCTTATCCTTAAAGTTCTGCTGCTAATTTAGATAAAATTTCACTGTGTGCTTTTGCGTCAATTTCTTTACGCAAGATTTTTTCAGCACCAGCAATCGCCAAGGCAGACACTTGTGAGCGCAAACCTTCTTTAGCACGGTTAATTTCTTGATCTATTTCCGCTTTTGCACCTGTAATTAAACGGTCACCTTCTGTAATTGCAGTGCCTTTGGCATCTTCGATAATTTGAGTAGCACGCTTTTCAGCTTGACCAATAATTTCAGAAGCTTTTTGCTTAGCCTCATTTAAAGTTACTTCTGATTTCTTAGCAGCAACCTCTAGCGCATTCTTACCTTCATGCGCAGCCGCCAAACCATCAGCAATTTCTTTCTGACGTGTTTCAATCGCACGAAGTAAAGGAGGCCATACATATTTGACTGTAAACCAAATTAGAATTGCAAAGGCAATAGCTTGTGCAACTAATGTTAAGTTAATATTCATTTTGTTTCCAGATAATGGCTTTTAAATAAGCGGCATTTAAATGCCGCCAACTAAATATAAAATTAGCCTACCACTTTTGGCAATACGCCCAATAATGGGTTTGAAAATGCGAACATCATTACAATACCAACAGCAATAATGAATGAAGCATCGATAAGACCTAGAAGCAAGAATACTTTACCTTGTAATTCTGGAATCATTTCTGGTTGACGTGCTGCACCTTCTAAAAAGCTTGAACACATAATACCGATACCGATACATGCACCTAATGCGCCTAAACCTACCATAAGGCCTAAACCGATTGCAGTGTAAGACTGAACCATTGCGATTGCTTCCATTTTATTACCCTCTCAAGTGAAAATTATTACTAATTAATTAAAACAAATAAACTACCAAAAACTATTAATGGCTTTCATGTGCCATAGATAAATACACTACTGTCATCAT
The DNA here is from genome assembly GCF_029946165.1 of Methylotenera sp. Lineage (GTDB taxonomy): Bacteria > Pseudomonadota > Gammaproteobacteria > Burkholderiales > Methylophilaceae > Methylotenera. Next base: position 109,194 of record NZ_JAQSDZ010000008.1, read on the forward strand.
CATAAAGATGAATGCTTGCAAAGCTACGATTAAGATGTGGAAAATTGACCATCCCGCGCCCAATATTGCGCCAAATACCGTGCCAGCGATACCACTAGCCGCAAACATGCCTAACAACATAAATATTATTTCGCCCGCATACATGTTGCCGAAAAGACGCAAAGAATGTGATAGCGGCTTTGAAATATACTCAATTATATTAAAAGCGAAGTTTGCTAAAAATAGTAAAGGACTTGCCAACAATGCGATTAAACCACCGATACTTTTAGGCACTTTAAAGCTAGGTGCCCCGAATGGAGAGCAGAATAACTCATGAATCCAACCACCAAAGCCTTTGACTTTAATGCTGAAAAAAATCATTAAAATCCACACAGATAAAGCAAGTGCAAATGTTGTATTAATATCTGATGTAGGTACAGGGCGCCATTTTGCATGCTCACCGCCCAACAAACTCGCTACACCCGCAACCCAATCTACTGGTAAAAAGTCCATGGCATTCATGGCAAGTACCCACAGGAACACTGTTAATGCCGCAGGCGCAATAAACGCATGGCGATTACCATGAAATATATTCTTAACTTGATTATCAATAAAGCTAAACACTAGCTCCACAAAAGCTTGAGATTTAGTTGGCACCCCAGCGTGCGCTTTTCTAGCCACCAGCCAAATTGCAAGCATCACTAACAAACCAAGCACAACAGAAGTTGCTAAAGTATCTACGTGTATAGTCCAAAAACCCTCATTCGTTGTATTTCCATTCACACCTTGAGCATTAAAACTCAAATGATGTTGAATATATTCTGTAGGGGTTAGTTCGTGATTTTCTTGATTTGTTGCCATATCAGTTCTATGTCCAGTAAATTAACTTTTCACTTCCAAAAACAGGGCTTTGTATTTTTAACAAAGACCTATTTTAATTAAATTTTTATATTCGATTTCTTCAATTTGCCAATTGCGGCGCCAGAAATCAGCGCTGTTCCCGCCACTCCAGCCAATAAAGCTGGTGGAATCAATTGTTTGTAAAATTTAAATGATACAAACAGCACAACGATGATAATTAAAATCTTAAGTGCCTCAGCCTTCAATAAATTGAGTAGTGCTGATGACGGTGTTTTTGCTTCACGTCCAGCAACTCTTGAAGAAAAATAAGCACCAATTAATACCGATAAACCACCAATTAAACCTGAAATACCTGCATTTATTCCAGACAAGGCAAAAGCCGTCAGAGTAATTAAAACGGTAACAATCAGCTGCAGTCGCAACATATTATTAAATACCGACGCAGTTGTATTTTCCATATTTTAACCAGTTCAAAATCAACTTTTAAAACTAGTATCGTCTAATATTTTTATTTCAGATCTAGCAAAGTCCGCGATTTTGAATTATTACCGATTTTTAGTCAAGGATTAAGTGATAAGCTTTTACATTTTGTTTAAGCAAAATTAATCACTTAGCGCGAGATCCTGCTCACGATTTCATCTAACTGATCTAAATTTGCGTAGCTTATTTTTAAAGTACCCGCGCCTTTAGCCCCTGCTTTAATGTTGACTGTTGCGCCTAGCTTATCGCTTAATGCCTCTTGCAGCCTTAAAACATCATGATTCACTGGGGTTTTCTGTAATTGTTTTTGGGGTTCTTTTGCCCCTATATGCTCTAGATTTTTTACTAGATTTTCAACTTCACGGACTGATAAATTATTTTGTACAACTAGGTTTGCAATCATCACTTGTTGGGCGCCATCTAGTCCGATAAGCGCACGTGCATGACCCATATCTAATTTGCCGTGCATCAACATATCCTGAACGGGCACACATAAAGTAAGTAAGCGTAGTAAATTTGAAACTGCGACACGAGAACGACCAACTGCGGCGGCGGCTTTTTCGTGCGTCATATCAAATTCATCAATCAGTCGCTTAATCCCTTGCGCTTCCTCTAAGGGATTAAGGTTTTCACGTTGAATATTCTCTATTAAAGCCATTGCTAATGCGGCTTCATCGGCGATTTCACGCACTAAAACCGGCACTTCTTCCAAGCCAGCTATTTGGCTGGCACGCCAACGGCGTTCACCTGCAATAATTTCGTACTGGTCATCATCGCCATGTTCATTTGGCAGGTGACGCACCAAAATTGGCTGCATAATTCCTTGTGACTTAATCGAAGCCGCTAAAGTCTGCAAAGCGGCATCATCCATATAGCTACGTGGTTGGTATTTTCCAGGCTGCAATTGCGCTACTTTTAGCACCAAAAGTGAATCCGCTTCACCCACGCTGCCCATATCCCCAGCGAGTAAACTATCCAAGCCGCGACCCAAGCCTCTATTTAAGCCTTTTAATTTAGCCATGTTTTTTTCCACTCCGCATTACTTCTTTTGCCAACTCTAAATATGCCACAGCGCCTTTTGAGGCTTTATCGTAGCTCAACACTGGAACACCATAACTAGGTGCTTCTGCTAAACGAATATTGCGTGGAATGACAGTTTTGTAAACTTTATCGCCAAAATGGCTAATAAGTTGCGCAGATACTTGCTGTGCCAGCATATTGCGACTATCGAACAAGGTACGCAATAAACCTTCAATTTCCAAGGTTGGATTAAGGCGCGCGCGCACTTTTTTGATAGTGTTAACTAAGTCAGATAAGCCTTCCAATGCGTAATATTCACATTGCATAGGAATCATCACCGCATTAGAAGCTGTGAGTGCATTAACCGTTACTAGGTTGAGGGCGGGGGGGCAATCCAACAATACAAAATCATAAGGTGCGGCTTCTTCAGCACTCACTAACTTTGCAATCGCCACTTTTAAGCGATTTTCACGCGCCAGCTCATTCACCAACTCAACCTCTGCACCCGCCAAATCACGGTTTGAAGGCGCTATATCAAAGCCACCTTTTTCACTGGTTAAAATCACTTCTTTCAGTGACTTTTCCCCAATCAACACATGATAAATACTGAACTTTAAGTGCGCCTTATCTATGCCACTTCCAGTACTGGCATTGCCTTGCGGGTCTAAATCAATGAGCAAAACGCGCTTGCCTAAACTTGCCAAACTAGCAGCTAAGTTCACGCAAGTGGTGGTTTTACCTACACCGCCTTTTTGATTAGTGATTGCTAATATTTTCATTATTTTCTTATAGATTTATCAGAATAAAATTAACTAAATTGAATTAACTACAAATTGGTACTTATATAAACCAAGTGGCGCTCCGCCTCTAAACCCGCCACTTTCAACACTTCTATTTTGCTCACTTGCACGCCCGCACTTTTAAAATCTTGGTGCTCAAACTCATGCGCTGGCAGTTGGCCTTTCATGGCGAGCCATAACCCATTTTCAGCCAATAAGTGCTTCGTAAGCTTTACAAATAAGCCAATTTCAGAAAAAGCGCGTGAAATAATCACATCAAATTTCACGTCTTTTTTAAGCGCCTCTACACGCCCAACTTCCACTTGAAAATTGCTCAAGCCTAATTCGCCTTTTACTTGGCGCATGAAACTAGTTTTCTTTGCTACGGAATCTATAGCGGTCACTTGCAACTCTGGCAAACATATTGCCAAAGCAATACTCGGCAAACCCGCACCAGCGCCAACATCCAATAAAAACTTTGGCGCTAAAGCCTGCACATGCGGCAACACACTCAAACTATCTAACAAGTGTAAGGTCACCATTTCAAGCGGGTCGCGAATCGCCGTGAGGTTATGCACCTTATTCCACTTATCAATGAGCAATAGATAAGCAATCAATTTCGCTTGTTTTTCAGCGCCTATGTGCAAACCCATTTCTAGCAAACCTGATTGCAGCTTGCTTTGTAGCGTATCAATCAAAGCCATGCGGAACTATGCAGCCAAATCTGCAGCAGGCTTACTGCGCGCTTTACGCTTTAAATAAACCAACAACAATGAAATGGCCGCTGGCGTAATGCCCGAAATACGGCTGGCTTGGCCTATCGTTTCTGGTTTTTGCGCATTCAATTTTTGTTGCGCTTCAATCGGCAAGCCGTGAATTTCACGATAATCTAAATCGTTAGGCAGTTTAGTATTTTCTTGACCACGACTACGCTCCACTTCATCTGTTTGACGGTCAATATAGCCTTGATATTTTGCGGCGATTTCCACTTGCTCGCGCACGGCCGGCTCAACCTCGCCCAAACCAAGTTCACCCAAAGTCAACATAGCCTCGTAACTTACTTCTGGACGGCGCAATAATTCAAACAAGCTGTATTCATGTTCAAGTGGCTTGCCAAACATTTCCACCATTTTTTCTGTTGGCACATTGGCTGGTTGCACAAAAGTCTTTTTCAAACGCTCTTGCTCGCGCTCAACCGCTTCTTTTTTAATGCTAAAGGCTTCCCAACGCGCTTCATCCACTAAGCCCAATTTGCGACCAATTTCAGTCAGGCGCATATCGGCGTTATCTTCACGTAGTTGTAGGCGGTATTCCGCACGGCTAGTAAACATGCGGTACGGCTCAGTCACACCGCGCGTGATTAAATCGTCCACCATCACGCCTAAATAAGCTTCATCGCGGGCAGGGCACCAAGACTCTTTACCTTGCGAATAAAGTGCAGCATTAGCTCCCGCAAGCAAACCTTGCGCAGCAGCTTCTTCATAGCCAGTAGTACCGTTGATCTGCCCTGCAAAGAACAAGCCTTGCACCATCTTGGTTTCTAACGAACTTTTTAAACCGCGTGGATCATAATAATCATACTCAATGGCATAGCCTGGACGAAGAATGTGGGCGTTTTCTAAGCCGCGCACTGAGCGCACCAGCGCCAATTGAATATCAAACGGCAAGCTGGTTGAAATGCCATTTGGGTAAATCTCATTAGTAGTTAAGCCTTCAGGCTCTAAGAAAATTTGATGTGAATCTTTATCAGCAAAACGATGGATTTTATCTTCCACACTAGGGCAGTAACGTGGGCCCACGCCTTCAATTACTCCCGTGTACATAGGCGAGCGATCTAAACCACTGCGAATAATATCGTGTGTACGTTCGTTGGTATGCGTAATCCAACATGGCAGTTGAGCAGGGTGTTGCGCCGCATTGCCCATAAAGGAAAATACTGGCACTGGGTCATCACCAGGCTGAATAGTCATGACTGAATAATCAATTGTGCGACCATCAATACGTGGTGGCGTACCAGTTTTTAATCGGCCTGCGGGCAAACCAATTTCACGTAAACGTGCGGCTAAGGAAATAGCTGGCGGATCGCCAGCGCGACCAGCGCTGTAATTTTGCAAACCCACATGCACCAAACCGCCTAAAAACGTACCCGCAGTAAGCACCACTGATTTTGAATTAAAACGCAAACCAATTTGCGTCACCACGCCCGCAGCACGGTCACCCTCTAAAATAATATCATCCACCGCTTGTTGAAACAGCCAAAGGTTAGGCTGATTTTCTAATCGATGCCTAATCGCCGCTTTATACAACACACGGTCAGCTTGAGCGCGAGTTGCGCGTACGGCAGGGCCTTTACTAGAATTTAAGATTCTAAATTGAATTCCGCCTTCATCCGTTGCGGCCGCCATTGCGCCGCCTAGCGCATCAATCTCTTTAACCAAATGGCCTTTGCCAATACCGCCAATGCTTGGGTTGCATGACATTTGACCTAAAGTTTCGATATTATGCGTGAGCAATAAGGTTTTCTGCCCCATTCTGGCGCTAGCGAGCGCCGCTTCGGTGCCAGCATGCCCGCCACCAACGACAATCACATCAAAAAGGTCAGGAAAATTCATATATTCAAACTTGTCTTTCAAACAAAAAGCACAATATAACAACCATCAGACAAAACAATCACTTAAGTCGAGCTTAGCAAGCATTGTGCAAAGACAAGATTTTACTTTAATAGACGCCAATAGTCATGTAAAAGCAGGGTTTTTAACCGAATTAAGTCAACTCTTTTTAGGTTGAAACGTTAGCTTTACAAGATAGACACAATTTCTTAATATACTTGGCATAAAATTCGCTTTATAAAAATTAAAGCATGTTTTAGAAAACTACTTTATGATGTGAATGTAGAAGCACAATTGCTAAGTAAGCAAAGTTTTTTATTAAAATAATGGAGCAGCAAATGAAAAAATTAAGTATTCTTTTAATAGCCATGTTAGGTTTTAGCGCGATTTCTGCACATGCCAGCATTGCCAATGCAAAAAAATTGGTATTGATTTACCACACTCAAGCAATTGCTGAAAACAAAGATTTTGCAGGTCCTTCAGCTGAAGAAGGCAAAGCATTCTTTAACAATAAAGTTAAAACAGTTGATGGTAAAGAAACCGCTTGCGCTTCATGCCACACAGCCAACCCAGCTGATAAAGGTAAAAACATCGTAACGGGCAAGGCGATTCAACCATTATCACCAGCGGTCAACACAAAACGCTTCTCTGATTTTGACAAAGTTGAAGCTAAGTTCTCACAACATTGCTTTGATATTTTAGGTGAAGACTGTACAGCGGCTCAGAAAGCCAACTACATTACTTACGTGTTAACTGAAAAAACACCAACGCCTAAAGCTAAGAAATAATTTTTAAGCTTTTAATTAAGCTTAAAAAAACTAAAAGCAGTGTTTCACGTGAAACACTGCTTTTTTTACGTCCTCACTTTAGGTGTTTTGTGGGGGTTTTTTAAGGTTTTACTTTTTAGGCTTTGTTATATTAGATGTTCACTTAACTAAAGTGCTGAGTAGGGAAGGTAAAATGATTAGCCTCGCGGAGCTTTTGAAAAAAAATCGGCATCAGCGTGGGCATGATAAGGCTTCTTGCCCACGCCACCTAATTTGCAAGATACGCACTTAACAATACTATTTTTGAACCTTTTTCGGCTTTGGTTTTTTGCTTTATTTTTTCTATAGGTAACAAACTAATAAGTTGCTGATTACGCCCCAATAAAAATGCCACGCACGCCGCATCGGCATTAGCGCCTTTGTAGAAATATGCGACATGCAACTCATTATCTAACGCTTGATGCGCTTTGAGTAAATTAGCTGGAATTGGTGATTGGGTCGTAGAAATCGGTTAATGAAGCATTAACTTGTTAAGCGCGTGCATATAATATTGTTTGAGCGGCAGTTTTTATAGTTTTGTAGGAACGCCTTGCAGCTGCGAGTTTTCATTTACAACGATTGCTGTTCGCGAATGCAAGCCACTTCTACTTTCAGGCCGCGGGAAGTTGCTGTTGTAAACAAGGCTTGCTGAATATGTAAAATCACTTTTTAGGCGCCCACACAAAATGTGCATCCGAGCCATATGTATACTCAAGCATATAACCCAATAGTGATGAATCATTACCTTTTCATTGCAGAAAGCCTGCTGTGTTGGTGGTAGCGCCAGCTCTTGTGTAGGTATTTTGGTGCTTTAAAGACGGATTTTTTAACTGCCAATACACTGCATCACATACGGCATTTACCGCAATAGCTGTGGACTAGCTTCTTTTCACCATAAACAATATCTTACGCTACCATTTCTTAACTCTTCGGAGCCTATAAAGGACCTTATAAAAATTTTTGCTAATGGCCTAACTTATATAAATGCTGCCGTTTCTTCTGTTGTAAATAATAACCGCCATCTGCTGGCTTACTTACATAAGTAATTTGTGGCACACTGAAATTTGCTTGCTGCTCTTTTCTAATATCAAATTAGGTGTCTCCACTAAATATGGGTTGATATTATTCGTCTTAATCGCATGCGGCTCACCTTTAATATCTTCGTATTTATAAATGGTTTTATCGGCGACCCTCCTGCAAACCAAACCCACAACACGCCTATCTTCTCGCCTTTGGTAATAAATGCTATTTGTAGAAACAAAGGCATACTTAATATTCCCTCCTCGAAGCTAGGGGAGGGCTAGGGTCGGGTAGAAGCTTGCACAGTGTTATTCATTATCTGTATTTCATCCCCATTCCTACCTTCCCCGATTAGGGAAACGAGTTGTAGCCATATATCGTGTGGCTTTGATGTACCAAGCCGCGACAAAATCAAGCAAACCCGCTTTTTTAATATCCTCACACACCAATTACATGTCATTTTTTTGTGCATCCGATTGAGTGCTTTTACTCAAAAACGGTGTGTTACCAAGCACATAACTACAGCGCTTTGCAGGTAGCATGCTTTGCCAATCGGTTTGTAGGGCATTGCCACACACAATATGCGGCGTGGCTTTTAAGGTAATACGCGCAAAAAAATTGCGCCAAATTCTTCTAGAATTTTCATATTCCTTTGGTAATCGGTTAACCATAGCGCTACTTGGCTAATTTGCGCGGGAAACTCTTCACTCTCAATGCAGTATAATTGGTCTACATTAATGTTAATCAAGACTTGCACGTCCATGACCAATTGCCCTGTTTCATGGCTAGCGCGTAAATCTTCAAGCACCAATACTCTGAACTCGCGATAAGTGACGCCTAAAAAGTTGCCGCATACACAAGCTTAGTCAAAAACGGTGAGAGTACGTAGCTTTTGGTTAAACTCTGCCAAGCGGTTTATTGCTCTTAACTTTTTCAAACTCCACCCATAGCGCATCTAAAAACAAATGTTAAATAAGCTTAAGAATAATCTTACTGATGTAATGTTCATCTAAATTGCGCAGCGCCTCTGCATCCATCAAGATTTGAATAGACTGCCGAAAATAGCGAGGAGGCATGGCGCTTCGCGCATTTTGCTATCATTCCGGGCGGGTGGAAGTGGCTTGAAAGTCTACACACCCAGTATTTGACGGGCTGTTGCTTGTGTAGAAAAATGATTGTTTCACGTGAAACACAAAATTAACATTTTTGTACTTAGGTCTAAAATGACGATGGTCTTGACGAGCGCATGACTGCGCGCCTATAGTATGGCAGGCGTTTTGTTATATATACCATAGCGTCTTCACCGAAAAATATTGAGGAGAACTGTATGGCGGGTAAATTCGAATTAAAAACAGCAAAAAGTGGGCAATTTCACTTCAATCTATTGGCGGGTAATGGCCAAATTATTATGCAAAGTGAAATGTATGAGAGTAAAGCCAGCGCATTAAATGGTATTGCTTCTATTCAAAAAAACGCCGCAGATGATGCACGTTATGATCGTTTAGCTTCAAAATCTGAGAAACACTACTTTGTACTTAAAGCAGCCAATCACCAAGTAATAGGTCAAAGTCAAATGTACGAGAGCGAAGCAGGTCGCGATAATGGCATTGAGTCAGTGAAAAAAAATGCACCAGAAGCTTCTGTAGACGACCAAACAGCTTAAGTTTTAATTCTTAGTAGCGCAATTCTGGCAACATTTTAACTCAGGCAAGCATGAGTTAAAATGTTGCCAGAATTTATTTGCCTATGCAGAATTTAGAAAATATTTCGCCTAATAGATCATCTGGCGTAAATTCCCCCGTAATGCTACTTAATGCATCTTGAGAAATTCTTAACTCTTCTGCCACCAACTCTGCCGAGTTGATTTGTTCAGCCGCTAAACTTAAATGTGTTTGTACTTGGCTTAAAGCATCCAAATGCCTGGCGCGCGCCATAAAAACACCTTCAGAATTATTTTCGTAACCTGCAAGTTTTAGTAACTGACTTTTTAGTAAATCTAAACCTGCGCCAGTTTTGGCCGAAAGATAAATATGCGTTGCACCATCTTTTTCGGCTACTAAAGCAGGTTCATTGGTCGCATCAATTTTATTATGTACCCAAATTTTGCGAATTTCTTGCGGCAACCTAGTTAAAATCGATCTTTCAGCTTCCGTGATACCGTGAGCTGCATCTACCATCAATAATGCGATATTGGCGCTTTGTGCAGCTCGCCAAGTTCGCTCAATACCAAATTTTTCTACTTCATCGTCTGTTTCACGTAAGCCTGCGGTGTCAATTACATGCAAAGGTACGCCATTTATCTGAATAGCATTTTTAATGGTGTCGCGTGTCGTACCTGCAATTGAAGTCACAATTGCAATTTCTTCACCCGCAAGCTGATTCATCAAGCTGGATTTCCCAACATTGGGCTGACCGACCAAAACGACATTAATGCCTTCACGCAATAAGCTACCTTGCTTGGCTTTTGCAAACACCGCGTTCAACTCAACGCTAATTGCAGCTAATTTATCTGCTACGCGACCTTGCGTAATAAAGTCTATTTCCTCTTCAGGAAAATCTAAGCATGCTTCTACAAACATGCGTAAATCAATCAGTTTTAAAAGTAGGGCATTAATGCGTTGCGAGAATTCACCTGACAAAGAACGTACTGCACTTTTAGCAGCTTCAGCAGTAGCGGCATTAATTACATCGGCAACCGCTTCAGCTTGAGCTAAGTCTATTTTGTCATTAAGGTAAGCGCGGCGTGTAAATTCACCTGGCTCGGCTTGACGTGCACCAAGCTCAATACAACGTGCCAGCAAAATCTGCATAAGTGCAGTGCCGCCGTGAGCTTGAAGCTCTAGAACATCTTCACCAGTGTATGAATGTGGATTTGGATAGAAAATAGCGATGCCACGATCGATTAAATCACCGTTGGCTTGCTTAAAATCTAGATAAGCTGCATGACGCGCGGGAGGGCACTGCGCTAGAATTCCCGTCGCTATTAGCTTTGCAGAAGGGCCTGACACTCTTACAACACCAATGCCGCCAGCACCACTGGCAGTGGCGATGGCGGCAATGGTGTCTATTGGTTTATTGCTTGCCACCTGTCTTTTTCAATAATGCTGCAGCATGAATTGATTTATTTACATACCATTGTTGCCAAATTGAGATGATGTTATTCACCACCCAATACAACACTAAACCAGCAGGGAAGAAGAAGAAGAATACGCTGAATATTACAGGCATCCATGTCATCACCTTAGCTTGAATTGGGTCAGTTGGTTTAGGATTAAGTTTGGTTTGAATAATCATAGAAATGCCCATGATTATTGGCAAAATATAGTAAGGATCAACCGCTGAAAGATCTTGAATCCAGCCAAAGAACGGTGCGTGACGTAGTTCAACTGAGCCTAGCAACATCCAATATAACGAAATAAACACTGGAATTTGAATTAAAATTGGCAAGCAACCGCTCATAGGATTGATTTTCTCTGTTTTGTAGAGCTCCATCATCGCTTGCTGCATCTTTTGTCTGTCATCACCAAACTTTTGCTTCATTGATTCTAAACGTGGCGCTAATTCACGCATCTGTGCCATTGAGCGATAGCTTTTTGCTGATAATGGGTAGAACGCCGCTTTAATCAACAAGGTGAGCAAAATAATCGCTACGCCCCAGTTATGAACCAAGCTGTGGATAAGTGATAACACCCAAAACAATGGTGAAGCCACCATTTTTAGCCAACCGTAATCTACGGTGTATTCTAAGCCTGGTGCCGTTTCTACTAAATCTTTTTTAGTTTGCGGGCCTGAATATAAACGTGCTGGAACCGTTAAACTCGCGCCTGGTGCAATGGTACTTAATGTACTTTTTGAACCGATTCTATATATATGTTCATTAAGCTCTTCTGTATAAAACTCGCGTGCTAAACCATCTTTTGGAATCCATGCACTTACAAAGTAATGCTGTAACAAACCAACCCAACCGTCGCTTGAAGTCACTTTGAGTGGCTCTTTAGCCATATCACTAAATGCTAATTTTTTAAACTTAGTTTCGTTTGTAAAGTAGGTACCACCAGTAAAGGTTGGCATTAATTTAGAGCCTTGATTTGACTCATTATCATGCACGATTTGGTAGTAAATTACAGGTGTAATGGCTGTTGCAGAGCCATTTTTAATTTCATAATTCACATCGATTGCGTATTTATTACGATGGAAAGTATAAATTTTATCTACTGTTACACCATTGCCAACCCAACTTAAACGCACCTCTAATGCATCTTTGCCTTCTTGCATTTGGTAAGTGGTAGCTGCGCTGGTGAAGACAGACTTATGTGAAGGTAAATCTGCACCTATTAAGCCTGTTTGCGCAACATAAGTCATTGGCTTTGCTGCATCATCCAACAAAACAAAGTTAGTTTGAACGTTATCTGAAGAGCGATGTTTCAACAATTCTAATCTACGTAAATCGCCGCCTGTGGTATCAATATCCGCTTTGTATAGATCTGTAGTAACGCTAATGCGTTGACCCGCTGAAAGTTTAAAATCACTATCTAGAGCGACATTGCCAGCCACTGCAGGCGAATTATTTGTAGTACTACCAACAGTTTGACTGCCTTGTTGCACAACTTCAACTGGTGCATTTTGGCGCTGCCAAGCATCCCACAACATCAAAATTGACATTGAAAATATAACAAACAGAACTAAACGTTTTGTATCCATGATTTTTAGGGCAATCTTTATAAAATATTTAAATGTTAAGGTATGGGGTCATGTCCACCAGCATGCCAAGGATGGCAACGCAACAAGCGACGTACTGTGTAATAACTGCCAACTACAGCGCCATGCTTATTAATAGCTTCTATCGAGTAATGTGAGCAAGTAGGGTAAAACCGACATTGCTGGCCAAAAAATGGGCTAAGCAATACTTGATAAACTTTAATCAACCATATGAGTATACGCGCCATTATGTTCATCACTAATTTTTAGAGACTATCATTTACGTCTGTTTGGGTCATTACTTGTGAGCTCTTTTGTTGGCTTGAAATAACGCGCTGGTTTAATTTAAAAATAAGTGAATCAAACTCTTGTTTTATTTGAATAAAATCTTTTTTATCAAATTTTTTTTGCACTCTAATAATTAAGTCAACATGGCAAATGTCATGCTGGTTTAATCTAAAAAACTCGCGCAAAACACGACGCATATAGTTTCTACTGACCGCTAATTTAGCCGTTTTTTTCCCTACAACTAAACCTAAACGGGCACGTTGAAGATTATTTGGCTGATAGTGCATGGCCAAATACTTCAAAGAAAAACGTTTGCGGAAATTAAAAACGGATGAAAAATCATCCGTTTTAATCATCTTGGCTTGCTTAACAAGCCTGTATGTTTGCACCATTATTTTTTAACTGCTTTAGCAATACTGTAACTAAAATTACTGTGTTAAAACTAACGCTGATAAATGCTGCGATGTAATATAAAAGCCCTAAAGGACTTTAAAATTACAGACCTAAACGTTTACGACCTTTAGCGCGACGAGCTGCAATAACAGCACGACCACCTTTAGTAGCCATACGAACTAAAAAGCCATGCGTACGGGCGCGACGTGTTTTTGAAGGTTGATAAGTACGTTTCATGTAATTCTCCAACGAGCGAAATGCTATAAAGGGCGCTATTAGACACGATAACCACCTATTTTGTCAACGTTTATTTAGTTTAGTAAAGATTGTATTTGCCTGTGGATAAGTTAACGTAAACAAGCTAAAATGTATTCGATAAACTATCTAAAATTAATAAGCAAATTATATTATTAATTACAATAAAAACAAATAGTTAACAATTATTTATATGCAAATGATTGTTTTGCTAACTAAATACCTAGGTAAATCACGATAGATGGAAAATTTTTGGCCAACTTGTCTCAGTCGTTTTGAACAAGAGCTCTCTACGCAACAATTTAATACTTGGATTAAACCTCTTCATGCAGAAGTTGAGGGTAATGCAGTACGTCTAGTCGCGCCTAATCGTTTTGTGATGCAATGGGTGAAAGAACGGTTTCTAAAAAAAATTGAACAGTTTGCGCATGATTTACAGTTAGCCAATATTAAAATTGATTTTATTATTGCTGAGTCCGATCAAAAAAATAACTCAGAAAAAAACACTGCAAAAAATACGTTTAAAAATGAAGTTAGCAATAATGTTAATCTGATGGAATCAAAAATCAGTCAAATTAGCCATGCGATTTCAACCTCTAAAAGTATCAATAAAAAAACTAATGAGCCATCCAAAGTTAGCTCTGGTTTAAATAGTTCATTTAACTTTGATAATTACGTAACCGGCCGCGCTAACCAATTAGCGCGCGCCGCTGCCATACAGGTAGCAGAAAACCCTGGTACAGCTTATAACCCATTGTTTATTTACGGTGGCGTAGGGCTTGGTAAAACGCATTTACTGCAAGCGATAGGTAATGAATTAAAGAAAAATAATCCAGAAGCTAAGATTCGTTATTTGCATGCTGAACGTTATGTCACTGATGTAGTAAAAGCTTATGAACATAAAGCTTTTGATGAATTTAAGCGCCAATATCATTCTTTAGATTTATTGTTAATTGATGATATTCAATTCTTTGCCAAAAAAACCCGTACGCAAGAAGAATTTTTCTACGCTTTTAATTCATTGATTGAAGCTAAAAAGCAAATCGTGATTACCTGTGATACTTACCCTAAAGAAATTATCGATGTAGATGAACGCTTACGTACACGCTTTAGCTGGGGCCTAACAGTTGCCGTGGAGCCACCAGAGCTTGAAATGCGTGTGGCTATTCTATTAAAAAAAGCAGAAGCGGTTAATTTAAACCTACCTGAAGATGTCGCTTTTTTTATTGCTAAGCAAATACGCTCTAGCGTACGAGAGTTAGAGGGGGCTTTGAATCGTATTATTGCAATGGCTAAGTTTACTGGTCATGTTATTGATGTACATTTAGCAAAAGATGCGCTTCGTGATTTAATAGCTGTTCGCGGCAGGCAAGTAACAATGGAAAATATACAAAAAACCGTTGCTGATTATTACAAAATTAAAGTCGCCGAGATGTACAGCAAGAAGCGTACGCGTAACTTTGCTCGACCTAGGCAGATTGCTATGGCTTTATCGCGCGAACTTACCAACCATAGCTTTCCAGAGATTGGTGAGGCGTTTGGTGGCAGGCACCACACAACGGTAATGCATGCCTGTGATGAAGTAGATTTATTAAGGCAAAATGACCCTACGTTTACGCGTGATATTAGCTTTTTAGTGCAAGTAATTAGAGATTAGAACTACTATTTAGATAAAATAAAAGTTTATAAATTATGTGTATTTTCACGTAGTTTATATCAAGTTAAGTTATGAACTTTCTGTGGATAAAAGTAGGAAAAGGTTGTGTATTTAAGAATTACATTATTTTCTCAACAATTTATCCACAGTAGAATATGCTTTTATTAAGATAAAAAAATTAGAGTTAATATATTGATTTAATTAAAAAATAATCAGTTATCAACAGAAAATTGCAACATTATTATTATTATTATTTATATATATATTATTTAGGTTATAAAGATGAATATACAAATCAACCGCGAAACATTGTTAAAGCCTTTGACTTCAGTCACTAGTATTGTAGAAAAAAGACATACCTTACCAATATTGTCTAATTTGTTATTAGAGGCTAAACAAAACAAAATTCATCTAACCGCCACAGATTTAGAAATGCAAATATCACTTTCAATAGAAAGTGCAGCAACAGGTGATTTCTCAACTACGATATCAGCTAAAAAATTACTTGATATTTGTCGTTCATTGCCAGATAGCTCAGAAATTAATATGGCGACTAATGACAGCCGTATTACATTAAAAGCTGGTAAAAGTAGGTTTAATTTACAAACGCTGCCTGCGGCAGATTATCCAGTAATGACTAAAACACAAGGTGAAAGTACTTTGGTAACAGTTGGTCAACGTCAGCTAAAAGATTTGTTAAAGCAAGTTGAATTTGCCATGGCACAACAAGATATTCGCTATTACTTAAATGGCTTGTTATTTGAAGTTGTTGCTAATCGTTTAAACATTGTCGGTACAGATGGGCATAGACTAAGCTTTACCTCAACAGAACTTAAACAAAATTACGATAAACAAGATGTTATCTTGCCGCGTAAAACTGTGATTGAGTTAATCAAGCTGCTAGATGATAGTGATGAAGATGTACAAATTGAATTAGCAAGTAACCAAGTTAACTTCAGTTTTAGTCATTTTAAATTAATCTCAAAAGTGATTGATGGTAAGTTCCCAGATTACAACCGTGTGATTCCAACAGGGCATCAAAACAGCTTTACAACGGATAGAGTAGGCGTGTTGTTAGCAATGCAGCGCGCTTCAATTTTATCAAACGAAAAATATCGCGGTATTCGCATGGTGCTAAGTAATAATAATTTAAAACTCATCAGCACAAATAGCGATCAAGAAGAGGCTGAAGAAGAATTAGAAATTGATTACGCAGGCGATAGCTTAGACATAGGTTTTAACGTTACCTATTTAATTGATGTGTTAAATAATACGAGTAGTGAGCAAGCCACGTTCTCATTTGCAGATGCAAATAGTAGCTGCTTAATCACAGTACCTAAGAATAATGATTACAAATATGTAGTCATGCCGATGCGTATTTAAGCGCTTGTTTCACGTGAAACAGTTAAACCCAAATATTTACTAAATAAAGACAATAAGTATGGCTGAAAACCAATCAGAATCAAAACCAGTGTCGCCAGATTACGATTCATCTAGCATTAAAATCCTTGAAGGTTTAGATGCAGTCCGTAAACGCCCGGGTATGTATATTGGTGATACATCAGACGGCTCAGGCTTACATCACATGGTGTTTGAAGTGTTAGATAATGCGATTGACGAAGCATTAGCTGGTCATTGTGACGATATCAAAGTCACAATTCATTCGGACAACTCAATTAGTATCTCTGATAATGGTCGCGGCATTCCAACAGACATTAAAGATGATGATAAGCACGAGCCTAAACGTTCAGCCGCTGAAATTGTGATGACAGAATTGCATGCAGGCGGTAAGTTTGACCAAAACTCTTATAAAGTTTCTGGCGGCTTGCATGGGGTGGGCGTTTCTGTAGTGAATGCCCTATCTGACTGGTTGCGTTTGAAAATTTACCGTAAAGGTGAAGTGCACCAAATGGAGTTTCAGCGTGGCGTGCCAGTTTCACCTTTAGTTAAAACAGGTGTGACTGAAAAACGAGGTACCGAAGTTCACTTTTTAGCATCAGTAGAAACTTTTATATTGGTAGAATTCCATTTCGAAATATTAGCAAAACGTATTCGTGAACTCTCTTTTCTAAACAACGGAGTGAAAATTGAGTTACTTGATCAGCGCACCGGTAAAAGTGAAAACTTTGCCTATTCAGGCGGTATTAAAGGTTTTGTGGAATACATGAACCGCAGTAAAACGGTGCTTCATCCAAAAACTTTTTATGCAATGGGCGAAAAAGACGGCATGACCATTGAGGTGGCTATGCAATGGAATGATTCATATTCTGAAACGGTACAATGTTTTACCAATAACATTCCACAACGTGATGGCGGTACGCATTTAACCGGCCTGCGCACGGCCATGACACGTACTTTGAACCAATATATTGAGCAAAGTGATATTGCTAAAAAAGCTAAAGTAGAAACAACTGGCGATGATATGCGCGAAGGTATTTGCTGTGTGTTATCCGTTAAAGTGCCAGATCCAAAATTCTCATCTCAAACTAAAGACAAATTAGTTTCAAGTGAAGTGCAACCAGTGGTATCAGAAGTAGTTTCAGCTAAATTGGCTGAATTCTTAGCAGAAAATCCAGCGGATGCAAAAATCATTGTAGGTAAAGTGGTCGATGCCGCTCGTGCGCGGGAAGCTGCGCGTAAAGCACGTGAAATCACACGTCGTAAAGGTGTGATGGATACCATGGGCTTGCCAGGTAAATTGGCAGATTGCCAAGAGCGTGACCCAGCTAAATGTGAAATTTACCTTGTGGAGGGTGACTCAGCGGGTGGTTCAGCTAAACAAGGGCGTGATCGTAAGTTTCAAGCGATTTTGCCGTTAAAAGGTAAAATTCTAAACGTAGAAAAAGCGCGTTTTGATAAACTTTTAGGCTCACAAGAAATTGCCACACTCATTACTGCGCTTGGTACCAGCATTGGTAAAGCGGACTTTAATGCAGAGAAATTACGTTATCACCGTATTATTATCATGACCGATGCCGACGTTGATGGTGCGCATATCCGTACCTTGCTTCTCACATTCTTCTACCGTCAAATGACAGAGTTAGTAGAACGCGGCCATATTTATATTGCACAACCACCTTTGTATAAAGTTAAACAAGGCAAAGATGAACGCTATTTAAAAGATCAACAAGAGTTGGATCAATACTTACTGCAATCTGCACTTAAAGGCGCTGAGCTAACCACTAAAACAGGCGCAGAAGTGATTATAGGCGCACCATTAGCTGAAATTGCAAAACAAATGGTACTGACAGAAGCCGTGATACGCAGAATTGCCGCGCTTTATGACGAGAGCGTGTTGCGCGCTATGCAAGATTTAGGTGAAATGAGTTTAAGTACTAAAGAAACTACAGAAATTGCAGCAGCTAAATTACGCCCAATTTTAGGCGCTATTGGCAGTGATGTGATTGTAGGTTTTGACAAAGAAGCAGGCGCACATCGTTTAGAAATCAATAAATATGTACATGGTAATTTGCAGTGTTGCGTGATTGATGCCGAGTTTTTAGGCTCAGGAGATTATCGTCAAATTAGCAAAATGTCTGTGATGCTGCAAGGTTTATTAGGTGAAGGTGCCTTAATCAAACGCGGTGAGAAAGAACAAAGCATCACCACTTTCAAACAAGCGCTAGATTGGTTGTTAGAAGAAGCAAAACACAATCTCAATATACAACGCTATAAAGGCTTGGGCGAGATGAACCCATCACAATTATGGGAAACTACAATGGATCCAACGGTACGTCGTTTACTCAAAGTACAAATTGATGATGCAATTGCAGCCGATGAAATATTTACAACCCTAATGGGCGATCAAGTTGAACCTAGAAGGGCTTTCATCGAAAGCAACGCATTAGGGGTTGGTAACTTAGATATTTAGGGTAGTGTAGGTTCCCACTGATTTCTAGATTTTTCCCAAAAAAATAGATTTTTAATTTTTAAACTGAAATTCATAAAGGGTCCTAATTGGACCCTTTTTCTTTATATGCTTGTGATAGGTTCTCGGCCCAGAATTAACCATAGAGTTGTTGACGGTTAACTTACTCACAGACTAACGTTAGTAATATTAGGATATTTATAAATGTTTATTTATACTAATTCAACATTATTGAATAAGAGTGTCAATGCTGTTAAGACTTTAAAACTTCTCACGATATTAAGAAGTTAGTTTCGTGTTCTTCACTGAATAATAAAAATATAATACTCAAACAATTAGACATAAAAAAATGTCGGCGTTTGTAAGAATGATTTTAATAGGGGTTGTAAAGAATGAAAATAATAATAACAATAGGCCTTGTCCTTACCTCACTCTTAACGGGCTGCGCCACCAACCCAATGACAGGTAGATCACAACTTATCTTAGTTTCAGAGGCTGCTGCCATTAACAAAAGTTCATCACTTTATGAGTCTATGATTAATGGCTATGGAAAAGAAAGCAAAATTAGTAGTGATCCAGCAGTCAATGAGCGTGTTCAAAAAATTACCAACCGACTTGTCGAGCAAGCTGTTTTATATAAACCTAACTCTCAAAAGTGGCAATGGCAAGTCAATGTAATTGAATCGGAAGAAGTAAATGCTTTTTGTATGGCTGGCGGAAAAATGGCCGTTTATACAGGTTTACTAAATAAGGTTCAGCCAACTGATGATGAGCTAGCACAGGTCATGGGACATGAAATATCCCATGCTTTGGCAAATCACACCACAGAAAAAATGTCTGTGCAAATCTTAACTCAAATTGCTGTAGGGGCTGTAACCGTTGCAGCGGCGGCTTCTGATAGAAGTGCTTACCAGTCACAACGAAATTACAACACGCAAGCGGTGCAAAACACAGCAGTTTTAGCGGGTGCTGCATTTGTTACCTTACCAAATAGTAGGGGTGCAGAAACCGAGGCTGATAAGCTAGGCATCGAGCTTGCTGCCCAAGCGGGTTATAACCCAGAGGCAGCAGTTTCGCTGTGGCATAAAATGATGGAGGCAACTGGTAATAAAGTTAAAGGTGACTTTATGAGTACTCATCCTTCACCACCGAATAGAATTGATGCTTTAACTGCTCTGCAGGAGCCGATGAAAAAAATTTACGATGTAAAAGCTCCGCTTTATGCCAATTACAAACCAACATTCCAATATGTAAAAACCGCTAGTGAGTCGTCAGGCTTTGGTTCCAATGTTCGCGTTGTTTCAGAAGGGTCTTCTCTGGCACCGGCACCAGTTTTAGACGAATCAAAGACTATGGCATTCTACTCAGCTGATTATGAATCATTCAAAGCTGGTACTTTTGAGTTCAATTGTAAAACTTGTAGCTTAAAATTTTATATGAACCAAGTTGAGTTACGAAGATTGCATGACACCCGTGATTGGCGGGGACTGGCACAGAAGCTTATAAAAATTGGATATCAATTTGATCTCTCTTACTATTATCTTGCAACAGCGGCAAAGGGATTAGGGCAAATAGATAGCTCTAAAATTTATTTTAAAAAGGCAAAAGAGCTCACTGAAAGTGATGATACTAATTGTAAAAAAGCAAAAATGATTAAGTGTGAAGGAGTTGATATAGCAGCAGTATCAGATTTAGCGCTGAAATAAAATATTAGTGACCTGATTTTGAAGTGAGGTCATTAGTTTTCGACCTTCAAACTGGAAAATTAAAGTTTATTTAACCAATTAAAAATTTGCATCTTGGCTTTTTTAGTAATTTATTAAATTAAACTCGCTTTTAGGCTTAATGGTCGCGTGCTTAATTACGCTCACTCCAACACCACAACGCGAGTTCATACTATTTTTATTTCCAAATCTACCTTATTAATGAATGTATTCCTACATTCATTTCATCATAACTCTGATAATCCATCTTAGGCTGAATCATTAAAGTGTCCTTTTGATCAATTTCTTTTTGAAGGAGTTAATGATGTATATCAGCGAAGTAATGACGAAAAATGTGCGGATTGGATCTCCTGAGGACACACTGCAGATGGCTGCGGAAATGATGGGGGACTGTGATTTCGGGATTTTACCGATTGAGGATAACAATCAATTGGTAGGCATGTTATCTGATCGTGATATCACCATTCGCGCTGTTGCCAAAGGTTTTTCACCTAATGAACATCATGTAAGGGAAATTATGACCCGAGATGTACAATTTATTTATGAGGATGAGACCGTAGAAGATGCAGCTCAAATGATGAGTAGTCTGCAAGTGCGTAGACTTCCAGTGGTAGATATTGACGAACATTTGGTAGGCATTGTTTCGCTCGGAGACCTTGCAATTTCTGGTGATGAAGCTGCTGGGGATGCGCTTGAGTCAATCTCACAGCCAAATTAACTAGAGCTTACTTTAAGCTAAGATTCTTTAACCCGTGGATAAATATTCACGGGTTTTTTGTCTAAATTTCATGATTGCTTACTTCTACGCTTAATAAAGTCTACGACACTTAGCCTAGCTATTAGCCTGACACAAGCATCAAACTCTCGGATAGGGGTCCATTTTGTGCAAGAACCTACTTGCTGGGGTTAATAGTAAATGCGTTATTAGAATATTCGTCTTTACCTGCTGAACCAAGGGTAGATAATTGTAGTTTTAATTGCAGTAGAAAATATTCTTGAAGATATGTTTATATCTTCGAACGCTTGCTAACAGACGCAAAATCAGGAGAAGCATAATTTTAAGTTCACCATATAGGAAAGGATTATCAAATGAGAAAGTCTCTGGCAATTAAAGCGTTAACATTTGTGGCTTTGTATCTTTGGCGAAAGAAGAGTAAAGCTAGTAGGGCAAAATCACCAATGAATAACGTATAACTTCAAAATTATATAAAGCAATCATAGGATTTGATTTGAGTACCTTAGTCTAATTTTGTAAGTCTAATTTTGTACTAAGGTACTCAAACTTGTTATATATATTGCATTTTCAAATGCTATATATTTCTTTTAGTTTTATGCAAGGTCAAACAAGGAATACTCCTTGTCCATATTTGACTGTCGACATTAATCTCTACTAGCAGTAAGATAATTGTATTGATTTAAGGAAATTAATCAGTGGCGTTCTTAGCGCAAGCTGCATCAAGGGATAATTATGTCCCAATTGAGGCGAAATTGGTTCAGTTTCCATTTTTTATAACGGAGGTCATATCATACATCCGTGGAAGCAAAAGCTGGTATGGTTTGCGGCTATTGTGGCAGTACTATTTGTTGTGCCATTCTTAGTTCCCATGAGTGCATATATTCAGCAGGTAGAAGCGTTGGCAACGAACACGCTCGGCCAACCAGTCAGCATTGGGTCGCTTCGCGTAGCCTTATTGCCAAGCCCGCGTCTTAACGTGGGTGATGTCGTGGTGGGTAAACATCGAGAGTTAACTATCGCGCATATTTCTGTGGTTCCTGCCCTTACATCTTTATTGTCAGAGACCAAGGTAATATCAAGCTTGCGAGTGATAAAGCCCATGAGTACAAAGGACGCGCTTAATATTTTAGCTGGTTTAGCCACGGAAGCAGAGGGGAAACCCAGCAACAATGCTGTAAATGTACGTCAAATAATTATAAAGGATGCAAAGCTTGATTGGCCAGGCATGCGCTTGCTAGAGATGAATGCTGATATCAGCTTAAGCGCTGAAAGTAAGCCTGAAGCAGCTAAGATAGAGAGTGTAGATGGCCAGCTAAAGTTTAATTTTATCCCCCAGAGTAGTCGGCAATTAATCACGCTCACTGCCAAAGAGTGGATTTTGCCGATGGGAGCGCCTTTGCTCATTAACCAGCTACAGATGAATATGGTGCTAACCGAAAGCAAGTTGGAGGTTTCTAAAATTGACGGCACATTTTATGGTGGTAAGTTAAGCGGCGTTGCTAATTTAACTTGGGGTAAAAGCTATAAGATTAACGGAAAAATCAAGCTTGATAACCTAGCGCTACATGAGCCAGCAACGTTACTGACCAAGTCTACAAGCGTGAGTGGCCAACTTTTTAGCAGCGGCCAATACACTGCGACAGCAAAAGAGCCCGCACAGCTAGCGGATAACTTGCATGCGAATTTTAAATTTAATGTAAAAGATGGTGTGCTCTATGGTTTTGACTTGGCAAAAGCGCCATTAATGCTTTTAGGGCAGGGTAAAGGCGGTGAAACCAAGTTTGATGAGTTCACTGGCTTGCTTGGAATCTCAGGTAAAACATATCAATTACGTAATTTACAAATAAGTTCTGGACTGATGTTAACCTACGGCGCAGTGAAAATAAACCCGAATAAAAGCCTAAATGGCGAGGTGAAAGTAGAAGTCAAGAATAGCATGAAGATTGCAGCAATTCCGTTACAAGTTTCTGGTACTTTAGACAACCCAACAGTATTCCCAACCAAGGCTGCTATAGCTGGCGCTGTTGCAGGTACCGCCCTTTTAGGACCGGTAGGGACGGGAGTTGGCATTAAGGCTGGCGAGGCTATAGGAGACTTGAAAGGCTTATTTATCGGTGATGAAAAATAAATAGCCATGTTTGCAACATACTGTAGGGCAATAGGTAAGATAGTTGGTATAAATTAACAAAATAGGTGGTCTGTTATGTTTAAATTTAAAAAGTGGTTGTGGGCAAAAATTACAAGATTTTTGGGGCTTAATCGAGCTTATGAAAAATACTTAGCTCATTTTAATCATTATCAAACGAATGTGGTGGATGGGGAATTGCAAAAGGACTTGAATGTAAAGGCCATGAGCAAAGAGGAATTCACGAAAGTGTGGAAGCCAACTAAAAAAAGTAAAAGCGGATGTTGTTAATTTATACATCAAAATTATTTCGCAATAAAAAGATAGCCTGCTAGAAGTAACCCCACTAATGCAATTGAAAAGCTAAATAATGAAGCCAACCAAGGAATTGCTAATTTGGGTACATCTTCAGGTGGAAGCGTTTTAAGATAACGATAATGGTTTAATTGCGCCCCTACTGAAATGATAACTCCAATCATCACCAGCGAAACGCCCAAGATACCTGCAGTACCATTACTCGGTTGCAAGGTATTATTAGTTTGATTTGATAATGACAATACCGATAAAAATAAGCCAAATTTAGCTACAACAAACCCAAGTGCCATTACGGTCATACTCGACCGCAGCCAAGCTAATAAAGTACGTTCTGCAGCAAAAAAGACACTTGGGTCAGAAGCCATTTGTATTCCTTAAAAGTTATCTTGATTATAAAAAATAAGTAAGTTGATATATCAATTAAGTAGTTATTCAAATCTAAATATTAACCCTATATGCTAACTTTTAATCATGGTTCTGGTGAATCAGTATCAAAATTCCCTTGGCTTAAGCTAGTCCGCGCAGCCGCCGCTAGTGCCTGATATTTCTTTTTGAATTCATCGAGATTCTCCTCTTCAAGATCTTCCAAATCCAGGAGTACATTATGAGCGCCTTTTGTAGCGCGGATTAACTCGTCAAGCTTGACCTGAATGGCCTCAGTATCTCTATTTTGTGTATTTTGAATTAAGAAAACCATTAAAAATGTGATGATGGTTGTTCCTGTATTAATAACCAATTGCCATGTATCGCTAAAATTGAAGATCGGACCTGTAAGAATCCACACGACAACAATCGCAGTTGCAAAGGCAAACACGCGCGGTCGACCGCAGAAGTGAGCTGTGACCTTAGCAAAATTTGAATACCAAGAAGTGTTGCGCATAAGTTTTATTTCCTTGATGGTGTTTGTTTAACTTTATTGTTTAACAATTAAACCACATTTTATTTACTTAAACTTTTACTGACTATCCAGCAAAGTTACGCGACCATACTAATTTTATACTTAACTAGTACTTAACTAGGTTAAAAAAAACAAATTTCCGGTACGACGGAATTAAAACTAAAGATAACGGTGTTAACCTTCTAATAAGAACATGATTAAGTGTTTATTTTAACAATGATACTTTTATCCTTGGTGTATCCTTATTCTTAATCATTTAATTTCCATAATTGGGTAGTAATACTCATAAAGTTATAATTTGTTATATATATTTTTCGGGTTAGAGCAAAGCCTAATTTATTAAGGGTTAGTAAGTGGCAAATCAAATAAAATACCTGAGTATTTCCAAGAGTTATCGACTAACGTTAGTTATGTTGCTTATTCTATCTGGCGTATTTGTTGCATATATTCGTTCAGAAATACAGGTTGACCGCGCTAATGAACTAAGAATTCAATCGTATCTTTTAGCTGATTAACTACGTCAATCATCTGATGACCTTACGCGCATGGTGCGCACTTATGTAATCACTGGCGATAGTATTTATAAGCAACATTATCAAGAGATTTTGGATATACGTAATGGCAAGCTCCCTCGCCCAACTTCCTACAACAATATATATTGGGATTTAGTATTAGCTGACAACATCAGGCCTCGCGCTTATGGTGAAAATAAGCCCTTACTGCAGAGGATGAAAGAAGCAGGGTTCACCAATATAGAGTTTGCAGAGTTATCAAAAGCTAAGTCTAACTCTGATTTGTTGACGAACAGAGAGTTCGCTGCAATGAAGTTAATCGAACCTACGAATGCCACTACGGCCCTTGTTCGTAATAAAGCTAGCTTAATGTTACATGACATGGCTTACCATCAGGCTAAGGCTGCCATTATGCAGCCCATCTCTAATTTCAACCAAATGATGGAAATACGGACTTTAGCAAATATTCATTATGCTGAAACAACGGCTTTGGTGTTGAGAATACTTGTCATTTTCTTCGGAGTAATGTTCTCTTTTGCCTTATGGCGTCACTATAAATTACTAAATGCCATATTAGGGGCATCTGCAGATGAGGTGCACAGGCATTTAGTAAGAATTGGCAGTGGGGAGCTGTTATCAAAGATTCCAGTCGGAAAAGGTATGGAAAACAGTGTGATGGGGTGGCTCTCTCAAACCCAAATCAAATTGGCTCAAATTAATAATGAACATCAAGCTGCAGAACTACGAAGCCATCGGCAAACTCAACTATATGCAGCTTTAAGTCAATGCAATCAGGCGATTGTGCGTAGTAAAAATGAGAGGGAACTATTTCCTAAAATCTGCCAAGATGCCGTGCTCTTTGGCGGCATGAAGATGGCTTGGATAGGGATTTTTGATGAAAAGAGTCAATTATTAATTCCTGTTGCCTCTTATGGAACGGGGACAGAATATTTAGATTTTCTTAAAATTTCCGTTGACGCTAAAGTGAATACTGGACGTGGCCCTAGCGGCACAGCATTTCGTGAAGATAAACCGTTTTGGTGTCTTGATTTTCGTCATGACCCTTCAACAGGATTTTGGCATGAACTAGGTTCAAAATTTGAATGGGGTGCTTCTGCGGCATTACCGCTGCATCGCAATGGTAAGGTTGTAGGTATCTTTAATATCTATGCCAATGACCAAAATGTGTTCGATAAACAAGGTCAAAATCTGTTGATTGAAATGACTTCAGATATTGATTTTGCGCTGGATAATTTTGATATTGAAAATGAACGGGAACAATTTAAAGGGAAATTGTTAGAGAGTGAAGAAGTCTCGAGATTAGTGCTGGAAAACTCCTTAGATGCAATCATCAATATGGACAGCCAAGGCTTAGTGATTGAGTGGAGTGGCGCCGCATATAAAATGTTTGGCTACCAACGAGAGGATGCTATGGGTCAAAAACTCTCTGATCTTATAATTCCCGAAAGAGACCGTGAAGCGCATTTAAAAGGAATGAAAAGAGTCATTGCCACAAATCAGTCAAACATGACTGGTCGACGTGTTGAGGTATCTGCGTTAAGGCTTGATGGTACAGAAATGCCAGCGGAAATGTCTATAGCAAAAATTGAAACAGGTAACTTAGTCTTTTTTAGCGCATTTATTAGAGACATTACTAATCGTAAAGAATATGAAAAGCAAATACAGCAACTCGCCCATTTTGATGCGTTAACTAATTTACCTAATCGGATTTTGTTGCAAGACCATTTCAAATACGCATTAAGTTTGGTTAAGCGCAATAATGGAAAATTGGCCATTATATTCCTCGATCTTGATCACTTTAAAGACATTAATGACACACTAGGTCACAGTATTGGTGACTTATTACTAAAAGAGGTAGCGAGTAGATTACAGTTGACCTTGCGTGAAGAAGATACGCTGTCACGTTTAGGTGGAGATGAATTTATATTAATATTACCAGGGACAGATTCGCTAGGTGCGGCTAACGTATCGCAAAAACTGCTAAATATTATGGCTATGCCTTATCACATTGATTCGTTTGAACTCACTGTCACTGGTTCATTAGGTGTTGCGTTGTATCCTGACGATGGCAATGATTTTGAGATACTCTCTCAAAAAGCCGATACCGCAATGTATCGAGCCAAACAAGAGGGAAGAAACAATTATCGTTTCTTTACTGCTGAAATGCAGGCTAAATCTTCCAGAAATTTACAATTGGTGAATGCTTTACGTTACGCACTGGAACGCAATCAACTACATTTGCATTATCAACCTCAGATATCTCTTAATAAAAATTGCATCATCGGTACAGAAGCTTTATTGCGCTGGTATCACCCAGACCTTGGTACTATTTCTCCTGCGGAATTCATACCAATTGCTGAAGATTCAGGATTGATAATTTCTATCGGGGAGTGGGTGTTACGGCAAGCCGTGAAACAAGCTAAATTATGGATGGACGAGGGTAACGACCCATTAATCATGGCGGTGAATATCTCAGCAATACAGTTCCGTCATCCAGATTTACCTAAATTAGTCACACAAATACTTGAAGAAATTGGACTGGCTCCAGAATATCTTGAGTTAGAGCTCACTGAAGGCGTTGCAATGTATGACCCTCTAGGTGCCATTGAGATGATGAATAATTTACATGAGCTGGGTATTCGCTTATCTATTGATGATTTTGGTACAGGCTATTCTTCATTGAGTTATTTAAAGAGGTTTAAAGTCTATAAACTCAAAATTGATCAATCTTTTGTGCGAGACATTAATACCGACCCTGAAGATAAAGCAATTGTGAGCGCCGTGATTAGCATGTCTAAAAGTCTTGGTTTACAAACTATCGCAGAAGGGGTGGAAACCATTGAGCAATTAACCTATTTGCGGGCGCAAGGGTGTGACGAAGTGCAAGGTTTTTACTACAGCAGAGCTATGCCAATAGAACAATTAGACAAGTATTTCAGAGAGTTTAAATCATTGAAACATTAATTGTGCAATCACATCTTGGGATTGGCTATTTTGGATGCACGTTTAAAAAAGCCCTTTCAGACTTTTTAAAGAGCATTTAACAGGCATCAACACCAATCAGGATTTGGGATTTCGGCAAATACTTTACGTAAACCCTCACCCCAATGTTGACGCACTGAGAGAAAGTAAGGGTCGTCTTTTGCAATGCGGTGATTGTAATCGATGCTAAGTTTATTATTTCTATACACCAGCACGTCCACTGGCAAATCAACAGACACATTACTGCGAATGGTCGAATCAAATGAGATGAGTACGCATTTAAGTGCGTCCTCTAGGCTACATTTGTAATTAATTACCCTGTCTAAAATCGGCTTGCCGTACTTAGTTTCGCCTATCTGAAAATATGGGGTTTCTTTGCTGGCTTCAATAAAATTTCCAGCAGAATATATATGGAAAAGCCGTGTAGGCTCACCCGCTATTTGCCCAGCAAACAGAACCGAGATATTAAAGTCTGTATTGTGGTGGCGTAAATGTTCGGCATCTTCTTTATGCACAGTACGGATGGCCAAACCAATTAGTCGCGCAGCATCGAACATATCGCTGACATTGAGTAAATGCTGCGTTTCATTGTTGGCGATGTCTTTATGTAAGTGTTGCAATACAGCTTGTGTAACGGCTAAATTACCAGAAGTGAGCATAATCATCGTGCGCTCGCCAGGTACTTCAAAAGTAGTCATTTTAGGAAAAGTAGCTACTTGATCCACCCCCGCATTTGTACGGGTATCTGATGCCATGACTAATCCAGATTCTAGAAGTACTCCAACACAATAAGTCATAAATGCAGCTTGAGAAATAAAGCATTAATAATAACTTTTTAATGATTAAACAAGCAACTTGTTTGCGCTGTAAATCGCGCCAAATCAAGCTTCATTTAGGTGATTCTAGGATTTTATTTGTTAAAACTTGTTTCTATTAATGCAACTTAACCGCTGAGCCGAATTTAAGCTTAAAATGTGCTTAGGTTTTTGAGACTACACATGGCAACTTCAAATCAAAATTCACAAGCTTCTAAAGTTAATTCTTGGCTAGGTAATACGGCTGGCTATTCCGCAGGCGCAAGCAAATTGGATGAAATGCTTGATCAATCAGGCAAGGTTCGCCCGCATTGGTCATATTATATTCAAGCCTTACAAAAATTAGGGTCAACTGAAGTAAGTTTAAGGCAGAATGAAATTCACAAGTTACTCCGTGAGAACGGCGTCACTTACAATGTGTATGGTGACCCTGATGGCAGCAGTAGGCCTTGGCAGCTAGATTCCGTTCCATTGCTACTTGCGAATGAAGAGTGGCGCGAGATTGAGCTTGGTCTGCTTGAGCGTGCAGAGCTTCTTAACCTAATTTTGGCGGACATTTACGGGCCGCGCGAGCTTATTCGACAAGGCTTGTTACCGATTGAGATGTTGTATAACCACAGCGGTTTTTTACGCGCTTGTGACAAAATTAAAATACCAGGTAAACATCAATTAGTGCTTTATGCGGCAGACTTAGCCCGCGGTCCTGATAATCGTATGTGGGTCATTGGCGACCGCACCCAAGCGCCTTCTGGGGCTGGATATGCTTTGGAAAACAGGCTGGCAATGTCGCGTGTTTTTCCCAATATTTTTCGTGACACACAAGTACAACGCTTGGATGGCTTTTTTCAATCGTTGCGTCATGGTATGCAAGAAATTGCACCGCAAAATTCAGATGCGCCAAGAGTAGTTGTACTTACACCGGGGCCGTTTAATGAAACCTTCTTTGAACATGCTTATTTAGCTTCACATTTAGGCTATCCTTTGGTTCAAGGGGATGACTTAACCGTGCGTGATGGCTTTGTTTGGTTGAAATCACTGAATGGTTTGCAGCGCGTAGATGTGATTATGCGCCGTATGGACGATGTATTTTGTGATCCACTAGAGTTGCGTGATGATTCACGTTTAGGTATTCCAGGCCTGTTAGAAGTAGCGCGCAGAGGCAATGTGACGATTGCAAACCCTTTAGGCAGCGGCGTATTAGAAAGCCCAGGTTTATTGCCATTTTTACCAAAAATAGCACAATACTTTTTAGGCAAACCACTGCGTTTGCCTAGTGCCGCCACATGGTGGTGCGGTCAGCCCAAAGAGCTAGATTATGTGCTTAATAATCTAAATAAATTGGTCATTAAACATATTTGCCGTGGCGCTGTTACCTCGGTTTTTGGTATTCAGTTGAATCACCAACAAATCACTTATTGGCGCGACCGTATTCGTGCCAACCCAGCATTTTTTGTCGGGCAAGAACATGAAATTTTCTCTACCGCGCCCTCATTGGTGGATGGTCATTTAGAGCCGCGTCAGTCATTGATGCGCTGTTTTATGGTTGCCCAAGAAGGTGGTTATAAGCTCATGCCTGGCAGCCTCACACGCAGCGCGGCGCAAACAGAAGATGTGCTGGTTTCAAATCAGCTAGGCGCAATGAGTAAAGATACCTGGATAGTGGGTGGCAATACCACGCAACAAAACAGTCCTGCAGCAAGTAAGCATAATGAATTAAATAGTAACAGTTACTCCAGCACGCTTTCAAGCCGCGTTGCCGAAAATTTATTTTGGGTGGGGCGTTATGCCGAACGTACAGAAGGTAGCATTCGCCTGCTTCGCACGACAGTTAAAAAACTTTATATCAATCCAGATAATAGTAATGTGTATTTTCAGCATAGTTTGCACACGATGTTGCGTAGCTTAACTAACATTACCAATACTTACCCAGGTTTTTTGGGTGATGCAACTAAAGAAGCCACCGCATTACTGCAAACACCAGATGGCGAATTGTTGGCATTAATGTTAGATGAAGAAAAAGTCGGTAGCATTGCCAATAATCAGCGTAGTTTGGTGCAAGCGGGTTATACCGTGCGTAATTTGTGGTCATCGGATACTTGGCGGGTAATGGACGACATTAAGTCCCACTTAGAACAATCCCAGCAACTCACAGAATCTACATTGTGGAATATTCAAGAGCACATGGATGGATTAATCACCGCATTATCAGCATTCAGCGGCTTGATTATGGAAAGCATGACACGTGGTAACGGTTGGCTATTTTTAGATATTGGCCGTCGCCTAGAGCGCGCATTACTGCTAATTTCACTATTACGAAGTAGCTTCTCTACCGCGCAAGCTTCAGGCACAGAACAACTTTTAATGGAATCATTGCTGGAAACCAGCGATAACCTGATTTGCTACCGTGAGCATTATCGCAATAGCATAGAGCTACCTTCATTTATCGAATTGCTGATGTTAGATAAAAATAATCCACGCTCTTTGGCCTACCAATTTAGTCGCATTCAAGAACACGTGAACAAAATGCCGCGAAAACAAAGCAACGCACAGCTTAGTGTAGAAGAACGTCTCATATTAGAAGCGTGTAGTCTGTTAGATCTAACCAATATTAACGACTTGATTAAAACTACACAGGCGCATGTGCGTGAGAATTTAGATCAAACACTAAGCCGTTTGTATTATTTAATCGCCACCTTATCCGACAGCATTACTGTTACCTATTTCAAACACGGGCAGCTACAACATTCTCTCAACGAAGTCAGGCCAGTTTAGCAAAATCACATGCACTATAAAATCACTCATATCACTAAGTACGATTACACCAATAAAGTTTCTCTGTCATACAGCGAAGCCCGCTTAATGCCAAGAAACTGTAAGAATCAACAAGTGATTTCATCCACGCTGGATATAGAACCTTACGCGGCAGACTTTCGTATTCGCGAAGACTTTTTTGGTAATCCTGTGGCGCATTTTTCTATGCAGCAAGCACATAATGTTTTCACTATTACCGCAATAAGCGAAGTACAGCTACAAGAAAACCCAACCCAACTAGACTTTTATCAGGGGTATAAGTGGGAAGAAGTGCGGGACATGTTAGCGCAACAGCAGTATTTTTTAGCACAATCTGCAGAAATGTTAGATGCCCGTCAATACACACTAAATTCACCATTGGTGGCTGTAAGTGCAGAGCTGGCGGAATACGCGCAACCTTCTTTCACAAAGGGCAGGTTAATCACAGATGCGGTGAATGACTTAATGCAACGTATTTATAAGGACTTTACCTTTGATCCAGACTTTACCACCCTCGCCACGCCGCTGGCCACTGTATTAGAGCACAGAAGAGGGGTTTGTCAGGATTTTGCACACCTTGCAATTGGCTGCTTACGTTCATTAGGATTAGCCGCACGCTATGTGAGTGGCTACATAGAAACCATACCACCCGCGGGCAAAACCAAGTTGATTGGCGCAGATGCCTCACATGCTTGGTTTTCAGTCTACGTGCCCGAACAAGGCTGGGTAGATTTTGACCCCACCAATAACCAAATGCCCAGCACCAAACACATCACGCTGGGCTGGGGAAGGGATTATGCCGATATTACCCCACTAAAAGGCGTGATATTTGGCGGCCAACAGCACGAGTTAGATGTTTCGGTGCATGTAGAGTGTTTAGATTCGTAAGCCTAATTTACCTTATAGGGTTTTTGATTACTTGATTACGTCTCCGTGTTACAAACCCTACAACCCCAAGACCTAATATGAGCATGCCATAAGTTTCAGGTTCAGGAACAGGGCTCACTGAGACTTTCCAAGAACCTGGCTGACCTCTGTGTTCTCCTTCGAATGTGACAAATGGTTCATCATAACCATTAATGCTATCACTAAGATTTGATGAGCTCATATCAATAAAATGGCCGCGTCCACCGTAAAATGCAAATCGATTTAGATTGATATTCCAAGTGCTTGGCAGTCCATCTGCACTAAAACTACCTATATTTAGATATCCGCCTACTTGTGGATTGAATTCATCGGGAGTTGGCCCAGGATAAATCAACTCTGTGGGGTTTGTTAAGCTTGTAGTAAAAATTTTCAGTGAAGTTATATTGTCGATACTCGAGCTGGTAGTTAAAAGTCCAACAGTCTGAATCTCGATCCCTAATGAAATTTCATCTGTATAGCCCACCATTTCCCATTGGACGTCATCGATCTGAGTCATTACATGGTAAGTTTCTAGAAACGGGTTTCCAGTGTAACTGTATATATAGTTAGCCTTAGCTAGACTAGGAAACATTGTGAGAAGGATAAAGCCGAGGGGAAGGATTGTTTTGATAAACTTAGAAAAAGCCTTTTTCATGGGGAACTCCTTTCAGAAATCCACTTATTTAGAGATGTTAGAAAACATTGCTAAATACATAAAGCTTAATGAGTAAATATTGCGTTTTAACCAATATCGGCAAAATACAATATTTATCATTGTTCTAAGTTTACGCTGCTAAATTTGCTAATACAATAAACTCAGTGGATTGTGAAGGTGAGTTTTAATTATTAGTTTATTCTAATTTTTCAACGGGTTATCTTCCGCATAAGCGAATCCAATTTTCTTTAGCTTAGCTTGATACATGGCTTTATCTGCAGAGTTAATCAACTCTTCCGAAGAGTTTCCATCTTTAGGATAAATGGATATGCCAATACTAGGATTGATCACTATATCCTGCCCTGCTAAACGACAAGGTTGCTGAATTGAGTTAATGATTTTATGGGCAATTAAATCAATATCGCTTTTACTTTCCATTTGCATTAACAAATAAAGAAACTCATCACCCCCATGCCGGCTAACTGTGTCATCTTCACGCGTTACATCTAACAAACGTTTAGATATGGTTTGCAACAAGGTATCTCCGACACCATGTCCATAAATATCATTAATTTCTTTAAATTTATCAAGGTCCAAAAACATCACTGCTAAAGTCCAGTGATATCGATTAGCCTGCGCCAGTGCATGTTCTAGCCTATCAGTAAACAGAGCGCGATTAGGCAGACCTGTTAATGTGTCATGCAGTGCATCGTGGCGATCAGAATCTCCTTGAGCCTTAACCTCGATTAACTGATCTTCTAATCGCTCTCGCTCTACAATTTCTTCTGCAAGCGCTTCATTAACAATGGTTAGTTGTTCAGCGACATCCTCTACTTTATCTTTAACAGCATCACTCTTTTCAATAGCATTTTCTACTTCTAAATTCGTCTCTTGATTTGCTAATTCTTGCTTAAGTACTTCGTTGACTGAAGAGAGCTCCTCGACACAATTCGTCACATTGTCTTTTATAAGCTCACTCTTTTTCAAAACCTTAGACAAGGAAATTGTTTTTTTATTTGGATTAGATACATCTGAAGCTTTATTTTTTTTCATGTGCTGAGAAATATCCGAGTTTTAAGTAGTTAAGAGTGAGTTTAATTCAGATTGCAAATACGTTTAAATGGTTCAAGTGTTATACAAGCATAAGGCAAATGAGCTCATTTACCTACAAAGCCTTTAGCTAACTATCTAATCATCACAATCTAGTATTCTTAATGAGAAATTAGAGGGTCATGTATACTTAACAACAGTTTTATTACACTAAAACTTTACTTATTTAACTAGTTCTTGGCGACCTTTAAAGCACAATCTAGTTATACATCTTTTTGATTTAATCCTCTAAATAAGATTTTACTGATGTCAATATCACCTAAATTACCTCATGATCCTCTGCAAAATAAAATACTTGCAGCACTAAATAAGTCTGATTACCAACGTATTATTTCTGACTTAGAGCTAGTAGAAATGCCGCTTGGATGGAAGCTTGCTGAAGCGGGCGACCACGTGAAATATATTCACTTTCCAATTAGTGGAATCGTTTCACTTATTTACGATTTAGAAGATGGCTCATCAAGTGAAATAGCGATTGTGGGCAACGAAGGGATGATCGGTATTTCAGTCTATATGGGTGGAGATAGCATGCCAAGTAGCACAGAGGTTCAGTGCGCAGGCTATGCTTATCGCCTCAGTAGAAAAATTCTGAAACGAGAATTTTCCTTAGGCGGCCAACTGCAACAAATTGCTTTGCTTTACACGCAAGCCTTGATTGCGCAAACCTCTCAAACAGCCGTTTGTAACCAACATCACACAATAGATCAGCAACTTAGCCGCTGGCTACTAATGAGCTTAGATAGATTGCACGATGATAAAATGTTAATCACTCAGAGCTTAATTGCTAGGTTACTAGGTGTACGCAGAGAAAGCGTGACCGAGGCCGCTGGTAAATTGCAAAAAGTAGGGTTAATTACCTACACTCGCGGCCGTATAACAGTGCTGGATCGTCCCAAACTAGAAGAACGCGTATGTGAATGTTATTCTGCAGTTGCAAAAGAATACGCACGTTTGCTGCCAGCCTAGTTAATGTTTTTTTTTGATATAAAAATCACTCAACCCGTATTACGCAAACCCGCCGCAATACCATTAATTGTTAAATGAATCGCGCGTTTCACTAGCACGTCGGTTTCACCGCTTCTATGGCGTTTAATGAGTGCGACTTGTAGGTGATTTAGCGGGTCTAGGTAGGGGAGGCGGTTTTTGATTGAGTTAGCCAATGTTGGGTTATTGGCTAGGCGTTCGGTACTTTGTAAAATTAAATTAAGTGCTTGGTTAGTGAGTGCATGCTCTCTTTGAATGCGTTCAAACACGGAGTTTCTTAGAATTTCATCCTGAACTAATTCAGAATAACAGGCGGCTATGTTAAGGTCTGTTTTTGCTAGCATCATGTCCATATTTGAGATGAGCGTTTTGAATAAAGGCCAAGCGGTGAGCATGTCTCTTAATACTTCTATGCGTTGATTTCTGTCGGTTTCATCTTTGCTTGCGCTTAAATAGTTATTAATGGCGCTGCCAAAGCCGTACCAACCCGGCAGTAGTAATCGGCATTGCCCCCATGAGAAACCCCATGGTATTGCGCGTAAGTCTTCAATGCGTTGGGTGGATTTACGCGATGCAGGGCGGCTGCCTAGGTTTAAATCGGCAATTTCTGAAATGGGCGTTGAGCTGAAAAAGTATTCGGCAAATCTTGGCGTTTCATAAACCAAATCTCGGTAAGCGTGCATGGCGCTGGCTGAGAGTTGATCCATTAACATTTCATAAGCTCTACGCTGCGTTTGGGGCAACTGATCTTGCGGAAATAGCGAAGCATCTATGGTTGCGGCTATAAATGCCTCTAAATTGCGCCTTGCCACTTTGGGGTCTGAAAATTTATTGGCGATAATTTCACCTTGTTCCGTTAAGCGTATTTGCCCTGCAACTGTGCCCAGCGGTTGCGCCATAATCGCCTGATAAGTTGGCCCGCCGCCACGACCAACTGCGCCGCCACGGCCGTGGAATAAACGCAATCTCACGTCTGCCTGACTGAATAGCTCAACTAAATAGACTTCGGCTTTGTATAACTCCCAGTTTGAGGTTAAGAAGCCGCCGTCTTTGTTGCTGTCGGAATAGCCGAGCATGATTTCTTGCTCATTGCCTTGGTGGCGAATTAAATGGCGAATGCCTAGCAAGCTTAACCATTCACTCATGATTTTTGGCGCATTGCGTAAATCTTCAATGGTTTCAAATAGCGGGACGATATTGAGTTCCATCTCTACGCTGGATGAACCCCATGCACCACGCAATAAGCCTGCTTCTTTTTGTAGCAAAGCCACTTCAAGCAGGTCAGACATCGTTTCGGTATGCGAAATAATATAGTGGCGCACCGTGCGACTGCCAAATTTTGCACGAACTTCTCGCGCTTTTCTCATTACATTCATTTCTGTTTGGAGCAAGTCTGAATATTGTTGAAAAGGTGAGTACAACAA
This sequence comes from Methylotenera sp., assembly GCF_029946165.1. Lineage (GTDB taxonomy): Bacteria > Pseudomonadota > Gammaproteobacteria > Burkholderiales > Methylophilaceae > Methylotenera. Next base: position 145,904 of record NZ_JAQSDZ010000008.1, read on the forward strand.
ACGTGGCTGCCTGAGCTCTTCTAGCAGAATATTTACTTTTTCTGTCTCCGTGAGCGCTGCATAGTCAAAACTATAGCCAGCATTCACAAACAGCTCTTTTAACACGGCTTCATGCACGTCTGAGCTTTGTCTTAAATCGATGGTGGCTAAATGAAAACCAAAGGTTTCAACTGCCTTAATCAGCTTGCCCAGCCTTGGGTACACCAGCAATTCACCATGATTTTTAATCAATGAATTGGCAATAATATTAAGGTCAGCTAGCAACTCATCTGCACTAGTATAAGGTTTTAGATTTTCGGCTACGTTGGTTTCGATATGCAGGCTGGCTTCGCTACCGATTAAATTTTGAAAGCTGAGTGACAAGCGCCCCATGACCGCCATGATGGCAAGCCGATAAGGTTCATCTTGTCGGTGTGGAGATTGGTCTTGCGAAGTGCTAGCTAAATCTAATAACTCTTGTGAAACGTTCACTAAGCGCGTGGTGGGCGTTAGCTCTTTATGCAAGCTGCTGATTTCGCGTAAATAATGTTCAAATGCTACGGTTGCTTGCTGTACTGTTGCAGTGTCTAAGGTAGCGGCGTTTACATTGGGGTTGCCATCACGGTCACCGCCAATCCAACTGCCCATTTGCAAAAAGCTTGGTAATTGGTAACGCTCGGTGCCAGTTTTACCAAATAAATCGCCTATGTCTTGTTCTAAATCTTGCAATAGCTCAGGTATGGCATCGAGCAAACTCAAGCGGTAATAAGAAAGCGCATTGTCAATTTCATTATTAACCGTGAGTTTGTCAAAGCGCAACATTCTGGTTTGCCACAAAGCCGTTACGGCGGCGTAGAGCATACGCGAGTTTTTTTCGGTTTCTTGGCGCGACATCAGTTGCGCTTTATTGGCGAGCAATGATGAAATGACTTGTTCCGTGTCTAACAGGCTTTTTCTTTGCACTTCGGTTGGGTGTGCGGTTAACACTGGTGAGATTAATGCTGATTTAAAAAAATCATCAATTTGTTTTAAGGTTAACTTCTCATCTTTGAAAGATCGGATAGAGTTTGCCACGCCGCCTGGCGCTTCAACGCTTTCTTCCATTCGATATTGGTAGTTGCTGTAAAGGTCTTCAGCAATATTGACCAAGTGTTTAAAGTAACTAAACGCTCTTGCCACTGAAATGGTTTGGCTGTTCGTGAGCTCTTTTAATAAGCCATCTAATTTTTGTGTAAACTCCTGGTCACCTTCGCGATGAAATTTAACGGCAGACTGACGAATCGCCTCTATGGTTTCAAAAGTTTTTTCGCCTTCGTTATCTTTAATCACCTCGCCGAGAATGCGCCCAAGGTAACGAATATTTTCTTTAAGCGCGGTTTCAGCCGCGGTCTTCGGTGCATTCATTTTTCAATTCCTAAAACCAAGCATGTTCAATGGCTCACTTATTTAGAGTGCAATCTCTAATTCGCATGCCACCTTAAATCTAACGTAAATGGATAGTCACGGTTATTTAACTCAGTGGGCGGTTCCATTTGTTTCACCGCTATATTAGCGGCATCCTTCGGCGATTTAATTGTGCCTGGTGTATGTTCAAGAACGGTAAAACGGCTTACGCGGCGGCCTTCAGCTTCATAAGCATTGACTGGCAAGGTGTCATAGTTACGACCTCCCGGATGCGTGACATGATAAGTACAACCGCCAACAGAGCGGCCATTCCATGTGTCGATCACATCAAACACCAGCGGTGCTTGCACGCCTATGCTTGGGTGCAATGCAGAAGGTGGGTTCCAAGCGCGGTAACGTACCCCTGCGACCATTTCACCTTGTGTGCCAGTGTCACGTAGCGGCAAGCGGCGACCGTTGCAGGTAATTACATAGCGTTCACCTGTAATGCCAGTGAGTTTAACTTGCAGGCGTTCAACCGAAGAATCGACATATCTAGCTGTGCCGCCGCTAGTGATTTCCTCACCTAATACATGCCAAGGCTCAATTGCGGTTCTGAGTTCAAGTTGTAAGTCTTGAATTTCTAATGTGCCGCAACGTGGAAAGCGGAATTCAATAAACGGCGCAAACCAATCTTTAGAAAATGCATAGCCAGCAGCTTGTAAATCTTGCGCGACATCTTCAATATCGCGTTCAATAAAGTGCGGCAGCATAAAGCGGTCATGTAACTGTGTGCCCCAACGTACCAGTGGTTTTTTGTAGGGCTCTTTCCAAAATCTTGCCACTAAAGCGCGTAGTAGCAATATTTGCACCAAGCTCATATGCGCATGCGGTGGCATTTCAAAAGCACGGAGTTCTAATAAGCCAAGTCGACCAGTATCTGAGCCCGGCGCATAGAGCTTATCAATACAGAATTCACTGCGATGCGTATTGCCCGTCATATCCACAAGCAAATTGCGTAATAAGCGATCTACCAACCACGGCGCGGGTACTTCACCATCTGGCATTTGTTGAAAGGCGATTTCTAACTCGTACAAGCTATCATTACGCGCTTCATCAACGCGCGGTGCTTGGCTAGTTGGGCCAATAAACAAACCTGAAAACAGGTATGACAATGAAGGGTGATGCTGCCAATACGTTATTAAGCTGCGTAGCAAATCAGGGCGGCGCAAAATGGGGCTATCCGCTGGCGTAATTCCACCCAGCGTGACGTGATTACCGCCTCCCGTGCCAGTATGACGGCCATCCAGCATGAATTTCTCAGAGCCTAGTCTGGTTAAACGTGCTTGTTCATACAATATCGTTGTGTTGTTAACCAAAGCATCCCAACTGGCGGCTGGGTGAATGTTAACTTCAATCACACCAGGGTCTGGCGTGACAGGTAAGCGAGTTAAGCGTAAGTCGTGAGGCGGTTGATAACCTTCAATCACCACAGGCATGTTTAAGGTGCTAGAGGTGGCTTCAATGGAGGCAATGATGTCTAAATAATGTTCTAACTTATTGGTGGGCGGTAGAAAGACATGCAAGCGTCCGCCTCTGGTTTCTACGCACAAGGCTGTATGCGGCGTAAATTCTGGGTCTGCTGGCGGTGCTTCTTCATCAGCTTCAACATCAACACCGTCATCCACCACGCCCATCTCGTTTCTATGCATATTCTCTTTGGTGAATTTGCTATAACGGCGGCTAACTTCAGAATCAATATCCGCTAGTGGCTCTACCGCTTCATACAAGCTACGCTCATGTTCGTGGTCGCGGTCTTCAAAGGCTATCCAAGGCAATGAGCTTAATGGCAGGCGCAATCCCATAGCGGAATCGCCCGGCGCTAGAAACATTTCTCCACGTCTAAATTCCCAAGCGCTGCTGCTCCAAGCGTTGCGCTGGTGACTCCAATGCAGTGGAAGTAAATAGCCAACTGGCGCGCCTAAATCTCCCGTGAGCACTTTTGTCAGGCGCTTGCGCTCTAAATCATCTTTAAGGTCTGATTTGAGTGGGTTTAGATTGTTTGGTAATAAGCCTTCAGCTAATAAGTAGTAAAGCGGGTCTTCATAACCCGCACAAATATGGCTGCCTTTCAGACCTAGTCGTTTTGCTAGGTCGCGAATGAAGGTGTCAGCTTGTGTTTGATTTAAGCCATAGTCTTTGTTTTCATCGGCTAAAAGCTCAGGGTTACGCCAAACGGGTTTGCCATCTTTACGCCAAAAGCAGGCGAGTTGCCAACGAGGTAGCGCTTCGCCCGGGTACCATTTTCCTTGTCCAAAATACAGCAAACCGCCTGGTGCAAAGCTATCGCGTAAACGTCTGACTAACTGACCAGCTAATTGACGTTTTTCCACACCATCAGCATCAATATTCCATTCTGGCGCATCCATATTATCGATAGAGATAAAAGTCGGTTCGCCACCCATGGTGAGGCGCACATCTCCTGCTTCTAATTCAACATCTATCTTTTGACCTAGCGCATTAATCTCTACCCATTGCTGTTCGCTATAAGGTTTGGTGACGCGCGGATCTTCGTGAATACGGGTGACATTATTGCTAAAACTAAATTCGATATTGGCTTGACCTGTATAGCCGCCAGTCACAGGGGCTGCGCTGACATAATCAGCCGTGCAAGCGAGTGGGATATGACCTTCACCAGCCAATAAGCCAGAAGTTGCATCTAAGCCTATCCAACCTGCGCCGGGAATATACACTTCAGCCCATGCATGCAAGTCGGTAAAGTCAACTTCGGTACCAGATGGGCCATCCAAAGATTTAACATCAGCCGTGAGCTGCACCAAATAGCCAGAAACGAATCGAGCGGCTAAGCCCATGTGGCGCATGGCTTGCACTAGCAACCAAGCAGAATCACGACAAGAACCTAATCTTTTGTCTAAGGTTTCTTCACATGTTTGCACGCCTACTTCCATGCGAATAGAGTAATTGACCGTTTGATTAACGCGCTGATTTAAGTACACCAGAAAATCTACAATGGCTTTTTTACCAACGTCAATTTCTGCTAACCACGCTTTGAGCGAAGGCCCTTGTTCGCGCACTTCTAAGTAGGGCGCAAGCTCTTTAAGTAACTGCTCTGGATAAGCAAACGGATAATTCTCTGCGTATTCTTCCAAGAAGAAATCGAAAGGATTAATCACCGTCATTTCAGCAATCAAATCCACTTCAATAGAAAGCACGGTAGATTTTTCTGGAAAAACCACGCGCGCAAGATAATTGCCAAATGGATCTTGCTGCCAACTAATAAAATGATTCTCAGGTAATATTTTAAGTGAGTAAGCGCTCACAGGCGTGCGCGAGTGCGCCGCTGGCCGAAGACGGAAAACATGCGGAGTAAGTTGCACAGGGTTATCATAGTGATAAGCTGTTTTATGGTGTAGCGCGACTCGAATAGTCATTAATGTGTCACCTTCTGTTGAGTCGTCATTATTGTGATGCTAGCTAGCACTTTCAGCTTGTAATAAACGTAAGCTCTCTTCAACACCAGCTGCTTTAGTTAATTCAGCCACGTTCTGTTTGGTGAAGAATCCATCAAAATCGCCAAAGCGTTGTACATATTCAATGATGAGTGAGGAGTGTTCTGAGGCGCTGGAGAAAATTTGTTTTAGGCCTTCTTCGCGTGAGCCAATCACATCTAATAAAAAGTCTTTACCTTTTTCTCTAATCACATCGACCACGTAATCAATATTAATCTGACCATTGGTTTCGCCATCTGCCACGCCCAGTGCAATGTGGTGCAAACGCGGACCATAATTACGCACAAAGTTTTCAGTTGGTGACGGTAAGCCGACTAAGTGATTAACGAAGTAAGGATGATTAGCCGCCGTGAAAACTTTTGCAGGGCTTTTTTGCTCATTATTATAGTGCGCGCTTTTAGTCACATTGGTTGAAGAGTTTTGGCTGGCAATATCGTATGAGCCCCAGTAGTAATAGCTGGAAAGCGTGAGATACTCAAGTATTGCCACCTCACGATTTTGGCTGTAAATACGCGTTGCTAAGTGGTCAATTGGTAAAATTAACTTATCCAAACCTAGTTTGGCTTGCGTGTCTTTGGCTTCAAGATATCCGCGATTCACATCTTGATGAATCACACTTACGCCAAGCGCATAAATACGAATATCACCGACTGGTCGCTCCCAATAACCCACAATATTGTGGGTGTAGGGCGATGGTTTGACGATAGACATATTGCCAGGTAGTTCTAACTTGCGAATTTGATCTTGATTGAAAAAGCGAATCTCGCGGGCTTTTTGTAGCTCAACCACTTCATGCTGATTAGTTACCCGGAAGATTTCGCCCATATAGCGCGAGTTTGGCTTGTGCGCGCCTATCGGGTAAACCTCATTCAAACTGCGGAAAATACCATGCGTATTGGGGTCGCGTACTTCGCGCACCAAAATGTCTGGTGAATTCATATCGATACGTAAAATATGCGTCCAATGTGATTCTGATTCTAGCGTGACTAAGTAGTGGTAAGGCGTCATTAACGCCAACTCGCTGATGTAAGCCACCGAGCAACCCGGCTCAACAGTAATCATCATGGCGTCAATTTCATGCACCATGTCAGTCAAGCCGATGCGATCTCTATCTTCCAATAGTTTGGGTAGAAACTCTTCAAACCAAGGTGAATTAACCTTGTCGCCGTGGCGTTGGTATTGCAGTGAGTTCATTAGGATTTCCGAAATGTAAAAATAATTATGGCTAATTGCTAGAAAATTGAAAGACTTAGTTATTGCTGCATTTGCGAAATTTCATGCACTTTAAAATCTACCGACATTTTATCGTTGGCAATGTCATGCATCACGCTGCTTACCGGGCATGCATCACGGTAATCCAGACCAGTGGCTAGCCTAATATGTATGCCGTTTGACGGCATATTATTGGCTATATCGAAGCTTTGCCAGCCAGTTTCTAGCAGCCAAGCATCCGCCCAGCTATGGTTTTCAATTTGTTTAGTTGCGGGGTTAAAACAGTAGCCATGTACTAATCGCGCGGGAATCTTTAAAGCCCTGCAACAACTAATAAATAGATGCGTCATACCCTGACTTAATGCTTTGCCAGCAGCAAAAGTTGAAATCGCTGATTGTTGATTTTCAGCAGTGGTTTTATCCCACTTAATAGTTTGAGAAACGCCATCCATTAATGCTGTTAATAAGTTTTGGTTAATAGTGTCATGCTGTGATGCTATATTTTGCGCAAACTTAATAATGGCTTCATTGGCTATAGTGAGTGAGGTATTTCTCAAGTAAATAGGTAGCGCCAAGTCATCGTGTTTAATTTTATTTGTTTCTAACAAATCTTCGGAGCTATCAAGATCAGTTTCTACTTCACCCGTAGCGATAATCATAATTTCTTGATGTGGTGCATCCTTCACCAAGGTGTGTGTGATATTGCCAAAAGCATCAGTCTGAGTGGATGATAGCCCGCTTACCTTCAATTGCCAGTTGTTCACGCGCTGACCAAAGCCATCTTGAGGTGTGAGGCGTAATTGCTGTATGGTATACCCAACAAGCTTGTTGAATGCGAAGCGGGTATGGTGTTCAATATTAAACTTCATCGCGATCTCCCCACTTATAAGTTTATCTTTACGGCGAATAGTTAAGCCTAATCATTAATTTCAAATTAGGCTGATACTTTGCTTTGGCTTTGCGTTTGACCTCCCACTACATTCACTTTTTCAGGTTCGTTGACTAATGGCGCATTCAAATAAGTGCGCTGAATCTCAATACCGAGGCGATTGTTCTGCCTGAGGAATGCTTCTAAAAACTCATGCAACCCGCCTCTGAAAATATCTTCAATACGACCGTAATGCAAACTTGAATGCATTTCACCCGCTAAACGTTTGCATTCGCGACCCGCATCGCCCGTGAGTTGGTCAAGTATTGTCGTAAGTTCATTCATACATGCGTGCAGCGATCGCGGCATGTCTTGACGTAACACCAGAAGTTCAGCGACACGCAAAGGCATCACTGCATCGCGATACACTTTTAAATAGGCTTCATAAGCACTGGCAGAACGTAGCAGTGCGCTCCATTCGTAATAATCTACTGCGCCGCCCACATCGCTGGCTGAAGGTAACAATAGGTGATATTTCACATCAAGCAGGCGCGCCATGTCGTCAGCGCGTTCGATAAACCCACCCAAACGTGTGAATCTGAAGCCATCATCACGCAACATCGTGCCGTAAGTCACGCCGCGGAACAGATGTGAGCGTGATTTCACCCAATCACAAAATTCTGACAAGCCGCTTTCTAAAATTAGCTTTTTGTCCATTTGCTGAAACTCTAGCCATAAGCTATTAATGTTTTCCCACATTTCGGAAGACATGGCTACACGCACGGCATGTGCATTTTCGCGCGCAGCACGTAGGCAATTGTAAATACTCGACAAATTGCGACTGTCCATTGCAATGTAGTAAATCACATTGTGCGCGGTGACTTCATCATAAGCTTTATGAAAATCTTCTTTGGTGTCAGAAATATGTAGCAATGGCACCCAAAGCGCCGCCTCACTTTGAGCGGCATTTTGTACTAGCGACATGCGATAAGTAACTTCCAGCATACGCGCCATGTTTTCTGCACGTTCAATATAACGAGCCATCCAATAAAGGTGATCAGCGGTGCGACTTAGCATTGCAACACCCATGTATCTTTAGTGCCGCCACCTTGCGATGAGTTAACCACTAAAGACCCTTCATTCATTGCCACACGACACAATGCGCCAGGCACGACTGAGGTTGTTTTACCTGTTAAGACATAAGGGCGCAAATCTACATGGCGTGGCGCCACGCCTTGCTCAACCATGGTTGGACAAGTAGAAAGTGCTAATGTAGGTTGGGCAATGTAATTATCAGGGTCCGCAATAATACGTAATCTAAATTCTTCAATTTGCGCTTTGCTTGAGGTAGGGCCAACGAGCATGCCATAGCCACCAGAGCCTTGCACTTCTTTAACCACCAATTCAGCAAGGTGATCTAACACATATTTTCTATCGTCTTCCTTACTGAGCTTATAGGTTGGAACATTTGACAAAATCGGCTCCTCACCCAAATAAAACTTAATCATTTCAGGCACATAGGTATAAGTTGCTTTGTCATCAGCTACGCCTGTGCCGATGGCATTCGCTAACGCTACACCGCCATTACGATAGACTGAAACCAACCCAGGTACACCCAACATGGAGTCTTGCCTGAATGCCAATGGGTCAATAAAGTCATCGTCTATACGGCGATAAATCACATCAATCTTTTTAGGCCCTTCGGTGGTGCGCATGAAAACAGCATTGTCTTTCACAAACATATCGCGACCTTCAACTAGCTCAATGCCCATTTGTTGTGCAAGAAAGGCATGCTCAAAGTAGGCGCTGTTGTATGCACCAGGCGTCATTAGTACTACGGTAGGGTTACTGGTTGCGCCACGGGGCGCAACTGCTCTAAGGTTTTCAAGCAGAAGTTGCGGATAATGTTCAACGGGTGAAATAGGATATTGTCTGAAAAGTTCAGGGAATAATCGCATCATCATGCGACGATCTTCCAGCATGTATGAAACACCAGAAGGCGTTCGTAAGTTATCTTCTAATACATAAAATGTATCCGCTTCGGTGCGCACAATATCAATGCCTGCGATATGTGCATACACGCCGCCCGGCACGTCTACCCCTTGCATCTCTGGCCTGTACATTTCGTTGGTCAGTATGCTGTCAGGCATGATGCCAGCTTTAATAATGTCTTGGCCGTGATAGATGTCATTCAAAAACATATTAAGTGCCCGCACACGTTGGCAAGCGCCTGCGGAGAGCTTTGCCCATTCACTTGCGGCTAAAATTCGGGGGATTACGTCAAATGGAATCAAGCGCTCAGCGCCTTCTTCTTCGCCATAAACCGCAAATGTGATGCCAACTCGTCGAAACAATAGTTCAGCATCGCGAGATTTTTGCGCAAGTTGAGAAAAGTCTTTGCCACCTAACCACTTAGCATAAGGCGCGTAAACTTGTCTAACGCCTTTTTTTGAATCTACAGATTCATCAAATGCCGTGAGCAGTTTATTTTTATAATCAATAGAAGCCATAAGTCATTACTTGCAAGGGCCGTGCCAACTCATACAAAAATTATCAATCTCTATATTGAATGCGCTTTCCAGAGCTGTTCCTAATTAAATTAATTGCATAAGCAATAGGTGTTATTAAGTCCACTTTAACAGATGCGCTGGTTTGGTGCATACCTAACTGAGCAAAGTGTTTTGTTAGTGCGTAATTTCATCAAATTTCCCTCAACGTAAACTCTGTAGCCTATTTCAGGCTAATTAGGTGAAGTAGACTGGTCAAACTTAAAAAAATTAGCTTTTGGTACAATTGTTGCTGTATCTTCTGGGTAATTTCTTTAGATATGTGGCTTCGTTAACAGATGCTTAACCATAGATTGCTTAGAATAATAAAAAGGAGACAACTATGTGGCTACATACCCAATGCGATATTACTTTTGACGTTGCTATACCAACACCGTTCATTTTGATGCTTAGGCCGCGCAGCGGTGTTAATCAATGGATAGCACGCGAGTCGTATACGCTAAATCCGAGCGTACCAGTGGTTGAGTATACCGATAACTATGGCAATCTTTGTCAGCGCTTAATCGCGCCACAAGGTGAATTTTCAATTCATACTTCTGCTGACATTATGACCGCAGACAACATCGATGTTTGTGCTGGCGCGCCGTTTGATGAAGTGCAGAATCTGCCTAACGAAGTGCTTACTTACCTGTTACCTACGCGCTATTGTGAGTCAGATCGCTTTATCGATTTAGGTCAGGAGCTAGTTGCTGGCGTGGCGCCCGGTTATGACCAAGTCGCTACCATCGTGGCTTGGATACAGAACAATATTAAGTTTAATTCAGACTCCATGCACTTTCAGCTTTCTGCGGTAGAAGTGAATCAGCAGCGTGAAGGCGTATGTCGTGAGTTGGCGCATTTGGGCATCGCACTTTGTAGAGGTTTGTGTATTCCTGCGCGTATGGTGGTGGGTTACTTGCATGGGTTAAAGCCTATGGATTTTCATGCATGGTTTGAGGCATACGTTGGTGGACGCTGGTATACCTTTGATCCAACACAACCGCATCCTATCGGAGGTCGTGTTACTGTGGCTTATGGGCGCGATGCAGCGGATGTTGCGATATTTAACCAATTTGGCCCAGCGCTATTTCCACTAGCCATGTCGGTGAGTGTGAAGATGTTAGATGCAGCACCTACCTAAGGGCTATTTAATTTAAGCATGCAAAGATTACGCATTAAACATCTGACCGAATATACCTTCCCAGCGCAGGTAACGTTGAATCAACATAAGCTTTTACTGCGACCAAGAGTAGGCCATGACGTCCGTATTGAGTCTTCAAAATTAGAAATTTCGCCTAGTTATAATATTAAATGGCAGCGGGATGTATTTGATAACTCTCTGGCCATTGTCAATTTCTTAGAGCCTTCAAATAAGCTCACTATCGCTAGTGAGGTCATTATTGAACACTATGATCAGGCACTTTTTGACCCCATGTTAGAAAGCTATGCTTCTCAATATCCATTTAGTTATGCTTTAGATGAACAAGCGGATTTGGCAAGTTTTCAACAAAGCAGCTTTTACAACGACCAACAAGTCGTAAACACTTGGTTGCAACAACAAAACTTAATTGGCATGCAAACTTTTAGCTTGTTAATCAATTTAAATCAAAATATTAGCAAAAATTTTCGTTACCAAATGCGAGAAGAAGCGGGGGTGCAATCGCCTTCGCAAACCCTTTCACAACGGAGCGGATCTTGTAGAGATTACGCGACGCTCTTTATTGAAGCATGTCGGTGTTTGGGGTTAGCGAGTCGATTTGTCAGTGGCTACTTACATGCCCCAGCAACAGAAGCTGGAAACGCAACCACCCACGCATGGGCTGAAGTATATTTGCCCGGCACTGGTTGGAAAGGATTCGACCCTACTTCAGGAGAGATTACGGGTAACCACCATATTGCGGTAGCTGTTGCGCGCAATCCAGAATCAGTTCCACCAATTTCTGGTAGCTTTACTGGACTGGGCTTAATGGCCACTACGATGCTAGTAAACGTGCAGGTTAATTTGCTGCTTTAGCGATACACATTTAGCATTAAGTAGGCAATGCCAGCCGATTTACTACTTAAAATTCAACCATTTCAAATTCTGCTTTAGAAACACCGCATTCAGGGCATGACCAATCAGCAGGTACGTCTTCCCAGCGCGTGCCGGGTGCAATACCATCTTCAGGCCACCCTTTTTCTTCTTCATATACAAATCCGCATACTACACATTGCCACATTTTCATGATTTTTCCATTATTAAGCTTTAAAGCTTTGAGATTGAAGTCTTACTATTTTGTCGTTTGCTAGCTTAAAGCCTTACAGGAAACTTTTCAAATAAAAGCTGATTAAATAAAAAGCCCGTACTTGATAATAGTTTCAAGTACGGGCTTTGAATAGCAAGTTTAGATTTGCTAAAAGATAGCTAACTTACAAGCCTAAAGCCTTAGCTATACCAGCACCATATGCTGGGTCTGCTTTAGAGCAGTTGGCAATATGACGTTTTTGAATTTCAACAGAAGCGCCACCAATAGAGCGAGCTGTATTTTCAAACAACACTTGCTGTTCGGCAGGCGTCATTAAACGGAACAAATTGCCAGGTTGAGAATAGTAGTCCTCGTCCACGCGATGATTCCAATGATCTGCCTTGCCCTCAATGGCTAATGGAGGCTCACTGAAATCTGGTTGCTCTTGCCATTCGCCTTTAGTGTTTGGCTCATAACCAATGGTTGAACCATGGTTGCCATCGGTGCGCATCGCACCATCACGATGATAGCTATGAACTGGACATTTAGGCGCATTAACAGGTATTTGATGATGATTCACCCCTAATCTGTATCGCTGTGCATCACCGTAAGCAAACAAACGCGCTTGCAACATCTTGTCTGGCGAGAAGCTAATACCAGGTACGACTGCCGCTGGGTTAAAGGCAGACTGCTCAACTTCAGCAAAGAAGTTTTGAGGGTTACGGTTAAGTTCCATCACGCCCACTTCAGTCAATGGGTAGTCTTTATGTGGCCAAACTTTGGTTAAATCAAATGGATTTAGAGAGTAAGAGCCTGCATCTTTCTCAGGCATGATTTGTACAGCAAGTGTCCATTTTGGATAATCACCATTTTCAATACTATCAAACAAATCGCGCTGATGACTTTCACGGTCTTTACCCACAATAGCTTCTGCTTCCGCATCAGTTAAATTCTTTATACCCTGTTGGGAAGTAAAGTGAAATTTCACCCAATAACGCTCATTGTTAGCATTAATCAAACTAAATGTATGGCTACCAAAACCATGCATGTGACGATAACTTGCTGGTATGCCACGGTCGCTCATCACAATGGTGACTTGGTGCAAGGCCTCAGGTAATGATGTCCAGAAATCCCAGTTGTTTTCTGCACTACGCATGTTAGTGCGGGGGTCACGTTTTACTGCATGGTTTAAATCTGGAAACTTAAGAGGATCGCGTAAAAAGAATACGGGTGTGTTATTACCAGCTAAATCCCAGTTACCTTCTTCAGTATAGAACTTTACTGAAAAGCCGCGAATGTCACGCTCGGCATCTGCAGCGCCACGCTCCCCAGCTACGGTAGTAAAGCGTGCAAACAATTCAGTTTTTTTACCGACTTGTGAGAATATTTTCGCACGCGTGTATTGGCTAATATCATTAGTCACAGTAAAAGTACCATATGCACCTGAGCCTTTAGCGTGCATACGGCGTTCTGGAATCACCTCTCGGTTAAAATGCGCAAGTTTCTCTAACATCCATACATCTTGCAATAATACTGGTCCACGCGGTCCAGCTGTCATGGTATTTTGGTTATCTGGCACTGGTGCGCCAGCTGCGGTAGTCAATTTCTTTTTAATGCTCACGAGATTTCTCCTTATTAATATGATTAATTATTTGCTGCAAAGTTGGCGAGTAGTTCTATCAGGTCTTGTCTATTAGATTCAATCATTATTTTTAACATTTTTTACTCCTTAATCACCGTCATCACTAGCGATGTGTGTAGCCATTCTATAGGGTGATAATTGATATGTATAATTGTATGTTTCAATGGCATTGATAAATATAATTTATCAATGTATGATGAAAAAAACTGAGGATATTGAGCTTAAATGAGTCTAACAGAATTAAAATTTATTGTAGCTGTGGCGCAAGAGCGCAACTTTAGGCGTGCTGCGGAAAAGTGTTTTGTCTCGCAACCTGCGCTTAGTATGGCGATTAAAAAACTTGAAGAAGAGCTGAATGTGATTATTTTTGAGCGTAGCAGAAGCGAAGTCAGTATGACTGAAATTGGCGAAAAAATAGTGGAGCAAGCCTCAAAAGTTTTAGAAGAAACCGCCTACATTAAGCAGTTAGCAGAACTCGGTAAGAATCAGCTAAAGGGTACATTAAAACTGGGCATGATACATTCAGTAGGGCCATATTTATTACCCGAGATTATTCCGATATTACGCAATAGCGCACCAGATATGCCTTTGGAAGTGGAAGAAAACTTAACGGCTAATTTAGAAGTGCAATTACGTAATGGCATTATTGATGCGGCCATTATTGCCTTGCCATTTAATATCCCTGGCTTGCAATATCGTGCTTTATACGATGAAGAGTTTGATGTAGTCATACCAAGCGATCATCACTGGGCAAATCGTAAACATATTAAACCCGAAGAGTTGGCAGATGAAAAAGTACTGTTACTAAATAGTGGCCATTGTTTTAGCAACCAAGTTACGCAGGCATGCCCAGAACTCTCACGTAAGGGAGAGGTTTTGCAGGGTAATTCTTTAGAAACTATTCGTAATATGGTGGCTTCCAACCTAGGTATTACCGTATTGCCTTGCTCGGCCACAGCAGAACGCTACAATAACCCACTGATTAAAGTAATTCCATTTGCCCGCCCAGCGCCAACAAGACGTATAGCGATTGCGTGGCGTAAGAGCTTTATGAGATTAGAAGCGGTAGAAAAAATTGCTGAGGCGATTAAAGCAATTGATTCAAATTACATGCTGTTGATTGAGTAAGTATATAAACTTCAATGAGCATACTTACTTAGTAAGAGTCCGACTTATTGACGCGGTAAATCAAAGGCAATAAAAAAGGCGCCTAAGGCGCCTTTTCCGTAATAAAGAACAATTATTTGTTCATTACGTACATTGTAACTTCGAAACCGAAACGCATTTCAGTAGCTGCTGGTGTTGTCCACATAATAATTCTCCTGTAAGTTAATTAATTAAGTAATACATAATCTATGACTTACATAATACATTGCGGTTGCAATTACTAGCTATGTAAAGCAATTAAATTAGACTAATGATTTTCATTAGAATAGGTTTTGAGGCTAATTTAATAACTCACGGAAAGTCGATAACCAGCCACAGCTTTATCTTGAGCAGTCAGTGCTAATTTAACTTTGATTTCAGCGCCCGCAGGCAAGCCACGAGTAATATCAGTATGCTCAGGCAGATACTCTGCAGGAGTGAATATGCGTCTAAATTTAGGTTTGTCCTCAATATCGGTTAGGGTCAGCTCAATATTCGGGTAAGTTTGATTGAATGCAGCTTGATTTATCAAAGTGGTAGAAAAGTGGACAAAACCTTCGTGGGCTTCATCTTCTCGCATGTCTGAATCATCAATGATGATAAATTCAATTTTCTTAGGGAGCTGAATATTACAAGAAATTTTCTCGCATAGTTGAGTAAGCAAAGGTTTGAGTTTTGGATAGTAAATAGCAATATCACTACGCCAATAATAGAGGCTTTGTGCCAGAGCTGCGAGAAATAGAATAATGGCTAACAGACTTAATAACCAATTAGATAAACGACTTTTAGATTTGGCTTTGTGGTCAATCGCTTCAAAGTAATTTGCTTGACTGTGTTGTAAAACAACATCTTGCACAATCTCACTGTCTTCGCTACTTACTTGGGGACTTTCTTGCTGTTCATTCTGTGTAACTTCAGCCGGATTCACTGTCTTGATACTGGCTAAATCAGTGCCTTCTTTAATATCAGCTTCAGACTCGGTAATGTTCACCAACTCTATTTTTGCATCAAATACATTTAAACAATGGCCGCAACGTACTTTGCCATTGTGTTGGTTTAATTGATCATCAGTAACAATAAATTGCGTTTGGCAATTAGGGCAATTAGTGATGTTGCTCATTTTCCACTCTATTTTTTAGTGCCAGTTAGCATTACCCAAGAATCCATTGTTTGTGGGACATGCATGTTAAACCATTCAGCATAAATAGCACTTACGTCAGTAGCTTGTTCTTTTAAAATACCCGAAAGCGCGATTTTCCCACCAGTTTTGCAGGATTTTGCCAGTGCAGGCGCCAGTACGCTTAGTGCACTTGAGAGGATATTAGCAACCACGATATCGAACTCACGTGATTGATATTTGCTAGCATGATAAAAAGCCGCAGCCACATCATTCTGCTCGGCGTTATATACGCTAGATTGAATGGCTTGAGGGTCAATATCAGTTCCGATAACTTCAGATGCGCCTAGTTTTTTTGCCGCAATCGCTAAAATACCTGAGCCGCAGCCGTAATCTAAAACGGTGTCTTGTTCAGATACTGTCTCAGTCAGCCATTTCAAACAAAGATGGGTCGTGGGATGACTACCTGTGCCAAAAGCTAGGCCTGGGTCTAATATGATGTTGATTGCATCTGCATTTGGCGCACTATGCCATGTTGGCACAATCCATAAATTATCGGTAATTTTAATCGGCTCAAATTGAGATTGGGTCGCGCGCACCCAATCTTGCTCTTGTATGATTTCGGTAGAATATTGCAAATTGCTTAATTTGGTTTCTCGCTCCAAATCAGCAATCACTTTTGCAACATCAACACCTTCATCAAACAAAGCGCTCACAAGGTTTTGTTGCCAAATACCCGGTGGTGGGTCACCTGGCTCGCCGAATATAGGCTGCTCATCTAATGTATCGGCATTTGCATCTTCAATAATGGCAGATAGCGCACCTTGTTCCATTAAAGTATCGCTAATTAAATCAGCCGTATTGTCTTGTGCTTCAATTTTTAACGATACCCATGCCATGCAAAACCCACTTACTTATGATTATTTGTTATAAATGCCAAGCTTTTGTTCAAGGTAGTGAATGCTAGTACCACCTAGATGAAAAGCTGCGTCAGCCATCAGATCTGCGTGCAATGCTACGTTAGTGCTAATGCCGCCAATCATCATTTCTGATAGCGCAATACGCATGCGAGCAATGGCTTGGTCACGCGTGTCACCGTAAGTAATAAGCTTACCAATCATAGAGTCATAATTTGGTGGCACGGTATAGCCCGCGTATGCATGCGTATCAATACGTACACCAGGCCCGCCTGGCATATGGAACGTCGTGATTTTGCCTGGAGATGGTATAAAGTTGTATGGATCTTCCGCATTAAGGCGGCACTCAATCGCATGGCCTTTGAGTACAACGTCCTTTTGGCGGAATTTTAGTTTTTCACCAGCCGCTACAAAAATTTGTTGTTGAACTAAATCAATACCGGTAATCATTTCTGTTACGGTATGCTCAACTTGTAAACGCGTGTTCATCTCAATGAAGTAAAACTCATTGTTTTCATATAAGAATTCAAAAGTACCAGCACCACGATACTTAATTTTGCGACAGGCTTCCGCACAGCGTTCGCCAATTTTGTCGCGTAATCTTGGGTTAAGTAATGGCGCAGGCGCTTCTTCAAGAATTTTTTGGTGCCGACGCTGCATCGAGCAATCCCGTTCACCTAAAAACACTGCGTTACCATGTTGGTCTGCTAATACTTGAATTTCAATATGGCGTGGTTTTTCTAGGTATTTCTCCATGTAAACCACTGGGTTACCAAATGCTGCTTGCGCCTCGGCTTTGGTCATATTCACTGAGGCAATTAGTGCGGCTTCGGTATGCACTACACGCATACCACGACCGCCGCCGCCGCCAGCTGCTTTAATAATGACTGGGTATCCGACTTTTTTAGCGATTTTTATGATTTCTGCTGGATCATCTGGCAATGCGCCATCTGAACCAGGTACGCAGGGTACGCCCGCTTTTCTCATCGCATCCTTAGCCGATACCTTATCGCCCATTAAGCGAATAGTTTCAGCACGAGGGCCGATAAATACAAAGCCACTTTGCTCAACACGCTCTGCAAAGTCAGCATTTTCTGATAAAAAGCCGTAACCTGGGTGAATTGCTTGCGCATCAGTGACTTCTGCCGCACTAATTACAGCCGGAATATTTAAGTAACTTTGACCAGACGGTGCTGGCCCAATACATACAGATTCATCTGCTAATTTTACATATTTAGCTTCTCGGTCTGCTTCAGAATGAACGGCAACCGTTTTAATTCCAAGTTCGCGACACGCACGCTGAACGCGAAGGGCGATTTCGCCTCGGTTAGCGATTAAGATTTTGTCAAACATAGCCATGTTGTTAAATACCTTTTAAATTTTTATTAGCCAATAATAAATAGTGGCTCGCCGTACTCAACAGCTAAGCCGTTTTCGACTAAGATTTTCTTAACAACGCCAGCTTTATCTGACTCGATTTCATTTAATAATTTCATCGCTTCAATAATACAAAGCGTATCACCTACAGAAACTGTATCGCCCACCTCTACAAATGGTTTTGCATCTGGTGAAGAGGAGCGATAGAAAGACCCGACCATAGGAGATTTAACCGCATGGCCTTCTTCAACCACTGGTACTTCAGCAACTGCGGTTTGTGGCGCTTGAGCTTGAGGTGCAACACCATATTGCGCAGGCGCAAAATTGGCATAATGCTGTTGCACTGGTGTGCTAGATGTAAAATTGCGGCTAATACGTACCGTTTCACCTTCTTCTGTCAGTTCAAGTTCAGCAATGCCTGACTCTTCAACAAGATCGATTAGTTTTTTAAGTTTGCGTAAGTCCATAGTAACCTCTAAAAATCTAGGAAAATTTTAGTTAATAACAAGAATAAATTTAAGAATGATTGATGCGCCGAATTGCATAATCAAGCGCAAGTGTATAGCCGTGGGCACCTAAGCCACTGATAACTCCTACTGCAATATCGGTAAAATAAGAATGATGACGGAACGCTTCACGTGCATATACATTAGATAAATGCACTTCAATAAATGGTACTTTAACAGCGGATAGCGCATCCCGCATCGCAACAGATGTATGTGTAAATGCGGCTGGATTGATAATCACAAAATCCACTTTTGTCGTCGCAACAGATTGAATTTTAGTAACAAGATCGCCTTCAGTATTGCTTTGATATGCCTCTAAAGCTACTCCTGCTTTTGCTGCAATATCCGTTAAGGTTTGATTGATAGAATTTAGCGTGTCGCTACCATAATGCTCAGGTTCACGTGAACCTAATAAATTAAGGTTTGGACCATGCAATACTAAAATGGATTTAGCAGACATGTGCAACCAATATGAAGAGCATTTTAGAATGTAAAATCGTGTAATTCATGGTTGCAAGTTTGCCGAAGTTAGCAGGTTTTGTCCAGTGACTTCATACATTTAAACGAAATTAGCTTGCGTTCATAATTTAAGTAGTTGATTTGCTAGCTTAATCCTAATTGTTAAATAGAGGATGTTATTGCGGTAGTAGAGGTCGTAAAGCGGTCTCTAAAAGGGATTTATTGATGCGCCCAAAGTAAGTATCTACCACTGCTCCGCTCTCATTAATAATCACGGTATAAGGTAATACGCCTTTATCATTACCTAAATCATTGCCAAGCACCATGCCTTCGTTCTCCGCCGCAAGTAAAGGGTAGCTTACAGGCGTTGTTGCCGAAAACTCTTTTACGAGTGCTAATTCATCCACAGCCATACCAAGCACAACCACATTTTTATTTTTATATTCTGTATATAATTCAGAGAGTTCTGGCATTTCTTCGCGGCAAGGCGGGCACCAAGTTGCCCAAAAATTCAGCACGATTATTTTGCCTTTAAATTGGCTTAAATCTTGGATGATACCGTCTGGATTAGATAGCTTACTTGCAAAAAGCGATTGAGTAGAAAGTTTGCTGTGGTCTGTAGCATATGTTTTTAATGTGGCATTTGGACTTAAAAAGTAGTAATAGATCGCAAAACCAAGCGCAAGCATAATGGCTAAGTAGCCAAAATTAGAAAGTATTTTTTTTAGCATAATTTGAGGGTTAGTTTTATTAATTTAGTTTGATTAACACTGAGCGGTTAATCCTTGCTGATTTTGTGGTGCGATAATACAGCTATCACGTCTAGCTAAGGTTGTGCTAAAACGCTCAGCATCTTGAAAGCCAATGGTTTTAAGGGTTGTCATTTCTTTACCTTGCGCATTAAAAAATGCAATACCAGGTGGGCCGAATAAGCCAAAGCGTTTTAGGAGGGCTTTATCTTCATCGGAATTTGCAGTGACATCCACTTGCAATAGCAGCGTGTTTTTAAGTTGCTGCTGCACTTTTGGGTCGCTAAAGGTAAATTGTTCCAGCTCCTTACAAGCCACGCACCAATCTGCGTAAAAATCTAACATTACAGGTTGATTAGTCGTAGCTAGCTTTTGTTCTAATTCAGCAATGCTAGCAACGCGGGTAAAGTTTAACTGTGAAGGATTTTTTGATTGGTTAGCACTGCTTAGCGTAAAGTTACTGAGTGGATTTAAGGCAGATTTAGCGCCAGAAAGCGCCCCAACAAATAGCGTTACGCCAAATATCAAAAGAACAACAGCAACCCCTTTCCACAATTTAGTAAAGTTAGTGGCATGTGCTGGCAAACTATCTAATGCGCTGTGATAGACCGCGGTCACTATTAATAATATTGCCCATAGCCCTAATTGAATACTCACTGGAATAATTGGTGAAATCAGCCAAATAGCCATACCTAACATTAATACACCAAAAAAGTTACTCACCGCGTTCATCCAGTTACCTGTTTTTGGCAACAAGCTACCTGCAGAAGCGCCAATTAACAATAAAGGCACACCCATGCCAATGGCTAGTGCAAATAAGCCTACGCCACCTAAAAATACATTATGGGTTTGACCAATGTAAATCAGTGCGCCAGCTAGTGGTGCGGCCACGCATGGGCTAACAATCAATGCAGAAAGTGCACCCATGACAAATACACCAAAAAAGTGACCACCTTTGAGTTTGTTGCTGGTATTGAGCATTTTGTCTTCAAAGCTTTGTGGAAGTTTAAGCTCATAAAAGCCAAACATTGATAAAGCTAATAATATGAATATCAAGGCGCTGGCACCAAGTACCCAAGCATTTTGAAGTGATTGGCTGAGCAGGTCGCCAGATAAGCCCGCTGCGATGCCTGCTAAGGTGTAACTTAATGCCATGCCCAATACATAAGCCACAGACAAACCAAATGCATGCAGTTTTGAAGGCTTAATTTGCTTGCTTTGGCTGCCTACAATAATGCTCGATAAAATTGGAATCATCGGCAGCATGCAAGGAGTAAGCGAAAGGAGTAAACCTGCAGCAAAAAAACCTGCGATGACTAACCATAAATTGCCGGATTTCAATATTTTTGTCGTGTTATCCGTTTCGTTATCGTTCGAAACATTAACCACTGCGGCTTTTTCTGGGGAGCTTACAATATTTTTAGCATCAGCTAAATCTACGGTAAATGTTTTGGTCATTGGCGCGTAGCATAAGCCTTTTTCGCTGCAGCCTTGATAAGTCACGGCAATCTTAATGACATTATTTTTAATGTTAACTAAATTGATTTTGGCGCTAAAATCATGGTTATAAACTTCCATCTTGCCAAAGTTTTTATCATTCTTAATTTCTGCAATTGGTAAATCTACTGAAGCGATTTGGGCTGATGTACTAGGTGTTAAGACGAATTTGATGCGCTCTTTGTAAAGGTAGTAACCTGAGACTACGGTAAAATTTGCTTGAATAGTTTGTGCATCTTTAACGGATAAATCCAACTGAAAAGCGGCATCAGGTGATAAAAAAGTATCTTCGCTGTTAGTTTCAATCAGAGAGTTTGTAAATGAGCTGAACTTGTTTTCAGCCGAAGAAACATTGGGTAAAAACCCCACTACGGCAATCAAGCAGAAAACTACATATTTAATAAATGCCGACGATTTAAGAAGTAAAGGGTTCACTATTAAGTTCACTAATGTTTTTTTAAAAGATTGCGCTTGAATGAAGAAAGCTAAATTTTTAGTAATTAAAATTAAACTATCTTGCATTTTAAATGCTCAGACTCCATTACATAGAGAGTGAATGAGTATCATACGTTCAATATTACTTGTAATCCATTAAGGATGATATATCAATGCGTTTAATAGTTACACTAGCCTTTCTTTCCTTTCCAATTGGGGAAATCTGGATTTTAATCAATCTATTTCAACAATATGGTTGGTGGGTATTATTATACTTAGTCGCCATGGTCTTGCTTGGCTTACAACTTATTCGTGAGGAAAAGTTATTGTTTTCAGGTCGAATAATGCAAAGCCTTAGTCAGGGGTCCAATCCAATGAAAGCATTGTTTGGTAGCGCGCGACATATGTTTGCTGGCATATTACTCATAATTCCAGGTGTACTCACAGATGTAGTCGCCGTAGTGCTATTGTTAATACCTGTCGATAAAAGCACGATTAAGTCGTCTACATTTAAGCAAAAAGCTGCGAATGATGATGTCATAGAAGGTGAATTTCACCGCGAAGAATAATGGAAATGCTTCTGTTAGTAACTTTAAGTAGAGGCACCAATTAAGAATAAAACGAGAATCTAAATATGAGTTATCAAATCACTATTCAATCCAGCAAACATACCTACACCGCAAAAGCTTCAGAAACTATACTGGAATCAGCCATTAACGCGGGAGTGAATATTCCATATGGTTGTAGAAACGGCACTTGCGGTAGTTGCAAGGGCGATATTATTTCAGGTGAAGTGGATTATGGCGACTATGCCTCTAGTGCGATGACCGAGGCAGAAAAAGTCGCAGGTAAAGCTTTATTTTGCTGCGCTCATCCACTGTCAGACTTAACCATAGAGTGCCGTGAGATTCACGCCAATGTGATTCAGCCACGTATTTTGCCCGCGCGCGTAGAGCGTAAAGAGCAACTTTCACACGATGTGATGGCGCTATTTTTAAAGCTACCAAGCACTGAGCATCTCAAATTTATGGCTGGTCAATACATAGAATTTTTACTTAAAGACGGTAAACGCCGTGCATTTTCACTAGCTAATGCACCACATATAAACAATATATTAGAGTTGCATTTACGATTGATTCCAGGTGGTCAGTTTACCGAATACGTATTTAACGAAATGCCAGACAAAGCTATTTTGCGAATTGAAGCGCCATTCGGTAGCTTTTTCTTAAGGGAAGATTCTGACAAACCTATCATTATGGTCGCTGGTGGCACGGGCTTCGCGCCAATCAAAGGCATCATTGAACACATGTTGCACAATAATATCATTCGCCCTGTGACTTTATATTGGGGCGCGCATAGTTTAAAAGATCTTTATATGCCATCGCTGCCAGCCGCATGGGCAGTTGAGTATCCGCATATCAAATTCATTCCAGTATTGTCTGACGTTACCGCGGAAGACAACTGGCATGGCCGCACAGGCTTTGTGCATCAAGCCGTGCTAGATGATTTTGCCCAAATAGGTTTAGCAGACTATGAGGTATATTGTTGCGGCGCACCAGCGATGGTAGAGGTGGCGCACGCCAGTTTTGTAGAAGCTGGTTTGCCAGAAGATGAATTTTTCTCAGATGCGTTTAACTATGCAAAACCAACGCCTAAAACCATGACATAAGCTTGGTTTGCTACTTAACCCTGATAATCAATTAGAACATTTAATTCCGTAGCATTTTCCGCTCAAACTGTTGCGGATGGCTGTAGGAGAGGCTTGTAGCCCCGAACAAAATATCACTTCGAATCGCCCTCGCCATTCGGGGCTACAAGCCCTTCCTACATTGGATTTAGGTTAATTTTATTATTTCTAATGGACAATAATCGGGGTTTAAGACTACCTTAAGAATTCAACATTATGATTTGCTCCAACCTTCAATAAAAGGAGCAAATCATGGAAACTATTACTTACCAAAGAAAAAAGGTCTATGACCCCATTCTTCGGTTAATTCACCTTTGGAATGGTTTATCCATTCTATTTCTTATGACCACTATTTGGATCTCAGACCTTTTTGAAAAAGGTGTGGGAGAAAAAACGCTGTGGCAAATTCACATTTATATTGGTTATGCCTTAACAGTTGGTATTGTGGCTCGACTAGCATGGGGCGTTGTTGGCCCACGTCATGCCAGATTTTCGGATATGTGGCATCCCATTGTTTGGTGGGACGCCGTGCGAAACTTCAATTTACACGCCACGCCACGCTTCGGTCATAACACTTTAGCTAGCGGCGCCTATCTACTCGTTTATCTATTGCTGATTACCATGGCAATCACTGGTCTTTCTCTCGCGGCAATTGAGCATAGTACGGGGCCATTTAACGCTTGGATAGGTGATATGCCTTGGTTGAAAGAGATTGTAGAAGAACCACACGAGCTGATTTATTACTTTCTTATGGCGTTTGTGGTGGTGCATATCGCTGCTTTAATTTGGCATGAGGTCAAAGATAAAACGCCGCTTGCGCAAGCCATGGTCACTGGTTACCAATATGAAGTAGACCAAACTCAAAGCATACCTAACAATCAAGGAGATCATCATGCGTAAATCATTTTATTTACTAGGGTTAGTTTTCAGCCTGAATGCTTTTGCTGCAACACCTCAAGAGTTGCTCAAGCAATATGAGGTGCAAGCTAAGCAAGAGAATGCGGCATTTGCAGGGTTTTCTGCCGAGCGTGGAGCTAACTTTTTTAAAGCTGAGCGGACACACAGCGATGGTAAAAATGTGAGCTGTGCTACTTGCCATACCTCTGACCCGCGTAACCAAGGGAAAACTCGCGCCAATAAAGTGATTGAGCCGATGGCAACTATCGCAAATCCACAAAGGTTTACTGATGCCGCTAAGGTGGAAAAATGGTTTGGTCGCAACTGCAAAGACGTATTGGAGCGCACTTGTACTTCGCAAGAAAAGGGCGATTTCATACAGTATTTAATCAGTGTTAAGTAATCTGGCTACCTTTATAAATCCAAGTTTCGTTGCTACACAGCGTTACTCACAAAAAATTACTTCTTACATATTAAATATATGTGGTGGCGCAATTTTTTGCTCGCGCCTTGTTTAGCTTATCGCACGATTGTTCTGGCTTTAGCCAGATTACAGTCGTGGTGATGCCCATCACGGGTAAAAACTAGAATTTATAAAGGTACCCATAACAATTTAAAGTGATATAGGAGAATATGATGAAAAAATGGATGCAACTATTAGTGTTAATCACCAGCATTACTTCCGCTGGAACCTTATTGGCAAGTGGAGG
Organism: Methylotenera sp.; assembly: GCF_029946165.1. Taxonomy (GTDB): domain Bacteria; phylum Pseudomonadota; class Gammaproteobacteria; order Burkholderiales; family Methylophilaceae; genus Methylotenera. The sequence continues at coordinate 170,786 of NZ_JAQSDZ010000008.1, forward strand.
GTTTGGTGCGGGCGAAGGCAGTAGCAAAAATATGCCAGCTGTGACCAATGCAAAATGGAAGACAGAATGTGGCAGTTGCCATATGGTTTATCACCCAGGCTTATTGCCAGAGCGTTCATGGAATAAAGTGATGGCAGGTTTAGATAAACACTTTGGTGAGAATGCAAGTTTAGATGCGGCCACGCATGACGAAATTGCAAAGTTTCTCGCGGCCAATAGTGCTGATAAGCAAGATAATCGCCGTTCAAACCGCATTAATGAGTCTATTCCCGCAAGTGCAGCGCTAATGAGAATAACTGAAACACGTTACTTTACGAGCAAGCATGATGAAGTTTCGGCTAATACGTTTAAACGTAAGAGTATCGGTAGCGAATCCAATTGTATCGCTTGTCATAAGGGTGCAGAAAAAGGTGATTTTTCTGAGTCACAGCTTAGAATTCCGCGTTAATATTAGCCAATGAGAGTTTTATTAGTCGAAGATGATGCCCTGCTGGGTGATGGAGTTCGCGCTGGGCTGAAACAGGCAGGGTTTGCTGTGGATTGGACGCAAGATGGACAAGCGGCAAAGCTTGCTCTAGAAACAGAAGAGTACGCACTGATGGTGTTAGACCTTGGCTTGCCAAAGTTAAGTGGAACCGAGTTGCTTAAATGGTTGCGTGGCGCCAATTCGGCCTTGCCAGTGCTTATACTTACAGCGCGTGATACGGTTGCTGACAGGGTAGTTGGTTTGAATGCTGGCGCAGACGATTACTTAATCAAGCCTTTTGATTTAGATGAGCTGATTGCACGACTAAATGCACTATTGCGACGTAGCGCAGGCCAAGTCACCCTCACTTTACAGCATGATGATATTGAGTTAACGCCATCAACTCATCAAGTGAGTCAAGGCGGTCAAACAGTCGAGCTTTCTGCACGTGAATTTACCTTGTTACATGAACTTTTGCTGCATGTCGGCCGTGTACAGTCGCGCGAGCAGTTGGAGCAGCATTTGTATGGTTGGGGTGAAGAGGTTGAGAGTAACTCAGTTGAGGTGCATATTCATCACTTGCGCAAGAAACTAGGCTCTGGATTAATTCGTACCTTACGTGGCGTTGGTTATGTCATAGATAAGATGTCAGCAGCATGAAATCATTGCGGTTACGTCTAATATTGCACTTGTTTGTTGGGTTGGGTGTGGCTTGGTTAGTGGCTGCATTGTTTACGCTGCTAGAGTCTCGTGAAGAAATTAATCGGTTGTTTGATGCTCAGCTTGCACAATCTGCTCAGGTACTGCTTGGTACCACGCGGCATGAGATACATGAACGTATCGAGCATGGTGAAGATGAAATTCACGTGACTCATGAATATGAGCAAAGGCTAGCTTTTCAAATATGGAATGAGCGTGATTTGTTGCTACGCTCCAGCAATGCACCTGTCACCCCCATGACCACTAAAGATGGCTATAGTGAAACTATTATCAGCGGTCAAGCATGGCGCGTATTAACTAAATGGGACAGTAAACATGAGTTTATGATTCAAGTTGCTGAGCCTTTTGCTGGCAGAGAGCGTTTAGCGCGCCATATTACGCTCAAAATGTTGATGCCAACTTTGGCTGCTGTACCCGTGTTAGCGTTATTGATTTGGTTTGGTATCGGCGCAGGCTTGCGTCCTTTGAATAATCTCAAATATGAGGTCACCAAGCGTGCGGCCAATCAGCTGGAACCGCTGGTGATGAGCGATGTGCCAGAAGAAGTCGCGCCCTTAGTTAAATCGTTGAATGATTTATTTGCTCGTTTAAAAGAGGCATTTGAAAGCGAAAGGCGCTTTACCGCTGATGCTGCCCACGAATTGCGGACGCCATTGGCTGCACTTAAAATTCAGGCGCAAGTAGCATTGCGCTCTACCAATGAAGCAGAGCGCAATGCCGCATTAGAGCATGTGTTGCATGGGGTAGATAGAGCTACCAGGCTGGTTGAGCAATTACTTACCTTAGCGAGGGTTGATCCTGAAAACGCTTCCTTGGATTATAAGCAAGTTGATTTGCGTAGTTTAGCCGCCTCCATTATGGCTGACATGGAACCTTTAGCACATGCAAAACAAATCGAGCTTCGATTGGAAAGTGAAAATGCATGTCCTGTACTTGGTGAAAGTACGCAGTTAAGATTACTGCTACGAAATCTACTAGATAATGCGATTCGCTATACGCCAGTAGGTGGTCATGTTTCAGTAAATATACATGATGATGACGGCATAAAATTGCAAGTACGCGATACTGGTTTGGGTATTCCAGAGGCAGAGCGTGAGCAAGTATTGAAGCGCTTCTACAGAATTACGGGCAGTGGTGAAGAAGGTAGCGGGCTAGGTTTATCCATCGTACGTCGCATTGCAGAATTACATGGCGCAAGTTTAATACTCAGTGATAATGACGCGGGGCAAGGCTTGCTTGTGAGCGTCCATTGGCCTAAAAAGTAACTTTTTAATCGTATTATTGTCTCAGTAAAAGTAGTTGGAGCATGGTTTGTTAAGGTCTAATCCTAGTGAGGTGCTGAGATGAGTGATTTATCTGCTTTAAAAGGGTTTTTGGTTGATTTGGATGGTGTGCTCTACACAGGATCAAATGCGATTAAAGGCGCTATAGAAGCCATCGAGCAAGTTCGCGCTAGCTATAGTTGCCGCTTTGTTACCAACACTAGCACTTTATCCGTGGCTTCACTTCAACAAAAAATTAATAGCTTAGGCTTTACCATCCCTGCAAATGAAATTATCAGCGCCCCTCAAGCTACTTTGCTTTATTTACAGCGCCAAGTTAATCCAGTATGTCGTTTGTTGCTAGCCGAAGATGTAAAGCAGGATTTTGAAGCATTCAATCAATCCGTGGCGACAGCAAATTACATTGTCATTGGTGATATTGGTAGTACTTGGTCTTACCCGCTGTTAAATCAAGTGTTTAATGAGTTGATGCAAGGCGCAAAGCTCATAGCCATTCATAAAAATAAATTTTGGCAGACTGAGCATGGTTTACAGATGGATATTGGTGGGTTTGTTGAGGCGCTAGAATACGCCAGCGGTGTGAACGCCATGATTATAGGTAAGCCTTCTGCCGATTTCTTTCAGATTGCCTTAGATGATATGGGGCTCAAAGCTTCTGAAGTCGCCATGATTGGCGATGATATTGATGTGGACGTTGGTGGAAGCCAACAAATTGACCTAACAGGAATATTGGTGAAAACAGGTAAATATCGTCAGAGCTATGCTGAGGCTTCTCAGGTTAAGCCTGATATATTAATAGATTCGATTGCTGATTTACCTAAATTACTTGGGCTATGACTCTTGGTTAAGTCATATGTGTTTAAGTGTTACTTAAATAAAAACCCCTGCTTATTTTTTTCTAAAGCCAGCGCCGCTAATAATTTCTCATGGTCGGCGTTTTGAATTAAATCATGCGCATTTGTAATGGCAATTTCCGCAGTTTCAAAATCACCTTCTGCGAGGGCTTGCATTCCTTCTAGCAGCCAGTCGTTGCTAGCTTTTAGGCGTTGCGCTTCTTGTTTGTTGCGCCTGTTGGCAGGTAAAAATCGTAGAAAATGCACAAATCTTAAAAAGTAATGTAATAGTAAAAAGCCCAATACAATCAAAATCAGTAAAAAATTAAATGAAAATTGTAGCCGATAGGGCGGCCGCACAATCAGCACATAGCCTTGATTGTTACTGGCTATCAGCACCACGGCCACTAGCAGTAATGCCATTAATAACCACCAAAATATTTTACGTTTTATCATGATAGTTGGCCGATTTAATCTGCTTTTTCTAGGCTGAGTTTGTAACGGTTAACTGCAGCAATGCTTTCAGTCAGTTGCGGTAACTGAATATCGATGTTGTTGCCGGATAATTTTTTTAATTGCTTAAACGCGAGGATGGCGTTTGGATGTTTAGCATCATAATATTGATTGATCCATGTCGTCACTGTGGCAAGATCCGCTTTATAACTCACTTCGTCATGCTGTAATAACGCAATTCTAGCGGTGAGCAAGCGTAATTTTAAATTCTCACGCAGATAAAAGGTATGGTCTGTTGATAATAGTGGCGGCTCGGGTTTATCAATGCGCTCTACCGTCACTAAATTTTTAATATCATTCCAAATGGGGTAAGCGGCTTTTTGGAAAGCGTTTAAGCTCTCTGTGGTAGCCGGATTTTGTTGAGCTGCGTTGGCATTAAAAGTTGGCTGGCGCGCGCTTATTAACGGTATGGTGGCACATAAATTAGCCAATTTTTCTAGCTGAGCGCTCATGCCTACAATGTCTACTTGTGGTAGTTTGCGCAGACTTTCAATTTCAAGCGCTAGCGTTTCTCGCAATTGATTGGCGCGTGGTAAATTGAGCGGCTCCAAACGTTTATCGGCGGCTTGTAAAGCTAACAAAGCAGTTTTTACATTACCCACAAGCTGTAGCTGTTGGTTGGCAATAGTTAATAACTGCTCCACCTCTGCCACTGCTGTAGCCTCGCGGTTCTCAGCGAGTTGATCATAAAGTGTTTGCAATACATCTTGTTGGTCGCGCGATTCCTCAAGTTTTTGCTGCAAAATTACCGTGCGCGCATTGGCTTCAGTACTTCTTTCTTCTGCTTGCTTGGCCAGTGCCAAGCTTTGTTGATTATTTTCTTGGTAAGCTTCAAGTTTTTGGCTAAGCGATTTTTCTACTTCGTTGAATCGATGACGAGTATTTAACCACTGCCAAGCGAGTGTGAGCAAAGCGATGACAACCAGTATCAACGCGGTATTGGCGAAGAGTGAGGGCTTACGTCTATCTGAAGAGGTTGTGTTTGGAGTGTCAGCCATTTTAATTAATTACTCGTTTAATTCGCTACTTGAGATAAAGCTAATGTTGACAAACATTTAATCATCGCATCATCACCAGGCGCTTCAGTTACCAATACTTTAAAACCAAATTGCAGGGGTAACTCGGCAATTCTGGCATGATTAACGCACAGTGTGACATGGCGCAGCCATTCTGATTCGCCAGCCATGTCTAGCAAGTTGCGCATGGCTTCACTGCTCGTCACAATGACAGCATTCAGATGACCTTGCTGCCATTTACTATTTAAAAACTGTGTGTCAACTTGCGGGTTAATTCGACGGTAACTTTCCGCAAATATAACATTTGCGCCACGAGATTTAAGCGTATCTGCCAATACATCGCGCCCGCCAACCCCACGAAAGATAATGATATTTTTATTCTCAACATCATGCATTTCAGCAAGTGCCAATAAAGTCTCACTGTCAAAACGCGTGTGCGGTATGAGTACTTGGTGAACGCCATACAGACTAAGCTCTTTCGCCGTTTGATGACCAATGGCTGCAAATTTCAGATTTTCTGGCACATGGCCAAATTTTTTGAGAATTCTGGGTAATGAATGATCCACTGCATTGGTGCTGATAAAGATTGCCCAGTCTGCAAGTTCAAGGTCGGCAATCGCAGTTTCAAATATATGATAATCGTCTAAAGGTGAAATGGCGAGCAATGGAAATAAAATCGCATCGCCACCATGATGTTGAATCGCCTCGCAGATACTTTCAGCTTGGTCGACGGGTCTGGTAACCGCTACATGCAAACCTTTTAGTAAATTATCTGCCATCATGAATAATGACTACTCCGTTAATTACTTATGACCATCAAGTGCAGAGAGAATGTCGTTAGCACCTTTAGCCAACAACTGATTGGCTAAGGCTTTACCTAAAGCATCTGCTTGATTTCTATTGCCACTGGCAGTTTCAATTAACATTTGTTTGCCATCCACGCTCGCTACAAAGCCAGTGATGTGAATGTCATCGCCTTTACATGTCGCATAAGCGCCAAGCGGCACGGTGCAGCTGCCTGCAAGCGCACGACTCATGGCGCGCTCTGCCTCCACACACACTTGCGTATCTGGGTGATTTAACGGCGCTAAAACAGCGAGTAAATCAGGGCGATTTGCATTGATTTCAATACCCAATGCCCCTTGGCCCACCGCAGGAATGCTCAGTTCAGGTGAAATCACATTGCGAATTCTGGCGTTAAGCCCTAAACGAATCAAACCAGCAGCAGCGAGGATAATCGCAGCATACTGACCTTCATCCAGCTTGCGTAAACGCGTTTGCAGATTACCGCGCAAAGACTCAATTTTTAAGTGGGGTAAACGCGCTTGCAATTGGCTTTGACGGCGTAGGCTAGAAGTACCAACAATACTCCCTTCAGGCAGATCTTCAAGTGAATCGTAATCGTTTGAAACAAAGGCATCGCGTGGGTCTTCACGTTCGCCAGTCGCGGCCATCATAAAGCCTGCTGGCAGGTTCATCGGCACATCTTTCATGCTATGAACAGCCAAGTCGGCACGGCCATCTTCCAATGCAGTTTCTAACTCTTTTACAAACAAACCTTTGCCACCGACTTTTGCTAAAGGTATATCTAAAATTTGATCGCCAGTCGTGGTCATGCCTAAAATTTCAACAACAGTGGAAGGATAAAGCGCCTGCAAACGGCTTTGAATGTGCAAGGCTTGCCACATTGCCAGCGGGCTTTCGCGCGAGGCAATCACAAGTTTACTTGGGGGTTGAATATCAGGTGTTTGATTGGAGTTAGGATTAGAAGTGTTCATGCTTAAAATAGGCTGTTTAATGAGTAAGTTTTATTTTAACACAAGCTGTGCTATCGCTTTAGTTTGCGCGGATGAGGTGCTGTTGGCGACGACTAACGGCAATTGTCTCATCGGTGTTTTTTAATAAGGCCACCCAGTGTTTTTCACTACTTTTATTGCCGTCTTCATCAAACTCTTGATGGCGTTTTTCATAGCCCAAAATGTAGGCCTTTGCCACCAAGCAGTTGCGATGTAAACGAATAAAAGTATTGTGAAACTCTTGCTCTAGATTATTAAGCGATTCTTCGAGAAGGTATTCCTTTTCTGCCGTGCGCACGGTGATATATTTAAGTTCAGCACGCAAGTAAATCACATCGACAACAGGAATCAATAAAATTCGCCCGCGCTCAGAAATGCAGAAATGCGTCTTTTGGGGGCTTGGTGGCGCGATTGCTTGAAGCTGACTGGGCAATAGCGCACGCGCTTTTTGTATGGCAGTTTGTAGGCGCTCCAAACGAATTGGTTTTAACAAATAATCTACCGCGCTCATATCAAAAGCCTGCATAGCGTAATTATCAAATGCTGTCGTAAAAATAATGGCGGGTGGTTTAGTTATTTTTTGCAAATGTTGAGCGGCTTCAATGCCGTCCATGTTTGGCATACGAATGTCGAGTAAAACAATGTCGGGCTGATGGGTGTTCGCTAAGTTCAGCGCTTCTTGCCCATTTTTTGCTTCTGCGACAATGTGAATATGATTCATCTCACTCAAAAGCTCACGTAAACGGTTGCGAGCTGGCGCTTCGTCATCTACGATTAATATATTCAGTGAGTCGGTCATTTTGTTGTATATGGCAAGGTAATATGCACTTGATATTCACCATTTGACAGACTACTTTTTAACGACGCTTCAAGGTCAAAATGCAAAGTTAAGCGTTCTTTAATGTTTTTAAGCGCCATTTGGTTGCCAATATGTCTAGTATTTTTAATGCTGTAGGGATTGCTTAGAACTAAGTGAACTTCATTACGTTTGGTGTAGAGTTGGATAGTGATTTTACCACCAGCCGCTAAGGGTTCAATGCCGTGATAGACCGCATTTTCAATCAGCGGCTGCAATAACAATGGTGGTATAAGCGCATCGGGCGGCATATCGTCTACTTTCCACTCAATGATAAGCCGCTCTTCTAGACGTAGCTTTTCTAATGATAAATATTGCCTACATAAAGCGATTTCCTGCGCTAATGGGACTAAATCCCGATTATCTGCCATCAACACTCGGAATAAATCCGCCATATCTTCTAGGGCAGCCTCAGCGCGTTTTGGTTGGCTGCGAATTAACGATAGCACCGCGTTAATACAGTTAAATAAAAAATGCGGACGAATACGTGCCTGAAGTGCTTGAAGTCTTGCTTCATCAATTGCTGGCGAATAAGCGCGCTCTTGAAGATTAAAGTAATACAAGGTGATAGCGCATAGAATAAATGCATAAAAAAGCATACGTTTAGTCGATAATAAATTGTCGAATATTAAGGCTTGTGTGAGTAGCCCATGTAAACAAAAGCACGTGAATAAAATGATACCAAAGGTGGCGATTATGCCGTGCCAGTATTCTAGTTTTTTGAGTAGAGGGTAGCTTGCATATAACAATAACAAGCTCAATAACAGCATGGGTTGCGCAATTGATGAGATGTTTGTCATCAGCATTACAAATTCATTAGTATTAGTGCCTAAAATAATAGCAATGATCGCTAATAATCCATTTGTGATTATTAGAATGCGTAACATTACGCCTAAGTTACGTAAGTTAGGAATGCGGTTACTTTTTCTCATGGCATGAATCATGCATATAAAATTTTGTTGTTTGGCCTTTTCTGGACATTAGTTAAATCTTAATCTTTGTAATATGCATTATACTAATCACATAAGTGTATTATTAATAAGCAATAATTGATATAAAAAGTCAATCTGGCAATTAAAAGTGATGAGATTTACCTAAGTTTTAAATTTAATCCTAAACATTGAATAGGCATTAAAGCCATACGAAAAGAAAGAAAAGTAAACGTGATAAAAAAGACGAGTGCATTAAACAACAAAAATACTAGTTGGTCAGGCAGATTTAACGAGCCTGTCGCTGAGTTAGTAAAGAAATATACCGCCTCTGTAAGCTTTGATCAACGCTTGGCGGCGTTTGATATTCAGGGCTCAATTGCCCATGCCCAAATGTTGGGCGCACAAAAAATTATAAGTTTGGATGACGTTAAATCAATTGAAACAGGATTGGCAGAAATCTTGCAGGAAATTGAAGGCGGGGAATTTGAATGGCTGTTAGATTTAGAAGACGTTCATTTAAATATTGAAAAGCGTTTAACCGACAAGATAGGGGATGCAGGTAAGCGCTTACATACTGGCAGAAGTCGTAACGACCAAGTGGCAACAGATGTTAGGTTATGGCTACGAGCCACCACAGATGATGTAATTGCGGGTTTAAAAGGTTTGCAACTGAGTTTGTTAGACTTAGCAGAAGCGCATTTTGATACGGTAATGCCAGGTTTTACGCATTTACAAGTAGCGCAACCAGTGACATTTGGTCACCACTTAATGGCATACGTCGAGATGCTTACACGCGATATTGGGCGATTCATGGATTGCAGAAAGCGCATTAACAAACTACCTTTGGGCGCTGCGGCATTGGCGGGCACAAGCTACCCGATTGATAGGGAATTGGTTGCAAAAAAATTGGGTTTCGATGGCGTTTGTGAGAACTCATTAGACGCGGTTTCTGACCGTGATTTTGCTATTGAATTTACCTTTGCTGCTTCATTGGTGATGACGCATTTATCACGATTATCCGAAGAGCTGATTTTGTGGAGTTCGCCAAGATTTGCTTTCATCGACATCGCGGATAGATTTTGCACAGGCTCATCTATCATGCCGCAAAAGAAAAACCCCGATGTACCCGAACTGGTACGTGGCAAAACGGGACGTGTTTACGGACATCTAACCGCGCTGCTGACCTTAATGAAAGGCCAGCCACTAGCCTACAACAAAGATAATCAAGAAGACAAAGAGCCGCTATTTGATACGGCTGACACTTTATTGGTCACCCTACAAATTTACGCAGACATGTTGCGTTTGCCAGTGATAGAAAACGGCGTGGTAGTTACAAAAGGCTTTACAGTCAATAAAGACAATATGCGTCAAGCTGCATTTGAAGGTTATGCAACTGCTACCGATCTTGCTGATTATTTAGCTAAAAAAGGCATGCCTTTTAGAGATGCGCATGAAGCTGTGGCTCTGGCGGTGCGCTATGCGGTAGACAAAAAGGTAGATTTAAGTGATTTACCACTTTCAACGTTACAAGAATTTGCATCTGAAATTGGTGAGGATGTTTATGCTGTGCTAACTTTAGAAGGCTCCTTAAACAGCCGCAATCATATTGGGGGCACTGCACCTGTGCAAGTTAAAGCAGCCATAGCTCGAGTTAGAAAATCAATGAGTTGAAATATTAAAAGATAGGTGTGAATTGATTTTTAGCGAAAAAAAATTTAAAAAAACTAGCATTGCTTGGGCTTTAATAGTCGCATTGCATGCTAGTTTTTCGCTAGCACAAGACCTGCCTCAAGAAGTATCTACTGAGTATGTTAAAACTCTAGAACTAGAAGACCTTGAATCAACAACGATTATTTGGCCATTGGTATCTGGTGAAAGTGTGGAAAGTTTAGCGTCTTTATTTTATCCAAAAAACAAAACTATGCAGCGCTTATTTATTAAGACAACGCTAGATTTAAACAAAGAAATTCGCTCAAATCTGAACGCTTACACTACGACCAAGCAAGCTAGCGTGATTGTGATACCTACTCTTAAATATTTGGCTCTGCGCAGCGGTAGAAACAGCAATTCAAGTTCAAAAGTCGTCCGTCACACCACGCCATTAATTCAGCCAGATCTTCTGCCAGCAATTAAAATGAACCTTGCTCAGAAAGATGCGAATCAATTTACTTTAACCTCTGAAACGCAGACCCAGTATGAAAGTTTAGTGATTAGAAATGAACAGCTAAAGCAAGACTTGGAAAAATTAGATACAAAGTTAGCGCGCTTACAAGAGGCGATGGCGACCCTTAATCTAGAAGCAAAACTTATTAAGATTTCGCAGGTAGCACCTCCAAGCTCTAATCTATTCCCTGCAACAGCCGCGCCAGTTGTGGCAACCACTCCTTTAGCTGGCGGAACCGAGCAACCACCAACAAAGCCTAAAGTCATAAAAGGTGTGGGTTCTACTGTTAACCATATGCCAGCTAATGCACCACTAGCTTCAAATGCAGAACAAGAATCCTTTTTTTCTCAATTTGGTTTACAAATTCCTTTGGCCTTATTTGCATTTGGTTCAATATTTGCTACCTATCGATACAGACGAAGACAATCGGTAAATCTTATAGCGGATAAATTTGAGCCTATGAATGCTAATGAGTTCATCACTGATGGCACTCAAGTAGACGAGCCTCTTTCAACAATAGATTTTTCGCTAAGCAAAAGTGAGTTCTCAGGCAGTATTACAGATAATGATTTAGAAGCAATTATGTCACTCAAACACAAAGAAGCGGGTGATTTAGTCCTTGAACAGGCTAGAATTTATGTTTCTGTTGATCGTGATAAAGAGGCTATTCTCATATTGAAAGCGCAGATACAATCTGCACCTAAAGCATCTTTAAATCACTGTCTGGCGTTGTTAGAAATTTATAGAAAAACCAATCAAAAAGAAGAGTTTTTAGAAAGTGCGCACCAACTGCATCAACTCTTTAACGTGGTTCAGCCCACTTGGGATAACATCCCTTTACTTTCAGTCGTTGCCTCTAGCTTATTAGAGTTTCCCCATATTACTGAATTTTTGACTAAGCTTTGGGCTAAATGTGATAATAGCCTAGAAAAACTCATAGAAACAAAGAGTTATCTAGATAATCTATTGCTAGATAATCGTGATAGTGAACGGGGCGGCTTTGGTTTGGAAGTATTACTGGAAATTAAGCTTTTGCGTAATATTTTGGACATTCGAGACAAATTTTACTATGAGGGTAAGCCTAGCTAAGCCCCAATTAAGGTAAAAACAGCTCTAACAGTTCGTTTAAAAATCGCTGGCCTAATAAAGTTGGCCGCATATTGCCAGCCTCAATTATTAGCAAGCCCTTGTCTTTTGCGGTTTTAATTGCGGCTTCTAGTGTGCGAATATTTAAGCCAGTGCGCTGCTGAAACAAATCAACAGGTACACCGTCAATCAGGCGTAATGCATTCATCATAAATTCAAAACCTAGTTCATCTTGCGGTATTAACCATTCACGCTCTACAGCCTTGCCTTTTAAAGCTTGTTCCATATAGGCTTTAGGGTGTTTTGGGCGGACTTCTCGAGTAATTTTATCGTGATAGCTAAGTTTGCTGTGCGCACCTGCGCCTATGCCTAAATAATCACCAAACTGCCAATAGTTAAGGTTATGTTTAGCCTGCTTACCTTTTTTGGCAAAAGCGGAGGTTTCGTAATGCTCATAACCATTTTCAGCTAACAGAGCTTCAATGGCAATTTGCATATCGCTGCTCGTATCATCATCTGGCAAGCTAGGCGGCGTGCGGTAAAACGGCGTATTTGGTTCTAAAGTTAAATGATAAAAAGATAAATGTGTTGGGCTTAAGCGCACCGTAGTTTGTGCGTCGTGCATGGCATCAGCTAAGCTTTGATTTGGCAAGCCGTACATAATGTCGCAATTGACCTGTTCGAAGGTTTTCATTGCAAGCGCAACGGCGGCAAAAGCCTGTTCGCTATCGTGAATACGACCTAAAGCTTTTAAATAATCACTATTAAAACTTTGTATGCCAAGCGATAAGCGAGTTACGCCAGCCTGTTTGTAGCCGACAAAATTAGCAGCATCTACAGTGCCAGGGTTGGCTTCTAGCGTAATTTCGGCATCAAACTCTAACGGCGTAAGCATACGCACATGGCTCAAAATGCGGTCTATGGATTCCGCAGAAAATAAGCTTGGTGTGCCGCCGCCAAAGAATACACTTTTGATTTTCCGTCCCCACACTTTAGGCGTGGCAAGCTCTAAATCTGCGATTAAGGCATCGACATAAGCACTTTCCGGAATTCCACCATCTTTGTGCCGACTTTCATGTGAGTTAAAGTCGCAATAAGGACATTTTTTAACGCACCACGGAATATGAATGTACAAAGATAGCGGCGGTGAGTTGCTCAGCCCAGATAAAGTTGCCTCACCAGATAGTGGTGCAAACGCGTTAATTGGCTTGCGATCAAACGTTGCCGCAGGTTTTATTTCAATGATTTTTTTGATAAGGATTCACCAACATATCAACAAGACGATGCAATGCCTCACGCATCTGCTCTTCAGATACTTCCATTAACAAGCCATCTTCAAACGCATCTTGGGCGATTTGTTTGATTTCATCAAAGTTTTCCGTCATGACCTTGACTTTTTCTGTACAGGCAACAACGCTATTGTCGTCGCGTAACCATTTTGGCCATGCTGATTTATCAGGCGTTGTCATGTGTTTAATCGCTCTATTTTTTGCAATAATTTTGCCATCGCGTGTCCACGGTGGCTGATGCGGCTTTTAATCTCCATAGATAATTCTGCTACAGTTTTACCTGTTTTGGCATCTAAAAATAATGGGTCGTAACCAAAGCCATCATTGCCGCGATATTCGCTTAATATTTCGCCTACCCATTGGCCTTCTGCAATGATAGGTTCGGGGTCATGCTCATGGCGCACTAGCACCATCACGCAGTAAAAATGCGCATAGCGGTTTTTTTCACCCTCAAGTACTTTTAGCAATTTTTGGTTGTTAGCTTCATCTTGTTTTTCTTTTGGAAGGCTCGTCTCACTTGCATATCTGGCTGAAAGCACACCAGGTGCACCTTGCAGCGCATCTACGCATAAGCCGGAATCATCTGCCAGCGCTGGTAAGCCAGTGTGCTTGCTGGCATGCCGTGCTTTGGCTAGCGCATTTTCAATAAAGGTGAAATATGGTTCTTCGCACTCTGGTACATTGAATGTTGATTGTGGAATCACTTCAATTTGCAATGGCGCAAGTATGTGTTCAATTTCGCGCAGCTTGCCTTTATTGCCTGATGCGATAACGAGCTTGCTAAACACTTAATGCCTCATTTTGTTTGATAATGAGTTGGTTGATGCCGTGAGCAGCTAAATCTAGCATAGCATTCATCGCATCGCGGCTAAATGGCTCGCCTTCAGCTGTGCCTTGAATCTCAACAAAGCCGCCATCAGCGGTCATCACTACGTTCATATCAGTATCGCAGTCTGAATCTTCAATATAATCTAAATCAAGTACTGGTGTACCTTTGTACACGCCCACTGAAATTGCAGCAACGCCTTGTTTTAATGGGCTTTCAGTGAGTTTTCCACTTTTTAATAAGGTTGAAATCGCATCATGTAAGGCCACATAAGCACCAGTAATGCTAGCAGTTCGAGTGCCGCCATCTGCTTGGATCACGTCACAATCCATATGAATGCTGCGTTCGCCTAGTTTTTCTAAATCTATAATGGCACGTAATGAGCGACCAATTAAACGCTGAATTTCTTGCGTACGGCCAGATTGCTTGCCTCTTGCTGCTTCTCTATCCATACGGCTACCTGTAGAGCGCGGCAGCATTCCGTATTCAGCTGTCACCCAGCCTTGGCCTTTGCCTTTTAAAAAGCCTGGTACTTTTTCTTCCACACTGGCTGTGCATAGCACATGCGTGTCACCAAACTTCACTAAAACTGAGCCTTCAGCATGCTTGGTGTAATGGCGAATGATTTCGACATTGCGTAATTGATCGTTAGCGCGTTGGCTGGGTCTTAAGTTACTTGATTGCATGCTTCTAAATCCTGATTAATCTATTGAGGTGCGTATTATACGTTTAGTTCTATATTCGCTTGGTTTTCAGTAAAGCACGTTGAATTTCCGCGATGGTATTTTCAATTTCATCGTCGGTAAAATCGCCGTCTATCTCACTATCTTTCCCGCTATGCTGGTGCGGCTGTGTTGTTGGACTCATGATAGTGGTGGTTAAGCCCATCGCCATAGAAATGGTTGAAACCGCAAGACCATTGCTTTGCTTATCGCCCCATTGTAAGCCGATGGCACTCATATTATCGCCTTGTTCTTGGCTGGTATTTTCTGCGAGATCTAATAGGGTAGTGACACCGTCAGTAATAGAGGGGCTATTGAGTGTGCGTTTTATTTGCTCGTCTGTCACAGCACCCCAAACACCATCCGTACATAATAAGATGGTATCGCCTTCAGCGAGTTCATGTCGATCAGAAAGGTCTATTTTCGGGGGAACATCGCCGCCTAAGCAGCTATAAACTTTGTGTCGGTAAGGGTGCGTAGACATTTCATCTTTATTAATCATCCCTTTTGAATATAGAGATTGCACAATCGAATGGTCTTCGGTGCGGTATAGCAAGTGCCCATCCCTAAAATGGTAAAGACGTGAATCTCCTACATGCGCGCAATACAATACACCGCGCTGCACGACCGCCGCAACAATAGTTGTGCGTGGTGCCTCTATCAATTCTCGTTCTTGCGTGAGCTGGTCTATCATGTCGTGAATCTGTTGCATATGCTCAATTAAAAACTTAGCTGGGCTAGGAAGCGTAGGCACTGCTAAACGTTGAAAAGCATCTGTCATCGTGGTGACGGCTAATTGTGCTGCTATTTCACCGTGTCTATGACCACCCATACCATCAGCAACCACTAGTAATAACGCATCTTTACTATATGAGTACGCCAATCTGTCTTGATTATATCGCCGTGGGCCTTGGCGGCTATTCTGAAAAATAGTAAATTTCATGATGGTGGTAAAGGCTAAATGGTTGGTGAATGCACAATAACTGTTTTTTGAATTTGTGCTTTTCTCATCAAAATAGGTTTATTGAGTGCCAGCACTATTTTATTGACTAAGCTAGATTTCTTCTTAGGAAGTGGCTTAGATTCAAGTAAAGCCTTTTGTAGCGAAAATACACTTTGTGGGCGCTCAAGATAATCTAAACTCAAGCAGCTATCAATAATTTCAAGCAAGCTTTGCGAGTAATGGTCTTTACCTAGTTTGACTGCTGGAATAAGCAGGTCATTTTTAATGCGCTGATTTGCAGCAAGTGGCGAAGAGCGTGTTAAGCATGAGTACATGGTTGCCCCTATGCTATAAATATCGCTCCATGGCCCAAGTAACTTTCTATCGTAATATTGTTCTGGCGAAGCGAAACCAGGGGTGTAACTAGGCGAGAATTTGGTTAAGTTTTCACTTAAAGCTTGTCTAGCTGAGCCAAAATCCAACAAAACAGGCGAACCATCTAACCGAATGTAAATATTGGCTGGTTTAATATCTAAATGCAAAAGCTTTTGTGTGTGTACTTCTCTTAAACCATTGGCGAGTTCACCAAACACACGCCTGATAAATTGTTCAGAAACCAAGCTTTGCTGCCCGAGGATATATTCTTGCAAGGATTTACCGCGTTCATACTGCATCACCATGTAAACGGTTTCATTGGCACGAAAGAAATTAAGCACGCGAACAATATTTTTATGATCAATCTTAGCGAGGGATAAGCCTTCATCAAAAAAACATTTTAGTCCACGTCTAAATAATGCTACATCACCTGCATTGGGTTGAACTGTTGCGCTATCAGTACGTAAAGCAATTGAAGTAGGTAAATACTCTTTGATGGCTACTGTGTTTTGATCTTTATCATGTGCCAAATAGACGAAGCTAAACCCTCCAGAGCTCAAGACTTTTCTAATTTCATAGTCTTGTAACTGGTAACCAGTAGGTAACGCGAAGTTTTCAGTTGAGGACACTAGATATTTTCTATTTGCTTGTTTTATTAGGGTTAAATTAATTCAAATAATGCATTTAAACTTAGAGCTTATTCAGCAATATAACGCGTAATTGATTGTACTTAAAGTTATTTATGAAGTTATTTAATGGTTTATTTTGGCATCTATCGGCTTGTATTTGATAACATGCTGTAAATTTATTAGTTTTAGTTAACGTAGCTTCAGGAATTTTCATTATGACTTTCAGTATGACGGGCTTTGCAGCTCTTGAGCAATCAATCAATCAACCTTCAGACAACGCTACTTTAATACTAGAGTTGCGTGCGGTAAATAGCCGATATTTAGATCTACATTTTAAGCTTGATGAAAATTTAAGAAGCTTTGAACCTAGTATTCGTGAGCTGATTAGTGCAAAACTAAGTCGCGGTAAGATCGAATGTAAAGTTAACTTAATTCAACGCACACAAGCGGGGCAGGCAACGCAGTTGGATGATGCGTTAATGCAACAATTAGCTGCGATGCAAGTAAAAGCACAGCAGTATTTTCCACAGAGCCGACCGCTCAGTGTTGCGGATATTTTGCGTTGGCCGGGTGTAGTGCAAAATGATGCTTTGAGCCATGATTCACTATTAGAAGATGTGAAAAAACTCGTACAAAAGGGTTTGCAAGATTTAAATGCATCCCGCGCCCGCGAAGGTGAAAAGTTAAAGGCGCTAGTGCTAGAACGGTTAAGCCAAATTGAATCTTTAGTCGTCAAAGTTAAACCACTGCTACCTGCGCTGACTAAAGAATATCAAGCTAAGCTGGAAAATAAATTGCAAGAAAATTTAAAAAATATAGACCCAGAGCGTGTCGCGCAAGAATTGGTGATGTTCGCACAACGTATTGATGTTGATGAAGAACTCACGAGATTAACTGCGCATATCTCCGAAGTTAAACGTATTTTGAGTAGTGATGCACCTGCAGGAAAACGCCTAGACTTTTTGATGCAAGAACTTAATCGTGAGGCGAATACCTTAGGTTCAAAGTCAGTTTCGGTACAAACTACCCAAGTATCCATGGAGTTGAAAGTACTGATAGAACAAATGCGTGAGCAGATTCAAAATATTGAATAAGCAAAATAGATGATTCGGTTAAATTTAGAATAAAATACACGTATGACTACAGGCAATCTTTTTATTATCACGGCAGCTTCTGGCGCAGGCAAAACTAGCTTGATTAAAGCTTTGCTGGCTAAAGACGAGCATTTGAAACTTTCAATCTCTCACACCACGCGCAAGCCTCGTCCTAGCGAAGCGGATGGTGTGGATTATCATTTTGTGGACGATGCGACGTTTTTGCGTATGCTGGGAGAGGCGCAGTTTTTAGAAAGTGCAGAAGTACATGAAGCGCGTTATGGGACTTCACAGTCCGCCATTGAAGCGCCTTTGGCAGCGGGTTTTGATATCATTCTCGAAATTGACTGGCAAGGCGCCGAGCAAGTACGCCGTTTATATCCACATGCCGTGAGTATTTTTGTGCTGCCACCGTCTATCGAAGCGCTAGAACGCAGGCTCAATGGCCGCGGTCAAGATAGTGCGGAGGTCATTGCAAAGCGAGTAGCTGCCGCGCGTACTGAAATGCGCCACGTGAGCGAGTTCGATTATGTTACAATTAACGATGATTTTGATGATGCACTACAAGACATAACTGCAATCATTCGAGCACAACGGCTTGTGGGTTTAGTTCAACTACGACGTTATGCGGATTTAATTCAAACACTTACATAAACTCTAAATTAGACGCTTTCAATTTAGAAGCTTTAATTCTCACTATTAATTAGGAAACACCATCATGGCACGTATTACAGTAGATGATTGCTTAGATCAAATTCCAAACCGTTTTCAATTGACTTTAGTGGCTGCGTATCGCGCACGTCAATTACACAATGGCGCTGAGCCATTGATTAACACACAAGGTTTACGTGACAAAACAACCGTATTAGCCTTGCGTGAAATCGCTGCTGGTAAAATTGGCATAGAGCTTCTAGCACGCATTCATCCTTAATTTCTTAGAAAAAGCTTAGTGACAGTGGTATGCCAAAAACCGCAACCAATCCAAACGCGGAGTTATTCAAGCTTTCCTCAGCACTAGCTTCAGCCCCCTTGCTGCCTGCGGACAGCGAGGATTCGGCGCTTAGTTTACGTCTTAAAGAATATTTAAAGCCACAAGATATTGCCCAAGTTTGGGAGGCATACCGTTACGCCTATCAAGCACATGAGGGCGTGGTGCGCAAAACGGGCGAGCCTTATATCACGCATCCTGTTTCGGTTGCCTGTATTTTGGCTGACCTACACTTAGATGTACCAACACTGCTTGCGGCTTTATTGCATGATGTTGTCGAAGATACCAATATTTCCACAAACGATATTAAAGAAAAATTTGGCTTGCAAGTAGCGGAATTGGTCGATGGCGTAACCAAGCTAGATAAAATCGAGTTTCAAAGCGCCAGTGTCGCACAGGCGGAAAATTTCAGAAAAATGCTTCTTGCCATGTCACAAGATGTGCGGGTGATTTTGGTGAAGTTAGCAGATCGTTTGCATAATATGCAAACTTTAGAAGCGATGCGACCAGAAAAGCAAAAGCTTATCGCTAAAGAAACGCTGGAAATTTACGCGCCTATTGCCAATCGCCTTGGTTTGAATGAAATATACCAATCACTTGAAGATTTAAGTTTTCAGTATCTTTATCCCATGCGATTTAGGGCAATTTCAAAAGCCATTTTAGCGGCCCGTGGTAATCGTAAAGAAGTAGTGAGTAAGATATTAGAATCCATTAAGCAGCAACTGATTACCTTGAATATTGATGCGGAAGTGTCGGGTAGAGAAAAGCATCTTTACAGCATTTACAAGAAGATGTCGGGTAAAACAACGGCATTCTCGCAAATTTACGACATTTACGGTTTTAGAGTGGTGGTTAAAGATTTATCGAGTTGTTATCTAGCTCTAGGCGCTTTGCACGCTTTATACAAACCCATCCCCAGTAAATTCAAAGACTATATCGCGATTCCTAAAGCCAACGGTTATCAGTCCTTGCATACCACTTTATTTGGCCCATTTGGTACGCCCATCGAAGTACAAATTCGTAGCGCAGAAATGCACAATATTGCTGATGCTGGCGTGGCGGCTCATTGGCTATATAAAGCAAGCGATGCCCAGTTAACCGCATTGCAACAGCAAACTCACCAGTGGCTGCAACGTTTATTAGAAATACAAAGTGAAAGCGTGGATTCGCTCGATTTCCTTGAGCATCTTAAAATTGATCTTTTCCCTGATGAAGTCTATGTATTTACGCCTAAAGGTAAGATTTTTGCTTTGCCTAAAGGCGCAACAGCGGTTGATTTTGCCTATGCTGTGCATTCCGGCATTGGTAATAGCTGTGTGGCGGTGCGTATTAATCAAGAATTGGCGCCATTACGCACAGAGTTACATAATGGCGATCATGTGGAAATTATTACAGGTTCATTCGCTAAACCTAACCCTGCTTGGTTGAATTATGTGGTGACAGGCCGCGCGCGCGCGCATATTCGCCATTTCTTAAAATCACAGCAATCTACCGAATCAGCCCATCTTGGCGAGCGCATGCTCAATCAAGCCTTGCGCGCTTTACATGTCGAGCCTAGTCAAATCACTGAAGAGCATTGGCAAAAGCTAATTCGTGATTACGGGCTGAAAAAGAAATCACAAATATTGACTGAAATCGGCTTAGGTAAGCGCCAAAACGTCATGGTGGCGCACCAGTTATTAGCGATGCTCGGAGTTCCTGAAGAGCCGGAAGAAGGCGCCATAGGCAAGTTCTTAGGTGGCAAGTTCTTCGATAAGATTTTTGGCAAAACGGTTAAGCCACTTGATACCATTACCATCCGTGGTTCAGAAGGTATGGCGGTACAGTTTGCGCAATGTTGTAGGCCAATACCTGGTGATCCTATTCTTGGCTTTATTAACAAAGATAAAGGTTTAGTGGTACATACCCACGATTGCCCAGCAATACGTAAATTCCGCTTAGATCCTGACAAATGGCTAGATGTGGAGTGGGAACCAGAAAGTCAGCGTCTTTACAAAACCAATCTTAATCTAACCGTGGCAAATCAGCCTGGCATGTTAGCAAAAATCGCTGCAGGCATTGCCGACGCTGGCTCTAACATTGACAACGTAAGTGTTGAAGAAGAAGATGGCAGCGCTTACGCAAATCTGTATTTCACGGTGCAAGTGAAAGATCGTATTCACTTGGCCGAACTCATGCGAAGTTTACGCAAAATACCAGATGTTGTGCGTATTAACCGAACTAAGGGTAATGCGGCTGGTAATGGTGCGCAAAAATCTTCTCAATAAGTTTGCTTAAAAGATTCATTGCTGATGAGTATTAACCTGAATACTTTACCCCAAGGTTTGCCAATTCCTTTAGATGATGGTTTGGCAGCACATTTAGAAGGTTTGTATTTACCTGAAATATCATTAGCATCAACCAGTGGAAATAATGTTGATTTGAAAGCTATTTCAGGCAGGCTGGTTGTTTATATTTATCCACTGACTGGTCGCCCAGACGTTCCGCTGCCAGATGGATGGGATGAAATTCCTGGTGCGAGAGGTTGTACGCCACAGGCTTGCGATTTTAGTGACCACTTTCTTGAGCTGCAGCAATTAAACACAATGGTTTTTGGCTTGAGTTCGCAAACCTCAGAGTATCAGCTGGAGCTTAAAAATCGTCTGCATCTTCCTTTTGATTTATTGAGTGATCATGCATTTCAGCTAAAAAGTCATTTAAATTTGCCCGTATTTAACGTGGGCGATTTATTGCTATATAAACGTCTCACCATGATTGTTGAAAATAGCTTGATCAAAAAAGTTTTTTACCCAGTTTTTCCTCCCAATCAAAATGGTTTACAAGTTGTAAACTGGCTAAAATCTAATTAGCTGGCATGACAAACCTTTCTGAAATAAAAACCTTTAGCAAGCCGCTAGTGGCCAATCTGAATAAACTTGGTATTCATACCATTCAAGCTTTATTGTTGCATCTACCTTTGCGCTACATTGATGAAACGCATATGACGAGTGTGCGCGATTTGCGAGTTGGCGAACCATCGCAAGTTGAGGGCGAAATTGTTCATGCAGAAGTAACTTATAAGCCACGTAAAGCGCTAATCGCAAGGCTGGAAGATGCGAGCGGGCAACTCACTTTACGTTTTCTACATTTTTACCCCAGCCAAATTGCCGCGCTTAAAGTGGGTAATAAATTGCGAGTTTATGGCGAAGTGCGTAGTGGTTTTTTCGGCTATGAAATGGTGCACCCCACTTGTAAAGCAGTTGGCGAAAAAACCACTGTGGCTGAAACATTAACGCCTGTTTATCCAACGGTAGCGGGTCTAACGCAAGGCAATTTGCGCAAAGCGATTGCCATTGCATTAAATTTAAGTAACATTTCCCCTCCCCTGAGC
This sequence comes from Methylotenera sp., assembly GCF_029946165.1. GTDB lineage: Bacteria > Pseudomonadota > Gammaproteobacteria > Burkholderiales > Methylophilaceae > Methylotenera. Next base: position 192,687 of record NZ_JAQSDZ010000008.1, read on the forward strand.
AGGGGGAGGGCTAGGGTGGGGGTAGAATCTCGCGTCAGTCAAAACTCTTACCCCCATCCCAACCTTCCCCCTGAAACGGGGAAGGAGCTAGACACTTCAAAACAAAACCCATTAGCCGAAACATTGCCTATGGCTGTGTACCAGCCATTCAAGTTTCCAAGTTTTTCTGCAAGTTTAAAAGCTTTACATAACCCATCCCCAGATGCTGATTTACACGGTTTGGAAGAAAAAACTACGCCAGAATGGCAACGCCTCGCTTTCGATGAATTGCTTGCGCAGCAACTTTCTATGCGTAAACACTATGCGCGTCGGCGCAGTGTGGATGCGCCACAGTTTAAACAATCAAAACGGTTGGTTTCAGCTTTGCTTAAAAGTTTGCCGTTTGCCTTAACGCAAGCCCAACAAAAAGTAGCGATAGAAATTCAAAGTGATTTAACACAGCCACACCCCATGCAACGTTTATTGCAAGGCGATGTTGGTAGTGGCAAAACCATCGTCGCGTGTATGGCGGCATTGCAAAGTATAGAAAGTGGTTGGCAAGTGGCGTTGATGGCGCCAACGGAGATTTTGGCAGAGCAGCATTTTCGCAAAATGATTGGCTGGCTAACGCCATTGAATATAAAAATGGCTTGGCTGACGGGTAGCCAGTCTAAAAAAGACCGTGAAGCTGCCATGCAAATCATTGCCGATGGTAGCGCGCAATTAGTGATTGGCACGCACGCGCTGTTTCAGGAAGCGGTGCAATTTAAAAAACTAGGGCTAGCGATTATTGATGAACAGCATCGTTTTGGGGTGCATCAACGTTTAGCTTTGCGACAAAAGGGTCAGCCAGAACCGCATCAGTTGATGATGACTGCCACGCCAATTCCACGTACTTTATCCATGAGTTATTACGCAGATTTAGATGTGTCAGTGATTGACGAACTGCCACCAGGCCGCACACCGATTGTCACTAAGTTGGTATCAGATGTGCGTCGAGATGAAATTCTGCGGCGTGTGCGCGAAGCCTGTGCACAAGGTAATCAAGCCTATTGGGTATGCCCGTTGATTGAAGAGTCTGAAGCTTTGCAACTGGTGACAGCCAACGACACGTACGCACTCATGCAATACGAGTTCCCAGAATTAAAAATCGGGCTAGTGCATGGACGCATGAAGCCCGCAGAAAAACAAGCGGTGATGGCCGCCTTTAGCGCAGGCGAAACGCAATTGCTTGTGGCAACCACAGTGATTGAGGTGGGCGTAGACGTCCCCAATGCCAGTTTAATGGTCATAGAGCACGCCGAACGTATGGGTTTGAGTCAGTTGCATCAATTGCGCGGCCGCGTCGGTCGTGGCGCCGCAAAAAGTGCTTGTATCCTGCTATATCAAAATAAACTTTCTGAGACGGCACGCGCCAGGTTAAAAGTGATCTATGAAAGCAGTGATGGCTTTGCTATCGCCCAAGCAGACCTCAATTTACGTGGTCCAGGTGAGTATTTAGGCACACGTCAAAGTGGTGTTCCTATGCTAAAAATAGCAGATTTAAACCGTGATGTGGATTTATTAAATGCTGCTAAAAATATGGCAGATCGCTTAATTAAGGAACATCCTTCGGCAGTAGAAAAACATTTGGAAAGATGGATGGGGCGGGCAGATGAATTGGTTAAGGTTTAAGCTGAAAAACACCTGCTCTGGGAGCCGCATTGGTACTGGCTCGCAGGCATCTCATTTATGCGATAATTCCTCTCGTGAAAATTCAACAAAATCTCGCTAGTACTCGCCAGCGTTGGCTTAATAAACCTATACAGGCAAATAGGCTGCAAGCTTGGCTAATCGATAATGGCTCACTTACTGCACGCTTACAACAGCGTTTCAGTGCATTTGCGGTACAGCCTATTGCAGTAAAACACGCCAAGCTAATTCAAGATGAAGCTGTTTTATTGCATCAACCAAATTACCAAATTTCTTTAATACGCGAGGTGTTACTTATTGGCAATCATCAGCCAGTAGTGTTTGCCCATAGTGTATTACCAAGCGCTAGCCTGCGAGGTGCGTGGAATGGACTTGGCAGACTTGGTATTAAGCCACTTGGCGCGACATTGTTTGCTAATCCAAAAGTGAAACGTACGGCTTTGAGTTATAAAAAACTCACGCCAAACCACGCACTTTACCAGCATGCAACGCGGCATTTAACACAAAATTCTGAGGTGAGAAACCCACCTTACTTGTGGGCGCGACGTTCTATTTTTAGCTTGAGTTGCGCTAATATTATGGTCACCGAGGTTTTTCTACCCCAGTTGATGATTACTGAAAATGTTTAATTAAACTCGTCGATTAACTTGAACCTGACTGCTAAATAACTTCAATATGAACCTACAAACTATTATCAAAAAACTAGACGCTTATGAGCGCTTAATGCGTTTAGATAAGCCTATCGGCATTTTATTACTGCTATGGCCAACGCTTTGGGCGCTGCTAATTGCTGGGAACGGCAAGCCAGACTGGATTGTAGTGATGATATTTTTCACAGGCGCCGTGCTGATGCGCAGCGCCGGCTGTGTGATGAATGATATTGCTGATAGTCAGTATGATGGTTTGGTCGAGCGAACGCGGCATCGACCTTTAGTAAGTAATGAAGTGAGTAGAAAAGAAGCCTATTTCCTGGCTGCTGGCTTAAGCTTAGTGGCGTTTGGTTTGGTTTGTACACTTAATAACTTAACCATTAAATTGTCAGTGTTAGCTGTGCTGTTAGCGGCTAGTTATCCCTTTACCAAGCGGTTTTTTGCGATTCCGCAGGCGTATTTGGGTATTGCTTTTGCCGCTGGAATTCCCATGGCATTTGCCGCTATTTTAGGTGATGTACCACCAGTGGCGTGGCTGTTAATGCTAGCCAATGTTTTTTGGGCCATAGCTTATGATACTGAGTATGCCATGGTCGACAGGGATGATGATCTAAAAATAGGCATTAAATCTTCTGCTATTACATTCGGGCGGTTTGACGTTGTCACCGTAATGATTTGTTATGCGCTGACTTTGCTCATACTTACAATATGTGGAATATGGCTAATGATGGGATACGCCTATTATATTGGATTGATGATTGCGGCGGCAGTTGCTATTTACCATTACTATTTAATAAGAACACGTGAAAAATCCAATTGCTTTAGCGCATTTTTACATAACAATTGGTTTGGGTTTGCGGTGTTTGCTGGTTTGAGTTTGGATTATTTATTTTAATAAGTAGTAGTAGAACTTAAGTCCTCTAAATTAAGTTCTATTTTATAAGCTTTAATCTTATGATTTATTCTTAGGTTTATTTTCTGGCTCTATCACGGGTAAGTCCCATTCAATCTCGTTTGTTTCGGTTTGATTTTTAACTGATTTAGTTTTGGCCTTGCTTTTTGCTTTTTGCTCATCTTCATCCGGAAACTCTATAGCGAAATCTAAGGGTCCATTTTCATCCGTTAGCCCATTCTCACTGTCGTCTAATACAATCTCTTCATTCAACAAATCGTGTTGATACCCTTGACTATCTTCAACACTTTCTGAAGGTGAAAGTAAGTTAAAATTTACTTCTTCGGCCAAAAACAAAGCTTGATCATGTTTAGAAATGGCAACACTATCTGGTACCTCAAACCTTAACGCTTCCTCTTGGGAGTTGAAAGTCGATGACATTTCATCATGAGGAATTATACTTACCTCGTATGAAGTTTCACGATTGAAGGAGCTAAGGAGTGTCTGAGTGTCTGGTTGGGCGTTGTGAGGTTCAACTTTGGGTTCTGCTTGGACGTCTGTCAACGGATTAATATCCGTAAATAATCCTTCATTAAAGTAAGTATTTTCAGAACTGGTAACGGCTACGTTTGCATTAATTGCTTGACTGATGTTGGTTTGATTCGATCTAAGTTGATCTGAGCTAGATTTAAAAGCTGTCGAATGGCTATATTCCAAATCCTTAGCGATATTTCTTAAGAAGAAAAGGTCATTAAATGCACCTAGATCAAAACCTTCTCTAGGCTGTGAACGTTTATTAAAAATCAAGTCATTTAGAAAACCAACTGCATACAGCGAGCCCCATACGCCCTCTAAGCGCGTGACAATGTCTGGAAAGTCTTCTATCGATGAATCGGCTGTTGGTGCATCATCTCCAAATTCTGGGGTCTTAATATTAAAGTGTTGGTGACATTCAATGACGGCTGAATCATATTCACTTTTGGTACCTTCTTTAGCAATCAATTTAAGCAATTTTATCCAGATTGCAGGAGATTCGGCAGGCGAATCGCTCAAATAGCTTTGCAATAGTTGAATGGCCAAGGCAGGTCGCCCATGTTCCATAAATACATCTGCGTCTTCAATAATGCTACCGTGTTCTTCTTTCTCAGTTTTAGTGATTATCTGAGTATTAACAGAGGTATGATGCACTGTTGGTTGGTTTGAATTAGGTTCGGCAAAAGATTGCGCTATTGCAAGGGAATCATTAAATGCGTTCGCAGAATTCGCTCCCAATTTATTATCTGTATCATTGGAAGTTTGTTCATCAAACCAAGAGTCTTTTACGATAATTGGTCTATTTACAAGTTTGCGACGCAACACTTCTAAAAGCGCGATCGTGATAAGTATGCCTAACGCTATCAGCAAATATTTTAACCAATCAAACAGTTCATTTTCTTTAGCTTTTTGAGCATCTTCTACCAGTTGTTCATTGCGTACTTGCAAGCTGGTAATTTGTTTTTCTAAATGGGCTAAACGATTTGACATTACAGTCATTTCATCCATGGTATCAGTAGCAGTTGGTGGGACTGTTAATCCATCCGGCCCCACTACGTTCATTTTCGTGGCTAATCTTAATGATAAACCCTGTTTATCTTTATCCTCCGATACATTTGCGTTGCCAGCAGAAATCACCAAAAGGGGTTTATTAGCCGTTGATTTATTTTCAGTTTCATCGGCATTAGTTCTATTTTTTGGAGTTGCTTTAGAAGAAGTGGAAATGGGGGTTTGTTTGCCTATATTATTAGCCTTGAGCTTTTTATCATCTGAACTGATTTTTTTAGGTTTCTTTTTCTTGGGTACTTTTTTAGCTGTAATTTGCTCTGGAGCAGCTTCGGATATAGAATCTGCGCCTTCCGTAGAAGAAGATTTAGCTACAGCTGTATGAGTTTGTTTTTTTGTATCATTAACATTAGGTAAAATGCTCGCGTTGTCATAACTGGCGCTATCTCTGTCAGCAGTTGGGATTGGTGCGGGATCAAGAAGCAATACGTATTCGCGATTTACATTAGGTTCACAACGAAATGAAACCAGTAAATTAACAATTGGCTCTGTAATGATGTCGTTAGTGCTAATTGTCAGTTGATAGTTATCATTGATAATTCTCATACTAACAGAAGCTTTCTTAAAAGCAGGAGCTTCGCCAGCATCGGTTGCTGTAAAACAGATAGGATCAGGTAAAAATTCAATATCTGTTACATTAACCCGCACTAAAAATTTTTCACCTAAATTAGATTGAAGTTCAGCGTCACCCAAACCCAAGGCGAAACTCAGATTTGTATAACAAAATAATGTTAAAAGCGCTAAAAATCTCAATTAAGTATGCTTTCAGAAATGTGTTTCACCTTACGTTTTAATATGATATTAAGTAGCCTTAAATAGTAAGCTTAAAATAGGATATTAAAATAATTTTAATATCCTAGCATAAAACCCACTTAGAACAACATAATAATGCTGGCTTATATACCTAAAAGAGTTATACTTTTTAAGTTAGTATTCCTCATGGGATTTTAGCGAAATTTTTTAGTGAAAAAGTCATTGCTCACTATTTCGGTTGGTTAGTTTGGTAAATGAGATTTAAAGATAACGTTATTAATTTTGTTAAATCTCAGATATTTAATAAATTTCATTCATAAACTGAACATATTGTTTGACAAAGCACTAGGCTTCAGCATAAAATCCGCCTCTTAATTTTTTTAGCTCACAGTATTGGTAACACGATGAAAACCTTTTCAGCAAAATCACATGAAGTGAAGCGCGATTGGTTTGTGGTTGATGCCACAGACCTAGTTCTAGGCCGTTTAGCTAGCGCGGTTGCACACCGTTTACGCGGTAAACACAAAACTATTTACACACCTCACGTTGATACAGGTGATTATATTGTCGTTATTAACGCCGATAAATTAAAAGTGACGGGTAACAAAGCTGACGGTAAACTTTACCATAGTCACTCAGGTTATCCTGGTGGTATCAGCACAACGACTTTCTCTAAAATGCAAGACAAGTTCCCAGGTCGCGCTTTAGAAAAAGCAGTAAAAGGTATGTTACCTAAAGGTCCTTTAGGTTATGCAATGATCAAAAAAATGAAAGTTTATGCTGGCGACAAGCATGAGCATGCGGCGCAACAACCGCAAACATTGAAAATCTAAGGGTATAAAGATGATCGGTAAATATAATTATGGTACAGGCCGCCGCAAGAGTTCAGTAGCGCGCGTGTTTTTAAAAACAGGTAAAGGTAACATCGTTGTTAATGATAAACCTGTTGACGAGTATTTCTCACGTGTAACTGCACGTATGATTTTACGTCAACCACTTGAATTGACTAACAATCTAACTAGCTTTGATATTATGGTTAACGTTATCGGCGGTGGTGAATCTGGCCAAGCTGGTGCGGTACGTCATGGTATTACACGTGCTTTGATTGACTTTGATGCTAATTTGAAAAGTGCATTATCACACGCTGGTTTTGTAACACGTGATGCTCGTGAAGTTGAACGTAAGAAAGTTGGTTTCCGCAAAGCACGTCGTCGTAAACAATTCTCTAAACGCTAAGCTTTTAATAAGCTATTCGCGGTTGAAGTACGAAAAGGTCGCAATTGCGACCTTTTTTGTTTTGGTATTTACGTGTAGTTTTGTTATGCTAAGTTTATTATGATGCGCAATGAGTGATAAAAAATTGACTAATAAAAAATTAAAAGTTGGGATTGTTGGCGGCACTGGATACACAGGCGTAGAGTTGTTGCGTCTATTGAGCATTCATCCGCGTGTTGAGTTAACTACTATCACCTCACGTGGTGAAGCAGGCTTGTCTGTTGCTGATATGTTTCCCAGCTTGCGTGGTTATGTAGATTTAAAATTTACAGACCCAGCACAATCAAATTTAACTGAATGTGATGTAGTGTTCTTTGCAACACCCCACGGCGTGGCGATGAGTCAGGCACAGGAGTTGTTAAAAGCGAATGTCAAGGTGATTGATTTGGCAGCAGATTTCCGTTTGCAGGACACAGCCGTTTTTGAAAAGTGGTACAAAATCCCACATAGCTGCCCTGAAGTACTTAAAAATGCAGTTTACGGAATACCCGAGCTGTATCGTGAGCAGATTAAATCAGCGCAAGTGATAGGCAATCCAGGTTGTTACCCTACCACTGTAATATTAGGTTTGGCTCCTTTGTTGGAGCAAGGATTGATTGATTTTACTGCGCCAATTATTGCTGATTCGAAATCTGGTGTTTCTGGCGCGGGTAGAAAAGCCGAAGTGGCAACTTTGTTTGCTGAATCGAGTGATAATTTGAAAGCTTACGGAGTGAGTGGACATCGGCATCATCCAGAAATTCACGCTCAGCTTACACAATTAGCAGGAGAAAATGTGCCATTTATTTTTGTGCCACATTTGATACCAATGATACGCGGTATGCTTTCTACCATGTACGTTAAACTTTCAGAAAAAGCAAAAACGCTGGATATTCAAGCGTTGTTTGAGCAGCGTTATCAGCACGAGCGTTTTGTCGATGTGATGCCTGCGGGTGTTTTGCCTGAAACACGTTCAGTCCGTGGCTCGAATCAAATTCGTATCGCGCTCCACAGGCAAGAAGGTACTGATTATTTAACGATCATTGCAGTGCAGGACAATTTAGTTAAGGGCGCTGCGGGTCAGGCTATTCAGAATATGAACATTATGTTTAATCTAGCTGAAAATACTGGCTTAGAAATTGTGCCACTTCTACCATAAGTTTTGTCATAGTAGCTAATGAAGCCAGTCAGAAGAAGAATACGCCGACATTTTGGATTAACCGCTAAACAGGTGGCTGTGCGCTCCCAGCGTCCTTGGTATTTTCAGTGGGTGGTGGCTGCGCTATTTGTCTTTATAGGCTATGTTGCGGCATATTGGCAATTTGCTGCAAGCGAAAATTTAACTGTAAAGTTAAATCAAGCTATACTTGAAAACCAAGGTTTTCAGACCAAGATTATACAAATAGAGCAGCAAATTAAGATTGAGCAAGCCTCGCAAAAAAATCTTAATGAAGAACTTAAGCTTGTGCATGATGAAAACATCAAGCTTAAAGAAGATTTGTTGTTCTATAAAAACATGTTAGGTAAAAAGTAAACCTACTAGCTAGTTAGAATCAAGCTATTGAATTAAAATAGGAAATTAAATGTTTTTTAAAAAAAGCAATCGAACTCAAAATAGCATAGATACACTTATTGGCGCTGATACACGTATTGAAGGCGACATTAATTTTTCTGGCGGGTTGCGTGTTGATGGTGTGATTCGAGGTAAGGTTAATGAACCAATTGCTAGCCCAAGCACACTCATACTCAGTGAGCATGGCAGTATTGAAGGTGCAGTAAGCGCATCAAAGATTATAATCAACGGCAAAGTAACTGGGCCAGTAAGAGCAGCCCAGTTTATTGAGCTGCAAGCCAAAGCGCATATTACTGGTGACGTTTACTATAAATCCTTAGAAATGCACACGGGTGCTGTGATTGAAGGTAAGTTAGTTTATTTAGGTGAGAGTGCGCAAGTGCAAGACGCCAGTGCAATTTGAGATTGATTTTAAATATTGATTGACCTTGTTACCACACCGTAGCACAATGATTTTATTAAGAAATTTAGGAGTACGTAATGAATACAGTAACTGATGTACAAAATTTAGACTTAGGTGAAATGCCCGCACCATTAATGTTTACTGACAATGCGGCAAAAAAAGTGAAAGAGCTAATTGAAGAAGAGGGCTCTCCAGATCTTAAACTACGCGTATTCGTCAGTGGCGGAGGCTGTTCAGGCTTCCAATACGGATTTACCTTTGAAGAAGAAGTGAATGACGATGATACACAAGTGCAAAAAGATTCTGTGACTTTATTAATTGATCCAATGAGTCTACAGTATTTGATGGGTGCTGAAATTGATTACACCGATAGTTTGCAAGGCTCACAATTTGTTATTCGCAATCCACAAGCAACCACGACTTGCGGTTGCGGATCTTCATTTTCAGTTTAATATAAGTTTTAGTATTTAACAAAAAAGCCAAGCGTTAGCTTGGCTTTTTGTTACTTAAATAAATCTATTGCAGAAATAGCGGCGCAATAAATGCAAAGAATCCGCCTATTAGAAATATCAATACCGAAAACACATAAACTCTAAACGAAGTTTTACGTGTTGCTATACAAGTTGCGGCTAATGCTGGATCAATTGGGCAAGGCAAGCTCCTTGCTCGCCACTGCATGATGCCTGAGATAATTAACATCAATGCCGCAAAAATAAATACCCCGAGTTTATGTTCAGAAAACCAAACAAGCTGCGGTACGCTCGATACCAAGGTTGACATTGCTGCACCAGCACCTATACCTACCAATAAAGCGGGCAGTGCGCAGCATATTAAGGTACCGCCGCTAGTAAATAGTGATAATACAGAGGCTGCTTTAGTTTGTTTGAGGCTGGTCATTTCATCTGTGCTATTTACTGCCATTTACTTTTTCTCCTTTTCTATGGGTTCATAACCAGCTTTAATCTGCGTGATAGGATGCTCACTGACTTCGATAGAAGTTACTTCATAGCCCGCATCTTTAATCAAATCTTTTACAGTGTCATTAGATAAGGTTTGGCCGTCTTTAAGCTCCACTGCAACAACACGTTGTTTCAAGTTGACATATACATCTTTAGTTTGTGAGAGTGCACGCATTTTTCTCTCAATCCCTTGTGCACAGAACGCACACACCATGCCGTTCACATTGGCCTTGATGGTTTGTGTAGCATAAGCGACATTGCTTAATAGCGTTGATAAAATTAGTGAAGTGAGTAATAGTTTTTTCATGATAAAAATCCTTAAATAGTTGTAGTGAATAGTTTTAAAAAATATACATAAAGTTAAATCGTGGTTCGCGTGAGTTATTCACACCAGCTTCAATAAAGAAACTTTTGTTAATGAAACGCAACATAGGTGTGATTTCAATTTTTTCAGATAAGCCGTTCATATTGCGCGCTTCCAAAATGAACCAAGGCTGGGTTTTATCGTACTCAGTTTCATAAAAAGAAAAGCCAGCACGTACGGCACTGTAATCATGGTTAATGTCCGATGCACGATATAGTCTATATGTTGCGGCAAAGTAAATTCGCGTGGTTTCATAATCAAACTGCACACCAGGCGTGACCATTATTTTGTCAAAACGCTGGTCTTTCCCTGCTTGTTTGTCCTCACCTTGTAAGGCGCCAATCCCACCCATAAACCATAAGTTGGCTTGTGCATGCGGCATATTCCAACGAGTGAGCAAGCGCGTGTAGGTGACTTCTTCTAAAGTGCGAGTTTTGGTTTTGTCATCAGCGCGCATATAGGTTGCACTCACACCAAATGCATCGCGCGGTGTTATGGCGTAGTTGATAAACATTTCTTGCCAGTTATTGTTGAAATCGCCCATGGTCATGGCGGATCCACTAAATCCCATAGGCCCAGCGGTGGCGTATTGATGGCTTAGCAATAATGCTAAGCAAGACATTGTTACGCTTAATGGTTTGATAAACATGGATATCCTTTCTTAATGAATAGCTACAAAATCACGCCTGTTTAAATGTTACAGGCGTGACAAGGCTTAAATTAAGAAAGTCGTATAGGTGGGCGTTGCAGGTTGGGGAGGGTGATTGAAGCGTAAGATTGGTAGGCTAAACTAAACGTCTGTGATGAGGTTTCTAAAGCGGTAGATTCCAAATGGCTAGGCAATGCAGCCATTGCACACATGCTAGCGCAATGAGCGCAGTTGGCTTTGCAAGCATCTTTATATTTACTGCTGGCATCGCTGTCATGTTTTTGATTTATATTATTTGAAGCTGTGCTATTCATATGTTCATGGCACGGCATCATTTGCGATTGCTCACTGACTTTATTCATAGTCATCATGCTATTACATATAAGCATGTTTGCTGCAGCTATGCTCTGTAATGGCATTAACGCCAGTAGCAGGTAAACAGCAATATGTGAAAAACGTTTTAACATGCAATATAGGATAGTTAAAGAAAATTAAAGGTTCAATTTAGTTTAGACATAGCTACTACAGATGTTTGCTTTTAGTCGCCATGTCAAAGCGTGGATTAACGTTTGTCCATAGGGGCTAAATCTCTACGTAAACTTCCTTTGTAGAGTTGACGCGGTCTGCCGATTTTGTGCTCATCATCAGAGATCATCTCAGACCATTGTGCGATCCAGCCTGCGGTTCTGGCTAAAGCAAAAATCGCAGTGAACATAGAGTTAGGAATTCCCATCGCACGCATCACAATACCGCTATAGAAGTCTACATTTGGATAAAGTTTGCGTGAAACGAAGTATTCATCTTCGAGTGCAATTTTTTCAAGCTCCATCGCCAGTTTGAACATTGGGTCGTCGTGCAAGCCAAGCTCATCCAGCACTTCATGGCACGTGGTACGCATAATTTTTGCGCGTGGGTCCATATTGCGATAAACACGATGTCCAAAACCCATTAGGCGGAAGGTGTCAGTTTTATCTTTAGCCCGTTTAATGAACTCGCCTATGCGTGAAACATCGCCAATTTCCTCTAGCATTTTGAGTGTGGCTTCGTTTGCGCCGCCATGAGCTGGGCCCCATAGCGAGGCAATGCCCGCAGATATGCAGGCGAATGGGTTTGCGCCGCTTGAGCCAACCAACCTTACTGTTGAAGTAGATGCATTTTGCTCATGGTCAGCATGCAAAATTAAAATACGCTCAAACGCTTTGGCTAGCACAGGGTTAGGGACATAGGTTTCGCAGGGTGTTGCAAACATCATATGCATGAAGTTTTCAGCATAGTTAAGATGATTTTGCGGATACATAAACGGCTGACCAAGGTTATATTTGTAACTCCAAGCCGCAATCGTTGGCACTTTTGCTAATAAGCGATGTGCAGAAATCTCGCGATGTTTTGCGTCACGAATATCCATTGCATCAAAATAGAAGGCGGAGAGAGAACCTACCACCCCTACCATTACTGCCATTGGGTGAGCATCACGTCTAAAACCACGGAAGATATTACTTAGCTGATCATGCAGCATAGTGCTGCCACTGATTGTGTCAGTAAACTCTTTTGTTTGCGTAGTATTTGGAAGTTCGCCGTGTAGTAATAGATACGAAACTTCCATGAAGTTGCAATGTTCGGCTAACTGTTCAATCGGATAGCCGCGATAGTAAAGTAGACCTTCTTCGCCATCAATAAAGGTAATGTTTGAGTTGCAGGCGGCGGTAGACAAAAAGCCAGGATCGTAAGTAAATACACCGTGTTTGCCTAAGCTGCGAATATCGATAACATCGTTACCAAGGGTGCCGGACAGAATTGGCAGTTCTATAGGGGGGGCACCATTATCAAATGTAAGGGTGGCTTTTGTTGCTTTGGTCATGTTTGCGTGCCTTGTAGTTTATTCTAGATTTAAATTAATTATACTTTATAGAGTTGCATAATTGCTTAATCAAACCAAGCTAAATCTCAAGAAGATTGGTGCTAGTTAAATCTTGTAGCTTATATTAGCGTTGATAGATGGCACCTAATATCCGCGCGCCTTTTGCGCCAGTCACCTCTGGTAAGCTGGCTGTTTGTTGGTTCAAACAGAGTTTAGCTAACCAAGCGAAGGCAATCGCTTCGACCCAGTCGATTCCGATGCCAAGTTGATTGGTAGTTTCTATTTTAATTTCACCCAATAAACTTTGTAATTGCTGCATTAACAATGTGTTGTGCGCACCGCCACCGCATACATAAACCTCATCAACGCCGAGACAGTGCTGTAGAAGTGCTTGATGTATAGTGTGTGCGGTAAACGAGACTAAAGTAAATGCAACATCTTCAGGGGCATAGTGGTTATCTACCAAATGCTCAGCGAGCCATGCATCATTGAACAAATCACGCCCTGTACTTTTAGGTGGCATTAATGCAAGGTAAGGCTCTGCGAGCATGGCTGATAATAACGGGGCGATAAGCTTTCCAGTACGGGCCCATGCGCCATTGGCATCATAGTTTAAGTTTTTATGCTGCTTAATCCATGCATCAAGCAGCATATTGCCTGGGCCAGAATCAAAGCCGATTAAATCGCTGTTGCTGGCAAGATAGGTGATATTGGCAATACCGCCGATATTAATCACAGCGCGATTGAGTTGAGGATGGGCAAATATTGCTTGGTGAAAAGCCGGCACCAATGGCGCACCTTGGCCGCCAGCAGCAATGTCTCGGCTTCTAAAGTCTGCTACTACAGTGATACCTGTTAGCTCCGCTAGTAGCGCTGGATTGCCAATTTGTAGGGTAAACCCCAGCTCAGGTCTGTGTCGAATGGTTTGTCCATGACAGCCAATAGCCGTAATCTTATCGGGAGAGAGTGTTGCGATAGTTAACAATTGATTGACCGCATCTGCATATAGCATAGCCAATTTATTCGCCAGTATCGCGGTAGTTTCTAATTCATTTTTTGTAGGGTGCTGCAGCGCTAAAATTTGCGTACGAAGTTCAGGCGGGTAGGCTAAAAAGTGAGTTTGCAACACATTGGGCTGCTGAGGGTTGCCAAATTCGACTAACGCAACATCTACACCATCAAGGCTGGTGCCAGACATCAGCCCGATGAAAAGTGCGCCAGCCATGATATTTTGAGAAAGTTTTCTAAATATTGATTATTCTAATGCGGCAATATTACTGTTTCCTAGCAAACCTATTTGCGCAGTTAAGTCGTGGCTAATGGCATCAAATGCTATTTTATTCTGACCTGTAATTGGGTCAGCCTTAGGTAAAGCCACTGTCATCGGGTCTCTATGTTCGCCATTGACCATAAACTCATAATGTAAGTGCGGTCCAGTGGCTAAGCCTGTCATGCCTACAAAGCCAATCACATCACCTTGTACAACTTTTCTACCTCTATGTAAACCATCAGCAAAGCGCGACAAATGACCATATACTGTACGGACGCCATTTTCATGCTTGAGTACAATTACATTTCCATAGCCACCTTTTTGACCGACAAAGTCAACAACAGCCTCCCCAGATGCTTTAACTCGAGTGCCCGAGGGCGCAGCTAAATCTACGCCTTGATGTGCTTTTAGGCGCTGCAAAATTGGGTGGAAGCGACCAGTGCTAAAGCTTGAACTGACACGCGTAAATTCTAACGGTGAACGTAAAAACGATTTATGCAGACTTTTGCCATCGGGTGTGTAATATTGCATTTCACCTGAAGCATCGCGGTAACCAACAGCTTGGTAAGTCTTACCATTGTTCACAAATTCAGCAGCTAGCACTTCACCTGTTTTTACCAACTCACCTTCGTCATAACTACCCTCGTAAATCACATTGAATTGGTCGCCACGACGCAAGTCTTTATTAAAGTCAATTTGGCTTTCAAACATTTCAGCCACCTGAATGGCAACGTCATCAGGAATATTGGCGTCATCAGTTGCACCAAACAAGGAGCTTCTGATTTTTGCCGATTTTAAGATTGGGCGACTTTCTAGCTTGTGGGTTACTTTGCTTGCGCTATAGCCTGAAGCCGTTTGTGTAACATTAATGAATTGATCGGTATCTAATTGATACTCCAAAGAAATCAAATTACCATCGCCGTCCGTTTGTGCTTTCATGTTATGGCTAGGTTTTAATGCAGAGGTGATTTCGCTGGCAACAGCATCGCTACGTATAAAGTTAATTGCATCTAGGTTATGAACGTTTAGGCGAGACAATAGGTTGTTCAATGTATCATCGCGGCGTACGTGATCTTTATACCAAAAATGTTGTTCAGCAATATTTGCTTGAGTGCTTGCTGCATCAGGCAGCGTAATCTCTTCAACGACGGTAGCTGTCGCGATAGTGCTGGTCATCGTTTGTGGCGCAATACCAAAAGCAGCGTAAATGCCAAATAAAGGTAGGCTAGAAATAGCTAGAATCCATCGCAATTTAAGCTTGCGCTCAGCTTTATTGGCGATTTGCGCTAAAATAGCGCTTTGCTCATAAGCTGGTATTAAATTCTGTTTAGTTGAATAATCAAATTCAGCGTGATGTTGATTAGGCTCGTTAATATCCACGGGCTGCCCTCTAAAAGAGTTGATACGGTTTTGGATAATAACAGAAAACTCAATTAGAACAAGTAAATAAACTGTAAATGTTAATCGCTTACAGTAAAGATTAAGGATGTAATTTAAGTGACTATAGACAACGTAAGTGCAGATATTAAAAAACAGCTGGCCGTTATTAAACGTGGTGCAGATGAGTTGTTAATAGAAGCTGAGCTAATAGAAAAGCTAAAAAAAGGTCAGCCGCTTAGAATTAAAGCAGGTTTTGACCCTACGGCGCCTGACTTGCATTTGGGGCATACCGTACTCATTAATAAGCTACGTCAGTTTCAAGAGCTTGGTCATCAAGTCTTATTCTTGATTGGCGACTTCACTGGCATGATAGGCGATCCTACTGGCAAGAGTACTACGCGCCCACCGTTAACCGCAGAGCAAGTGCAAGAGAATGCTAAGTCATACGCCGCGCAAGTATTTAAGATACTTAAACCAGAGCAAACCGAAGTGGTTTTTAACTCTAAATGGCTCAATGAGCTAGGTGCAGCAGGTATGTTGAAACTTGCCGCTAGTCACACCGTAGCACGTATGTTGGAACGTGATGACTTTACTAAACGTTTTAAAAGTAATCTGCCAATCGCCATCCATGAATTTATTTACCCGCTTTTGCAAGGGTATGACTCCGTTGCACTTAAAGCAGATGTTGAGCTAGGCGGCACCGACCAAAAATTCAACCTACTAATGGGGCGTGAATTACAAAAACAAGCGGGTATGTCTCAACAATGCGTGCTCACCATGCCTTTGTTGGAAGGCTTAGATGGCATCAATAAAATGTCCAAGTCACTTGGCAACTATATAGGTATCGCCGAAGCGCCCGAAGTTATCTTCGCTAAAATCATGTCTATATCAGACGAATTGATGTGGCGTTATATAGAGCTACTTTCATTTGAGACTTTAGAAACTATTGCAAAATGGAAAGTTCAAGTGGCTGCAGGTGAAAACCCACGCAATATTAAAGTAGGTTTCGCACAAGAAATCGTTGCGCGCTTCCATAGTCAAGCAGATGCAGAAAAAGCCTTAGCTGATTTTCAAACGCGCGCCAAGGGCGGTATTCCGGATGACGTGCCAGAAGTTAGCATTCACATAGAAGGTGAAAATGTTGGCATCGCGCAGTTGTTAAAACTTGCTGGTTTGGTAGAAAGCACCTCAGAAGCCTATCGTGCCATTGAGCAAGGTGGCGTGAAATTAAATAGCGATAAAGTGACAGATAGAAACTTACAATTGTCCAAAGGGTTAACAGTAGTGGCGCAAGTTGGTAAGCGTAAGTTTGCAAATGTAATTATTTTGTAACAGTGGTGCTTCTGGCTTGACCATTTGGGTAACCCCTGTAGAATGCGCACCTCGCTGACAGAACAACGTAGTGAGTAGTAGTTTG
>NZ_JAQSDZ010000009.1 GCF_029946165.1 Methylotenera sp.
GTAAGCGGTAACTCGCCGACGTCCTTGCCAGACGGTTTACCGCCGTGTTTTTGGCCTTGAACTGGCGATGCACTCTACGAGATTGAGCGCGCATAGAAGCACGTATTTCTCCGCCTCGCTTTTGATGTCCAGCAAGCCTTGGTCGCGCAAGTGACCGTGAACATAGGCCAGCAAATACCGCTCACCTTGCGTGTCGGTGTACTGCTGCGCGGCCTGACGCTGCAGTTCGACAGGCATGCCCTCGGTGAAGCGCACACGTGCCGTCAGGCGCTGCAAGCATTGGTCCTGGAGGTCCTCTGAGATCACCGGCCACTTCAGGGCGTCCTTTGCCTCACAACGCTTCATTGCCAACCAGCTCACGAGCAGCACGTGCACCGCCACACCGATCTGCGCATCGCTGGCACCCAAACGCCTGAGCACGATCACCGAACCCAGCATATTCGGCTGACGAGCGAAGATCTCGTCTGCAAGTTGCAACTGCTCCTGCGCCCCCATGCCCTGCAGCGCGATGACCGCCTCCGCGAGGATGGCCTGCGTGATGTACGTCATGCGCTTCATGCCGCAGATGGGGACGCGTCGTGCGCGCTCCCAGCAAAGGCATGCAGGTCCGAACGCAATGGCGCCTGCGCGAAGTGCTGCTTCCACATCCGTGGTGTCAACTCGCTCACGCGCGCGGCCGGGTGTTGCCCCACGCGCTGCAGCACATCTACGAAGTAGGTGTAGGGATCGATGGCGTGCAAGCGACAGGTGACGATCAGGCTCTGTACGATGCCCACGTGCCTGGCGCCGAGTTCCGTCCAGCAGAACAACCAATTGGACCGCCCCATTGGAATCGCACGCAACGCGCGTTCAAGGTGGTTGGTGTCCATGGGGACATCGGCGTCTGCCAGGAAGACCTCCAGTCCCGCCCGACGCTCGCGCACGTAGGCCAGCGCCTTCGTGAACGGATTGCTGGGCAACAGCCCCTGGCGCTCGAACTGCTGTGCCACCCAAGCGAAGAAGCTGTCCACGTGCGGCTTGCTGTGAGCCTGGCGGTGCTGCCGCTTGGCCTGGCCCGTGAGCGCCTTGCGCCGGATCTCCTCCTCGATTTCGTACAGCGCGCCGATCCGCTGCAGCGCTTCGGCGGCAGCCTGGGGTTCGGCGTCCTGTGCCTCGAAGAAGCCCCGTCTCGCGTGGGTCCAGCATTGAGCATGGGTGATGCCGCTCTTGCGCGCATAGCGTTCGTAGGCAGCGTAGCCGTCCGTGAGCAGCACGCCGCCTTTGATGACGTCAAGGCCCAGCGCCTGCTGCACGTGCTCGTGCCTGCGTGATTCGAAGTGCGGGAAGCACACCTCGTCCTGCTCACCGTAGATCGGCCAGAAGTAGGTTCCCTTCATCTTGCCTGGCCCCGATCGTCCAGCCTTGATCGGCGTCTCGTCCATCGCCTTGACCCGACTGGCCAGCACCGAAGCCAGCAGCGCGTTGTAGACCGGCTCCAGCAGCGCGACGCCTTGTTGCACGAGCTGTGTCAGCCATGGTCGGCTGAGCGTGAAGCCTGCATCCATGAGGCGTTGGTGCTGACGGTAAAGCGGCAGGTGCCAGCAAAATTTGTCCACCATCAAGCCCACGATGAAGCTCACGTCGGCGCGGCTGCCCTCGATGACCCCCATCGGCGCTGGTGCGCAGTGCAGCGTCTGGGTGTCGCGGCGCTTGATCACCGAGCGCACGTACTTGAGCACCACATAGCTGCCCGGGCGCTGCGCCAGCCGAAGGCTGGTCTTCTCGCCGATGACTTCGTATTGGTCCGGCGACAGGCCCTGTGTCTCGGGGTTGGCCACGACGATGGTCTGAACCGGCACCTTCGCTGCATCAAAGAACGAGGCGCAGCCCCCATCGTCGGCCATGTCGCTGCGCGGCTTGCGGCGCGTGTGTGCGGGCACGCGCTGGCCCGCCTCGGGTGTGTTGGGTGCATCAGTCGGCGCGGGCAACTCTTCGCCCAGCAACTGGCCAAGGTGCATCTGCTGCGGATCCGGGGTGGGCACAAAGCGCTCGCTCTTGCGACCGAACAACTGGCGCTTGAACCATTCGAGCTGGCGCTTGAGTTCGGCCACCTGGCCTCGCAGCACGATCACCTCGGGGGTGTCGGTGGACGTGGGATGCAAGGTGGCGCTGCGCATGGGCCTATTGTCCTGGCTGTGCGGTCTCATGTGCCCTGCGGCATCACCCGATAGCGTTTGCGCTGGCGCTTGATCTCGATGCCTTCGAGCAGGAGTTTGAGGCCTGTGCAGTCCATCTCGCGGTGCCTCAAGCCACGCCAGTCGCCGATGAATCGCCCAGCCTCCAGCCGCTTGGCCCAGACGCACCAGCCGCTGCGGTCGAAGTACAGCACCTTGATCTGCGTGCCTCGGCGATTGACGAAGGCAAAGAGCGCGCCTTGCAGCGGGTCCTGCTTCAGACCATTGCGCGCCAGCGCGTACAGGCCGTCGAAGGACTTCCTCATGTCCACCGGCTCGCCATAGAGCCACACGCGAAGGTGAGCGTCGGGAAAGAACATCAGCCACGCGCCACCCGCAAGGTCACACCGCCGCCCAGATCCAGTGTGAGCTCCACGCGACCCGTGCTTGCCGAAGGCAGGCTCAGCATGCCCAGATCAACGAAGCCCGCTTGTTGCATGGGCTGTTGCGTCCGCTGGGCTGCTTTGCCAAGCGGTGCGCCAGCAGCCACGCGTGATCGCCAGCGCTGAAACGAACTCTTGGTCACGCCCTCGCGTTTGCAAAATACCTCGACCGTCTCGCTGCCTGCATCAAACCGACTCAGCAGCTCGCGCCACTTCGCCTCCCCCAGATGCTGTCTTCTTCCTTGCTGTTCCACTTCGTTCGCCTTGCTGTCGTTGTCGATGCAGGCATTCTGGGGAGCAGCCTCGCGCAAGGGAAGAACGCCGCAGGCTTACCGCTTAC